>NZ_JAKMHX010000019.1 GCF_022048975.1 Sporosarcina cyprini | reverse complement strand
TGAAGTGACCCCTAAAAGTTAGACACGGTATTACTTCAGGCAGCTTGGGTAAAATGAGTTCGGTATTGCACCGGACTCATTTTTAATTTTGCCTTCAACCGTTTTGTATTATAGTAATTGATGTATCTTTCCAGTTCTATTTTGAAATGTTCTACACTTTCAAATTCCTTTAAATAGAGGAACTCGGATTTCATAATGCCAAAGAAATTTTCCATCACAGAATTGTCGTAACAGTTTCCCTTGCGGGACATACTTTGCACAATCCCCCTAGACTCAAGTGCGTGACGATATTGCTTCATTTGATAATGCCAACCTTGATCCGAATGCATTAGTAGCTGGTGGTCCTCCGGCAAGCGTTCCAAAGCCTTCTCCAACATATCGGAAACAAGTGAATACGTTGGTCTTGAACCAATGGTATAGGTAATGATCTCACCGTTAAACAAATCCAATACAGGTGATAAATAAAGTTTTTCCCCAAACAGCTTAAATTCCGTAATGTCGGTGACCCATTTTTCGTTTGGGGCATCTGCAGTAAAGTTGCGTTCTAAATTATTAGGCGCGATTTTACCAACCGTCCCTTTATAAGATTTATATTTTTTCATACGGACCAAGCACTTTAAACCTAACTCTCTCATGATGCGCTGAACCTTCTTATGATTCACCTTTCGTCCACGATTGGCAAGCTCATCACGGATACGACGATAGCCATAACGTCCTTCGTGTTCTTCATAAATCGACTTAATTTCTGCCTTTATATCTGCGTCTGGATCTGGCTGATTCAGACGTGCCACCAAATGATAATACGTACTCCGTGGAATACCAGCGAGCTTCACGAGTAACTTTACCGGATATGCATGCCTTAGTTCAAAGACTACTTGCGCTTTGTCTTTTTTGGTGATTTTTCCTTGTTTTGAACTAAGGCATTCAACTTTTTTAAATACGTGTTTTCCATTTCTAGTTGTTTAATACGAGCTTCAAGCGCCTCAGTAGACCCTTTAACCGGTGCAGGTTTATGTTGTTGATTGGATTCCTTTTTCACGGATGGACGCCCCTTTTTCTTTGATTGAAGGGCATCCACTCCTTGTGTCTCCAACTGTTTCCTCCAAACTAAAATTGTAGAAGGGGAAGGGATCTTAAAAATAGCCGCAGTTTCATTTAAGGATGTGCCCTGTTCAATCATGTAATTGAGTACGTCCAGTTTAAACTGTTGTGTGTAAGTTGTACAAGACTTAATAAAAGCTTCGGCACCATGATATTCGTATTGTTTGACCCACTTAAGGATTGCTTTATTATCTGTCTGCAAAGACTTGGCTATTTCATGTGAACTTTCCCTGCCATTTAAATAACGATTAACTGCATGTAACTTATCTTCTACAGTAAATTTAGCCATAGAAAAACTGCACCTCCAATTATTAGATGGTGTCTAACAATTGGGGTGCAGTTCACATGTGAGGTTCTGTCAAAAATCGATATATTACTTTCGTTCCACTGGCATCGAGCAGCATCTAAAGGAACCACCCGATTTGATGATCTCCGAAAAATCGATTTCGATGACGTTAAATCCGTGTTTCCGCAAAGCGGCATTTACCTCTTTATTCTGGGGCAAGCTGAACACTTTTCCGTTTCCAATGGAGAGCACGTTCGTCCCCATTGTGAACTGTTCCTCCGCATTCACTTCGATCAGTTCATACGAAGCCGCAAGTTCCTTCACCGTCTCCGGATCAAATGCCGGAGGAAAAATAAGAGCTTTTTCAGGTGATACAATATTGAATACACAATCGAGGTGCAAATACTTCTCATTGAACGGAATCTTTTTTATGTCGTAGCCAGACAGTTTCTGCTCCAATTGCTTGACCGCTTCTTCGGATGTCCGGCTGCTTATGCCAATGTAAACGGTATCCCGATCGACAATGACATCTCCGCCTTCTACACGGCTCGTTGTTACCTGATATGGAATGTTTTGCGCTGTCAGCCAATCTTCCAGAATGGTTTCTTCACCTTTACGGATGTCCGTTGCAAGTTCTGCTACAAATATCGTTTCTCCTATTGTAAAACCGATATCACGTGTAAATACTTGTTCTGGATATTCAGGAGAAGCAGGAAGCTTGATCACATCCACTCCATGTTCCTTCAGTAGCTTTTCAAACTCGGCATGCTGCCTCATGGCACGATGTTGATTGATTTCTTCTGCTTCGTATACCTTTTGTACTTCGTTGATAGCCTCTTCAATTGCCATAAATTTTGGCTGGCAAAGGATCACTCGGCATAATCGATCATATTCTGTATCACATTTCGTTTGAATTTGTTTATTTACATGAGCTTCCACTACATATGCCTCCAGTAACTAAAGTCTTTCTTTCCTTTCCCTTTCGTTACTGGCAGCAAACATGGTTAAGAACCCTTTTCCTGGTCGGACATGAGCGGATAATCTGAAATAGGTTCTGCAAATGGCGGCATCAGCTCGCTTGAAGCCAAACCGGATGTGCCTGAATTCCGTATTTTCCGGATGACTAATTCAGAATCCTTCATTTCCACTTCTACCGTTTCACCCAAGATCACCTGCAAATAATCTAACATTTCTTCGCTCAATGTGACCGCGAATGTATCATTGGACCGTATGATTCGCTGAGGTGAAAATTTCGGGGCATTCCCCTTCCATTGATCCATCCATCTCCCTCCTCCCTTTCATCGTTGCCAAGTCATGCCTCGGCCATACTCGGCAATCCGCTCGCTTCCTCTAGTGTTAGCAGGCATTCTTTCATCTCCAGTCCTCCGCGAAATCCAGTCAATTTGCCGTTTTTGCCGATCACGCGATGGCACGGAACAGCAATCAAGATCGGATTGGCGCCGATTGCTCCGCCAACAGCTCTCACTGCATTTGGCTTTCCAATCAACTCTGCAATTTCAGCATAATTCTTCGTGGATCCGTAAGGAATTTGCTGTAATGCATTCCAGACATCTTGCTGAAAGGCCGTTCCATGAAGATCAACAGGCATAGAAAACTTTTTCAAGGAACCGTCCATGTAGGCGGCAAGCTCCTGCGTCCAGGGGGCGAGCTTCTCCGGGTTTTCATGTAAAACTGCTTGTGGCAGCCTCTTCTTCTGCCATTCGTTCAGCTCCCCAAACGTTGATTGATTGGGACTGATATAACAAATCCCTTTATCCGTAGCCGCTATTATCAATTGCCAGTCTCGATGCCTGAAGTCTGTCCAATAAATATCCATCCCGCTTCCTCCTCCGCTCTTTTTTCATTATATCTAATACATCCTGTCCTATCTATGTTACAAATAAATAAAGAGGAGGAATGGGCATGGAGCGATATGACAAAATTCAAATCCCGGTTCCATCAGAATTCAGTTTCGATCAAAATATGAAGTACTTGATCGATGCGGGAAATGAATGCATGTATGAAGTGGAAGATAGCCATATTCGGCGGGCACTTTCTATTCCTGGAGAAGCACCGGTTTTCATTGACATCAGCGATGCTGGAGCTGATGGCTTGCTCGTCCAAATATGGGGAGCAGCGGACGATGCGACACTTCAGAAAGTGCAGCATTATGTAACAGACTGGTTCGACTTAGAAACCGATTTGCGTCCATTCTATGCGATGGCACAGGAAGATCGCTATTTGTCAAAGGCCATAGAGCAATTTTACGGCTTGCGCAATATGGGCATCCCTGATTTTTTTGAAGCGGTCAGCTGGGGCATAATCGGCCAGCAAATCAATCTGGCTTTCGCTTTTACACTCAAACGCCGATTCGTCGAGACTTTCGGATCTTCTATCGAATGGGAAGGCAAGCGCTATTGGCTTTTTCCTACACCCGAAACGATTGCAGCACTGTCAGTAGAAGAGTTGGTCCCTTTACAAATGACACAGCGGAAAAGTGAATATCTAATTGGGGTGGCCCGACTGATTGTCGAAGGGACACTTTCCAAAGAAGTTGTGCAAGCGGCGGGTTCTTATAAGGAAGCTGAGAAAATGTTAACTTCTGTGCGTGGAATTGGTCCTTGGACCGCGAATTACGTGCTCATGCGCTGCCTTCGCTCGCCGAATGCGTTTCCGCTCGCAGATGTCGGACTGCTAAATGCCATTAAGTATCTTGATAACTTGGATGAAAAGCCAAGCCGCGAGGAGCTATTGCGTCTCGCTGTACCGTGGGCTGATTGGGAATCCTATGCCACGTTCTATTTGTGGCGGTTTTTGTATTGAAGCGGAATATTAAGGTGATTTATTGCCAGTCGAAAATACCTGGAGACAGCGAAGTTTAATAAGTAGATTTCCCATACCTCATCATTCGATGTATTTAGGGAGCATTCACTCTTTATCGTGGAAATTATTTATTTCCCGCAATTGAGATTCCACGGCAATATACCGCTGAAATATTGATTTAACAAGCTTTCCCAACTAATAACGAAGGGAAATAATTGCATTTCTCTGTCGATTTCCCGGGAAATAAATCGAAAGGGAACTCCATTTCCCGGAGTTCCCTTCTCTCTGCCTATAGTTCTTTACCAATCCCATAGTAATGAGCCATTTCGCTTTCTGGCACCATGCCGCCGCCCGTTGCCCAAACGAGATGTGTTGCATTGGGATGATCGGCATCTTGTACTGCATCGGAAATCGTTTGCATTGGACCTGTCATGCCGGCCAATGCAGAAGGCTCAAGACGGATTCCTTCCGAATCGGCAAGCACGGTGAGGAGCCGGAACATCGTCTGATCTGCTATTGTGTAGCACCCTTCGATAAGAGGTGCCATCGTCTTCCCGACAAAACCGGATGGTCTTCCTACTGCAAGGCCATCTGCTACTGTTTTATTATCTAGCCCGATATCATTCACAGCAATTTCCTCATGCAATCCAGTCATCATGCCGAGCAGCATGCAAGGGGAATGGGTCGGCTCGGCAAAGAAGCAATGGACATGGTCTCCGAATGCCTTTTTCAATCCAAACGCGACACCGCCCGGACCCCCGCCGACACCGCACGGCAAATAGACGAATAGCGGGTGATCCTTGTCCACTTGAATGCCTTGCTCTTTCAGTTGAGCGGCTACCCGTTCTCCAGCTACTGCATACCCGAGGAATAGATCAATGGAATTCTCATCATCGACAAAATGACATAGCGGATCGGCTTCCGCCTGCTTGCGCCCTTCCTCAACCGCCTTGCTGTAATCGTCAGCATACTCGACTACCGATACTCCCTTTTCCCTCAGCATATCCTTCTTCCACTGCTTCGCATCCGCTGACATATGGACCGTAACATTGAACCCAAGCTTCGCACTCATAATTCCGATACTGAGACCGAGATTACCTGTTGATCCGACCGCAATCTTATGTTTGGCCAGCTCATTACGCAGTTCTGGTTCATCAAATTTACTATAGCTGTCTCCTTCTGTAATCAATCCTTTATCAAGCGCAATTGTTTCCGCATGCTTCAGCACTTCATAAATACCGCCACGTGCCTTGATTGATCCTGAAATAGGCAATGCATTGTCTTCTTTCAAATACAGCTTGCCTGGAATGCTACACCCGTAGGCATCTCCAAGTGATTTTGCCATCGCTGAAATCTCGGTTAACGGGGACTCAATGATTCCTTGAGCGGGAGCTGTTTCTGGAAACACCTTCGCAATATACGGAGCAAATCGCTTTAAACGGTCGCTCGCTTCCTGCACTGCAGCGTCAGAGATACCGGATTGCGTGATCCCTTGTTGAGCCGGGCCGTTCTCCGGATTTAGCCATAACACTTCTTTTTCCCCGATTAGTTCCTGAATCAGTGGATACGTTTTTATTAATTGTGCACGTTGTATTTCGTTCATCCTAACACCGCCTGCTAGATTATTTTTCCCTAGTATAGCATGGCTTATTTCAAGACGTACTCATCAATTAATTGCCGTGTCACATCGAACCGGGACGGGCCGCTTTCATCCCGATCCTCCACAGCCCCCATTACGACGGTAACAATTCGTCTGCCGTCAAATACGCCCGTACTCGCAAAACAGGAGCCTGCTCCTTCTGTGTAACCTGTTTTCAACCCATCGATTCCATTCATCGCAAGCGGCATCCCCGGAAGCATAATATTCGTATTCCAGCGCACGACTCCATCTCTCGTCGTGAAATCAGTCATGTTTGAATAGTCCAGCACTTCTGGATGATCTTTAATCAATAACTGTGCGAGCGCAGCCACATCTCTCGCCGATGCTCTATTCGTCTCCTCTTCATCCAGACCGGTTGCGTTAACGAAATGAGCGGATCGCAAACCAAATTCTTCGGCCTTGGCATTCATCACCTCAACAAACGCATCTTCAGATCCGCTTACCGCTTCCGCCAGAGCAATCGCCGCATCATTAGCCGAAAGGACGGTCATCGCCGTAAATAACTCTTGAACGGAATATGTATTAGATGAAGACATGCCAAGCGTCACCATTTGCGGATCCGCAGTCTTTTGGAAGACTTCCACAGATGGTTGATAAAGCGTGTCCCAATTAATGCGCCCGCTTTTAATGGCATCCAGCACGATATATTGTGTCATCATCTTAGACATGCTCGCGATCGGTAAAGACTCTTTGCTATTCATTTCAAATAAAATCTTATTTGTCTCGACATCTACTACAATGGCCGCTTTCGCCCCGACACCAGGCCTCTCTTCTTTCGCCGTTTGTTCTTTTTGGAAGTAAAGGAAAGCCAGTAAAATGATCGTTACCAGCGCCAGTAATTTTTTCATAAGACATCCCCCATGTTCATTTACTTCTATCATCCCTGCTAATCATGAAGAATTATGCATCGCCATTCTGAAGAATTTCTTAAGATAAGCAAATTCCCCCTCTATCAACCGCACACACCTCAAAGATCGCCTCGGAATACTGTAAGAGTAATGACACTTCAAACTCAGGGAACCCTGAGGACAAACTCGTACGACCGTTTTTGGTCTACTGTGGGAAGGTGATGCATATTTCATTGTATACAGATGTTCTTTCTTGAAAGGAAATCAGACAGAAAGGAAGGATGCTCAGCTCAATGAATACGAAGGATTGCCGATACCTGTCCAGGAACAGGCAAATCTCATGCATTAATGGTATTCCCAGAGTGGGGCAATGAGCTGAAACGGTTCGAGGAGGGGTTCCTACGGTCGAAGCTCTTAAAATTCGGCAAGTTCATTGCCAGCTCGTCCTCTTATAAGAACTAGGAAGGGCAGTTTGAAAAAGTAATGAAAGGCTAGCACCTTTACGAATTTCTATAATAAAAAAGCTGCCTCCTCGATAACGGGGAGACAGCTTTTTTCATTAAAGTTTGGTCCGCACATCCCAGAGTTCGGGGAAGAATTGGTGTTCCAGCATCTGCTTTAAATAACTGACACCCGACGAACCGCCAGTTCCTGTCTTGAAACCGATAATCCGCTCTACGGTTTTCATGTGGCGGAAACGCCATTGCTGGTGGCTGTCTTCAATATCAACGAGCTTTTCAGCTAACTGGTACAGATCCCAGTGAGTGTCCACGTCCCGGTACACTTGCAGCCAGGCATCCGCTACGGTCGGATCCCCTTGATAAGTAACCGAGTAATCGCGATCCAGCAATTCTGGATTGATTGAGAAACCGGCGCGCGCCAAAGCTCGGATGGCCACGTCGTAAATCCCTGGAGCCTGGTAAGCTGCCGTTAACTCTCGGGCGAGTTCTGGATCCTTCTCATAGATTTTCAAGATATGTGGCTGTTTGAAGCCCAATGCGAATTCGATCAGCCGATTCTGATAGGACTGGAAGCCTGATGCACGGCCGAGACTTTCGCGAAATTCCATATATTCAGCAGGCGTCAATGTCGCCAGTACGTCCCATGCTTGAATAATTTGCGATTGGACGCGGGAGACGCGCGCCAGCATTTTGAACGCTTCCGGCAGCTCATCACGCTCAATCGATTCAATCGCCGTATTCAACTCATGCAGTATAAGCTTCATCCAAAGTTCGCTCACTTGGTGAATGACGATGAACAGCATTTCATCATGATGGCCGGATAAGCGCTCCTGACTCGATAACACTTTATCGAGACGAAGGTACTCTCCATACGTCATATTTTCTTTAAAATCGGTATGAATCCCTTTTTCCGTCATGCGCGCCACTTCCTTACGACAGCACGGACCGGGCTTCCATCGGCACCTTGAAGCGGGAGGGGCAAAGCGATTAATTCATAATCACCTGGCTCCACTTCGTCCAGCACAATGTTCTCTAAAATCAAAACGCCGTTAGCATGGAGAGAATGATGAGCGTCCAGCGTCTTGCTCGGTTCCGGATCGACAGATGGCGTGTCGACACCGATCAGCTTGACGCCCCGCTCTTGCAGCAACGGGCCGATATCCGCACGCAATATTGTGTAGGTATCCGGAAACACATCCGGACTCGGACGGCTTCCCGTTTTCAATAAAATCCGACTTGCACCGCCAAAGTCGATGGCCTCAAGATCCGAACGGCCGACGCTTTCAAGGCCGGTCACATCAATAACCCTGGCTTTCCCGATATACACATCGATCGGGAGCTCATCCACCTTTGCCCCCTCATCATCGTAATGGAAAGGGGCGTCAATATGCGTCCCCATATGAGTACTCGTAGTCAACTTGCCAATGTTGACGGAACCAGTAAACTCTTTAATAAAACGCACTTCATAGGTGAACGGCGTGTCTCCCGGCCATTCTGCAATGCCATTATGAAGCGGTTGCGAAATATCGATCCATTTCTCTGTCATGCAACGACTCCCCTTTTATTCTCAAATTGTTCGTATTGTTTTTCTTCCATGATGACTTTCAGCTTTTGCACCGTATGCCAAACATCTTCAAACGAATTGTAAAGCGCCACTGGTGCAAGGCGGATGCCATTTGGCGCCCTGAAGTCCGGAATGACGCCATCCTTTTTAAGTGCCTTGCAAATGCGGGCTGCTTCGGCATGTTCCAGCAATACATGGCCTCCCCGCGAATTATCAGTCGGATTGCCGATGGTGAATTCATATGGCGCCAGTTCATGCCGAATTAATTCCAGCATATAAGACGTCAATTGAAGCGATTTCTGGCGGATCGCAGGCATGCCCACTTCCTCAAATAGCGTAAGAGAACCGAGCAGCGGAGCGAGGCTAAGCACATGGGGTGTGCCGATTTGAAAAGCGCCTGCATGCTCCGCGGGATCCATCGTATGCTCCATGTCGAATTGCGATTCCTTTTTGGAACCGAACCAACCCGCTAATCCCGGCAGCGTGCCAAAATGCTTTTCATGAATGAACAGGCCACCAACGGATCCCGGACCGCCGTTTAAATGTTTGTATGTACACCAGAAAGCGAAATCCGTTCCCCACTCATGAAGAGCATGCTCGACCGAACCGACGGAGTGGCACAGATCAAAACCAATTGGAATGCTTCGCTCATGGGCTGCTTTCATCAGCTTTTCCATATCGAGAATCTGGCCGCTGCGATACAGCACCGCAGGGAGAACAACGAGCGCTACTTCTTCCGTCATAGCAGCGATAATATCCTCTTCCCGCAGCATCCTGCCGTCCGGACTCTTCACCCGGATCAAATGCACATCCGGGTCATACCCCTTCAGCCGCAATTGACTCTGAAGCGCATAAATATCAGAAGGAAAATTCAACTCATCCGCAAGAATCTTCGTCTTCTTGCCTGCAGGCTTGTAAAACGTCGAAACCAGCTGATGCAGATTGGTTGTCGTCGAGCCCGTCGCAACCGTCTCCTCCGGCTTCCCGCCTACAAGCGGCGCCATCTTTGCACCCACCTGTTCAGACAAATAAAACCACGGATGCCCCCCCTCCGTCCAGCCATCAATCCCGAGCGTTTTCCACGAATCCAGCAGCGCATGCAACGTCCGCTCCGCCCGCTTGGACAGCAAACCAAGCGAATTCCCATCCATGTAAATCGCATGCGGCAGCAAATAAAACTCCTCTTTATAAGCAGCAAGACCGTCTTGCTCATCTAACGTTCTCGCATAAGCTAAAGTCATTGTCTCCATACCCAATCCCCTTTCTCACCTTACTAGAAGAATAGCATATCCGGCACGGTAGAGGGAAAGGCAAGTTGAAAATCATATTGGATAGCAGGTCAGACATGATGGGTTGTTGACGAGCTGGGAGCAATTGATTGAAAGGCGACCAGTACCTTATTAGCACGAGTGCTCATATATTACAAAGACTGCTCGTATATCCAGATAACTGCTCATAAGTGCGGGACAAGTGCTCGTAAAGCCAGGATAGTGCTCGTATATTTAAAAGAGTCCTCGATTGTATGTGGGAAGTGCTCGTATCCATCGAAAGAGTGCTCAATTCATTTATTGTGGCAAGTAGCAAAGCTCAAGGCACTAGTATTGCAACAATAGGAAGCAGCGCCATTCTCCAGACTACAGCATTACCACAAACAAAAAACCACTCCCTTGCCTACAGGCTGGAGTGGTGATGGGGTCTTCTCAGTCTAGTCAGTCATTTGAACCAGCCTTTTTCCTTGAAGCGGGAAATGGCTTCGATTCGGTTACCGACACCGAGTTTATCGAGAATGGTCGAGATGTAGTTGCGGACAGTGCCTGGCGTCAAGTACAGTTCGCCGGCAATTTCTTTTGTCGTTTTGCCCTCCGCCACAAGGCCGAGCACTTGGCTTTCGCGTTCGGTAAGCGGATTTTCTGTGTCGTCGTCATCGCCATAAGCAATGTCGACGAGCTCGGGGGCATAGATCCGACGGCCGGCCATGATGGCATGGATGGAAGAGACAAGTTCTTCGATCGGGCTGTCTTTCAGCAAATAGCCCCGCACTTCAGCTTTTCGGGCCCGCTCAAAATAGCCGGCGCGCGCGAAGGTCGTCAAAATGATAATTTTACAATCTTTCCCGCGCAGCATCTCTGCGGCGTCCAACCCTGTTTGCACCGGCATTTCAATATCCATAATGCAGATGTCCGGATCGTGAGCGTTGACGAGAGCGACTGCCTCTTCCCCGTTTTTCGCCATGCCGACCACTTCCATATCCTCTTCCATGTTCAGCAGGGAACCGAGCGCCCCTAACATCATTCCCTGGTCCTCCGCAATGACAATACGTATCATTCCGATTTCTCCCCTTCCTGATGAGTGATGACAAGCGGCACACGGATCGTCAACGTCGTGCCCTCTTCCACTTCCACAGACAAACTTCCATTTACGAATTCCAAGCGTTCCGCCATGCCGCGTAGCCCGCTGCCAGTCATTTCTCCTGTCTTCCGGTTCAGCCCAGTTCCGTTGTCCTGGACGATTATCCGAAATTCATTCAGGCGCCGTTCAAAAAGTATGAGACACGCCGTAGCGCCACTATGCTTCACGATGTTTGTCACCGCTTCCTTCAAGCACATGCTCAAAACGTTTTCCAAGATGACCGGAAGTTCGCCCAGCTGATTCTCGCCCTCAATCCGACACTCCATTTCAGCGGCTTTGATGATTTGTCTGACTCGGATTAATTCGTCCTGCAGCTTAGTTGCCCGGATGCCCGCCACCAATTCACGCACTTCTTTTAGTGCAATGCTTGCCGTATGCCGGATGTCATTCAATTCCTTTTCGGCCTCTTCCGGATTTCGGGTGATCAGCCTTCGAGCCAAATCACTTTTCAAACCGATCATGGACAGTTTCTGACCGAGAGTATCATGCAAATCGCGCGCAATTCTTTCTCTCTCTTCCAATAAAACCAATTCGGAAATTCGCTCTTTCGCATCCTCCAGCTGATCTTCTAAGTTCTCTTTTTTTCCTCTGTGATACAAATTGAATGGTAATAAAATAACTCCGATCACCGTGACGATTATGAAATGCACTTGCGGCAAAAACAAATGGATGTCAATGAAGAATCCAGCGACAATCGCACCAATTGTGAAAAAGATATGTAGGCCGTACATGATGAAAAATCCGACCGGCCGGCGGATATTGCCTATGAAAAACGCAGTGAAAATGGAGAAGTACACGTAGCCAAAAAGCAGCGTCATCACAATATTGATCACCATTTCAAAGCTGAGCCACATGTAGACCAGTCCGGATTTTGATTTAAAGGAAAAGAAATAGGACAAGAAAAACAGCAACAATAGGCTGATTCCGATAATCACACTGAGCAGATTCGTGACGCGGAAGATGAAGAAGAACGGCAGCAGGCAAAAGATGACCCATGCGTAAATACTGAGCCACGGGTTTCTCGGAAAGATCGTATACCATTTCTGCATAAGCTGCACCTCACTTCATTTGTAACTTCAGTATACCGCACGAACCTGTCCGTCCACAAAAACACTGAAAGATACTGGCGTCCTTATGAAAACAACCGCCCCTATGAGGAGGCGGCGGCTCTTTACTTGCTGTCGAAACTCGTGCGTTTCGGTTTTAAATCAAGTGACATCGCTGTACGCTTCACCCGATCTTTCACTTCTTTGAAAGTGACGAACGTTTTATTCTCAGGGTCATATAACTTATAGCGTAATGATTCTAAGCTCGTTCGAATCGTAATGGTCGTCGCCCTTTGAAGTGGCGGTGTGGATTCGTGCGCCAATTCCAAGTTGTAATTCGGCACGCGCGGCGCCAAGTGATGCACATGGTGGAAACCGATATTTCCTGTTGCCCATTGCAACACTTTTGGAAGTTTATAATACGAGCTTCCTTCAACAGCCGCTTTCACATAATCCCATTCCGATTCTTCCTCGAAATAGGAATCCTCGAATGTATGCTGAATATAGAACAGCCAAATGCCGAGTGCTGCCGCAACAAACATAATCGAACCTTGCACGATTAGAAACGCTTGCCACCCGACAAGCCAAATCATCAATGCATAAACAGCCACAAGAATTGCGTTTGTCAAATACGTATTCATTCGTTCTTTCCGGCGTGCGTCCTTCCGGTTGAAGCGGCTTGAAATTAAGACTAAATAAAGTGGCCCCAAACCGAACATAACTAATGGATTGCGATAAAACCGATACGCAAAACGGGTCCATTTAGATGCTTCCAAGTATTCCTGAATTGTCAGCACCCAGATGTCGCCGACTCCGCGCTTATCCAAATTCGAGCTGGAAGCATGGTGGATCGCATGCTCGCGCTTCCATTGTTCATAAGGAAATAAAGTGAGCACGCCTGTAATCGTGCCGACGATATCATTCGCTTTTTTATTCCTGAAAAATGAACCGTGCGTGCAATCGTGGAAGATGATGAACGTTCGCACAACAAATCCAGCAGCTACGACGGCAATCGCAAAGGTAAGCCAGATGGAAACAGATAAGCTTTGGTAGGCAAGAAACCAAAGGATAAATATTGGCGGAACGGTATTGATCAACTGAATGACACTTTTCTTCAAGTCTGATTTAGCAAAAGGAGCCACATCTTTATGCAACTGCTTAGTCTTCTCTTTACTCATAGTACGTATCCTCCTCAAATCGGAAGTTTTTTGATACTACCATCGTAAAATGAAATGAGCATTGGCAGAAGACATAAATGTAATGACTTTTCATATGACAACTATCATTTTTTGTGAATTAATTCACAAACTAATTCTTATTTCAACATGCCGCCGTCTACTTCCAGCACAGTTCCATTCACAAAATCCGCCTCGTCCGAAGCTAAGAATAGATAGGCATTTGCAATATCTTCAGGCTTTCCTAAACGGGTAAATGGTGTCATCAGTCGAATTTGTTCCATTACCTTCTCCGGGATCGTATGAATCATTTCCGTTTCAATAAAACCCGGTGCAACGGCATTTACATTAATGCCCTTCCGCCCGTATTCTTTCGCCCATGTCCTCGTCATGCCAATGACGCCGGCTTTCGACGCAGCGTAATTTGTCTGACCGACATTGCCGCCTGTCCCTGCGATGGAGGATGTATTAATGATCTTGCCTTTTCCTTGCGCCAGCATAGGAGGCAAGAAAGCTTGTGTGCAATGAAAAACGCCTGTCATATTCACATCGAGAACACGCTGAAAGTCTGCAGGATCCATTTTGACCAGTAATGCATCTTTTGTGATGCCGGCGTTATTCACGAGAATATCTACTTTGCCAAAGTGAGACAGCACCTGTGCGGCCACAGCCTGTACAGCTTCCCCATCCGCCACGTCCACTGGAAAGAAGGCCACTTCAATTCCTTCGCCATGCAATTGACGGGCCCTCTCTTCTCCGGCTTTCTCGTCATAATCCAAAATAGCCACTTGGGCTCCTTCTTTACCAAACAGGCGGGCAGCAACTGCGCCGATTCCTTTTGCCCCTCCCGTCAGGACAGCCGTTTTCCCCTTTAAACGCTCCATTAAATCCCTCTTTCCCCAATTATTATTTTTTATTTATTCATATTCTATCATATTGCAAAGCTAACCCACACATGAAACCCAAGCCTATTCCCTTTACTATGTAGTTTTCCTATGAAAAAAAGCAGGTCTCAAATGAGCGCCTGCTTCTATCTCACCCTTACACGTATGCTTCAACCGCCGACTGGATTTTCGAACGGGTAATTGAATAATGACTGGCATTCCAAACCGCTTGGCCATCGACGAACAATAAAAGCTGAGGGGTTTCGTGACGTATGCCAGTAGCCAATTCAATGTCATTGGATACAGAACGGGCTGTTTGAACGGTGACAAAGTATTTCGGAATAGAGGTATCGAATCTCTCGAATTCCCTGAAACCAGCTGCACTGACTGGACATGTAGAGCTATGCTTAAGAAGGAACACGGCTCCTCCTTTAGAGGCATCCCTCACGTCGGCCCATTCATCAGTCGAATGAATTTCTTTCATTTTCTTCCTCTCCTCCATCTCTTCAATTAATTATTTTTTCCCGTCCTATTGGCCATTCTAAACATTAGATCTTTCTGATGCGCTAAAATAAGAAGCGCGGAAAGGCAGCCTAACAATACGGGCACTACATAGCTAAACGGAAACAAGCAGGATAGAAACGGCACGGCTACTATCGCGGCGAATCCTGCCAAGGTAAAGCTGCGGATAAATGGATACACTAGCAGAAACACGATTGCGAAACCGGCGAACAAAGGCGGGTAGAACATGAGCAGACCGCCAATGTATGTGGAGATCCCCTGCCCGCCGCGAAATTTATAAAATACCGGTAATATATGTCCTAGCATGGCCGCGAGAAGAACTGCTAATTCAACGGCCGTTCCGCAATCCAGCCACTTGGCGGCTGCAACGGGAATGGCCCCTTTTAAGGCATCCCCGAGGAAAACAAGGACAAAGGCCCGCTTCCCAAGCACACGGCCCGCATTACGAGCTCCCGGATTGCCACTTCCTTCGATCCGAATATTGCGGCCAAATATCTTGCCAATCCATGTTGCGGTAAGTATGGTGCCAAGCAAATACGCGCCAATGATCAGAATTACAACAATCATGACAGACCTTCTTTCGAACTTTTCATTGTCAGATGCGTTTGTTATTATGTATGAACAATACGTTATGGAACTGAGGTGTAACCCCTTGAAAATACTCTTTACCCGAATGGCAGCAGCCTTTTTGCTCTGCCTAGTATTCGGAGGCATATTTGCATTCATTGCCCGGGGGATTAGTAAGGCGACCATCTTCCAATTCGATGATACGATCATTTCAATCGTACAGGGATGGGAAAATAGTTGGCTAACACCCATCATGAAGGCATTTACATGGATAGGCTCCACTACCGTCGTTCTGCTCCTGATTGCTGCAGGCTTTATTCTCCTCTTTTACATCATGAAAGAGCGCATGCAGGCCTATCTTTACCTCACCGTTATGCTCGGTACCGGTGTACTGAATCAAGTGCTGAAAATGATATTTAAGCGGGAGCGGCCAGAGATCCATCGACTGATCGAAATTGGAGGCTATAGTTTTCCGAGCGGCCACACGATGATGTCGTTCAGCTTATACGCCATTATTGCGTACATTGTCTGGCGCCATACCAAATCGGCCTTTAGCAGAATAGCATCCATTCTATTCGCCATCATCATGGCGTTATCGATCGCAATCAGCCGCATCTATCTCGGCGTCCACTATCCGAGTGATGTGGCAGGCGGGATGGCAGCAAGCGCATTTTGGCTCATTGTATCCATTTCCGTCTACGGCTACTATCAGGACCGTACAGCAAAAAGTTCGAAACCGTCCACTGCATAAAGTGGGCGGTTACTTTTTTTATGGGCGGCAGAAATTCTTTCGTCTTGCTAGTATATGGAATGCCGCCAAGGTTTGATCTAGCAAAACTGCCTTTTAGCCTTCATACTTCTTCGCTTCTTCTTCCGACAGCACGCGCGGATCAAATCCACTCATCTCCACGTAATCCACTCGGCCGTTCACTTTCACTTCATAGACATCCCGATTGCTCGTGCTTTGAACCGACTCGACAGTTTCCTCTTTCTTCTTATAGTAAGCTGTAATATCCTTTTCTACCCAAAGAGGGACTTCGTTTCGTAATTTTTGTCGCTCTTCCTGCTTTTGATCCCACGCCTGCTTCGCTTGAGGGTCTAGTCTGAAATAGATATCCTGTAATAGATCTATCACTTCCCCGAACCCGATAATCAGAAGGCCATAAAGGACATGCGTCGCAATAATGCCGATGAAACCGTAAAGGGCTATGCCGCTGATTGAACTGCCTACATAAACAGCTTCCCCAAATTCATTGAAGAACTGGTCTCCCATTCCTGAGGAAGTTGCCAGGAAGACGATTGCTTGTATGACACCCCATCCCATGACGACGATACCAGCAATTTTAATCATATTCCCAATAATGCTGCGCTGTTTGAAAAAGGATCCCATCTGTTCCACCTCTTGTGTTTTATTTCTTACCTACTGTACGATACAGAAAAGAAAATAGTTTCAGAATGGAGGGAATTCAGATGAATCCTTTTACAGAGAAAGTCGTCACCATCATATCGGGCATACCGGCAGGGCGGGTGATGTCATACGGACAAGTAGCCGCCTGTGCCGGAAATCCAAGGGGCGCCAGGCAAGTGGTTCGGGTGCTGCATTCCATGAGTGCAAAACACCAATTGCCCTGGCATCGAGTCATCAACGCACAAGGCGGCATTTCAACGCCGACAGACCGGGAAGATAAAGGCAACAGGCAACAGGAGCTGCTTCAATCGGAAGGCGTCCAGTTCAATGAGAACGGTAAAATCGACCTGTCAATCTATCGCTGGTTTCCTGAAATCGAAGAAGAGGAATGGCGGTAAAGGAATGCTAGCCCTGTTCTGCCGGCCTTCTTTAACAGGCAAATGACGGACCAGTTTACATTGCCGCAGACTCCCTATAGAGCACACGCTGTACCGAGAGCACACGATCAATTTTGAACATGCGCCTCTCCTTGCGCAAAAAACAATAGGCGATGAACGTATTCACCCCGATTGAAAGGATTTCAACACGGCGCTTTGTGAGCTGACCATCCGCACGCATGTAAATCATATCCGCCAATTCGTGGCGCTCGCACAATTTGAGCAATTCATTTCGCATACAACAACCTCCCGAAAGGAACATTTGTTCTCATTATATGCGAACAGTGGCGATAATGCAATTGGCGTCTCCATTATCACGAGGGAGTCCGTCACGAGTTGGCGTAACTTTACTCTGCTCCCGCTCCTCCCCCGTCTCCGCCACCACTGCCACCACTTGTGGAAGTATCCCCCACAGAACTATGGTTGCTTCCCCCACCCAACCAGCTTTCATCCTGCCCCCATGCATGGTGCTCGATCGGCAGGAACGAGAGCGGATCAGTTGATAATATCGGCCAAGTCGTAAAAGGGCGAACGCGGGAAATGATCGGCTTTACCAAATACATACGCCGTTCATATCGTTCGATATCGTCATTTGACCAATTGGGAGGAGGATTCATTGACCAATACCTGAAATAGTTGACTCCCCATTTATACCGCAGCGCTCTCCACGAACCCACTATGTGGAATGGTGTCATGTAAAAAAGGAGTGCCATTGCGGCTAGCAAAGCAAAACAGGCCATGCGCATGTGATAAAACGGCAGCGTGTAAATGAAAATAGCCATTGTGGCAAAATAGAAGATTGGCGGTATGCGCTCTAATGGGCTTTTCCAGAATGTCCAAAGAGGAATGGCTGTTAGGACGATAGCAATGATTGTATACCAATAGCTATCAAGCGCCATCCAGCTTACTAAGCTGAAAAACAGGCCGCCGCAAATGAGCAAACTCCGTTTCAGGTAATTCGGCCATTTTGTCGTCAGGGCACCTGCCTCTTCCAACAACTTAACCACTTCCCACTCCCACTCTCTCCTTTTTGCATCAAAACGTATTATAGATTGATTGCTGTGTCGCTTTCCTTTTATAGCGCTTAACGAACCTATGTCATGCAAGTGGAATTTCCTCCGGCTCATGCCCGTCTTGAATAAAAAATTGATGAGCCGTTGTTCAACTGGCGCAATCGGCTCGGTGGTTGGATTTACATAAAAAGCGAGAGTTTCAGACGGCATATCCTTGCGTTCCCTGAATCTTTCTGCCGAAGGCTCTGTCACCATCTGCACCCTGCCCTTCTCTACAAGTGAAAACAGACCAGCCAAAATACTTTTTCGCTGCGGATTTCCGTTCGTATGAATAAAGAAGAGATACAGTGGATCCACGTGTAGCAGCTTTTCCCAGTCCATTTTCCATCCAATCACCTTCTGGCGCATCATCAGAATGACAAGAGAGGCTAGAACGAGCAAGATCATCATCCAATTGGCTATCGTGATAAGTGATGAGATGGACTCCTCCCGTTGTTCGATGTTTGCCTGCCACTTCGTTTGAGACTGAATAGCTGATTTGAAAGATTGCGGGTCCGGTAGCTTAAATTGCTCCGTCATAATGGCAGATGCATAAAGAACCTTCGTTTCCGTCAGCGTGCGTGCCTTGGAGACAGGAACACTAAAAATGATGCCATCTTCATATACTTTGGGTGTGTTGATCGTTACGGCTGTTAGGGCGCCATGGATATCTCGGTCGCCGACTGCTTCCGGCAAAACATATGTTATGGACACATCGTGCAAGTCTTTATTATGATTTTTTCCATTTTCAAAGTATGTGATATCTAATGAACTGTAGCTCTCATACGAAACAACGGCTTTTTTCATTATGTATACATAAAGGACATTCATCGTATCCTTTTGATTCTCTAAGGAGGTGACCATCGTTTCATTTTTCTTTGTCGTTTCCATTGGAACCAGCGTCGTTTTGTCAATTTCTCCTACCGCCGGGTTATTGCCTTTAATCCAGTAGGCCTCAAATGACTCTATCTGATGGACATGGCGATCTGGAAAGGATCGTTCCAACGTTGAAAATGAACCGTCTAACGTATAGGTGAATACTTCATTCACAACCATATCCCCATTTGGCTGGACCCACCCTTTGATTTGCACCCGGTCAATGGAATATGATTTCGCATGCGCGTTGCCAGGCTGAAATAACACAATTATCAAACCTATTAGAAAAACAGCTCTCCAATTCACCACCAGCTCCACACCTCCTTCTCGAACATACGGGTCGTAGAAGCAAAAGTTTCACCTTTACGTGTTATTCCAAAAAGATAGACGTAAAACTTACGTTTTGTCTTCTTCTGGCTAGCCAAACATTAAAAACAATTGACGTGTAAAGCAATTATCGACATTTGGGAAAAATTCTTTTTCAAAAAGTTTATCGCTCACTTCCTGACGTAACCCATCACCTAGGATAATCAACCCATCCACGTCAATTTCACCGGATAGTTCTCCTCCACACTTCCGCCACAACTCCCCTAGGGATGGCGTTGCCACGCCTGACAGGGAATGGTACAATGGTCAGTAGGATATTGATGAAAAGGAGTGAGTCTTCATGTGGTTCCTATTTATTATGTACACGCTGTTTGCTTTCATCTTAGCAGGTACGTTGTTCGGTCTTGTGCGGACGTTTGCTAATCATAAATAAGAAGAGACCGGTCGTTACATGCTTGCGTGTAATGACTTTTTTATTGGGGAGGGAATGAAATGCAGATTGAAACGGAGCGATTGCTTCTGGCGGCTTGTACCGAAGAGTCGGTTGCAGAGGCGTCACTTGCCGGATATGATATGAGGCTGCATATCTATGAGCATCTAACAGCGTTACGCGAGGATCCTTCTCTGTTGGGATGGGGCGCGTGGTTTGTCACGTGCAAAAAGACGGGCGAGGTCATCGGGGATATTGGCTTCAAAGGAAGCCCTGACGTAAAGGGGTGCGTGGAGGCAGGTTATGGTATTGTGCCGACAGCACAAGGGAAAGGCTTTGCAACGGAAGCAGTTCAAGCTGTGATCCAGTGGGCTTTTTCATCGCCAGCCGTCAAGCAAATCATCGCCGAATGCCATGCCGAGAATTTGGCTTCCATCCGTGTGCTGGAGAAGTTACAAATGGAACGGGCCGCAAGCAAGAATGGACTGCTGAAGTGGCAGTTACAAAGAAAGTGACAGGCGGGCAACCAAGCTCCCGCCTATCACTTTGCTGACTGGCTGCTTTTTGCTCCATCCCATTTTGACGGAAGAGCAGCAGGGTTTATCCTCTATCATCATTGTGGCGGCATTACATCGGGCGGATGCAGATTTTCATTCCCCTTTGCAAAGGTAGACATTTCATCGTTCACTTGAATCGCCGCAGATGCGTTTCCAGCGCCGACAAATGCTAAAAACAATACTGCCAAGAACGCTACATACCATTTCCGTTTCATGTCATCTTCTCTCCTTTCTCGTAAAAGTAAATCGCATACGCATCGGCCTTTTCAAAGTTGCCGATGGAGCGGTGGTAGTTGGCGAGCCGCCAAGCAAACCGTCTTGCTTCTCCTATGTAACCATGTTCTTTTAAAAAAGGGAATGCTATTTGTTCACAATAGTCAAAAAGATCATGTTGGGAAAATTTCTTCTTTCGAAAGTACGTCAGCTGTATCGCTATATATGGGTCATCCTTCCCCCGCGCGAGCACCTCTAATTCCTCAAGCAGGTGATCCATTTCAAGCCCTTCCTCGGAGGCTGTCTGCAGCATATGAATGAGGACGGATGTATAAAGCGGTTCTTCCGGTGTCATCAAGGATTTTAATTCCTTCAACAGCATATAGGCCGAATTATGATGCCCTCTTCTATTCTGGAGCATTGAATAATTATAGAGCACCCCTTCATACAAAGAGGCTTCATCCATAAGACGGGCGTTCCGCAAAAGCGTCTTAAACAATTCCTCTGCCTGCAAAAACAAATCACGATTTGCAAAATTGACAGCCTGAAGCATTTGGGCATGCATGAGACGCAAGTAATTGCAGTCCTTCTGGAATTGATTGATGGCCAGTTCGGCAAAGTAGGACGATTGGCCGTATTCGGTGTTCCGTTGCATGAGCCAGGCATTCTGATAATAAAACTCACCTTCGAACAATTGCGGAACTCGCCCATTCCGATCCTCAAGCCGCCCTGCAATTTCCCGTGCTTTCGCTTCTTCCTGAACAAACACATAATAAATAAAGTAAAAGACTTTTGCTGCGCCCCGCTCATATTCATCAAACGTCTGATCGAGCCTGGACAATATTTGCATTTGCTGCGTCGCTTTTTGGCGATCCTGCTGAATCAAATAAAACCGAAGCTTGTACAACTCATAGCGGTTGACGAGATCGGTCGACTGCAAATAATCCTTCTTCTGCTCCAGCTCCTCATAAAGCACTTCCATTGATTTCAAATCATAGTACACCGAATAGGTAATGAACTTCTCCAGTTTTTCTCGATATGTATGGTAGACATCTAGTTCTTGATTCCATTCGACATTCATCCGGGCAAACAGCTCGTCCAATGTCTCTTCGTGCGGAACGTATTTGTTTGATTCAATCTTGCTCAGATGGGAAATCGAACAAATTCCCTCGCATAGCTCCGCCTGGGTCAAATTATTCTTCATGCGGTAGTACTTCACAATGGACCCGACATTCATTCGACACACCCCTCGCTTTTTAATCAAACCTAACACAGAATATAGGGGATATACATGAGAAAACAGTCCCAGGGGAGTGAGGACTGTTCTGCTCATGATTCCTATAGTATGTCCGATGGCGACAATTGTTTAGGCTAACCCACCATGGACGTGAATCCGCTGTAAAATTTATCGAGGTGCTTGCTGCCTTCCTTGCTCTTTCACTGTACCAAACAATGAGCGTTTGCGAAATTGGGAAAATCCCCACGAAATTCGGCAAGGCATGTCGTCTGTTGCAGGTCTAATTGCCCCCGCGAGCGCAAAAAACACCGGCAAACTGGTTGCCGGTGCGTTACCTGTTAAGCTTTCACGTCCCGCTGGACAAACGTCGTGTAACTGATAACAAGGAATACAACAACGTACACTGCGAGGACAGCCAGCGAGAATGGCAGTGAGATGCCCTCTACCATCTGATAGCCTGTTTCGTACTGCGTCAAATCCATATGGGTGAATAAAATATATTTGGCTACTTCATAGCGAGAAAGCAGCATCGTAACGGTTGAACCCATGAAATAAATGAACAGCGACAACCCGATTGCGAGTGAACTGGAACGGAACACACTGCCAATCGTAAAGGCAAATGCCGACGTTACAAACACACTGCCGAACGATAAGAGCAACATGTAAAAGCTTTTACCCCAAATAGAGCCTTCCACCACTTCTTTACCATTCCAAACGAGATATTGGCCGTCACCCGACTTGAATAAGATGAACGCCAACGCGACGAGCACGATATAGCCAATCAACATAAGCAGAATTCCGAATAAGTTGACCGCGATGAACTTCGAAGTAAGGATTTTCCACCGTTTCACTGGACGCGTCAACAACATTTTGACGGTTCCCTGAGAAAACTCGGCAGCCACTATACCCGCAGCCACGATAACCGCCAGCAATAGAACTGTTCCTGAAATGCCAGACGGATCCATGATCATGGCCTCCCGGCTAAACTGATCCAATGGTTCAATCGAGTTGGACAGGCGGTAATCCAGCACTTTTTCTTCGCCTTCCAATTCTTTTCTTTCGGATTTCGTCAATGACGTATCTGCCAGTTGTGCACGGACTCCCGCCAGCTCACCTTCCATACTGGCCTTCCAATCTGCTTGCTCGCCGACTGATACTTCAACGGAAGCATTGCCAACTTGTTTCATTGAATCCGTCCGCTGCGTATCAATCCATTTCGTCAGCCCCATCATTCCTGCCGTTAATACAACCAACAGGGCGACCATAACCCACGTCCCTTTTTTATGCCACAATTTCATCCATTCATTTTGTAAGAGTTTCAGCAATTTGGCCACCTCCCGTCATTTCCAAAAACTCATCTTCGAGCGTTCTCTTATGCGGCTGGATAGCAAATATCTCTAAGCCTTCCGCAATCATTGACCGGACGAGGCCCGGAATTTGCGCTTGCTCCGCATTGACAATGAACCCATCCTTAAACCGTTCGACCGTAAAGTCTTGAGCGGCAAGCAAAGTGTCCACCCGCTCGGCTGGCGACGCTTCCACATAATAAAACGATCCCTGTGTCTCTGACATTTCGCGAATATCGATCAGTTTACCATTTTGAATGACCGCAATCCGATCACACATCAGTTCAATTTCCGACAACATATGGCTCGATACGAAGACCGAGACGCCTTCTGTTTCCGCTATCCGTCGCAAATACGTACGGAATTCCCGGATGCCTGCCGGGTCCAGACCGTTTGTCGGTTCATCCAAAATCAAAAACTTTGGCCGGTGTAACAACGCCTGCGCAAGTCCAAGCCGCTGCCGCATTCCGAGTGAATACGTACCCACCTTCTCATGAATCCGGTTTTGCATTCCTACTTGCCGGACGACTTCGTCGATGCGCTCCTTCGTCACTCCTTTATGCATACGGGCGAAGTGCAACAGATTCTTATAGCCGGTCATGTATTTGTACATCTCCGGATTTTCAACAATGACCCCCACTTTGGACATGCCTTCTTCAAAATTGTCCCGAAGCGAGACGCCGTCAATGATAACATCGCCGCCCGACGGCTTCATGAGTCCTACCATCATCCGGATTGTCGTTGTTTTCCCCGCTCCATTCGGGCCGAGAAACCCCGTGATTTGGCCCGGATATAATGATAGATTCAAATTATCAATCAACAGCTTACCGCCGATCGATTTGGATAGGTTTTTCAATTCCACGATTGGTTTCATTTCAATATCCACTTCCTTTCCTTACGCTTTTTCTTTAAACAAGGACACCATCCAGCTTGTCGCATCCACTCCATGAATATCACGGATATCGTCGATTGGCTCCTGAGCAATGATTTTTCCATGGCGCAGCACGATAATTTCGTCTAGCAGCGGTTCCACTTCTTTTATTTCATGCGTGGACATCAACACGGTTTGGCGCTCCGGATCTGTAAAACGGATTAGCCCTTTTGCAATATCTTCCCGCACCATTGGATCGAGCCCCGAAAACGGTTCGTCGAGCAAATAATAGTCCGCATCCCTTCCAAGAGTCACCGCAATCTTCACTCGCCCTCGATTCCCCTTGGACAAGTTTTTCATTCGGGCATCCAAAGAAATATTCAAAAACTGCGCGATCTCTTTTGCTTTGATCAAATCAAAATCCTCGAACTGGGAAGCGTAATAGTCAAACAGCTGGCCGACTTTAAAATAGGGATAAAACGCATCCGTATCCGACATATACGCTAAATGAGCGGCAATATTTCTCGTAATCGGTTCCCCATTAAACGTCGCCTTTCCCTCATCGGGAGTCAGCAATCCCGCAATCACTTTTAACATCGTCGACTTGCCGCTCCCATTTTCCCCGACGAGGCCGATAATTTTTCCTTGCGGCAGTTCCAATGACACTTGATCGAGTACCCGTTTGCCGCCATACTTTTTCGAAATGCCCTGTAACTTAATCATTGGAGCCACTCCGTTCTATCAGTACTTTCACCATCTCATCTCTCGTAAACCCAAACGCCTCCACGCTTATAAGGAAGGTCGTGACCAGCTGCTCCTTCATCTCATGGCGGAGAGCTGCAATCCTCTCTTCATTTTCTGTCACGAACGAACCCTGCCCCCTTCTCGTTTCCGTGATTTCCATCTGCTCCAACTCCTTATACACACGTTGCATCGTATTCGCGTTTACACCCGCCTCAACAGCGTATTCCCGAACGGATGGCAGCTTCTCGCCTGTTGCCAAATCGCCCCGAATGATGTCCCCTAAAATGCGATCGATGAGCTGTTGGTAGATCGGCTTATCCGGTGTAAATTCAATGCTCATCGTCCGTTCCTCACTTTCCGGCTAAGCATGAAAACTGCAGCCATAAATAATAACAATGAAAAGAAGCCATATAGCAGCAAACCCCCGCCTGTGACAAACGCACTTTCCGGTATTAGTGCCGTTAAAATGAAATGACGGTACTCCATGAACGTCAGATTATTTATGCCAAACTTCGAATCCATAAGGGGCATTGCCTCACGGAGCCGTTGGAAAGGTGTACTAAAATAAATTGCTCCCCACGAAAGAATGGCCCCGACCCCCAGAAAAGCGGTCATCACAGAGGCAACCACTCCGGATACCAACTCGCTCTTCACCATCTGGAAGAACGACCAGAAAAAGAAGCTGACCGCCATGATGAACACCGCATTGATCAAGAGTGTTACAATGACACCCGCCGCAACATACAATGCTGTTCCAATCGAAATTGATTCAGATGGATGACTCATGTAATATACAAGCCCCGTCATCAGGGAGCACAAGATGAGCGAACAGAGTGTAATGAGAATGGCGAGCACCGCCTTCATTCCAACGAGCCTGAAAAGAGACATCTTGGTATGAAGCCATAAATCCAGATGAAGAAATTCTTGATTCACACTGCTAATTAATAAAAAGGCCATGATAAACATATGAATGGCAAACCACATACCGGTCATATCCTTAATCTCTAGCACCGTATCCAATCGAGGATTGCTATAGAGAGGTGCGTAGCTGAACGCGCCAATGGCGATATTGACGACAAGGAAACTGATGGCAATCCACCGGGACTGCATCCATTCTTTATACAGCAGACCTGCTGACACGCCCATGCTCATCGCCTCACTTTCTTTTCAAGCAACATGGCTCCGACGATGAAGAATACAAGTAGACAAGCGAAGTCAAACACCCATTCCCCGATGTAAAACGTCGTGCCGGTTATTTCAAAATAGGATTCCTGCAAGTCAATCTGTTGATTTTTGAAATCCATCATGTCCAGCTTTCCTTGAAGAATAAACATCTCATAAAACCGGGAAGAAACAAAAATGGAATGAAGACGCACGGACAAAATGAACAGCAATAGCGTAATCACAATGGAAAATCCTTTGACAAACGGCTTCATCAATTGATCCAGCACAACGAAGAAAAACCCGACAAGCAACAGACAAATTGAACCGAGAAAGACAGCTGAGATGAAAAGACTGCCGTAAAATAACAGCTCATCAAACACAATAAACGGCTGATTGGTCAATACATACCATATGGCCACAACAACGACCGACAAAAGCAAACTGGCGAGTCCAACCAGTATAGCAACCACCATCTTCACACCGACCAGCTGATAAATGGAGGCGGTGGAATGAAGCCACAAATCCGGTTTCTTCATGTCACGATAAAACAACATGAAAAAAGTGAAAAGTGGAACGAACACACTAAACGCCGCCCATACAAAACAAAGAACGGTCGCAATCTCAAATGAGTTGACCTTGAAGCCCTCTACAAAAGTACTGACAAACAGCGGCAAGCCGACAAGCCCCAGGCCGAATAGAATAAAACTCCCAATCATCTGCCACTTAATGGGCAACCACTCTCTCAGCAACAAACCATTCCACTGCTTCATACCTTTCTCTCCTTCTGTACCGGTGTATTAGTTACATAGTACACTATATGTATTTGATATGTAAAGAGATACCATAAATTTATTTTAGAAATGGCGAATTGAACGAAAGAAGTTTGAGAGGAGGATAACAAAGCCTTCGGGGAAGTAACTGATACTGATGCGGATGACCGATAACTAGGTGATTGTAATCGATAAACTTATTGAAATGACCGATGAACCTCCCCCAAGTAATTGATAAAAAACGAGTTGATCGATAACTCACGAAAACTGACCGATGACCTAGAGAAAGGGATCGGTCACTCCTCTCTACCTGTTCTTCACCCTTATAAGAATCAAAAATCATCATTCATTTTACTTATGAACAACCATTCGAAACCGGACATGGCATTCCCTTGTCGGCTCTCGTACACTGAGGATAGGAAGAGAGGAGTGGATGGAAATGCGTTCGTTTTTGTTGGGGATTGATCATGTGCAGCTGGCGGCTCCGCCCCAGTCAGAGGAGAAGGCGCGTCACTTTTATGGCAACCTGCTTGGCATGGAGGAAATTCCGAAGCCTTCTAATTTGCAAGGGCGGGGCGGGTGTTGGTTCCGCTGCGGTTCGCAGGAAGTTCATGTTGGCATACAGGAGAATTTTATGCCGGCACAAAAAGCGCATCCCGGTTTTACCGTCCGTGCGCTGGATGAGTTGCGTGCCCGCTTACAGGAAGCCGGTTGTCCTGTAAAGGAGGAGCCGCCCATTGAAGGGCGTTCCCGTTTCTTCACGGAGGATCCGTTCGGTAACCGCATTGAATTTCTAGAGTTTGATTAATGAACAGGCCGCCCTACATCAGGCGGCCTCCTTTATGCTTCGATGATGGCTCTCTCCTGTTCGTCCAGGCGGCGTAGTTCTTCAGCTGATTCGTCACGCTTTCTCCCTAACTGGGTTTGCACGCGGCGCACATCCTGCAATACAGCATTCAGCTTGCTTTTCGCGTCAGAAATGCGTGAATGCACCATCCAGTCCGAAAAGATATTATCAAAGAAAATATCTGTGAAGGTAAAGATATCATTTTGATTCACTTTGAATGATTCTGTTGCGATGTTCTGGACGTCCATCAGCTCCGTTTCATAGTGGCGCAAAGCCCGTTGAGCGCGGTGCACTAAATCATCCGAGCCATCCATTTCAGAGTATTTCAAAGCGCTGACGATCAGGCCGCCGCCCAAGAACGTATCCCACATGGACAGGCCCTCTGCGTTGCCCAGTTTATCCAGCGCTTTGTCGAGTGCACGCAGAGCTTTCTCTCCCGCCTCATGCGCCTCATCAATTTCCCGGATCATGGAACGGACACGCACCCGATCATCTGCTATTTTTTGAAGCGTCCGGTTGGCATTCGTATCATTTTGACGGATCCATGTTTCTTTTTCCTTAATAAAATCAGCCCAGTCTTCTTCGACAAAAGCAAAATTCGATTGATTCGCCTGCTCCCGGAGCCGGGCCACTTCGGCTTCCAAATCCGTCACTGTTTTCACAGCTTCATTGTATTTCAGCTCCGCCTCCGCCACTTCATTAATTTCTTTCTCCATTTGGGCATCCCATTTGCCCGACCATTCTTTTATTTTATTCGCAAACGAGAACTTCCCAAGCTTGATGACGTCCTGTTGCTCCTTCGACAACTGCCGTTGCAATCGGTCTCGTAGCCGGATGGCCTCTTTCAGCTGTGATTCCGCACTATCCAGCCTTCTGACCACCCGGTTTCGCTCGTTCCGGCGCATCGTTAGCTCCATTTGCCGCTCTTGTATTGAATTTCGCATAGCCCGCACACTCCTTTCTCCTATTTACGAAAGAATAAAGGAAAAGTTTCACAATTAGAAGTTTCGGCTGCTGCCATTCCACAGCTACATTTGCTGCATTTTTTGCAGCGGCAGCCGAATGACGATTTCCGTCCCCTTTGACGAAGAAAACACCTGCACCTCTCCTCCATGTGCTTCAATCAATTGCTTCGCGATCGTTAACCCGAGACCCGTACCGGATTCGTCTGTCGTCGTATTCGTTCCTCGGTAATAGCGGTTAAACAAATGATCGATCACTTCTGGGGGAATTCCAGATCCTTCATCCCGAATCACTAATTCCATCCACTCCTGTTGAGTTGCGAGTTGGAGATGAATGGTTGTTTCCGGCGGATTATGCTTACTCGCATTGCCGATAAGATTATCCAATACCCTCTCGAAGCGGGAGGGATCAATGAGTACATGCCCTTTCTTCTCTCCCTCAATGACAATTGGGTTTTGCCAATCCCGCCGCTCCACATACCGGCTAATATATTCATGCAGCTCCATGTTTTTCAGCTCCAATTGGACGCCATCATTTTTCAGCTGGTAGGTATAGGTCAAATCATTGATGAGAGCATCCATATAGCCTGCCTTCTCCATCATCGTTTTGGCAAATCCTCTTACCTCTTCTGAGGACCATTGATGATTGGATTCCAGCATGATCGCATACCCGTAAATAGAGCTTAACGGCGTTTTCAAATCGTGGGAAAGGCCCGTAATCCAATCTTCCCGCAGCTTTTCCGTCCGGTTGATCGTCCGTTCGTTTTCCTTTAAATTTGAAGCCAATCGGGTAAGTGACAAATCCACATCCTCGTAAATCCGATACTTCCTTTTCAGCCTATCGTCCTTCTGCCGACGGATTTTACGGTCTTCTGGCCGCTTATAATCCTTCTTCGATAAGCGTTCCATCCATCTCAGGAAATAAAAAACCGGCTTTCCGAACCTGCGGCCAATCCATAAGGAGAACCCGAGAGTTACGAAGAGCAAAATCAAATGGTAGAGAACAAACCACTTCGAGAAAGATATTAATAGCTGCTTATCGAGCGAATCGAGTGCTTGATAATAAGGGTTGTCCATCCGGATGACGGCTATGTTTCCACCTTGTACGGGCGTCGATGATAACAGTTCCTTTCTTTCATTCACAGATGAGTTGGATTTCAGTAAATCCGTTGCCTGTAAAGGTTTCGAGCCGGAGGTAGATGTGGAATTCAACAATTCTCCCGTTTCGGAGAACAGTTCAAAAACAGCTCCTTTCCTCTCCAACATTTGTAGGTCTGTTTCGGTCAAATCAGGAAAATGAGGTTTCCTCTCCAACTCTGCCAACAGGACATCCGTTTCCGTGTATTCTTCAAACAACAAAATATGTCCATCTTCCAACGTCCACGTGCGGATTCCCTTTTGCTCCGCCAACGTCTTCAGTTCATTTATTCCATAAGAATCTGGTAGAATTCCGTCTTTCGATGACGCCAAAACAGTTCCGTCTGGATCGAGAATCTGGACGATGCCTCCGCTCCGTTCTGCAATGTCTAACAGAGCATCCGATGGACTGATGCCCTTTTCATCATGGATCACCGCCCACTCCATTTCACTTCGCTCCAGCACCCGTATGTCATGGTAATAAAACCCTTTCATCATTTGAAAAATGAAAACGCCAAACATGATGGCAGTGCCGATAAACAGTATTCCATAAAACGCAAGAAAGTAAATTATGAAGCGGAATGTCATCTTATTCGATAATTTCATCTTAGAGCCCCCTCATACTTGCAGCTTGTAGCCGATACCGCGGACAGTCACAATATACTTGGGACGGCTCGGATCCACTTCCAGCTTCTCTCGCAACTTACGGATATGAACCATAATGGTGTTGTCATCTACAAACCCGTCATATCCCCAAACGTGTTCATACAATTGCTCCTTGGAAAGGACTTGGTTCGGGTGCTGGCAAAACAGTTCAAGCAACTGAAATTGCTTCTGCGTTAAGGTGACTGCCTCGCCTCGTACCATCAAAGCCGCTCCTTCCACATCCAATAGGAACTCCCCAACTTCAAATACTTTCCTCTTAGCATGGAGAGTGGCCATATATCGAGCCGTTTGGACTTTAACCCGCGCCGCCAGTTCCATCGGATTAAACGGTTTTGTAATGTAATCGTCTGCTCCGTGCATAAAGCCCCGTAAAATATCCGCATCTGCCGCTTTGGCAGTCAAGAAGAAGATGGGGGCAGTCGAACGCTTTCTGATCGTTGACGCAAGTTCCAGCCCTGTGCCATCCGGCAACATTATATCTAAAATGAAGAAATCATAGTCCTCTTTCAACAGCTGCAGCTCCGCTTCCCTGTATGACGTACATACATCAATGAAAGCAAAACCTTCTTTCCGCAAAATGATTTCCACCATATCCCCGATTGCCTGTTCATCATCGACAACAAGAATTTTCGCCTCTTCCATTGCCATCCCCCTAAAAATTAAGATTCCGATAAGGTTCCTTTTATATGTAATTAAGTTTCATAGAACATACTAGACTAAGAATTCATGATTCTACCATATCGGAACTGCGTTACGATGACAATCCCAGGTATGACTAGAGACAAATTAGGAAAGGTGTCGAATCAAATGAATCAAAAGAGAATCCAGTTAATTGATGGGATGAGGGGTCTCAGCCTCTTTGGCATATTATTAGCCAACTTGCTTATCTTCCAATATGGGATGTGGGGAAAAGAGGAGTTGGATCTCACAGGCATCAATCAAGGAGCCCACTTCTTTACGAAAGTATTCATCGAAGGAAGCTTCATGCCCATCTTCACCTTTCTCTTTGGCTATTCCATGATAAAAATGGCGGAAGGGCTTCGCCAAAGAGGTTTGAAAGTGAAACGTTATTTTGCGCGACGCTTCCTGTTGTTAGCGGTTATCGGCTGGGCTCACGCTACTTTCCTTTGGGAAGGGGATATTTTATTATTCTACGGGCTCATGGGCTTTTTCCTTCTCTTGTTTGTGAACCGTAAGACGAAAACGATTTTGGTATGGGCTATTTTACTGACTGTCTTAACAACGTCATTCATGCTGATCGGCGCCGGCTTTAGCGGGGAAAGCGCACCAGAAGAAGAATTCATGGCGTCCCCTGCGTATATTAAAAAAACAAATGATGTGTATGCGAATGGTACTTACTCGGAAATCAAGCACCACCGGAACAATGCCGATCCTTTTGAAAACATGCCGGATGCACTCGTTATAGTGATGCTTGTATTAGCACCGATTGCAACTGCCCCTCTTTTTCTGTTTGGAATGTATGCAGCTCGCATCAACTTCTTTTCCAATCCTGTGCAGGAGAAGAAGCTGTATCGCATAGGTACGGTGATCTTAGTGCCAATCGGCATTGCCATGAAGGCGATCTTCGAACTGGCCCCTTCTACTGGATGGACTGACTTCTTAATTGGAGCAGGAGCGCCGCTTCTGGCCGTCGGTTATATTTTCGCATTCGCTTGGCTCTACACGAAATTCATGGAATCTGTCGCCATGCGTGCTTTTGAAAGTGTCGGCAAACTATCGTTAACCAACTACATGATGCAGACGGTCATATGTACAACAATATTTTATGGTTACGGCCTTGGGCTTTTCGGCAAACTTGGAACAGCGGGCGGTTTATTGCTAGGGCTCGGTGTGTTTGTATTGCAATGTACAGCAAGTTCTTTCTATTTAAAACGTTTCCAACGTGGGCCATTGGAATTCATTCTCCGCATGTGGACAAATTTCTCTTGGAATGGGCAAGTGAAGCCGAAGAAAGACAAGAAGAAAAAAGATATCGAAGCGCATGCTATGTAAAGAGGTCAACCACCTGAGGCGATAACATCATACAAAAAAGACAGCCGCAAAGGCTGTCTTTTCATTAGTGTTTGATTTCGCGGCGCAATTTACGGTGCTCGCGGCGGGCCGGGCCCGTTTCAAATAGCCGTTTTTCTGCTTCGGTTTCCGGATAAACGCCCTGCACAGGGGTCGGTTCATTATCTGCATCCATTGCCACCATCGTTAAAAACGATTCCGTCGTCAATTTCCGTTCGCCTGACAATAAATCAACGGAATGCACGGAAACAAATACTTCCATTGACGTACGGCCAGTGGAGCTGACGACCGCCTCCAGTTCAAGGACATCGCCGACTGTAGCGGAAGAAACAAAATCGACAGAGTCGATGGAAGCTGTTACAACGGCCGAATTGGCATGCTTCATAGCGGTAATCGCTGCAATTTCATCAATATAGGCTAGAACTTGTCCGCCAAAGATCGTCTGCAGGTGATTTGTATCGGGAGGCAGCACCAGTTTTGTCTGGATCGTGCGCGAGTGGCTCATTGGTCTAGCATCTAACATCATACCTCTTCCTCTCTCTACTTACTCATCTATATAGTATACTCTTCCCTACTCGCTATTTTAATGCATACGCAATAATCCGCGCGCTTCCCATTTTTCAATCAACTGCGCATTTTGAAAAAACAGACGGCTGATAGAAACGCAAAAAAGCGGGGGAAATGTATCTCCCCGCCTTCTTGTATATGCTTTCTTACGTAGTAACCTCTAAAGCACCTGGAACTGCATCCGGACGCTTCATCACTTCCTCGTCATGTAAATGGCAAGCAACGAAGTGGTCGTCTTCTTTTTCCAGCCATTTCGGTTTTAGTTCAGCGCAAACCGGCATAGCATATGGACATCTTGTCCGGAATACACAGCCGGATGGCGGATCAATGGGACTTGGCAATTCCCCTTGCAAAATGATCCGTTCCCGGGATTCCTCAATATCGGGATCCGGAATCGGGATGGCCGACAGCAGCGCTTCAGTGTACGGATGAAGCGGCTTCTCATACAATCTCGCACTTGTCGTCAGTTCCACCATATGCCCCAAATACATGACGCCGATCCGGTTGGAAATATATTTAACCATGGACAGGTCGTGGGCGATAAATAAATACGTTAACCCTTTTTCTCGCTGCAATCGCTGCAACAGCTTTACCACTTGGGCCTGAACAGATACATCGAGTGCAGATATCGGCTCGTCCGCAATAATAAATTCCGGATCAAGGGCAAGGGAGCGGGCAATCCCGATACGCTGGCGCTGTCCGCCGGAGAACTCATGCGGATAACGGTTAGCGTGATCCGCATTTAATCCGACGTCTTCCAGCAATTCATTCACACGTGCCCGCATTTCCGCCTTCGTCTTATATTTCCCGTGGATTTCCATCGGCTCGGCGATGATTTCAAATACAGTCGAGCGGGGATTCAATGACGCATAAGGATCTTGGAAGACCATCTGTGCCTTCTTTAGAAATTGATACCGTTCCTTTTCGGTCATGTCATGGACGCTTCGCCCTTCATACAGCACATCCCCGCCTGTTTTATTGTACAAGCCAAGAATCGTCCGTCCCGCGGTCGATTTACCGCAACCTGACTCACCGACCAATCCGAACGTTTCGCCTTTATAAATATCAAAGCTAATTCCATCTACAGCCTTTAAAGTTTGGCCGCGTCCCATATCAAAATGCCGCTTTAGATCATTAACCGATAAAATCACTTCTTTGTTCATAGGACGTCCCCCTCTTTTGTTCCATACCGGCGTACTGCACATAACTCATGCTCTAATTTGGATCCTTTTAGCCGCAGCACTTCAATGGACTGTCCGGTAGACGGGGAATGCAGCAGCAAGCCATCTCCGTAATAAAACCCGACATGCCGAACCGGGCCGGTCCCTTCGTCATTAGCAAAAAACAGCAAATCGCCTTTTCTCCAGCTGTCCGGTTCTCCCATCGCCACTTCGATGCCCGACTTCGCTTGGTCGCTTGCATCCCGAGGAATGAAATGGCCGCACGCCTTCAACATATTGTACGTATAGCCTGAACAGTCATAGCCATAGGAAGACATCCCTCCCCAGAAATAAGGAAGGTCTAGAAAGCCCATACCGAGTTCCACTGCCTCGTCCGCTGACTTCTTCTCAAACTGATGGACGGAGACAGCTCGAGCCGCATCCTTTTTCCGGACCGCCTTCTTTCCATCAGGAGTTTCCACAATATAGAGTGTTTCACTTTCGTCAAGAATTGGCAAAATCACATTAAAGGGAATCAGTGAAAATGGCGTTCCATCTTCGTCCCAAAGCTGTGCCTTATCGGCCTTGATGCGAATGAAACCGCCTGCTTCTTCAAGCGGCCCGGCTTTTGATAATTGCGCAAGCGGCACCCAGCCCGGATAGCCCCTCTCATCTTTTTTGGACGGCTGCCATACCGCGATTACTTTCGCCCAATCGCCCGCCACTTCATCGACGATGACCGGTTCGCCATACAACAACTGCGTCTGCACGCGGTTTCCGTTGCAAAGATCCAGCCGCACCTCGTACGGGAGCTTCTCCAGCCATTTATTCAATTGCACTGGATTGGATAAACCCGGTGCATCCAACTCGCGTGCGGATTCCGGAGCTGTCCAAACCGTGGCGACCGGAACGGCACACCGATACATATTCACTGTCGGTTCCATCACTGACCCTCCCCTTTCTTGACCAATTCCATTCCCTCTTGATCCAGTCCTAGCCCCGGCGCTTCCGCAAACCGGATGACTGTTCCATCGTACTCGATGCCGCCTGCTACAATATCCTTCGACAGCATAAGCGGCGCATCAAAATCAAAGCGCGTAATATTCGGCTGGCTCGCCGCAAAATGTGCAGCCGCTGTAATGCCAAGCTTCGTTTCAATCATACTGCCGACCATGCATCCCACTCCGAATGTCTCGGCCAGCGCATTGATTTTCATCGCTTCCTGAATGCCACCCGACTTCATCAGCTTGATATTAATTAAATCGGCGGCGCCCAATTGCAACACTCGAAGCGCGTCTTTTGCTGTAAATACACTTTCATCCGCCATAATAGGCGTCAGTGTGTGCGCCGTCACATAACGCAGCCCCTCCACGTCATCCGCCAGCACCGGTTGTTCAATCAATTCGATTGCAAGCCCCGCGTCTTCCATCCTGCCGATTGCCTGTACCGCTTCTTTCGGCTTCCATCCTTGATTGGCATCAAGCCTAATTTTCACTTTCTGGCCAACACGCTCCCGAATAGCACGGATCCTTTCGATATCCTCGGCAATATCACCGATCCCAACTTTCACCTTCAAGACAGTAAAACCGTCTGCCACGTACCCCGCAGCATCCTCTGCCATTTCGGTTGGATCATTGACACTTACTGTAAAATCGGTTTCAATTTCATTTCGAAAGCCGCCGAGCAACTGATAGAGCGGCATATTCGCCAGCTGGCCAAGCAGATCATGAATAGCCATGTCGACGGCAGCCTTCGCACTTGTATTCCGCACGATTGCCTTTTTCAATTTAAGGAACAATTCCTCCCGTTGGCGAATATCCTGCCCGATCAGCTGCGGGGCAATCACTTCTTGAATGGCATATGTAACACTCCCAGTGGAATCGCCCGTGATGACATGGGTCGGCGGGGCTTCCCCATAGCCGACCGAGCCATTATCACAAGTTACTTTCACAAAGATAGAATGTGCCGTCGTCACAGTGCGCAAAGCTGTTTTAAAAGGCTTTGTCAGTGGAACGGCGACGGGAAATGTTTCGATGGATTGAATCTTCATGCCTATTCCACCCCCGGAAGAATAGTTAATGTTTTGGCGTCGGCATCCAATTTTGCAAGTGTGCCGAGCGGAATCGCAAAATGCGGCTCACAGTGACCGATTTTGAATCCTTTTACAACTGGCTTGCCTAAGCCACCTAAGTAATGGCGGAATACTTCATCAAGCGAGAGGGAAGGTTTCTCCTTTTTCGGTTCGGCATCGGCAAAGTCACCAATAACAATACCTGCCGCATCCGACAGCTTCCCGGCCATGCGCAATTGATTGAGCATACCATCAACGCGGTACGGTTCTTCACCGATATCTTCTATAAAGAGCAATTTGCCAGCCGTATCAATTTCAAACTTTGTTCCGATTGTATTGGAGAGAAGCGATAGATTGCCGCCAACCAATTCACCTTGTGCAACGCCTGGATGAAGTGCCTCCAGTGGCGAAATTTCCTCTGTATAATGGAGCTCCATCGGCTCGAATAATTGCTCGAACATTTTTGCAGACAACGGATGAAATGAATCCTTTCCGACACAAGAAGCGAGCATCGGACCGTGGAAAGTCACCAAATCAGAATACAGGCCTATCGCCGTATGGAGGAACGTAATATCGCTGAACCCCCAGAACACCTTTGGATTTTCGCGGATCAATTGAAGATCCAGACGATCTGTGTACCGAGCGGATCCATATCCACCGCCTGCGCAAATGATGCCTTTCACTTCAGGATCTGCGAACATATCCTGCAAATCGGCCATGCGATCATCATCCGACCCTGCCAAATAACCGTAGACATCATTCACATGCTTGCCAAACTTCACCCGCAAGCCAAGATGATCCAAAAATGCGAGCGAACGTTGCAGACTCTCCTGATTGGGCGGACTAGATGGCGACACAATACCCACCAAATCTCCTCGCCGAAGCCTCTCTGGCCGAATTCTCATCATCCCATCTCCTTTGCTTTACTATCAAATGAACTTGTTAATCGAATGTTTTCCTACCCGTTCCTGCTTTCATAGATCTAAAGACCGACGAACAACATTTCCCCGGAAATAAATACAGGAGGTACAGCGATTACTCTTACCATTCAGCCGGGCATTATAATTGTTGCTCTCGGTACATAAAGTCGCGTAAAGTGAGTAAGCTTAATTCCCATCCATCCCCAACAATAGCCTTAGTAAAAAAGGCAAAATCGCGGCGCCATGACGGACACCGCGACTGTGCATTAGTTCTTATCCGCGTACTTCAAGTCGAGGTAGCCGACTGGGTGGCGCAGAATACCGGAAACGCCCGGTTTTTCAAGTGTTGTCTGGTTGTAGAAGTATAGTGGGAATACCGGCATTTCTTCCATTAGAAGACGATCCGCGTCCTGCAATAATTCCCATCGTTTGTTTTCATCTGTTTCGTTTTTAATATCTTCGATTAACTTGTCATACTCAGCATTAGACCATGTCGTACGGTTCATAGAAGAACCTGTGATAAAGCTTTCAAGCGCGTTCACAGGATCTGCATAGTCATGCAAGAATGAAGAACGGGACAATTGGTATTTGAATTCTTTTTGTTCTGAAGCGAATACTTTTGCTTCAACGTTTTGCAATTCAACGTCTGCACCCAAAACTTCCTTGAATTTAGACTGTAGAGCGATCGCAATGTTTTGGTGTGATTCACTTGTAGAGTATGTCAATGTTACTTTCGGAAGCTCTGTATAGCCTTCCTCTTTCATTCCTTCTTCCAAAAGCTTTTTCGCTTCATCTGGATTATAGGAAACAAGATCGCCTACTGTATCACGGAATTCTTTGCCATCTGGACCGATAAAACCATATGCAACAAAACCGTGTGCTGGTTTTTCACCATTTTTCGTTACGTATTGAACGATTTCTTCTTGGTCAACTGCCATTGCGAATGCACGGCGGATCTTCGCATTTGTGAATGGCTCCATTGATGTATTGAAGCGATAGAAGTACAAACCTGCTTGGTCTTCCACTACCAACTCATCACTGTCTTTCAATTGCTCAGCTAGTTCAGATGGAACACCAGATAAGTCTAGCTCTCCAGATTGATACATTTGATATTCTGTGTTGGAATCATTGACCATTGCCCAGTGAACTTTATCCAATTTCACAGCATCCGCATCCCAGTAGTTCTCATTCTTTTCGAATTCGAAGCTGACATCGTGATCCCATGAAGTTAATTTGAATGGCCCGTTGCCAACGAAGGTAGCTGCATTCGTATGCCACTCTGGATTTTCCGTAGCAACCTTTTCATTGATCGGGAAGAAACTTGGATTCGTAATAATGTTCAAGAATGCTTCGTTTGGTGCAGACAATTTTACAACAAATGTTTTGTCATCTTCAGCTTTGATCGCGATATCGTCCGCAGATCCTTCGCCATTGTTGTAAGCTTCCGCTCCTTCAATGAAATAAGCAAGGAACGCTGCTGGTGAAGCTGTTTCCTGATCCAACATATGCTTCCAAGCAAAGACGAAATCTCCCGCTACGACTGGATCTCCATTCGACCATTTTGCATTATCACGGATATGGAATGTATACGTTAATCCATCTTCCGAGATATCAATTTTTTCAGCTGTTGCTTCCACGGCTTTGTGATTTTCATCCAAACGTGTTAAACCTTCCATGATATTATTTAATGCACTCCATGACACCGCATCAAAACCAATGGATGGGTCAAAAGATGTCGGCTCTTGCCCGTTGTTCAAATACAAAACCTTGTCGCCAGAAGATGCTTCTTCCCCTGAACCGTCTTTCCCTTCATCTGTCGAAGACGTATTTCCATCCGTCTTCTCTGGCTCCTTGCCCGCTTCCTTGTTCGCCGTACAAGCCGCCAGAACAAGCGCAAGCATGGCCATCGCCAAAAACATTAACCACTTTTTCATTTCAAAAGCCCCCCTTTTGTATGTCTAAGCATATTCAAGCACTTTCGTGCGTACTACCATTACATTTGAAAAACATGTTTGGCCCGTTCATCCTGCAACCAGCAATCCACTTTATGCGTTTCCGACAGCTCTGTCGTTCCGGGATATACTCGTTCGCACACTTCCATAGCGAACGGACATCTTGCGGCAAACGGACAACCGATCGGCGGTGCAAATAAATCCGGCGGCGTTCCTTCAATCGGCTGCAGCTCCTCCTCTTTCAAGTCAAGCCGTGGGACAGAGGCCAGCAGCCCTTTCGTATAAGGATGCTGCGGAGAGTAGAACACTTCCCGTTTATCACCGATTTCAATAACTTTACCGGCATACATGACGGCGATCCGATCTGCAATTTTCGCCACAACTCCGAGATCATGTGTGATCAAGATGATGGAAACACCTGTCCTCGCCTGAATCTCATCGAATAATTCGAGGATTTGCGCTTGGATGGTTACGTCTAGCGCAGTTGTCGGTTCATCCGCAATTAACAATTCCGGTTCACAGATCAATGCGATTGCAATGACAATCCGTTGCCGCATCCCCCCTGAAAATTGGTGTGGATATTGCTTCAATCGTTCCTCCGGATTTGGAATGCCGACGATTTCCAGCAATTCAACCGCTTTCTTTCTCGCTTCCGCCTTGCTCACGTTTTGGTGTGTACGCAATCCTTCTGTGAGCTGTTCCCCAATTTTCAAAGTGGGATTCAGTGCAGTCATCGGATCTTGGAATATCATCGAAATATCGACGCCTTGCACCTTCCGCATGGCCGCCTTGTCCAACTTCGTCAAATCCTTGTTTTTAAACAAGATCCGCCCGCTTTTGATTCGGCCGGGCGGCTGGGGAATCAAACCCATAATCGTATTAGCCGTCACACTTTTCCCGCAGCCGGATTCTCCGACCACAGCAAGCGTTTCCCCTTTATACAAATCAAACGAAACACCACGAAGCGCTTGGACCTCACCGCCGAATGTCTTGAATGAAACATGCAGATCCTCTACAGCTAGCACCTTTTCGGAATAATCCGGCTGACGCTTGCGCTTCTGTCCCACTTTTTTCTCTGTCATCACCGCTTTTGGCAAAGACGGTACTTCCTCTTGTCGCTCTTTCACAAGTGCATTGGCATTCGCCAATTGTTGTTCATTCAAACCATTCACCTCCTCAGTTTCGGATCGAGTGCATCTTGCATACCGTCTCCGAGGACGTTAAATGCAAACATCGTCATTGAAATGAAAAACGCAGGGAAGAATAATCTCCACCAGTGACCGGACAAAATGACCGGCAACGCATCGTTCGCCATGACGCCCCAGCTCGCGAACGGTGCCGAGATCCCAAGTCCGAGGAAACTGAGGAACGCTTCCGCGAAGATGGCACTTGGTACTGTCAAAGTCATTTGAACGATAATCGGCCCCATCGTATTCGGCAATAAATTGCGCCGTATAATCCGCGGCGTCCTGGCTCCAAACGACTTGGAAGCTGTGACAAATTCATAGTTTTTAATTTGCAATACTTGTCCCCTGACAATTCGCGCCATACCAACCCAGCCGGTAATCGTAAGCGCCACAATAATGGTCGTCAAACTTGAACCCATAATGACCATTAACAGGATTACGACAAGTAAGTGTGGCAGCCCGTAAAGCACTTCAATAATACGCATCATGACCGAATCGGTACGGCCGCCTTTATAGCCGCTGATGCCTCCATAAATAATGCCGATAAAGAAATCGATTAAGGCCGCTGCTACCCCGACAAAGAGAGAAACCCTGGCGCCGTACCATGTACGGGTAAAGACATCCCATCCTTTATCATCTGTCCCAAACCAATGCTCTGAAGAAGGCGGCATATTCTGTTTCGCATATTGTGTCGTTGTAATATCATGCGGCGATAGCATGGGCGCAAATATTGCAAACAGAGCAAGCAAGACAAGAAAGAATAACCCGCTCATCGCCAGCTTATTTTGCCGTAATCGGCGCCATGCGTCTTGCCAATAAGATAACGAAGGGCGGACAACTGATTCCGCCTTCTCCGCATCCTTTGCTACCGGTTTGAACCAATCATCTTGTGCTTGTGGCGGTTGATGGCTGACCATTAGGCATCGCCCTCCTTCCGATGAAGTTTAATGCGCGGATCCAGAAATCCGTACACGATATCGACGAGGAAGAGCATGAATACGAGAAAGGCACTATAGAAGACCGTCGAACCCATAATGACAGGATAATCACGGTTATTGATACTTTCAACGAAGTACTTCCCCATCCCCGGAATGGCGAAAATCCGCTCGATGACAAATGTTCCTGTCAAAATGCCCGCAAGCATCGTTCCCATGATCGTGACAATCGGCATAAGCGCATTGCGCAAGGCGTGACGGAATACGATACGAAACGGTGACAACCCTTTCGCGCGGGCCATTTTCATATAATCTTGCGTCAGCACTTCCAGCATACTGGACCGGGTCAGCCTCGCGATAATGGCGGTTGGGCCCGTGGCCAGCGCCAATGTCGGTAATATCATATGCTTCGGACTGCTCCAAGTCGCTGGGGGCAGCCACTGTAAATTAACTGCAAATTGCTGAATTAAAAGAGTCGCTAATACAAAATTTGGTACGGATATCCCGATGACTGCGAATGTCATCGCTCCATAATCAATAATGCCGTTATGCCGTAATGCGGCAAATGTTCCTAATGTGATTCCGGACAGCACGGCGACGAGTATCGTCACCATCCCCAGTTCAAAAGAAATCGGGAATCCCCGGGCCAGCTGTGTATTGACGGACTCATTCGGTTTCTTGATCGAAGGACCGAAATCAAATGTCACGATCGCTTTTAAATAGTAGAGATACTGAATATGCGTCGGTTGGTCTAATTTATAATACTTCTCCAAGTTCGCTTGGATGGTCGGATTCGATGTCCGTTCTTCATCAAATGGCGAACCAGGAATTGAATGCATTAAGAAAAACGTCAATGTCGCAATGATGAGGATGGTCGCAATCATCATGAAGAATCGTTTCACTATGTAAATGGCCATGCGGCATTCCCCCTTAACAGAACTTGGTTTGCATGGCCAGTTCCACCATGACTAGCATTGCGCGATACGCCTCCAAAATGTCCTTGGCTTCAAACTTCACAACGGTTGTTCCCGGTTCAATCTCACAGCCTGGCATCAATGCAGCCCATTCCGCCTGTCCGTAATTCGTAAACTCAATGCGCAAAGTCGGCTGCTTCGGTGGAACAAGCGGCTGAATAGACGATCGTTTTCCAATTGCCTCCGCTGTCTTCTCCTCCAACAATGCACGTGCCTTCGTCGGATGCAGCGTCTTTACTGCCGAGCGGCTGATGGACTGCTTGACGGCAGCCGTTACTACACCTGGAATAAGTGCTTCGGCTTCCCGGCATGCACAATCATCTCCCGCAACGAGGATGACCGGTACGCCAAAATGCCCTGCCACATATGCATTCAATCCGAGCTCCCCAATCGCAACATCATTGATATACATATTGCGAACGCCAAACGTCATCGAATGGCTCATGACACCCGGTTGTCCAGCCCGTGCATGGTAGCCTGCAAAAATCGCACCGTCAAATGTCTCATCCAAACTCTGCACCATCGAAAGCGCTTTCAAATCCCCAGTAATTAAATCAGCGTCTGGATGCAATTCCTCCACCAATAAATTATTCATCTTCGAATGGCTATCATTGACCAGAACCTCTTTGGCTCCGTTCCCAACAGCAGCCCGGATGATCGCATTGGCTTCCTCTGTCATAATACGCCGCGCCCGCTCATAATTATGCCTGCTCGAATCAACAAACGTGTAATCAGGCAACCCTGTAATCCCTTCCATATCTACCGAAACATACAACTTCAACCTGCATTCCCCCTGCTGTCAGAATATCACTATAAATCATATTAATTGATTAGTAGGTATGTTTCACTGTATCAAATTTTTAAGAAAATTTCAATACTGTAAAAATTTTTTTTATAAAAAAACCGCTACCCAGTTGCCTGGATAGCGGCTTTTAAATGATTCTCAAGATAGGTTGGGAATCAGTTATTATTCACTTACACCCATTTGGTACAATTCTAGGTCAGAGCCTGGATCGATAGAGTAGTTAACAACACGCTTGTTAACACCCATTAGGTAGTAGCGGTATAGTGTAGGAGCAACCGGTGCATCCTCAACCATTAACTCTTGCCACTCTTTATAGATTTTTTTACGTTTTTCTGAGTCAAATGCTTCTTCAGATGTACCAGCTTTAAGAAGCTCATCGTTCTTTTCGCTTGTGTAACGAGTGTAGTTATATGCTGCTGTTCTTCCATAGAGACCTTCTGGGTCTGGATCGGAACCAGTTCCCCAAGCCGCTTGGTAGATATCGATTTTCGGATCATCTGCTTCTACCATGTCGTAGAAGGAGTTGAACTCATGTAGACGGCCGTCAGTAAGTTGTACTTTAATACCAACGTCTTCCCAGTTTTGAATATAGAATTGAGCAAGTGGCTCAGCGATTTCGCCACCAGACATGGAAGCGAAGTTCAATACAAATTCTTTACCGTTTGCATCTTCACGGAATCCATCACCATCAACATCTTTAAAGCCTGCTTCGTCAAGAAGAGCTTTCGCTTTTTCAGGATCATAAGAAGGTGCTTCAATGCTGGAATCATGGAAGTTCTCAAATACAGGAATGATCAAAGTTGTCGCAGGGAAACGAAGACCGTGGTAAAGTTCTTTACCGACTGTTTCGTTATCCATTGCATACCACATAGCTTGACGTACACGCTTGTCAGCCAATTTGGAGTTTGGATCTGTAACGTTTTCTTTCTTTTCTTTATCCCACTTACCAAGCTTGAAACCGATATAAGTGTAAGCAAGGTCAACGTCAGCTAGAAGTTCGATGTTATCGATGCCTTTAGCGTTTTCATATTGATCTGTAGGGATGGAAGCTAGATCAACATCGCCTTTTTTCAATGCTTCAAGAATAGAAGCGGAGTTTACAACTTTAAGTACCAATGTTTTAAGAGCAGGTTTCCCTCTCCAGTATTCATCATAGCGTTCGTAAAGAACTGATTCACCAGGGACAATTTTAGCCACTTTGTAAGGACCAAAACCGATTGGGTTTACACGGATTTTATCAGAAGACTCAAGCTGTTCCATAGTTACTTCACCTGTCATAAGATCGCCGACATGGTGTCTAGGTACTGGAACTGCCCAGATTCCTGAAAGTAGGGATGGAGTTGCTTGTGTGTACGTAATAGAAATTTCTTTCTCATCGTCAGAAACTTTAATACCAGAGATTTCTTTTGTTTCACCAGCATGGTATGCAGGCATGCCTTCTACGTTTTCAATCATGAAATTGTAGCGAGTACCTGTGTAGTCTGGATGGCCAAGAATTTGGTATGCATAAAGCAAGTCGCTAGCTTTAACTGGCTCGCCATCATGCCATTTCACGTTGTCTCTAATTTTGATAGTAATCGTTTTGTTATCATCAGAGATTTCGTACTCTGCAGCACCGTTGTTAGTGATTAGATAGTCACCATCAGTATCTAATAGGCCTTCGTCAAAGTAGCTTAAAATTTCACCGTCATATACGCCAGAATAGAATACACGGTTAAGTGTACCTTCAAACGGAGTGTCTGTAACCATAGCCACAGTCATTTCTCCGTCTTCCATTGGCTCAGCTTTGTTGGAAACTTGGAATGGGAAATCTAGACCTTTGCTTGCGTCCTCCGCATCCGTGTCGTCTCCTTCAGTTTGTTCGGAACCATTGTCATTGCCTTTTGCTGGCTCTTTTTCGCCAGTTTTCTCGTCGTCTTTGCCTGAACATGCAGCTAAAAATACGCTGAGTACAAGCATCAGACTAGCAAGTAGCAAAAATTGCTTTTTTGCCATCTGTATTACCTCCCCTTGTTTTTTAGGCTAATCTTTGCCTTGCATCGGACGCGCGTTTAACCGCTTGGCCGACATAATTTATACACAACATCATTACTAGGATCAGTAATGCTGCAGGTAACCAAACCCACCACTTATTTTGCACAATATCCGGAGTCCGTGCGTACGAAATGAGCGTTCCGAGCGACGCCGTACCAGTCGGCAATCCAAAACCTAGGAATGTCAGACCAGTTTCCAAACCGATATTGCTTGCAAGCGTAAGTGTCATATTAACGATGACGAGTGAACTCAAGTTAGGGAACATTTCAAAGAACATGATCTTCAAACTTGGTGTGCCCATCGTCCTGGAAGCATTGATATAATCAAGCTCCCTTTCCTGCATTGCCCTTGCACGGATCAACCTTGCTTTTCCGAACCAGGCGAATGCACCCATAATTAGTATAAATGTGAATACTGTATAGTTAGGGACAATAGTGACGAATACGATAATGAACATAAGGGAAGGAAGAACCATAAGGAAATCTAAAATCCGCATCATGATATTATCAATTTTACCGCCATAAAATCCTGAAATTAAACCGTATGTGAGACCAAATAATCCCGCCAGTACCGTTACACAAATACCAATCGTAAATGAGTTTCTCGTACCAAGCATCAGCTGTCCGAATACATCCCGACCGCCGTCATCGGTACCGAGCCAATGCTCTGCGGAAGGCGCCTTCCAAACGTTGAAGAAGTTCACCCGTTTGTTGGCAACCTCATCAATAAAAAGTGGAGACGAATAAGCTGTAATTAGGATGATCGCCAATAATATTAAGGAACCTAAAGCCATTTTATCGTGTATAATTTCCCGCCATATCGTCTTCAATAATGATGGATTATTTGCTTTTTCTTGTGCAATTAATTGCTTTTCGTCTAAGACGACTGTTTCTTTCATCGTTATCCCTCCTTTTCTTTCTTTTCATCTACTCAATTCGAATACGCGGATCGACAATGCTCAAAATAATATCGGATAGCATTGTCCCGACGATAACAGCAGTCGAAGAAATTAATACAAGTGCTGTAACGACAGTGAAGTCACGCGTTTGAATGGATTGAATGAAAAGGTATCCAAGGCCAGGATAACTGAAAATAGATTCAATAAAGATAGAACCACCGATTAACCCTGTAATTTCAAGTCCAAGGAATGCTGCAATCGGCAACAGTGAATTACGCAAAATATGACGGGTATAGACCTTTCCTTCCGGCACCCCTTTTGCACGAGCTGTTTTAACATAGTCCTTTAATTTTTGATCAATAATATCGTTTCGTAAATATTGAATCGTAACATAAGTAGCGATAAGTGACCCAGAAAGGACAGGCAAAATTAAATGTCTCGCCCTGCTGACAAAGTAGTCCCATGTACCAACTTCAATTTTAATATCTACACTGCTTCCATATGGGAGCCAGCCCAATACAAAACTGAAGAAGTAGATCATAAGCAACGCAAATACAAATACCGGCGTGGCAAATCCAATATAGTTATAAGTGACAATCACCTTATCCGCCCAAGAATCTGTCCATCGTCCCGCGATAATACCAAGCGGAATGGCGATTATATATATGACAATCAAGGTGAAAAAAGATAACAGCAATGTGTTTTCCACTTTACCTGCCAGTAAATGCGTAACTGGTTGTTTATGGACGTAGGACTGTCCAAAATCGCCTTGCACTGCATTTGCTAGCCAGCGGCCGTATTGCTGATACCAAGGATCATTCAATCCTAGTTTTTCCCTTATTTGCTGGATCTGTTCTTGCGATACATCCGGATTTCCTTGGAAAGCCCCCGTGAGAGCATCCCCAGGCATAGCTTTCGCCAGCATGAATACGATGATACTGACTAGGATGATTTGTGGGATCATGATCAATGTTCGACGCAGAATAAATTGTAACATTTACATTATCCCCCTTACTGCATGGCAACGGAATGCGATTCTGAAATTTTCTTCAAATCGAACATCCGTCCATCTTTATCAAAGTAATTGTTATAGTCGTTTTGGTATTCCTGATTAATGGATTGTCTCAAGTGCATTTTTTCAAAACGCTTTTCTGGATCCATTTCAGGAATAGCGGCTATCAAGCGCTTCGTATAAACATGCATTGGATTGTTATAAATTTCAGAAGCTGTTCCTTCTTCAACAAAACGCCCCCGGTACATGATACCAATCCGGTCGCACATATGCTGGATAATTCCAAGGTCATGCGAGATGAAAAGATACGTCAGACCAAAATCCTCTTGGATCTCCTGCATGAAGTTCAGCACTTGCGCTTGAACGGAAACGTCCAATGCGGAAACCGGCTCATCCGCTATGATCAGCTTTGGCTTCAGTGCCAATGCACGAGCAATTCCTATCCGCTGACGCTGCCCGCCTGAAAATTGGTGAGGATATTTGTAAATAGATTCAGGGTTCAACCCAACTCTGGCCACAAGTTCCTGCACACGCAGCAATTCTTCCTTCGGCGATAGTCTTTCAAAGTTGCGAAGCGGTTCCGCTATAATATTTAATACGTTTTTACGTCCATTTAAGGATGAATATGGGTCCTGGAAGATCATTTGAATATCTTTCGTATGTTTCCGTCTTTCCATGCGGCCCATTTTCGCCAAATCTTTTCCTTCAAATAGCATTTCACCTGAAGTGACATTATTAAGTCCGATAATGGCACGTCCGGATGTCGTTTTTCCACAACCGGATTCCCCAACCAAGCCGTACGTCTCACCTGGCTGTAGTTCAAAACTAATTCCATCCACTGCTCTTACATGGTCCACAACACGGCGGAAAAATCCGCCTCGAATCGGATAATAGATTTTTAGATCATTAACTTTCAGTAGCGACATATTCTTTCTCTCCTACTCTGTCCTCCGGAAAGTAGAACGTTTTGTAGCATGAGCAACGAACAAAATGATTTGGCTCTGCTTCATGCATTTCCGGTCTTTCTTCATGGGCTTCTTCAGGGATCCAAGCGATCCGTGGAGCAAACCGGCATCCGGTACGATCAAGATTTTGAAGAGATGGAACAATTCCGTCAATTACATGCAGTTTCTCTTTCGCTTCTAAATTCGAAGGAATCGAATTCAATAGAGATCTTGTATAGGGATGCAATGGGTTTTCGAACAGATCTTTAACATCTGCCATTTCCACGACTTCGCCTGCGTACATAACTACAACACGGTCCGCCATCTCCGCCACAACCCCAAGGTCATGCGTGATGAGGATGATGCCCGTCTTCATCTGGTTTTGAAGTTCTTTCATCAAATCCATGATTTGGGCTTGAATGGTAACGTCCAAAGCTGTCGTTGGCTCATCCGCAAGTAATAGAACGGGATCACACGAAAGTGCGATAGCGATGACGACCCTTTGTCTCATCCCACCCGACAATTCATGAGGATATTGCTCATAGACGCGTTGTTCGTTTTTAATGCCGACTCGTCTTAGTAACTCTAAAGTACGGTTCTTTTTCTCAGAAGACGAGAGTTTTAAATGATAATCCATCGGCTCTTCGATCTGCCTGCCGATTGTTGCAAGCGGATTCAACGCCGTCATAGGATCTTGGAAGATCATCGCTAGATCTTTGCCTCGTATTTTATTGAATTTTGCTAGAGGCAACTCCAGAAGGTTCTGACTTCCGAAATTAATCTCGCCTTCCAGTTTCGTGTTTTTCAAGTTGTGCAATCCCATAATTGAATTTGCCAGGGCACTTTTCCCACAACCCGATTCCCCTACGATGGCTACGACTTCATTCTCGTGGACTGTTAAGGAAACTCCGTCTACCGCCGCATAATAATTGCCTTTAATATTAAACGAGGTACGGAGATCATTGATTTCCAAGACCGGGTTCTTCAAGAAAACTTCCTCCTTACTATTTTGACACATGTATGAATAACTAATTTTCAGATTTTGATAAAAGTTATTGGACTCAATATACTACACAATCCTTGTCCTGACAATACTATTTTTTTAGAATATCAAAACATTGAACCTTTTCAAATGTTACAATCACATTACAAACCTTGATATGTAAGCGTTTTCTAAATGGAAGCGGGTATACAATTTTTTTCGGCCTTTTTTTGCTTTTTCTTAGTAACACAGAAAAGAGACTTCGTTACTGTTGTATAACGAAGTCCCAAAAATAGAAATCAGATATAGTATTTTCTAGATTATTTCCTGCTTATTTCTTTCGAGTTTACTTGGTATCTGGCCTTGTATTTTACCAGCATATTCTAAATTTATTTTATTAACATAATCATTCTTCACTTTTAAGCAATGTTAGCTTTGGCTCGAAGAGGCCGCCGAGGATGCTGCCACCGCTCCAACCGTTGCCGCCATGACGGCTTGCTGGGCTCGTAAGATCATTTCGACTGAAGTGGCAAGACTGACACTGATCTGATCAGCACTTTCAGTCAGCTGATGCATGATATATCCAATCGCAATTGAAAGTGCCATTTCACGGTTCCATCTGAACAGTTTGGATTGCTCCAGCTGTTTCGCAAGATTAATGATTTGCATGACTCCTTCATCATCCATTTGGAACACTGTCAAAAATCCAATCATCGGATAATGGACAGGCTTCACTTTCGTTCTGTCTTTTAACAGGATAGAGATTTCCTCTGCCCTTTCGACACGTTCAGCGGAGAACTCGATGTCCATGTAGGTCATCACTTGGGAGAGCCATTGCAGTTCATTGCCAGAGCGGAAGCCTTTCTTTCGGAATGCGTCGTAGTAGTCTCGCATAGATTGCGCATGCTCTACCGGATCTTCGTCTTTTCTTCCCAGCAGCATGGCGTAGGCATAATCATCGTCGGAAGTTAAAAGGAAGTGCTGTTTCTTCATGGCATCGAATAAAGCCTTTGCGCGGCGCGCATCCGTTTCATCATCGGCCGGATTGTCAGACATTAGCAAAGCGGCCAAGTAGGAATGAATCGAATTCTTAAAACCATGGCTTCGCAGCACCTTTTGTTTTTCAAACAATCGCTCAGCCGCCTGTTCAGTCGATTTGGAATGGGACAAAAACGCCGCCATCATCGGAAGAAGATTTCCTCGCAACGGGGAAAACCACCCCGTCCTTGACTTCAGTTCATCCATCGCCCGATTGAAAGTGAAAGCATCAAATTCTGTACCCGCTGTCACATAATAAGATGTGATGGTCAATACTACGTTTTTATCGACACTCCAGCCAGCCAGCGATTTCACTTTCTCATACGTCGTCTCCACTTCCTGCAAGATCATTTCTGTCCTCATTCCGCACCTCTCCTTTCTAATAAGTACGAGAGAGGGACCTAAAAAGTTTCAATGATCTGCCATCATTTTCAGTTTCGAAGCCTCGATAAGCTCGCTGATCCTTGCTGTATAGCCGTTATGGAAGGCATCGACTATGGCGCTTCCAACAATTACACCATCTGTATGAATGCTTAATTGTTCCACATGAGCTGGGGTCGAAATACCGAAACCTGCCAGAACCGGAACAGGGCTGATCGACTTTAGGCTTTTTAGATGAGCAGCCAGTGATTCATCAAATCCTTCCCGTGCTCCCGTAATTCCATTTACCGTAACAGCATAGATGAATCCTGACGATTGCTCAGCTATCGCCGCCATCCTTTTTTGATCGCTAGTCAGCGAAACAAGCTGTATCAAGGCGATTCCATTCTCGGTGAGCAATTCTTTTATGTGCCCGCTTTCCTCCAGAGGCAAATCCGGGATAATCAAGCCACTGACGCAACTTTCCCGAAGACTTTGCACAAATGCATCTATCCCATAAGCCAGTATCGGATTTAAATAGCTCATGATCAGCAGAGGCATTTCCGGTTTAACCTCTTCTTTAAAGGATTGAAGAGACTGCAACACAGCACGCAGCGTCACCCCTTCAGCCAGAGCCCGCTCTCCTGCTTGTTGAATCGTCTCCCCATCCGCAACAGGATCGGAAAACGGAATGCCGATTTCAATTGCGGTCGCTCCTGCTTCTTGGAGGAATAAAACCTTATCACGCAAGGAACCAAGGCCGCCATCTCCCGCCATTATATACGGGACAAACGCTTTTCTTCCCTGTTCGACACAAGATCGGATACTTTTTTCGACTTGATTCATCTTGCGCCACCCCCTAAAGCATCTCGCACCGTTTGAACGTCTTTGTCTCCGCGGCCTGATAAACAGACCACGACGACTTCATCCGGCCCCATACCTTTCGCCAATTCGGCAACATACTGGATGGCATGCGCGCTTTCCAACGCCGGGATGATTCCTTCCGTTTCAGAAAGCAGCCGCAATCCGGCGAGAGCGCCTTCGTCTGTCACAGATGTATAGACCGCCCGCCCGATGTCATACAAATGGCAATGCTCTGGACCGACTGCAGGATAATCCAGTCCGGCGGAAATCGAATGTGCCTCTTGGATAAATCCGTCTTCATCTTGGAGGATATACATATACGCCCCATGCAAAACACCTTCTTTGCCGCCAGCTATTGCTGCTGCATGAAGCCCCGTTCCGATGCCGCTTCCTGCTGCCTCCACCCCGTAAAGGGCCACCTTTTCATCCTCCACAAAAGGATGGAACATACCGATCGCATTGCTTCCCCCGCCGATACAGGCGACAACCGCGTCGGGGAGGCGACCTTCTTTTTCAAGGATCTGCCTTCTCGTCTCCACTCCGATTACCCGTTGAAAGTCGCGGACAATGCGCGGGAACGGATGGGGGCCGAGTGCGGAACCTAGAATGTAATGCGTGTCTTCGACATGGGCCACCCAATACCGCAGTGCTTCATTAACAGCATCCTTTAACGTACCGGAACCTTTCTCCACCGGGACCACTTTTGCCCCCAGCAGTTCCATTCGAAATACATTCAGTTCCTGCCGTCGCACATCTTCTTTGCCCATGAAGATGATACAATCGAGACCGAACAACGCACATGCTGTTGCTGTCGCCACGCCATGCTGTCCTGCACCGGTTTCCGCTACGATTTTTCGTTTTCCCATCCGCATCGCAAGTAACGCCTGGCCGATCGAATTGTTAATTTTATGCGCACCCGTATGATTCAGATCTTCTCGCTTCAAGTAAATCTTCGCTCCGCCAATCTTCTTCGTTAGACGCTCCGCGAAATAGAGGGGTGTTTCTCTTCCGACAAAATCTCGCAAATAATAATCCAGTTCCTCGGTGAACTCTGGATCCTGGCTGGCCTCCTCATATGCTGCTTCCAGCTCAAGTAGCGCAGACATTAACGTTTCCGGGACGTATTGTCCCCCAAACTTCCCGTATCTTCCTTTCTGTTTCGCTGAACTGCTCATCTGTACCATGCTCATCTCTCCTCTTCTTTGACCGCACGGATGAACGCCCGGATCAATGATTCGTCTTTTCGGTTATTCCGTTCGACACCGCTCGACACATCGACCATTGCCGGACGAACCTTTCGAATGGCTTCCTGTACATTTTCGCTCGTCAAACCGCCTGCCAGGATCATTTGGTTCCTAGGCAGATCACCTTCCAGTAGACTCCAGTCAAATACCTGCCCTGTGCCACCGTTAAATTCAATGCCCGGCGTATCCACAAGGACATATTGAGTATTGCATAACTTTATAAGTTCTTTGTCTTTCTTACTACGCATAGATATTACTTTAATAGAAGGAAGTCCTATATTTTGAATGAACTCCAGAGATTCATTTCCATGATATTGAATAAAATCAAGCGACACTTCCTGAAAGGCCTGCCTGACTTCATCCGGGCTTGGATTGACGAATACACCAATTTTCATCACACCTTCAGGAACGTTTTGTGCCAGTTGCTTTGCATGTTGTACGGAAATCCGCCTCCGGCTCGGCGCAAATACAAAACCGATTGCGTCCGCTCCCGCTTGAACAGCGGCCTGCACATGTTCAGGCTCCAAAAGACCGCAAATCTTCACCTTGGTCATAATGGCGTTCCCGCCTTTTTCACTCGCAAGCTTCGAACCGAATCCTGTACAGACGAACTCCGCATAAGCGTCTCTCCGACCAGGACTGCGCTCGCTCCCACATTTGCCACCCGAATCGCATCCTCTTCTCCGGCAATTCCACTTTCGCTAATTAACACCCGATTCTCGTCAAAAGGAAAATGAGCGGCCACTTCTTCTGTTTTTTCAAGATCCACATGGAACGTACGCAAGTCCCGGTTATTCACGCCAATCAACTTGGCATCAATTGAAAGCGCTCTTTGCAGCTCGCTTGGATCATGGACCTCCACGAGAACCTCCAATCCGAGTTCCGTGGCATAGTCGTACAGCCTTTTTAGTGTCATGTCGTCGAGCGCCGCCACAATAAGAAGGATGACAGAGGCACCCGCCTGTTTTGACCGGTCAATCTGTACTTCATGAATCATAAAATCCTTGCAAAGAATCGGGATTTCCACATGGTTTGCAACATCTGATAAGTCGTCGAAGGATCCTTTAAAAAACGGCCCGTCTGTCAGGACGGAAATGCACGCTGCCCCAGCCTGTTCATACTGCTGTGCTTGCAGTACAGGATTTGCCCCTTCCGCAATCAACCCTTTGGAAGGGGATGCACGTTTGATTTCTGCAATGACCTGCAAGTCATCCGCATTTTTCAAGGTTTGGAATAGTGAGGGCCGTGCTGGCCTATTTTGTTCGCAAGCCTTCGGTTCATCGAGCAGCATGCGCTTCACTTCCAGCCGTTTCTCCTGCAAAATCGTTTCTAAGATGGTCATTGGGCTACAACCTCCCGCTCGATTTGCTCACTATATTCGATGACAGCCTCCAGTTTCAGTTGCGCGCGGCCTGAAAGAATACTGTCTTTCGCCACATCAATTCCTGCTTTGATGGTCGGCACGAATCCGTTTGCGAAGATGCCAATCCCGGCATTCAGGACAACCGTATCAAAACGGGGACCTCGCTCCCCCTTCAAAATGGACCGGATCATTTCCGCGTTTTCCTTCGGGCTGCCTCCCTGTATGGCGGATGGCGGCGAATACGATAAACCGACATCCTCAGGCGTCAGGCTGAAAGGAATCAAATCCCCCTTATCGAGCAAGACAAATGAATTTTGTCCAGCAAGCGAAGCCTCATCCAAACCTCCCGGACCTGAAACAACAATGGCGCGCTCCCTGCCGAGCATCCGAAGAACGGAAGCATATTCCATCACAAAATCCGGACGGTTAATGCCGGTGAATTGCGACTTAATGCGAATCGGATTTGTCAGAGGACCGACCAAATTGAAAATTGTCGGCTTCCCAATACGGCGCCGAACCGCACCGATTTGTTTCATTTTCGGATGGACTGTCGGAGCAAACAGAAAGGAGAGTCCCTCTTCCTCCAACAGCTTCCCCATATCGGACACCTTCAAGTGCGAATGAATCCCGAGCGCATCAAGTACATCATGGCTCCCAGACTGACTCGATACTTTCCGATTTCCATGCTTCGCCACCTTCACGCCAGCGCCCGCGAGGACAAAGGCGGACGCCGTGCTTATATTAAAACTGTTCGATCCGTCGCCCCCCGTCCCGCAATTATCCAAATAACGATCTTCCCGGACTGGGAACGGACTGGCATGCGAAGACATCACCGAAGCAAGCGCCGCCACTTCCGACGCCGTCTCCCCTTTCTTGGCAAGCGCCGTAAGGAATGCTGCCATCTCGTCCGGATCAACCTCTTCTGTAAACATTTCGTTGGCCACTGCTTCCATTTCTTCATAGAGCAAATGGCGGCCTTCCTCAACTTTTCTCGTAAACTGTTTCATAACTCATCTCTCCTCCGCTCTTTCATTCCGCTCGCCGTTTTATGCGGCGCGTGGTTGACTGGATTTGCCGTGCGGAACGGTTTTTCTGGCGTTCACCCCGATATTCTGGCGTTCAGCCCGACTTTCTGGCGTTCAGCCCGACTTTCTGGCGTTCAGCCCGATTTTCTGGCGTTCAGCCTGGCTTTCTGGCGTTCATTCCGATATTCTGGCGTTCAGCCTGATATTCTGGCGTTCGACCTAGCTTTCTGGCGTTCAACCCGGTTTTCTGGCGCTCAGCCTGATATTCTGGCGTTCATTCAATCCAGTCCATTCATCAGCAAAGACCTTGCTTTATTCTCTGTCTCCTTGTACTCCAGTGCCGGCACTGATTCTTTAACGATTCCGGCCCCGGCTTGCACGATGGCTTTTCCGTCTTGGATCAGCATTGTGCGGATGGTGAGAGCGAAATCAATGTTGCCGTTCAGCCCGATATAGCCAATGGCGCCGCCGTAGATGCCGCGGGAATCAGGTTCCAGTTGTGCAATAATATCCATCGCCATCTGCTTCGGCGAGCCGGTCACGGTACCGGCAGGCAACGTTGTTTGCAGTGCATCGAGCGCATGCAAGCCTGGTAATAAGGTTCCTTCTACTTCGGAGACGAGGTGCATGACGTGCTCATAGCGTACTGTTTCCATGCAGCTTGAAACGTGTACCGTTTCCGCTTCGCAAACAGCCGTCATCTCCCTTTTGCTTAACTCGACAAGCATTTGGTGTTCGGACAGTTCTTTCGGATCGTTTCGCAGCTCCTCTTCAAGCGCAATATCTTCAGCTTGGTTCTTTCCGCGCCGGCGCGTGCCCGCAATTGGATTTGTCATGACGGTGTCACCTGATACGCGGACCAGACTTTCTGGAGAAGTTCCGATTACTGTATGATCCTCAAACTCCATGTAATACATATACGGTGAGGGATTTCGCTTGCGTAACTTGCGGTAAAGAACAAATGGATCGCCTTCTATGTCAGCTTCCATCCGTCTCGAAAGGACAATCTGCTCCGCTGTTCCTTCGGCAATGAAGCGCTGTGCCTCCTCGACATTCGCTTCAAAGGTTTGCTTGGTTTGATTGCTTCGAAATTCGGACAGAGCTACCGGTTTCTCTTCTTCTACTGGCCCGTTTGTAATTTTGTCGGCCAATGCTTCCAGGTCGGGCGTATTTCCCGTTTCAGGATGAATTCTGGTATGCAATAGTGTCACTTCATTTAGCAGATGGTCGAAAATGATGACAGTATCGTAAATATTGAAATTAGCATCAGGCAATCCGGTTTCATCTGTCACCTCATCATTCACTTTCGCTGCCCCGTAGCCGACGTACCCAACGGCCCCTCCCATGAACGGATACGGTCCTGCTTCGGCAATCCTCGGCATGAGCCGTTTCAATAATGTAAACAACTCTCCCTCATGCGTATAGGACACACCCGTTTGATACACAAACTCCTCCACTTTCCCCGCTTTTCCGCGATACGCTTTAATTGGGTTGACGCCAATAAAGGAATACCTTCCTGATCCTTCATGCTGGGATGAACTCTCCAATAAAAAACGCTGCGTCCCGTGCAACCGCCTGAAAATCAAGATCGGCGTTAAGGAATCTCCTTCGATCTTCTTCTCCGTAATGCGTATACTCGTCTTCTCCATACACATCTCTCCTCATCTCATTCTGGAAAGAACAGCAAGAACGGTGTTGCATAAGACGACTTATAGTGGCCCGACACGCTTTCGCGGTGCTTCAATCAAATAAAAAATCCTCTGCACCTGGACAGAAAAGTCCAGTTGCAGAGGACGGGTTACCCGCGTTGCCACCTCTTATTGAAGCCATTATTGGCTCCCGCTTGGCGTGTCAGTACGACACTTCCCGTAACGTGGGAATGACGTCCATCCGAAAAAACTCCAGACGGCTCTCATAAGTCCATTCACGCCGGCCGTGGATCAGTTCCCACCATCCACTGACTCTCTGTACACACGGTTTCAGCGCTACTCCTCTTATTCAACAATTTCTCAGCTATGCTCTTCTCCACTCATCTCTTCTGTCCTAGGGCGGCGCCGCTCCCGGCTCCTCTACCCGTTCCGAACAAAAAAGTTGTAATCACTTTACTATTCTTTCTTTCAATTGTCAACCTTTTGATAATATATGATGTTAGCACAGGGAGTAGAAGGACAGGACCTTTTATTGATTCCATCAACTTTGCGTGGAAAGGAGCGAAGCGATACAATAAGGGAAAGAATTTCGAAATCAGGTGACAAATCATATGCGAATCAACAAATTTTTAAGCGAAGCCGGCATCGTTTCCCGACGCGGTGCGGATAAATGGATAGAAGACGGCCGTGTCACTATCAACGGCCAACCGGCTGAACTCGGCAGCCGCGTGGAACCGGGGGATGATGTCAAGGTGGATGGGAAGCCGGTCCAAACCGAAGAGCAGCTCGTCTATATCGCGCTTAACAAACCCGTCGGCATTACGAGTACGACAGAACGCCATGTAGAAGGGAATGTCGTCGACTTCGTCAATCACCCGCTCCGCGTCTTTCATATCGGGCGTCTCGACAAAGATTCAGACGGCCTCTTGCTCCTGACGAACGACGGCGACATCGTGAATGAAATATTGCGCGAGGAGCATGGACACGAGAAAGAGTATATCGTTACGGTCGACCGTCCCATCACAAAAGAATTCATTCGCCAGATGGAAACGGGAGTGGATATCCTCGGCACGACGACAAAACCTTGTAAAGTCAAACAGCTGGGGCCGCGGAAATTCAATATTACCTTGACGCAAGGTCTCAACCGGCAGATCCGCCGCATGTGCTCGGCACTCGGCTATCATGTGCGGCGCCTTCAACGCACTCGGATTATGAACATCCATCTCGGCAACTTGCCTGTCGGAACATGGCGCGATTTGACGGAGAAGGAACTTAGGGAATTGTTTTCTATGCTTGAATATGAGCCAAAACGGTAATTTCTTTCACAATCATAACGACAAAAAGAGACGTCCTCGTTACCAACTGAGGCGTCTCCTTTTATATACCAAGCACGTTAGTTCTGATTCATTGTCGAAAATATCAACTTGCTTTGCTCAGGCTACACACTATGTCTTAGGCTTCGGCCACAGAGTGTTTTCTCTTTTTCAAGCCCCTCTTCTCAAAGCTTATCCCCACATAAGTCACCACCAACAAGATGACTGTGGCTCCAAGCAGCATCGCGCAGGCCATATTGACACTGATTGCCGTGTTATTCAATAACGTCAGGATCTCCCCGTTTACGATTTTCGGTACATTCAAGTACAAAAACGGAGAAAATTGGGCAAAATCGCCCAGCTTCCAGCTCGCCAAGTATCCAGCCAGGCTGATCAAGCCCGTCAAAGCATATACAACAAGCGGCTGACGTGCAACCAGACCAATTACATTGGCAAGTGCGATGAGAAACAGGGTGGCACATACATAGAGCAATAAGGCCTTCAGCAAATACTCACCAAGCGGCATGAATGTATAGCCGCCCTCGAATGCCCGGTTGCCGGTGAAATCAAACGACTGCTTTTCGTAATTACTATGGTAGCGGAGGACTGGGTACATCCAGTCACCGAACCGGTTGAATAACGTTCCGACGAGTACAACGAATAGGAAAACGACCATAGCGCTGCCCATAGCGACAACTGAGGCATGAATTGTTTTCCCAAGGAAAAGGGAACGCCGCCTGACCGGCATTGTTTCCAGCAAATGCAGTGTTGGCCGTTTCCCTCGTTCGCCGGAGAATCCTGAGCCAACGAGTAAGATCAGAAGACACATTGGAATGAAAAACAGATAATCCCGGAACACCATGTAAAGCGAGAATAAGCCGCTGTGATCCATATTGCGGTACAACTTTCTACTCCATTCCTTCGCTTTTCGGTCCTCTGGCTTCCATTGTTCATGGATGTTCGTAATGTACGAACTCGGAAAAACCGGCTTGATGTTGTGTTCCTTCATCCATTCCTTTTGAAGGATAGCCGCTTCGTAACCGAAAAAGGTCTCGGGAATTTGGACGCCTTTCTTAGATTCTGCCACCATCTCCAGCCTTCGTTGATCCTCGAATAGCTGATAGTCATACATCGGCGCCCACTTTTCTTCCTTATAAGCGGCAGCTGCCGTGGCTGCAAGCGCCGCTTTTTCACGCGCCTCTGCAATCATATCATTGTATAAATCGATATTATGTCCATAGATGAGCTCGCCGTTCTCTCCATTTTGATTCGCTTCCTCAATTGACTTCTCTGTCTCCCTAATCCTCTCCTCGAAAAATGGTATCAGTTCGTTTTCAGTTTGAAGCGGAGTGTTAGCGATCTTGCTAATCGTTTCGCTCTCCTTCTCCTTCACCTGCTCTGCAAGGAATACATAGCCGGCGACAACCGCTATGGCGAGCACAACCATTATCTGGCCCAGCAAACCTCTGCGTTTGGATTTCCGCCATTCAAACGCACTCATTGTCAGAGCAGAAAGGAGATGATGCGGCCTTCCTTTCCTGAAAGGCTTTAGTTCTTCCGCCGCTTTAAACAATCCTCGTGTTCCCTCCCGGAGGAAAATGGCAATTGAAATGAGCAAAGCGCACCAAAGCAATGCAGATATAGCATAGATCCACAATGGATGGTCAGGATACTCAGGTAAAAAACGGTTGCCGCGAAATAACTGAAACGGGTTCCAAGGTACTTGGAGCATGTTCACAGTTTCTGTCAATACAACACCAAGCATCGTTAAGAAGCCGGTTAACATCACAGTTGAAAATGAACTTCTCAGCTGCGTGCCCATTATGAGCAAGAACGCGAAAAGAAAAGCACTTGCCCCGATGAACAACAATGCGAGACTCCCCGCATATTGCCATGCTGGGATTATGGTGAAGGCGTCGCCTGTTTCCAGGAATACGGGATAATTCCAATCATTGAATGAGTCAGCAAACAATGACGGAACTGTCCACCCTATTAGGAATACAATCACCACGTAAAGAAATGTGACCCATAGGAGACCGGCATACTTGGAAAAAAGGAATGATCTTCTCAATACCGGCTGCGTTCGTACCGTGAGTACAGTCTGTTGCTCTTTTTCAATCGTGTAAGCGCTTCCGAACAAGAGTAGAAGCAGCAACAGCCCGGCAGGTCCTAGCAATAGCGTTGCCAGTTTATTTAGTTGCAGGAGCGGAGAAATTGGGTATGTTTCGTTAGCATACGGCAATTGATGCTCAATCAGATATTCATTTTTCATGATAGCCTTCTCTCGTTCCAGACCTTGCAACTTACTAAAGGAGCCGCCAGCCCCCTCGAATGTCTCTAAATTCGCCAGAAACTCCTTCTCCTGCTCAGGAATATCTCCCCAGCGCTTTTCATAAAGCGCGCTTTTCCAATGAAAGATAGCATTCGCCATATTGTTCAAACTAGTAAACTGATCCCTTTGTTCTTCCGTCAAGCTGTTCTCCCGGTCAAGCGGTCTCAACTTTGCATATAATTGATCGGTCTCCATGACAATCGGAAAAATTTTTTCTTCCGCTTCTCTGACCATTAAATCCTGCTCTAACAAGTTTTGATAAAAGACCCACCCAGCACACAACAAAACGACTAACAGCAACCAAATAAGCTTCTTCTGCCGCCAAATCTTCTTCAGCTCAAACTTCAACAAGCTCATTGGCCTTCGTCTCTTCCGTGAAGATTTTCCGGTATCGTTCCTCGGAACCGAACACTTTCTTGTCGATATCGACTATCGTGACACCTTGGAACCCGAATAAGCGCAACACCCGATCTAGTTCAGCATCAGCTTGATAGACATGCAACCTCCCACTGATGTTTTCAAAAGGAATAGCTGCTGCCAGCAACGCTCGTTCCGCCTCTTCCGGCTTATCGACCTGGATCTGATAGCGGATCTGTTCAAAGGCGGACATATCTTCTTGAATCAAATTCCCCTTCTTCAAGAACAAAATGGATGAAGTTACTCGATCGATTTCCGCCAAGTTATGCGAGGATAATAGAATCGTCGTTCCCTCCTCACGCAACGCCAGCAACAACTCCCGGACTCTGATGGCACTCGTCGGATCCAGGCCATTCAACGGTTCATCGAGAATCATCAATTTCGGTTGATTGACAACAGCCATTGCCAGCAAAAGATGCTGCTTCATCCCAAGCGAATAGTTCTTCACTTTCTTATTTAAATAACTTGTGATGCCAATCCGTTCTGCGGTTTTGAGCAGCTGTTTCTTTTTAAGTCCCTGCACATCGCAAATGAACTGCAGATGATCGTAACCCGTCAAATAGTCATACAGCACTGTATTGTCCTGCATAAAGGAAATCTCACGGAAGATGTTTGGATCCCGGTTGTTCTTTCCTAAGACAGTCACTTCCCCTTTGTCTGCCGGCAATAAGTTTGTAATAATATTGAGCAACGTCGATTTCCCCGACCCATTCGGTCCGACGAGCGCGATAATTTGAGGCTCTGCAAGTTCAAAAGTGATCCCCTTTAACACCTGTTCCTTGCCGTATGATTTGTACACATCTTTTACTGATAAAATCATTTCCATCCCCCTTACAAATCAGTTACTACCATCCTACCATAATTTTGAAGTTAACGGGTGGAATTTTTAGATAATTCATCATTTAAAAGAAGTATTAGTTAGATTACACAAATAAAATCGTTGATATATACACTATAAAAGTAACCGTAATCCCACTTAATATAGTTGAAAAAAGAACAGTCTGTGCAGCTAAATCCGGACATACATCATATTCCAATGCAAGGCTCGAGCTATTACGGGATGTAGGGAATGAACTTGCTATAAAAAGGGATTGGGCTACAATGCCATCCAATCCGATGAGAAAAATCAGCAACAATGAAACAGCCGGCCCAATGACCAGCCTCCCAATACTGCTAACGATAATGGTCCGATTAAATATTGTGCGGATTTGAATCTGTGCCAACTGGGCTCCCAACAAAATGAGAGCAATCGCCAAAAACGCATCTGACAGATGAGAGATTGGAGTCCAAAGAAAACCTGGAATGGGTACATGCAGCCCATTCAGCAACCCGCCGAGAAGCATTGCGTGAAGGACCGGCATTTTCAATAAAGACTTGATAATTTCCCATCCCGATTTCGTTGCAGCGATCAAATTATAGAGACCATATGTATACGTTAAAATATTTTGGAACACCATGACGATAATTTGAATGGATATGCCAAGAGGGGTCGCTTGAAAGAGTAGCTGGCTGACTGGTATTCCATAATTTCCTGAGTTAATTAACGAAATGCTGTTTTTAAAAATGGCCGCTTCTCCTTTTTCTAATCGCAATATCTTGCTCAGGAAGCCAGTAACCAAAATGAGCAACACGCTAAACACCACAAGGTAACCGATAATTTCAAGCAGTACTTGGCCATCAATCTCTGTCTCATACAAGTTAATAAAAACAGCAGCCGGCATTAAACAGTATGTTATCAAATTAGAAATGCCGCGTAAGTTGAATGAAAACTTCCGTTGTAAACCTGCGCCAATTACAACAAGAAGTAAAATGGGCACAATCACTTGAATAAAAATAGTTCCGATAAACATGGTGACCTCCAATGATACGGTTTTCTGAATTCTCTTCCTTTGAGTATACAAGAAAATAAGATTCCGAGGGTTCCCTCTCTTGATTACATTGACCATAAATAAAAAGAGACAGACTCGACGGATACGAGTTTGACTCCAATGACAGCTTATCAACTTTCTTGATATTCCTTCATACTCCTCTCGATAACAGGCTTGCTTAACGTAACAACTACAGTCACTAAAATGACGATAGCGGAAAATAAATTCACAGGGAAATAGACACCTTTTTCATATAAAAGTCCATAAAGAATCGTGCCTATCGGAATGAGAACCATGGATAAGGCGCTATTCATGGAAAAAACCCTGCCTTTATATTCATCCGGAACGGTCTTTTGCATGTAGGACGACAAAGGAATGGAGATAAATTGAAAGACCCCTGCCATCATGAACCCCACAAATGCCGTATATACCATTGCCAAGGCCGTCTTGATCTCATAATAAACTGGAAGTGTAAAGGAGAGTAAAAAGATCGCTACGATGAGGAAAGCATATTTGATCACGTTAAGCGGATTATGAATTTTCACTTTCGATAAGAGAAGGCTCCCGGTTAACGCGCCGAATCCAAAAATGGCACCTACAATTCCAACCTGATAAGGGGTAAATTTCAGCTCTTTAATCATAATGGTTTCTGGCAATACACTAAAACTGGCGACACCGACAAAGTTGATAATTACTGATAAGATCACTATTTTTTTCAGAACCTCTGCTTTCTTAATGTAGTGATAGCCAAACGTGATTCTATTTCCAAAACGCTTGAACCAATTTGCTGCCCCTTCTTGTTCGACTTCATATGTTTGTTTATCAAATTTCAAAAAGACATTCGAAAACAAAGAGATTAGCTGCATGATTAAAAATATGACAATCATCTCTTGCAAGGACAGAAAGCCGTAGATGACTCCTGCCAAAATCGGTCCCAGCAGTCCAATCGTCGTTCTGTAAGTCCCAATTTTTCCTAACGTCTTTTGGATGTTTTCCTTATCAAAAAGCTGGGTCAAGCTTGCGTCGAACGCATTTCCGATAACCGGGGTGATAATCGATCGAATAGCCGTGATGAGAAAGAGCACATAAATATGGAAACCGAACACACCAATATAAACGGACAAGAACAACAGGGTTAGAGCGGAAAGCGCCTCAAAGGTAATGACAATCGTTTTCCGGTCTTTACTGTCGACGAGTACGCCCGATAGAGGCAAAGCAAGTATCGCGCCAATACTTAAAATGGCAGTGTTAATTGAAAAATAAAGTGCTGACCCCGTTTCCTGCAAAATGAAATATGAAATCGCAAACGTGTACACTGATCCCCCCAACGAAACGACAACTGTGCTCAGTATATAAATAAAATAGTTCTTCCTCATTTCCCCAAGCCCCCCCTTTTGAATTTTCAAGCCCCCATTATTTCAAATTAATTAACCAGACAACGAAATACCCTCCTTTCAAAAGTTAAATTTAATTTAACAAAAGAATAGCATGTTCCCTCTTCCATTACAAGCGAAAGTTAAATATAATTTAACTATATAGACGGAGGAGAGGAGAATTAACTTTGAGTACTTTAGGTGATCGAATCCGGTCGCTGCGAAAACAGCGGAAATTGACATTGGAGGCGTTGGCTGGAGATAAATTGACAAAGGCAATGCTCAGCTATATTGAGAACAATAAGGCAAAGCCCTCGATGGAAAGCCTTTCATATATCGCAGGGCGGCTTGGTGTGGAAGTGTCCGAGCTATTGGAAGAAGTGAGTACGCAGGAATTGCGGGATGTAGTGAAGAGAGTAGAGAAACTTCTCCATAGTACGGAGGAAGATAAACACTGGCAAATTATCGGTTTGGTCGAACCGTATGTAGACAGATTACATAATGGATACGAAGCCTCAAGACTGTTGGAGATCTATAGCCAATCCCTTTATTACGAAAAGAAGGACGGCTGGAAAGCATGGATGGAGAAGGCTGCTAACCTGTATGATCAACTGAATCTAACAAGCCGCCTGGCAGCCATCGGCATTTTCCAGGCGATGGTGACGTTTAGGGAACATAAATACGAGATGGCCTTAGCAAAGTTATTGGACGAACGATTGAAAATGGAAGAGCGGAATGGTCTTGCGGAGCCCCTTACCCGCCTGGATTTTGATTATGTAGAGGCACTTCTTCAATTCGCTGTCGGGAACGCCGAGGAAGCAATGCGGGCCATGAACGAAGGGATTGAATTTTCAAGAGGACTGCAGATCTTCTATCGCCTTCCCCACCTGTATCAGCTGGCGATCTTCAATGCGCTAATGAAAGAGGAGAAAGCCTCCATGGAGTATTATGAGGAGAAAATTCTTTTGTACGGGGAACTTGCTGATGATCGAGACGCAATCCCTTTTATCAATTACATTACTATCCACTACTTAACTTCTTACAAAAAAGCATATGCAAAAGCGCTGGAGCTTGTCCAAGCACACCAAGCCGAGTATGGCGTCGACGAGCGGCATACGACCTATTCTTTCATGGAGGAGAAAGGAAAAGCGCTGTATGGACTTGGAAGATACGAAGAGGCTCTCGCTTGTTTAAATAGAGTGAGCATCCCTGATTATGCACATCATCCTTTCGACTTGTCTATCCTATACGAGAAGGATGCATATGCGGCGCTATGTCATGTCGCCCTTGGGAATGAAACGGATGCGAAACGATTGATTTCAATAGCGGTTGAGAATATTTCAAGCATGCCGCACACTCGTTATAAGGACTTTATTATGGAGACATACGAGTCAATTTGTCAGAAGTGATAGCTTCCAGTATATTGTTTGCACAAAAAGGCAGCCCCTCTACAGGAAGCTGCCTTTTCATTACGCGGCTACTCTTTTGCTCTTAGCATAAAATCCAAGGAGACCCATCAGGAACAAGAAGCAGCCCAAGATGCCTAATGCTACCGCACCACTTTGCAAACTAATGTCGGGATTGAAAGCAATTGCAGCAAGCTCACCATTCAGCACACGGTGCATGTCCACATACGTAAATGGATTATAAGCGACTGTAGGGATTACTTTCATACCACCAAATAGGATAGCCCCTGTCACAAGGGCTGTAATGATTGGGTTACGGATAGCGAGCGCAAGTAGGAAGTACAGGGAGTAGACGACGAATGTCAGAATAACGCCCAATAAGAGGACTTCCTTTACATATTTGCTGACCGGGATGAAGTGAAACTGATCTTTATCCGGATTGAGTGCGTTATATTCACTGCCGTACGGGTTAGGCTCTCCTCCTTCATAAATGAGAACAGGATACTTTGCGCTGCCTATTCCATTGCCAAACTCACCACTTAGAATGATAGCGCCAAGCATCATGCCAACAAAAGCGATTGTTATTATCAAACCGCTAAAGTATTTCGTTAGAAAAATGGTGGTCCTTGGCACCGGCTGGACGAAGTGAAGCTGCATGCTCCTTTTCTTCTTGCCATTTTCTGATGAGACGCTGTTTGCAAAAAGGAAACAGCCGAACAATATGATGATAGGTATGAGGAACTTCGGGACCAGGCTATAAAAATAGGTAAACCCGGTGTCACCATAACGAGCCGTTAGCTGTTCCCACGCAGTTTGTGCTCTTCCGGTGAATTGATCGTAAATGGTTGGATGCAGTAAAAAGAATGATGTTGTTTGTACAACTGGATCAACTCTATTTTTCTCCAGCCATTGCAGCTCCTCCATTGTCGCCCGCAATGTGAATGACTGAACGAGCTGATCCTCGACACCGAGACTCCCCCTGTCGGTAAGAAAGACATCTAAATCGACGATCACTTCAGCAAGAATTGGTTCCCAATTCCTGTTTGTATAATCAACAATAAAACGTTCCTGATTTTCGATAGATTGTTTGAACCTTTCTATATGGCCTTCCAAAGCAGCTGCCGCCTCTTCATCGCCCTGTTTTTCAGCAGCGGCTTTTTCAGCTTCCGCATCCTCTATATACAAATGATATTGGCTAATCGTAGTTTCCTTTTTCTTTATATTCCCCGCGCGCATACTATCAGCTACCGAGAAATGATAATACGAAAAAGTGAGAATCGAGAGCAACGACAAGGATGTCGCTATCCAAATCGACTTTTTCTTCATCAGCTTTTTAAGCTCAAACGTGAATTGTCTCATTTTGCAACCCCCCGCCTTTGATTACTCCACATCGCAGCAAACAAGAGGACAATCGAAACAATAAGCAGAACAAGTATACCGCCAGGATAAAAGGCTGGCTGTGAAAGAATTACCTGATTTCCACTTACATATGTAAAGGGATTTAGGAATACATCCATTCCATTACGCGCCAGCATCCATCCTCCTGTAAAGAGTGCTGTAATGATGACACTTGAAACAATCGTCTGCCTGAATCCGAAACCGATCAAAGTCACCATGGCTGTAGCAAAAAACAGGGTACCAGCACTGTAGAGAACCGCTTCATTAATATAGGAGCCTACACGCATTAATTCCCCTGATGTAAGCAATAATGGATAATCAAAGATCTGTTCTCTCGTTTCCATCACGAGGTTAGGAAGCAGATAGGAAAGAAGTAAGAAATAGACGAGCCAGGACATAGCCACCAGCAGCAAAGAGATAAACTTGACGAGTACAAGCCTCCATCTAGGCACGGGGAACGCGTACACCATTCGCATATTCCGGTCTTCAAACTCTCGCGTAATCGATATGCCCAGCAATAGAAAAAGCACGGTATAGCCAACCGGATTGAGGACAAGAACCATCATCTGCTTCATGAATAATGGCGGTTGGTTAGAACGGTCAGGATCCTCCTTTGGCAAACCGAGCGCCAACAGCTGTTCGTTAAGCCTGATCGTATCCTCCAGATCGGCGTGGCTCATCGTGTATCTCCCTCGTGCATCTTTATAAGCCATTGCACTTCGAGACACTTCAATTTCCCCTTGCAGTTCGTCTTCCCATAGACCCTTACTAATAGAATCGATCAGCTCATTCAGCTTGTCTTGAAGATCAAGACCCTTATTTAATCGGAGCTCCAGCTCTTCACTCGGCTCGTCCTCCATCATCATAAGATCCGTTCTGTTTTGACTACTTACGTCTTGCAGATGATTTGAGAATGACTCAACTTTTTCAGCAGTTACCATGTCCTGTTGAAGAACGTTGCGGATGAATATCGCGCCAATTAATAGAAGTGTTCCTGCTGCAAGGAAGAATAGGAGTCTCGTCCGGGTCATTTTCTTCATCTCGAATAACAGCTGTCTCATAGCGATCCCACTTCAAATACTTCTTCATACCGCTTTTCTGATCCAGTAATCTCCTTCTGCATATCAAGCACATCGACATCCGACTGTTGAAAAAGATCCAGGAGGGATTGAAATTCATGTGAACCTAGAAGTATCCGAAAACCAGATTCCGTCTCATCGAAAACAAAAGCCTTTTCTGTGAGCAGTTCCTTCAGAGGGGATTTCTTCTTAACTGTAACTTGGTAATACACTTGCTCGTATTGATCCATGTTTTCCTCAATGAGCTTTCCATCTTTCAGAAAAAGGATTTGTTTCGTGACCCGATCGACTTCCGATAGATTATGAGAAGATAAGATGATGGTCGTTCCCTTATCAGCCAGCTCTAGCAGAATTCTCCTCATCATAATCGCACTCGTAGGATCCAGACCATTCAGTGGTTCATCGAGCAACAGCAACTTCGGCTCGTTAATAATAGCCATCGCAAGCAAGAGATGCTGTTTCATTCCAAGTGAATAATTTCCCACTGTTTTGCGTAAATAATTTTCCATACCAACGTAACTTGCCACTTCCCGGATACGTTTAGCCGGTATTCGATGCATATCACAAACATATTTCAAATGATCATAGCCAGTCAGATAGTCGAACAAGACTGTATTGTCCTGGAGAAACGAGACCTCCTTGAAAACCTTATAATTCTTATTCGACTTACCGACCAGCTCCACGCTTCCGGAAGTGGCAGGGATTAAGTTCGTCACGATATTCAAGAATGTCGTCTTTCCAACACCGTTCGGTCCAACGAGCGCCCAAATGCCGGGAGAATCGATTGTCAGGGAAATATCCCGCAACACTTGCTGCTTTTTGTATTGTTTAGAGAGGTTCTTTATCGCTACAATCACTAGTAATCACCCTTTTCCTTTATTGAATATGCGAGTGGATAGATTCCCAACGTTCAGTTATACTGTCGGTTTGACACCATAGAATTGTTTATACATCTCTTCCAAATTACGCTTACTTCGATTAACGGATTGAATGCCCACTCCATTCCTTAAGAGCCACTCCAGGTAATTCTCCATATTCTCTTCAGGGTCTGTCAGGATTCTGTTATGGAGCAATTGATAGGGTAGTCCGCTTTCCGCCATCATTTCAGCCAATTTCGTTTCATCAGAAATGTTTACTTCAATTTCATATGGCTCGTTCACATCCAGCTCCATGTCGGTTTTGTACAGTTTTCCGTCTTTAATGAACCAGATTGTACTTGTCAGATCCTCCAAGATATCCAAATTGTGAGTTGACACAAGAATACTGATCCCTTTGGCTTGCAGATTGCGGATCAATTCTTTTAATTCAATGGTACTTGTCGGATCCAATCCATTGAAAGGTTCATCCATCAAAATGACGAGTGGCTTCGTTAAGATGCTCAGCGCAATTAGCAGATGCTGTCTCATGCCGTAAGAATAAGATTTAACGGGCTGATTGACATAGGTGCGAATCCCAATTGTATCTACAACCTCATCGATTTTCTTCTTATCCAATCCATAGATGTTTGCCACAAAAACCAAATGGTCGTAACCCGTCAAATGCATATATAGATAGTTATCACTCGGTAGAAAAGAAACATATTTAAAAAAATCCGGGTTTTGATTTGAGATGCCTTGGACTGCGACTGATCCACGCTCCACGTCTTCTAATGCGAGGATGGAGCGCATTAAAGTGGACTTTCCCGCTCCATTTGGGCCAACGAGTCCAATGACCTCCCCTGCCTTCATTTCAAACGTAATGGCTTGTAAAACATTCCGCTTCCCATACGTTTTGGTAAGTTGGTCGACTTGTAAAACGGTCATGAACTCATCCTCCTCTTCCTTCCTGATACCCATCCTACAATGAACAAAAGAAGCCCAGTGGCGAATAGACTAATGCATCCGTTGATGAAGTTTACCTGCGTCGAGCTTGCCACAATCGACTTCCAGCCATCGACAATGTTCCATGTATCGAAGTACACGAATGGATTTACATACATGAAAGGAGTAGCTATATATTGATTGGCCACAAAGTAGCCGAGAAAACTTACTAGCAACGTAATAATGATCGTGGCGTAATGATTTTTCAGCCATCTTCCCACCAACGTAAATAAACCATTTAGGAAAAAGACTTGACCCATGACAAGGATTCCACTTTTCAATATAAGCACGAGCAAACTTTCGAAGGAAAAATTAACATTATCTTGGTTTGAATAAAACATACCATCAGTTGAATTTCCGCCTTCCCCACCCTCACTTGTTTGCAATGTAAGAGTAAAACTATTATCATTTCCCGAATTGGCATAAACCAATATCGGGTATTGGGATTCTCCGGTTCCACCAATAAGAGAACTGATTAAAAAAATGCTCCCGGCGCTTATTAGAAGCAATCCATAAGCGATCATCATATTGTAAATCCACTTATTCAGATAAATGGATCGTAATAAAATCGGCTTCGTTTTTAAGAAATGAATGGACGGAGTGGGTCGCTGTTCTTCTGACAGACTCGTCCACAGCAAGAGAATAAACCCGCCAAGCGCAAGCCACATCACATTCCAATCGAATAACTTATAAAACGTAAATAAGCCGCTATTATCATATTTTGTGTTCCGCTCCTGTGAGGCTTTCAACAACTTGTAACGATCGAAGTCCGTTGCAACGCTAGGATCCTGAAAGTGAGAAATCCACTGATCTCCAATCGGCCACGGTGTGATGCCTTTCTCTTCTAAAATATGCCGTTGTTCTTCGGAAGCCATTACCGTTACAGTCCAGAAGGAACGATCGAGCTCTTTATAGGATGTATATGTGTTTAGCCTATTCATTGTTTCACGATACGTATCGGAAAAGTCGGGGGAATGAATATCTTTCTTTAACTCTTCCAGCACGTTATATTCATAGACATAACTATCAATCATTTCTACATAAGGATTCTCTTCCTCAAGCTCCGTTTCTTCCTCATCGGATTCTTGTAACCTGATTTCTCTTTCTGTATCAAACTCGTCTGAAAGGACTTTCCAATGCAGTTGCTGTTCAATCAGGATATTCTGCAAGTCCTCAATGACTTTCAAATAGGTAACAGGCAGCTTGTCATATTGTTGATTCACAATAATAAAGTTTCCACCCATAATACCGATCAGTAGAATCAATGAAAAAAGCAGATGACCTTTTCGTTTCTTCTTAATATGCTCAAATTGTAAAAGCTTCAACTTGCCTTTCGGTTGGTATTGTTTCTTCGTTGAAGAAGATGCCTTTATGCGTAAAGCCAGTCGCCTACTTTTGAAAATCGGATAAGAAACAGCCAGAAGAATAAGGAGTAAGACGAACATACCTAGTAAAAAGGCTATAAAACCATGAGCTGGCAGCAAATTGCTCTCGAACGAAACGATTAAATGAATTGGGTTCCACATAAAAAATCCCAATTGCGCTTGTACAATATAAGCAACGGTAAGTGACAATCCAACCGCCGCAAATACCGCACCAAGCGGAAATCGCATCTTAAAAAGGCAGAGTGCCAGCACTGCCAGCAATGAAACAAAAATCCCCCAAGCGATCGGGAGGTACAGTAACCACTTCCAAACAGGCACCAATATTGTTTCTGCTCCGTTAATAACTTCGATCGGAAAATGGATGGTATCAATATTTCCAGTCAACAATGCCGGCAATAAAGATAAGATACTTGCCACAGCTATGTAACCTAATATGATAAGGAGAAACGGAAATAAGTAACCATAATAGATAGTGGTGTTTGATAAGGAGTGGATCTTTAAGAAATCAAATATTCGATTCTGTTTATCCGCTACATACTTGTAGCTAAAGATGAGTAGGAATAAGAAGGCGGTTATTGGACTGAATAAGAGAAAGAAAACTTGCTTTGCAAATAATGCTGTTGTAGATGGTGTTTTTTGTTCTGTAAAAGGTAACTCCTTATCCTTTAAAATTTCTACTTTTTTTTGTTCAACCTGCAATATAGAAACATTATTGTAGTTAATAAAATTATAGTTTACATATTCTTCATATTCCTTTAAGTACGCTAGATTTTCGAAGGAAATGTTTAAATCATTATCAGATAGTTTATCTACTATCTTTTTAAGATATTCCTCTTGAAGCAATAGACTATCTAATGCATTCTGTTGCTCTTCAGGCAGGCCGATATTTCGTTTCTTATTTAGTGTTTTGCCAATTAAAAAATTGACAGTTTCTTTCCGACTCTCAAAAGTTTCCTGTAGCTCTTTTTGGGTACTCTCAGATTGCATGCCGTTAATTGCCTGGAAAGATACTATGAATAAAATAATTGCAAGTGGTAGCATATAGATATATTTACTTTTTATAATTCCCTTTATAAAAAAGTCGATAACTCCCTTCATCCTATACCCCCAAGACCATTTAAATTAATATTTTTCTATCTAGTCTCTATCAATTACAAAAATCTCCTTTAAGTAATCCCTTCAGAGCGCTGAGGTCTACTTAAAGGAGATAGATATTAATGTGAAAGAGTCACTGTTTAATCTTCTAATTTTGTTTCCACAGGTGCATAAGGACCTACAGAAATATATCCAGAGAAAAATGAATAGTTCCCAGAACTATCTGCAAACCCACGATTATAAATATATCCCGAATAAGTTTTTCCGTTTCGTGTTTCAGTTACCCACATGGATTTGGAATAAGTAAATGGCACTGTTCTACTAACAAAAATTTCATCTGCTGCTGGAGAAACTACTGGTTCAAGATTTTCAGCAGCTTGTACATTTGATCCCTGTGTCGAAAAACCAAATCCTAAAGCAAGTATTAGACTTAAACTAATCACTTTAAATTTCTTCATAAAGCTATTCCCTCCGTTTTATATGGTTTTTCCAGTGAAAAAACACGGAATATCGGCCGATAATTCCTATAATTCAATCATTCCATATAAAACCGCATAAATCTATATCTTTTTTTTGCACAAATATCTTGAAGAACTTCTGGTTTTAGTAATGAATTCTAGAGAAGATTGTACAAATATATGTTTACCTTCCTTCCCCGTTGCTACCTCCTAGTACTTCGGGCAATTCTTCCCTCTCACTACTCGCATTCAACTCAGTATTTCCACTAAAACAAAGCAAAACAATAAGCATTGCCCATAACCATTTTTTCATTTAATTCAACTCCCATCTAGAATTAATTCGTAATAGTAAACTGCTTTTTTATACTTCCCCTTACCAGCATAAAATTTTGCAAGTCGTTTCGCGTAATCTTTCCATTCAGCTTCATTACACCTTCTCATAAAGACATCAATAGCCGTCTTTAATGCATGTTCCAATGCCTGTACATCATTATTACATAAGGCATGAAAAACATTGAAATGTGTTTCATAATACTCTCTCTTTTTCTTGCTCAATTTAGATAGTAGATGATAACCTTTGTTCAGCCAACGAGAGGTGTTCTCATACTCCTTTCTTCGCTCATATTCAATAATTAATGATAGGATAGTATACATTAATTCAAGCGGCTTCTCCTTATAGTTGATGGCTTCTTTAAAATGATAAATAGCTCTCTCTGTCTCTCCAACTTCCGAAAAAACATCCCCTATGTTTTGGTGTACAATTCCTAAGAATGATCTCTGACCATTTTCTAGACAAATCTGTTCAGCGAGTTCGAACGTGTCAAGCGCTTTTAAAGGCTCTCCATTCTTTTTATGAGCAATGCCGCAAACAATATGGCATTCTACAACTCTCCTTATCGCCATGATGGATTGAAAATAATGGAGAGCTACCATTGCCTGTTCTAACGCATTATATGGATCCCCATTTGCAATAAATGCCACTGATTGGGCATAAGCAAAATCCGCACGTTCATACGATGATAATTGCAATCTCTCCATTCTTAACGTTGCTTCCGCATATACTTCTAAACATTCTTGAAATTGACCATTCGTATACAATGCCATTCCCCGCATTTGATAAATACGGAACATTTGAACAGGAGTCAATTCAGGTTGCAAATTAAAATAAGCAGATAGGCTATGCAAAATGTCATTGCCGTTTCTTACAACAAATTGCATTCGTAAAATCAATAATTCCAAGTTTATGCGTGTATGAAAATCAAATTGACCATTCCTCAGCACCTCAGACATTTCACAAATTAATATAGAAGCACTCTCACCATCTCGAAAATTCACTGCTCGCGCACAACGATTCTCAAAATCTGTCATGCCCCTAATTTCATGTTTTTCCTCTGTTAGTACTAACCCTAACCGAGCCTCCAAGAGAGATTTAATATCATCACTTACTTGTACTTTTCCATTCTCTATTCTGCTTAAATGGGATGTCGAGCAAATCCCTTTCGCCAACACCTCAAGCTTCAAATTTTGTTTTAGACGTTCAAGTTTAATTAATGCTCCTACCGTCATAATAATCACCTTTGGTTATAATTAACAATAGGTTACCATGTAAATGGAAGGAAGTGAAGAGAAACTCTAACATTTTTCATACTAGTAGAAATAAGGTGATTAATTTTACAAGAAACCCTGGACTCTATTCCAATTAAATGAAATAATCTAGCTAACTGTAAATTAATTAGAAAAGAAGGGCCGCTATGAGAAAACATAAAAAGTGGGTCATTGTTCTCGTCCTCTTGTGCAGTTCGCTGGGTATCTATTATTTTTCCTCTACCAATTCATGTATGCGGAATGCCCCCTATTACAATTCCTTTTTATTCGTCACTCAGCCGCTACCTAATAGTAATTTTGAAGTGAGTCAAAATGTAAGTAATGAAGCGGTTGATAAAAGTGAATACAAGCGTTTTAAACAGACGGAAAAAGCGATGAAGGAGTTTGGAAAGTATGTGCCGTTGACAAAAGATGAGCCGTATCTTGTTCAATGCACTTTTGGAGAAGTGACATATTCGGATGGGGAACCGGTGCAGTTTACGCATTATGTTGAGTATCGGGACGATATTAAAATGGATATCCGTAAAGGGGCTAATTGGGAATATGACAAGATGCTTGTGTTCGCAATGTATTATTATCGTATCAGTAAGGAACCTTTCGACTATTCTTTGGAAGACTCGGGACTAGAAGATGTTAAGACCATTCGTTTAGATGATGGAGTGGAAGCACTCGTTACTCGAAATCTAGTGGAATGGAAGGATGATCGGCATTATTATCAACTCTTTATTAGAAACGGTTTTTATTCCGATACCGAGTTAGCTTTTTTGGTCAATTCCTCTAGGACCAATATTAGTAATGTGCCTGAATGGGTGAATGAGATTAAATGAACTTGGTTCTAGAACAAGCCACAAATTCGTTCAACTACATTTTGCGGCTTGTTCCTATCATTCAGCCTTCTGGCCAACCGCTCCAAATGTCCAGTTTATTGCCATCTAAATCGTATAAATAAAAGTTTGATCCGCATTCCTGCAGATTTTGTATCTCTGTTACATTGACTCCATTCTCCGATAATTGCTTGTGCAGTTCATAAAGTGACTTCACTTCCATGGTGAGGATACATTGTTCCTGTCCACCAATTTCTGTGAAGTTAGCATGGATTGGTTCTTTGGCCTTTATTAAAAATAGGGATTGGCCAGATTCCAGCGAAAGCCGGGCTTGTACGGCATCCGGTGCAGTTGGTGCTGAAATAGTTAGGTTCAAGTTGGTTTGATACCATTCCGCTGATGCAGCAGGGTTTTGGACAGGCAAGTAGACCGTTTCAATTCGTTTTACGACTGTTTTCATGACAGCCACCTCCCTTTTCATTTTGAATCAGGATAAACAGATCGATCTCAATATCACTACCGTTAGCGTTCATCGCAATAGTCAGTACCCGTCTCCCCTTTGCAGGCAGTAGATGTTTCATAGCTTTTTCATAATAGCTTTATTGCCTTACAAATAGGAACACACCCACCTCCTCCTGGCATTCACACTTCAGAAAGTTGACTGTAAATTATTGATTTACCCCCCTTTCTACTGCCTCTTATTTCTCTATTCAAACAGGAAACCCTTCTTTGACAAAAAAGCAGCCTCCCCATGTAAAAGGAAAGCTGCTTCTCTCTTTATCCGATATGATAGCTCTATTTCACATCTACCATCTCTAAAAACTGCCGTGTCCGTTCATTCGATGAGTGATTGAAGAACGTTTCGGGATCTGCGTCCTCGATGATACACCCTTTGTCGAGCATGATGACGCGGCTGGCGACCTCTCGGGCGAATTTCATTTCATGTGTCACGACGACCATTGTCATGCCTTCATTTGCAAGGTCCTGCATGACTTGTAAAACTTCCCCTACGAGTTCAGGGTCGAGTGCCGATGTCGGTTCGTCGAACAAGAGCGCTTTCGGTTCCATTGCCAGAGCTCTGGCAATCGCAACCCGTTGTTTTTGACCGCCTGACAGCTTGTTCGGGTAGACATCCGCCTTGTCAGACAAGCCTACTTTTTCAAGCAGTTCGCGCGCAAGCTGTTCTGCTTTGGACTTGTCCATCTTTTTGACGATCATCGGCGCTTCTATAATATTTTCGAGTACGGTTTTATGCGGAAACAGGTTGAAATGTTGAAAAACCATTCCGACTTCCTCGCGTACCTTTGGCAAGTTATCCTTCTTCCGGTCGATTTTCCGGCCATCGATGAAGATGTTGCCCTCTTGCGCCTTTTCAAGGAAGTTCAGGCAGCGAAGCAACGTACTTTTCCCCGAGCCGCTGACGCCGACCAGTACGACCACTTCGCCTGGGTGTATCGTCAGATCAATTCCTTTCAGCACTTCCAATTTGCCGAATCTTTTATGGAGATTCTCTGTCTTAATCATGTTGTTCCCTCCTTCACGATTTCTCGACATTCAATTTGTTCTCGTACAGTCGGAGCAATCCGGTAAAGATGAGAACGAGGACGAGATAGTAGAGTCCGACAACCATGAATGTCTCAAATGGCATGAAGGATGATGCCGCTTCGCGGTTCGCCAATCCGAACAGCTCCGTAACGCCAATGACATAGACGAGGGATGAATCCTTCAGCGTAATAATGAATTGATTGCCAAGTGGTGGAATGGCACGGCGCAATGCTTGCGGGAAAATGATCCGCTGCATCGCTTGGCTCCGATTCATGCCAAGTGCCAAACTTGCTTCCCTCTGCCCCCGGTCAATTCCTTGGATGGCTCCCCTGAAAATTTCAGCGATGTAAGCCCCGTTATGGACGCCAAGCGCGATGGCCCCCGCCCAAAAATTAGATAGGACGATGATCGATGTGATCCCATAGTACAAAAACATGATCTGAACGATCAGCGGGGTTCCCCGAATGACCGAAATATAGATATTGGCAATTGCCTGCAAAATTTTCGATTTTGATATTTTCATTAATGCGAATAAAATCCCTAAAACAGTTCCCAATACTAATGCAACAGCTGTTAATTTTAACGTGACGAGTGCCGCTTTCAAGAAGCCTTCGTACGTCCGCATGAATACTTCATATATAGTTACTAATGTTTCTGGCACGGGTCACACCCTCTTTCCATTCACAAGTCTTTTGTTATTCAAGTAGTTCCGCATCCTGCAAGTCAAGTTCCAACAGATTTCGCTTGAACCATTTTTGGGAAATCTCTTCGTACGTACCATCATCGATGATTTCCTTCAATGCTTTATCAATTTCATCACGTAATTTATCATTATCTTTGCGAACGGCAATGGATGGCTGTTCGACCCAAAGCGGATTGCCGACTTCTTTAATAGCAAACCCATTATCCTTCGCTTCAAATCCGACGATGTCAGAGGTAATGACGGCATCCAGGCGGTCTTTTACCGTTAAGTCTTTCAATGCGACAACATCACTGCTGTAATATTGAATATCATCGGAAAGAGTTTTAGCCGGTTCTTCATAAGTCGATTGCGCGACGACGCCAATCTTCTTACCTTTCAAGTCTTCCGGAGACGTGATGTCAGTGTTGTCTGCAGATACCCAGATCATGCCTCCTGAATAATAGTAAGGCTCTGTAAATGCGGCTTGTTCCGCCCGCTTTTTGGTGTAGGCCATCGACCCGATGATGGCATCATATTTTTTGGCGACCAAGCCTTGCAGGATTGTCTCAAATGGATTTGTTACCGGATTCGGCTCCAATCCCATTTTTTCAGCGATCGCTTTACCGATCTCTACGTCAAAGCCCGTCAGTTCCCCATTCTCTTCAAAGTTAAAAGGTTTATAAAGTCCACTTGCGGCATATGTCAACTTCCCTTTATGTACGAGCTCATAGCCTTCTTCTGTCGTAGTTGCGCTCCCCTTATCCTCTTTTTTTGTTCCGCACGCCGTCAGCACCAGCATGACCGCGGCTAAGATAACTACCCAATTCTTCATTTTACTCATGATGAGTCTCCCCTTTTTGTTCCGGCATTTCACCGTTTTTTAGGTCACTAACTCACTTTCCCTATTGTTCTCTGACTAAACATATAATTTTTGAGATTGTTTTCTTCGCAGATATTTAGGGAAGAAGGGCTTGTAAGAGTTTCATTGAGTGAATAGTAAAAGTGAGGTGGAGCAAATGCCAGTGAATGGGAACCGGGATGAAATCTCACGAGCGCTCATTCAGCTGCTGAGAGAAGGAAACAAAGACAAATTCAAAAAAGCAATTGAAGAGCTGCCTCCGTTTGAGGTTGCGGCCCAATACCGCTGTCTCCCGAAAAAGCGGCGTCCGCTATTTCTTGAAATCATTAGCACGGAAAATGTGGTTACGCTGCTTCGATATTTAACAAAGAATGAGCAACTGGATGTGCTGAAAATAATTGGCCCGAAACGTTCGTACGATTTGCTCGATTTGATGAAGAGCGAGGATTTGTCCTATCTGCTGTCTGACCTGCCCGATAAGGAAATCGAGCATCTGATTGCAGAATTGCGACAAGAGGAAAAACGAGATATACGAAAGATGATGAAGTATCCGAAACGTTCGGCCGGAAGAATCATGACGAGCCGCTATGTTTGGGTGCATCAATCTTATTCCGTGGGAAAGACCATCGATAAACTAAAGAACTTCAAGGAGTTCGCCCACTATTTAAACTACGTCTATATTATTACTGACGATAAAAAACTGGCCGGCGTCTTATCCTACCGGGATTTATTGCTCGCCAAACCGGACGACTGCGTGAAGGACATCATGACATCAGATGTAATGAGTGTACACGAGACGACCCAGCAGCGGGATGTTGCAAAAATGATTGGGAGATATGATTTTGTTTCCCTTCCGGTAGTGAACGATCAAAACGTTCTCGTCGGCATTATTACAGCGGACGATGTACTTGATATTGTCGTTCGGGAAGCGAATGAAGACATCGAGATGCTGTTTGCCTCAGGTAAGTCAATCGATTTTAATACACCTCCATTCATCGCTGCGTATCGCCGCTTGCCTTGGCTCATACTTCTATTGTTCATTGGCCTCGTCTCTGGAAGTATCATTTCTAAATTTGAAGATACATTAGAAGCAGTCGTCGCATTGGCCTTTTTCATGCCCATGATTGCAGGAATGACCGGGAATACAGGAACCCAGTCGCTCGCTGTCGTGGTACGGGGACTCGCCTCTGATGACATGGATTTGAAGAGGGGATTGAAACTGGTCTTCCGAGAACTGATTGTCGGCGTTCTTCTCGGGGTCGTCTGCGGTGCCGTCATTTCTGTCATCGCTTATATTTGGCAAGGCAGCTTCACTCTCGGCCTCGTCGTCGGTTCTTCCCTCGTCGCTACGCTGATCATCGGTACACTCGCTGGAACCGTCATTCCACTTATTTTAAATAAATTCAAAGTGGACCCCGCAGTGGCATCCGGACCGTTGATCACAACCATCAACGATATCCTGTCATTGCTCATTTACTTTGGCATCGCTACGATGTTTATTTCAAAACTGATGTGAGATCGTGAATGCACACGCAAAAAGGAGTCCCGCGAACGGGACTCCTTTTCATCTACAGGTAGGTAATATGTCAACAGGCTTTCACCTGAAGGCACTCATTGTGCTGTTTCTTCCACTTTCGAACGCATCGTGCCATGTTCCATAAGATTCAAATGCCAGGAGAATGCCTTTTCAAGGACATGCGGCGTATGCCCGCCACGCCCGAGCGCTTCCTCGTAATATGCCCAAAGGGGTTCACGATAGTCGGGATGCGCACAGTTCTCGATGATCAACCCGACTCGCTCCCGCGGGGCAAGCCCACGTAAATCAGCATAGCCGTGTTCTGTTACGATGACATCAACATCATGCTCCGTATGGTCGACATGTGAAACGAACGGCACGATACTCGAGATATCGCCGCCTTTAGCGACTGACTTCGTCACAAAGATTGCAAGTCTGGCATTTCGTGCAAAGTCGCCGGAGCCACCGATGCCATTCATCATTTTCGTTCCGGTCACATGTGTTGAATTGACATTCCCATAAATATCAAGTTCAAGCGCTGTATTGATCGAGATCAAGCCAAGCCGGCGAATAATTTCCGGATGGTTGGAAATTTCCTGTGGCCGCATGACAAGTTTGTCTCGATAGTTTTCAAAATTAGAGAAAACCTGTTCCATCTTCTCTTGTGACAATGTAATGGAAGCACATGACGCAAAACGGACTTTTCCGGCGTCTATCAAGTCGAATACAGCATCCTGCAACACTTCGGAGTAGACTTCCAGCTCCTCGAATTCAGAGTGCAGCATCCCATGAAGTACCGCATTCGCCTGTGACCCAATACCGGATTGCAAAGGTGCCAGCTTATTCGTCAATCGTCCCGCCTTTATTTCTGAACGGAGGAATTCGAGAAGATGTCCCGCCATCATTTGCGTCTCTTCGTCAGGCTGCGTGATGAGCGAAGGGGAATCCTGCTGATTCGTAAAGACGATGCCTTTGATTTTTTCCAGCGCTACAGGAATCCCAATTGAACCGATCCGGTCATCTGTTTTAGCCAACGGAATCGGCTGACGTTCGCCTTGCTTGCCCGGATCGTACAGGTCGTGGACGCCTTCCAATTCCGCAGCATGCGCTAAATTGATTTCAATGATAACTGACTTTGCATGCTTGGCGAACGAATAAGAATTGCCGACGGACGTTGATGGTATCACCATTCCGTCCTCCGTAATTGCAACCGCTTCCAATATCGCGAAGTCAATCGAGTCAATAACATTGGAACGAATCCATTCAGCCGTATGCGATAAATGATGATCGCAGAATAGCACATCCCCTTCGTTAATGCTCCTGCGCATTGCCGGCTCCGCTTGGAAAGGCAACCGCTTATGTACAATTCCCGCTTCCGCAAAAAGCTTATCAATATCCGAACCAAGGGAAGCTCCTGTGTAGACATTTACTTTAAATGTTTCTGTTTCCGCCCGTTTTACTAACGCCATTGGAACTGCCTTGGCATCACCTGCCCGTGTAAACCCGCTGAGCCCAAGCGTCATCCCGTCCGAAATCCATGATGCTGCCTCTTCGGGGGACACGACCAAGTTTTTCAATTCATCGATTCGAATCCGATCCATTTGCTGCCCCATACCGCCTTGCCCCTTTTCGTAACTTTTAGATAATCGTAAATCTATCGTACCGCAACCGCTTTCACGATAGTGGAATGGAGCGCATTTAAGGAAATATGAAGACGAAAAGGGACAATTTCAGGGTCAAGCAGAAGATTTTTGTTTTGATGGCCTGCAGGCGGATTGAGTAGGTATTCGTTTCAAAAACCGCCGCAGGAGGGTTAAGGATTTTTAAAACCCGAGCATTTTCCGGAAGTAGCTGGAATAGGATTGACTGACCGGAATCTTTGCCCCGTTCGCCATTCCAAGCACAAACGTAGAATGGGTATCGGGATAGATCTCTTTTATGTGATGGACATTCACAATGAAGGAACGGTGGCAGCGGACAAACAAATCACGCGGCAAACTGAACTCGAAGTTTTGAAGGGAATTCTTATGCGTACCTGTCAGCTGATCCGCAATGACATATGTTTTTCGGTCCTTCACTTCAATATAATGCACATCAGCGAACGGAACAGGGACCCAGCCATCTTGCGTCCGGATTGTAACGACGGACTTCCCTTCCGTAAACGCCGGATAAATCGCAACAACGCACCCGGCCAGCTGGCCTTCCTGATGGAACGGCACCGCCATCCCCTGGTAAGGGACTCCGAAGACATCCCGCTGGATAAACTCGGATACCCGCTGATCCTCGTGAAGCGCCTTGTACGCAATCGTACCTTCTTTTACCGGATCGCCCGGTTTTATTTTTAAATCGACTCGCTTACTCGGCCGATAATAGACATATTCCTTCGTATTCGCCACGACGATGGAAATCTCGTCTGCGAACAAATCCCCCATGACATCTAGGAGGGCCGCATGATGCAATGTTTCCATTTGGATAACTCCTTTTCCTCTGAACCTATACAAATAGTATAAATTCACTTGTCAAAGAATCAAGCTCTCACTTATAATAAATTTTAATCAATATTTTGATTTAACTGAAATGACTGTAGATAAGGGGGAATGACGATGCATATTCGAGACTTGACGCTGGAACGTTTAGCAGTGGCAACGGTTTCTATTGAAGAGACTGTAAAAGATGCATTGAAAAAAATTAATGAGACGGGGTACCGTTGCATACCAGTTGTAGACCGGCAGGATGCCTACAAAGGAATGCTATACAAAGTGGACTTGATCGAATACCTGTACGAAGAGAAAGGGGATGAGCAATCATCCATCGATTCTCTCGTTAAGCATGCGGATATCTTTATTACAGAAGACGAGTCCTTCTTAAATGCACTTTTGCAAATTAAGGCATTGCCATTTATCAGTGTCGTAAAAGACGGGAAGCTATTTGGCATTTTAACACACAATAAAGTCGAAAGCGTACTGGAAGATGCGTTTGGATTAAAAACAGGCGGCATTAACATCACCCTCGCTTCAACAGAGGCAAAAGGAATGATCAACCGTCTGACGAAAACCCTGCGTGACGACAATATCGAAGGCTTGCTGACACTCGATAATGGTTCCGCCCTCGCACGCCGCGTTGTCATTACTCTAGAAGATACACGAAGCGATGAGGAAGTCGCCAAACTTCGTGAAAAGCTGGAGAAGAACGGTTTCCGTATTCTGCAGGTTTCCAGATTGAATAAAAAATAAACATAGAGAAGCGCCATCCATTTATTTGGATGGCGCTTCAGACTGTAGACAAAAGGGTTGGAAATCAAATTGATTTCCAACCCTTTTCGTGTTTTTTTAGTGTTTTTTTGCGAGAATGCGTCCTAGCACTGTTCTATTTTCCTTTTAATTACGCCACGGCTGGTGCTTTCCATGTCCAGCTGGCCAACTTCTTAAGATTTAAGGCAGCAAAAGTCAGCATCGCCTGCATGGACAATTTTTTGAGACCCCGGAGGGTTGTCCATCGCATGCCATGCTTTTCTTTGGCGTCTGCAAAGACACGTTCAATCGTCTCTTTGCGCTTCCCGTATATCTCTTTGATCTCATGGTGATGTCTCAATTCTTCCGCTACATCCAGGTAATCCTGCCAGATATGTCGTTGAATGATTTTCTGCTGATTCTTACTCT
>NZ_JAKMHX010000018.1 GCF_022048975.1 Sporosarcina cyprini | reverse complement strand
CCCGCAACCAAAAGGTCCCGTGGTGTAGCGGTTAACATGCCTGCCTGTCACGCAGGAGATCGCCGGTTCGATCCCGGTCGGGACCGCCATTTTCCTAATACATAGAGTGATTTCCAAGAGAAGTTCTTCTACTCATTCGGTAAATGAACGTCAAGTTAATGTGGCTCAGTAGCTCAGTCGGTAGAGCAAAGGACTGAAAATCCTTGTGTCGGCGGTTCGATTCCGTCCTGAGCCACCATGTAATGCGGGTGTAGTTTAATGGTAAAACCTCAGCCTTCCAAGCTGATGACGAGGGTTCGATTCCCTTCACCCGCTCCAAGGGCCTATAGCTCAGCTGGTTAGAGCGCACGCCTGATAAGCGTGAGGTCGGTGGTTCGAGTCCACTTAGGCCCACCATTCCGCAGTAGCTCAGTGGTAGAGCAATCGGCTGTTAACCGATCGGTCGTAGGTTCGAGTCCTACCTGCGGAGCCATCCATTTCATATGGGGAAGTACTCAAGAGGCTCAAGAGGCGCCCCTGCTAAGGGCGTAGGTCGCGAAAGCGGCGCGAGGGTTCGAATCCCTCCTTCTCCGCCATATGTTTGGCCCCTTGGTCAAGCGGTTAAGACACCGCCCTTTCACGGCGGTAACACGGGTTCGAATCCCGTAGGGGTCATAATAAAAAACTGTACAGTCCTTGACTGTACAGTTTTTTTTATTTCTTCTCTTCGATGTAACTATCGCCTCGGTGATATGGAATGTCGCCCATCGGTGATTCTACGCCTTCTTGGTCCAAGTTTTCCTCATATTCTTCTGAAGCGGAGGAGCGGACAAATCCTCGTTCTTCGGCACTGATATCGGTACTTGCAAATTCCTCATATTCTTCTGCAGCTCCATCTGTTATCGGATCATCATATAAGGAATTATAGTCGTCTCGGTCTCCTACGAAATCGGAAGGGGTTTCTGAGGTACCCGACTTTGCAATTTCCTGAAAGCTATCTTCGCTATCCTCAATTGAATCATCCTCATGGCGATTGGCAAATGTATTCGGCTCTTCCGACATGATTAAGATATCCTTTTCGGAAGGTCTGTCTGTCGGGATTTGTCTTTCTGGCGTGTGTTCAATGCAAAAGGTTGTATAGGGTAAGGCCTCTAACCGCTCAAACGGTATATCCTGACGGCAAACTTCGCATTGGCCATAGGTGCCGTTCTGCATCGCTTCCAGGGCATCCTCCACCTTGGCAAATTCTGAATCTGCATGTTCATTCAACGCCATATCCTTTTGACGGTCAAATAGTTCCGTTCCCATTTCCGCCGGATGATTATCGTACATCGATAGTTCTCCAATTTCATCTCTTTGACTATTTACGGTATCCGTTTCTTTTTCTGTTTTTGTCAATTGTCCTTTTAATTCTAGTAATTCATTCTTCAAAACGGCTAGTTGCTTATCGTTCAACATTTGCAGCACTTCCTTTTTCCATAATGACTGTAGTATGCTCCACCTACAGGAAATTCATAATTTCTATTGCTTTGTTGTACTTCTCTCTTTCCCTCTTCTTCAAACTCGCTAAACCTTCGTTCCATGTAAAAAGGACTCGCTGGGAGCGAGTCCTTACATACTGTTAGACTAGATATCCTATCAGAATTCCAATTCCAAGCAACAGGGCGAATAGTGTATTTGTTACGGCTGTATTCTTCATGGCCGGCATGACTTGCAATGGAACTTCATGCATTCTAAAGGTTTTAATGGCCTGTATTGGCTTCTTGACACTAAGAAAGACAAGGAGTGCCCAAATGCTCACATGTCCTGTACTGATTAGTGCAACAATCCAGCAGTAGGAAATAATAAAAAAGGAAGCTAGAATGGTGATGGCACGGGGACGACCAACGAGTATAGCAAGTGTCTTCCTTCCTCCTTCGCGATCTCCCACTATGTCCCGGATGTTGTTCGCCATCATGATGCCGGCTACGAGCAGCATACTTGGTATAGATAACAGAATCGCATCTAGGGTTACGCTTCCCATTTGAATGTAGAAAGCAATCAATACAAGTAGCATGCCCATGACGACGCCCGAGAAAAGCTCTCCAAATGGCGTATATGCAATGGGATAAGGTCCTCCGGTATAAAAGTAGCCGATTGCCATGCAAACCAATCCGACAGCTGCCAGCCACCATGACGTCTCCATGCAGATATAGAATCCGATACCTATGGAGATGGCATACAACAAGAAGGCGATGTTGAGGACCGTTCTAGGCTGAACGCCATTTCTCACAATCGTTCCTCCGATACCAATGGAATGTTCTGTATCCAGCCCTCTTTTATAATCGTAGTACTCATTAAACATATTCGTAGCCATTTGGATGAATATACTTGCCACTAGCATGGCTAGAAAAAGAGATAAGTGGAACTCTCCATATGAGAGGGCAATCATTGTTCCAAGAAATACGGGTGCAAAAGCCGCTGTCAGTGTATGGGGTCTTGTTAATTGCCACCAGATCCTCCAGCCGGTATCTGCCTTAATCGTTTGTTGCAAATTGATTCGCTCCTAACTATAAAAAATGCTCGAATCCATTGTACTCCAAAATGAAGAAATAGGATATGCTGGTTTGCATTATTTATGCCTTTCCCATAGGTTTCCGGTATAATGGAAGAAGGGAAAAGAACAAAAGTGTGTGAATGGTAACGTAAGGAGAGAACATCATGATTCGGAATTTAACCGATGGTGATCACCGACAACTTGCGCGTGCTTCGAAAAAGTTGCATTTCTTCACTGAAACAATTGAAATCCGTGGAATCACGCCGTTGACATTTTTTGAGTCTGGCTCAGCTGATTATAAAAACGAACGGTTTTATTGGCAGAATGCAGAAGCAAGCAAGACTCTTGTCGGTTTGGGACATGCCTATGTCATTTCATCTGAAAGCAGTACAGATAGATATAGGGATGTATCGAATGAATGGAAGCGATTATGTTCCGTTCTTGTTAAGGAGGAAAAAGATCGGGATCCCGTTCTTTTCGGAGGGTTTTCTTATGATCCGCTGCATAGGAAAGAGAGTGAGTGGAGCTCATACCCATCCGCTTTTTTTGTTGTGCCTACTTTTCAGCTTGTCATTGAGGAGGGTGTCACTTCCATTTCGATCAATATGATTACGGAAGAGGAGCATGCGGTATCCGAGTTCGATACATTGCGTGAGGAGCGGGACCGACTGATCCATATTTCACAAGTTCATGATTTTCGATTTGGCGCCAAGCCTCAAATCATGTCGACTGTCGAAAGGGAGAAGGAGAGGTATTTACAGGCGGTTGCTCAAGTTACGAAGCATATCCGTGAAGGCAAAGCGGAAAAAGTAGTAATTGCCCGCATGTTGGAACTTGTGTTGCAGGAAGAAGTGCCTTCGACAGCCGTGTTGCATTCCATTACAAATGAACAGCAGCAGAGCTATCACTTCGGACTCGAGAACCGCGATACACTGTTTTTTGGCGCAACGCCGGAAAGATTAATTGAAATTAAAAATGGCCAGGCCTATTCAGCTTGTGTGGCCGGATCTATCCGTCGTGGCGATACAGCGGTGGAAGACCGACTCCTTGGGGAAGAACTGATGAGAGATCGAAAAAATCGTGAAGAGCATCAATATGTCGTTGACATGATCTCTGCCATTTTTAACCGTCTGAGCGAGGATGTGTCGATACCGAAAACACCTCGACTGATGAAAGTCCGAGATATTCAGCATCTTTTCACGCCTGTTCAAGGTTCAGTAGGAAAGGATACGGATATTTTTAGTTTTATCAAGTCCCTCCATCCTACACCTGCTCTTGGCGGAGTTCCTACCAATATTGCTCTCGACATGATTCGGGAGGAAGAGGGAATTGACCGTGGATATTACGCAGCTCCCATTGGCTGGACCGATGCGGCAGGAAACGGAGAATTTGCGGTGGCGATACGCTCTGCACTGCTTGCAGGAAACCGGGCCTATTTGTATGCCGGCGGCGGCATTGTCGCGGACTCTGATCCAAATTCGGAGTATGCGGAAACATGGGTGAAATTCAGACCCGTCCTACGGGCGCTTGGAGGAAATTTAAATGGATAGACGTGCTGTACTGACCGCATATGTAAAAAGACTGACACGTCTTTTCTTGCAAGCTGGTGTCGAACAGGCGGTGATCAGTCCAGGATCCCGCTCGACGCCACTAGCCTATGCATTTGCCTCATCAAAAGGGATGCAGACACATTTGCAAATTGATGAACGATCCGCCGCATACTATGCATTGGGTCTTGCCAAAGCATCTGGGAAACCTGTCATCTTGCTTTGTACATCAGGAACTGCCGTATCCAATTATCATCCTGCTATTACGGAAGCTTTTTATGCACGTATTCCATTGATTGTACTGACGGCGGACAGGCCGCACGAATTGCGCGAAGTCGGTGCTCCTCAAGCTATCGATCAAGTCGATATTTATGGTAAGCATGTGAAGTTCAGTGTCGACTTTCCTTTGCCAGAAGATAATGAAGAGATGGATCGATTTCTTGACCGTCATTTGAATCGCGCTATTTCGGCTGCAAAGACAGCTCCTAAAGGGCCAGTTCATATTAATGTGCCATTCCGGGAACCGTTGCTGATCGATTTTGATCAGGAGGAACCTAAGGTCACCTATAAACACCAAATTCAAGGTATTTCTTCTTTGTCTCCCGAGTCAGCCGAGGAGATTCAAACACTCCTTACTGGTGTGGAGAAAGGATTAATTATCGCCGGTGAGCTGGATACTGGCTTGAATAAGGAGCACTTTTGGCGATTTGCCAAAGCGCTCCAATGGCCGGTGCTATGTGATCCGCTATCCAATTTGCGTGCAGAAGTTCCAGTTGACTGTTGGGACTTGTGCATAGAACATTATGATGCGTTATTAAAAAGTGCTTCATTTGCTGATAGGACCATGCCGGAAGCGGTCATCCGTTTTGGAGCACAGCCGATTTCCAAGCCGCTGTCCCTCTATTTAAAGAAAGCACGCCCCGCTACCTATTTGGCAGTTGATGAATCGCCTATTTTCAGAGACTCAATCGGAGCAGTGACACACCATATCCAGGCCGCTCCAGAGGCTGTCCTTGCGATCTCTATTCAAAAAGATCGTTCGGATTATGTGGAAACTTGGTCAAGGGCGAATGAAGTCGCAGGCTCACTTTTGAAAAAATACGATATTGGAATACCTGGTGATGAGGGTGCCATTGCCAAAATCTTATTTGAACATTTGCCGGATGGAGTAGATCTATTCAGCGGCAGCAGCATGCCAATCCGGGACGTTGATACCTTCTTCCAAAAGACGGAGAAAGATATCTCTATCTTTTCAAATCGAGGCACAAACGGGATTGACGGTGTGGTTTCCAGTGCATTTGGGATGCAGGCAGCACGCAAGCGGCCTGCTTACTTGCTAATAGGCGATTTATCATTTCTTCATGACCAGAATGGATTACTCGTTTCACGGTTCCAGGAATATGATGTGACGATTATCATCGTGAATAATGATGGCGGCGGCATCTTCTCTTATCTTCCTCAGGCGAGTGTTGACAATCATTTTGAAGAATTATTCGGTACACCGACCGGCTTAACGTTCCAGCACATCGCTTCCATGTATGATGCACAATACGCAGCGGTCTCCTCTGCAGAAGCTTTCAGAAGTGAACTCGAAAAGATAAAAGTAAAGCCTATCCGGATCATCGAAGTCTTTACAGATCGAAAAGCGAACGTGGAGGCACATCGAGCGTATTGGGACTCTGTTCAAAAGGAGTTGGGATAATGGGAGAGACATACTCCATTCGCGGTCTTGACATGTATGTGGAGCAGTTTGTGAATCCAGAAAAACCCGCTATCGTATTTCTCCATGGGTTTACAGGAAGCACCTCGACTTGGCGTGGTGCAATGAACACGCTGAAGGATGACTATTCTGTTTATGCCGTTGATTTGATTGGTCACGGCAAGACGTCAATTCCGACTGAACCAGCTAGATACGCCATGTCTGAACAAGTGGCAGATTTAGATTGTCTATTTGATCAACTCCAGCTCAGCCGATTTATTCTTGTTGGCTATTCTATGGGTGGCCGGTTGGCAATCGGATATACAGCCTCACATCCTGAAAAGATTGAAGCATTATTATTGGAAAGCTCTTCTCCTGGACTTCAAAAAGAGGAAGAGAGGATCGCAAGACGGGCAAGCGATGCCAGTTTGGCAGAACGCATCCTACATGATGGGATAGAAACTTTTGTGAATAACTGGGAAAATATCCCTCTGTTTGAGTCGCAGAAAATGCTGTCAGTGGATAAGCGCCAAGCAATACGAGAGGAACGGATGTCCCAGTCTCCGTCAGGACTGGCGAACAGCCTGAGAGGCTTTGGGACAGGCAGCCAGCCATCGTATTGGGAGGTATTAAATGAGCTTCAAATGCCTGTTTTATTAATGACGGGAGAGTTAGACTCGAAATTTGTAGCTATTGCCCGGGAAATGAAAAAAGATCTCCCGAACGCGTCCCAAATCATTGTTCCACAGGCTGGACATGCAATTCACGTGGAAAAACCCGAACTATTTGTTACAATAGTGAAGGAGTATTTAGAAGGTCTAACTTATTGAGGAGGTACAGTATGACACGTCACTGGGAAACAATTCGTACATACGAAGATATTAAATACGAAAAATACAACGGCATTGCCAAAGTGACGATTAACCGTCCGGAAGTGCGCAATGCATTCCGTCCAAAAACGGTTATGGAAATGATTGATGCTTTTTCACGAGCACGGGATGATGAGAGCATCGGCGTCATCGTTTTAACTGGAGAAGGCGAAAAAGCTTTCTGTTCAGGCGGTGACCAAAAGGTTCGAGGACATGGTGGATATGTTGGCGAAGACGAAATCCCACGCTTGAATGTATTGGATTTACAACGCTTAATCCGTGTCATTCCTAAACCGGTTGTCGCGATGGTTGCAGGCTATGCTATCGGTGGCGGGCACGTGCTTCACGTAGTATGTGATTTGACGATTGCTGCTGACAATGCCATTTTTGGACAGACTGGACCAAAAGTCGGCTCATTTGATGCAGGTTATGGTTCCGGTTATTTAGCTAGAATCATTGGCCATAAGAAAGCCCGCGAAATTTGGTATCTCTGCCGTCAATACGACGCACAGCAAGCTCTAGATATGGGATTGGTCAATACGGTTGTCCCTTATGAGCAATTGGAAGATGAAACAGTCCAATGGTGCGAAGAAATGCTATCCATGAGTCCAACGGCACTTCGCTTTATTAAAGCAGCGATGAATGCGGATACGGACGGCCTGGCTGGTCTTCAACAAATGGCAGGCGATGCGACCCTTCTTTACTATACGACTGACGAAGCAAAAGAAGGACGAGATGCGTTTAAAGAAAAGCGCAAACCGGACTTTGGTCAATTCCCACGCTTCCCTTAATAAATGAAACTGCCTTTCGCTAGGCAGTTTTTCTTTTATTTATAATTAAGATGAAAAATGTGGTAACCAACAGTTTTTTAGGGAAAGTCAGGTGAATCAAATGATACCAAATTGGCTATTGCAACGAGCATATTTAACTCCGGGCCGTCTCGCTTTGACTTTTGGCAGCAAACAATGGACATTTGAGCAGGTGCATGGTGAAGCTATGAGGAGGGCACGGCAGTTAACATCATGCGGCTTGAAAAATGGGGATCGTGTCGCTCTTCTCGGAAAATCAACTCCGGAAATGGTATTTATAATCCATGGCTGCATGTTGGCAGGGCTTGAAATGGTCATGTTAAACAGCCGATTATCAAAATCTGAACTAGAATGGCAGCTCGAAGATGCAGAAGTGCAAACCGTCGTTGTTTCAGATGATTACACAGAGTTGATAAACGGCTCGAACGTCCGGATGGTCACCGTGTCCGAACTACAGTCGATGGACGAAACATCCTTTCTACCTGAAGGGTCTTGGAATGATGATCGAACGATTACTATCATGTATACTTCCGGAACAACCGGTTTTCCGAAAGGAGTGCGGCAAACTGCTGGGAACCATACTTCCAGTGCTTTGTCCTCTGTCTTGAATCTAGGGCTGTCAGAAAAGGATGCCTGGCTTTGTGCTATGCCTCTTTTCCATATAAGCGGCTTTTCTATTTTAGTGCGTTCTGTGCTGTATGGAATGGAAGTGCGTTTATACGAAAAATTTGATGCGGTACATTCAGCAATGCAAATCCGTGACGGCAATGTGACCCGAATGTCCGTCGTTGCATTGACACTTGAGAAGGTGATGGAGGCATTGCTCGAAAATAACTGGGCTGTATCACCGAACTTCAAAACCATGCTAGTCGGTGGTGGGCCAGTGGCACGTTCTGTACTTGAGCGTGCAAGCGAATTGGGCATCCCTGTTCTCCAAACGTACGGAATGACGGAGACAAGTTCTCAGACAGCAACTCTCTCTTCTGAGGATGCATTGCAAAAGCTTGGCTCCTCCGGAAAACCATTATTCTTTAATGAAATCAAAATTGAGGGTGCCAGCAAAGCGAAAGAGGCCGGAGAAATACTGATTCGCGGTCCTCATGTCACACCCGGGTATATCGGCCGGTTTTCAGAAAGACAGCCGATGGTGGATGGCTGGCTGCATACCGGAGATATTGGATACTTGGACGAAGACGGTTATTTATATGTAATGGACCGGCGTTCCGATTTAATTATCTCAGGCGGAGAAAATATTTACCCCGCGGAAATAGAAAATGCATTGATGGGGCATCCTGCTGTACAAGAGGCAGGGGTGTGCGGGATAGAAAATGATACATGGGGAAGTGTCCCGATCGCCTTTATTGTCAAGAAAGCTGACGTAACGGGTGACATGCTGATCGACTATTGTGCTGCCCGATTGGCAAAATATAAAGTGCCTAAACAGATTGTTTTTGTCGATCAATTGCCTCGCAATGCTTCAAATAAATTATTGAGGCGGGAGTTGAAGAAACTCCTTCCGTCCACATAAAAAGAAACGGGGAAGCAAGACGATGCTCCCCGTTTCGTTTCGACTGTTTAATTCTTTAGTGGCTTAGTGCTTTTTGGAAGACCTTAAGATTACGATCCATCAGCGTGAAATATGTTTCCTCGTTTTTCACATCATCCGGCGTGAGAACACCTAAATTATGAAGCATCAATGATTCTGCTCCAATTTCTTTCCGGATAACATCTGTCAATTTTGAGGAGACGTTCTGTTCGAACAGAATATAGTGGACCTTTTTTTCCTTCGCCTGCTCGACAATATGAGCCAATTGTTTTTGGGAAGGCTCACTTTGTGAATTCAAACCCGAAATGGCCACTTGTTCTAATCCATACTCTTCAGCGATGTACCCAAACGCAGCATGGGAAACGAAGAAGGTTTTGGATGGGGCTTTGCTCGCCATCTCTTGGAACCGACCATCTAAAGCAATCAAATCTTGTTCCAGCTTTTCACGATTCGTCTTGAATTCCTCTTCAAATTCCGGTGCTTCCTTGACTAATGCCTGTTCAATGGATTTAGCCAGTTCTATGCTTAATTTAGGAGAAATCCACACGTGCGGATCAAATTCTCCATGGTCATGATGTTCTTCTTCATGCCCATCTTCGTCGTGAACCTCGTCGTGATCCTCATCATGATCATGGCCGGCATGTAATTCCTCAGCAGGAATTTTTTCAGCTGTGGCGATCATCTGTACGTTTTCGTTTTTCAATGTTTTTTTCGCATTTTCTACAAATCCCTCGAGGCCGAGGCCGATGTATAGAAATAAATCAGCGTCTGCCAGATTCATCATATCTTTCTGAGTCGGTTCAAATGAATGTTCATCTGCTCCTGCTGGATAAATGGATTGCACAGTAACATGAGAACCGCCGATCCGCTGTGCAAAGTATTGAAGGGGATAGACTGTTGTGTAGATTGAAATCTTACCATCCTCCTTCTTCACTTTCTCGCCCGTCTTACCACAGGCTCCTAACACGAGGGTGAATATCAATACAATAAATAGATATCGTTTCAACGAAATAATCTCCTTTTCTTGTTAATCGTAATGGTTACTATTTAAGAAGGCTTTTTTATCATACAGGAGAATGAAAGAATGCGCAACCCTTAACATCCATAAAAAAACCGGCTTTCGCCGGAAGATCATTTGTCTTTTTCGATTTTATCGGGTACGGGATCAAATCCACCCTCATGAAAGGGGTGGCATTTTGATATTCTACGAATTGCCAGCCATGATCCTTTGAAGGCACCATGTTTTTCGATCGCTTCTATCCCATAGTGGGAACAGGTCGGATAAAACCGGCATGTCGGTGGTGTGAGCGGAGAAATAACTTTTTGATAAATTTTAATCAAACTCATTAAGATATACTTCAATGGACTGGACTCCTCTTTTGCTGATAGGTTTATTTTATTTCTTTTAGAGGTAAATTAACAGAGAGATGCATTATATAAATCGGTTTGAAGGAGAGAATGGTATGTCCAAGGAATTGTTAAACGAATTAAATAAGCAGGTGGCCACATGGTCTGTCATGTATGCCAAACTTCATAATTATCATTGGTATGTGAAGGGAAGAGAATTTTTCACGTTACATGCCAAGTTTGAAGAACTATATAACGAAGCGACTCTTCATATGGATGAAATCGCAGAACGGATGCTGACACTTGGCGGGGAACCGGCTGCTGCCTTGCGCAAGCATCTGGAGCTGTCTGTCGTACAGGAAGCAACCGGTTCTGAGTCAGCAGAGCAGATGGTCAAATCAGTAGTCGATGATTTCAATGCCATTATGGAATCTTTGAAACACGGCATGAAGCTGGCTGCGGAAGACGGTGACGATATGACGGAAGATTTATTGAATGCAACATACCAGAGCGTGGAGAAACATCAGTGGATGTTAAATGCGTTCTTAGGCGAAGATAATAAATGATTTGATTTCCCTTGATATTTTTATCGGTTTGCCGATAGTAAAAGGGGAAGGGGGGATGGGAATGGAGCTGAATTCCATTATGGCGAGCCAACTGCGCAGCCTTCAATCTACAGTCCAGTTAAGCGTGTTGAACAAGGCGATGGCCGTAAACGCAACCGCAGCGACGGACTTATTGGAAAGCTTGCCACAGCAGTCGGCAGCCCATCCTTACAAAGGAACGGCGCTTGATATGAAAGCGTAATAGGAAGTGAGTATACGCCTCGTTTGGGGTGTATGCTCATTTTTTGGTTGGATGCTGAATTAACTCCATGTAGAATGGGGTATGGGTTAGGCAAGAGCATTCTATCTTTATTAAAAAAACATGGAGGTTTTCAGCATGGCAGAAGTGCAATATATGAGAAATTTAATCATCGAAACACCTTCCGTGCCAGGGAATTTTGCAAAAGTCGCCACAGCTATCGGACTGCAGAGCGGTGATATCGGCGATATACAAACGATAAAAGTAGGCACATTATCTACGATCCGGGATGTGTCCGTTCAATGCACGAGTGAAGATCAGCCTCAAAAAATTGTGGAGTCGATCAATGCCATAGGTGGCGGCATTCAAGTCCTGGCAGTGACGGACGATGTCCTGCATGCCCATGAAGGCGGGAAAATCCATATGAAAGGCAAGATTGAAATCCGTTCTCTAGGGGATTTACGCCGCGTGTACACACCAGGTGTTGCGAATGTCTGCAAGGTCATTCAGGAAGATCCGGAACAGGCGAATTATTTCACCAGCATATCCAATACGGTAGCGATTGTGACGGATGGAACGGCGATTCTTGGATTGGGTAATATCGGTCCAGTGGCTGGCATGCCTGTGATGGAAGGAAAAGCGGTGTTATTCGATCAATTTGCAGGGATTAGCGGGATTCCGATTCTTTTGGACACGAGTGATCCGGACGAAGTGGTAGAAACCGTCAAACATATCCATCAAGGATTCGGTGGCATTTTACTTGAAGATATTGGTTCACCGCATTGCTTTGAAATCGAGGAGCGCCTGAAAGCCGAATTGCCGATTCCGGTCATGCATGATGACCAGCACGGGACTGCTGTCGTCACGCTGGCATCTGTTCTAAATGCCTGCAGGCAAACGGGCGTAGATCTGTCCAATTCAGTAGTAGGGCAAATCGGTCTCGGCGCAGCAGGGCTTGCAATCAGCAGAATGCTATTGAATTACGGAGTCAAGGAAATGTACGGAGTGGACCATAATGAAGCAGCCTTGCAAAGACTAAAAGACTTTGGCGGATCTACTTTGCCATCTATTGAGACATTGATGGAGACTTGCGATATTGTTATAGCAACGACAGGAGTAGAAGGGTTGATTAAACCTGAGATGGTCCGCAAAGGGCAGATCATTCTGGCACTTTCGAATCCGAATGCTGAAATCCAGCCAGAAGTGGCATTGAAAGCTGGAGCGGCATTTGCGGCAGACGGACGTCAAGTGAACAACGTACTCGGCTTTCCTGGCATCTTCCGAGGAACGTTAAATGCACGAGCAAAAGAAATCACCTATCCGATGTTAATCGCGGCAGCGCTTGCCATCGTGGATTCAACAAAACCGGGTGATCTGGTTCCGCATCCACTGGATCCAATGGTTCATGCAAACGTCGCAAATGCGGTGGAACGCATGGCGAACGAGAAAAACGAATAACGTAATATTCCATTGGGTTCAGTCTACAGCGTATCATTCCGCCACTTTGTTCCATACTAACGAAAAAGGAATGATATGTGATGCAAGAGAACCCAGTAAAGTTGTACGTGTCTGTCGCCAACCAGCAAATTATGACAGATAAGCATTCATCCCCTTGGGAATATGAATTGACCATTACCAAGGAGTACATCCCGATCTTTGAACGTATATTTGAGCAGATGAATCATTTAGAGTTCCGCAACTTCCTGCGTTCTCATCTGCCTTATGTTCCCTATCATTTCGACAGTGATAATACGGATATTGATATTCGGACGATGAAGCTTTATGCGTTAATCCATGAGTTTACCGATACGGAAACACGTTTATTTATCGAGAAATTGCCTTATTTCCGTCCGGAACCTGAAAAACAGTACAAGCCGTTCTAAAGCTTCATATGAAGGCGGGGCGTCCAAGCGTCCCGCTATATTTTATTTGGATATAAAGAACCTTAGGAATGTAAATGCGCGTGTCCTTCGCTACACTATAGGAAAGGATGTGTTACATATGATTACGTATAATGACATTAAAGGCGCTGCAGTTGAATTGACTTTTGGAGAGAATCGCAAAGGCATGGAAGCAAGACATGTTCTCGTGGTCCTAAAACACGAAGGGAAATGGCTTTTGACTCGCCATGAAAGCAGAGGGATCGAATTTCCAGGAGGCAAGGCGGAGCCGGGCGAAACAATTGAAGAGGCCGCGGTCCGTGAAGCGATCGAAGAGACGGGTGTTACTCTGAAGGACCTTGTTAAATTTGCCGAATATGTCGTGGAAACCGATCCTCCTTTTTGCAAAGCGGTATTTACAGGTAAGGTTGATTCCATTGAGGAAAATCCGGTCCTGTACGAAACAGGCGGTGCTTTATGGTTCACGGATGAAGAACTGGACCTTTGCAACGAATTAAGTTTCCATATGAAGGACACCGGCATGGAGAAAATCAGGAAGTGGGTGGAAACCCATGGCGGATAACGGCAGCATTATCTCCAAAAGGATCTACCCGTCGCCTAATCCCCGTGTGAAGTTGTATGAAGTGACGTACTGGTCGGGTGGAGTGAAAGTCAAGGGACTGCTAGGCGAGCCGATCGAAGAAGGTCAATATGAAGGAATCCTTTATTTGCGCGGCGGCATGCAGCATGTCGGTATGGTGCGCCCAGCTCGAATTGCGCAATTCGCTTCACAAGGTTTTGTCGTGTTTGCCCCTTACTACCGAGGAAACCGCGGTGGGGAAGGGCGAGACGAGTTTGCGGGAGCTGACCGTCAGGATGCAGTATTTGGAGTTGATGTAATGAAGCAGCATCCAAAGCTGCGGAAAGATCGCATTCATTTGTACGCATTCTCACGTGGCGGAATTATGGCATTATGGACTGCGATTTTGCGAGATGATATCACCTCTGTCGTCACGTGGGCGGGTATTTCAGATGTCGTGTTCACGTACAATGAAAGAGAAGACATGCGAAGAATGATGAAACGGGTTATCGGTGGTACGCCGAACAATTTGCCGGAAGCGTACCGGGAACGCACAGCATTATTCCGTATTAAGGAAATGGATGCACCTGTTTTAATTATCCACGGCATGATAGATGAAAATGTCTCATTTGAACAGGCGATCATGCTAGAGGACGCGTTGCGGGAACAAGATATGACGTATGATACCTGGTATTTTCCTGACTATACACACCACTTTCCGGCAGCCGAAAATGCAAGGATTGTCCGCGAATTATGCGAGTGGATGAAAAAAGTTGAATAGATTGCATGGAAAAAACACTTTCGAGCGGATTGGTCTCGGAGGTGTTTTTTTAAATTTAATAGATTCCATTGAAAAGCAGTTTCAAGTGGATGAAAATCGGAGGTAAATTCCAATAAGAAAAGCCGTCTCGCGTTATGTGCGAGACGGCTTGCATGTATTCATCTAGGCGAAAGATTAAGCAGTTGGTCCGCCAAATTTGATAATATCTGCAGAGACATTTTCAAATTTCTTGAAGTTCTCCCGGAACAAATCAGCCAATTCGTTTGCTTTCTTGTCGTATGCTGCAGTATCTGCCCAAGCATTGCGTGGGTTCAATACTTCGCTAGGAACGCCTTCAATTGCTGTAGGCATCGCTAGACCGAACACTTCGTTCGTTTCAGTTTCAACATCTTTCAACTTGCCAGCGAGAGCTGCACGAACCATTGTACGTGTATGTTTCAATGCCATACGCTTGCCGACGCCGTATTCGCCGCCAGTCCAGCCTGTATTGACAAGGAATACTTGTGCATCGTGCTCATCGATTTTCTTACCGAGCATTTCCGCATAAACCGTTGCAGGAAGCGGAAGGAACGGAGAACCGAAGCAAGTCGAGAATGTTGCTTCAGGAGCTGTGATACCGCGTTCAGTACCTGCCAATTTGGACGTGAAGCCGCTAAGGAAATGATACATCGCTTGCTCTTTCGTCAACTTGGAGATTGGAGGTAGCACGCCAAACGCATCTGCAGTTAAGAAGATGATCGTTTTTGGCTGGCCAGCCACTGAAGGCGTGACAATGTTATCGATATATTGAATTGGATAAGCGGCACGAGTGTTTTCAGTTAATGAGTTATCATCATAATCAGCTACACGTGTTTCTTCATCCAAGACGACGTTTTCCAATACGGAACCAAAACGAATTGCACCATAAATTTCCGGTTCTTTTTCAGGCGAAAGGTTGATACATTTAGCATAGCAACCACCTTCAATATTGAAGACGCCGTTATCTGACCAGCCGTGCTCGTCATCACCGATCAATTTACGCTGTGCATCTGCAGACAACGTAGTCTTTCCAGTACCTGAAAGACCGAAGAACAAAGCAACATCGCCTTCTTCGCCAACGTTTGCAGAACAGTGCATCGGTAAAATGCCGCGTTCAGGAAGCAAGAAGTTCATGACAGAGAAAATCGATTTCTTCATTTCTCCAGCATATTCAGTACCGCCGATCAATACAATGCGGCGCTCAAAGGAAACAATGATGAATGTTTCGGAGTTCGTTCCATCAACAGCTGGATCTGCTTTGAAAGACGGAGCAGCTAAGATCGTGAATTGTGCTTCATGCGTCTTCAGCTCTTCTTCAGTCGGGCGGATGAACAATTGGTGGACAAACAAGTTTTGCCACGCGTATTCATTGATAACCTGAAGGGAAAGCTGGGAGTCTTTATCAGCACCTGCAAAGCCTTTGAAAACAAATAATTCATCTTTTTGCTTTAAATGATTGATCACTTTCGTGTATAGTGAATCAAAGATGTCCGCAGAAATCGGGCGGTTCACTTTGCCCCAGTCGATTTTATCTTTAGTGGAAGGTTCTTCAACAATGAATTTGTCTCCAGGTGAACGGCCCGTATACTTTCCAGTGCGCGCAGCGAGTGCACCGTCTGCTGAAAGTTGTGCTTCTCCGCGAGCTGTCGCCTTTTCAACCAATTCCGCGACGGATGGCTGGATTGTAACATTGTTGCCTGCAAGAAGTTCTTTAAGTCCGTTTTCGATTTTCGCTGAAATCATAGTTTACGTACCGTCCTTTACATATAGTCCCAACTCAATGGGTATCCTTATTTTCGTAATTAGTATAACACATTAAGAATAATAATCTATACTAATTAAAAACTCAAGTGTTTCTCATTAAAATGATTTGACAAAAGCGCAAGTTTTTCGTAGCATTATATCATGAACGGATACTCTTATCCCGAGCTGGCGGAGGGACAGGCCCTATGAAGCCCGGCAACCTGCGCATACACTGCGAAAAGGTGCCAAACCTGGAGCAAGGTTGAATCCTTGGACGATAAGAGTGAAAGGTGCTGCTTTTGAAATAATGCCTTTCCTCATGTATATTTACGTGAGTGGAAGGCTTTTTATATTGTCTGGCCCTTAATCCTTGTGTATGTTGACGTCGACTCTCTTCAGGCGTGGAACTACTGGGACATATAGAGTACCGTATCAATATGAGCAAGCCGTTAAGGAGGAAATTACATTGACAAATCGCCGACTGTTCACATCGGAATCGGTAACAGAAGGACATCCGGATAAAATGTGCGATCAGATCTCTGACGCCATTTTGGATGCAATTTTAGAGGAAGACCCAAATGCACGCGTTGCGTGTGAAACGACTATCACAACAGGTCTCGTACTTGTTATAGGTGAAATTACAACGACAACGTACGTTGATATTCCGAAGGTCGTTCGGGACACAGTAAAGGAAATCGGGTACACCCGCGCGAAATTCGGATTCGACTGGGAAACCTCTTCTGTTTTGACTTCGATTGATGAACAATCACCGGACATCGCAGCGAGTGTGGATCAGGCGCTCGAAGCAAGAGAAGGAACGATGACCGATAAAGAATTGGAAGCCATCGGTGCAGGGGATCAGGGCTTGATGTTCGGATACGCATGTGATGAAACTCCGGAATTAATGCCTTTGCCAATCAGCTTGGCGCATAAATTATCCCGACGTTTAGCGCAAGTACGCAAAGAAGACATACTTTCTTATTTACGTCCGGATGGAAAAACGCAAGTAACAATTGAATATGATGAAAACAATCAACCTGTCCGCGTCGACACGATTGTCATTTCGACACAGCATCACCCGGACACAACGTTAGATCAAATCAAACGTGACATTAAAGAGCACGTAATTGATGCGGTCGTCCCTGCTGAATTATTAGATGAAGAAACCAAATACTTCATCAACCCATCTGGCCGCTTCGTTATCGGCGGACCACAAGGGGATGCAGGATTGACTGGCCGGAAAATCATCGTCGATACATATGGCGGCTATGCTCGCCATGGCGGCGGTGCATTCTCCGGAAAGGACGCGACAAAAGTTGACCGTTCTGCATCCTATGCGGCACGCTACGTAGCGAAAAATATCGTAGCTGCTGGACTGGCTTCCCGCTGTGAAGTTCAGCTGGCCTACGCTATCGGAGTTGCCAAACCTGTCTCCATTTCCATCGACACATTCGGAACTGGAAAAGTCGAAGAAAGCAAGCTAGTCGAAATGGTGCGCGAGCTGTTTGACCTCCGTCCGGCCGGCATCATCAAAATGCTTGATCTTCGCAGACCGATCTACAAACAAACTGCTGCATACGGTCACTTTGGCCGCACAGATGTAGAGCTTCCTTGGGAACAAACTGACAAAGCAGCCGCTTTGAAAGAAAAATCCGGCATCGTAGTCGGGTAATAATGAAACAGGAGAAGAAAAACGTTATGTTTTTCTTCTCCTGTTTTTTTGATTGGAAGAGGGTGTGAGATGGAGGGGGATTTGAGAATGAAAAAATCCCTTACAATGGGTTGGAGGGCAGGAATCCTTCCAAATCCAAAATAAAGGAGAGGGGCACTTTATAACAATCATAGTAATCTGCAATCATTTTGAAAAGCCACTTTAATCTCTTTCTTGGCGCTAATTAATAATTGATTTCCAGAACTTTACCTGTACTAGGGGCAACCATTAGCGTAATCTCTTCGGAGCTTGCATTCTTTCCTTTAAAATAGTAAGCACGATTTGGAGCAAAAGGATTCCAACTAGCTTCTACTGGAACGGTACCCGTTTCCACAATGGTCATTGTATGATTGTTTAAGATTTTTTCTTTTGCTTGTTTATAAGTTAAAGATGGTAAAGAAAGGCATACAAATAAAATAATTATACCAATATAAATGAAATAACGTGTGAGCCTCTTATTCGGAATTAGCTGATGGTAAACAATAACATGAAGTCCCGATAAAACAATCGGCATCTTTAATGACATCACTCCATTGTATAGGGTCCGATCTATAATAAAGAGTATGATTAGAAAAATAAGCGAAATGATGAGCCCTTGCTTATACTTTTTTATTTTATCTCACCTTTTCCCGATGTTTATTTGCAGTAGCATGTTGAATTAGTAGTGTCCCAATCCATATGCGTTAGTAAAGATTTATTTATGTTCTGTTTCATCTTAACAAACAGGTCATGATTTCGTCCTGTTTTATTTACAAATTCTTCATTATGTTAGTTTTCCCCAGTAACATAGTAATCGTCACTATTAATGTGTGCTGCATTGATCGTTGAAGTGCTCGTATATTTCGAGAAGTGCTCGATTAATTCCAGGAGTGCTCGTATATCCTGAAGAGTGCTCGATTAGTCGTTGGAGTGCTCATATATTTCGAGAAGTGCTCGATTAATTCCATTAGTGCTCGTATATCTTGAAGAGTGCTCGTTTAATTGTAGGGGCGCACGTGAAAACAGAGAATTCCGGGTACTCGTATAATCTGGCAACCGCTCGTATGCGCCGCCGAACCACTCGTATAATTTGGCAACCGCTCGTATGCGCCGCCGAACCACTCGTATAATTTTGTAACCGCTCGTATCCTCTCCCGAACCGCTCGTGAAATTCCTCGAGAAGAATAGGCTCAACGTTCAGATCAATTTTCTTAATTGGTCAAAGGCATTTAGCGCGACCTGGTGCAGGAAAAGACATGGAAATTTCCCGCGTTTCGATTAAACGGTCTCGAATGTTTTTGCAACCGCTCGTATCCGTTGCCGAAGCACTCGTATAATTTTGCAACCGCTCGTATCCGTTTCCGAAGCACTCGAATAATCTTGCAACCGCTCGTATCCGCCGCAGAAGCACTCGTATAATTTTGCAACCGCTCGTATGCTCCGCCGAACCACTCGTATAATCTCAATCCAATCATCCAGCAAAAGAGTACATATTAGATAGCTTGTATTTTGATTTTCCAGAAACGGTTTGGTATGGTAATACTACTTATAGTTATATGTAGATTTTTCCATTCGATTGTTCCTCGTGGTAGGGGAAGATCGACGACTCTCATAGGGAGGTTGAAGGGTATGGGATTAGAGATGTGGCTCATGGTTCTGCTTGGGGGAGTAGGGTTTGTATTGTTGGCGGGCATTGTCACTTTATTTATATTAGAGAAATGAAAGCACACGCGTTGTGCTTTCATTTTTGCATTTTTTTATAAATTTGTCCTTTTTCCACGTAGCTGTTGACGATGCGTTCCATGTCTGCCCGGTCTTCGTCGTTGAGTTCCCGGACTACTTTAGCAGGGGAGCCGAGGGCGAGGCAGTTCGGAGGAATTTTCTTTCCGGGTGGCACGAGGCTTCCGGCTCCGATGAAAGCTCCTTCGCCAATTTCAGCTCCATCTAATATGATGGAACCCATTCCGATGAGGGCGCCTTTCCGGATCATGCAGCTGTGCAGCAATGCTTTGTGGCCGATTGTGACATCGTCTTCGATGAGCAGTGTTTTGCCTGGGCTTTGGTGGAGGCAGCTTAAGTCTTGGATGCTGACGCGTTCTCCAATTATTGTCGGTGCCACGTCTCCTCGGATGACGGTGTTGAACCAGATGGATGAGTTGGCACCGATTGTCACGTCACCCGTAATGGTTGCATAGTCCGCAATGTAAACAGATGGGTCAATCGCTGGTGTTTTACCATTGTATGGATAAATCAAGATGATCCCCTCTTTCTTTAAAAATCGTGTATAATCATCGTATTATCATCCTGTTTTCATTGTAACAAAGACAGGCTAGGTTCGATAGATTTTTGGCGGGAAGGGGAGAAATCCATGTGGAAATGGGAAGCGGAAGGACAGCCCAAAGCGATTGTTGTCCTCGTTCATAATGCGTATGAGCACCATCGCCGGTATGCATGGTTGATCCAGACACTACGGAATGGCGGCTTTCATGTCGTCACAAGTGATTTGCCGGGGCATGGCGAAGAGAGTGGCAGAGGCGTGCATGATGAGTCATTTGATTCTTATGTAAAACATATTAAGAAGATGATGGAGGTCGCTTTGCTCGATACGGTTCCGATATTCGTTGTCGGCCACGGCTTGGGAGCGACATTGGTGATGCATCTGCTGCAAGCGGAAAAGCTGGAATGCGCAGGCTGCATTTTCAGTTCACCATGGCTTTCATTGAAACATCAGCCGTCCAAGTTTTCGTCTGTTCTGACAAAATTATCACCTTCCATGAAAATTAATCACGACGTGACGATTGAGCGACTGACAAGAAATTATGATCTGTACATAGACGCCCAGAATGACCGTCATTACAGTTCCGCGGTGACTGCTTCTTGGTACCGGGAACTGACTGCGTTCATGAAGGCTGTGCAGACCACTGAAACATCCATTCAAGATGTTCCTGTGCTACTGCAGACAGGTGGCCGAGATAAAATAACAGATAACACATACGCCAAAAAATGGCTTTCTAATCAACAGCTATCTGAATTCCACTTCAAGGAATGGAAGAGGTTGTATCATGATTTGTATCAAGAGCCGGAACGGGAAGAAGTCTATCAATATATTGAATCGTTCATGAACAATGTACTTCGGTCTCTTGGCTATGTAGTGTGATTTTGGAAAGAGGAAGGATGGGGAATATGACGACAATTGGATTAATACGCCATGGGGTGACTGCTTGGAATAAGGAAGGTCGTGCGCAAGGAAGCTCCGATATTCCACTCGATGCGGAAGGGATTGCGATGGCAGAACGAGTAGCCGCACGATTGGCAGGCGAGCATTGGGATGTGATTTATACCAGTCCATTAAGCCGGGCGAAAATGACTGCTGAAATCATCGGCAGCGAGATGCCTGGTGTTCCGATGGTACTGGATGATCGGATTCGCGAAACGGGCGGAGGAAAGATCGAGGGTACGACCGAAGCAGAGCGCATTGAAAAGTGGGGAGCGAATTGGCGGGAGCTCGATATGGGTTTTGAACCCCATGACGAGGTTATTTCTCGTGGGATGGCTTGCATTCATGACATTCAAGATAAATATCCAGGCAAACGGGTGCTGCTTGTGAGCCATGGCAGCTTCATCAAACGACTTTTACATGAACTGGTTCCTGATGCCGATCTTGACCAGGGAGTCGACAATACATCAGTTACGATTTTGACGTTGCAAGACGAAGGAAATCAATGTTCGTTATTGAATTGCACGGCACACTTAAAGGCGGTGGATGCATGAAACAGGATGCCCAGTATTTCATCGATCAGCTCAAAATGGAGCCTCATCCAGAAGGCGGTCATTATGTAGGTACGTTTCATTCGGATGAAGAGATGGATCGGCAGGGTAGCCGGCGCAGCTTGTATACGAGCATTTATTTCTTGCTGCAGCCAGGAGAAGTGTCCCATTTCCATCGATTGAAATCGGATGAAGTATGGTATTACCATGCCGGCAGTCCGTTGATCATTCATACGATTGATCCAAACGGCGCATACAATGAAATTAAACTTGGACTGGCTGTTCATGAAGGCGAACAACCACAAGCCGTTGTGCCAAAAGGAACGATTTTTGGTTCCTCGATGGTCCAAGAAGGCTCCTTCTCGCTAGTCGGTTGCATGGTCGCGCCTGGCTTTGATTTTGAGGACTTTGAGCTGTTTGAACGAGAGGAATTGAAAGAGCAATATCCACAACATGAAGCGATCATCACCAAATTAACCCGTGGGTAATAGCAGGAAAGGCTGGCAAAGGTTTTTTGCCCGGCCAGGTGAAACATTGGGCCTTTGCGGAATAAGATAGAAATAGGCTGCTGAACTGCAAGGGATGTTACGAGTTCTGAAGTAGAAATTTTTTCAGCAAATTTCGTCAGGAATACGTGAAACTTTTCATTAAATGGAGTAGTCTAGTAATAGAGAGATTTTGATCGGAGGAAGTAAGTTTTGAAAAAAGAAACGAAAAGTGAAATTATGTCTTGGGTTAAATCGTTGGCAATCGCGTTTGTCATCGTATTTGTCGTCCGTCAATTTCTATTTGCTCCAGTTGTCGTCTCGGGCCAATCCATGGAACCGACTTTTGAATCAAACAACCGTGTTGTCATTTCTAAAATCCACAAACTCGATCATTTTGACTTAGTCGTGTTCCATGCACCGGGTACAAAGGAAGACTATATTAAGCGTGTGATTGGGCTGCCGGGTGATACGGTTGAGATGAAGGACGACCAATTATTCATCAATGGCAAGGCGTATGATGAGCCTTATATTGAAGAAAATAAAGAAAAGATCTTCAAAGATCAAAAATTGACCGAAGACTTTGAGGTTACAGTTCCGGAAGGCCAGCTCTTTGTTCTTGGCGACAATCGCCGCAACAGTACAGACAGCCGGATCATTGGATGCATTGATGAGTCATCAGTCGTTGGAAAAGTTGAATTTCGATTCTTTCCATTCAATTCAATAGGAATTCCAAAATAATGAGTCAACAGACGCTGATCCTAGGGATTGACGGCTTAGGCGGGGCGGGGAAAACGACAATTGCTGAAAAGATTCAGCAGGAGTTCGTGGACTCCGTCCTTTTGCATATTGATGATTTCATTCATCCGAAATCGATTCGGTATGCAGAAGGATTGGAACCGTGGAAAGCGTATTACTTTGAACAATGGCGATACTCCTATTTGATTGAAGAAATACTGGAGCCAATACGAAAAGGCAAACCGGTGCATAAAAAGATCGAGATTTATAATAAAATCAATGATTCCTATGACGAAAAATGGATTGTTCTTCCGGTTGGCGGTATGTTGATAATAGAAGGCGTTTTTTTGCAACGGGCGGAATTAAGGAAGTACTTTAACCATGTCATCTTTATCGATATTGATAAAGAAACGCGTCTCCAAAGGGTGCTGGAGCGTGATTCCTATATCGGCTCGCAGCAAGCGATACTGAACAAGTACACCGAACGTTATTTCCCGGCGGAAGAGGAATATATAAGGGAAAATAATCCGGTAAACCTGGCAGATTTCGTGTTAAACGGGACATCGCAAACAAAAAGATTCCATGATTATCTCCGTTCGATTGCGGGTATCCTTTAAAAGACTACGCATAGAGGAGTGACGATCATGGCAAAAGACAAGAACAACAAGAAGAACGACAGCATGCATGACTCGGCCCAACCGAAAATGTCCGGTGTGGAATTCACAGATGAACAGCGCCAGACAAACGAAGTGGCTTCTACTTCCTATACCGGGAGTCGAAAAGATAAGACGAATTTGAAGGACGACAAATTGGAAACAGGTGGCTATTAAGAGCCCCTGGTGATAGAAAACCTCTGCTCATGCAGAGGTTTTTTGCATGCCTCTACAAATATCCGTTCGTATGGTAAATTAGAAATAACGTCAACTGAAGGAGTTATCACAACATGAATGATTTTTTTGAAAGGAAAAACAGGGAGCTTGGCATTGAATTGAACGATGTGCAGAAAGAGGCTGTCATGAAAACCGAAGGCCCTTTGCTCTTATTAGCATGCCCAGGATCGGGCAAAACGACAACGATGATTATGCGGATCGGCTATTTGCTAGAGGAAAAGAAGGTGCCAGCATCCCGAATTAAGGCAATCACATTTAGCCGGGCTTCCGCCAGGGATATGGCGGAACGGTACGAAAGGTTCTTCCCAGTCCACCCTCCTATTGATTTTTCAACCATTCACAGCTTGGCGTTCCAGATTACACGTACATACTTGAAGAAAACCGGTACTTCGTTTGAATTGCTCGAGGGCAATAAAAGAGAGCGTCCTGCACAGACGAAGAGCCTCATCCTAAAAGAGCTTTATCGAAAGACGATGCAGGAAGAGGGGACAGAAGATGATCTGAAAGCTTTGCAAACGTTCATTTCATTCCTTAAAAACAGGATGATTCCCCATTCCCAGTGGGAAGAGGTGAACGGGCCGTTTCACAAGGCAGGGATCATCGCACTGAAATATGAACAGGCGAAATCAAGGACAACAGGCCATTTGCTTCTCGATTTTGATGATATGCTCACAATTGCAGAACAGGCGCTTCGCTCTGATCCCGGTCTCGCCGCGTCGTTCGGCAGCCGATATGACTATCTGTTAACCGATGAGAGCCAGGATACGTCCCTCGTGCAACATAAAATTATTGAGCATCTTGTCAAGGATCATCGCAACTTATGTGTTGTGGCGGATGATGACCAATCCATTTACACGTGGCGCGGTGCTGATCCTGATTATCTGCTTGATTTTCAAAAGGTTTATCCGCATGCCTCCTTGTTAAAGATGGAAAGAAATTATCGGTCCTCCAAGGAAATTGTCGAGACAGCGGCGAAATTCATTACACGAAACAAAATGCGTTATGAAAAGGCAATGCATACAACGAATGACACAGCCGGGCCGATTATGCTCAGATCATTTGATTCCCCAAAGGAACAACTGGAATACGTGACCTATGAAGTGTTGAATGAAAAGAATTTGAATGAGGTGGCCATCCTATTCCGTAACAATTCCTCATCCACCCTCTTTGTGAATGAACTGCACCGGCGCGGCATTCCTTTCTATATGAAGGATGCCGATGATCAGTTTTTCTCTCATTGGATCGTAGAAGATATTTTGAATTTCATGCGACTGAGCTTTAATGTGGAGCGGAAAGATATTTTTTCTAAGGTCATCATGAAAATGAATGTCTTCGTCTCACGCCATATGGTAAATCAGTTTCTGAATGCCCAAACGACGGGTAATGTGTTTGAATCCTTTCTCCGCATGACCGATTTGAAAAAGAGCCAGATTGATAAACTTGAACATTATCAGGCTATCTATGACAAGATGACTTCGATGCGGCCGGCACAAGTCATCCGCCTGATCCGATATGAATTAGAGTATGAAGACGCGCTGAAAAGCCGGGCTGAAAAATTCGGGTATCGGATTGAAAATTTAATTGGCATATTAGACACGTTGGAAAGCATCGCGTCGCAATTACGGACAATGGTAGAATTCGCAAATCGGCTCAAAGAGTTGGAAACGGCAGTGGCGGAAGCGAAATATGCTCCAAAAGGTGATGCAGTCACCTTATCCACCTTCCACAGCGCGAAAGGATTGGAGTTCAGCCGTGTATTTATGATCGACTTAGTCCAAGGTACTATTCCCTCCGATGAGGATGAAGGCGACTTGGCGGCAATGGAAGAAGCGAGACGGCTCTTCTATGTCGGCATGACGAGGGCAAAGAGTAGATTAGAATTGCTGTCGTATCGTACGATGGACGGCAAGACGAAAGAAGACTCGAAATTTATGAATGAAGTGCGAGGGATCTTGATGAAGCCGGATGAGATGAACAAATCGAACAAGCCGAAACTAAAAAAAGCCGACCTTTCAATCCCGTTAGATCCGGATGGCGTCGCAGAGCGCAAGGAACTGGCTGAAGGCATGCTTGTGACGCACCGGGTTTTCGGAAGAGGCGTGATCGAGTTGATCGGTGAAGAGGACATACAAATCCGTTTTGATGACACAGTGAAGAGATTATCTCTGGAAATGATCCTAAGCAGAAGGCTTTTGAAAGTGATGGAAGTATGAGAACAGGACTGCTTGTCGGAGTGGCAGGAGCCGTCGGGGCCATATGCCGGTATGGCCTCGGAATGTTGTTCCTGCCCTTCTCAGAGGGATTTCCGCTGGGGACGTTCAGTGCCAATCTGATTGGATCGTTCTTGTTGTCGTTTCTGGCGGCAGGTGGCATTCGTAGGCTGACGAGTGATCGTGCTATGCAAACGGCAATCATGACGGGGTTCATTGGCTCCTTCACGACCTTTTCGGCACTCAGTATCGAAACCGTGACATTCATGCAAGAGGGCAAGTGGGGAGTCGCAGTCCTTTACGTAGCGAGCAGCTTTGCCGGTGGAATCGGGATGGCTGCCTTCGGACGGAAATGGGGTGGGAAGAAATGATGATTCTTCAGTTTCTTGCCGTTGGGGCAGGCGGGTCCATCGGGGCTGTGCTCCGCTGGTTCATATCAAACAAGATGAACCAGGCCGGTAAATTTCCAGCAGGTACTTTTCTCGTAAATGCAGCCGGTTCCTTGTTGATCGGTGTAATCGTCGGCTTGCAGATGAACATGTGGGCAACTCTTTTTTTGGTATCTGGACTTGCAGGAGGTTTGACAACTTTTTCGACTCTGAATAAAGAACTCCTCTCCTTATGGAGTGCTCGAAAAAGAATATTTTTTATATATTTATTCAGTACGTATTGCATAGGAATCCTTTTCGCAGCTATTGGCTTCATAATCGGTCAAAACATATAAAGCTTAGTCCGTTTCAGTCCGTCCTATTCGGGAATAGAGTAGAAGACTACTAGGAAGGATGGAGGATGAGAAATGGACAAGCATACTGCAGACATGACGAAAAAAGAAAAACAGCTGGATCAGTTCCGTGCGCTGGATAAAGGCAAACGGCTGACGACGAATCAAGGGTTGAAAGTTTCGGAAGATGAACATTCCTTAAAAGCCGGTTATCGAGGGCCGACATTGATGGAGGATTTTCATTTTCGGGAAAAAATAACGCATTTCGACCATGAACGAATCCCTGAACGTGTCGTCCATGCAAGAGGTTTTGCGGCCCATGGTGAATTTGAATTATACGAGTCGATGAAGCCATATACGAAAGCTGCCTTTTTACAGGAGCCGGGTTCAAAGACGCCTGTATTTACCCGTTTTTCAACGGTGGCAGGTAGTCGGGGCTCCGCTGAAACGGTGCGGGATGTCCGTGGTTTTGCTGTGAAGTTTTATACAGAGGAAGGGAATTATGACTTAGTCGGCAATAATATTCCTGTATTTTTCATTCAAGATGCTATTAAGTTCCCTGATTTAATTCATGCAGTGAAACCTGAGCCCCATAATGAAATGCCGCAAGCAGCCTCCGCCCATGATACCTTCTGGGATTTCGTGGCAAACAACCAAGAGTCGGCACATATGATCATGTGGCATTTGTCAGACCGGGCGATTCCGCGGAGTTTTCGAATGATGGAAGGCTTTGGCGTTCATACATTCCGATTGGTAAACGAAGAAGGACAAGCCCATTTTGTGAAATTCCACTGGAAACCGAAGCTAGGCGTCCATTCCCTCGTTTGGGATGAAGCGCAAAAGATTAGCGGGAAAGATCCGGATTTCCATCGTCGCGACTTATGGGAAGCGATTGAAATGGGGAATCCGGTTGAATTTGAACTCGGCGTTCAATTGATTGATGAAAAGGACGAGTTCATGTTTGATTTCGACATTTTGGATCCAACAAAGATCTGGCCGGAAGAGCAAGTCCCGGTTAAAATCATTGGAAAAATGACGTTGAACCGGAACGTGGATAATGTGTTTGCCGAAACAGAGCAAGTCGCATTCCATCCAGGCAATGTCGTTCCGGGTATTGATTTTACAAATGACCCATTGCTGCAAGGGCGTTTGTTTTCCTATACCGATACTCAGCTAATTCGTCTCGGTGGACCTAACTTCCACGAGCTCCCGATTAACCGTCCGGTTTGTCCATTCCATAATAACCAGCGCGATGGCTATAGTCGGCAAACAATTAATGTCGGACAAGTGGCCTACCATAAGAATTCCTTGGCGGACAATACGCCTGCCGTGTCAAGCGATGCGGAAGGGGGATACGTGCATTATCAGGAGAAGGTCGAAGGACGAAAAATCCAGGCAAGAAGCGAATCATTCGAGGATCATTTCTCTCAGGCTAAACTATTCTGGAACAGCATGTCGAAAACGGAAAAGAAACATATTGTGGATGCATTCAGCTTTGAACTCGGCAAAGTGATGAGCAAAAGCGTGAGACAGCAAGTTGTTGATATGTTTGCGAATGTCGATGTAGGATTGGCGACGGCTGTCGCTGAAGCGGTAGGTGCGGAATTTCCTTCTGGAGTGGAGGAATCCAACGTCACTCAAGCATCACCGGCTCTTAGCCAAATGAATACGGCTAAACTTCCTGATACCAGAAAAGTGGCGATTCTCATCGGAGAAGGATTTGATGGAGCGGTAGTTGAGCCGCTCGTCAATGCATGTCTAACTGCAGGAATGACCGTAGAATTGGTTGGAGAACGTTTCGGAACTGTGCATGGAACAGATGGACTGGCTGCTGAAATTGACCAGACCTTTTTGACTGCACATTCTACATTATACGATGCTGTTTACGTTGCAGGCGGAACAGCGGATAATAGGAAAAAGTTCCAGCTGGATATGGGTGATTTCATTAATGAAGCGTACCGACACTATAAGCCTATAGGCATTGCCAAGACGGGCGTGTCATATTTCGAAGCATCTTCTGCTGAAGAAGGGCCGGGCATTTTACTTCCAAGTGAAATGGAGGCTAATCCGGAAGCCTTCATCGAAGCGGTTGCCGCCCACCGCCATTGGAACCGAAACGTATATGGCTGGGAAGGATAAGGTGAAGCTGTCAGCTGCCGAGTATCGGCGGCTGGCAGTTTTTTTTGTGTTTGATGTTTCATTCGTCCGATGGAAACTGCTCTAGCGGCATGCTATCATTACAACGATTGATGGAAAGGGCGTCGAATGATGGGAAAACAAAAACAGAGACAGAAAAAGAAAAGTTGGATTGTATCAGCAATTGCTCTTCTGGCCATTCTGGCATTTGCTTGGATGAATCAAGAAGATGCAGCCCCTACCCAAGCAGGCCGCATTCCAGTCCAGCTTATAAGCGCAATAGACGGGGATACGATCAAAATAAAGTACGAGGGAAAAGAGCAGAACGTCCGTTATCTGCTTGTGGATACACCGGAGACAAATCATCCGAGACTTGGAAAGCAGCCTTTCGGCGAGGAAGCAAAAGAGCGGAATAGGGAATTGCTGCAAAAAAGCGCTCAAGTGGAAATCGAGTTTGATATCGGAGAACGTTACGACAAATATGGAAGGCTGCTCGCTTATGTGTATGCAGACGGCGAGAGCGTCCAAAAAATATTGCTGGAAGAAGGGCTTGCCAGAGTAGCGTATGTATATCCTCCCAATACCCGCCACTTAGACGATTACGAAAAATCGCAGAACAAAGCGAAAAAGGCAGGCGTTGGAATTTGGACCTTGGAAGATTATGCGACCGATCGCGGCTTCGACAGTGAAACATATCCACTAGATATAAAGGCAGATCATGCCCCAATTGAAGTATTCGCCAATTGTACGGAGTTACGAAAAAAATATCCGAACGGTGTAAAAAAAGGCCATCCGGCGTACTCTGAAAAGATGGATGGTGACCGGGATGGTTTCGCTTGTGAATGATTAGTAATAATTGAATTATGATCTATCTTACACTCGCACTATCCAGCTTGTGTAAGCAGACAATGTAAGATGGTTTGATATATAGTAAATCACTTAGAAGTGAACTATTGTATTAATGTGGATTAAACGTTGAAATGTACGGCTAATCATGAATTAGTTTAATCGTTCATTTTTACAGCTTGACGAGATAATATGTCGTGCCCGTTAGTCAAAAAATTATATAGCTTCACTCATAAGTCCGAATTCAGTGCACAATTCACTGAATTTGGACTTTCTAATTTGTTGAAAGATAATTTCCAATCAAACAACGATATGAACTTAAATCACTTCTCTTTATTGAACCAAAATCACTTGCGTATATAAGCATATAATTATATGCTTGTAAACAAGGAGGGAGAAAATTGAATACAAACGAAATTATCGATTTGCAGCGAGCTACTCAACTTTTAAAATTGCTTGGAGATAAGACACGATTAACAATGATGAAATTACTGTCATCACATGAATGTTGTGTATGTGAATTTGTGGAGATTTTTAAGATGACCCAGCCGGCAATAAGCCAACATTTACGAAAGTTGAGGGATATCGAGTTAGTAAAAGAAGAACGTAGAGGTCAATGGATTTTTTATTCGATTAATATGGAACATGAAGATTATCCTCTAATTAACAGTATTCTCAACCACTTGCCAGAACAAGACGGATTTATTACGGAATTAGAAAATCAAGGGTTGCGTATTGCATGTACAAGGGAGGAAAAGTGATTGGCATTAACGGCATTCATAATTTTTACGATTACTTTAATTTTTGTTATTTGGCAGCCGAAAAATCTCTCGATCGGTTGGACTGCATGTATCGGCGCAACGTTCGCTTTACTGTTAGGCGTAGTCGACTTTGATGACGTTTTAGATGTTACGGGAATTGTGTGGAATGCGACACTGGCATTCATAGCCATCATTATCATTTCATTAATACTCGATGAGATCGGATTTTTTGAATGGGCAGCATTACATATGGCGAGATTCGCTAAAGGCAGTGGTACTCGGATGTTTATCTACGTCAGTATCCTTGGAGCTATTGTCGCTGCTTTATTTGCAAATGATGGAGCTGCCTTGATCCTGACGCCAATTGTATTAGCAATGGTTCGTAATTTGAGATTCAGCGAAAAAATGATATTTCCTTTTATAATTGCCAGTGGGTTTATTGCAGATACGACCTCATTGCCTTTCGTTGTCAGCAATCTGGTCAACATTGTTTCGGCAGACTTTTTTGGGATTGGTTTCGTTGAATATGCATCAAGGATGATTGTTCCAAATCTTTTTGCTCTCGTTGCAAGTATTATTGTTCTGTATTTATTTTTCCGTAAGAGTATTCCAGGCCAATACAAAGTCTCCGATTTGAAACAACCAAAAGAAGCGATAAAGGACCTGAAAATGTTTAAACTTACATGGGTTATTTTAGGCATTCTGCTAATCGGTTATTTTTTGAGTGAATTTTTAAGAATACCTGTCTCCATCATTGCAGGAGTCGTAGCAATTTTCTTCTTGTTGATGGCTAAGAGAAGTGCAGTTGTACAACCGAAGCAAGTGTTGAAAGGTGCTCCATGGGCCATTGTATTTTTCTCAATTGGTATGTACGTGGTTGTGTATGGTTTGAAAAATGTTGGATTGACAAGTGTTCTTTCGGATGTAATTCAATATGCAGCGAATCAGGGATTATTTGTTGCTACAATCTCAATGGGCTTTATTGCTGCTTTTTTATCATCTGTTATGAATAATATGCCTACGGTAATGATTGATGCTTTAGCGATTGCTGAAACCAACACGACTGGCACCATCCGTGAGGCCCTTATTTATGCAAATGTGATTGGGTCAGATCTAGGTCCTAAAATTACGCCGATTGGATCACTGGCAACTTTGTTGTGGCTGCATGTACTTTCTCAAAAAGGCGTGAAAATTGGCTGGGGATCCTATTTTAAGGTCGGAATTATTTTAACGATCCCAACTCTCTTTATTACATTACTGGGATTGTATATTTGGTTGCTGCTTATCTAACTTGAAGGAAAGGTGAATAGAATGATGACGAAAAGGACTTTGTACTTTCTTTGCACAGGAAATTCGTGTAGGAGCCAGATGGCTGAAGGCTGGGGAAGGGAAATTCTTGGGGATCAATGGGATGTATTCAGTGCAGGAATTGAAGCTCATGGGGTTAATACTAAGGCAATAAAAGCGATGGAAGAGGTGGGCATCGATATAACAAATCAGACGTCAAATATAATCGATCCAACGATACTTAACCGTGCTGACCTTGTCGTGACGCTTTGTGGAGATGCTGCTGATAAATGCCCTATTACACCTCCATCCATTCGCCGTGAACATTGGGGATTTGATGATCCGGCTAAAGCAACGGGAACAGAAGAAGAAATTTGGGCTGAGTTTCAGCGGGTACGAAACGAAATAGGTGAACGAATAATGCAGTTTGCTAGGGAAGAGAAATAAATCGAAACTATCGATTAAAGACAAAGATTAGCTGCTGGTAAAGATATTGAATGCCCTTATTACGTTATCCAAGTTATCAATATGTCTTTGATAAGAGAAAGTCTTAACTCAGGCTTATAACAGAGTACGGTGGTGTTCGATTTACTACCTGTTTGTAAATGTCTAAAGCGTATTAACAATGCATGTGTCCAAAAAAAGTGAATTTGGTTTCAATAATAACAGTTGAGATTTCTACCTAAAGTAATAAGAATATGCGAGGGGATTACTAATGGAATTCAAAATTATTCAACAAGCTGTATGCTGTGACTCTAAATCAGCTTGTTGCGAGCAGGAGCTACCAGTTGCAGTTATTGGTGCTGGGCCAATCGGTTTAGCAGCTGCAGTGCATCTTAAAGAACGAGGTGTATCTTTCTTTGTATTAGAAAAAGGGGAAGTCTCAGCGAATGTACGGTCATGGGAGCATGTGACACTTTTCTCACCTTGGCAGTATAACATTGATGAAGCAGGTAAGAGATTATTATCATATACAGATTGGCAGGAGCCAGATGGAGAAAAAATACCAACAGGGAAAGAATTAGTGGAAAGTTATCTGCTGCCTTTATCAGAAGTCTTGGCACCAAATATTTATACAAATCATGAGGTCATCTCCATTACACGTGATGGGATAGATCGTATGAAATCTACAAATCGTTCATCTCAACCATTCTTGTTATATGTAGAAACACCAAATGGTCTTAAAGAAATGAAAGCTAAAGCTGTAATTGACGCAACTGGAACTTGGGGAAATCCCAATCCGGTAAAGAGTAATGGTGTTTGGTTGCGGACTGAAAAAGAGTTAGCGTCAATTATCGATTACCATATTCCAAACATTGAGGCTAGTAAGAACTTATATGCAAATAAAAGAATAGCTGTTATTGGTGGTGGCCACTCAGCAATTAACTCATTGCTTAACTTAGTAGCGTTAAAAGAGAAATACCCTAACACATCAATCACATGGATTTTGAGAAAAAAACGAGTGGAGGATGCATTTGGGGGAGGATCGAATGATGAGCTTGCTGCACGAGGTGAGTTAGGAGTTCGTATATCGGACTTTGTAAGGGATGGCTATATAAATGTTATAACACCTTTTCTTATTAAACGTATTCATAAACAAAATGGGGTTGTTCTGGAGTCACAGCATAATAAACTGGAGCCATTTGACCGTTTAATTGTCAATACAGGAAATCGACCGAATTATGAAATCAATCGTGCATTGCGTTTTGAAAGAGAGGCTATAACAGAGGCTGTATCTGCAATTGCACCACTAATTGATCCAAACGAGCATAGTTGTGGCAGCGTACCGGCACATGGTGAGAAAGAGCTAAGACAGCCTGAGCCAAACTTTTATATTGTCGGATCAAAATCATATGGCCGTGCACCTACATTTTTGATGGCAACAGGCTATGAGCAAGTACGTTCAGTTGTAGCTTATTTAGCAGGGGATAAAGAGGCTGCTGAAAATGTACAACTACAATTACCAGAAACTGGAGTGTGTCATAGCGGAGCAGGCGGTTGTTGTTAAAGACAAACCCATAAAGGGGGAGTAAAATGATTCGTAAAATGGAATCGAGAGATTTACCAGCCGTTCTGGAAATTTACCAACAAGGTATGGATACCAGAATGGCAACATTTGAAACTCATGTACCGACAATGGAGGCGTGGGATCTGAAATTTCATCCTGCTCTTCGTTTTGTATTTGAAGAAAATGACATGATTGTAGGCTGGATCTCTCTAACTCCTATTTCATCTCGCGCAGCATATAGAGGAGTGGGAGAGGTCAGTGTTTACATTCGGGACCAGGTGGAAGGGAGAGGAATTGGAACACGTCTCCTATTGCACCTAGAGGAGGAGGCGAGGAATATTGGGTACTGGATGTTACAGTCCTCCATATTTGAAATAAACGAAGCGAGCATTCGATTACATAAAAGGTGTGGTTTCCGTATAGTAGGCATTCGAGAGAAAATCGCAGAGCGAGATGGTGTTTGGCACAATAACTGTCTGATGGAAAAAAGGATAATAAAATAGATTCTCAATTCTTCTAGTTAATAATGAGGTAATAAATATAGCATTATTGTTCTATATTCATCGTTGTTTTATTCTCTCGAAAGTGTCAGCTATATAGTTGAAAATATATAGCGTTATCTTATTTGCGATGAAATAATAAAAGACAGGCAAAAGTAACACCTGCATAAGGTCGCTTACATAAAATAAAGGGTAATGTTGAAATCAAGGAGGAGAATGAAGTGAATTATTGTACTTGTCATCATAACCCTTGGTATTATCCGATGCACAATCAATACAATACTTTGTATTGGGGTAATCAGGGATCTGATTATCAAAGATGGCAGCATAATTATTGGAGTAACCAACAATACCCGAGCGATACAAACAATAAATTAGAGGATTTTGGAAGACAGCCATTTGTCATAAATATTGAAAAAGCAGCCAAGCAAAACAATGCTTTTCGCAAAGCGATATGGACTGGAGAAAATTTGCAGGTAACATTAATGAGCATTAATGTTGGAGACGACGTTGGTTTAGAGGTACATCCTAATGTAGACCAATTTGTAAGTATTGAAGATGGTGAAGGTTACATTAGTATTGGTGATACTAGAGATAATTTATATTTTCGTAAAAGAGTAAGCGCAAAAGATGCGATCATGATACCTGCAGGAAAATGGCATAATTTAATTAACACAGGTAACCGACCTCTTAAACTTTTCACAATTTATGCTCCCCCGGAACATCCATTCGGCACAATTCATGCAACTAAGATGGATGCCATGAAAGCCGAATGAATTCTTTGACCCCATTTCCAAAGAAATAAAGTTTTCAAGAGATACCAAAGTGTACTATAAATTGGGACTGTAAGGAAGCTTATGCGAGAGTAAAGCTTACGGTCCCTATTTTCAACAGGGACATATTTTTTACAGTAGTAAAAATTTATTTCCCGTCAGAAAGCTAATACTTGAGACGATATGAATGCGGATTACCTAATTTCTTCCCTAGTAATAATTAATGTTTTATCAGTCGGCAACCACTTGACATCTTGCGGAAACATGATAAGATTCAACACTATACAATAAATTATTTCATTCCAATTACATAAATGGCTTGGAAGGATGGCCGAGTAGAGATGTCGTTTGCAGAAGACAGAGACTGGATGGGTAGTGAAAATCCAGGCGGCGGCATATTGAATTACACCATCCGTTTGTCTTCCAGCTTTTCATTGAGCGGATGGCGTTTGTACGTCATCAACTAGGGTGGTACCGCGGAGAACTCCTTCGTCCCTTATTTTAGGGATGAAGGGGTTTTTTATATTGATTAGGAAGATAGGAGGAATTCATCATGAATCACATCAAAGCCATCCAGAAACCATCCGCATTTGAATCGATTGCGATGGTTGTTGCCATTATATTGATTATCAGCACAAGCATTATCGCATTTGATGCGGTGCCGCATCTTCCCATTCTTTTCTCTGTGTTATTGCTCTTTGCTTACGGACTGGCCAAAGGAATTCCGTTCCGAAGCTTGGAAAAGGGACTGGTAGATGGGGCAGGGGCCGGCATGAGCGCCGTGTTCCTATTTTTCTTCATCGGAATGCTCATCAGCAGCTGGATTATGAGCGGCACGATTCCGACATTGATCTATTTAGGCTTTCAAATGATGACACCGTCGTTCTTTTTTGCAATTGTATTTGTCGTCACCGCGATTGTCGGGGTTTCCATCGGCAGTTCCTTGACGACAGTAGCGACCGTGGGTGTCGCTTTTATCGGAATGGCGCATGTCATGGAATTATCGCTTCCGATTGCGGCAGGAGCGATCGTATCGGGTGCATTTTTCGGGGATAAGATGTCTCCGTTGTCGGATACGACGAACTTGGCATCCTCGATTGTAAAGGTGGATCTTTTTGAACATATCCGCAATATGGCTTGGACGACCATTCCTGCCTTTGTCATTTCATTTGGATTATTCGCAGTGATATCACCGAAAGTGCAAACGGCCGACTTGGATAAAATCAATGTGTTCAAAGACGGTTTGCTTCAAACAGGATCTATCCATTGGTATGCCATGATTCCACTCGTCTTGCTTTTCATTCTGACGATCCGCAAAGTGCCGGCCATTTTAACATTGGCAATCAGTTCATTCGTAGCCGTGCTGCTTTCCTATTTCCATCAAAGCTATGGATTGGACCAGGTTTTCAGCATTTTATTTGGCGGTTTTACTTCAGCGACTGGCGTGGAAGATGTAGACAAGCTGTTAACTCGCGGCGGATTGGAAAGTATGATGTTTACAGTCGGTCTTGTCCTGCTGGCGTTAAGCATGGGAGGCTTATTGTTCACACTTGGCATCGTTCAAACGCTGCTCGATCTTGTTTCTTCATTGCTCCGTAAAACGTATGCCGTCATCTCAGCTACAGCGCTTACGGCAATCGGCATCAACGTGCTGATCGGAGAACAATACTTGTCCATCTTGCTGACAGGCCAGGCATTCCAAACCCAATACGAAAAGCTGGGTCTGGCCAATAAAAACTTGAGCCGTGTCATGGAAGACGCAGGTACTGTAGTCAACCCGCTCGTGCCATGGAGTGTGTGCGGGATTTTCATAACAGATGTGCTAGGTGTTTCGACAGTCGATTACTTGCCATTTGCCTTCTTCTGCCTGTTGTCACCGATCTTAACAGTGCTGTTTGGCTTTATGGGAAAAACATTGACACGAATTAATTGACAATCCGCTGCAACAAAAAAGGCGAGGGAAGCAATATGGCCCTCGCCTTTTCTAATTCTAAACTTCTTATGACTTCATCGAAAAGACATCCCGATAGTCCGTTTCATTTTTGAGCGCTTTCTCCTCTTCCGGAATCCGTACAGTCATCATCCAAATATTTAATAACGAAAATAAGATTGCAGTAAAGTACGCGTTAAATAACAAAGGTAGCACGATCAGTTCGGTTGCGACGATTACGTAATTCGGATGCCGGATAAATTTGTACGGCCCTCTCCGTACGACGTTTGCTCCTGGCAGGACAATGATTTTTGTATTCCAGTACTTCCCTAGAGAAGCGAGACACCAGATCCGCATCACTTGGGCGAGCAGGAAGATGCCAAGCCAAACCGGCCAGAGTGGAGGAGGGGACAAGTCGAAATAGAAAACTTCTGCTAGCAATGAAACAAAAAAGCAAACATGCATGGCTACCATATACCGATAATGCGATGCGCCTGCTTCAATGGCACCTTGGCTTTTCATCCAACGTTCATTTCTCCGGGCAACGAGCAATTCTATCAGCCTTTGGACGATGACAATCCCGATGATCCAATAAAATAACATGATGGCACCTCACTCCCAGCGCAATAGCAGCAACTCACCGCAAAATCCCGGCCCTAATGCCGCCATCAATCCATATTCCCCTTTAGAAGGCCTTTGATTCATAAACTCTTTTAAGACATAGAGAACGGTAGGTGACGACATATTGCCGTGCTGCCGTAATACGTTCCGTGAAATCTCGGTCTTAGTCGAATCAAAATGAAGAGCCTCCTCGTACGCTTGCAACACTTTCTTGCCGCCGGGATGCGCGACAAAGTGGGTGATTTCCTTCTGTGACAGTTCATTTCTGTCTAAAAATTCATGGACAAAGGGTCCGAGCCAATTGGTAATGATAGAAGGAATACTTTTCGAAAAGACAACGTACAGCCCATTATTTTTAATATCCCAGCCCATCACATCTTCCGAATCGGGCATCATTTTCGAAGTGGTTGAAAGAATAGCCGGTTTTGGGTGGCTGGAAGAGATGGAAGACTGGTCTCCTGTAATAAGTGCGCAAGCGACACCATCCGAAAACAAGGAAACACCGACTAGATTGCTTTTTGTGTAATCGTCTTTTTGGAAGGTGAGGCTGCATAACTCGACAGCAAGCACAAGAACTTTCGCTTCCGGAAAGGCTTGGCAATATTCAAAAGCCCGGCTGATGCCAGCTGCCCCTCCAGCACATCCCAGTCCCCATATCGGTATCCGCTTCACGTCATCACGGAAGGGGAGACGATTCATGATCCTTGCTTCGATGCTCGGAGTCGCCAGGCCAGTACTGGAAATGAAGAAGATCGCGTCAATTTCCCGCTCGGCAACCGGCTCATCCAGCATGCCTTCTCCATCTAAACACTTACGGATTGCCGCAGCTCCAAATTCCACGGCATGGGCGATATACAGTTCATTTCTTTCCTCAAAATCATGATGCTTTCCATACCACTCGAGCGGCATGCAAACATCACGCTTTTCAATGTCTCCATTTTGGAACACGCGCAAAAGCCGCTCAATATCCTTGAATTTCTCGCTGAATAAGGAGCGGGTCAGTTCGACAGCTGCCTCCTGTTTCACTTCAAAAGGCGGCTCGAATGTACTAACAGATTGAATTTTCGGCATGAGTTACCTCCAGATTTCATAATCACGCTGTTCAAATAGGTTCCGTTTATTGTAAAAGGGAATATGTATCTATTATTGAATTCCCTTTATAGCTAGGTTGTTAAACATATGCTGACTTGTCCTTAAAAGATTCATGAGAAGGTGAAAAACTAGGGATCTAAGATGTGAGAAATAGAGAGGCATAGGGTGATCTTGGGTGAGGCATCAATAACTGTTCTAAGTTGAAGTGTATTGGAAATCTTAGATGGCAAGTCCATGTTGCAGGAAGAACTGCCATAACAGTGAAAGATTTGTTGTGTTAGTAACCATTTATGTAATATATGAGCTGGCGTGCATTGGTATGAAGGCCTGCCTACTTTATAGAGGGAAAATATCGTATGCAAACCGCAATGCGGCCCGGTAAGCCACAAAGCAGTTTTGTCGTTATGGAGAGGGAAGGATCGCTCTGCACAAATCACGCAAGCTGTTAAGGAAGGATTCCGTTTGGTCTTTCGTCCTCTTTTTCGGTCCGCGCAACCGTCCTCCAGCCATGCGCACTTTTTGCGCTGTATGTCTCGCGTAAAGCAATTGATCAATATTATCGTTTGTATAAAGCCGGCCATTCTGGTCGATGGGATATCCTTGCTTAGCAAGTACCATAGCGGCCAAGCCATAATCTTGCGTCACGACGATATCGCCTTTTTTCACTCGGTTTACGAGCACGAAATCGACCGCATCTGCTCCCTTAGAAACGATGATTGTCTCGGCGCCCTCTCGATGCATTTCATGAGCTGTGTCGCAGATGAGCACACAAGGCAGCTTAAAGTATTTGGCTACACCTATCGTTTCATTCACAACAGGACAGCCATCTCCGTCTACATAGATTGTCGTCATGATCCATCACCTTTTCTTTGTCATGAATTGAATGCTTGGTTGTTGCTGTTAACTATATCATATTCAGTTGATATTTATTAATTCGCTGGCGATCGATCGGGAACAAGTGTAGTTGGACGGTTAGGTAGATGGAGGTAACGATACTGCGGACTATTCGTAAGACAGTGTAGGAGGAAATAAAAAAACTCCTTTCAACGGAATCCGTTGTTAAAGGAGTTTTCAGAGAAACTTGCATGCCACTTCAAGTGGAGGAACTATACTTAGCTTATCGCACAGTAATTCGTCCGTTATCTGTCTTCAGTTTAACAGTATGGAAGCCGTTGCCGAACACAGTTTTCTTGTTTTTCTCACCGTACACATCGATTCGTCCATGCCCTGTTTTTGCATAGATCGTGACGTCTGTCGGAGTCGTGCGAGAATGGAGTTCAATGCTGCCGTTATCCGTTTGGAAGTCTATGTTCCGATTAATTTCTTCTGAAGTACATATGATGCGTCCATTATCTGTAATAGCTGTCACTTCTCCGGAGACTTCCTCCAGTTCAATCCGTCCGTTATCGGATTCCGCATAAACGGTCTCTGCATCGACATAGCGCAAGCTGACGCGTCCGTTGTCTGTTTTTGCCTTCAACTGATCGGTCTGTACCTTTTCAATTTCAATCCGCCCATTGTCCGATTCAGCGTGCAAGAAGGATGTCGCCACTTCCGTCACGATGACCCGTCCGTTATCTGTTTCAGCCGTCATAGATTTACATAGCATCTTTTCGGTTTCAATGCGGCCATTATCTGTTTTCATCGCAATGGACTGATAAAGCTTTTTAGGAATAAACACGCGTACTGCCACCGCCTTTACATTAAAGTTGAAGAGGAAGGACCAGTGGAACTTATTTCGGAGTTTCACGACAAGTGTGTCCCCGATCACCTCTGCCTCCAATTCCATCCGTTCGTTTGCACCTGTCAGTTCGACTGTCGTCACTGAATTTGCTGATGGCAGCAAAGTGAGTGAACCGTGCTGCACTTGAATATCGACATTCGCATACTGATCGTTTTGGATGGTGATCACCTGATCAGAATCATTCGACTGAACTACTTTTTCTTCGGAAAACGGATACGAAGCAAGCAGTTCTGCTGCAATTTTTGAAGGCGAACCGAGAGAAGCCGCAATCTCATCATCCGATTTGCCATCTGTTCTGCCATGGAGAAAATACTCCCGGATATCCTGTAGAATATCATTCCGTTCATCGAGCGGAAGCCGTGCGAGAGCCAGTTCAAGCTCTGAAATAAATTGTCCTTCAGTCATTGTGAACACCTTCCTCTATCAAAGTATTAACGCCATTCGTGAAAGCCCGCCATTCTTCCAATTGTTCGTGCAAGTACGTTCGTCCCGTCTCCGTCAATTGATAGTATTTACGAGGCGGCCCTTCGTTCGATTCTTTTAGATAGGTTGTAAAATAGCCTTCCTTTGTCAGCCGGCGCAATAGGGGATAGACCGAACCTTCCGATATGGAAATCTGATCGGAGATTTTTTGAACGAGTTCATAGCCGTAACGATCCTGCTTATCAAGCAGGACGAGAACACATAAATTCAAAACTCCTTTTTTAAATTGGATATTCACGACATAGCCTCCTTTCCTACACTACTATGTAATGCACAGTACTGTTGTTAATAATATATCATTCAGTATTGTTTAATGCAAGGTACTGTATAAAATATTTTTGGGAACCTTTTAAAAGCCGGTTCGTAAGAAAGGAGTAGCAGAAATGAGGGATGTATAATGTTCGGAAGAAAAAAGAAGCGAGAAGCAGACAATATAGTTTATTATGGCGTAGGGATTTTTTCAGATGGTCAGGTGGACGAACACCAATTTGAAACATGGACGGACGAATTGATGGATGTAGCTGAGAATGTCGGCACCTCCTCTTATATTGTGAACGAAGAGTTCGATCAAGATCATTTAAGGATCTTATATGAGAGATTCCCAAACGTTGATCCAAAACGTCCTGTCTTTGTCATCAATAAAATTGATTATGATGAAATACAGAAAGAATATAAAAAGCTGGAGCAGCAACATAAGTGGAAAAAGTTCTTTAAGTCGATTCCTTTGTCCGAATATATGGATGCTGAGGACAGGGCTGTATTTGCACCGAATGCTGTACAACTTTGCACAAATGATCTGTTGGAAGCGAGCCGTTTCTTAAAAGATCGTAGAACGGAGGGTGAAAAGGATGAATGAATACTTCGTTGGATGGGGAACGCTGTCACTCATTAATGCAGGAATCGCTCAAGGAAAAAACAGGAGCGGACTGAACTGGTTCCTTCTGTCCCTACTTTTAGGGCCATTTGCGACATTTTGCCTTGTTATTGCAGATAAAAGATAATTCTTTCAAAATCCTTACTATATGATAAACTACTTCTAGAGTCGAAATAAATAAGTTGGGGGTTTTTGAGAATGGCTGTGACAATTTTATTAGAGAATGACAAAAGGGTAGTAGAGAATGAGGCACGTAAGCAATATGTCTCCAGACAAAAAGGTGCGCATTGTTCGTTATTGCTTGATGATGAGCAAGTTGTTGTCCTGAAGGAAGTGAAAGAAAAGGACTTGACGCTTGAAAAAGTCCGTTCCATTGCAGGCGACATTGCTCGCGATTTGGCAGCGCAAAAAGTGGAGAAGGCATTAGTAGGGGACGATACAATTGCTGCGGCTTTCGCAAAACTAGATAAAGAAAAAGCAGTCACTGCGTTTGTCGAAGGTTGGGAACTCGGTTCCTACCGATTCAATTCGTATAAATCCAAAGCGGATGACAGCAAAGCTGAACTGGAAGTGGAAGGCTCTGCAGAGGCGGTTCAAGCTGGACAGATCCGTGCAACGGCTATGGCTTTCTCCCGTGATTTGATGAATGAAGTGTCCAATGTGCTGAACCCGGAAACGTACCCAGAGGTGCTGAAGGAGAAATTTGCCGGCACATCAGCAGAAGTGACTGTCTATGGCAAGGAGCAGCTGGAGCAAATGGAGATGAACGGCGTGTTGACAGTTTGCCGCGGATCCAAGTACAGCCCTTCCTTTGTGGAGATTGCTTATCAAGGAGACGCATCCAAGCCATTGGTTGCATTAGTCGGGAAAGGCGTTACGTTCGATACAGGCGGCATCAGCTTGAAAAGCGGCAAGGATTTAAGCGATATGCGGATGGATATGGGAGGTTCGGCGGCAGTAGCAGGTGCGATGCAGCTACTTGTCCAATCCAATGCAAAAGTGAATGTCATTGCATTGATTCCGATCGTCGAAAACGCACCGGATAATACGGCAGTGTATCCTGGGGAAGTAATTCATTATAAAAACGGGACAACAGTCCAGGTTGGTAATACGGATGCGGAAGGCCGCCTCATTTTGGCGGATGCCTTACTTCGTGCAGGCGAATTGGAAGCTGAATATATCGTCGACATTGCGACGTTAACAGGCGCCATTGTCAATGCGCTTGGCACAGGACTGGGCGGAGTCTTCGGAGACGAGGAATTGTCTCATGTCATGAAAAAAGTCGGAGACGAAAATGGCGACTTTGTATGGCCGATGCCGCTTGTGGATGCCTATGATAAAACATTGGCGAGCGACTATGCGGATATGAACAATATTAGTACATTGAATTTTGCAGGATCAATTACAGCCGGTTTATTCTTGCGCCGGTTTGTACCTGAAAACAGCAAGTGGCTCCACGTTGATATGGCGGGCATGATGGATCATTCATCTGCATCAGGCTACTATGCAAAATCCGCAACAGGCTATGGAGCAAGATTGCTGGCGGACTATACAGTGAAAATTTCGGAGTAAGCGAGACGTATGTCCGAAAAAAAAGGTGGAGAAACCAATTCGGTTTTTTCACCTTTTTTATGTTACGTTGATACAGATTTGTAATTTATTCGCAAACGACTACTTGCCTTTCAAACGTGCCTTTTTTGGCAATGCATCTGTCCACAATTGTAAACCCCGCATTTTGAATCATCTGATCCATCGGTTCAATCGTGACAACGACCAGCTTATCCGTAATCCTGCGGGCTTCCGTAAGAATCGATTGCTGTCCCTCAGAAGTAATATGTGTAAACAGATTGTACGGCATATCAATGATCGCCACGTCATATGTATCGCTTACTTCGGCAATCGGCCCTTTTACCACTTCACCCGATAATCCAAAGTATGCTAAGTTTTTTCTGGAACCTTTACAAACAAGGGGGTTAATATCCCGGCCGACAATATCAATTCCCATCGAACGGGCCTCCACAAGTACTGTGCCGATTCCGCAGCAAGGATCGATGGCACGGATTCCAGCTGGATGCGGCACTGCAATATTTGCCACTGCCCGGGCAAGCCGGGTGCTCAATGCTGTTGAATACATATGGGGCTTCTGCTCATGCGATTTCCAAATAGGCAAGCTTCTTTCCAATAAGCCAAAGTACCATTTCCCGTTCATTTGAATAAAACCATACTCAATGGACGGCTCCAGCAAATCCGCTTCTCCTTGAATGGATTCACCTACTTCGCGTTCCAGCTTGCGCCTGTCCGGATGAGGAATTTTCTTCGTTTCTTCCATATCCATCGTATTCAGACAGGTTGTTTTGAAAGTGGTAGGTGGGATGAAGTCTCCAGCTTGAGAAAGGAACCCTTCCCAGCTCTCGCAACTCCATAACACTTCCAACCGCTCTTTCATGAAGGGGCTGCGGCTTGGATCGATCTTCACTTCACTCTTCAATACATTCGACTCGCTATGTGTTCCGAAAAAAGACCGCATTTCCAGCCTGCATAGATCGTGTTCATCTATGTGGCGGATGTAGGTGTAAATGAACTCCTGATTAGCAGGCTTCAATTTCCGGCCTCTATTGTTTCAAGAAGTCCAAAAAGAAAATTGTAAATAAGAGATACGACTTCTCTTATCGCCAGCTTCTCATCGAATCCATCCAGCCCATTCAGGGAGATGTTCACGCTAAACGTGCCGTCCGTGTCAAATAGGACACTGGAAGGACCTTCCGATAATTTACTTTCAATATAGGTCTGAATTTTTTCCTGCCATTTTTTCTGAAGCTGCAGGCCAAAAAGGGCAGTGTAGACTTTGAAAACATCGTCCACCTCTAATGCCATCCCGTCCACCTTCACCGTTTTAAAATCATCTGAGTCAATATAAAGAAATTCCTCGATCGGATTGTGTAATATGGAAATCGGTTTATCTAAAAAATTCTCCGATTCTGCTTGAATCATCTCTTCCGTTTCTTTCAAACAGCGTTCCACTGTTTGGAAGCTCCACTCTCTCTCAGCAATATGCTGACTGGAAATCAAACCATGCCGCTCTGCATAATCTTTCTCGATTGGAAAGAGGGAGACGGGGCCATCTGTTGATGCTAATCGTTCCTCTAGTCGTTCTTTTAACATAAAAGCAACTCCTTTTCATTCACCAGTATAGCGCATACGCTGAAAGTTGGTCTAATTTTCATCAGGGTACCATGGATTCAAATGGACAAGCACTTCATCGACATCATCATGTTCTTTCAGTATCAAGTTCCGTATCGCACTTGAAATGTCATGCCCTTCCTGGATCGTCAGTTCCCCGCTGACTCCTACTCTGACATCGACAAGGATATAGTGGCCGTGTTCCCGTGCCCGCAGCCGATCGATCCGTTTCACTTCAGGAAATGAACGGATGAGTTTCGCGAATTCTTCCAGACGCTCATGGCTCACATTTTTCTCCATTAAAATGTCGATTGATTCCTTGCCGATTTCGTAGGCGAGGCGCAAGACGAGGACAGATACGACGACACCCGCAAACGGATCACCGTATGACAGGAAACCGATCTGATACATATCCCCGATCAATGCCAGCCCGATCCCGACAACAGCTGCCAGAGACGCATAGACATCCGCCAAATGATCGTAGGCGGTAGCAATCAGCCCCTTGCTGTTTGTCTTTTTGCCGACACGCATCGTGTAGATATAGAGAACTTGCTTCCAGACGAGTGAAACGATTGCTGTAATTAATGCAATGACACTCGCCTTCGCCGGCTCTTCAAAGAATGTCATAATGGATTCGTAGGCAATATACAATGCGGCAATCCCGAGAATGATGGCAACGATCCCAGAACCAATAACTTCAGCTTTCCCGTGACCGTAAGGATGGTCCTCATCGGCTGGTCTTTTTGAGATACGCATGGATGTCAGAGCGGCGGCGGAGGCTGCCACATCTCCGGCATTATGAAAGCCGTCCGCTAAAAGGACGGGACTGTTAAACAGGATGCCGACAATGATTTTTAAAATGGTGAGGACAATATTGCTCATGAGGCTGATCCAAATAGCAACGAGAGAAGCGACAGAATGTCCATGATTGTGTTCAGTATTCAACAATGTTAGCCCTCCAATTTGAATTTTCCCATAGGAAACAAAAACCCTTGACATAGAGTTGTCAAGGGTTTAGCGATTTAAACAGTCATTGTATTGTAAGATGGATGTATTCAAGATAATCCCTCATTTATTAGTCGGTCCTTTCAGCATACCATTCCTAGAGAAAGCGAGCAACTTTTTGATTTAACTGGAGAATGGGCAGGAGGAAGCCATTTCATTATTTTTTGTAGTATCATGGTATGGAATAACATGCCACGTCTCCTTGCGTTATCTGAGAAAAATCTTTATACTACTTCATATGAATAAATATACAAAAGAGAGGTTGAATATACATGAAACTTTGGGGCGGACGTTTTACTAGCCGGGCGGATGAAATTATGGAGCAGTTTAATACATCGCTGCCGGTTGACTATAGATTATACAGAGAGGATATTGCGGGGAGCTTGGCGCATGTGACCATGCTAGTGCATTGCGATCTGCTCACACCAGAAGAAGGTGACCTGCTCGTGCAAGGTCTCGAGTCCATTCTGCATGACATCGAATCGGGCGTGCTGCCAATTGAAGGGGACTATGAAGACATTCATTCCTTTATTGAAGTTCATTTAACGGAACGTGTCGGCGAAACAGGGAAAAAGCTGCATACGGCCCGCAGCCGGAATGACCAAGTGGCGGTCGACATGAGGCTATATGCGAAGAACAAAGCAGTGGAAGTGATGGATGGTTTGCAGGCACTCATTGACTCCTTACATGCGAAGGCAAAAACGAATAATGTGATTATGCCGGGATATACCCACTTGCAACGTGCACAGGTTGTAACGTTCGGACATCATTTAGGTGCTTATGAGCAAATGTTCAAGCGGGATAAAAAAAGGATTGCCAATGCGATGGAATTGCTAGATGAAAATCCATTGGGCTGCGGCGCGCTTGCCGGGACGACACATGAAATCGACCGCAATGTCACGACCATGCTGCTGAATTTCTCCAAACCCGTCGATAATTTTCTCGATGGCGTCAGCGACCGCGATTATATGCTGGAGCTCATGTCCGACTTCTCTATCATCATGATGCACCTGAGCCGTCTGAGCGAGGAATTGATCCTTTGGAGCAGCCAGGAATTCAAGTTCATCACGATGGCAGACGCCTATTCAACCGGCAGCAGCATTATGCCGCAGAAGAAAAATCCAGATGCGGCTGAATTGATTCGTGGAAAAACGGGCCGGGTTTACGGTTCGCTATTCGCTTTGCTAACAACTTTGAAAGGTCTGCCGTTGACATATAACAAGGACATGCAAGAGGATAAAGAGCAGTTTTTCGATGCGCTCGATACGGTACTGGATTGCATGGAAATCATGTCGAAAATGATTGATACGCTGACGGTCAATGCAGACCGGATGAAAGCAGCGATCAAAGGCGGATTTTTGAATGCGACGGAAGTGGCTGATTACCTCGTCAGCAAAGGCACACCTTTCCGGGATGCCCACGAGATCGTAGGTAAGATCATCCTTTATTGCGAAACAGAAAGCAAGGCGATCGAGGATCTGACAGTAGAAGAACTTTCGTCATTCAGTGATTCGATCAGTGACGATATTTACGAGTACATCGACTATGAAAATATTTTATCCAAAGGGAATAAAGGTTTGATGAAAGAAGTAGGGGATCAATAAGCAAATAAAAACGGCGGGGGCTGCCCTCGCCGTTATTTTTTATAGATGGTGTAGTCGATCGTCAAGAAAGGGGTTGAGAATAGTTTCATGTGATGTTCTGCTTGCAAGGTTCCAGTTTCCTCTGCAGTCACCTTAAAACGTTCTTCCAGCGGCAGCCTGAACCGATACCCTTTCTTGCCTATCAAATAAATGCCTGCATCTGAAGTGGGGGAGATGCGTTCGCTTGTCAAAATCAATCCCTCGTCTGTACCAATCAGTTCCAAAACACCTGTCATATTCGTAAAAGGTAGCGGCAGCGCAATATTCATATACGGCTTGCCATTTGAAGAATGATGGAAGGAATACAGAGCGATGAAGGCATACTGTTCCTCCACTTTCCGAATCCACGCCCTGACGTTTTCTCTGTCATCCAGCCGGTCATGCAACTGGATCACATCTCCCGTCATCTCCACTTGCCGGCCGTGCGTCGGCAAATTAATCTGCTCTGTTCTTCGGCTAATCCATGAATACATCCAAGCGAACGGTTTAAACCAGGTGTGCCAACGGACTGTCGCGAACAAACGATACTCCCTCGTGTTTTCATAGAAATCAGCGATTTGAGGAGCGCCCCCCTGTAATTGATACAGCTTCATATCGTCCACTAGACCTTTTCCGCTTCCGGACGTTCCTAATTGCTCCACAACTTGCTTACCGCGTATGTTACTGATGGGAAAAGAGGGCGGTTGATAAACAGGCTCAGGAGGATTGATAACCCAGCCGGCGACGCCGAATAAAGCAAAAATGACGCAATTTAGGATGCCGTGGAATCGCAGCATGTCATCGATTGTCATAGCGGTCAATCCAAATCCATTTCCTAATACATAGAGCAAGGAAAACAAAATGGTCACGAGCAAGGACGCGAACGACACTCGTATGAGCCATTTCTGGGCCGGAGGAATCCGTTTAATTCTCCAAACAATGATAGTCATCCCGATTAAACCTATGATATAGACCAAAACGGAAAGCAGTTCAATCCATCTTGAAAACGTGATCCCAATGGCTACGAGCATCGGGGCAACTAACAGCAGTCCAGCGTAAAGCGTGAAACGGGACGGTTTGGAAATACGACCGGCTAGTCCGATAAAGACGGGAAGCAGAAAAGCCGAATAATGAAAATGGATTGCTGTCAGCCAGGTGAGGAGAGGTGAAAAACCGGTGTCGATATTGCCAATATAAGCAAAGAACCAAGCTCCTCCCATGGCGAGGTAAATTAATCCGAGATCAATTGAAAATTCTTCCACGTTCGTAAATCCTCTTCGGCAAAAACGAGTGACCCCGTAGGATGCAACGGCGAGTGTAAAAAGCAAATAAATCCCTGCCGGCACAATGGCCCACGATACATCGGCAATTTGCAGAATCGCTACTGAAACATAAGCCGGTATGGCGAAGTATGGATAAATACGAGCAAACCCATCATCCTTCATGACCAGCTTGAGCATGATAGGTACATAGACTATCTGAGCCGCAGTTAAAAGCAGAAACGGCCACGGATTGGTACTTGCGAGCGCAATGAATAAAAATAGCAGTAGATGAGATAACGCAAATTTACGCATCTTGCACAAACTCCCCTTTGTAAGAAAAGAGATGGCCAAGTAACGGATTGCGGACACGGACATGGATGGTATAGACGTCACGCAAGTCATCGTACCCTTCATGGACCGTAGCGAGCCCTTGTAAAGCATAAGGCAGTGGCACTTCCAGCTTTCCGATTACAAGTCGCTGTTCCTTGGACTGAATCAGCAGTTCCTTATTATCTGTAACTGTGAAAAGTAAATCGGAATAGACAAGGGCGGGCTCCCCTAAGTAATCCTTAATGATGGAACGATCTTGATCCAAACTCATCAAGGCATTGAAATAGCGCTTTTTCTTTGGGAAGTGAAAAATCCGCTCCCAGTGGATCTGCTGCTCGCCATCTCTTCCGAATTGAAAACGGTTGGTCACCGTAAAGGGAACGGCCCTTCCGTGTTCTGGGAATAACAGCTTCCAACGTACGCCCAGCCGAAATAACGGAAAAAGCCATGCAGGACCACCATTTATTTCATGCATCATTCCCGTTCCGCGAAAAGGGGAGCCATCCTCGATCCGATACCGTTTTTGCAGCTTAGGGTGCAATTGATCGAAGCGATCCCCGAGTATTTCTTGATAGATCGACATACTTTCACCGCTTTCTCTTACATGTTGTAGCAGTAGGCAAACGATCGCTGTTGACATAGCCAATCCATGATAAGACAAATAATGCTAGATTGAATGTAACGGGATTGAATGGATCAATCGCAATTCCTGGACTGGAAAGGATTGCGCCAATCGTCAGAAGAGGAAAAACGATTAGCTGCAAAGCAAATAGGTGTCTTTTTCTTCGAAAAACGAGCCAGAAAAGACCGAATAATACTTCCATAATTCCAACCGCCACAACCGCTTTAGCCGATTGGGCATCTGTCAAATGCAACGCGGAACTAATCATGGAACGCTCTTCAGGGTGCATTCCGATTAGCTTAGGCATGAGCCCTTGATACATCCAAATAAATGCGAAAAAAATAGACAGGCCATATGCAGTGAAAAAACGTAAATACTGGGAAGCCGGCGATTCGCCTTTCTCCAGCCATCTTTTCAAAACGTCAAAACTGAGGGCGGTCGCCCAGCCCATCATCGGCCGGAAGATATATGTATCTAGAACTTTTCCCATTTTGCCGAAGGTAGCATCATAGTTATATTGCGTCAAAAATGTCGTGCCATCGTTTTCAGGTACATACTTCCAATATCCTTTTCCTTCCTTAATGGGAGAATACCATTGATCCGTCCCGAAATGAAGGGCAGAAGAACGGCTGCCGTCCGGTTGATTCGAAACACCTGAGCTCTTCCCCCAGCCTTGCACGGAATAGAAGGGCAAGACCTTTCTTTCATAGGTAAACAACTGGGGCTCCCCATCCTTCTTAGGCAAATAAGTGATGGAAGAAAAGCGCAGATCCCATTGGGAATGAAGAAACGGATCCTGGGACGCTTCCCAAACTTCATCCACGTCAGCATCTATATGAATTTCCACGTAAATCGGTTTACTTTTCATTACAGTCACCTCATTAATTAAGACGAAAAAAGCTCTACGAAGTTACTAGTTTTCTATTCTTTGATAGACTCCTCCACGAGAACCAGTAAAATAATAGATAAGCAGTAGGGGGAGGGATAGGATGACCATTCATTTTAGGGAGATAACACCAGACAATTGGCGTTTACTTAATTCATTAAAAGTGAAGAAAGAGCAGAGCAAGTATGTCGCTCCGAACGTCACTATCATGGCAAGGGCATACGTATACAGGAGCCAAAATAGCCATGTCCATGCAATCTATCATGCGGAATTACCCATAGGCGTGCTGATGCAGCGGGACTACGAAGAAAACGGAAAGATCTATTGTGTGCTGGATCAGTTTATGATTGGAGAACAATATCAAGGCCGGGGCTATGGCAGAGCCGCCTTGCAGGAGTGGATGTCGTTAATTGGAACGGAAGGGAGACATGAAGCGATCACCCTTTGTTATCACGAAGACGATGAAGTGGCATGTAAGCTATATGAAAGTGCAGGCTTCCAGCATACGGGGGAAGTGGACGAGGATGAAATCAGCATGGTGTATCCATTGATTTGCTGTTTAGAGAACAGTGATGTACATAAGAAATAGTTATTAAGACGTTAGAGGAATCGGTTAGGGAGTTAGCATGCATCAGGCTGAAAGAAGCTTAACAGAAGCGCCCTTTATTGGCGTTCATCCGGAGTTAATGGCGTTCAAATCGATTTAATGGCGTTCATCTGGAGTTATTGGCGTTCAAATCGATTTAATGGCGTTCACCCGGAGTTAATGGCGTTCAAATCGATTTATTGGCGTTCACCCGGAGTTAATGGCGTTCAAATCGATTTATTGGCGTTCATCCGGAGTTATTGGCGTTCAAAACGATTTATTGGCGTTCATCCGGAGTTAATGGCGTTCAAATCGATTTATTGCGTTCAGCTGAAGTTAATTCGAAGCAGCCGCCCGCACCAAATCAAATCAATAAAAAATCGGCAGGGACATACCATCCCTGCCGACTTTTTTATCCCATTATGTGATATCCTGCATCCACGTAAATGACTTCGCCTGTCACGCCAGATGATAGATCGCTTAGCATGGCGATGGACATTTTGGCGACTTCTTCGTTTGTGATATTGCGCTTGAGCGGTGCGCGTTCTTCGATTTGACCAAGAATGGTGTTGAAGGACGGAACGCCTTTCGCGGATAGGGTACGCACAGCCCCAGCTGAAATGGCGTTGATCCGGATGGCGTCCTTGCCCAGGTCGCTAGCCAAATAACGGACCGATGCTTCGAGTGCCGCCTTTGCAACGCCCATTACATTGTATCCTTCCAAGACGCGTTCGGCGCCTAAATAACTCATCGTAATGATGGAACCGCCTTCTGTCATGAAACGGCGAGCCTCCCGTGCGGTTGCAACAAGTGAATATGAGCTGGAATCTTGAGCGAATGCGTAACCGCTTCTGGATGTATTAATATAATCTGCATGCAAGTCTTCGGCATGTGCAAACGCAATGGAATGAACAACCCCGTGGATCGTGCCCAATGTTTCGCCAATTAACGTGAAGGCATGTTCAATGCTTTCATCTTCGTTAACATCACATTGGACGATCATTTTTGGTTCTAAGCCAGCTTTCTCTAATGCTTTTTCCAGCTTTGCTAATGACCGTTCTTTCCGGTACGTGAAAATCACATTCGCACCAACGTCGAAAAGTGATTTTGCTACGCCCCATGCGATGCTCCGTTCATTTGCCACACCCATGACGACAATATTTTTCCCTTTCAGCTTCAGCAAATCCTCCATAATGACCTCCTGATTTGGCGACAAACTATCACCTTCTATTAGTACCAAGTAATAAAAAGATTATATCATAATCCGCTTGAATGCAAAACAAGATGTTACCCCAGGTAAAATGAAATAGTTTGTAAAATTAATAAAAATACAGTTGACTTTATATTTATGCATAAGTATACTAATCATAATCACAAAAGGGGTGAGGGTGTTGAAGGTTGGAATCATTGGTGCTACGGGTTACGGAGGGGTCGAATTGCTTCGTCTGCTCCATGGGCATCCGGGAGTGGAACAAATCAGTTTATTCACTTCTTCTGAAGAGGGCGTGAATTACTCTGCCAAGTATGCACATTTGAAAGGTCTATACGATGTGCCGCTGCACTCGATTGACTTGGATGTGTTAGCCGAGCTGGATATTGTTTTCGCCAGTACGCCGGCAGGGGTGACGAGTACCCTCTTTCCATCTTTGCTTGGGAAGAAGCCGAAGTTAATTGACCTATCGGGAGATTTTCGGTTGAAAAATCCGGATGATTATAGTCACTGGTATAAGAAGCAGCCCGCCACGGAAGAAATGCTTGAAGCCAGTGTGTACGGACTATCGGAATGGAACCGTTCCGCCATTTCTGAATCGCAGCTAATCGCCAATCCGGGTTGTTATCCAACTGCAGTTTTGCTCTCTTTGCTGCCATTGATAAAATCAGGGCTGATCGACGGGGATTATCTCGTCATCGATGCCAAAAGCGGTGTATCGGGAGCCGGCAATTCGCTAAGCCGCATCACACACTTTGCCGAGACGAATGAAAACCTCTCAATATACAAATTGCATGAACACCAGCATATCCCGGAAATTGAGCAGGCGATTTGCCAATTTGCCAAGGCTTCTTCACCCATCACGTTCACGACCCATCTTGTTCCAATGACCCGCGGCATTATGGCGACAAGCTATGCGCCAGTCACGGCAGATATGCAAGAGACGGATTTGTTTGACTGTCTTGAAACTGCATATGAAAGCAGCCCCTTTGTACGGATCATTCGGGATGCAGCCGTCATAGGGACGAATCAAGTGTATGGCTCCAATTACTGCGATATCCACGTAAAAGTAGATAAAAGGACGAATAGGGCAACGATCGTTTCTGTTATTGATAACTTGGTGAAAGGCGCCGCAGGGCAGGCGATCCAAAATATGAATATCCAATGCGGTTTTAAGGAAACGGCCGGATTGACCGGCATTCCTTTATTTATTTAATAAAACATTCGGAGGGGATTGTATGACAGTAGCTGTACAACAAATCAAGCGGATTTCAAAACGGAATATCGTCTCACCCAAAGGGTTTCAAGCGGTCGGTGTGCATTGCGGTCTGAAGCATAAGAAAAATGATTTGGCTTTACTTGTCAGTGAAATCCCCGCCAGTGTTGCAGGCGTCTTTACGACGAACCAGATCCAGGCGGCTCCCTTACAGGTGACGAAACAAGTCGTCTATGAAACTGGCAAAATGCAGGCGGTCATTATCAATTCAGGCAATGCCAATGCCTGCACAGGAAAACAAGGGTTGGCAGACGCATACACTATGCAGCAGAAAACGGCAGAAAAGCTAGGGATTGATCCACAGCTCGTCGGAGTCGCTTCTACCGGAGTGATAGGAGAAAAGCTGAAAATGGAGACGTTGCTTGCGGGAATCGACATGCTCCAGCCCACTGCCAGTTTAGAAGGCTCCATTCAATTTTCCCAAGCAATCTTAACGACAGATACAGTAACAAAAAACATTGCCTATCAAACTGAAATTGATGGGAAGGAAGTCATCGTGGCAGGAACAGCGAAAGGTTCAGGAATGATTGAACCGAATATGGCGACGATGCTTGGATTCATTACAACGGATGCCAACATTGAATCAAAACATCTTCAGCAGGCGCTGGCATCTGTCACCGACCGGACGTTCAATTCCATCACTGTTGACGGAGATACGTCGACAAATGATATGGTGCTCGCGCTTGCGAATGGGCTCGCTGAGAATGAAACGCTGACACCGCTTCATCCGGATTGGCCGGCTTTCATGCAGGCATTGCACGCGGTTGCGCAAGACTTGGCCAAAATGATCGCCAAGGATGGGGAAGGCGCAACGAAGTTGATTGAAGTGGAAGTGACCGGAGCAATAAATGACGAAGAGGCACGGAAAATTGGAAAGACAGTGGTCGGTTCGCCTTTAGTAAAAACGGCAGTTTTCGGCTGTGATGCGAACTGGGGACGTGTTATTGCGGCCGTTGGCTATAGCGGGGCGGCAATCGATCCGGAAAAAATCGATATTCAAATCGGATCAACATATGTCGTCAAGGCAGGAGAGCCGGTCCTCTTTTCGGAACAGCAGCTGACCGATTATTTGAAACAGCCGGAAGTGAAGATTTCCGTTCATTTACATGCAGGATCCGGCTCCGGCACAGCATGGGGGTGTGATTTGACGTATGACTATGTCCAAATCAATGCAACCTACCGATCGTAAGCGCATCGTCATCAAATTAGGAGGCAGCATGCTCGGCGGTCTGAGCGGCCATTTCTTTACCAACTTCAAACGGCTGCAAGCGGAAGGGTATGACATCATCATTGTCCACGGGGGAGGCCCCGCCATTAACGCGGAGCTAGCAAGAAATGAAATACAGTCCACGATTATGGAAGGGATTCGCGTCACATGTGAAAGGTCGGCGGATATCGTCCGGAATGTGCTGATCGGAGCTGTCAATCCATTGCTCGTCCATCAACTGAACCGAGAGGGGATTGTGGCAATCGGGCTGAATGGATTTGACGGTAAAATATTTACTTGCGGCTTTTTGAATAAAGACAAATATGGATTCGTCGGCGACATCAAGTCTGTCAATAAACCATTGATTGACCAATTCATAAGTATCGGTGTCGTTCCTGTCTTTTCCTGCATCGGTTCTACTGAATGCGGCATGACGTTGAACATTAATGCGGATACGGTCGCAAGTAAAGTCGCGCTTGCAGTCGGCGCGGAAAGTCTGCTTCTGGTGACGGATACGCCAGGAATTAAAATTGAGGGCAATGTTCAACATCGTGTGGCAGTCGGGGATATTGTTAAGTGGATTGAGACAGAGGATATATATGGCGGAATGATTCCGAAAGTCAAAGCGGCGCTCGATTGTATCGAGGAAGGCATTCCAACCGTCCGCATAACGGATCAGCATCTCGTCGGAACTGTTATTGAAGCGGAGGAGGTTTTCAGTTGAGCCATTTGTTTCCTAACTATGCCAGACGCCCCATTCATCTTGTAGAAGGAAAAGGATCCGTCGTAACGGATTCTGATGGCAAATCCTATTTGGATTTTATTAGCGGCATTGCGGTCAATAGCCTCGGGCACAGCCATCCTGCGTTAATCAAAGCGTTAGGTGAGCAAAGCCAGCAATTATGGCACATCTCGAATTTATTTGAAAGCCCCGAGCAGGAAAGGCTTGCCGCTTCTATCTTGCAAGATACTCATTTGAGCCGGATGTTCTTTTGCAATAGTGGAGCGGAAGCGAATGAAGCAGCGATGAAGCTGGCAAGAAAATATACTGGCAAGCATACGATCATTACGTTTAAACACTCTTTTCACGGTAGGACATTTGGGGCGATGGCGGCGACGGGGCAGGAAAAGGTGAAGCAGGGATTCGGTCCGATGCTGCCTTCGTTCGTCACTGTGCCATTCAATGACCCCGAGAGCTTAACCGCCGCTGCGACGGAGGAAGTTGCTGCCATCATGCTGGAGGTGATCCAGGGCGAAGGAGGAGTGAATGAGATCACACCCGACTTTGCAAAAGTGATCACCGATATTTGTCACGCTAAAGGAATCCTGTTAATCGTCGATGAAGTCCAAACGGGAATTGGCAGAACGGGTACCCGTTTCGCTTATGAACAAACTTTGCTAAAACCGGATATCCTGACACTTGCAAAAGGGCTGGGTGGAGGATTCCCAATTGGCGCGATGGCAGGGACTGCTGAGCTTACAGACGCCTTCGGTCCCGGCACACACGGCACGACATTCGGAGGTAATCCATTAGCGGTCCGTGTCGCTCAAGCGGTTGTCGACCATATTTTCGATCCTGTATTTTTGGATGAAGTGAACACGAAATCGGTATATTTACAGAAACGGCTGCAGGAAGTGTTTCAGGAGAGTCCATTCCAACTTAAAGGCAGAGGCCTGTTAGTCGGAATTGAATGCGGAGTCGATGTTGTTCCTTTTATCGAGGAATTGCAGAAATCAGGATTGCTTGTCGTGCAAGCGGGGCAGACTGTGATCAGGCTGCTCCCGCCATTGACGGTCTCTATGCAGGAAATCGACAAAGCGATTGATATTCTCGGATCCGTACTGAAGGAGAAGGCAACTGTATCATAAACAACACTTGAATTAAGGCGTTCAGAGAATCGCTATTCATAAGAGGGGACATTTTTGTTCCATTAATTAACGGATTCCAAGTACTTTGGAATCCGTTTTTTTATGGTTCGATGTATGCTATCATTTTAAAGCAATCATTTGGGGGCAACGAGTTTGATCTTGTAACTGCTCTTTATGTCTTTTGAAATCTAATAAAAGGAGGTTGGTTGATTGGAAACGGAACAAACTATACATATTTCAAAAAAGCTAACCTACAAGCGGGCCAGCTGGCTTTTAATCCTCGGTATCATTTGTATTGCAGCTACACTTCGGGCCCCGCTCACTTCTGTCGGCCCGATTATTGCACCGCTTCGTGATGATTTAGGGATTCCAAACGCCGTGGCAGGTTTTGTCACAACAATACCTCTTCTAGCCTTTGCACTCATTTCACCGCTCGTTCCGAAAGTGAGCAGCCGCTTCGGCATGGAAACGACATTATTCTTTTCACTTTGTCTCTTAACGGCTGGTATTTTGCTGCGGTCAGCAGGAAGCATCACATTTCTCTTTACAGGGACATTTTTAATTGGCGTCGCCATCTCATTCGGTAACGTACTGCTGCCGGCTATTCTGAAACTTAGCTTTCCGCTCCAAATCGGATTAATGACAGGAATCTATTCGGTTTCGATGAATATTTCGGCTACGTTCGCTTCAGGGCTGAGTGTGCCGATTTTGGAAAAGACATCGTATGGCTGGCAGGGAGCACTTGGCGTCTGGGCCGTTCTAACAGGGCTTGCAATCCTTATTTGGCTGCCACAATTAAAACGCAGCAAAAACGCAACCACATCCCTCCCGAGTTCAAGGGCGAAACGGCCTGCGTCACTTTGGCGTTCGCCGGTCGCATGGGGGGTTACGCTGTTCATGGGATTGCAGTCCCTCCTGTTTTACACGACTTCGGCATGGTTGCCTGAAGTGCTTAAATCCCAAGGACTTGACGCCGGCCAAGCCGGATGGATGCTGTCTCTTTTGCAAATTGCTCAATTGCCCATGACGTTCATTATCCCAATAGTTGCAGGGAAGTTGAAGGACCAGCGGCTGATCGTAATAATCATCGTGCTGCTCTACTTGATTGGGTACGGTGGAATCCTCTTCGGCGGATCCAGTTTGGTACCGCTATGGATGATCATCACTGGCATTGCCGGCGGCGCATCCTTCGGGCTGGCCATGATGTTTTTCACGCTGCGGACACATACACCGGTGGAAGCGGCAGAGCTGTCAGGCATGGCACAATCTTTCGGGTATTTGCTTGCCGCGATCGGTCCTGTCCTGTTCGGTTCGTTGCATGATATGACGGGCAGTTGGACCGTGTCTTTGATTGTGTTACTTATCGCTTCGTTCATTATCCTCCTTTCCGGGATGAAGGCTGGAAAAAATGGATATGTACAGGCAAATAATTCGAACTAAAAGAGAGCATGGAAGGAATTCCATGCTCCTGTTTTTATTGCAATAATGTAATGACTTCCTCAACAGCTTGTTCGCCAGCTTCTTCCCATCTGCTCTTGTCACGGATTTCCGCGTCTTTATCGATAGGATCTTGGAATTGGTTAAACGTCGCAGTTGTCAGAGAGCTCGCATCCCGGTCCAAGCCGACATTGACGACATGTTTGATAACATATGGGGTTCGGAAAACGATCGATGTATGATACTGATCGAGTTCGCCATGGCTAACATGGAAGGGGATGCGTAAGTAAATCGTCTCGCCGCCCTCTCTCCAGAGGACCGAATCGAAACAGCCGCCGTCGTAATCCCAGCCGCCGCCTAATTTATATCCCAAGTCGCTAATTAATTCCATTGTCGGCCCGAAATGTGCTTGTAGGCCTTCGATGCCAGTGTGCAATTCCAACATGTAAAGTCAGCTCCTTTCTTTACATTTATGGTTTACATCTAACGGCGTGGCTATACTTCCATCGATATACTTACTTCTATATGCAAAAAGCTTGAAACGCCATGAACGTTTCAAGCTTTGCGTTTAGTTGAGCCGATCTTTAAACAATAGTTGATCAGTGGATAAATCAATGATTTTCAAAAAGCGGTCATGTTTCGTGAAGATGCTTTTGTATGTTTTATTCCCATTGGCGTCTTCAAATAAAATGACGCGGTTTCCTTTGTTATCTGTTTCCACGATTCCTTTGTTGGTGTCGAGGTCGATCGTAGATGCAATTGTCTCGTATTCATCATACGAGGCCAATTCGTTGTCTGTCGAGCTTGTCTCGTTGTCTGCAGCTGCATCCTCAGCAGCATCTGAATTCGCTTCATTCGTTGTGTCGCTGTCAGAAGAACTTTCGACAGCAGGATTTTTTGAGGTTTCAGTCTCTTTCTTAGAATCATTCGTGCTGCAAGCCGCTAATAGGAGGATACAAAGCATAGAGGTTACTAATTTTTTCATCGTTGTGCTCCTTTGCATAATAATTTCCCTTACTCCAATCAGAAAAGGGACTCGTCTAGTTTAATTTCCCTAAATGGCCAGGTCAATCAAGTCGCTTTGTCAGAATAAAACAGCAAAAAGGAGCGAATCAGACGTGGAGGTATGCTATGATGAATCAAAATGCAGGGAGAGAAGCCTTCTATGTATGAACAAAAAACGAAAGAAACGGACCAATCGGTCATTGAATTCATTGAGCAAGTAGATAGTCCGAAGAAAAAGCAAGATGCGTATCGGCTGCTTGACCTTTTTCGGGACACAACAGGGTTCGAAGCGAAAATGTGGGGACCGAGCATTATCGGATTTGGCAGCTATCATTACGTGTATGACACCGGCCATGAAGGGGATGCGCCGCTTGTCGGCTTTTCTCCGCGGAAAGCAAAAATCAGCTTGTATTTTGCCACCGGGGATCCGAATAGGGATCAATTGCTTGAGCAATTCGGTAAACATACAGCCGGAAAAGCGTGTGTCTATATTAATAAGGTAGACGATATTGATGAAGAGATCCTGCAAAAATTGATCAGGCAATCAGTTGAATTTTTGCATGACCTTTATCCGGATGACAAATGAAAGAACGGATTGGCAGCCTCGCATCATGGGGCTGCCTATTTTTATGCCAATCAATTCTATCTACTGCCTCCGAGAGGATCTATCGATTTGTACATCATCGGGCCGTTGTATGCATAGACTAATGGAAACCATGCTCCAACTGGGGGGGACATTATGGATATCTTAAACAAGGTGAAACAGGCCCGTGAGGAAGAGGATCAGCTGAAATGGGAAGGGACGTTTGCCGAGTATCTAGACTTGTTGAAAGAACGGAAGGAAGTAGCACAGACGTCACATTCTCGCGTTTATCATATGATTAACAGCTTTGGCACAACGAAAGAGAAAGGGCTCACGAAATATCATTTTTTCGATGATGCGATTTATGGCTTGGATGAAGCGATTGAACGATTAGTGGAGGAATATTTCCATCCTGCTGCTAAACGATTGGACGTCCGAAAACGTATATTATTGTTAATGGGTCCGGTGAGCGGGGGGAAATCGACTATTGTCACGATGCTGAAGCGGGGGCTTGAAGAATACTCGAGGACTGAAGAAGGCGCCGTTTACGCAATTAAAGGCTGTCCGATGCACGAAGATCCGCTCCACCTGATCCCGAACCATCTGCGAGAAGAATTTTATGAGGAATTCGGCATCCGGATCGAGGGAAGTTTATCGCCGCTGAACACCATGCGTCTGGAACAGGAGTACGATGGCAGGATTGAAAATGTCCTAGTCGAAAGAATTTTCTTCTCCGAAGATAAACGGGTCGGTATTGGAACATTCACACCTTCTGACCCTAAATCTCAAGATATTGCCGACTTGACCGGCAGCATCGACTTCTCGACGATTGCGGAGTTCGGTTCTGAATCCGATCCTCGTGCGTACCGATTTGACGGAGAGTTGAATAAAGCGAACCGGGGCATTATGGAGTTCCAAGAAATGCTGAAGCTCGATGAGAAGTTTTTGTGGCATCTGTTATCGCTGACACAGGAAGGGAATTTTAAGGCAGGGCGTTTCGCTTTGATTAGCGCGGATGAAATGATTGTGGCACATACGAATGAGACGGAGTATCGTGCTTTCATTTCCAATAAGAAAAATGAGGCTTTGCATTCCCGGATTATCGTCATCCCGATCCCGTATAACTTAAAGGTCAGCCAGGAAGAGCGGATTTACGAGAAGATGATTCGTGAAAGCGACATGTCACATGTCCATATCGCGCCTCATGCGTTGCGCGTGGCAGCTATTTTTTCGATTTTAACAAGGTTGAAGGCTTCAAAGAAACAAGGAATAGATATTGTTAAAAAAATGCGGTTATACGACGGGGAAAATGTAGAAGGCTTCAATATTAACGATCTGGAAGAGCTGAAAAAAGAATATCCGAATGAAGGCATGGATGGCATCGACCCGCGTTACGTCATCAACCGGATTTCGTCGGCGATTATCCGGAAAGAAGTGCCTTCCATCAATGCACTCGATGTGCTGCGCTCGTTGAAAGATGGGTTTGACCAGCATGCGTCCATTACATCCGAGGCGAAGGAAGCGTATTTGAATTATATTTCCATTGCGAGGAAGGAATACGATGAAATCGCAAAGAAAGAAGTGCAAAAAGCGTTTGTGTATTCGTATGAAGAATCCGCAAAAACGTTAATGGATAATTATTTGGATAACGTGGAAGCGTTCTGCAATAAACATAAGCTCAGAGATCCATTAACCGGGGAAGAAATGAATCCTGACGAGAAATTAATGCGTTCTATCGAAGAACAGATAGGCATCTCTGAAAATGCTAAGCGGGCATTCAGGGAAGAGATATTGATTCGGATCTCCGCTTATGCGAGAAAAGGACAGCGGTTTAATTACCAGTCACATGAACGGCTGCGTGAAGCGATACAGAAAAAGTTGTTTGCCGATTTGAAGGATGTCGTGAAAATTACCACGTCTTCTGCCACACCGGATGAATCCCAGTTGAAAAAGATCAATGAAGTGGTGGCGCGTCTCATCGATGATTATGGATACAATTCCGTGTCTGCCAATGAATTGCTGCGTTATGTAGGCAGCTTATTAAATCGATAAAAATGTTTAAACAAGGCTGTGCAAGGCAGCCTTGTTTTTTGACGTTTTAAATGGTCTGCCAGGCGTTTTTATGGATCATGGACAATCAAGGCAGGATTTTCGTTCTTCTGTTAATTTGGTCAATTACCGGTTTCGTTTTGCATATGATGAAGGAAACAAACGGTCATAAGATGGGGTGAAGATGATATGGACGAAAATCAGAAGAGCTACGTCGTTTCTCAGGAAAACTGGACTCTCCATCGGAAAGGTCATACGGATCAGCAGCGTCATCTGGATAAAGTAAAAGAGGCGATCCGTAATAACTTGCCTGACTTAATCAGCGAGGAAAGCATTATCTTGTCGGATGGCCGCAAAACGGTCAAAATTCCGATCCGTTCATTGGATGAATATAAAATAAGGTACAACCATGAAAAAGGAAAGCACGTCGGTCAAGGGCAAGGTGAGAGCAAGGTCGGAGATGTAGTCGCGAAGGATGGAAAAAAAGGCGGCGCAGGCACTGGCAAGCAGGCGGGCGATCAACCCGGCTCTGATTACTATGAAGCAGAGATTTCAGTGGCGGAATTAGAAGAGGCGCTGTTTTCGGAATTGGAGCTGCCTGCAATGGAGCCGAAGGAGCAGGCGGATGTTACGGTTGATACAATCGTATTTAATGACATCCGAAAGAAGGGTCTTATCGGCAATATTGATAAGAAGCGAACTCTGCTGACAGCGATAAAACGTAATGCCATGAAAGGCAGTGCAGCCATTGCGCCGATTCACCAGGATGACTTGCGTTTTAAGACATGGAATGAAATCCAAAAACCTCATTCCAAGGCAGTCGTTCTCATGATGATGGATACGAGCGCCTCTATGGGCAAGTTTGAGAAATATGTAGCCCGCAGCTTCTTTTTTTGGATGACTCGCTTTTTGCGTACGAAATATGAACAAGTGGAGCTCGAATTCATAGCTCATCATACGGAAGCGAAAGTCGTGACGGAAGAAGAATTCTTTACGAAAGGAGAAGGGGGCGGCACGATCTGTTCCACCGCATACGCAAAAGCACTGCAATTAATCCGCGCGAAGTACCCTCCAGCACGTTATAACATTTATCCTTTTCATTTTTCAGACGGGGAAAATATGTCGTCGGATAACACGAAATGCGTACAGCTCGTTAATGAGCTAATGGAAGTGTCAAACCTATTTGGATACGGAGAAATTAACACCCATAGCAGATATTCCACCCTCATGAATTCTTACGAAAAAATAAATAATCCGAAATTCAATCATTATGTAGTAAAGGAGCAGGCGGATGTCTATTACGCATTGAAGCGCTTTTTCCAGAAAAGGGAGGAGGGGTCCGATTGAAGCCATTTAAGGATTTGGAACGGGCGATAGATGAAATCACGGAGATTGCAACCGGATTCGGACTCGACTTTTACCCAATGCGTTACGAAATCTGTCCAGCTGATATTATCTATACATTTGGCGCCTATGGCATGCCGACAAGGTTTACCCACTGGAGCTTTGGAAAACAATTTCATAAGATGAAGCTGCAATATGATTTAGGACTCAGCCAAATCTATGAGCTCGTCATCAATTCAAATCCTTGCTATGCATTTTTGCTTAATACAAATAGCTTGATTCAAAACAAGCTGATTGTCGCCCATGTTCTCGCCCACTGCGACTTTTTCAAGAATAATATTCATTTTTCGAACACCCGGCGGGATATGGTGGAAAGTATGACGGCGACAGCTGAACGGATCGCACAATATGAAATGGTATACGGAAAAGAAGAAGTCGAGCGTTTTCTCGATGCAGTCCTCGCCATCCAAGAGCATATCGATCCGTCCTTAATGAAAAATATCGATGTGCTGGATGAAGAGGAAGAGGAGAATGAGGTGAAAGTGATCACCCCGTATGATGATCTATGGGCACTCGATCGCCGGACGATCCAACCGAGAGCGAAAAGTCCAAAACGAAAGCGGATACCACCAGCACCCGAAAAAGATCTTCTGTTATTTATCTTGCAATACAGCGATGAGCTGGAGGAGTGGCAGCGGGATATATTGACGATGTTGCGAGAGGAAATGCTCTATTTTTGGCCGCAGCTATCGACAAAAATTATGAACGAGGGCTGGGCCACCTTCTGGCATCAGCGGATAATGAGGGAATTGGATTTAGACTCTGATGAAACGATAGAATTTGCCACCCTGAACGCCAATGTCATCCAGCCGTCGAGAACATCCATCAACCCCTATCATTTAGGATTAAAGATATTTGAGGATATTGAAAAGCGATATAATCACCCGACAGAGGAAATGAAAGAGTTAGGCATCCTGCCTAATTCAGGCCGGGAAAAGATGTTTCAAGTGAGGGAAATGGATTCTGATATCTCCTTTATCCGAAACTTTTTAACAAAGGATTTAATGAAACAGGAAGACCTATATATCTTTCAAAAGAGCGGCAATGAATACAAGATCACAGACAAACAGTATGAAGCCGTTCGAGACCAAATTGTCGCGAACCGTGTGAACGGTGGATTTCCATACATCGTCGTCCAGGATGGTGACTATGTAAGAAATGGAGAGCTCTATTTGGTGCACCGTTATGAAGGATTGGAACTTGATTTTCAATACCTTGAAAACGTCCTTCCCTATATTCATCAGTTATGGGGACGCATTGTCCATCTAGAAACGTATGTCGATGATAAGCAGCTCGTCTTTTCATATGACGGCAAGAAAATACATCGGCGGTATGCGTAAGACGAGATCGATTGCTGACTGAAAGAGGGAACTGACAATATGACTTGGCATGCTTCAAAAAGGTGGCATCTCGTTCATTTCAGACCGAGAGGCTGCCTTTTTGGTTTGTATAAATAGAGCTTGTAACCGAAAAAGTGAACGATAACTTGGCAGAGTGAACGATTCTTGTAGCAGTATGCCCGGCTACTGCTGAAGATTGACCGATATCCGAGCTGAAGCGAGCGAAAACAATTAATCGTGCTGTTCTTCTGTTTATTATGAAAGTATTGTAAACTAGCAATAGATGGAAAGAAAGGGGGCGTGTCGATGATACGGAAAGCTCGGCAGGGAGATGCAGTAGGGATTGCGACTGTGCATGTCGACAGTTGGCGCTCAACATATAAAGGAATTGTTCCGGATTCCTATCTCGAAAGTTTATCGTATGAAGAGCGTGCCGAAATGTGGAAACGGGCGATCGGCGGGAATCCATTATATGTCGCTGAAGATGAAAATGGGAAGATTGTCGGGTTTGCGACAGGTGGAAAAGAAAGATCCGGGAAATATGCTGATTATACCGGCGAACTGTACGCAATTTATTTGCTGGAGGAAGCGCAAGGGAATAAGATGGGCTCCCAACTCGTGGAGGCGATATCAAAAGAGCTGGACCAAATGGGAATTACCTCAATGCTCGTTTGGGTGCTGGAGCAGAATCCTTCAAAGCATTTTTATGAGCGTCTTGGCGGTGATGTAATCGACAGCACAACTATCACGATTGGCGGGGAAGAATTCTTGGAGATTGCATATGGTTGGAAGGATCATCGCATTTTGATGCAGAAAGGGTGAGACGATGCGCTTGCACTGCACCGTCTCTGGTGATGGTAAGGAATCTCTGGTTTTTCTGCATACCGGATTACAAACTGGACAGACGGATTTTTTATTTCAGCAAGACTATTTTAAGGGGCACTACAAAGTCTATGCTCCGGACTTGCGGGGCCACGGAAAATCATTTGTACAAGATGTAGCGTTCTCCACTTACTTTTCCGATAGTGTCACTGATTTAATAGAAACAATGGATAGCTTAGGGATTGAAAAAGTGCATCTGATTGGATGTTCGTTAGGAGCGTTAATCGGATTGAAGTTCGCCAAGATTCATTCAGACCGATTAAGCAGCTTGATTATTTCAGGCATCACATCAACAAGGCCGGATAATTGGAATGTCTTGTGTGAAAAAGATGCAGCCAACCAAGCGGCTATGCTTTTGGACGAGCAGATTGTCCAATACTTTAGTCAGCTGCATCTGTCCGATTGGAAGAAATTCTTAAAGGAATCAATCGAAACGGATTGGTATCCTTTCGAGGAAACTGGCGAGATTCGCTCCATTCAGTGCCCTTCTCTTCTTCTGGTAGGGGAAGACAAAGCGCATGAGGTAATGGGAGTTATCGAATATCCGAAGATGAACGAAAATTTCCATGTAGCGGTTGTTCCTTTTGCCGGCCACCTTGTACACCAAGATCAGCCATTGCTCTACTCAAAAATTGTCGAGAGCTTTTTAAACAAAATAGCTTCAACCTAATCACGAGAGGTGGAAAACTTTTTTATGGATATACCTGTTGGGTTCCAACAAAAAATTATTGGTTGTTTTCGGGAAGAAGGTGAAAAGTGGCTCGCAGCACTACCGGAGAAAGTCGCTCATTATGCGGAACAATGGGGATTGACCATCCAAGTACCGGTTTCTAATTTATCCTATAATTACGTGTTGTTCGTTGAGGATTTACATGGACAGCCTTTCGTCTTGAAACTAGGGGTTCCTAATTTTGATTGTCGGAATGAGATGGATACCGTCCAGCAGTACGACGGCAAGGGGTGTGCGAGATTAGTGAAGGCGGATCGGGAGGAAGGGGTTATGCTTCTCGAAAGACTATCGCCAGGTACGATGCTATCGGATCTTCAAGACGAAGAAGAAGTCCTCCGTATTTTTCTAAATACATGGAAAGCGATACGACGGGAATTGCCGACTGACCGCGAGATTCCAATGATTACAGACTGGGCGGGTTCGTTGACTGCCTATGCTGCCCAGACGGACGGCAAGCAGGAAATTCCGATTGAATTGATTCACAAAGCACAGGAATATATTAATAAAATTATGGAGCAACCCGAGCGGCATGAGCTTCTCCATGGAGATTTGCATCATGAGAATATCCTCTATTCTGAAGAGCTGGGCTGGTTAGCTATCGATCCAAAAGGGGTAGGCGGTGACCCGTGTTTCGATCTCATTTCGTTTATGATCAATCATTTGATGGAGAAAAATAATCCTCGTGCGCTGCTTGAGTACCGCGTGAATCGCATCAGTGAGGAATTGAACCTCGAACGAATCCGGTTGCTGGAAACTGCTGTTGGTTTGTCTACTTTATATGCATGCTGGGCAATAGAAGATCATTCCGATTGGCAGGATACGTATCAATGCGCCGTCTGGTTCAATGAGTTGCTTGAAGAAACAAGGATTAACAATCTATCTTGTTAAAAGAGGAGAGAATGAAGATGAAAGATGAAACTCTATTGTTGATTGATAAAAAAGAAGGGTTGGGCGAAGAATTCAGCAAGCTGGTTTCCATGATGAACTATACAAGGGATACCACGTTAGACGAAGTGCGAGAATTGACAGTGGAAGAACTGGATTATTTATATGACGATGATGCCAATTCGATCGGCATGCTGCTTGCTCATATGGTGTCTGTGGAAAAGGTATATCAAATTTTAACATTTGAAAATCGTGAGTTTACGGAGGAGGATATTCAAATGGTGAATCCCGCAATGGATTTAGGAGCACCAGCCCGTGAACAGATTAAAGGCAATCCAATCGAGTACTACTTAGCCGCCTTGGAAGAAACAAGACAGCACACCATCGAAACATTTAAGAAGTTGCCAGATTCCTGGCTATTTGAACAACAGCCATTTTGGTGGGATCTCCCAGCCAATAACTATTTTAAATGGTTCCATGTCTTTGAGGACGAGCTAAGTCATCGGGGCCAAATCAGAATCATTAAAAAGATGATGAGCAAAGTGAAAAATTAGATTGTCCGCAGCTTGGGCGGGTGAATCAGACATGCACTGCCTGCATACGATATCGTGAGGAGTGATGATTTGGAGCACCCGTCTTTCCGGGGAAGTTACAGGCCCTATGTTTCACCTTTAGATCCGTGTCCACCCATTCTCGTTAAGAAGTTTGTGCTGCCACCCCAGTTGTTCATGAACTTCCAGCCACCCGGCCTTCCGCAATATACACCGGCACAAGCATTGGTCCATGGCTCGCTTTGGCCAGCTTTAGTCGATGGATTTTCACGGGAGGAGGGGATATCGTGAACCCAGCGTTCGAAGAGGAACGGGAAATGATGCTTCAGTTGCAGGAAGCAGATTTTGTAGTGGTTGAATTAACCCTCTACACGAACACGCATCCGGACGATCAGGATGCATTGAATCAGTGGAGAGAAGCGATCAAGCGGGCTTCGATGATCAGGCATCAGTACGAAAGCCGATACGGTCCGCTCTCTCTTGCTTCCATCCCGACCGAACAGGCGATTGAGGCAGGCTGGCGTTGGAATCAGCCGCCGTGGCCATGGCAAAGGTGAAGAAAGGGGACCGATATGTGGGTTTATGAGAAAAAGCTGCTCTATCCAGTGAAAGTGGACACATGCAATCCTAGACTTGCGAAGTATCTGGTAGAACAATATGGCGGGGCGGATGGAGAACTCGCTGCAGCACTCCGGTATATGAATCAGCGGTATACAGTTCCAGATAAGGTGATCGGGGTGTTAAATGACATTGCTACCGAGGAGTTCTCTCATCTTGAGATGATTGCGACGATGATTTACAAACTGACAAAAGATGCGACCCCGGAACAATTGGAAGAGGCCGGGCTCGGCGCGCATTTTGTCAGTCATGGAAACGCGTTATTTTATGAGAATGCCGGAGGTGTCCCTTTCACTGCCACATATATCCAGGCCAAAGGAGATCCAATAGCGGACCTCTATGAAGATATCGCAGCAGAAGAGAAAGCGAGAGCAACTTATCAATGGATCATCGACGTATCAGATGATACTTCGCTGAACGACTCGCTGCGTTTTTTGCGGGAGCGGGAAAATGTACATTCACTGCGTTTTAGAGAATCGGTTGAAATCTTGAAAGAAGAACGGGACCGGAAGAAGTTTTTCTAAGTGGCCAGCCATAGATGAATAAGTGCGTAGTGTGTAGACAATGCTATCAATTGTCTGCACGTTTTTTAAATAGACTGAGATTCCCAAACTAAACTAGTCCTATCGTATTGCTAGTTGTGGAGTTTATATATTTCTTTTTATAGGGTCTACAACGCAGAGATAGTTACTAAAATACTAGTTTGTTAGATAATAACATAATAAATTGGAAGATTGTGATACAATAATTTCAGCCAATTTATAGAGACCGGCTAGATGTTCTAGATATATTAATATTTCAATTCTACGTAGTGTCATAGGCAGACAGTTAAGAGCTGCTACTACACAGTAAAGGGGTGTGACTATTGTCCAAGGATTTGGATGGAATTCAAAAAAGAATGTCTGAATTGGAGCAGGAATTACTGCACTTAAAAAAGGAATTGGCTGAGAAGGAAAGCAGTCAACCAGCAGAACCAGTGGAACCAACGGAACCAACGGAACCAGTTGAACCAGAAAGAGTAGATTCGGCAGAGCCAGTAGAAATGGTAGAGCCTACAGATCCAGTAGAACCAGCAGAGCCAGCAGAAGTGGTAGAACCAGAGGAACCAGTAAAACCATTAGAGTCAGCGGAACCAGAAGAACGGGTAGAACCAATAGAACCAGAAGAAAGAGTAGAATCAGCAGAACCAGTAAACATCATGCATACCGAACCATCAGTTCCGTTGGAGACATATGAAGAAAGCGGTGAACCGGTTTCTGAAGAGATCCATCAGGAAACTGTGCGATCAGGACAAGAAGGGCTGGCGGGATTGTCTGCAATTCCACCACGTAGCGTTTCGTCAACGAAAATGCAATCGCCTGAAATGCTCATGCAGTCACAGGCGCAACAAGCTGAAAAGCCGGAGAAGGCGGATTTTAATTTAGAAAGAATGCTCGGCCTTTGGCTGCCAAGAGTATTTATGTTCATCTTGCTGCTAGGTGTCCTGTGGGGACTGAAAGTTGCGTTTGATAATGGCTGGATAACAGATTGGGTGCGCATTCTGCTTGGTTATGCCGGAACAGCACTTCTCTATTATGCAGGAATGAGAAATATTAAGAACTCCCGTGCTCCGTTTGGGCTGACATTATTAGGCGGTTTTATCGCACTCGGCATATTAACTACATTTGCTGCGCATCATCTCTATGGGTATTTTCCATACATCGTGGCATTCCTGATTGCTGTCGCCTATATTGCTGCGGGTCTTTGGTTATCTAGCCGACTCAGATCCGAAACGCTGACGGTATTCTCTGCCATCGCGGGTTTTCTTCTTCCTTTCCTATTAGAGGACACGAATGCCAGCACGATTCAGTTCGCCATCTATCTGTTGTTGTTATTCATGTCATTGTTCTATATTTCCTTGAAGCAGGGGCATACGTATTCCTTCTATGTCTCATTTAGTTTGTACCACCTGACGCTCGTCATCTTTACGGTCATGAATATCTTCTTTGTCGACAAGAATATCATCGTGCTCTCCGTCTTAGTTCAACACATTGTTTTGCTTGTGTCGTACTTGAGAGGGCTCAGCAAAAAAGCAGTCTCTAGTGAAATTATGCTCTATGCCAATGCGGCCGTTATGTTATTTTGGGTCGCTATTTTAGAGTATGAAATGCGTTTGGCTGTATATGGATTCCTAGTTGCACTCTACGGCATACTTGCGACAATCGCTTACAAAAAGGGCGAAAAACTTGGAATGAGCATCTTTACTGCGATTTCGATTGTGGCAGCGAGCGTGTTGGTTCTTTCATGCCGTTTGGATGAGCCACTCATTCAATTGACGCTGATGCTTGTTATTGCAACGCTCGGACTTTGGCTTGGTATCCGTTTCGATACGATCCGTTTGATGATCATCGGAGCTTTTGCTTATAGTATCGTGGCGCTGGCGATTTTAACCGTAATCCATATTGATTCTTTCGTATCCATCGAAAATCTCATTTGGGCCATATTCATCTATACGATCGTATTGATTTTTTATTCATTGACTCAGAATGTACCTTCTATCTTGAAAGGACAAGAAAAGCTGGTCAACATCAGTTTCATTGCAGGACAGCTGGTGTTACTCATCTATGTCGGTTATATGGCCAACTTGCTGATCACTGCATTTGATTTGAATATGGTAACCAGCATGCATGTCTTTTTCTTCGCCTTTTTAATCGCAATGGTTATCACTTTCAGTTTTGTTAAGTGGCATCGCGGAATTTATTTGGCGCATGCTGCAGTCATTGAATTTCTCGTTTTGGGTCTGTTTGTCTTGTTATTTAACTTGACGAATTTCTCAAATACTGATGGATTGTGGTTGAATCTGTTTGTCCAGATTGTCTATGTCATTTGCTTATCTTATCTATTCTGGACGATCTTAAAAGGGAAATTTTATTTCAAGCCCGAGCGATTCATAAAAGTGATTCCGGCATTGGCTGTCACTATGCAAGTCTTGTATTTTATCTTTTTGAATAAATGGTACTTAACGATTGCGTTCGGCTACGAGTGGGAATGGGAATACATCCTTTTTGTTCATACATTCCTGTTAATGGCTTTTGCGTTCATTTCCTTCAGCATCGGAAAAGTCATGAATTGGAAGGTTGTCAAAATTCTCGCGGCAATCTTAGTCGGGTTTAGCCTGCTCAAATTATTCATCGTTGATATGGCAAGCATTTCACTCTTTATTCGTGCGATTTTGTTCATTGTCGTAGGTATTGTTGGCTTGCTTTACTCAAGAACCTTATTGAAGGATGAGTCGACAACACCATAAACAAGATGCGCAGACTGATTAAACCATATGTTTTAACAGTGAAATAGTTAGATAAAAACCAAGAAAAAGCGCTCAAATTTGATGGAGGGCATTGAAAAAGTTCTATTAGGAATATCCAAGCGAGATTGGAAACGACTTATCGTTTTTCTTTTCTCGCTTTTTTTGTCTTGGAATCCGTGGATTTCCGTTCCAGGCAGACGCCGCGTTCCGCGGGCACGGCTTCAATCTCCTCGTCACTGCCTTCCTGCGGGGCTTTCAGCTCGCGCTGTTCCTGCTGGGGTCGCTGCCTTGCACTCCAATCCACTACTTATATCCACTCATCTAATTGTTCTTTACCTCTCAAAAAATTGACACTTTTCCTGTATATTCAAATAAGATAAATGTAGGTTGTGCACCCAATGGATTCCGCTTTTTTCGACGAAATAAACACCAATTAATTTGCCAAGGCATTTTTAAGGTTTTGAGTATTTTCCCAATCTAATCTGCCGTAGCCTTCACTTTCCTTATTGCTGATAATGGTAGCTGTTTTAACCTCAAACCAAACTCGATATTCATAAAGTCTCTCCGGCATGTTTTTATCGAAAGCATAAAACAACGTAACTACTAAATCTTGTTCCCTTGCCATTTCCACTTGTACATTGGGTTCCCACTTTACATTTTCTAACGATTTTTTAATCGTATCTAATTTTGAGGGATCGGTGATTGTCACTATATCCGCAGAATTCTCATTAACCTTCACTTCTTGAATTTCAGCTCTAGTTAATTCTCCTTCTTCTTCAAGTACTTCTTGGTTTTCGCTATTTGGTGATTTTCCTCCTATTTCAGAGCAAGCTGCAAGTGTTATTCCGATAGCTAAAAATAATACTAATCCTATAATTTTGCTCATATCTAACTCCTCCTCGATCGTTCTTTTAAAACCATTTACGTGTTGATTTTTCATCTTTGAGAGAATTAACAACGGAATGAAAAACAGAGAAGCTGCAGCTAATTCATTGCTAAACAGTGTCAAGATGTTGATGCAATAACAAACCCAGGGACTGCAATTCCTATGTGAAATTGATCCCCGGTCGTTGTGTTTATTAGTGTTTACTCAAAATCCCTTACTAGCGACATGCAGCTCTACTCATTTTATAAGCAAGATAAAATGAAATGTCACATCTCCCTGATCCCAGTTGGCGTGAACGGAATATCCATACGTACCAGATTTAGAGGGAGTGGAAAACGAGGTCTGCTCTGTTACCGTCTCGTGTTCAAGATCATTCACCCATTCAACTGAAAAAGAGGATGGCGCTTCAGAAAAGAGTAGTTCGAACTCGCTCACTGGTTCTGCGTCGATGGGGGGAGCGCTAGTTCCATAATCAAACGGATTGCCAGAGGCATCGGTGCATTCGGATTGATTTCCGGTCGTCCAGCAATAACCTCCCCTAGCGGTGGAAAAAGTCTCTTCTCCGATTCGCACCTTCATAGTGGGGAGCTGATTCGCTTGAGTTTGAACTGGTTTGGTTTGCTGGCAGCCAAACAGCATGAGCGTGAGTAGAAAAGCTATGAGGATGTAGATTTTTCTTGTCATCATGACACCACCTTTTGTTCATTAGACACTATTGCCAAAAGAAAGTTACAGAGGATGCAGGATTGAGAAGAATTAAAGTGTGAATCCATTTGACATGGGGAATCGTATATATACATAACAAGCAAAGAAAAAGGTGATTAGAATGAAGGACTGGCTCACAGATGAAGAGTTCGATCAACTATTCAAAGAAAAATCAGAGGAAATTAATGATCAATTGGAGAGGGAAGTGCTCATCGCATTAATAGGTGATGTCAATGCAGGGAAGTCCTCGACAATTAATCGGCTGATGGGCGCTGAAGTGGCACAAGTTGGTGCGAAGCCCGGTGAAACTCAAGAGATCAAAAAGTTTGTCTTCAGGGAGAAGATTATTTTTGTAGATACGCCAGGTCTAGATGATATTTATAGCGAACATTCTGCTGAAACGATGAAGTTTTATAAAGAGGCGGATGTCATCTTGTTTTTCCTCAACGCAGCGGGCACAGTTTTGTCTGAAACAGAGCTTGCCTCTTTGAAGAAAATCGCTAAAGTGAACAAGGATATCATCCTAGTTCTCAATAAAATCGACGCAGCAGACGACATTCCCACACTCGTCAACTATATTAAACAGCATACAGATTTCGACTATGTCGTTACACCGATTTCCTCTCGTACCGGTGAAAATATCGGCTTGCTGCAAAAAGAAGTGCTGGACATATTGGAGTCAAAAAAAAAGGACATTCTGATGGCCTCTAACATGGCTGATAAATCCGCAGTCGCCAATCGGTGGATATTGGGGGCCGGGGCTTCCGCAGCGACCATTGGAGCGGTTCCGATCCCCGGATCGGATTTTGTCCCACTTACAGCGCTGCAAGTGAGCCTCATGCTCAAGCTCTCCACCTTGTATGGAAAGCCAATATCGAAGGATAATGCCAAGGAATTGATTATCGCGACGATCGTCGGGAACATTGGGAAGACGGTATTCCGTCAGATTGTCAAAATCATTCCCGGAGCAGGTATGGTAGCTGGAGCCAGCGTGGCAGGTGCCATGACCATTGCGTTAGGACAAGCAGTCAAATATGCGCATGAAAACGAAATCGAACTGACACCCAAATCATTGACACCGATTTACCAGAGGTTTTTGAAACGGGCCAAAAAAAAAGAAAAGTGAATGATTTATTAGTAACCAACATCAGAATAGTGGTGTTGGTTTTTTTAATGAATAAAAAATAAAATAACTTAATGTTTTCATATAGTTCATTATGATTCGAATAAAAAGGAATGTTTATATGACAAGCCTCATAGACTTACTGCTAGATTATAAGTTTTTAAGTAATACCAAATTTTACCCCTATCTTTTTTGTGAAATAAGATTAATAATGTTTAACGAGGGTATATGAAAGATGGGAGTAATTGCCCTTACTAGATTCATCATCATGAGGAGGAAGTTATTAAATGAACAACCAACCTAAAAAGTATCGTAATTTCATAGCTGGTGCTGCTTCCGCGGCATTGATCGCATCTGCTGTAGCACCTGTCGTTGCAAGTGCTGCAGACAAAAGCTTTCCGGACATCAAAGGAAACACTCATGAAGAAGCTATTAATGCGCTTGTAGCACAAGGAATCATCGGCGGTTACCCTGATGGAACATTTAAAGCCAATAAAACATTGACTCGTTCAGACGTAGTTAAAATGATGGGTAAATGGCTTGAAAAAATGGGCTATGAAGTTCCAAAAGATTACAAGACAAACATGCGCTTCAAAGATTTGACGCCTAAAACAAACGATGAGCTTTTGAAATCAGCAGCTCTAGTCAAGGACTATGGCGTTTTCGGTGGCTATGAAGACGGTACACTAGGTGCAGGTAAAAATATCACGCGTGAAAACATGGCAGTTGTTTTGGTACGTGCATATGATGCAGTTTATAAAACTGACCTAGTATCACTTGTAAAAGAAAAAGAGTTTAACAAAGACGTTACGGATCTAGCTAAAGCAAAAGCGGAAGCCCGTCCATATATCGATGTTCTTGATTACTTTGATATCACGAACCCGAAAGCACCAGAATTCAACCCTAAAAACACAACAACTCGCGGCCAATTTGCAACATTCCTCTACAAAACTTCTACATTGGAAGTAGTAGCAGATGAAGACAAAGAAGCTCCGAAACTAGCATACAACGGTGAAAAAACACTTAACGTCGAATACGGCGCAGCATTCACAGCACCAACAGTAACAGCAACTGACAACGTTGACGAAAAAGTTGAAGTCACTTCTGTTATCACAAACGAAGCAGGCGAACGCCTCACAGCGATCGACACAAAAGTACCTGGCACTTACAAAGTGACATACAGCGCTATCGACAAAGCAGGCAACAATGCTGAAGAGCTAGTAGTTACTGTAGTAGTTGGAGAGAATCCTGAACTTGAAGTAGTTTCAGTAGCGGCTATCAATGCCACTCAAGTTCAAGTGAAGTTTAATAATGCAGTAGACAAGTCATCTTTATTCGAGACAAATGGTGACTTCAAAACTGCTAATCTTTCTCTAACTTCAATTGATGGCGGTGCAAATCCAACTATTTCTTCTGCAACTCTTTCAGAAGATGGAAAGACTCTTCTTCTAACATTGGATCAACCAGTTTCTAAGCGTTATAAAGTTGTAATTGAAAACGTTAAATCGAAATCTGGCGTTGCTTTGAAGAAATATGACGAGATCGTTGATTTCGCAGCTGACAAGACTGCTCCATTTGTAGTTGGCACAGAGCAAATTTCAGCAACAAAAGTGAAAATCAAGTTCTCTGAACCTATGAAAGCTGCAGACGGTACGTTAGAATACGCAGATGGTAAAACTGTAACAGGTGCAACTGCTAAACTAACAGCAGGCGCAACTGAAGTAATTGTTGATCTATCTGATGCAGGCGTTGAAGTAAATAAAACAATCAACGTTAAATTCATCGGTTTACAAGACATGGCTGGTAATATCATCGCACCTAATCCAACTGTTGTACAAATTGTGAAACAACAACCGGACGGCGTAAAACCATCCGTATCTTCTGTTGTACAAACTGGAGCAAAAACATTCAATGTTACATTTACAAAGGAACTTGATTCTTTAGATAAATCCCTTGTAACTGTCTCTGGTGGTTATACTGTTCAATCTGTCGACAAGGTTTCTGGAACAGAGTACAAAGTAACAGTTGACACTAATCTTACTGGTGTTCAAAATGTAAACGTTGCAGCTGGCTATAAAGATTTAAGCGGCCAAGCAGGCGAAGCGATTACGAAAGTAGTAACATTCAAAGAAGACACGGCTGTACCTCAAGTAGTTGGTACTTCAGTAGTCTCTGAAAATGGTAAAGAATATCTGGAAATCACTTTTGATAAGGATGTAACACTATCCGGAAGCCCAACAGTGACTGCAAAAGGTTCTTATGTTTCATCTAACGTAACACATGACATCACGGGACAAGCTGTTGCATTAGAATCAACAAAAAACACTAAAGCAGTTCGTGTGGAACTATCCAAGCTTCTTGGAACAGATGATGTTAAAAATGCATCTTACAATGTTGCACTAACATTTGCAGGAGTGGCAAGCCAAGCAGGCGTCTCTGTAGATAAAGCTAATAACATCAAGTTCAACCGTGGTGAAGACAGTGCAACAACAACTGAGAAAATCAAAGTTACAGACAATGGAATTGTTCAATCAGCTACAGATAACAACATTGTAACCGTAACATTTGATAAAAATGTTGATGCAGCTACTGCAACAACAGCATCGAACTATAAAATTGATGGAGCAACTGTCGAATCAGCGACTGTCAAATCTACTAATTTGAAGCAAGTTGAATTGAAATTAGCTCCAGGTTCCGCTAACTTCTCTGGGTTGCGCAACGTAACAATTCAAAACATCAAGGCACAAAATTCAACAGTTGCAATGGATGTTTATCAAGGTTCGATTACTTTGAATGAAAACGTAGCACCAACAGTTCAATCAGCTGTATTGACTGGTAATGACACGATTACATTAACATTCAGCGAAAATGTGACTGTTGATGAAAATGCATTTGAAGTATTCGTTGGCAATGACAAAAATCCGCTTGCAGGTGTAACTGTTGCAGCAGTTAACACAGCTGCCAAAACAGCAGTTATCAAATTGGGTACACCTGTTACTGACGAACAACTCAGCTCAGGCTTGACTGTAAAGCTAGCTGATACTAAAAATGTATTGGATACTGTAAAGAATCCACTTCAACTTACAAGCATTAAAGTATCACGATAATTTTTAGAAATCTCCCCTTGATCTATTTGATCAAGGGGTTTTTCAATAGTATGCAACGTGGGAAGAGCATGAAAAGAAAAAAAACACATGCACATCCAACCTATTCCAATTCTCCTCCCTTTGTGATTAAATAAAAGTAACGTACTGATACAATAGGCTTACAAGTATGAGGGAATTGGAAGGGGTATAGTAATGAATTCACATACAATCGAGCAGGTGACGGATGATCACGTTGTGAAGGCGCTGGAACGGAATTTGGCTATAATCCGCTTTGATTTAAATCGTAAAATTGTGTATGTCAATGAAAACTTTGCGAATGCAATGGGGTTTACTCAAGATGAGATGATTGGTTTACCTCATGAGGACTTATGTTTTACGGAATTCGCCAGAAGCAGGGAGTACTCTGAATTTTGGAGAGAGTTAACTAGGGGGATTACCAAACAGGCGAAGGTGGAGCGAAAGCATAAAGACGGTCATAAAGTATGGCTGGAAGCTACCTATATGCCGGTATTCAGTGAGGATGGACGACGGGTGATCAGCATTTCCAAAGTTGCTTCCAATATTACCGATCGGCAGACTTCCATTACGGAGGTTGTGAATGAACTACGAGAAATGGCGGAAGGATTGACGGGACGAGCAGATGTCGGCATTGACAGGAGCAAGGAGCTTCTTCGTATTATTGACAACATTGCAACGATCTCACGTGATAATACAAAGACATTGGAACTGTTGCAATTGCATGCGGAATCCATTCAGCATATCGTAAAAACGATTCGCGATATTGCCGCACAGACAAATCTGCTCGCGTTGAACGCTGCCATTGAAGCTGCAAGGGCAGGGGAGCATGGCCGAGGTTTCGATGTTGTTGCCAAGGAAGTGAGAAAGCTCTCTGCTAATGTAGAGAAGTCCATTGTGGAAGTTAGGGAAGGCGTCGCGTCCATTACCCGGGAGATTGGCAATATCGCAACTGGTACGACTCTCGCGCAAGAACATGTTGAAGAATGCCAGCAACAAATCCAAATAGCGATGGAAGACTTTCTGGCCATTGCTTCTTCCGCGGCGCAATTGGACGATCAATCTGAAGAAGTATCCCGGATCATATGAGCTTCTAAGCTATAAACTAGAAAGAGTAAACCCAGAGGTGTGAAGTAACCTCTGGGTTTACTACTGTCTGTCTATAGATTTTTTGCGTTGAATGTATCGCCTTCTTCAATTTTTCCGGATTGGAATCCTTTATAAAACCATTTTTTTCGTTGCTCCGAAGTCCCATGGGTAAAGCTCTCTGGGACCACATAGCCTCTTGCGCGTTTTTGAATGGTGTCGTCACCGACCGCGCTTGCTGCATTGAGCGCTTCTTCCAAGTCACCTTTTTCTAGCACACCCATGCCTTGTGCATGCTTTGCCCAAACACCTGCAAAATAATCGGCTTGCAGCTCGAGGCGTACCGAATATTTATTGTACTCCTCTTCACTCACTTTAGACCGAATTGCAGCCATCTGATCGCTGATGCCCAGCAGCTTTTGAACATGGTGTCCGACTTCATGCGCGATAACATATGCCATCGCAAAGTCGCCTGGTGCTTGGAATTGATCCTGCAGCTCCTGATAAAAACTTAAATCAATATATAACTTTTCATCGCCGGGACAGTAAAAAGGGCCAACTGATGCACCGGCAGTTCCGCATGCGGATTGCACGCTTCCCGAATATAGGACCAGAGTGGGCTCTCGGTATTCAAGTCCTTCTTCTTTAAAAACCTCATGCCACACATCTTCCGTGTCAGCTAGCACAACGGAAACAAACTCCGCGAGCTCCTTATCTTGTTCCGTTTCCACGTAGCTGGTATTCTCTGTGGAATTGCCCATTCCGCCTAGAATGGCGCCCGGATCACCACCAAGAAACATAACGACCAGCAAGAGGACAATCCCGCCAATACCGCCTCCCATGATGGCAGGCCCGCCCATGCCTCTGCGGTCCTCAACGTTACTGCTCCCTCTACGACCTTTCCATTCCATATGATTTCCTCCCTAACTATGTCGGTAAATGAAGTATGACTTCCTATACCCGAAATCAATGAAAATGGAACTGGCTTATTTTGATATCCTAATCTCTTTCGCATCATGACCGACAAACTTTACGCTCAGCTTGATCATTTTATAGTCACTGATTTCAAATGTTTCCGAGACCGTCTTAATCATATCCTCCTCTGGCATATCGGGCGTTAATTTCATGGATTTGAAGAGTTCATCGAGTTTCTTCATCGCCTCATTTCCAAAAGTGCTGATGCCTTTTTCTTTATTGCTATATTCGGCTTCTATCCTTTTCGGTTTTTCTTCGTACATAACCGAGACCGCTTGCTTTTCCATTTTCGTCTCAATCGTTAAATTGAATGAAGTAAAGCCATATGTATCTCCTACAGTTTCTTTTGATTCTTTTCGTTCCGTGACAATGGTTCGATCTGAGCACGCGGAGAGTACAAATACGAACAAAAGTAAAACGCTGATCAGTTTATGGATTTTCATGCTTCTTCTCCTTTCAAATACCTATATGAATAACATGTCCCCTTACCCAAAGGCTTATTCAAATGCCAAAACGAAACTAATAACGTTTCGGTACGTATAGAAAAAAGAAAGGAGCGAAATTTAGTCATGCAAAACGAACAGTCCATGTCTTTAAAAGATTGGATCATCACCATGATTCTGATCGTCTTGCCAATCGTCAATCTTGTCATGCTCATCATCTGGGCAATAGATAAAGCGGATCCGCGAAATAACTTCGCAAAAGCATATTTGATCGTGACGGTTGGTGTATTTGTAGTTGTATTCCTTGTGTATATCGCAATCATATTTATTTTATTCACCATGGGGATTTACATTGGATTCCTGGAAGGCTAAATCGTACAGGATTTCCATATATTTCGTTTTTGAATAATTTGTGACGAATTGTTGAGGCCCATATGAAATATCCCATTTAATACGACCAAAATATTAAAGTTCCTTGCATGAAATGTTATGATAAAAGGGATGATGAATTGATCATAACCTCCAAGGGGGATATATAGAATGACTCGACAAATGGATATTTCATTGCGGGATGAGCAAGAGGCAACCCGGGGAGAAGAACGCTCCGGCACGTTAATTGCCGACTTGAAATCCCTTTTTAAAGCGCCTGTCCTGATTGCGAATGCATTGCCTGTATTCGTCGGTTTTTGGCTAGCGCTTTATTTTACAGATCAGTCCCTTTGGGCAAATGGAACTTTGTTTTGGCTGACGATTATCGGCAGCACGATACTGATGGGCGGTGCGCTCGTCATAAATAACTGGTACGACGTGGATATTGATACAGTGATGAAAAGGACACAAAAACGTCCTACAGTTACAGGGAATATTCCCTTACGCACTGTTCTTCTCATTGGAATCGCAATGTCCGCTGTCGGAATGGGTATGCTGTTCTTCACGACATTTGAAGCGGCGATCTGGGGCTTTATCGGCTGGTTTACGTATGTTGTACTTTATACGATGTGGTCGAAAAGAAAGTACACACTGAATACAGTGATAGGCAGTCTCTCTGGTGCGGTTACTCCGATGATCGGCTGGGCTGCTGTTGCACCTGCTTACCATATTGTACCGATTATGCTGTTCCTCATTTTGTTCATCTGGCAAATGCCGCATACGTTTGCAATTGCGATGCGTAAATACGATGAATACAAAGCAGCGAACGTCGCCATGCTTCCAGTCGTTCGAGGTTTTCAAATGACAAAGCGCCAAATGTTTGTCTACATTGCCTGTCTGCTGCCGTTGCCATTTTACCTAGGATCACTTGGCATGGTCTTTGTTACATTGGCCACGTTGATGAATATTGGGTATCTGGCTGTATCCATCCAAGGTTTCTTCGCCAAGGATGATATGAAGTGGGCATATGTCATGTTTCTTTATTCTGTAAACTATATTGCGATTATCTTTTTACTGATGGTTGTTGTCACATTACCTATCTTTCAATAAGGGATGAGGGGTTGCAGTTTGAAGAGAAGGAAATTGAGGAGAAGAGAGAGCGAGCGTTATCGAATTATCGATTTTTTGGCGGATGTGACATTTTTCATTCCTGAATTACTATTCTTGCCCATCCGGCTTCTGATCTGGATGATACGCCCGTTAGCACGATTGATCAGCGATATATTTTAACTGGAAAAGCTTGTCTTCCTTAGGGAAGCAAGCTTTTTTACATATGTGGATATTCAATAATTAAAAATATTCAGTTGTTACAGAAAGCGTTTTCATATATAATCAATTCAAGATTCTGATTTTTAGTAAATTTGTAGAATTTAGGGGGGAGTCAGTATGTTTAGTATGAATAGAGGGAAATGGTTGGTGCGTTTTGCATTCCTGGTTATGGCTATATTCCTAGTCGGATGCGGAACAGGCAGTAAAAATGGTTCAACTGGTGACACAGGGGACGCAGCAGAAGCAGGCGGTAAGAAGAAATTAATTGTCGGTACCGACGCAACCTATGCACCGATGGAGTATATGGACGAAAAAGGGAACATTGTGGGGATTGATATTGATATCGTCAAAGCGGTAGCAGAAGCAGCTGGCGTAGAGGTGGAATTCCGGAATTATGGATGGGATCCACTTTTTCCGGCAGTAAATAACGGGGAAGTCGATTTTGCCGTTTCTTCCATAACAATTAATGAAGAGCGGAAGGAATCCTTTGATTTTTCGGATCCCTATTATATCGCAAGTCAACTAATTCTCGTGCCGGAAGATTCTGATGTGGAGAGTTTTCAAGATTTGAAAGATAAACGAGTGACCGTTCAAAATGGTACGACAGGCCATATTGTCGTACAAGGGTTGCAAGGGGATACAAGCTCTAAAATATTGGCTGCTGAAACGATGCCTCTGGCGATCGGAGAAATGATCAATGGGAACGCAGATGCTTCTGTCGGAGATAATGTTGTTATGATTGATTATCAAAAAAGTAATCCAAAAGTGAAACTGAAAGCTGTTGAAGATGATAGTTTTGAAAAGGAATATTATGGACTCATGGTGAAAAAAGGCAACCAAGAAGTGCTCGATATTTTAAATGAAGGCATTAAGAAAATTAAAGAGAATGGGAAGTTGAAAGAAATCACTGGCTTTGATGTGGAATAAACACTTCGTCAAACTGTCATGATAATTCCGCATCTTGGAGGTGAAGAGAATGGATATCTTTGATTTTCGATTTGATGCCATTTGGAATTACCGGGAGTTGTTCATCCGGGGACTTTGGATTACACTCGGCCTGACGGTTGTCGGTTATGCAGGGGGACTGATTCTGGGACTGTTTGTCGGACTCGGAAAGTTGTCAAAGAAAAAATGGGTTTATTACCCCGCCAAATATTATGTAGATTTTTTCCGGGGCACGCCTTTATTGGTACAGCTTTTATTAATCCATACAGCTTTGATACCGAGCATTTTTGGCCATTCACTCGGCTTCTTCGTTTCAGGGGCGGTTGCACTTATGCTGAACAGTGCCGCCTATAACGCAGAAATTATACGTGCAGGTATCAATTCGATTGAAAAAGGCCAAATGGAGGCTGCCCGTTCGCTTGGGATGCCGCATAAAACTGCCATGCGGCTGATTATCTTGCCGCAGGCGCTGCGCCGGATGATACCGCCGTTCGGCAATGAATTGATTGCCTTGATGAAAGACTCCTCGCTTGTCTCCATGATTGCCGGAGGTGAACTTCTGTACGCCGGGAAAGTCGTTGCTGGGGCGACATTGCGACCATGGGAACCATATTTGACCGTAGCGGTTTTGTACTTAGTGCTGACATTCATTTTCGGCAAACTGATCAGTTACGTGGAAAAGCGGTTTAGCAACAGCTATGTACCGTCACCTCGAAAACAGCGCCTGACCTTCGGGCGTACACAGGCAGGGGGATGATCGATTGATTACCATCAAAGGCTTGCATAAGTCATTTGGAGAATTACATGTGCTGCAAGGAATCGACTATGAGATAAAAGAAAAAGAAGTCATTTGCATCATCGGGCCAAGCGGTTCAGGGAAAAGCACTTTTTTACGCTGTATCAATTTGCTGGAGGACATTACAAGCGGTGAAATTTTGATCGAGGGTGTACGGGTAAACGATCCAAAGACGGATATCAATGAAATTCGTAAAGAAGTCGGGATGGTGTTTCAGCAGTTCAATCTGTTTCCCCATATGCGGGTCATTGATAATATTACGATGGCGCCAATCAAAATCAGGAAGATGGGAAAACAGGAGGCGAATGAACTTGCTCGGCAACTGTTGAAGAAAGTCGGTTTAGCCGATAAAGCAAATGCCTATCCAGAGCAGTTGTCTGGCGGTCAAAAGCAACGGGTCGCCATTGCGAGAGCCCTCGCGATGAGACCAAAAGTCATGCTGTTTGACGAGCCGACGTCTGCACTCGATCCTGAAATGGTCAAAGAAGTGCTGGATGTGATGAAACAATTAGCATTAGAAGGCATGACTATGGTGGTCGTAACGCATGAAATGGGATTCGCGAAAGAAGTCGGAGACCGGGTGGCATTTATGGACAATGGATTGCTAGTCGAGGAAGGGACTCCGGATGAATTATTCAATCAGCCTAAAAATGAACGAACGAAAGCCTTTTTCAGTAAAATTCTTGTTTGAACCAGCAGCCGCGCCTGCTGGTTTTTTGTCGTATGTCACGAGGGGGAGCGTTGCATATGATAGAGGATGAACATTGGAGAAAGGTGGAAGTCCATTGTATTACCCATATGTCATGCAACATACTCGTCCTGCGGCAAGAATCATTACTGTGACTGGCTCTGGCCAAGTTGTAAGGGAACCTGATTATATAAAAATCCAACTGGATGTCATTACAGAAAACAGGGATGCCACGATAGCATTACAGGAAAATGCCGAGAAGATGAACCAAGTCATTGAGGCTCTCCAGCACTTAGGAATTCCTAAAAAAAATATCCAGACCACTTCATTCACCATCAATCCGCGCTATGATTACATTGACGGACAACAGATATTCCGCGGCTATACGGTTACCAACAGCATCACTGTCAAAGTACCTAATGTCATGGATGCAGGCCGCGTCATTGATACCGCAGTTCAAAATGGTGTGAACCAAGTCGGATCCTTGCAGTTTGGAGTCGAGCATGAAAATCTGCTATACGAGCAAGCCTTACAAAAAGCATTGAAACAAGCAACAGCCAAAGCCCGAGCACTGGGAGAATCAATGCAGGTTCAGATTGATTCGAAACCGATCAAAATTACGGAGGATTCTTCCTTCCAATCGGGCAACCCGCAGCCGATGATGGCCCTATCAAAAACCACAACAACCCCTATCGAGCCTGGCCAAATAGTAGTTCAGGCGTCTGTCAGAGTCCAATTTCAATACTGATCCAAGTATTTCATAACCACTCATGGATTGCAGGGTTCGTAAGAGAAAACTACAGCAAGCGCACTTATTTGTGCGTTTTTTTTTGTTAAATGGGGCGAGTCGGTGGTAAGCGTTTGAGAATCGGTGGTAACGGCTCGAAAGTCGGTGGTAAATGTGCGAGTCGGTGGTAAGTGTTAGAGAGACGGTGGTAACAGTCCGAGAGTCGGTGGTAACCGTTGTAGAATCGGTGGTAACGGCTCGAAAGTCGGTGGTAAATATGCGAGTCGGTGGTAAGTGTTAGAGAGACGGTGGTAACAGTCCGAGAGTCGGTGGTAACCGTTGTAGAATCGGTGGTAACGGCTCGAAAGTCGGTGGTAAATATGCGAGTCGGTGGTAAGTGTTAGAGAGACGGCGGTAACAGTCCGAGAGTCGGTGGTAACCGATGTAGAATCGGTGGTAACGGCCCGAAAGTCGGTGATAAATATGCGAGTCGGTGGTAAGTGTTAGAGAGACGGTGGTAACAGACCAAGAATCGGTGGTAAGCGCTGGAGAGATGGTGGTAACGCTTCGCATTCTGTGATACATCTCAGAGCCAGAGGTAATCACTGCGAGTCGGTGATACACTGGGAGTGTTTATCCTACCAATAATAACTAATTTGATTCGGAGAGGACTGCCAAAATAAAAGGGTTTGTTCAGACATATAACGAATGTGTAGGGAGTGGGAAAAAAGAGGGGGCGTGTATGCATGGACTATACGGTAGAACGATTGAGAGAATTAGATGAAGCTGATGTCGAGCGATTGAAGGTAGAAAGTGAGAGAGAAGGCTATCGGTTTGTATCTAGGCTTGTTCGAGAATATGGGGATGGATCGAATCGGTTTGATGGTCCTGGTGAAGCGCTGTTCTGTGTGCTAAATCCGGAAGGACACGTGCTGGGCATTGGAGGGCTAAATCGGTCTCCATACGATCCGAGCGGTCAAGCGGCCAGGTTGAGGCGATTTTATGTTTTGTCTGATGCTCGCCGCCATGGTGTTGGTTCTTCGCTATTGAAGGCGATTACTGATCATGCAGCCGACCATTTTGAGGTAATTACGGTCCGGACTGAATCATCGAAAGCGGATGCATTTTATCGGGCTAACGGGTTTGTATGCGATGATTCAGAGTCGGAGAACACTCATATTTATCATTTAAAGAAGGAAGCATAAGGCGCAAGGTCTACGCTGAGGCAGCGCCTTTCGCGAAATAGGAGGAATAACAATGACATGGAAAGTGCTAGATTCCGAGTATGTCTTTAAAACCCCTTTTGGGAATTTACGGAAAGATACGTGCCAAATGACAGACGGCACGCATATCAACGATTATTATGTGAATGAATATGCGGATTGGGTGAACGCCATCGTTCTTACGGAGGACAATGAAATTTTGTTAGTCGAGCAGTATCGCCATCCGGGGAACGGGATGTTTCTTGAGATTCCAGCAGGAAAAATGGAAGAGGGGGAGACATGGGAGGAAGCAATCGTTCGGGAAGTGCGGGAGGAGACCGGGTATGTTACGGAATATCCGCCGATTTTACTGGGTGATTTCATGGTCAACCCCGCTACACAGACGAACAAGGTAATTACCTTTCTGATTGTGGATGCAAAAAAGAAATTTGAACAGGAACTGGATGAAACCGAGCGGATTACAGTGAAACGATATCCGTTTGATGTGATGGAACAGATGATTTCTGAAAAACGGATTACGCAGTTGTTTTCCGTAAGTGCATATTATTTGGCAAAGAATCATTTAGCAGCATCACAAAGAATTCCTTCCTTATAAAGGACAGCAGGTGAAGATTGATGATGGATCCAAAGCATGCACTTGTGATCGGTGGCACGGGGATGCTTCGTAATGTGAGCACCTACTTAGCCAAGCATGATTATGCCGTTTCAGTTGTAGGTCGAACAGCCGGCAAACTGAAACAAGTGATGGAAAATAGTCCACCTCATTCAATATTTCCTATTCAAGCCGATTATAATTCGGATTCTTTCCTTGTGGAAATTAGCGAGGCAATTAAAAAACGAGGACCCTTCGCTCTGATTGTCAGTTGGACGCCGAATTATCAAGTCGTTGAGCGGGTTTGTTCCATGAATGAACATGATAACCCGTTCCGACTGATCCATGTTAAAGGGAGCAGGCGGTATTTTCAAGACGAACTCGTGAACATTCCGTTTAGCTGTATGCGGGAAGTTGTCTATTTGGGATTTATACAAGAAGAAACGGGATCCCGTTGGCTGACGAACGAGGAAATCTCAGGCGGTGTAATCGGGCAGATAGAATCTGGAGGGGTTGGACGGATTGTCGGACAATTACATCCGTATGACAGAAGACCGGAGTAGGGGGAAAAGAATTTGCTGAAAAGGAAATTTGGCAGCCGATATGATTGGCAGCGGATTTTAAGACGGGACTATATGGAGAGATACTTCGAGACATCAGAGTTTAAAGGATATGTGACACTCTTTCACATGCATGAAGTGGCCGCGCCGCTTGTTAAACAGTATGGAGATACGCCTGTCTGTATCGCAGACAAAGGATATAGTTGGATGCAGCATTTTCCAGAGGGGCAGCAGTATTCCGTAACAACTGTTTTTGACGCATCCAATCAAGTTGTCCAGTGGTATATCGATATATGCACACGCAATGGTTATTGCGAGAAGAATGGTCCATGGATGGATGATCTGTTTCTCGATCTGATCTACTTACCGAATGGAAGATTGATTGAAAAAGACGCAGATGAGTTAGAAGCCGCACTTTCGGAAGGGATTATTACCTCTGAAGAATATTCGCAGTCGTGGAATGAATTTAATGCATTGAAGCAGGCGATTTTGGAAAATCAATTTCAATTGCTCGAGCTAACTAAATTGCATTTTCGTGAATTAACGAGAGTTAGATAAAAAATAGATTACTGATTGTCTACATAGTAGGGAGATGGAAAAACAGTGAAAAAGGGTTTTGCAGCATTGATGATCGCCTTGATCCTTCTACTTGGCGCTTGTACGAAAGAATATTGGGTGATGAATAAGAAGGATATAAAGGACGAGCCTGCCGTCAGAGTCTTCGTCGAATATTTACAGGAAGAAAAGCCGGAACGCAGAGGCTTTAAAGTCATTGATATCTCACAGGGCAAAAGTATGGTTGTCGTGTCAACGGGAACGCCTGCAAAAGAATTGGAAGTCGTAGATGTAGATATTCAGGATGACCAAACAATCGTCACTGTCAAAGAAATAGATGCTGAAAGTGATGAAGTAAATCCGTATATATTAATCGGATTAGAGCGAAAGAATGGTTCCATGCTTGTAAAGAATGAAGACGGAGAAGAATACGAGATTGGTTTTTAAGTATAAGAGAAAAGGTTGATTCATATGAAAGATACATTCCAAATTAAGCCTGAAGAAAGAGAAAAGATATTGAAAAGTTATTTCCGAAACGGTGTGGATGGTCCACTGGACACCTTTCCGAGTAAAGAAAAACGAAAGTATATCATTGCGGAAGAAATAATCAAAAGATTTGAAAAGGATGTACAGTACACTGAAAAAGAAGTGAATGACACCCTCAGGCAAGTTTATGCCGATTTTGCAACGATCCGTCGATTTTTCATTGATAATGGAATGATGAGACGGCACGATGATGGAAAAACGTATTGGATAGAAGGTGAGGATCATGGAAGTAGTTCGGAATCCGTGTAAGGCGCAGTACAGCGGCTTTTTCAATGAGGTGTTCAATGGATGTGAAGATTTGCGGCTGGACATGGAGGCGAGTGTGAACAGCAAGTCCAATCAAGGGAGCTTTCTTTTCCGCAATCAAGGCAGGGCGTTTGCATTTGCCTCCACGCATACATCCACCTGGCATCCGCACTGCATCTATGTGCGCCTGGCATACGAGTGGTCGACTGCAGATTATGCGAGCCTTGCCAACGTTGTGAAATACATACGGGAAGTATATAAAAAGCCGTTGTTCTTTTTGCTGGATGATCGGTTCTCCTTACTGCAAAGTATATTACCTGAGAATGGAATCCCGATGATCCGAAAAACAGAAATCATTCGGTTTAAACCGGCTGGCGAATTGCGGACGAATGAGAAACATTTTCGCACAGTGTCGGATATAAAAAGCGATCCAACACTTGAAACAAGCCTCGTCCACTTATGCAAGCGGACTTATACCGAGACTCATCTGGACAACCCGGTAGCTGAAATGCCTGATGAGGAATGGCGATCGGTCATCTATGATGGTTTGCTGGAAACCTATAGCTATGTGGCTGAAAGAGACGAGGCCATTATCGGTTTCAGTTTGCTTTATGAAGCGGATTCTTCAGGCTGGGAGCTTGGCTGGGTCGGCGTAGATGCCGCTGAGAGCATGTACTTGCTGGAAGGGATGTTAATAAAGCAACTAGAAGATGCGCTAAAAGAGGGTGCAGCTTTCATTGAAAAAGAAGTCGATTCGACATGCCCTTATTCGCTGCATCTGAAACGAGTATCGGCTTATAAAATTTCTGAGATATTGTATGCCTATCGAAGTACATAAAGGGGGGAATTCATTGAGAGTTACTATTGAAACTCCCCGAAGCATCAGAGGGCTTTCTGTTTTTTTAGCTGAAATGAACAACAAACCGGCTCATCATATTGGCTATTGCGGGGAACAGATGGAAGAAATCATAGATACGCTGCAAAACGATTTTTCGGACGTGGAGTGGTCTCAATCATTCAAGGTTGCGTACGAGGAAGATCGGATTGTCGGAGCACTTGGATTTGATTTGGATATTGAGGATCGAAGCGCAGAAGTATGGGGGCCTTTCGTTCCGGAAGTCGATTTGCGGCTAGCCGAAACATTATGGAAAAGCCTATATGAAACAGTTGAGGATCAATTGGATCATTTTCACTTTTTCTATTCAGGCGAAAATGAATTGTTAAAACGGTTCATTGAAACAAAAAGCGGTATTGAAAAAGGCAAGCATGTTGTGCTGGTGGCACAAAAGGGTGAACAACCGAGCTACGTTACCGGTGAAATTGTATCGTATGAAGTGTCCTGCTGGGAAGCGTTCAAAACACTTCATGAAGAGGCATTTCCGAAAACGTATTATGATGCTGAAACCATTTGCAACCGGCTGAATGAACAGAATCAGCTGCTAATCCTTAAGGCGGATGATCAACGAATTAAGGGCTATGTATATATAGAGGACGACCTTGCCCATGGGGAAGGTTCAATTGAATACATTGCCGTTTCCAATGCTTTTCGAAAACAGGGCATTGGAACCCGGTTATTGCAAGAGGCACTTCTTCGATTATTTACGTTTGAGAGGATCGATGAGATAAGTCTTTGTGTGAATGCAACTAATTCTGTAGCGATCAACTTATACAAGACGGCCGGTTTCAATGTGAAAGATGATTTGATCCACAGTCTTATAATGCTGGAAGGGAAATGATCCATATGCAGTCCAGGGAGGATATTCTTTTGGCCATACAAGAAGATGAATGGATGATGGACATTTTACGAACTGTGAGATCCATTAATCTGCCGGATTGGTGGATTTGCGCAGGTTTCGTTCGTTCAAAAGTTTGGGATGTTGTCCACCGTTTCGAAAAACGGACGCCTTTGCCAGATATCGATGTCATTTATTTTGATCCAAACAATGAGGATGAAAGTATCGAAAAGGAATGGGAACAAAGGCTGCAGTTCTTGCATCCAAACGAGCCGTGGTCCGTAAAGAATCAAGCACGAATGCATCTTCGAAATCATCTTCCCGCGTATCACTGTTCTGCGGATGCGATCTCTAAATTCCCGGAAACAGCTACAGCGTTCGGTGTAAAGTTGGATGCCAATGAAGAATTAGTGTTATGTATGCCTCATGGGGTGGAGGATGTGCTGCATTGCAGAGTGTCTGCCACTCCGTTTTTTAAACAGTCCACGGAACGAATGCGCATATTCGAAAAAAGAATTGCTGAAAAGAAGTGGGATGCAGTTTGGTGCAATGTTCATCAAGGTAGTTAACATAGAAGAGGGAGTATTTCCATGGAATTTATCATTCAGAAACAATTGTTTTCTTCTCTCGTTTCAGATGTCGTCAAGGTGTGTCCGTCGCAAAGCGTCTTACCGATTCTTACTGGCTTGAAAATTGAGGCGGGAGAAAATGGCGTGACATTGACGGGTGGCAACACGGAGCTATTTATTATAAAGAAAATTCCACTTCAGGTAGAAGGGGAAACGGTTGTGCAACTAGTGGAACCGGGACAAGGGATGGTCCCGGCTAAATATTTTGCAGAGCTGATAAAGAAATTGCCCAGTTCTATTCGGATATCGATAAGAGAATCAAAAATAACGGTTTCGTCAGAGGAGATTTCAACGAAGCTATCCGGTTATGCCGATGACCTCTATCCTGAACTGCCTGATTTACAAGGTATGCAGACAATTGAATTGCCATTCGGCAAGCTGAAGGAAGCCATCAGTCAAACTGCTTTTGCTGTCGCGAAAAGTGATTCGAAGCCGGTCTTAACAGGCGTGCATATGCAAGTGGAAAGGGACAGGCTCATCTGTACGGCCACGGATTCTCACCGCTTGGCACAGGCTGTCATCCCTGCAAATTCCTCAATGGCAGACAATTTCATTATTCCAAGTAAAGCTTTGTCAGAGCTGTCCAACTTGAAGGTTCCCGAAACAGCATTGATTCGAATTAGCAAAAACGGTCAGTTTGCTGTTTTTCAATGTGAAAATACAGTCCTGTATTCTATTCTTCTTGAGGGCATGTATCCAAAGACGGAATCCTTGCTGCCAACTGAATTTTTAACATCGGTTGTTTTAGATGCTGAACAGTTAAGAAGTGGGATTGACCGGGCCTGTCTCTTTTCAGGAGAGTGGAAGCATAACAATGTTCGGTTGGAAATTTTAGCGAGTGATCGAATGAAAATTACATCCAAATCAACAGAAATCGGTGAGCTGGAAGAAGTTCAGAACATTCTTCATCTGGATGGCCAATTACCAGTCCAGATGACCTTTGATGGGAAATATTTATTGGAAGCATTAAAAGGAATAAACAGCAAGAAAATTGTTATAGGCTTCAATGGATTAATGAAGCCGGCATTAATACGGCCGGACAAACAGCATTCCACACTGCAGTTATTATCTCCGCTGCGGGTGTAAGGAAAAGAAGGAGTACATAATGGGATACATTGAAGAAATACGAGAGCTGGTTGGGCATCGGCCCATGATATTTGTCGGATCTGTCGTTGTGGCAGTGAATCGGCATGGCCGAATTTTATTGCAGCAACGAAAGTTTCCTGAAGGGGCCTGGGGTCTGCCAGGAGGCCTGATGGAACTTGGTGAATCAACAGAAGATGTCGCAAGACGGGAATTGTGGGAAGAGACGGGGTTGTCAGTAGGTGAATTAACCCTGATCAATGTCTATTCGGGTCCTGATCAATTTATAAAGGCTGCCAATGGAGATGAATTCTATGTAGTGACGGCGGCATATTATTCAACTGCCATCAAAGGAGAGCTTGTTGTCAATCCGAAGGAATCTATGGCGTTCGAATATTTTTATCCACATGAACTGCCAGATGATATTGTAGGGAGCCACCGCACGGTACTGGAGGAGTTCTTTCAGAAACATGGGGATGTGCTGGTGAAATTAAGGAGTTGATAAGGATGTCGGTATCATTGGTCAAGTTTCATGAAAGGGATTTGGGATTGCCTAAGTACCGAAAGCAACTGTTGGACAAAGCTTTGGATGACTTGATAAATGACACGGGAGTCATGGCTGTTTTTGAGGGAGGCTCCTTAGCAAGGGGTAATTATGATCTTTATTCAGATATTGACCTTCATGTCATTGTTAACCCTGCAATGCAACAACAATTCATTGAATCAAAAAGAGCACGTGCTGCGAAGTGGGGGGATGTTTTATTCTACGAGGAATCTTCCCCTGTATCTCCTGTTATTGTGACCCATTATGAAGGATTCGTGAAAGTAGACTCATGGTACCAAGTAATAGAAGATATTACGCCATCCATTTGGTTACAAGACTTGCAGGTATATTATGACCCGTACAGTCTTCTAACTCCGATCTTCGAAGAGGCAGAGAAGCTGAAATATACTCCGGACTTAAGGGATATAGAATGGTGGAGGGGAAAGGTTTTCGCATTTCTTCATGAAGCCTATCGTTCTACCATGAGAGGAGAATTGTACAGTGCGATCTCCAATATAGATCGCCTTCGATGGCTGATAGCCTATGGTTGGTATATGGAAATGGGAATTCATCTAAAGAGTTCGTATGGTGTTTGGTCAAAAATAGAAGGTACCAGAAGCCAGTTGAAAGATTGGCAACAAGTGAAACTGGCTGAATGGGATTGCCGAAGGGATCAGAAAGATATTTTAGAAACAATAGCCAATCTAAGTTCAGAGTTTTATCGGTTAAACATTGATATAAGCAAGAAGTTTGGTATCCATTCAGAAGAAGAGAGATGCCGCAGAATTATCGAAATGATCATCTAGGAGGGATTCAAAATGAATTCAGCAGCGAAAGAGTATTGGGATCAATACTGGAGATCCAAGGAAAAGCCTGATGCGGTCAGCGCCTGGATGTTTGGTGATACGCCGGATGCGCTAGCGCAAAAAGTAATCAGTGGAAAAAAGACGGCTACATGCTCGGCATACGTTTTGTATGAAAAGGAAAATGAGCCGCTGCCGGAGGTAAATGAGTATAGCATCGTGTTAAACAGTTCGGAAGAACCCGTCGCCATCATTAAGACGACGGAGGTAGCACTCATTCCTTTCAATGAAGTCAATGAAGAATTTGCATTAGCGGAAGGGGAAGGAACGTACGAGGAATGGAGACATATCCATGAACGTTTTTTTAAAGAAGAAATGAGCAATGCCGGTTTGCCCTACTCCAACGAAATGCTTCTAGTTTGTGAACGGTTTGCTTTAATAGATGTCAAAGGAGGAGACTAACATGACAGAAAAGCTGCTGCGTGTTGGGACAACTTATATTCCCGTAACAAATGTGAAAGAATCCGCTCAATGGTATGTCGGAAATTTGGGTGCGAAATTGAATTATGAAGATGAGGACAAAGCGATTTTGGATTTGGCGAATCAAAGTTTCTTTCTTGTAAAATCTCAAGAAAACGAATCGGCCAATTTTATGGATTCAAAGGGGTCAAAGCGATTTTCTCTCACTTTTGAGATAGACGGAGAGTCTGCGTTACGAGAATTGCAGAAAGATCTGCAAAACCGGGGTGTGATAGTCGGTGACATTGAAGATAGAGGGCATGCCGGGAATAATTTTGTGTTTGCGGATCCCGATGGAAATCTGTTTGATGTGTGGAGTGAATTGAGTCCTTCGTTCAAAGCAAATAGGGCATAGCGATGGGGTATGTTCAGGAAATAAGGCAACTCGTTGGCACGCGGCCGATTATACTGGTGGGGGCGAATGTAATTGTAATTGATCAATTGGGTCGAATGCTTCTGCAACTGCGGTCGGATAATAATTGTTGGGGCTTGCCAGGCGGGACGATGGAACCTGGCGAAACATTGGAGGAAGTGGCTAAACGCGAACTGTTGGAAGAAAAAAATCTTACAGCTATCGAGCTAATCCCATTCAATTTTTATTCGGGCAAAGAATTCTATTACCGATATCCTCACGGTGACGAAGTCTATAACGTTGTCGCTACCTACATTTGCAGGCAGTATCATGGTTTGCTGCAAGGAAATTCGGATGAAGTGTTAGATGTGCAATTTTTTTATCCGAATGAACTCCCCGTAAATTGCAGCCCGCCTGATCTGCCAATGATTCAAGATTATTTCCGTTTGTTTAGTGTAGGGGAAGGGGAACTTTAATGAAAATCTTTCGAACTGCTGATGTTAAAGGGAAAGAAATCTCTCAGTACAATTCCAATATGCTCATGCGGAAAATTTTAATGACCGATGCTCCTACTCATATTGCTATTATAGAGCTTGGTGTAGACGGAATTGTCGGCTATCATGAAGCTGCCGTTCCACAATTGCTGATCGTTTTGGAAGGGGAAGGCCGTGTACGTACAGGCAATGAATCTGGGATAAACGTGAAAGCGGGAGACATCGTCTTTTGGGACAAAGGGGAAGAACACGAAACGGAGTCTGCTGAGGGAATGACAGCTTTGGTTGTGGAAACGCAAGGGTTGGAACCATTTCTCAAAAACAATTTAGTTTCACAAGATTAGCCGACTGTGCATCAGACAGAAAAGGTGGTAGACCATGACGGGTGAACTAACAGGTTCCAAGGTATTTCTGAGAGAGTTGACATTGGACGACTGGACAGATGTTCATTCATATGCAACCTTACCAGAGGCTTCCCGCTATCAACCATGGGGACCAAATACAGTAACGGATTCGTTTGAGTTTGTCCAAACCATAATAAAAGATGCGACGAGAATTCCGCGTACCCGATTCGTTTTTGCGGTCATTCACTTGCCGCAGCAGAAACTGGTAGGTGCCGGAGAAGTAAACATCCGCAGCCTGTCTAATCAGGAAGGGGAAATCTCCTACATTATTCACCCTGATTATTGGGGACAGGGACTTGCTTCCGAGACTGCCCGCCTACTGCTTCAATATGGTTTTCATTCCTTGCGTTTGCACCGTATCTTCGGCACATGCGATCCTCGCAACATCGCTTCCGCCCGAGTGCTTGAGAAAGTGGGGATGGTAGAGGAGGGGCATTTGCGACAGAATCTTAGAATAGGGGATGACTGGAGAGACTCTTTGTTGTTTGGCGTGCTGACACACGAATGGAATGACAGCTTATGATCATCAGATTCAAATTGCAAAATCAATTAGTGACGAGCCGATTATCCTTTTTGTGGGTGATCGGCTCGCTTTGTTTCAATTACTTTTCACCAGAAAGAAATCGATCATCTGAATTTCTTTTTCTTCTTCGCTTGATGCAGTTCAGCCATTTCACTTGCGATTTCTTCTTTCATATCGTTGGAATTGATTTTTTGATTTTTAGGTGTTTGTGGCAATGAAGCACTATTTTTACCTGTTTTATTATTGTGATTATCTCTTCCCATTTTGCCATCATCCTTTCGATATTGTCCTCACTAATATGGCATGGAAAGAAATTTTTATACGGAGAATAAAAAGTAGATTATTTGGTTTATTCTAATTTTCATAGGGTATAAGAATAGTTAAGTAATCTCAAGGAGGTCGAAGTATACATGTCAATTAGCAAGGAACTTCAAGCCTTACAAGACTTTCACTGTGATCATCGATGCGTATTAACTGTCTATTTGAACACGAACCCTGCAGACCCGGAGCAACAGAACGGCGCTTGGAAAATACAATTGAAAAATGGTTTAAAACGACTGGATGAATATTTGAAAGCATCCAAAGACGAACGGGAAATAAAAGCATTTGCAAATGTAAAAGCGAAAGTGGCCGAGGAAATCAATGCCAATAAAAACGACTTGCTTAAAGGAGTCGTTATTTTTGCGTCAGAGAACCCTGAACTTTGGTCAGTCCATTATGTTCAAATCCCTGTAAAAACCAATTTCTATTGGGAAAACCACCCGGTTACGGAGCAATTTGAATATATGATGAAAGCGTACCCACAAGCAGGCGTCGTCTTGCCGAGCTTTGGCGAGGTGCGTATTTTGGATACTGCCATGGGCTTTGTCCATGATGAAAAGACATATGCCTTCGACTCAGGCCTTGATGTGTGGAGAGAGCAGAAAGGTTTGAACTCAGCCAACCAGCGTGGCACGGGCGGAAGCCATGTCGATGATCTGGATCAACGACTCCGAGAAAATTTGGATCGATTTTATAAAGATATGGGCACGATTGTAGAAAATATGAGGAAGGAAAAAGGGTGGAGAGAGCTATACGTAGTCGGAGAAGCAGATCTGGCAAAATCGTTTGCTGGTTCACTTCGTCAGAAACCGAACAATTGCATTTATAAAAACCTAATCAATGTGGAACCGAGTAAAGTGCTTCATCAAGTATTTGAACGATAAACTGGAAAAAGGAAAGAGTTGAGTGAAAATCGGCTGCCTTAATGGCAGTCTTTTTTCTGTGTGAAGCTGATTGGCAATTCACCTCCGATATAGGAAAGTGCATAGGATACGGGCAAAGGAGGAATTGGCATGGGATTATTTATGAATGGCGGACAACATCCACAGATGTTTATGAATAAAGAATCCATACATGAACCAAATCAAGATTGCTACACCTATGATCCACTCACGGAATGGAAGACCAACCAGCAGATGATTGACGAGGAGATGCGCGACAACATTCAGCAGCTGGCTGTGGAACTGTCAAAAGAGCAGCTGAAACAAAAGGATCGATGGTTATCGGTTTCTTATCGTTTAGAGGAACTCAGGGAGCAGCAATACGAAGAGGCGGCATTTGAAGAGAATGTCATAGAAAGATTGGTGAAATTAGAGGAGCAAAATCAGCTATTGCACGAATCTTTCTTCTCAAAACAAGCCGAACAGCAGGAGCTAATCGGGCAAATTGAAACCATTCATCGCTCGAACCAAGAACTGACGATAAGCCTACAAGACACACAAAAGCTGCATGATGAATTATTAGTGAGAATGGAAGAACAGCGAAAGGATCAACAGAGGGTTGCCGAAGTTCTCGAAAAACAAACAGCAGCCCAACTAGAAATGACCAGCCGGCTTGATCGGCAAGAAGGAATGCTGGAGAAAATGGCACGGCAAATGGACCATCTGCGATCCATCATCTATGAACGCAGCCACGATTTGGCCGAGAAGATAGAGAAGGGTTATAAGATAACTACGCTCTACGCGGCTAAGTTAAAAAGAAGCCCAATAAAACATTCAGATGAAAGTACGGGATAAAGGAATGAAACAGGGGTCCGCTCAATATAGTCAAATGAGGAGGGAAATGATTGAGCGAAGGTGAACAAAAGAGAGAGGACCCGAACTTGGAACAGGCACCCGTACCAGCAGAGAAAACGGAGAAAACAACAATAGGTTTAACACCTAATGTAGGTGGAATGCTCAGCTACATCTTCATTATCGGCATTGTATTCCTTTTTATTGAAAAAGAAAGCCGCTTCATCCGGTATCATGCTTTCCAATCTTTGTTTTTAGCGGTGGCAGTTTTCTTGATCAATATTGTGTTAGGTTTCCTGCCTATCATTGGTCTGATTTTTAGTTTCCTCATATCATTGCTTGCGTTTGCCATCATGATTTTCATGATGTATCAAGCGTACAATGGAAACTACTACAAGCTTCCTATTATCGGGGAAATGGCAGAAAAGCAAGTGAATCAAGCAAAATGAAAGCGATGACAGTCCAGTCATCGCTTTTTTGCAATGGAATTAGTAATCTCCGATACTGCCCAAAATGAAAATCAGTATCCAAAAACAGATTTTCATCAAGAGAGCAACAGATCCTAAAATAATTCCGGCTATTGACATACCCCGGCCATACGATTTTTTTAGTCCCACAGATCCGAATATGATTGCTAAAATACCTAAAAAGTATGGAATGATGATAACTAAATTAAGTACGACTCCGATGATACCGAGAACGAGGGCTGCGACAGCCAGGCCGTTTCCTTCCGGACGATGTTGGATGGTTTGCGGTTGTTGCACACGATTCACCTCCAGGTCACTAAATCTTTCCTTTCTATATTACCATATTTGTACTAGGAAATATCCCCTTTCAATAGTCTATGTTATTACTGTACGAATGAGTAGGGTTACTAGTTTCACTGATCTATTTTCGTTATAATGGAAGAGGAAGAATTGTACTACTTTTTTAATAATTCAGGGGTGATGAGATGATTCAATTTGCGAAACCGACAGTTGAACAGTTTTTCAGGACGTACACAATTTCAAATTTTGCCATCAGCAAAGATGAAAAACGCCTGATCTTCAACACGAATATGAATGGAAAGATGAATTTATGGGCGATAGATTTGCCTGAAACCTATCCGTATTTATTTGCTCATGCGGATGAGTCCTGCGCCTTTATCGAAATCGATCCGGAAAACCGTTATGTGCTGGCTGGATTTGACCGGGATGGGGACGAGAACTATCAAATCTATGCGGTGCCATTCGAGGGTGGTTTACCAGAGGATTTGATCACTGGGGATTCAAGTGAAAAGTTCTTTCTAAGTTATGTAAGTGAAGATGGAGAACGTGTCTATTATGTCACTTCAAAAGACAATTCTAACTTTTTAAACACTCATATGCGTAATTTGAAGACTGGCAAAGACATCCTCCTGCACCTCGGTGATAAGGCTCCTACTCAGTTGGCAGCTGTATCAAAGGATGAGGAAAAGTTAGTGTATGTCAGTTCGCTTGCGAATACGTATGTGATTGGATTTGTAAAAATCGGGGATGAAACGATTTATCTGACTCCAGATCCTGATCAAGTGCATGTCACTTTCAATCCGATCTTTGTCGATAACGATACGATCTATTTCATCACCGATTATGATAGTGACTTTTCATATGTAGCTACATTCCATATTCCTTCACAAACATTTACGAAGGAATTAGAAATTAGTGGGGAGAGTGTGGGCTCCATCAACTGGGTCAAGGAAAAGAACGTATTTTATTTAACAACTTCACATGGAGTTGTCGATAAACTATATAAATACGAGGTAGAGTCGAAAACGTTGCAAGCTTGTTCACTTCCGATTGACACGGTGGATCAGCTGGAAGTGGCCAAGTCTGGAGCTGTTTATCTGCTGGGCCGGAGTGCAACGGTTCCTTTGAACATCTTCTGTTCATCCGACGGCGAGGAATGGAAACAGTTGACGGATAACCGGGTGCTTGGTGTGAATAAAGAGCAGATGGTAGAACCAGAAGTCGTAACGTATTCTTCATTTGACGGTCTGGAAATTGAAGCATTATTATTCAAACCAAAAGCCGAACAGGATAATGGGTTTACTATCTTTTGGCCACATGGCGGTCCGCAGGCAGCAGAAAGAAAGATGTTCCGTTCCATGTTCCAATGTTTCCTGAACAGAGGATACTCCATTTTTGCCCCTAACTTCAGAGGCAGTACTGGCTATGGCTCCGAATTCACAAAGATGGTGGAGCGTGACTGGGGAGAGGGGCCACGTCTAGATTGCATATCCGGCATTGAATGGCTTATCGAAAACGGGCATACGGATCGGGAGCGGCTATTCCTAGTCGGTGGCAGCTATGGCGGCTATATGGCCTTGCTATTGCATGGCAGACATGCAGACTACTTCAAAGCGGTCGTCGATATTTTCGGCGTTTCTAATTTGTTCACCTTTGTCGAGTCTGTTCCACCACATTGGAAGCCGATCATGGACCGCTGGATTGGCGATCCGGTGCGAGATAAGGAACGTTTTGAAAAGGACTCGCCTGTCACCTATTTAGATGGCATGACTAAACCGATGCTTGTCATCCAAGGCGCTAAAGATCCGCGTGTCGTTAAAGAGGAATCCGATCAGATTGTAGCCAAACTGGAAGCTCTCGGGCGGGATGTCGAATATTTGGTACTCGACGACGAAGGACATGGTTTCTCGAAAAAAGAGAATGAAATTACTGTATACAGCCGCATGTTGGAGTTTTTGGAGAAACATCAGAAATAAATTGCATAACAGCCTAGCGAACTAAGAGGTGTCGCTAGGCTGTTTTTTGGTGCGCCCGGCAGACTTCTGCATAACCAGTAAACCCATTCGTAAATCTGGTTGGGTGCCTGCGTGCCAACTTCGCTTTATTGGCGTTCAGCTGGAGTTAATGGCGTTCATTTCGATTTAATGGCGATCAACTGGAGTTATTGGCGTTCATTTCGTAATATTGGCGTTCATCCGGAGTTAATGGCGTTCAATTCGTTTTATTGGCGTTCATCCGGAGATAATGGCGTTCAATTCGTTTTATTGGCGTTCAACTGGAGTTATTGGCGTTCAGCTCGAGATATTAGTGTTCACCCGGTATGGCGTCCGTTTCCCGATGCCACGCTCCAAATACGAATTACGCCAAATTGGCAGTGCAAAATCAAGCATTCAATTCGCCGAATATTCATTACAACATGCCCATTCCCTTCTACCTCAATCCACGCTTCAAAAGGATAATACCTAACAAAAAACAGATGGGTGGATTCAACCCATCTGTCTAATCAATTCCAATCCTGCCGCTGCATATCTTCCGCAACCAACTGTAAATCATCTGCCGTAATGGTTATTACTTCGTAATCACTTTTTTCAGCATAGGAGACCGCCATTTTTTTCATGAATTTTGGCGACCCTTCGTTATCTTCATCATATACAAGCAGCAGTCCATCTGAGTTGCGAAGGAGAAACTTATCCCTCTCGATGAATTGCCAAGGTGCCTCATAGGGACGTTTCGTAAGACTGACTGTATAATCCGCATGAATCATCAGATTCTCATAGGCTTCCTGTTTGGCCTCGTTCCAATTTTTCTCTTGGTCTTCAAAAGGCGTAATCACCGCTAGCTGGAGCTCCGGATATTTGAGCTGTAAATCGATCGCAACTTCCGCTGCCCATGTCTCAACGCCGGGCTGTCCGCTGATGATCACCCACTCTAAACCCGTTTCAATAAGTGGCAACAGCCTGTTTTCCACCGCTTTTTTGATAATTGGAATGCCGGGGTGCTTATCGTTGAAGATCCCGAGTTCATGCGCTTTATATCCAGTAATGACAAGCCGCTTCAGCATCTGATCACTTCCTCTCGGCCTCATGAATCGCGAAGGCGGCCAGTTTGGAAATGACCATATCATCCATCGGCGGGTTATGCAAACCGGCTCTGACATCGCGGTAGTATCGCTGCAGCGGACAAGACATTTCCAAGCTTTTTGCCCCGACGATGCGCATGGCCTGGTCGACAATCGAAATAGCTGAATTCGTCACTGCCACTTTCGCCACACCGAGTTCCTGCTGCATGTAAGCTCTTCTGGAAGGATCGTCATAGGCTTCCGCGGTGCTATATAAAATATGGCGGGCTTTCATTAATTCCAAGTCCATTTGCCCGATGGCCGCCTGGACATTTGGCAAAGTGGCGATTGTCCCTTGAATGCTGTTTGGTGAATAATGAGCAGCGAAATGGACTGCGTAATCCCGCGCAGCTTGCGCAATACCGAGATAGCAAGCCGGGATATGCAATAGCCAGCCATTCAGTTTTTCTGTTCGTGGCGCTGTGTTAAACTCAACCAGCTGTTGATCCGTCACAAATACTTGTTCGAGTACCAGATCATGACTTTCAGTTGACCGCATACCGACCATATCCCATGTTGGATCAATCGATATACCAGCTGCAGAGCGTTTGATCAAAAAGGTTCCAACCCCATTTTTTTCTTCAACCCAAGCTGTGACGAGAAGATGGGTCAATACAGGTGACATAGAGGTAAAGGTCTTCCGGCCGGTAATTTTCCAGCCGCCGTCTACTGGCATAGCGATCGTTTGAGGCCGGCCGCCTCTCGTAGGACTGCCCGTTTGCGCTTCACTGACAGCCCGGTTTACAAGCGCTCCGTTTTGTACATCAATTGAAAATTGATCTAATAGATTTTGACTCCATGCCCGATGTTCATATAAATCCCCGACAACTCCCTGGTGCCAGCCGATCGATAACGCGGTCGCACCGTCGTATGAAGCCAAAGTCTCCTGCAACATGATCATGTCGGAAACAGTCATATCACTTCCGCCGTATTCCTTCGGCAATCCAAGCTTGGTGTAGCCCATATCGACAAGAGTTTGAATCGTCTTCCGAGGGAAACTGGAAAGCCGATCGTTTTCATCTGCATCGTCCTGGATGGATGCCTTCAACTCAGCCAGTTTGGCGACCCATTCTCGTTGCAATTCGGATTTCATAAAAAGTTCTTTCCTCATAACTGAATACACATCCAATCAAAAACATCATTTGATGATCTCTGAATAAGCAGGAAGGTTGGAATGATAACCTTTCCAAACGATGTCACGATAGAAAGAAGGATCCGTATCTCCTTCTGTGCTGACGCATAGAATACGTGAATCCCCATCGATGGATAGCGCATTACAAATTTCCGCCCCTTCCTCCGTCGTACGTAAATAGTATAGCAAGCCAATCGGAATAGAACCAGATTCGCCTGAAATGATCCTTTGATCATCACCAATCGGGTTTCCGAGCACTCTCATTCCTAAGGCAGAGAGGGAGTCGGCACAGGAGAAAGAAGCAACTGCCAAGTTTTTGAGCAATTGATATGCATATGGATTGGGAACACCACAGGACAAGCCTGCCATAATCGTAGCAAGATCTCCTTTCACTTGTTCCATATGTCCATCGTGCGTAGTGAAGGATCGGAAGAAGCAATCGGCGGCTCCTGGTTCAACTAAAATGATTTGTGGAGGATTATCAGGATACGCATTCGCGAAATAAGCGGTCATGGAAGCTGCGAAGGAGCCGACGCCTGCCTGTAAAATCACATGAGTCGGCGGTTCCATCTGTTCCGTATTTAGTTGCTCGGTCATTTCTGAAGCAATGACACTATACCCTTGCATAATCCATAATGGTATCTCTTCGTAACTCTTCCAACTAGTATCCTGAACCAGTATCCAATCATTCTCCTTTGCCAAATTGGAACACATTCGCACGGTATCATCATAATTCATGTCTGTAATCTGAACTTCCGCTCCTTCTTGCTCAATACTTTGCATTCTCGATAGAGAAGATCCTTTCGGCATGAAAATCAAAGACTTTTGTCCAAGTCTGCTAGCAGCCCACGCCACTCCTCGTCCGTGGTTTCCGTCAGTAGCAGTAATAAAAGTCATCTTTTCAAGATTCTTTTGTACTTCCAACAATTGATTGAAGGTTAAAGAATGTAGATCAAGCCCTGCTCGTTCAGCAATCACACGCCCTATTGCATAAAGTCCTCCCATCCCTTTGAAAGCATTTAACCCGAAGCGGAAAGACTCGTCTTTCACCGCCAGATTACTAATGTTCAGATGGGTAGCGAGATTTTTCAAAGAATACATTGGGGTCTTTTGATAGGCTGGATGGGTACGTAAAAAACTTCTAACTTGATCAATCGTTTGATGCTGAAAAGGGGAAAGATCGATCTTGGTAGAACTTTTGGAATGAAATCTATTTAATGTCCATCTTAACTGTTTCGTCATGCCATGGCCTCCTCTGCTAGTAGTCTTATCTTACTGTAATAGGTTTAAAAATTGAAACATTTCCAACTAGATGCTGGATAAAGGAGTTTCTTCAGTTATGGTATTAATTATGCAAAGTATGTTAGGAGTCTCTTATTATAGTTACCCTGTAATCCAGATTTGCATGCTTGCTTTCTGAGTCTCTACTAAATTCCTTTATCTAAGTTAGGGATAAAGGTTGGAGAGCAAGGGGAAGGGGGAGGCAAAAATAGTAGTGCTAAAAAAACTGCGAATAGGTTCACTTTTCAGCTTCTGGATAAAGCAGAATGGTATTTAAAGAACTAGAAAGGCATCCAAGGATGCCTTTCAAATAAGTTTGCGGAATGAATGATTAAACAAACGCAGAAATAACAATATGAAAATACACATGGATATGACAAATAAGATCCGGATGGGAAGCCATTCAGCCCATAACCCCGAGATGAATAAACCGAGAGGCAGTGTTAATTTCATGAGCATTGAAGATGTTCCGGCTACACGGCCGAGCAGGTGATTCGGGGTGAATTCCTGACGTATTGTAAAATACACAATATTTGATAGGGTGGTAGAAAAAGTCCGAATCGCTAGTGAGATCCCAATCATCCACCAAGTTTGCGAAAAAATTAAAAGTGCCATGGCAGTTATATCAAACAGTAATGAGTAAGTGTAAAGTGCTCCTCTTCCAAAACGTTTGCGCAGTTTTCCAACGACACTGGCCCCGACGATTCCTCCTATAGCTGATATCGTGAACATGAAGCCAATCTGTTTGGAATCCGCCCCTAGCACATCTGTTGCAAAGAAGACAAGCACTCCTATTACAAGACTCGAAGCGAAATTGCTGAACAGGACTGTCATCGTTGGAATCAATAATGTTTTATTACGAAACAGCTCGTCAATCCCTTCTTTCATGTCCTTCCAGAGTGAATTCTTCTCATTGGTTTTCACGTCCTTAGGCGGCACTTGAAGCAGCTGCATAAATAAAAACAACAGAATCAGGCAGCTGAAATAGATGGATAAAGTGGATTCATAAGAAAAGGCCGCGATTAGCATGCCTGCGATACCTGGACCAATCATACGAATCAGCGTGTCAACTAGAGAAAGCTTTGCGTTAGCGGAAGTTAACTGCTCTTTAGAAATCAATTGAGGAAGAACAGAATGATTTGCATTGCCAAACGTGTAGCCAGCAGAGGATAATACAAAACCAATTATGTATAAATGCCATATCTCGAGTTGCTTCGCCAAAAGTAAAACGAGTATGGCGGCCATACAAAATACCTGTATCAAACTTGTCCAAACCATCATTCGCTTGCGATTAAACCGATCAACGAAAACACCAGCAAGCATCCCTAGAAAGATATTCGGGAAAAATTCAATAGCTCGCATCATGCTCATGGATAATGCTGATTTACTTAAGTCGTAGATAAGCAGCGGAATCGCAATACTATACATTTGCATCCCGAAACTGGATAAAGTAGTTCCACCCCATAAGAATAGAAAATTTCTGTTTTTCCATAATGCATCTTCTACACGGATCTGTTTCACCTGTACCTCTCCTTTCATTTAATCTAGGAGAAGTATAGAATAGAAAAAGGTGAACAAAAAGTGATTCTTTCTTAAATAACAGTTCACCTTTAATTGGAGTGTTGATATGAGGTATACCGAGCATTTGCTTACATTGGCCGACCATTTTGAACGCGGATCACAAGTAGAAACTTCAATTGCCTTGTTGGCAGGTATGTTGAATTGTTCTGAAAGACATGTGAAAACTATTATGAATGCCTTACATGATGAACAAGTTGTAAGCTGGGCGACCAAGAGGGGGAGGGGAAAGAAACCTAAATTGACCCTTCTTTTATCAAAAGACGACATCTTAATTTCAGAAGCAAGACGGCTTGCAGAAACAGACCGGTACAAAGATGCATTTGCACTAGTTGAAACGAGTAGCCGATCTGCCAAGGAAAATTTTTATGAATGGTTTACGAATACGCTGGGCTTATCTCCCGGCAGAGAACAGGATGAAGAGCTGGATACATTACGCTATCCTTTTTACGATACTCAGCTGATCATGGACCCGATGCTGATCAAATCCCGGCATGACGCCCATATGGTACAGCAAATCTTTGATAGACTGGTAGAGTATCATGCGGAAACGGGAAAGCTGTTACCCCGTATCGCCCATCACTGGGAGACTGTCGACGGAAAGAAATGGACTTTCTATTTACATAAAGGCATTCATTTTCATCATGGAAGAAAACTGACAAGTAAAGATGTGCAGTTAACCCTATGCCGTTTACAGAAAGAAATCGGCGTGTTCCAAGAAATTAAAAGCATGGCCATCTGCAGCGAGACGGTCATTCAATTTGAGCTGAGCAGGGTGGATTACTTGTTTCCACGAAGTTTGGCATCAATGAAAGCCTCTATTATCCCAATCGAGAAGGGAGAAGACGATAGCTTCCGCAGTTTCCCTGTTGGCAGTGGTCCGTATCAAGTGCTATGCAATAATGAAAATATGATTCAGCTTGGGGTGAATGCATCCTATTTTTCAACAAGGCCATGGCTGGATCGAATAGAGATCATAAAAGCGCCGGCTGAATATGAAAAAAGGCAACACCATCCTTTTTTATTGAACCAACCGAATCCTTCGTGGAGACAGGTAAAGCAAATCGAAGAGGGAGCCATGTTCATTAGTTGCAATTGTGTAAAGGATGGGCCGTTAAGAAGAATAGAAATACGGAAGCAAATACTTGAAAGATTAATTCCGGAAGACATGCGAAATGAAGGGCATGATAATGAGTTCAGGGCGACCAGCTTTGTGTCAAAGCGTTCCTTAGAAAAACAAAATGCAGAAAGAGTCAGAGTGCCCGAAGAGCATTTTGAGAATCTTACATTAAAAATTGCAGTACAACAAATCCGCCCGGGCGCCAATCATGAAAAAGCGGCAAAGCAGCTACAAGCACAACTGCGTGATATGGGGATTTCTTCTCAATTGGAATTGGTCGATTCTACGACGTTGTGCAATGAAGATTCCCTCTCAACGTATGATATGTTTGTAGGCGGTATCGCTTTAGGAAATGATGAAATGGTATCGTTATTGCACGTAATGCAATCTCCTTCATTTCCAATTTATCCATGCGTTTCGGATCATCTTCGGAAGAGAATGGACGATGTGATCGGTATGATTAGGTGTTCACAAGATAATCAGACACAATGGGATTTTTATTTCGAAATAGAGGACCTGTTAAGCTCTGAATATGCCATTCTCTTTTTAAATCATCGACAACACACAGTGTACGAGCCGGAAGATAGTGAGTATGTTAACATCAAATTGAATTGCAATGGCCGGGTGGATTATCGGAATGTATGGAAAAAGTAGCAGTGGGAAGAAATTAGCGATGTATGACGTGGATTTCAACGTGGAATGAAGGAAAACCATTTTCCTGCGAGATGCGGTCTATAATTTGTTGAATGTCTTGAACAACTTTTTCATCATAGATATCGATATCGTACATGGATAATGTGATCACTTGCCTTTTGTCCGAAATGAATTGGTAGCCTGCACTTTCATGTAGTTCGTAGCCTTGTTCCTGAAGAGACTGGAACACGATGTTCGAAAAATCAGTTTCAATTATTTTATCCATCATCAACTCTTCATTGTATTTTGCCGGTATGTCCACATCGGACTCCAGAGAAGCATTTGTATCTCTCAGGTTCCATAGGGCATAGCTAATCAAAACAATGAGTAACAGTGTTAAACAAACAAGAATCACTTTCCGGATGTTTGTCTCTCCTTATCTTTTGGTAGTAATAGAGACTATGACGGAGTGGAAATTAACATGTCTGAACGAAAAAGGCGAGGAAAGACAAGTCCTCGCCTGTTGCAAATTTCCTGTCCTACTGGTGTTCGTGGAGAACATTGCAGGCGCTTAGCATATTTCCATCCCGGTCTTTAAAGCCGAAACCGCCAAGTCCGTTTTCTGGGTTGACGTTCAAGCTTCCGACTTCGACTTTTCGTTCCATCAGCCATTGACGAAACTCCGCAAGATTTTCAGTGTAGAAATCAATAATAGTATGCTCTACACCCGTAAATGAGTTCACAAAAGAAAGACGTTGCTGGTTTTCCGTTTGGACAAGAAACAAGGTCGGCACGCCTTTCGCTTCAAATGAAAGCATGGCCTGCGTCTCTCCTCTAAAAATGACGGTAACCCCAAGAATTTCCGTATAAAATTCAATGGATTGTGCGAGGTTGGAAACTGGGATTTCTACTGTTGCGATATGGGGTATGAAGTTAGACACTATGTAATTCCTCCTTTTTATCTGATATATTCTCCATGGGCAGTCAAAATCCTTTTTATTAGCTGCGAAAATATCCCTTGCCTGTGAAATATGGAAGTCATGCCAGGCGATATGTAATTCGCATGAAAGCCTGATTGCTTTCGGTGGAGAATACGTCATATGTAGTTGATTGGATGTATCCAGTGTGAGAGCCTTAACAATGTAATTCTTCCGAAGGAATGAAGTCTATTTGTGGAAATAAAAAAGAGGGGTGAGATACCCCCATCCATTCTAATTAATCTGGCATGAGCCAAACAATCTGTGCAATCCTTACATAAAAATCTTTAGAGCGTCCCGTCAATACAACATGATCTGGTTTTACAGCTTTAATGGTACCTTCAATGGACCCTTGGGTCGTTTCAATAACGATGAACTTACCTATGATAGATTGTAATGTCTCATAGACAAATGGATCGTAATTATAAACCGCCTGTAACTCCATACTCATCACTCCTTCATTGTCACGTCATGTAATCATATGCTCAGCACAACAGACGGGTGACAAACGCATAACAAAAGGAGCCACTCATCGAAAGGCAATGAGCGGCACCTGTTTTTATTATGTTCATTTAGATTTGCCATTGAGCTATTATTTATTGGCAAACTGATCTAAACAATCTTTCTCGCTATGTTTTGTTTTTTCCGTTATCAATTCTCCCGATTGATCCTCTTTCCCACAAAATTGGACCACTTTTTTCCGGAACTTTGTCACGCCGTAATAATATTCCAGTCCCGGTTCGTCTTTAAAGATCACTACATAATGGCCATGAAGAACCTTTCTGTTAATCGTATGCTTTGGTTCCAAATATCGTTGCTCCGCAATATCGCTATCAGTGTAACCTTGTTTTTCCAAATAAGCGGGGACGTGTTTCGTAACTACGGTTTTATCATATGGATTCCCATTATTGAGGAAATAAATGATGATTTTAGGCAAGGAGATGAATCCGATGATTAGCAGGAGAATCAGCAATAGTTTCATTACTTTTTTTCGATTCGATGAAAAGATAGTAATCTGCCCCCTTAAATATCTTGATCAGAAAGATGTAAGAAAAAATGGATAGAGAAGAGAAGGGTTTTATTCGAGGCTAATTATGATGTTACCTCTTTTCCAAGTGTCATTTATCTAACAAAAAAGGCACCACTCAATGAAGAGTGGCGCCTCGTATTAAGAACGGTTTAAGTAAGCCGCCTTTGCCGTACCGAATCATAGAAAGTTTTAAACCACCACTCCTCAAAGTGGGTGTTCGCAAAAACGTTCCTGTTTGTCCCAATCAATAATGGATTGGGCCTGCCATTCCGGTTTTCATATAAAACTCCCGTTTACAGCTTAAAGGTTAAAACTTAATGTGTATACGAACAATGCAGCTTATGTTTATATAATACACCTCACCAAATTTCTTTGCAATGGTAATATCATCCTTATATTCGAAAAGGACTTTTGTCTGGCTAGGTATGCCTGTTTGTACACATCCTAAAAAGGGAACATTAGAAAGGGATTTACGGTATGTACGCATAATGAGGTGATTTGTCTTGATGGATCGTATTTTCGCGGTGCTTGCTTTTGTCGGTGTTCCGCTTGTGCTATTGGGCGCTTTCTTGCATTGGAATGATATCGTTATGTTTTTATTATGCTGCGTCAGCATCGTAGCACTTGCCGGCTATATTGGCAGGGCGACGGAAAGCTTGGCCATTGTCAGCGGTCCTCGGGTGGGTGGTCTGTTAAACGCTACATTCGGCAATGCTGTTGAATTAATTATTTCCTTCTTCACTTTGCAGGCTGGATTGATCGGGATTGTGCTCGCCTCGTTGACGGGTTCGGTTCTGGGCAATTTGCTACTCGTCTTAGGGCTCTCCTTCTTTACAGGCGGTATTAAATATAAACGCCAAAACTTTAGTATTCATGATGCGCGTTATAATTCGGGACTGCTCATTTTTGCTGTTATTGTAGCATTTGTCATACCGGAGATATTCTCCATGAGCATGGATGAGAAGGCGACGATCACTCTTAGTATCGGCATCTCGATTATTTTAATTGCTTTGTATTTAGCGGGTTTGTTTTTCAAGTTAGTGACTCATCGAGGCGTCTTCTCTTCAACTGATAAGACTGAGGAGGAAACGGAAGAACCCGAATGGTCCAAATGGAAAGCTGTTGTCATCCTATTCATTTCTACTATTGCGGTTGCATTCGTTTCTGAACGGCTCGTCGGCACATTTGAGACGCTCGGTGAAAAGTTCGGCTGGAGTGAATTATTCATCGGTGTCATTATTGTTGCCATAGTAGGGAATGCGGCAGAACACTTTTCCGCCATTACGATGGCCATGAAAAATCGAATGGATGTCTCAGTGGAAATTGCCGTCGGTTCTACTTTGCAAGTAGCCATGTTCGTCGCGCCTGTGCTAGTGCTCGTTTCGTTATTCATGCAAACGTCAATGCCGCTCGTCTTCACAATTCCTGAATTGATTGCCATGATCACAGCAACGCTTCTCGTCATAAACCTGACGAATGACGGGGAGTCGAACTGGTTTGAGGGATTGACACTGTTTGCAGCGTACATCATTATCGGTATCGGTTTTTATTTGTTATGAAATTCCTGCATGTTTAGCACGGCTTGAAAGTAGGAAGAGTAGGAAGAGACCATAAAAAATGAGGAGTGTTACTATGGATGCAAAACAAACCGCGAAGAAAATCTTAGACAAAAGCTATGTCGGAACAATGGCAACTGTAGAAGCGGGAAAGCCATTCAGCCGTTACATGACGTTCTTCAATGACGGATTTACTCTTTACACGGCCACATCGAAAAAGACCGACAAAGTGGATGAGCTGGAGAATAATCCGAATACCCATATCCTAATCGGCTACGATGGTGAAGGATTTGGAGATGCCTTTTTAGAGATTGCCGGAACGGTGACCATTTCAGATGAAGAGGGATTGAAGGAAAAGATTTGGAATGATGCGATGAAGCCTTGGTTTGAGGGTCCGGATGATCCTAATTTAGTCATTTTGAAGGTTACGCCAACTGCCATGCGTTTAATGAATAAAAAAGGGGAAGAACCACAAGATATCTCCTTGTCATAAAGATAAAAGCTGTCTCATGCCAATTGGACATGGGACAGCTTTTGTCGTGACAGGGTCTTTAATTACTTGCGGTCATTTAATTTCCAAGTGGAGTAATTTAATGTCAATGCGAACATCACCCATCCGATATAGGGAATCATCAAGGTTCCTGCTGTCCGATCTACTTGATAAAATTCGTAAGCGGTCAAAGCGATGGCACCTAACAGTACTGTCATTTCTACAAGTGCGGTCCCACGCAAGCCCCATCTAAAAAAGAGGAACGACCATAAATAGTTTAGTCCAAGTTGAATATCATACATTGGTATCGCTTTATCATTGCCCATGCCAGATTCGTTCTTTGTTTGTACCCTGTATTTTGCTAAGCCCATTAACCCGTAAAGTGTTGTCCACGCAATTGGAAAGATGGATGGGGGAGGAGAAAAGGAAGGCTTCTCCAACTTCTTATATTTTTCTTGGGCATGCCGATTCGCCAGCCATCCAGTAATGGAGCCGCCGATAATCGGCACAAGGACGGTCAGTGCAAGCCGTTTGCCATCCAGTTTGCCGTTCACTTTAACTAATTCCATTCAAACACCTCCAAGTACTACTCACATTCCCTGGTTGAGCGTTTTAAAACAGGAGGTAAGAAGTTTGCTGAATAATAAATATAAAGGAAACTTCATCAATATGCGTTATAATTGAACAAAATTTAGTACTGTATAGCAAAGAGAGAGTGGTTTGAATTGAAGCAGAGAGAGCAGTGGACTTCGAAGATAGGATTTGTATTGGCGGCGGCCGGCAGTGCGATTGGGCTCGGTGCCATATGGAAATTCCCATACATGACGGGATCGAATGGTGGAAGTGTGTTTCTTCTGTTATTCATTTTATGTACAGTTGCAATCGGACTGCCGATCTTATTGGCTGAATTCATTATTGGACGGAGGGGACAGCATGATGCGGTTACTTCGTTGAAAATACTGGCTCCTGGACGGAAATGGTATTGGATCGGGTGGATGGGTGTCATCACATCGTTTATCTTATTGTCCTTCTACAGCGTAGTGGGCGGTTGGATTTTATCCTATTTGGTCCGGGCTATCTTTTTTAGATTGGACAGTTCTGATTATGGTGTGCTGTTTAGTGATATTATTGCTAATCCTATAGAGGTTCTAGCTGGCCAGGCAGTTTTCATGCTGCTGACGGTTTGGATCGTGCAAGGCGGAATTAAAGGCGGAATCGAACGTGCCAGTCGTTGGATGATGCCGCTGCTGTTTATCTTTTTTATACTGCTGGCCATTCGTTCGCTGACACTCGAAGGTGCGATGGAAGGGATCCGTTTCTTATTCATCCCTGATTGGAGTTACTTGACAGGTAAGACGTTTTTGCTGGCGCTCGGTCAAGCATTCTTTTCTTTAAGCGTAGGGGTTACGGCCATGATGACGTATGCATCCTATTTGCCGAAAGAGGAACGGCTCGGCCAGTCTGCATGGAATGTCTCGATTTTAAATATTTTTATTTCCGTGTTGGCAGGTGTCGTCATCTTTCCTGCAGTCTTTGCACTTGGCCACTCGCCAAGTGAAGGGCCAGGGCTAATTTTTGTCATTTTACCGGCTATTTTTAATGAAATACCGTTTGGCGGAATTTTTATGATTGTGTTCTTCATTTTAATGTTATTTGCTACATTGACTTCTTCCATTTCAATGCTTGAAATCGTCGTATCTACGGGTATCGGGAAAAAACATGATCGCCGAAAGCGGGCTGCTTGGGTGTTTGGCGTGCTCATCTTTGTTGTTGGCATCCCGAGTGCTCTTTCATTCGGAATGTTGTCCAATTGGAAATTCCCAGGCGGTACGTTCTTTGATTTTGCAGATATGCTGACGAGTCGTTTTGGTTTGCCAATTGGTGCATTATTGATTTCCTTCTTTGCCGGCTATGTAATGTCGAATCAGGATACTGCGGATGAACTGAAAACGAGCAGTGCATTCCATTTGGTCTGGAAGGGAATTGTCCGCTATCTCGCACCGCTTGCGATACTGATCATATTCATTGCTTCTTTTCTAACTAAATAAAAGTGAAAAACGGTCGCATTCCTGCGACCGTTTTTTATGGTTACATTGATGTTGACTTTTGATAAATGGAAGACAAGTTGCCAAATAGATCATAGCAATTCCCCATCTTTGTCCATCCATATTTTTCGTAATAACCGCTATGATCAGTTGTTAAGTAGAGAGTTTCGTTTCCTTTTCTGCTTGCTTCCTGCACAGCATGCGCCAACAGCTGGGACCCGATCGATTTGCCCCGGAAAGACGGATCTACATAGAGGCAGGCAAGCCAAGGCGAAATGTCTTGCCGGCTTACTAAATCATTGCGAAGCAAGGCATAGGTGCCGATGATTTTCTCGTCCTCCAAAGCGATGTAAAAGGACGGAAGATCACCGGCAGATCTCGCCGAATGGAACATGCAGTCTTTATAAAACATCATATTAGACTCGTTTCCCCATTGCTTCCAGAAGGAAGCGACGAATTCCTCGAACCGTTCCTTGTTTTCGTGTACAGAAATAATTTTCAAAAGTGACACCTCCATTTTGGTTAGTAAAAAATATCCATTTAATTGTAGACAAAGAAGAGTCCTCCATTCTATTATTATAGATGAATACTAGTAGGAGGGTCATCATGAAAAACATCATACGGTTACTAGCAACTTTGCTATTACTGCTTTGCATCTTGCCCGCTTCTTCAGAAGCTGCGACAAGTGAATTGAAAGTCCATTTTATTAATGTAGGGCAAGGGGAGGCAGTATTAATTCAGTCACCTAACGGAAAGAATATGCTCATTGATGGAGGGCCGAAAACAGCAGGAAAGACCGTTGTTTCTTTCTTAAAGAACAAAGGAGTAAAAAAGCTGGATGTAGTCGTTGCCACGCATCCAGATGCTGATCATATCGGCGGTTTGCTCGATGTACTGAATACTTTCCAAGTTGGTCAATTTATTGACAGCGGTAAAGTGCATACGACACAAACTTATTACGATATGCTGCAATTGGTAGATAAGAAGAACATTCCGTTCCAGGTACCTAAGGAATTAGACAAGATTGCACTGGATCCGAATATGATTATTCGGGTATTGCATGTCAATGAACTTGCCGAGGATACGAATGATGCATCCATTGTGCTGAAGGCAACATACAATCAAGTCTCATTCCTGCTAATGGCAGATGCAAGCTCGGAAATTGAGGATGAAATTCGTTCAAAATTCAATGTACAAGCGACTGTTCTGGAAAATGGCCATCATGGTTCCGAAACGAGCAGCTCAGCAGCGTTTATTAGCAACGTAAAGCCGAGTGTGGCAGTCCTTTCTTATGGCAAGAATAATGCGTACGGCCACCCCAGCTCAGTTGTAGAAAAACGGTTGCAAAATGTCGGAGCAAAAATCTATCGAACAGCAGTCGATTGCGATATTACAGTTACAACAAATGGCGTTAAGCACACAGTAGCAAATAGCTGCGGTAAATCGGCGTCTTCCGCTTCGGCACCAAGCAAACCGTCAGCTAAAGCTCCAGCAAAGCAGCCAGTACCAGTGGCAAAGCCGGCACCTGTCAAACAAACAGTCTTTAAGAATTGTACGGAATTGCGCAAGGTCTATCCGAAGGGCGTCGGCAAAAGCCACCCCGCCTATCAGGCAAAAATGGACCGCGATAAAGATGGATGGGCGTGTGAACGATAATGCAGAAGAAAAAATATACATTGGACCGGATGGAAAACGGCTATTATGTATTTATTGACTATCCAGCAGAGGAAAAGAGTCTTTTGATTGAAGTGGGAGAAGAGGATATTGAGTTAAAAGAAGGAGACATCGTAACGATCGAGGAAATAGATGGTTCCTATGCAATTGAAAGGCTGGAGACAGAGACGAAGGAAATGGAAGATAACGTCCGAAGCCTGTTGGAAAAATTGAAGAATAAGAAGTGAATAACATCCTGCCTCCTATAATGGGAGGGGGATGTTTTTTTCTGTTTGTTGGGTGGATTTGAGGAATTTTCATGCAGGCAATCGTACACTCAAGTGCTCGGCAGCTTCCATATGCTATACAGAACCTATTTTTTTAATAACTAAAATGGAGAAGCAACGTTTCATTTACAAGCATGGATGTCGAGATACGGACAAGTCTATGGTAACAAGTAGCACACATAAGGAGAGCGAATGTATGGATGTTTATTTGAAAGTGATACCGGCTTTCTTTTCAGGAATTCTTACTTTTTTATTCGGTGGCTGGAACGCCATGTTAGCTATTTTACTAACGCTCGTCGTCATTGACTTTATTACAGGCATGGTGGCAAGTGCCCTCGCAGGAAGACTGCGCAGTCATGTTGGCATGCTTGGCATCGCACGGAAAGTATTAATTTTTATCATGGTAACCGTTGCCCATCTTATCGATCTTATTTTAAGCGAAAGTGGAATCCAGTCATCGGAAGCTGTGATGACCATGGTCATCGTTTTTTATTCGATCAATGAAATCTTGTCCATTACGGAAAATGCCGGGAGAATCGGGTTGCCTATTCCTGAGGCAGTTAAGAATGCTGTTGAGATATTACGGAATAAAAGAGACAGGAAATAAGAAAAAGATATTTATACTACTGTTAGAGTTCAAGTCTTTTCAGCTTGTGCCAGATTATTAAATAAGCAGGTTTTTTACCGCTTTTATGATGATATCAGGTCGATCCAGATGAATGGAGTGACCTGCGTCTTCCGCCAAGATATATTTACCACTACTGTTTAGCGTAACTTGCTCCAGAATCAAATCCTGCCAAACATTTTCAATAGCGATCGCATCTTCTTTCGTCACCTCTTCCGAATGGCGGACGGAATATTCAGGATCTCTGCCGATCACTACAAGTGGCATGTCGGGAAATTCACCTGCTTGCTTGATCGTCAGCGCACAGTGTTCCCAAGCGTTTATTTCTGAAGCCATCGCTTTGTACAAATTGGGATTCGTTTGACAAAGGATCATATTACGTTGTGCCGAGGGGGAAAGCGAAAGTTGGTTGCTCTCCAGTTGTGGTTTGATCTCTTCAGCTAATTGCTGTGGTGTCATCCTGGAATAATGGATGCATTTCTCTATCCAGCGTTCGTCGGAATCGTCATCATCAGACAAAGGAATTTGGTTTAATCTTTGAAGATGAATGGAAGTCGAATCAACTAACATAACACCTGCAACTGAGTTCGGGAAGAGCTTTGCAAAGTGCTGCGCACATAAGCCGCCGTAGGAATGTCCCACTAGAAGGATTGGCTCAGTAATCCTGTGAATGTCTAGGAATTGTTTAAGATCAAGGGCTGTCGTATACGTAGTCCTGCTTTCGTCGCCAAGCTCGCTATTTCCAACTCCTGGTCTATGTACAACAACGACTTTCGTTAACTGGCATAGTTGATTATAAACAAGCTCCCATTCATACATGGAAGAGGACATGCCCGGCAGGATGACAACAGTGGGGCATCCTGTTCCTCCCATCATGGCCTCGATTTTTTTATCCCCAATAGCAGTTATTGTCTTCTGCATTTCAAAACCTCATTTCGCTGAAATCGTAATCCGTAGATTTGGAACTTGTTATACCTTTATATTCAATGAACGATGAAGCGAATCCTGCTAGTGGAGGAAAAGTAGCTATTTCATTGAAAATACATTAGGGGGGTATATAATAAAGCTAGAAGGAGTTGTTACTATGCAATTTAAAGTGGGAATATTGTTGTTTGATGATGTAGATGTACTAGATTTCGCTGGTCCCTATGAAGTGTTTAATCTGTCAACGTATAACGACAGCGATGTCAACAAACTGTTCAGGAACCAATTGAAATCAGAAGATAAGCCATTTACTGTTTGTACATTTTCTAAAGGGGGAGAACCAATAAAAGCTCATAACGGTTTAAGAGTTTCACCTGACTATAGTTTTGTGAATATGCCATCTTTTGATGTCATTGTAATACCGGGCGGACCAATTAGTGCGATTAAAATGTAAGTGGTGATAGGGAGATAATTAACTGGTTATCAAAACGATCGCAAAGCGAATTAGTCATATCCGTTTGCACCGGCGCTCTTTTCTTAGCGGAAGCAAATTTACTGGAAGGGAAACGGGCAACGACTCATCATTCAGCATTGGAGCTGCTGGAAAGTAAATATACGGATATTGATGTGGTTAGGGGTAGTAAATATGTGGATCAAGGAAATGTTATTACCTCTGCAGGGATTTCCGCAGGGATCAATATGGCATTGCATGTTGTCTCAAGACTTGTAAATGAGGAGGCTGCCATTAGGACAGCCCGTACGATTGAATTTGAAACACAACTTACTAACTAGTTTTCTGTAGACCTCTTCCTTTCTGCACTGTGAGAAAGAAGGGGTTTTCATTCAAACGAACGTTTGACTATTAGTTGAAATAAAGGTACATTATATTCAAATGTGCGTTTGAATGAAAGGGGATTAGGGATGAATATGAATAAATTAGATGTCCTCATAATTGGAGCAGGGCAGGCAGGGTTGTCAATGGGTTACTATTTGCAGCGATATAGTAAAAACTTTGTCATTCTTGATCAAGGGACGGAAGTGGGGGAGGTGTGGAGGAGAAGATATGATTCTCTTCAACTTTTTACGCCTAGGATGTACAGTTCATTGCCGGGATTAGCACTCGAGGGAGATCCCCATGGCTTTCTGATAAAAGATGAGGTTGCCGATTATTTGAAACGGTACGCAATAGAATTGTCGTTGCCGATCCAACTCCGTACAAAAGTGCTGAAACTGACACGAGATTCAGAAGGATTTTGTATTGAAACTAACAGAGGGACGTATTGGGCTGGTCAAGTCATCATTGCAACCGGCCCCTTCCATACGAAACGGGTGCCAGACTATGCTAAACAAGTAAGTACCAATACCCTTCAAATACACTCGTCCGAATATACGAATGCTAGTCAACTGAACGAAGGAAATGTTTTAGTTGTGGGTGGGGGAAATAGTGGAGCACAAATTGCCGTGGAGTTAGCTAAGAGAAGAACTACCTTTTTAGCTGTCAGTAAACCGCTCCGCTATTTTCCTTTAACAGTAGCTAGAATAAGTGTATTTTGGTGGTTTGATAAAATCGGATTGTTACATGCACCAAGCACATCGATTATTGGACGAAAGCTAAGAGAAAAAGGCGATCCGATATTTGGCAATCAACTACGCTCTGCTATAAAAAAGGAGAAGGTCAAAGTGACTGCCAGGGTTTCGAATGCAGATGGTCGAAATGTGTTCTTTGTAGACGGCACCTCAATTCAAGTAGATAACATCATTTGGGCGACCGGTTTCGAGCCTGCTTATGATTGGATACATATTAATGGAGTTTTAAATGAACGAGAGGAAGTCATCCATGAGCGAGGAGTCAGCCCAATCAACGGTCTCTATTTTCTCGGTTTACCATGGCAATCGCATAGGGGTTCCTCCTTATTGCTGGGTGTTGGGGATGATGCCAACTATATTGTGGAGAAAATTGTAGATTAACAGCTGGGATCGAGCGGAGTGGTATGATGTTTTTGTCAGATCAAGACAGAGAGGGAGAGAAATAATGGTTACATTCCAAGAGCTGAAGGACAAGCAAGATTACGGCTTCTTTCAGGAGATGTTTTACGAATCGATTCACATTCCTGAAAATAAACCATCCCTAGCGGAGCTGTTGAGTGAACCGAATTTACGAAAATACTATGATGGATGGGGAAGAAAAGGGGACTATGCTCTGCTGGCCAAAAATGACGAAAACGAAGCGATCGGAGCAGTGTGGTATAGGTTATTCGATACCGATAACAAAGGATATGGCTTTGTCGATGAGAACACACCTGAAATAGGAATTGCCGTTCGAAAAGAGTTCCGAGGCAGGGGAGTCGGAACAATATTGATGCAAAATATTATCCAGCGCGCAAAGGAAGAAGGGTATACTGGCATTTCTCTCAGTGTGGATTTAGAAAATAGAGGTGCCATCGCATTGTATGAAAAACTCGGATTTCGGGATTATGAAACAGTTGGGACATCTAAAACGATGCTCTATCGGTATTAGAAGAAATAGTGTATTAGAATAAATCTATTATTTACTGGCGCCCTTTCTAGAAGGACGCTATTTTTTTGAGAATTTATTAATCCTACTAAAATTACCAATTCATTTGAGGAAATAGTACAATCTTATGTAAGGTTGATTCAGAAAAGTTTGCCGGCTTGTGTGATATGTCGCTGGGCAAGTTGACTTATAGGGGAGGAAGTTTGAATGAAAGCTGTCATATTTGATTTTGACGGAACGTTAGCCGATACGTTGCCAATCTGTTTTTATTCTTTTCAAAGGGTTTTTGAAGTGTTCGATAAAAGAAAACTTACTTCGTTGCAAGTTGAAGAGATGTTTGGGCCATCTGAAATTGGCATTATTCAGCAACAGCTGTTACATCCAGCGAAAGAAGATGCGATCGAATACTTTTACCAAATTTATTCCGAATATCATCATGAGCTGGTCTTGGAAAACAAAGAGATAATTGATCTCTTGTTGTTATTAAAATCGTTACATATCAAAATAGGTATTTTCACGGGAAAAGCGCGAAGAAGTTTAGATATCTCCTTAAAGGCATTGAATATGGTAGAGATGTTCGATGTTATTGTTACGGGAGATGATGTAGTAAAGCCTAAACCTGATCCGGAGGGGCTACTAAAAGCAGTAAATCTATTGAAGGTGGATAAAAATGATGCTGTTTTTATTGGAGATACCGATGCTGATATTATTGCAGGCAAGAAAGCTGGTATTACTACTATTGGAGTGAGCTGGCTGGCAAAAGAGCAAGTTGGGTCATTTAGTGAAACACCACATTCTCTCTTATCGAGCGTTAAGGAATTCCACTGTTTAGTAAAGGAGAGAGTCGGCATATGAGCCATCTATGGTTAGAGTGGACAAAACGAATTCAAGCTATCGCACAGTCAGGACTGGCTTTTTCCAAAGACATTTATGATATCGAGCGCTATGAAGAATTACGCGAGATAAGTGTAGAGATGATGGCGGCACATACTGATTTAGAAATAGTGAAGATTAGAGAACTTTTTACAAATGATGAAGGTTATCAAACACCCAAAAACGATGTGCGCGGAGTCGTTTTTAAAGACGGACGGATATTAATGGTTAAAGAAAAAGCGGATGACAAGTGGGCTTTGCCTGGTGGTTTTTGCGATATCGGATTGTCACCCTCTGAAAATGTAGTGAAAGAAATAAAAGAAGAGTCCGGCTACGATGTAGTTCCCGTAAGACTACTCGCGCTGTTTGATAAGAATAAACATCCTCATCCCCCGGAAGCCTATCACTATTATAAAATATTTATATTATGCGAGCTGATTGGCGGGGAAGCGAGTGCAGGTGGGGAGACAAGCAGTATCGACTTTTTCGCGGAAGATCAATTACCTAGAGTATCAGCTAATAGAAATACGGAATGTCAGATTAAGACGATGTTTGAGTTTTTAAGGGATCCTTTAAAAGAAACGATACTTGATTGAAGTGATGTAATTGATCCACTGAAAATAAATGTGCAAATGATTCATTTGCTAGTGGAGAATCGGCAATGAAAAAAACACGCCAGAAAAGTACTCCCTCTTAGAACTTTACAGGAAATATAATGACTGCAAGCAAAGAGCTTTTTGACGAATGTACCTTTGCTTTAATTAACAAACCGACAGGATGGATGCACATCTTTGGGGCATGATATCTAAAAAAGTAAAAGACGGGTGTTCTTAGTTGAAGAAAATGCACTGTTTGCTTCTTTTCATCCTCTATTTTGTCAATCATACTGTGGTTTTTGCTCAACAGGAAATACGCCAGCCTGTGTTTGTAACTCAGCAATTTATCGGTGGGAATTTAGTTTATCTAACCAAGGAAGAGGATGAAATAAAAAAATACACAAAAGAACCTTTTCTGGAACAATTGGCTTCACATGCATTAGAGTACGAAAATATCCAAAATATAAAAATTGAAAATAAATCTGGACTTCAGCGTAGATTTAGTATGAATGATGGTTATGAAGAACGAGTCATCAGAAAAGTGATCTATTGGCTTAATAACTCCAAACTTGTAAGTGAAGGAATTGAAGAAACAATAAATAATCCATCTAATAAATTGACGTTAAACATGTCGAATGGTGATGTCATTACTATTGAACCTGCTTATCTTTGTACAGACGAAAATAATAAAAACATTTGTACAGAGAAAGAAGGGGATTTGATTGTTTCTAATAATCAACATAAAGTGAAAGTAATCTCACCAGATCTTTTTGATTGGATCTTGGTTGAGTGGAGAAAAGAGCCTAAGGGACCTGCAAAGGAAGAATTACTTGAAGAAGCATTGTATACCCGTTATTTATATCAATTGGATCCTTCTTATTCAGATTTCATTATGTGCCCCAAAATTCATATTGAACCTATCGACGGAGACACAAGGAGGCACATCGTCTTTGCTAGTGCTTTGAACTATTCAGGACACCATGGAGGAGATTATGATAAACTGACGTTTTCTGTTAGCGATTCAAACCTAACTGGTTTGCAAATCACAAACGTCAATATACAAAAGCATATTTCGCAAGAGGAAAGCCTCGAACAATGTAGAAACTTTGATTAAATTTACGGAATCTTATCAATGGGTCTAGAAGCCAAAAAAACCTTGGTCACAAAAACAGCCCTTTAGCATACAGCTAGGGCTGTTTTTGTGCATGATACTGCCTATAAGACAATATTGAGTGGGCAAGTATTCATACTGAATGTTGTTTGTTCATAACCAAAAAGTATTAATAGAACGAACCCGCCACAAGATTCCCCTTATAAAACACGGCTTTTCGTTTAGCTCGTCTTGCAACCGTTTCTGCAGAGCAGCTTGCTTCTGCAAAGACGATATTTGCCTCATCGCCAACTTGTGGCCACAGTCGTTCTCCTGTCTGACTCAAAGGAGTGATGCCGCCGGAAATAAAACCGATCGTTTCTGCTAGTTTGCGCTCCGTTACTCGGCCGGACAATTCCGCGAACCGGCCAGCACGTTCCAGGATATCGCCATTCCCGAACGGAGACCATGAATCGAAAATGTTGTCACAGGCAACTGCGACTTGAACGCCTTTTTCATGCAAGAAATTCACTGGAGGAATGACTCTTCCGATAGGTACACTCGTGATAATTGAGATTCCAAGCTCAGAAAGCATTTGAGCCATGTCATCTGCTTCTCTTCCAGCCATATCTCCTAATGCAAATGCGTGGCTAACCGTCACACGGTCCTGCCATCCTGCCTCCTCCGTTAACTTGGCAAGTCTTTTAATCGTAGCCAATCCAAGTTGACCAGGATCGTGTAAGTGTAAATCGATATCAACATTTCCTTCAACGGCGATTTCCATCAATTCTTGCAAGGACCTTTCCATGTCCCCGTCAACAGTTGCTGGATCGACCCCTCCTACTAAAGTGGCACCTTGACGAACGGCTTGCCTCACTAAATCCTGACTGTTCGACAGAAGCAATCCGTGTTGCGGGAAGGCGACGATTTCGTGGGAAAGCCTGCCTTCATAATCGGATAATGCCTCCTGGACAGCATACAGGTTATCAAGCCCTACTTCAGGATAAATGTCGACGTGCGTTCGGATATGTGTGGAACCCGCCTTCATCAGCGTTTCAATCAGCACTTTTGCCCTTTCTTTCGTTGTCGTTGGCAAAGTAGGGAGAACCCGTTTTTCTATCTCAAACCGCTCAAATATATTGGCTGCAGGTGTGACGGGCCTCCATTGGTCACCAAGCAGTGTTTTGTCCAAATGCACATGCATTTCTTTGAAAGATGGCAGAGCCAAAAGGTTTCCGGCATTCTTTCTCGGCAACTTATCGTCTATTGACGTATCGGAAGAAACAATTTTAGCGATCTTCCCGTCTTCAATCAGGAGGTGAAAGGTGTCGGTTTGAGTTCCTGTGATCACCTCATTCTCAAAATGGTATCCATTTTCTAACCGTACATTTGTTAACCAGTAGGATGAATTCATATGGTTTCCTGCTTTCTATCTTTATTTTTTCGTATTATAAACTAAAAATTCTCATGAACCTATTATTTAATCTGGTTCGACATGTATATGGACATCGTATACGCCATAATTATTGATTAATAGTGACTCTACCCGAGTGGCAATTTCGTGTGCTTCTTCTATCGTTAACGATGCCTCAACCAGAATGACAGCGTCGAGTACTTCGTTATTTCCATAAAATCTACCTTTCATCTCTTTCACGGATATAACTCCGTTGACTTCTGTAATGATCTTTTCATATAGATTAATTTTATCCACATCAAAACCATCTGAAAGTTCATGGGAGGCGGATTTGAAAATATCCCAGGCTGTTTTACAGATCAACAGACCGACAATGATGGCGGTCACGGTATCCAGCCAACCCATGTTAAATTGTGAAGCAAAGATGCCTATCGCTGTTCCTATACTGACCCACGCGTCGGAAATATTATCTTTCGCAGCCGCCATAACCGCCTTGCTATTTATTCGCGTGGCTAGTTTTTTGTTATATCGATAGACGAAGTACATAATGATTGCTGAAAAAACACCTGTAACAGCTGCTCCTAAATGAGGAGGCTCTTTGACGCCTTGGAAGGTAGACATGATTGCCTCGTTTAATACTTGAATCCCAACCGCCAGCATGATGAAGGATGCAACCATTGAAGCGATCGTTTCACTTTTCCAATGCCCATAGCCATGATCTTGATCTGCTGGCTTTTGTGAAATCCGCAATCCAATCAGTACGGCAACCGATGCAATAATATCGGTCGTGTTATTTAAACCATCCGCTCGTAAGGCGGCAGAATCACTCCAATATCCTACAATGAGTTTAATGATGGAAAGGCATATATAAGCAATGATACTTATGATGGCTCCGCGCTCTCCTAATTTTAAGTTTTTGTATTTTAGATCTTCCAACTCCTTCACCTCCTTTCGATATCCTTAGATAATTCCTTAGGGAAACATTCTTTCCTGTAAGCAACAAAAAACCCTCGACTGATTACAGTCGAGGGAAAGGAATTACTAAATATATGGAATGTAGTTAATTTTATTCGTATCAATTGAATCACTCACTTAGTTAAGGCGTTCTTTAACAATAGCATGAATGAAGTAGGGTGACAATTATAAGTATGCTTATTATGATCTAGCTAGTTGATTAAGAAGCTTATCCAGTACGGACTATAACGATGAGAACTAATCTGTTGTGTAAAATAACCGAATCACTCGAAAGCCAGTTTTAGTTTTCAATCCAATAATAAAGGTGCTTTACCACTTCGTGTTGAAATATGTTTAAGAATGAAAGAAGGGGGAGAGGTCTGATGAAAAAATTAGTAATTGATCATTTAGATGAAACAAGAAACAACTTAATGAAAGAATTAGCATATGTAAGTGATGATGAATTTAACAGTAAACCTGATTTAAATAGTTGGAGTATAGCTCAAGTATGCCATCATTTAGTTTTAGTGGAAGCAGCAACAATAAAGGCGGTGGCCTGGGGAATCAAAGAGGACGAGAAGACGCCAAGAGAACCTCGAAAAATTGATCTTATCTTTGATAGGACGAGAAAAATTCAAGCTCCGAAAATTGTTGAACCGAATATTGAACCATTTACAGTTCAACAAATAATTGATTTGCTAAATAGTTCGAGAGAAAAATTGGTGGCTTTTCTTAGTGGAATAGAAGACGAATCTATCTTGACGAAAACAGCTGTAAAGCATCCGGCTTTCGGTGAATTGCCTTTAAATCAATGGATTGAACTAATTTATTTGCATGAACAGCGTCATATCGAACAAATAAAAGAGATAAAAACACGACTGGCTGCAAACACTGAACTCTGATTATTATATGGCATTCGTTTAACAAAACAGCCCTAGACATCCGGCATAATAGAACTGTCTTCGGGGAAGGGGATTTTTCCGACAACCAATATCCAGTCAAGATTACAACCCTTTACTAAATAATCTTGTAATACCAAAAGGTCATAAACTGTGATGTTCGTTCACAAATCTAATATATGAATGATTAAAAATCTATAGAAATAACAACTTTCTTAAAGATAATTGGTAAGAATACAAATACTAAGGTCTTACGACTACAGACGAAAATAAATAGATTTATCATTTACCAATTTAAAAAGCGCTGCTAAGGCGCTTTTTCTATGCGGAAAATTATTGGGGATCAAGATACTGCTTGCATTAATGTAATGAAAGGATACTATGGCATGAAATGAATCATTTATTTAATGGGATATCTTATAGGGATAGACGTCCATTCTTGTACTTAAATAAAATAGTTGAATCGTTTGTGAGTTGGTTTTTATCTAATAGGTGAGAGAAAAGAAAGGAGGCTGCCCGATTGGTAACGAAACGAATGCTCGTTGTCCGAGCAAAAAAAGGAGATGCGGAAGCGCTTCAAACACTTATTCATGAAGAAAAAGAGAAGTTGTATAAAATGGCATATGTATATGTGCAGAACGAAGATGATGCGTTGGAAGTGTTTCAAGAAACCGTTTATAAAGCAATCAAGTCAATTGCCAAGCTTAAAAATAATGATTATTTTTCCACATGGATGACACGAATCCTAATAAATACAGCTATAGCGTTTTTAAAGAAAAAGCAAGGGATAGTCCCATTAAGTCAAGAAGTACTTGAAAACTTAGGCGAGCCATGGCATATGAAAAAGGAGGAACAGTTAGATTTACTGGAAGCAATGGACGAAATCGAAGAAAAGTATAAAACAGTTCTGCTGTTGCGGTTTTATGAAGATTATTCGATATCTCAAATCTCTAAGTTTCTTCATTGTCCCGAAGGAACGGTTAAGACGAATATTCGCCGGGGATTAGCGGCGTTAAAGAAAAAAATGAAAGGGGTTTATAAAGATGTCAGACAAAATTCCCATGTTTAAAAAAGAGATTGATGATATTCCGGTGCCAGTTGATAAGTTGGATGATATTATTACAAAAGCAGTTCAGGAAGGTGTACAGAAGAGAAAAAGGCTGAACGGAAACAAATTATTGTTAAGCGTGGGTGCCATTGCTGCTACACTTGCCTTGCTAATCGGTTCAGCGACAGTTTCCCCTGTGATGGCGAACATCGTTTCACAAATTCCGGTTCTTGGTTCTATTTTTAGTGAGTCTGGAGATCCAGGATTGAAGCGAGTAAGTGAGTTAGGCTTGACGCAAGTGGTTGGAGAGTCAAAGACAGTCAGAGGAAATACGATTACGATTGATGAAGTGTTTTTTGACGGAACTCGTTTAACTGTTGGTTATTCGTTAACATCAGAGGAACCGCTGGGTGAATTTTATTTGGATCAAGGTATCGATTTTACCATTGACGGGAAGAAATTTTCATTTGGGGGGAATGGCGGAGAAACAGAGATAACGCCGACTTATCGAAGGGGGATTTATAATATTGAGCCTTCAGGCATTGATGTTCCAGAAGAGTTTAAACTGGGATTATCCTTTGAAGGGAAGGGTGGCGAACGCTGGAAGTTCTTTATTCCGGTTAAAACGCAGACAGGAGCAGAGTTTGTTACAATTGATGAAACGCAACAAGCGGGAGGCGTTGGGCTTAACATCTCGACACTTGAAATCAGTCCAGTTGGCCTTCGCCTAACATACAATACAGTTGCGGAAGAAAATGAATTCTTTTCTGGTGCATATATAAAATTCAAGGCAGTGGATTCTTCCGGCAATGAACTTACAATCAGTTCGGAAGGTGGGGGTCATTCAAAAAATGAAAATGGTAAAATATATGCCAAAGGAAATTCGCTGTTTGAACCCATTGATGAAAGTGTGACAAAGTTAACTATTACTCCTTATCTTGATTTATCCTCAGTAGGAGGCGGTGTGGAGTTCGATGGGGCTGGTAATGAAACGTCAATTGATTTTGAGCCGAATAAAGAAGAAATTAAGTTCGATAGCTTCACTGTAACGCTTCCGTAATGGAGCACCTACAGGGAAAATGGCTTGAAGCTTTGTTAATAAATGATAAAATCTGTCTGACACAAAAATTAACTGTCAGACAGATTTTTATTTATCACCCATCCTGATAGTTTAGGAAGTGACAGTGTACCTTGTTACATTCAATAGTTGTCCAAATTCAGGGGGGACTAAAGGGTTAGCATACAATCTATATACAATTTTATATGAATGAGTAAACTCATTACTTTGCTTGCGGATTTGTTACAAATCGGCTTAGAAGGCTTTTTTGTTGTTCAACAAAAGAATGGTTGAACAAGGATTTATAATAGTTTTGTAGAATTATTAGCATAGGAATTAGAGCTTCACCATTCGAGAGTTTCAATATTTCAATTGAAGTGTTCTATTCATTAATAAAGCTGTGGTTACTATCTTAGAAGTAAAAACAAACTTGACAGTAACAATTAAAGATGAGGAGTGAAATTATGAGATTTTTGCTTACTTCTGGAGGCATCACAAACAAAAGCATACACGACGAGCTGGTTGACATGCTGGGCAAGCCGATTGCTGACTCAAACGCTTTGTGCATCCCCACTGCGATGTATGGACACCCATGGGTTGGCCCTGGCGTCAAAGCCTGGGAATTCATCAGTGGGAAAGAAGAAAATCCCATGGTCAACCTCGGTTGGAAATCCATCGGCATCTTGGAGCTCACAGCGCTTCCAAGTATAGACGAAAACCACTGGATACCCGTGGTTCAGGAGACAGATGTATTGCTGGTGTCAGGTGGCGACGCCCTTTACCTTTGTCATTGGATGCGTCAATCTGGACTGGCAGACCTTATTCCGTCACTGAACTCAGTCTATGTGGGAATGAGTGCTGGGAGCATGGTGATGACCCCTAAGATAGGGGAATACTTCGTTGGCTGGACTCCACCGAGTGGTGGTGATGAAACACTGAGCCTCGTTGACTTTTCAATCTTTCCGCACCTGAATCACGAGCTGCTGCCGGGGAACACCTTGGCTGCCGCAGAGAAATGGGCATCCAGTATGCAAAACCCTTCGTATGCGATTGACGATCAAACCGCAATCAAAGTAATCGAAGGAGCGGTGGAAGTTGTATCCGAAGGGCATTGGAAACTGCTTACAACTTGATATCTTTTAAAACTGAGTTTAACAAACATGTGTTTAAGGTGAACAAGAAGCTGCTTTAAGAGTAAGATCTAAGAAATCTAATCCCGGGGAATGAAACGTGGCATTATAAAGAGGAGTGTGAAGATAGTAGAGGGGGAAATCAGCGGACAAATTGCGGACAAAAGGTAATAAAACACAAAAAAACAGCCCCTAGGCATCCGGCCTAATAGGACTGTTTCTGGAGAAGGTTGTTGTTCCGACAACCTTCCTACGGGTTTGGCACCCAATGATTCCGACTGGGCTCGAACCAGCGACCTCTACCCTGTCAAGGTAGCGCTCTCCCAGCTGAGCTACGGAATCGATTTTGCTAGGATTGTTCTCTTGAACACATTTATTATATTAGCATGCTCGCTAGGTTGATGCAAGCGTCTGTTGAAAAATAAATATTTTCAGTTATTGTTGACAGTCATCGAAGGTCTGCCATACAATAAAAGGAGATTGGTTTTGATTGGAACAAAGAGAGGTGCTCTTTTTATGAGTGAAGTAGGATCGAAATAGGATGAACTGAATGAAATAACTCAACCTGAGTTTCGTGTAGGGGGAAATTATCCTGCCGTTTCTTTGTGTTGCCTTATTTCGCCAACCTATGAAGATACCTACATCGCTTTATAAGGGTCCGGTCTGTCGTTAGTCTCAGCTAACGGTTTTTCTGCATCTTTATAATTCGAACTTCGAGCAGTCGGGTATCCCGCTGCTTTTTTATATTGGGACGGTTTTCTTGCTGTAGAGTGATTTCTCCAGCGGATCGTTCCCATTCATCCTCCAATAAAATCAGTTGAATGGGTATCTTCATTTATTACAAAAATGAGGAGCATGCCGAATGAATGAAATGACATATGAGAAATTGCAATGGAATGAGTTGAAGCTACGGTTAAAAGAATACTGTTCCAGTGAATTGGGGCAGCAGCTGGTCGAGCGGCTTCAGCCGAGCAGCCAGTTGAAGATTGTCGAAGAGCGGCTGCGCGAAACATCGGAAGCCCGGACGCTCGTTGATATGGATACCCATTTGCCGATGGCGGGAGTCGCCGCCGTGCACCGAACGCTGTCTAAACTTGAAAAAGACATGATGCTGGAGCCGGCTGACTTTACAGGGATTGCTGACTTTTTGCGGAGATGCCGGAAAATTAAACAGTTTATGCAGGAGAAATCGTTTTATGCTCCGACGTTAAGCAGTTATTCACAATCCATGACGGAGCTCCCGCAAGTGGAAAATGAAATCGCATCGGTTATTGCAAACAACCAAGTAGCTTCCACTGCCAGCCGCCAACTTGGCCGTATCCGGAAAGCGATGGAAACGACGAAGGGGAAAATTCAGGAACGACTTCAGAAGTTTTTGCGGAATCCAGCCAATAAAGAGATGATCCAAGAGTTCTTTATTAGCCAAAAAGACGATCATTATACGATTCCAATTAAAGCTACCTATAAACATCAGATAGAGGGAGTCATTATTGAGCAATCGTCAAAAGGTTCTACTGTTTTTATCGAGCCGGCAGTCGTTGCCAAGCTGACGAGTGAGCTGTCGATTCAGCGGGCGGAGGAAGCGGTTGAAGAGTACCAGCTTTTGGCTACGCTGACAGGGCTCGTAGCAGAACATTTACAAGCGATTAAAGTAAATATTGAATTGATCGGGCAATACGATTTCTCCTTTGCGAAGGGGAAGCTCAGTAAGCAGATGGAAGGAGTCGCGCCTCGTGTCAATGAACATGGCTACAGCAAGCTAGTTGACTGTAAACATCCTTTGCTCGGCAGCCAAGCCGTTCCTTTGAACTTTGAAATTGGAGATTCTTATCGAGGCCTGATTATTACCGGACCGAATGCAGGCGGGAAAACGGTCGTCTTAAAAACGATTGGATTGTTAACGTTGGCCACGATGGCAGGCCTCCATATTAGCGGTACGACGGAGACGGAGATTTCCCTATTTCATCAGATCTTTGTTGATATTGGTGATAATCAAAGCATGGAGAATGCCTTAAGCACATTTTCATCTCATATGAAAAATATTTCGGACATCATGCGAGTGGCTGACCAACGGACACTGCTGTTATTTGACGAAATTGGAAGTGGTACTGAACCGAACGAAGGCGCGGCTCTTGCTATTGCGTCTTTGGAGGAGTTTTATCAAATGGGATGCATCGTTGTTGCCACGACGCATTACGGAGAGATCAAACGGTTCTCGGAGCAGCATGATGACTTTATGAATGCAGCAATGCAATTTAAAAATGAAACACTGGAGCCGACGTATCAGCTACTGATCGGAATGTCGGGGGAAAGCAATGCTTTGTGGATTGCGAAGAAAATGGAGCTGCATGATAAGGTGATCACGAAGGCAAAACGATATATGAATGAAAAAGAATATGATTTTGCGAAAGTGAGAAGTGAAAAGATCCGAAAACCACGACTTCTGAAACAAGAAAGCGAATTGGTATACGAGTATGCCATTGGTGACAAAGTAAAGCTATTGGAGTCTGGAGAAAGCGGGATCATTTATCAAGAGCGGGATCAATTTAACAATGTCGTGGTCTTTTATGAGGGAGAGTTTATGGAAGTGAATGTGAAACGCATTGCTTTGGAAATTCCGGCAACGGAATTGTATCCACCGTCGTACGATTTGCAAACGCTGTTCACTTCCTATGAGGAACGCAAAATGGAGCATGATTTGGCCAGAGGTTCGAAAAAGGCATTGAAGAAGCTGCAAAAGGAATTGCGTGACCGTTAACTCCCTAAAGAAGCAGCTTGGGTATTAAAAAATCGTCAGAGATCGCAACGTTTCCATTTGCCTTGCAGGCAAGGAATCGGGGCATTTCTGACGATTTCCAACTTTGTATTCGTAAGCGTAAGATTCTCAATGTGTCATATTTTCGTGTTCTGTTATAACGTTGCCGTCATTAAAGTAGAGGAAGGTTTCTCCTTCAAGGTCTGAGATTCGCTCCTTGTTGAGTCCCAATGAAAGATTTCCTTCAAAAATCGTTTCCCACCAAGTTTCTGTTGTCGTCATGTCCTTTTCCTCCATTTCGTGTTGAATCGTTTTCGTTTATGTGGTTATTCTTTACCCTGAAAAACTTCTCACCCAAACACAAAGGACGCAAAAAGAATCATTAGGCCTATCCCGGGATGGTATAGGCTTACATGCTATTCTTCAAAAAGGGACGCCGGTTCACAATAGGACGTGCTTGTCATTCGCAGACTTTTTAATCTGTGGTGATCTTTTTTCTTAATACAAGTATATGTTTCGAGTCATTTCGCCAAACTGCGTAATTGGTCGGAAATTAGCGGAAGTAAAATTCAGTCCTTTTGCTATATTGACATTCTGACTCGGTTTATTATTTTTTGCATGAAATTGAGTTTCCGGCTATGATGGCGTTAACGAGTAAGAGGAGGGAACTCTTTGGAAGCCATACATGTCGAACAGATTATCGAGAAGCAACGAAATTATTATTATTCTGGCGCGACGAGGCCAGCATCGTTTCGAAAAGAGATGCTTGACCGACTGCGCGGTGCTATTTTGCAAAATGAAAGTGAAATCCTCGACGCCTTATGGAAAGACTTGCATAAAGGTCCTTTTGAAGGGTATATGACGGAAATTGGTTTTATTTTGGACAGCATTTCGTATATGATGAAAAACCTGGATGACTGGATGGAGCCGGAACCTGTTAAAACACCGCTCCATTTGCAACCTGCTCAAAGTAGTGTCATTCGTGAGCCGTATGGATCCGTATTAATTATCGGTCCATTTAATTATCCTTTCCAGCTTGTAATGGAACCTTTGATTGGTGCAATAGCAGGAGGCAACTGCGTCGTTGTGAAACCTTCTGAAAATGCGCCGCATACAGGGGGAGTTGTCCAAAAAATCCTCGCGGAAACCTTTCCATCAGAATATATATATGTAGTAGAAGGCGGCGTGCGCGAAACATCTGCCCTGCTTCATGGACCTTTCGATTACCTCTTTTTCACGGGAAGTGCCCGGGTCGGAAAGATTGTAATGAAGGCAGCTGCCGAGCGGCTTACGCCATTTGCGCTGGAGCTTGGGGGAAAGAGCCCTGCGATTGTTGACCAGACTGCCAAGCTGGATAAAGCGGCGGAGCGCATCGTTTGGGGGAAATTCCTGAACAATGGACAAACTTGTGTCGCACCCGACTATGTTGTCGTTCATGAATCCGTTCATGATGACTTTGTGATGGAGCTGAAAAAGGCTGTGTACAGGTTTTATGGAAAGGATGCATCACAAAGTCCGGATTATGGAAGGATCATTCATGAGAATCACTTTGACCGTCTTGAACATCTTTTGCAAGGTCAGCGTTCGAATGTTGTGTTCGGAGGACATGTAGATCGAGAAGAGCTATATATGGAACCGACGTTGCTGGCAGGCGTCACTTGGGAAGATTCGATTATGGAAGAGGAAATTTTCGGGCCGATTCTTCCCATTTTGTCATACCAACATCTAGGTTCCTTGATTCATAGGATTCGTCAGTTGCCGAAACCGCTGGCAGCCTATATGTTCACGGAAAATAAGAAAGCGGCGGATTATTTTGCAGAACAATTGCCGTTTGGCGGCGGGTGTGTCAATGACACGATCAGTCATGTGGCTAATCTGCATCTGCCGTTTGGAGGAGTAGGGCCTTCCGGCATGAATGCTTATCACGGGAAGGCTAGCTTTGATACATTCACGCATGCAAAATCCTTGATGCATAAAAGTACTGCCATTTCAGTCAGGTTCGGTTTTCCGCCTTACGGAAATAAATTATCTTTGCTAAAGCGGCTTTTAAAGTAAACGAAAAAGCTGGCATAAAAGCTCTCTAGTTTAGTAGGCAGTAGAGCATAACGGGTGTTTTTCGTGGCGACAACTCGGCTCGTTAAAATAAAAGAAAAAGAACTTGTTAGACGAAAGAAGAGAGTATGGAGAACCGACCGTTCCCCATACTCTCTTTCATTTCTCTATATTGGAGAGTTTATTAACAAGCCAGCGGGTTCATTTTGACGATTGGAAAAGTCAAAGAAACAAGAGTACCCGTCCCTGGATCGCTAGTAACTTCGATTCTGCCTTTATGATCATATATGATCTTTTTTGTGATGACCATACCGAGTCCGGAGCTATCCTCTTTCGTAGAATAAAAAGGCTCAAAGAGTTGTTCGAGTGCTTCGTTATTCATGCCTGATCCGTTGTCGTAAATTTCAATGCTTAGCTGATCAGCTATAATTTGGTTCTTAATTTGCAGAACTCCTCGATCAGAAAGTGCTTCTACGGCATTTCGCAGAATATTGATAAAGACTTGTTTAATACTTTCTTCATTGCCAAAAATATAAGCTGGATGTTCCGCTAGATGAATGGAACATTTAATCTTTCTCATTTGGAATTCATTTTCAAAGAGATTGATGACTTCCAACAGTGCATGTTCAATATCAAATTCGCTTGTCTTTTTAATATTAGGCTTGGAGAAGATGAGAAACTCACTTGAAATCAAATTGATCCTTTTAATTTCCTCGCCCATAATTTCAGTAAAATGCCGGTACGGATTCGCTGGATCATCATTCATCATTTGTATGAAGCCAGAAACAGAGGTCATTGGATTTCTCATTTCATGGGCTACGCTTGCAGCCATTTCCCCAATGGCCTTTAATTTGATGGCATCCATCTTCAGTTTTTCGGCTTGCAGCTTGTCCGTAATATCTCTCGCAATGACGGAAAACGCAATGATTTCTCGCTGTTTATTGTAAATCGGAGCGATGGTCATTTCGGCATCAAACAACGTCTCGTCTTTCCGCATTTCCTTTGTCCTCAAATGAAAACTTTCCCCTTGCTTGACGCGTTCGGTCCGATGAACGACGCCGCGCAGCTCACTGTCAGGATAAAGCTGAATCTTTTTCCCTTGGCACTCGCCCTTTTTCCAGCCATACATCGTTTCGAACGCAGGATTTACCGTAATGATGCGTAAATCTAAACTGAATACGGCAATGGCGTCTTGTGCATGTTCGAAAAATAAATGCAAATATCCATCTTTCGAGGTTAGCTGTTCTTCTTTCCGTCTGTTTTCGACAAATAATCTCTTCCACTCAGGCCCCACCCTGAAGACGAAAAGGACAGTCAGAATGAGTACCATCAGTAGTAAGAATACATAATGTGCGACGAGACGTGAGTGATCGATAGTTAAATATAAATCATGAAACAGGAAATATAGAATCGTCAGCTGGAATGATGTAAGTGAAACTAAAAAGATAGTTGTTCGTTTGTGATTATAGACGAAAGCAAAAATGATTGGGAAAAGCAAGTAAAGTAAAAAGGGAATATCGGGATATAGGAAATTGAGAAGGAATACATATAGGTTTGCGCCAAATAGAATAAGCGTGCGTATAGATGTTGCGTATCTTCTATCGTTAAGTCTGCATAGAATCAGCAATAGCGCAGTGTAAAGAAAACCGGCGAGCACGAATACCCAGTATAGTTTATAATCTGCAAATGGCAGTACGAAGAGTTGAACGATGACGACAGAAGCGAAAAAAAGTATAATGAAATTATTGTGGGATTGGATCAGCTTATCAGTTTCCACTTTCAGCACCCCTCGAAATAATATTACCGATAATCATACATGATTTTCGACCATTTGGGAGTATGTTTTTAAAAAAAAATGACAAAAGGTGATCCGTATGAATTTTGATGAAAAAAGTGTTGTAGCGCTATTAAAACGGCTAGTAGAAACTCCGAGCCCATCCGGATATACAAACGAAGTGATGCAACTGATCGCTTCTGAATTTGAAAAGATGGGAGTTCCTTGCAAGAAAACGAACAAAGGGGCAGTCATTGCGACATTGGAAGGCAAAGATACTTCTCGACATCGGCTGTTGACCGCTCATACCGACACATTAGGCGCTATGGTGAAAGAAATTAAATCGAATGGCCGTTTGAAACTGACAATGATCGGCGGCTTCAGATGGAATGCAGTAGAAGGGGAATACTGCAAAATACATACTTCTTGTGGGCGAGTTATTTCCGGCACGATATTAATGCACCAGACGACGGTCCATGTATATGAGGACGCGGGCACTGCCAAACGGAGTGCGGATAATATCGAAGTCCGGATTGATGAAAAAGTGACGACGGCAGATGAGACAAGGTCTCTCGGCATTGAGGTTGGGGATTTTGTATCGTTTGAGCCGCGTTTTGAAGTGACGAACAGTGGCTTTGTCAAGTCTCGTCATTTAGATGATAAGGCGAGTACCGCATTGCTGTTGGAGCTCGTTCGAAGCTTGAAAGAACAGGGAACTGAACTGCCTCACACAACCCATTTTTACATTTCGAACAATGAAGAGATTGGCTATGGCGGGAACTCGAATATTCCGCCTGAGACAGTGGAATATATTGCTGTTGATATGGGAGCTATCGGTGACGGGCAGACGTCCGACGAATACACGGTTTCTATTTGTGCAAAAGATTCAACGGGTCCGTATCATTATGAACTGACACGGCAACTGACTTCTTTATGCAAAGAGGGAAGCATTCCATTCAAACTGGATATCTATCCTTTCTATGGATCCGATGCTTCAGCTGCGATCCGGGCTGGTTTTGATGTAAGACATGCTCTGTTCGGCCCGGGCATTGAATCATCGCATGCGATGGAACGCACGCATATCGACTCGTTGAAAGCGACATCGCAGCTGTTGCACGCTTATGTAAATGCAGCCATGATAGACTGAATGGAGGAAATAACATGAACACCGAACACTTATTATCAATTGTGCCGATTGGACGAATTGAAGGGCAACTTCCACAGTCAGTGACAGATCTTGCAGTCAACTCGCGGGCTGTCAGTGCTGGGGGAGTGTTTGTCTGTATAAAAGGGTTCACGGTCAATGGACATAACTACGCTCAGCAGGCCGTCGAACAAGGGGCAAGTGTTGTAATTGCCTCCGAACCTGTAGATGTGGATACAGATAAAGTGGCTGTCGTGTACGTGGAGGATACCGCGCGGGCAATTGCGTTGCTTGCCCCTCGATTTTACGGTTTCCCTTCCAAACGGATGACGATGATCGGTGTAACTGGCACGAACGGGAAAACAAGCGTCAGCAATCTGATCCATTCCATCTTGCGGGAAGCTGGTGTAAAAACAGCTGTCACGGGAACGATCGGCTTTAATTTAGATGGTGTACACTATGAAACGGACAATACGACAACGGATGTCCTTACGACGCAGCAGATGATCTCTCAAGCTGCTGAAGAAGGATGCGAAGTGATGACAATGGAAGTTTCCTCACACGGATTAGTGGAAGGCCGTCTGGCAGGGACAGAATTTGATATCGCGATTTTTACAAATTTAACTCACGATCACCTGGATTTCCATGGTTCGATGGAAAACTACGGAAATGCGAAAGGTCTTTTATTCGCACAGCTTGGGCAAGACTTAGAGAAGTTCAAATATGCGATCCTCAATTCGGATGATCCGTGGAGCGAACGGATGAGTATGATGACACCTTATCCCGTCTTGACCTATGGTGTGCACAATGATGCGATGTTCAAAGCGTCAAATATTCAAATGGAAGCGGGCGGAACATCATTTACGCTAACTTGTCCCGAGGGCATCTATGAAGTCAGCACGAAATTAATCGGCGAATTCAATGTCTATAATACACTCGCTGCAATTGCGGCTCTGTATGCAAAAGGAATGAAAACGGATGAAATTCTCGTGCATCTTTCTGCCGTTTCCCCTGCGAAAGGCCGGATGCAAAAAGTCGAAACCGATTTGCCAATCACGATGTTTGTCGACTATGCCCATTCGCCGGATGCCATTGAGAAAGCGATCCAATCTGTATTGCCTTATAAAAAAGAGGATTCTAAGCTGATCTTCCTTATCGGCACAGGCGGCAATCGGGACCGGAAAAAACGGCCGGTAATGGCGGAAAAGGCATCTGTAGCTGACTATGTTATTCTGACAACGGACGATCCTCGGTTTGAACCGAATGAATCAATCTTATCCGAACTGGAAGCAGGCATGGCACATGACCAATATGCTTGTATCGCTGACCGTGCCGAAGCGGTGCGCCATGCTATTGCCGTCGCAAATGCTGGTGATATGATTATCTTTGCAGGTAAAGGGCATGAAGACTTCCAAATTATCGGCAATGAAAAATTTCCACATTCCGATGCGGAAATCGCGTTGACGGAAGCAGAGAAAAAGTTTGGCGACCGTATTTTGAGCGAATAACCAATGGAGTGGGCTGTCCGCGTTAGGGCAGTCCCTTTTCTTTTTCGCATATTCTATCGTAGAGCACTTCAATTATTATTTCGAAGAGGTAGAACTGGCGCCGTGATAAGAAAAAATGGTTGAAAAGAGACATCAATCGCTCTATGCTTAAAAAAGCTTATATATAAGGAGATAACAAAATGCAAAAACCGATAAAGGATGAAATTGCATCTCGCCGGACGTTCGCTATCATTTCCCACCCGGATGCTGGGAAAACGACAATGACTGAGAAGTTGTTGTACTTTGGCGGCGCCATCCGTGATGCAGGAACGGTAAAAGGAAAGAAAACAGGAAAGTATGCCACTTCTGACTGGATGGAAATTGAGAAGCAGCGTGGTATTTCCGTTACATCATCCGTCTTGCAGTTTGATTATGACGGGAAACGGGTGAACATTTTAGATACACCTGGACATGAAGATTTCAGTGAAGACACCTATCGCACGTTGATGGCTGTCGATGCTGCTGTCATGATGGTGGACTCAGGGAAAGGAATTGAACCGCAAACGATCAAATTGTTCAAAGTTTGCCGGATGCGGGGCATTCCCATTTTCACGTTCATGAACAAGATGGATCGCCAGGGGAAAGAGCCTCTCGAGTTAATGGAAGAGCTGGAAGAAGTGCTCGGAATCGAATCGTATGCAATGAACTGGCCGATCGGCATGGGGAAAGAATTCCTCGGGGTCTATGACCGGCATAATCAAAGGGTAGAGCTTGCACGCCCGCAGGATGATCAAAAATTCCTTCCCCTTGGCGAGGACGGAGGGCTTGCGGTCGAGCATCCTATGACGGATACGTCCTATTATAAACAAGCATTGGAAGATGTGCTGCTGTTGAATGAAGCAGGAAATGATTTTGATGAAGAACGGGTGGCAAAAGGGGATTTGACGCCTGTATTCTTTGGCAGTGCGCTGACTAATTTTGGCGTACAGACATTTTTAGAAACATTTTTGCAGTTCGCCCCGGCCCCTCAGCCTCGGCAAACGCAGGATGAAGAGAAAGTGGATCCGTACGCCGATGAATTTTCAGGGTTTATCTTCAAAATCCAGGCCAATATGAATCCTGCACACCGAGATCGAATTGCATTTGTGAGGATTGTCTCAGGAGCATTTGAACGAGGAATGTCGGTTACTGTACCGAGGATTTCCAAGTCATTTAAGCTGTCGCAGACAACTCAATTTCTTGCGGATGACCGGGAGACGGTGAACGAAGCGGTCGCTGGCGATATTATCGGATTATACGATACTGGAAATTACCAAATCGGGGATACAGTTGTTGGCGGGAAGAAAATGTTCCAATACGAAGCATTGCCGCAGTTCACTCCGGAGCTTTTTGTCCGTGTTACAGCGAAAAATGTGATGAAATCGAAGCATTTCCATAAGGGGATCCTACAGTTGGTTCAAGAAGGGGCCATCCAATATTATAAAACGCTTCATACGGAAGAGGTCTTGTTAGGGGCAGTCGGCCAACTGCAGTTTGAAGTTTTTGAGCACCGGATGAAAAATGAATACAACGTGGAAGTGCAAATGGAGCATATCGGCTCGAAAGTCGCCCGATGGATCGAAAACGAATCGGATGTTAAAGAAACGATGGCTGGACAACGTGCAATGCTTGTAAAAGATCGTCATGACAATCTGGTCTTCTTGTTCGAAAATGATTTTGCAATGCGTTGGTTCAACGATAAATATCCGGATATCCGGTTATACAGTTTGTTGTAAAATAAATCAATGATGGTCCGGCAACGATGTGTCCGGACCATTTTTATTTGTGACAAATCGGTAAATATTTTAAAAACGGAAGCCTGCGAATTGAAGTTGCAGAAAGCTTTCAATATGATTGAGATAATGCTGTAGAGATGTGAAGGAGACGTGTAAATGAAAATTAGTGAATTCTCCATTAAACGGCCGGTTTTCACGATGGTGACGATGTTTCTCGTCATCATATTAGGGGCCGTATCTTTCTTTAAAATACCTGTTACCCTGATACCAGAATTGAACCCGCCGGTTGCTGTTGTGGTGACGAGTTATCCAGGTGCCTCTTCCACGGAAGTGAGTGAGAAATTGACCAAGCCGTTGGAAGATAGTTTATCGACTACGCCTGGCTTAAAGTCGATGCAGTCCTCATCACAGGAAGGTGCCAACTTTATTCTGCTCATGTTTGATTGGTCGACAGTCATCGATGATGTTCAATTGGATGTCATGCAGCGGGTCGATCAGGTTCCCGTGCCGGAAGGGGCAAACGCGCCGCGCTTCATGAAGTTCGATCCAGCCCAATTTCCGGTGATCCAGTTGTCCCTTCGCGCTTCCGGCGACAATGTAGATATCCGGAAAATTGCAGAGCAGCTGGAAACTGAGCTGCGCAGGACGAAAGGGGTCGCAAGTGTCACGGTCTCCGGGGAGTTGGTGGAGGAAGTCCAAGTTATCTTGGATGAAAAGAAGCTAGAAGAGAACGGTCTTGTTCAATCCGATATTGTTCAAGCGATTCAGGCTGGCAACGTATCCATGCCGGGAGAACCGATTGAGACACCAGATGGGAAGCAGTTGACAACGAGAATTTTAAGTACGCTGACGACAATTTCTGATATTCGCAATGTGGCAGTCGGAGCCAATCCACTGACAGGTGAAAAGCTGACGATTGCCGACGTAGCAGAAGACGTAGCTTTGATGGAGGCAAAGTCGACGTCTGAAACACGGGCGAATGACGAGTCGGCCGTACTCATGTCGGTATTGCAAGAATCCGGAGCCAATACTGCGACCGTGTCAACCGCTTTCAAAGAAGCTTTAGATAAGCAGTTGGAGAAAGAAGAGTTTAAAGGGGTAACTGCAGATATTTTGTTTGACCAAGGTGATTATGTAAAACTCGCCATTGGCAACATCGGACAGTCCCTTCTGTTAGGTGGACTCTTTGCTATGATCGTGCTTTTCTTGTTCCTCCGGGGAATTAAAAGCCCGATTATCATCGGAATTGCGATACCTTATTCTGTCATTGTTACATTTGTTCTTATGTTCTTTGCTCATTTTTCGTTGAACATTATGACGCTCGGAGCTCTTGCCCTCGGCATCGGGATGCTCGTGGATAACGCGATTGTCGTTATTGAGAATATCGAACGGCATCTTGGCATGGGGAAATCACCCCGAGAAGCCGCCAAGGAAGGGGCCAAGGAAATTGCTGGCGCCATCACTGCTTCTACGCTTACAACGCTAGCCGTCTTTGTTCCAGTCATTTTCATCAGCGGTTTGATTGGACAGATTTTCACGGAATTTGCATTGACCATTTCATTCAGCCTATTTGCTTCTCTAGTCGTTGCGCTTACAGTCGTACCGATGATGGCAAGCAGAATGCTGAAGAAGCCGCAAAAGAATCTGGAGGCACGGAGAAGACGTTCGAAGTCGTGGAATACATTTGAACGATCCGTAAAATGGTCACTGAAGCATCGTTTTATTGTGCTGGCCTTAACTTTGCTGTTATTAGTAGCGAGCGGATTTGGGTTATTTAAAGTGGGAACTGAATTTTTGCCGCCGACCGACGAAGGATTTTTCAGCATTTCTGTTGATTTGCCGAACGGCTCTTCATTATCCGCTACGAACGAAGTGATCAAGAAGATTGAGAATGAGTTGAAAGACAAAGAAGAAGTTGAAGTCTATGTCAGCTTAGTGGGTGGAACCCAACAAAGCATGGCGCAAGGAAGTTCAGAGTCCAATACAGCAGAAATGTATGTCAAGCTTGTTCCTCTAGCTGATAGGGAGCGCTCCGTTTTTGAATTTGTAGACGAGGTCCAGCCGAAAGTGATGAAGGCGGTTGGAGATCAGGCGAAAGTCGGCTTTAATATGCAGACTGCAGCAGGCTCTTCCCCTAACACGCTGACGTTCTCCTTGAAGGACATCAATGAGAAGCGGTTGGATGAAGCGGTCAGAAAGATTGATGAAGAACTGGACCAAATGAAATCTGTCATGGAAGTGTCCAATACGCTGCAAGACACGATTGAAGAAATTCATATAGATGTGGATCCAGCCAAATCGGCCGACGCCGGCTTGGCGCCATATCAAATCGCCCAGACTGTCAATTCCATTACACGCGGTTCATTTGCAACACAAATCGTAGATAAGCGTGGCGAAGTCGTTTCGGTCATGGTATCGTATGACGAAAAATACAGGGACAGCATCGACAAATTGAAGAAGCTGAAGCTTCGTACACCAGCAGGGACGTTCATCGATCTTGGCTCGGTAGCTACGATCTCCGTGCAGGAAGGCCCTGTTGCCATTCAACGGGTGGATCAAGCCCATTCGGTTACGTATACAATAAAATATGCCTCAAATGAATCATTAGGGGATATGACCAAAAAAGTAAATGAAGTAATGGATCGAATTGATTTGCCGGAGGAAACAGAAATGTCCTATGGCGGCGATCGTGAACTTTTTGAAAGTGCCATCAATGATATGCTGCTGGCTGTGCTGCTTGCAGTCGTTCTAGTTTATATTGTAATGGCCGCTCAATTTGAATCATTTAAATATCCATTTGTCATCATGTTTTCTGTCCCATTAATGATAATTGGAGTATCGCTTGGACTGCTGGCAACAAATACGCCGATTAGTGTAACGGCAGTCATCGGTATTCTTGTTCTTGTCGGAATCGTTGTAAACAACGGGATTGTACTGGTGGATTACATCAATCAGCGGAAGCAGGCAGGCTTGTCCTCCTATGATGCGATTATTGCATCGGTAAGAGACCGGGTTCGTCCAATTCTTATGACAGCATTGACAACAATACTTGGCTTATTGCCGCTTGCGCTCGGCCTTGGGGAAGGAACAGAAATGAATCAGCCGATGGGCATTGCGGTCATCGGAGGCCTGATTAGCTCAACTTTCTTAACGCTCTATATTGTTCCGATCATCTATAGTTTGATCGATCGGGAAACGAGAAGACGGGCTGTCGGTAAAAAACGACAGGTGCGAGACTGAAAATCAAAAAAATCATGCGAAAACAGGGGCTGTCCAGAAAGTCAGTGAAAACTGAGTTTCTGTGACAGCCCTTTTCTCATAAAAAGAATATGCAGATCTTTTCTCCGCCGTTCCTTTCCGTTCCAGGCGGACGCGTTCCGGAGGGCGTGCGGTGAACCACACCCCTCGCTGCGCTCGCTGGGTGATTCACCTGTCCCGCTGATCCTCCCGGAGTCGCCGCCTTCCACTCCAATCCACTCAGTGCGCTGTATAAAAACAACAACAAAATCGCCCTTTTTAAATAAAGTCACGACAACCCTCTACGAAAGGAAAACCTGCCGTCCATGTGGCTCGCCGCGATGCAGCAGCCGGACTTCCGGACGATCAATGATTTCTGGGGATAACCGGATGAGCGGGATGATGGATGAGTTGTTGAGACTATGATTCTGCGGTTGATCGAAGAAGAACACATCACCATGGAAGAATACTTCCTCGACGGCACGAAGATCGAGGCCAATGCCAATAAATACTGCTTGGAGGAACGGGCAGAGGAACTGACGAGCGAAATCGAACAGACACAAGACGTCTCCAAGCGAAAATCCTTACGGAGGCGTCGCAGTGTGTTACGAAAACCTGCCAAATTGATCTGTGAAGACTTCTTGCCGCGCAAGGCAAAATACGCGCACTATCAGGAAACGTTCGGAGACCGCAATAGCTTTTTGAAAACCGACCCGGATGCCAAGTTCATGCGGATGAAAGAGGACCATATGAAGAACGGCCAGTTGAAACCCGGATACAATGTGCAGATGGCGACCCAGAACCAGTTCATTCTCTAATTGCCGGATGGAATGAATTAGGCATAATACTTGTACGCTCACATATAGTACTAGGGGTAAGGCAAACGAATAGCAACTCCGCAAGCCGAAGGTTTCAAAAGAAAAAAAGGTAATGGACCATGATATTTGAACTCGAATATGATATACTACTATTAAATGGCCCAACAACTTAATATTCTTTTGACAGATGTCAAAGGGGAGTAGCTATAGGGAAACCTATTTCATAGTCGTCAGTACATGGCTCCAGCCATCGGTTATGATAGCAGGATATTTACTTCAAATTTCTGACTTAGCGAGACCTTTGCCTTTATTAGGTGAGGGTTTTTTTAATTGGAAAAATGAGGAGGAACTTTTTTGGAAGCAATTTTGTTGGAGTATGCATGGGTACTTGTCGTACTAATTGTGTTGGAGGGGTTATTGGCGGCAGATAATGCTGTGGTCATGGCTGTTATGGTCAAGCACTTGCCGAAAGTGCAGCAGCGGAAAGCCTTATTTTATGGGTTGCTTGGTGCGTTTGTGTTCCGTTTCACCGCGTTGTTCATGATTACTTTTTTAGTGAACATCTGGCAGATCCAAGCATTGGGAGCTATTTATTTATTGTTCATTTCGATCAAAAATATTTATGATAAGCGAAAAGAGAATGCAGGACATGCAGTGGATAAACCGAGAAAACAATCAGGTTTCTGGATGACGGTATTGAAAGTCGAATTGGCTGATATTGCCTTCGCGCTGGATTCCATGCTTGCAGCTGTCGCTTTGGCCGTCACTTTGCCGGAGCTTGGAGATTTCCATATCGGGGGCATTAATGGCGGACAGTTTGTCGTCATGTTGCTTGGCGGTATTGTCGGTTTGATCTTAATTCGTTTTGCGGCGAGACAATTTGTTGTGCTTCTTGAGAAGTATCCTTCTTTGGAAACAGCTGCATTCCTTATTGTTGGTTGGGTAGGGGTGAAGTTGGTAGTCCTCACATTGGCACACCATAAACTTCAAATTATTGATGAAGCCTTCCCACATTCACCTTTGTGGAAAACGACGTTCTGGATCGTGCTCGCAGCTATTGCGATAGGTGGGTATTTGTCCGCCCTCACAAAAAATAGAAAAAAAGCATAGGAATATGGATATCCGGTGACTCTTTAATTAGATTCGCCGGATTTATTTTTTCATGTTTCCTTTATTTTTTGATTGAAATTCACTAAAATGGGAAGATGGATCTCTTCAAGTGGTGGAAAGGAACTCGATGTCAATGAAATTTACCCGTGAAAGTTTATACAGGTTCACTCCGGCACAAGTCATAGTCTTTTATTACTTTTTAGCAATTGCTTTCTCGTATCTCTTGCTGAATTTGCCTGGAGTCTATAAGCCAGGCGTCCATGTCTCGTTCATTGACAGCTTATTTACGGCGGTCAGTGCGGTCAGTGTGACCGGCTTGTCTCCGATTAATATTGGAGCGACCTACTCGGTGTTCGGATTATGCATGCTGATGATTGTCTTGCAAATTGGCGGAATCGGCATTATGTCAATCGGCACTTTTTTCTGGCTAATGGTCAAAAAGAGGATTGGCTTGCGGGAACGGCAATTGATCATGGTGGATCATAATCAATACTCCCTGGCAGGCGTTGTTCAATTGATCAGACAGATTGTCGTCATCATCTTCTTGATTGAACTGATTGGTGGAATCATTTTGTCATTGTACCTATTAAAGTATTATGACACCGCTTCTGCAGCGTTTTTAAATGGAATGTTCATGTCGGTATCAGCTACGACGAATGCTGGTTTTGATATTACCCAGGCGTCATTGCTTCCTTATTTCAATGACTATTTTGTCCAGACTGTCGTCATGATTCTAATTATTGCGGGGGCTATCGGGTTTCCTGTACTAATTGAGGTAAAGAGTTTCTTTTCACGAAAGGTACCGCATTTCCGGTTTTCTTTGTTTACGAAAATCACAACCGTTACATTCGGTTTACTGCTCGTTTGGGGGGCAGTGATGATCTTTATATTAGAATCGTTCCACTCATTCAAAGGAATGGCGTGGCACGAAAGGATTTTCACCGCGTTATTCCATTCGGTATCATCTCGATCGGCGGGCCTCACGACATACGATATTACCCAATTCAGTGAAGCGACTGATATCTTTATCAGCTCGCTCATGTTTATCGGTGCCTCACCGAGCTCCGTAGGAGGAGGAATCCGGACGACGACTTTCGCGATCGCTATTCTGTTCCTCATCAATTTTGCACGCGGCAATGATGTCATCCATATCTTTAAGCGGCAAATAAAATTAATTGATGTCTTTCGTTCGTATGCAGTCATACTATTGGCTTCTATGATGGTTATGACGGCATTATTAATTTTGCTTTTAACGGAGCCTGGCGTCCCAGTTGTGGCATTGTTATTTGAAATATCGTCCGCATTCGGAACTTGCGGAATGTCACTCGGCATTACATCGGATCTTTCGATTATCGGTAAAGTGATTATCATGATCTTAATGTTTATCGGGCGAGTCGGTCTCATTTCCTTCCTCTATACATTAGGTGGAAAAACAAATAAGACCACGTATCATTATCCGAAGGAACGAGTCATTATTGGATAATTAATATTGCAATGAAAAAGGAGCTGTCCGGTTACTTAGCGAAGCTAGTAACTAGAGCAGCTCTTTTTGTTTTCCGTTTACATGCAAAAAGGTGGAGAAGAAACGAATCATCTCTTCTCCACCTGATAGGTTTATGCGTAGGTAAGTGCTTCGTCTTCCAAGTATAGGAATGACGGTTCTTTGTCAGAATGGAACACTGTAATGAGATATCCTTCGCGGACTTCATAATGGCCAGCGTCTATTGTTTTCGGATCAATAAAGGTTTTAGTAATGAAAGTTTGTTTCCGGATGCTCCGGGAATTCCATGTTTCATTTCCATTCATCTCTCCAAGTAGTGGAAGGTCATTCAGCAACCGTTCTTCGAGTGCCAGGAGAACTTTTTTGGAAACGACATCTTCCCACCAGATCTTACGAGGCTGGAACTTGTGATGCGCCAAATAATCCATTTTCATCAAACTGGCCACAATTTGCATGTCGGCCTTTCCGTCCGCTCGAAGGAAAGCGTCCAAGCGGATAAATAAATCCTGTAATTGATGCCCAATTCGCGACCAGCCTTTCTCTTCCCAGAAAGTACCGAACTGTTGGAAGAAATCAAATGGTGTCTCAAAGACTTGAGAAACAAGATATTCAACAGTCCGAGGAAGCCGTTGATCGTTCCAATATTTCTCCAATACATCCTCTGTTTGTTTGATTCGGATGATCTCCTCGAAGGTTAGCACATTATTGGAAAGAATTTCATACGGCGCTGTGTCCACATAAGTATATCCATACTGTTCAGCCTGGATCCGCAGACCAGTCCCTCTAAGAAGCTTTAGAAACCCTAATTGAAGTTCTTCAGGCCGCAGGGCGAAGACGTCATTAAACGTCTTTCTAAAGGAATCGTAATTTTCTTCCGGCAATCCTGCAATCAAATCCAAATGCTGTGCGATTTTTCCGCCCTCTTTCACCATACGCACTGTCCGGGTTAGTTTTTCAAAATTTTGGCGTCGTTTTACCAGTTCATTTGTCGCATCGTTTGTCGATTGAACACCGATCTCAAATCTAAAGAGACCGACAGGGGCGTTCTCATTCAAAAACTCAATGACTTCAGGTCTCATGATGTCTCCAGTAATTTCAAATTGAAATACAGTCCCTGGACGATGTTCATCAATGAGAAACTGAAACATTTCCATAGCATAGCTTCTGCTAATATTGAATGTCCTGTCGACAAATTTTATTGTCCGTGCGCCATGATCCATCAAAAATCGAATATCTTCCTTGACTGCATCCCGATTGAAATATCGGACTCCTACTTCAATGGAAGAAAGGCAAAATTGGCACGAAAAAGGACAGCCTCGGCTTGTTTCGATATAGGTGACTCGGTTTGGCAAGTTTGCCAGATCTTCTTCAAACCGGAAGGGGGTCGGAATCTCACGCAAATCCAACTTAGGTCCCGGCGTGTTGACCTTTAATTTTCCGTTTTCCATATAGGCAATTCCCTGTACTTGCTCCATTGGAATTTTACCGGCCTGCCAATCACATATTTGTTTAAATGTGCGTTCACCTTCTCCAATAGCAATTAAATCAATTTCAGGGACCTGGTCCAGCCACTTATCATAATCATAAGTAACTTCTGGTCCTCCCGCTACAATAAGGATGGAAGGATCGATGGTTTTGAGAATCCGAATGACTTTAATCGATTCTTCAATGTTCCAAATATATAAGCTGAATCCAACGATATTTGGCTTTTTTTGATAAATATCTGATACAATGTTCATTGTAGGATCCTTAATGGTATACTCTGTTAGAATTGGTGTATGTTCCGGCTCGGCATACGCTTTTAAATATCTGATAGCCAGGTTGGTGTGGATGTATTTTGCATTTAAAGTCGTTAGTACAATATTCATAGTTTTCTCCTTTAATTTTCGTTGCTAATAATCAATATGCATATTTAGAACTATTTTAATGAACAAAATAATATGGAATAATCTGAAATAAGGCTATTACTGTGTATCATGAATAACGTATCGCAATTTTTCATACGGTTTGTAGAGGGCATACGGGAGGTATCAACTTGGAAAACGATAACAATATCTTAGAAAATCTTTATTTTATATTGAATGATCGCTGTCGACCGGGCATCATCCTTGAGATGGATGGATCAATCTTTGAAATGAATGAACCATTCAGGGTTTACTTCGAGTGTGAACAATTCCGTTCCATTGAAGACTTCATTGATACGACCTCCATCCAAGATTGGCATTCATTCACGGAAAGATCGCTTAACTCGGGCCAAATGCAAATGGCCAGAATGCCGATGAATGTATCAAAAATGAATGATGTGTTAAGTGTGGAAGCGCACTTATTCTATTTGCATGCCGTAAATAAAATAGGTGTCATCTTCGATTTGCCAAGAAAACAGACCAGTATGTCCATTAAATCATACTACAATGCCTTTCGTTTTGCCCATAGCTTTATGATGCTCGTTGATGAGAAAGGAAAGATTTGTGACGTAAATGAGCGTAGTCACGAATTTTTCAACCTTGATAGGGACATTTTTAATGGCCGTCAAATTACCGAACTGGAGAAACTATTTCCCGATTTGACAGCTAAAATGATTACAGAGCAAATGTCCGTTGCCAAGTCTACAGGCCTGTCCGAAATGAATAAAAAATTCGAGCGGGAGTCAGGCGACACAAGATATTATCATATTACAATTTCGTATGAAAAAGATACAAATATGTTTATCATTCAAGTGATGGATTGTACAGAGAGGGAAGAGCTGGAAGAGAAGCTGGCGCATTCTGGAACATTATCTGCAGTCGGCCAATTAGCGGCTAGCATTGCCCATGAAATCCGCAATCCCATGACAACTTTAAAAGGCTTTACTCAGCTACTCAGCGCTACTGCAACCGAAGAATCGTTGCGGTATATTTCTGTCATTGAAGATGAAATTAAAAGAATGGAATCGATACTGAGTGAAATGTTGGTGCTGTCGAAGCCTGTGAACCGTAAAAAAACTACTTTTTCACTGGATCATCTCATACAGGATATGGTTTCAGTCCTCGAGCCGAAAGCTCTTCTTGAAAATATCCACATTGTTCAAAATCGGAATCTGTGTTCCACTCCATTTGTCTATGGCGATATTGATAAGCTGAAGCAAGTCATCTTGAATCTATGCAAGAATGCATTTGAAGCAATGACAGCCGGTGGAACATTGACTATTTCAAGTGATGAGGAAGATGGTCAATTGATTCTATCGATTGGAGATACAGGGAAAGGCATGTCTTTGCAGCAAGTCAACCAAGTATTCATGCCGTTCTTCAGCTCAAAAGCAGGGGGAACAGGCTTAGGGTTGCCATTTGTCCTTAAAACAGTGGAAGAACATGGAGGGACCATCTCGGTCGAAAGTGAAGTTGGCACAGGAACTAAGTTCTTGTTGAAATTTCCTCGTGCAGCCAATGCCGCAATCGAGTTGGAAAGTATTAAGCAAACTGTCGTATCGTAGGAACTTTGACAGTCGCCCGAAACAGCCAGTATAATAGTATTATCTAGGTTGATATAGAGGGTGGATTTGGAAGTGGAGAGAGAAGAGATCGAACGCGCGTTAAAGCTGTTTATTGTTCTAAGCCGGGCGAGCAAGGTGATTTCGGAAGAGGCCAATAAATTAATTGAAACATACGGATTGAATCCGACGGAATTTGCTGTCTTGGAATTATTGTTTCATAAGGGAAGGCAGCCTATACAAAAAATAGGACAGAAAATATTGCTTCGAAGTGGCTCTATGACATATGTGGTTGATAAATTGGAGAAAAAGTGTCTTTTAAAACGGGTTTTTTGCGAGGAAGATAAACGGGTCACCTTCATGGAGATCACAGAGGAAGGCAAAGAATTGATCCGCTCCATTTTCCCTTCTCACGAGAAGAACATTCAAACCATCATGTCTGGATTAACATCAGATGAGCAGGAGCAGGCGATTCAACTTCTACGGAAGTTAGGGCTGTCCATTAAAGACCTGTCTTCGTGAATAATTCCAAAGTAGAGGAGCTCTGTCAAATGTGATGAGACAATCACATTTGACAGAGCTCCTTTTTGGTTTTCCTATTATTTAGCTTGAATGGTTTGACCCATTTTGATGAAGTCTGCCCCAAGATCCTCCTCAGGTGTATCGAAAATGGTCAATCTGACGAGTAGATCGCCTTTCACAAATACGACGCCTGTTGTAGAAACTTCATCCGATTTGGAATTAAAAGCGACTGCATTCTCAATGCCGTCTCCAGCTGGAAGCAAATTAGCATCTGTCACATTTTGTACATCCTCTTCTGTCGAAGCCTTCACAAGCTCCTGTGAGTTGGCTACCCAATCATCATAGCTTTCTCCATCATTCGGTTTCGTTTCAATCCGCATAAACGCTTCAGAGTTTTTATCGGAATATAGAACATCCCGGCCAGGTTCTTCAGCCGTTAATGTAAAGCCAGGCAAAATTTGCATCGAATAGTTCTGTTCATCGCTTGTCACTGACTCCGCATTATCTAATGCATTGTCTTTCTGTGCATCTTCGGAGGCTGAGGAGCCGTTTTCTTCTGACCCTTGATCTGTCACCACTTGATCGGGTGCAGTTGAACCTTCTTCCGGCGTAGAGCTGTCCTTGTCGGTCCCGCATGCTGTTAGAAATAGGGCTGCTGCAATTCCGGTTGATACTAGTTTCCAATTGAGTTTCATAGAAAATCCCTCCTATATGTTGTATTGGACGAATTGAGAACAAAAATGTTTCACTCGTCACTTCCGTGAAGAATAGTGTACCTTTTATGGTTGACTACAGTTTTCTCTTCCAATCCTAAATCGTTGAAGTTTTCCATGAAAGTAAGGTCGACGATAACCGAGTTTTCGTTTACTTTCTCCACAATCCCTTGCAGGCCGTCTTTGAACTCTATAATGTTGCCTACTTCTGCAATCTTCATAACTTCCAACTCCTTGTGGCTTGAATTCTTCTATAGTTTGCCTTAAAAATTGCAAAACGTAAAGTGTTTTATTAGGAAATCAATTTACAACCAAAAATGAATAGAGGAATACGTTGAACATTGTCGCATTGTGTCAAAATATTTTCATTACTTTTCAATTAATTTAGTGTATAATGATAATTTAGGTACTTGTTGTTTGGAGGGGGAAGAGCCTTGCCATTTAGTTTGGAGGAGGAAATCGAATCCGTACGAAACCAGTTGATCCGATCTGCAGAACAGGAAGGGCTCACCTCTAAAGAGACGATTGAGCTGAGCAAGAAGCTTGATTTCTTATTGAACAAATTTAGTGTATCTTTGGAAGCGTATTCGGAGCAGAAATAACCTATGTTGTGAGGGGATGATGGGGAAATGACAACTATCGCAGAGTTTAAAAAAGAATTGAATCAGGCAATCATCGGTCGTGAAAAGGAATTCGATATGATGCTGATCGCATTGTTGCAACAGGGACATGTTCTTTTGGAGAGTGTTCCGGGTTCTGGAAAGACAATGATGGCAAAGAGCTTCGCCAATGCTTTTAAGGGGCTGTTCAAAAGGGTTCAATTCACACCTGATGTGCTGCCATCAGATGTGACAGGAATCCGTTTCTATAATCCGCAAACACAGGACTTTGTATTGAAAGAAGGGCCGGTTTCAACGAATATCCTGTTAGCTGATGAAATCAACCGGGCAACACCTCGAACGCAATCGAGCTTGCTGGAGGCCATGGAAGAAAGACAAGTTACGATTGATGGCGAAACCATGAAATTGCCTACTCCTTTTATGGTCATTGCGACTCAAAATCCAATTGAATCTCAGCAGGGGACTTTCCCGCTGCCTGCGGCGCAATTGGATCGTTTTCTTTTCAAATTGGTCATCGATTATCCTTCTTTTGAGGAAGAACACGAAATTCTTAGACAATACAGCAAAGCGCCAGGTGAAATTCGGACAAAAGCGCTGATTGATACAGCAACTGTAGCCGAATGGTCGAAAAAGGCTTCGGATGTTAGGGTGCATGAGGACATTGAGCGATATATATTGAAAATTGTACGTGCCACGAGGGAGCATCCATATTTGGAGTTAGGGCTAAGTTCTCGTGCAGCGTTAGCAATTCTGCAAGCGTCCAAAACATATGCATTTCTTAAAGGTAGGGATTTTGTCACGCCTGATGACGTAAAAACAATTTTACCTTCTGCTGCTTTGCACAGAATGGAGCTGTCAACAGAGGGAGTATTAACAAAAAGTTTGCACGATCTTTTGGATGAAATCGTCTATTCTATACCGGCTCCTATTGAGGCGACAGTTTAATGACTTGGATAAGATACGAAAATGGTTTTAAGTGGATTTATAATGGAATGATTATCACTTTTACCCTTTTCCTTTTCTCTTTCATCTTTGGACAGGAGCTGCTGGGAGCTTGTTTTGGAGCTGTTTTTGCAATGCTTGCCTTCCAAAATTATTATTTTTCCAATGTAGGGAAGGAAATCACCTTTCAATTGCAGGGGAAAGGAAATCGGTATCTCGTTGGAGATGAAGAAGAACTTGTCTTCCTGTTTGAAAATGGGGGAGTTCCCATATGGAACGGAACATTGAAATTATCAATTGAAGATGCAGTCGCTCCTCGGGAAGAAAATCTGAAACATTTCAGCGGAATTTACGATTTATCGGTTCCATTTGCCATCGGACAAAATAAAAAAATTGAATTGCGAATTCCCTTAGAAGGGAAGAAGCGTGGGCTGTCGCGGATTACCCGTGTCATTCTTGAAATACCACATTTATTTGGAGACGGTTCTGTCATGATGGAATTGAATGAACCGGTCCGTTTTGAAAATCTTGTTTATCCAAAAGTGAAAAAGAGAGAGGACCATTTGCAGTCCGCTCCTTTCCGTCCAGGTGAATTTGACCAGAGACGCTCACTCTATCAAGATGTATTCCAACCAATTGGCACAAGGGATTATGTGTCGACTGACCGTTTTGATCAGATCCATTGGACAGCAAGTGCAAGGATGCAGAAGCTGCAAACAAAGCAATTTCTGCCTGTAAGCGACCGAACCGTCATTTTACTGCTTAATGTAGTAGAAAAAGACCACAGATCACACGAGTTTGAGGAGAAAGTGGAACGTCTGGTCTCCTATGCAGAATATTGTGAGTCTCATAATATACCATACTCGGTAGCAATCAATATACATACGTTTGCGTCCACGCCGTATTTGTATCTACCGAATGGAATTGGGAAAGTGCAATTTTTAAGGACATTGGAAACTTTGGCGCGACTATCCGAAAAACATGCGAAAATGCCATTTGAGACAATGCTTCTTAATCTAGAGTCTAAAGGCAAACTCCCGGATACGATAGTGATGGTCAGTCATGAAAGTCCAAAATTAAAAGCATTGATCCAAAACTGGTCAAAAAAATATGTTGTAAAGTTAGACGCTATTGCAGAAAAAGGGGAGGACGAAGGATGGAACAAAGAACAACTGGACAAGACGGGAACCGATTCATAATTTCCGAGCGACTGACAGTTGAATTGTTTTTGCTCGTCTATGTTTTCGTCTTTTTCTTAGGTGAAACAACAACCGGAACTCCGTATATTTGGCTCCTGCTAGCAATAGCTGGCGGCATTCTGTCCTATATCATGTTTCAAAAGAGGGATTATTCATTGCCTTCGGGATTACTTATTAGTCTGGCTGTCACGTTGCCATTGCTTTTATTTAACGCACCTCTATTAAATGTCTTCATATTTTTCGTTTTTACTTTTTGGAGGGTTCAGGCCAATTTTAATGATACTAAAATAATGGGGTGGCCTTTCCTATTTGTTAACACGATCGCATTTGTCGGGTTTTATTATTTGGTGCGGCTGATGTTTATTTACCATAACGTATTTGAACTGCTGGAGCAGTTGGCGTATCTTTATTTAGCTACATCCTTTTTGTACTTTTTTATACGTCTTTTGACCATTTGGATTACAAGTAAGAGAACAGGTAATTTCCAAACGAAAGAAGCTGGTAAGGTTTTTGGATATATTACCGGATTTGGTGTAGCTGTTTACTTAATTGCTTACTTTGGAATGGACTTGATTCGAACAGGAATTGCAGGGATATTCGGTTTTCTGTTTGGAAGTGTATTTCGTTCGTTTGGTATTTTTATGGAGCCTATATTAGAATTTTTCAAAAATGGTGCAGAAAAATTTTTAGAGGAAAATATGGAGGAAGAAGAAGATCAGTTTGTTGATTTTCAAATGGGTGATGAAGTGACGGTGTTTGGCGGCTCTGGCAGCATGTTTGAAACAATTATTTTTGTCACGGTGATGATCCTATTAGTGGCAGTTATGATTTATTTGATACGTAAAAAGAGACAGGGACGTGACCATAAGAAAGAAGTAAACTATTCCTTCGCATTCCGAGGCAGAAAGAACCGCCTGGCGAAGGAAAGCCGATTAAGCTATGACTATTCAGCTGCAAAAGATGAAATCCGCAAAACATTCGAACGTTTCGAAACAGAAGCACAGCAGAAGGACATGTCCAGAATGCGCGGTGAAACGATTTCTGAATGGTTTGGGCGTATGGGCTGGGGGAATAATAAACCGCTTTTCGATATTTATAACAATGTTCGTTATGGCTCCCATCCTCCCTCTGAATCTGACTTTCAGCTTTTCTTAACTGAAATCGAAAAAATTAAAGATAAATATTTTAAAAAAGATGTTTAAAGTTGTTTCAAGCGGGGGATATTATAATTGAACACAGCAACATTCTCATTTCCCCCTTTTGAGGACGGATCCTAATTATAGGTTCTGTCCTCCTTTTTTTTATTTTTCGATTAGTGAAGGAATTGGTTTTCTGGTACGATAGAGAAAAGAATCGATAGGAGGAGAACGGGAATGCAAAAGAAAATAGGGTTTATCGGCACCGGTGTTATGGGAGCGAGTATCGTACGCCATTTGCTCAAAGCAGGGCATGAGGTATCCATTTTTACAAGGACTGCTGAAAAAGCTGCGCCACTTGTTGATGATGGAGCCAAGTGGGTTTCTTCCCCACGGGAGGCTGCTGTTGAAGCGGATATTGTTTTCACAATGGTCGGTTATCCTCATGATGTGGAGGAAGTATATTTTTCGGATAATGGTGTTTTTGCAGGAGCTTCAAAGGGGCAGATCTTTGTAGATATGACTACCTCCAGTCCTACATTAGCGATAAAAATTGCCGAAGAAGCGGAGAAGCTCGGAATGCATGCAATGGATGCCCCTGTTTCAGGAGGCGATGTGGGTGCTAGAAATGGGACCCTTTCGATTATGTGTGGAGGGGATAAGGAAACGTTTGCAAGTGCTTTGCCTGTTTTGGAGATATTCGGTTCTCAAATTGTTTATCAAGGAAAAGCGGGTGCTGGACAGCATGCCAAAATGTGTAATCAAATTGCTATTGCAACCAATATGATCGGCGTTTGTGAGGCATTGGCGTATGGTAAAAAAGCGGGTCTTGACTTAGACACGGTTCTTGAGTCGATTTCCTCTGGAGCTGCAGGATCTTGGTCACTGTCCAACCTGGCGCCACGTATGCTGAGCGGTAATTTTGAGCCAGGATTCTACATAAAACACTTCCTGAAGGATATGGACATTGCGCTTCAGGAAGCAGAAGCGATGAATCTGCGCCTGCCTGGACTTTCCCTTGCAAGAAAAATGTATGATGACCTCGTTGCAGAGGGATATGGTTCAAAAGGGACGCAAGCACTTTACTTTGCATATCTTGATTAAGAGAAAAGGCTTTCTGTTCGGACTGACGACAGAAAGCCTTTTTTATATGCTGAAACTTATGTTTCGGCAGATCTGGTGGGTTGAGAGGAGAAGTGGTGTATTTTACGAATCAAAATAAGAAGAACGGAAACGGCTAGTGTTTGACATGGGGGAACGTTCCATTTTCTGTGGTTTCCTTAGAGGTTGTTTTGATGGTTGTTGCATCGGATGGACATACTTGTCCAAAATCATACGTGCTGTTCGTAAATTCATTCTTTCCTTTGGATTTCGGTAGGATTGATCTTGTTCACCTAGATGGGGCAATGTGTCAAAGTCGCTTTTCTCAGGCAGTGTGTGAAAAAGAAAATCTCCACACTCAACAAGTACAGTCGAGCTTTGTTTACTATATTGCGGATTCTCTACAAAATGCAGTCCAATTTTTTGGGCTTTCCCTTCATCCAGTAATTTTTTGATAGCCTCGTTTTTTAAGTGATATAGTGCTTTTTTATCAATTGCTGTTTTTGCGTGGCGGTTAACTGTATAAATGGCTACAGCCAAATTGTGCGGAGTCAGACGGTTATCCATAGTATTCTCCTCCCTTCATCAAATGATTTTGTAATTCCATCATAATGGTATGTTTGCATTTTGCCAAACGGATGTCGAAAAAAAGATCTGGGGGTAGTGAATTCTCTATATTTTTGTCGATATTAAAGGTATACTTGAAAAATAGTGAGGGAAAAAGCGGTTACAAGTCAATATTTTTCAAATCAAACCAATTGAGGAAGCAAGCTGTACCAGTTTGTGCATACATGGAGGCATTCATGGGAAAATTAGTTTTGCAAGATTCATACATACAATACATGGAGACTTATGTCACTGCCCATCCATATTCACTCTTATTCTTAATTGGGAAAAAAGAAGCAGAGGATTATTTGGTTCTTGAATTGAATGAGGCGGCACTTCGACATTTTCCTGATGTGGAGACAGCGACTGCTAAAGCACGGTTTGGTACGCTTTGGCATCCTTTACAAGACCTTGTGATTTCAAAAGATGTTCAAGCGCATCGTACCATAATCTGTCACCCAATCACGAATGAAATGTTCGAAGTGGCGTATATTCCGATTGAGACGGAATCATATGAGCAGTTATTCTGGATTGAACTGCGTTTCCATGACGAATTGGCAAAAGAACGGAAAGAAAGAGAACGAATCCATCAAAAATATACTTCATTGATTGAAGATAATTTGGATCCCATTATTACAGTAGACTGTCATGGTGCCATTATTGATTCGAACCGAGCGGTTTACAGTGCGTTTGGCTACCATGCGAAGGATCTAGTAGGCAAAGACATCGGTGAATTATTCGCGGAAGATCAGCGGGAAGCGTTCACACAACTTTTCTCCAAAGCACTGATAGGCGAATCATTGGAGATGGATGGCAGTTTATTCTGCCATAAGTTGGGTCACTATTTACCCGCCTACGTTAAGACTCTCCCGGTCTCGGTGGATGAAGAAACGATCGAAATCCATCTCATTTTGCGTGATACGTCTATTCATTCCAAGAATAATGAAAAGCTACTATTTTTGTCGTATCATGATCAATTGACGGGCTTATGGAATCGGAAAGCATTGAAAGAACATTTTGATGAGGATTCTGAGTATGCGCTGAAAAGTGAAGAGCACCTGGCATTCATTCATGTGGATTTGGACCGGTTTTCAACCATTAATGAAGCGCTTGGAAGAACCGGTGCCGATGAAATACTTAAGAAAATTACGGAACGGATCAAAGTGATCTGTACCCGATCGGGGAAATTGTATCGCAATGGCGGCGATGAATTCATTATTACAATGCGAAGCCATTCGTTAACAGATGTTGAAAAGTTCTCCCAAAAGATTTTGAGTGATTTCAGCAGGCCGTTTTATTATCACCATCAGGAATATTTTTTATCCGCCTCAATCGGGATAGCTGTTTTCCCTGAGAACGGAAAGTCTTTGGAAGAATTGCTTCATAAATGTGAGCGGGCCATCCAATATGTGAAAGATCGTGGAAGGGCACATTATCGTTTTTATCAAAAAGAAATGAATACAGCATTTCCAGATACAGCGGTCATGGAGGCTCATCTTCGACGAGCCATTGAGTTCGAAGAGCTGGAGATTCATTATCAACCGCAAGTGAATTTGAAATCTGGCCATATTAGCAGTTTCGAGGCATTGCTCCGGTGGAATAATCGCAAATTCGGGTTTGTGTCCCCGGCCACATTTATTCCGATTGCGGAAGCATCCGGGTTAATTCATCAAATCGGGGAATGGGTATTGGACCGGGTTTGTTCCCAATTAAAAGAGTGGTCTGCAAAGCAGTTTAGGCCGGTGCGGATTGCCGTTAATATTTCGCCACAGCAATTCCAAACGGGCAATCTGGCTGACAATGTTAAAAAAATTATCCATGTCCATGGAATACAACCCTCATCTTTGGAAGTAGAGATTACGGAAAGCGCGTTAATGCACATGAATGACACGCTGGCAACCTTAAATGAGCTGAAAAGCATCGGCGTGACGATATCAGTTGATGATTTCGGCACAGGCTATTCCTCTTTGAGTTACTTGAAGTCATATCCAATCGATATTATCAAGATTGATCGTTCGTTTGTCAAAGATATTGAAAGTGATGAAAAAAACGAGGCGATCGCAAAAACGATCATCAATCTCGCCCATAATCTTGGCATGGAAGTCATCGCCGAGGGAGTGGAAAAGGATTTGCAAGCGAAGATCTTGAAGGAAGCCCACTGCCATAAAGCGCAAGGTTTCCTCTTCAGCAAAGCAATTCCAGCTAAAGAAGTGGCGGAAAAGTATTTTAAAGGATTTTAATTAGTAACTGTCTGGGTCGTTGCGATCCAGGCAGTTTTTTATGTCTCTTTATCAAGGGCACATTACTAAATGAAACAAGTGTCGAAAATTCATCCAGTATATGCTAACATAGTGAGTGAATATTCATTCATAAAAAGGGGGAGTAAGAATGTTTACAGGAAAAGTGATTATCGTCACTGGCGGCTCAAGCGGAATGGGGAAGGCGATGGCCGCAAAGTTTGTGCAAGATGGAGCAAACGTAATCATTACAGGACGAGACATGGATCGGCTTCAGGCTGCTAATGAAGAAATGGGAGGCAAGGCTTCCGTATTTCAAATGGATGTCCGTGACGTTGAATCTGTACAGGCTATGGTCAATTTCGCCGATGAGAAGTTTGGTAAAATTGATGGGCTGATCAATAACGCTGCTGGTAATTTCATTGTCCATGCGGAAGAGCTGTCGCCAAATGGCTGGAAAGCGGTTATTGATATTGTACTGAATGGCACGTTTTATTGTTCCAGCGCGGTCGGAAACTATTGGATCAAAAAAGGGATGAAGGGATCCATATTAAATATGCTGGCGACGTATGCCTGGGATGCAGGTCCAGGCGTTGTGCATTCTGCGGCAGCGAAAGCGGGAGTCATGTCTTTAACGAGAACACTCGCTGTGGAGTGGGGGAGGAAATATGGCTTCAGAGTCAACGGAATTGCACCTGGTCCGATCGAGCGTACCGGCGGAGCGGAGAAGCTGTTTCAATCTGAGAAGGCAAAGGAACGGACGATACAATCTGTTCCGCTTGGCCGAACAGGAACACCGGAAGAAATTGCTGAACTGGCCGCATTTATTATGTCGGACAAAGCATCTTATATGAATGGTGAAATTGTAACTTTGGATGGCGGCCAATGGCTTAATCAATATCCTTTCTAATAAAATGGATAAGTCTTGCCTTTTCGCACATGCTAATGCACACGATAAGTTGCAGGAGGATGGTTGAAAGTGGCATATTATTTCTTTGATGTTTGGGTAATCCCGACAATGCTCGTTGTGGGCATCATCGTCTGGATTGGAATTAAGGCAGTCCGTAAGCTGAACATGCCGAAAGTCGTCTTAAATGAAAGAGACCGACCTATCCCTGACGTTGTGAAGGATCATCCTTTCACAGTCAATCCGATATTATGGGTCATTTTGGTAAGTTCTATCTTCATTTTAATCGTTATCTTTTATTATTGGGGCTCTTCTTCTTATTAGAAGGGCCTTTTCTTTTTGGCTTGAATATAAGGAAATGTCTCGATTTGAACTTATTGACAGAATGATGCCCTATTTCTCAATATATATAGTTGGAAAATTCCACGAGCAGATGGGGTGGTACATATGGTATGATAAGGGAGGAAATATGATATTGAAGAGTTTAGATAGAGAAGGAGCGGATTTATCTTGATTTCTGTCAACAACAGGGATTTTCTTTTTATGCCGATTGCAGAGTATCTGATCCCAGCTGAGAAAGTTGCTCATGTGCAGATCGGCAATTTTGCGGAACACGCCCTTCTTGTTCTTACCAAAACAGGTTATTCTGCCATTCCCGTACTGGATTCGCAAAATCGTTTGAAGGGTCTGCTAGGAATCGGGATGATCACGGATGCGATTTTAGGCTTGGAGCGAATTGAATATGAGCGACTAGAAACAATTAAAGTCGATGAAATCATGCAGACTGATATTCCGAACGTGAAAACGACAGACCGTTTTCAAAAAGGATTGGATTTACTTATAAACCACCCTTTTCTTTGTGTAACTGATGATGATGGCGTTTTTGCAGGCATATTAACAAGAAGAGTTGTTCTTAAGCAATTTAAAAAATATATATATACAACTCCGTGATGATTGAAACCATTGTCTGAAGCGATCTTCTAATCCTTTTGCGAACGGACGCATAGGATGAGATCATAGGCTCCGTAAAGGGGCCTTTTATTATTTGCGGAGCTGTAAGTAGACAGCCCTTTGTTCCTGAAGGAACTGAACTATATTGTTTTCCAGAAGGAGTTGGATAGTAATGAAAAGTGTGCAAAAGAAGACGAAACGCCCTCTTGTATTAGTTTCCGTCATGCTGGCCATGTTTGTAGGAGCAGTGGAAGCAACCATTGTTTCAACTGCCATGCCCGCAATCGCCTCAGATTTAGGAGGCTTTTCCCGATATAGCTGGATCTTTTCAGCCTATTTGCTGATGAGTACTGTTACCGTGTTAATTTACGGAAAATTGGCTGATCTTTTTGGAAGAAAGCCGATTTTTTTTATCGGATTGACGATTTTCCTAGTGGGATCTATCCTTTGTGGAACTGCAGGTTCAATGGAACTGCTGATTGTCTATCGTCTCATTCAAGGCTTAGGCGCGGGAGCTGTAATGCCGATTGCAACGACAATTGTCGGTGATATTTATTCCACGGAAGAACGGGCGAAAATCCAAGGTTATTTATCAAGTGTTTGGGGGATTTCAGCCGTATCAGGTCCGGTCATCGGCGGTATGATAGTAGAGTATTTGGATTGGGCCTACGTGTTTTGGGTTAATGTACCGCTCGGGTTGCTCGCAATGGCAGGGATTTACTTCTTTTTACATGAACCTAAGGTTGAGGGGAAAGCTGTCATTGACATGAAAGGGGCCGTGCTGTTAACTAGTTCCTTATCCATTATCCTTTATTGGCTTGTAGAAGGGGGACAATCCTTTCATCGGATTTCCTTTATTAGTTTAGGCTTATTGCTCGTTGGCCTCTTCATTCTCATGTTGTTTGTTTTTGTTGAGAGAAAAGCAGAAAATCCGATGCTTCCCTTTACATTGTGGAAGAATCCAATCATTTTATACGCAAATATCGTTTCGTTGACGACGGGTGTTATCTTAATTGGCGTCTCGTCTTACTTACCGACATATGTCACTGGTGTCATGGAGCAGCCGGCCATAATTGCGGGCTTTACATTGACTGCGATGTCGATTGGATGGCCGATCTCGTCATCGGTAGCTGGTCATTTATTGCTTCGATATGGTCCTTTTCCTGTTTCCTTTGCGGGAGGGATTTCGTTAATTGTCGGTTCGGTTTTGTTTGTCTTGATGAGTGCCGGGTCGGGTCCGTTATGGGCAGCGGCTTCGAGCTTCTTCGTCGGTGTCGGAATGGGACTCACAAGTACTTCTTTCATTGTAACAATTCAAGGGGCTGTTTCCCGAGCTGAAAGAGGGGCGGCTACGGCTGCCAATATGTTTATGCGAAACTTTGGAAATACAGTAGGTGCCGCAATTTTCGGTGCTGTTCTCAACAGTTCATTAATGTCGTTTTTTTCTAATCAACATGTCGACTACGGTGTGAACGATATTAACGCATTGTTGACAGAGGAAACGAGACAGCGGCTTCCAGTTAAGGAGCTCGCGGAATTACAAGCCGGCCTAGACCATTCACTGCAATGGGTGTATGGGACGGTAGCTCTGTTTGCAGTCATTAGCTTACTATTTATTTTGCGGATACCGCGTGGAAAGGTGAACCTACATGACAACGACTGAATTGGAAATTATTAAAGCACTATACGAGGAAGGAAATATGAGAAAAGCAGCTGAGCGGTTATTTTTGTCTCAGCCTGCGTTGTCTCAGCGTTTGCAGACCATAGAAAAGGAATGGGGAACCTTATTGTTCGTCCGTTCTCAAAAAGGACTTGAACCGACCCCTGCTGGAGAGCTTGTCATTGCTTATGCCAATGAAACCATTGCTAAGAAAGAAGAGACGGCAGAGATGATCGCTTCATTAGGCAATAAGGTATATGGAACTTTGAAAATTGCTTGCGCTTCCATTGTCGGTCAAACGTGGCTCCCCCAAGTGCTGAAAGAATATGTGAACTTGTATCCAGATGCCAAAATATCATTGATGACCGGATGGAGTTCGGAAATTGTTAAAGCGTTATATGAGGGAGAAGCCCATGTTGGCATTGTCCGTGGACAAGTTGATTGGAAAAGTAGAAAAACATATTTGTTTCGTGACCAACTCTACCTTGTAGATAAAGAAATTAAATCCATTGATGAATTGAAAACCAGCGAACGGCCCTTCATCCAATTCAAAAGCGACTCGAATTACTATATGGAAATTCAACGATGGTGGCAGCGTCATTTCTCCAAGTATCCAAAAAGGCAGATCACCGTCGATCAGATTGAAACATGCAAGCAGCTCGCATTAAACGGCATCGGGTATGCGATATTGCCATCTATAACGCTGCACGGGGATGAAGATGTTAACATGATTCCACTATTAAATAGTGAAGAAGAGTTTGAACTGACTCGTGATACATGGCTCATTGGATACGATTCAACCTTTTCATTGAAACAAGTGGCCGCATTTGCCCAAATTGTTGAACAGCGGGCTGATAAATTCAGAAAAGAAACAGAGTTGTAATTTAAGGGAACTTTAATTCTTTATTGACGTACTAATTAGGTAGATAAATAGAATTAAGCAATGGAGTCAATTGATGGGAGGATTATCGGAATGTTGAAAAATAGGTGGGGAATCGTTCTTTTGTTCATGTTCGCCTTATTGGCGACCCCGCTTACTCATGCAATGGCGGCACCTGAACTTCGTGCTACAGTTACCGCAGGCATAGATGGGAAAGCGAAATATGGCAGGGGAGCACCAGTGACAATTGTCATTGAAAACAAAGGGACTGCATTCAGTGGCGATGTCGTCATTGATTTGCAGCAATCGTATGATACCGGTATTGGGGAGTCCTTCCCGCTTGATATAGGAGCGGGTGAGACGAAAACTATTACATTCGTGATCCCGCGGATGTTTGATTACAACATGTATGGCTCTTCTAGCAATGCGAAGTCCATTCACTTTTATGAAGGTGGATGGAAAAAAGGGAAAGAAATTGACCATAAAGGATCAAAACAAATTGTCACTGCTATGTATTACGATGATGTCAAACTGATCACGGCTTTCACGGGCAATATGGATCGACTTGCCGGTTTGCGCGGAGTCAGATTTCCTAATACCTCTTCGACGCAGTTGATCGATGCTTCAAAGGTGGGTGTCAACCAGTTCCCAGAAGAAGCAGATGGCTGGGGTGCAACTGACTTTATCGTTTTCGATGAATACCCTGTAGCCGATTTACCGCAGAAGGAACAGCAAGCGTTAGTGGATTGGGTGAATCAAGGCGGGATTGCTGTCTTCAGCGACTCAGATCAATTAAGTGCGGAATCTGGTTTGTTTGCCGACTTGCTTCCATTAAAACAAGAGGGTAAAGACACCATCGATCCATCCGTCTTTAACAACTGGGCAAGCTCGGAACAATTTGACGCGCCAATCGCCTCATCAAAAACATCTGTTCGTGAGGGTGCCCAAGTACTATATGGGTCGGGTTCTGAGCCGTTGGCAGGCATCCGTGAAGTAGGCAAGGGAGCCGTTATCCAGACGTCCTTCTCTTTTGGAGATGAGCCCTTTTCTAAAACGTCTGGAACAACAGCGTGGTGGAATGCGCTGCTAAATGCGCAAGTACAAAAAAATGTAGCAAACGGTCCAGGTTACTATGAAAATCCTTTGGAAGTCATTCGATATACTATCGGAAATGCGAATGAATTATTCCCTTCTTTTAAAGTATCCGCGCCATTATTAGTCGGAATTATCATTCTCTATATCATTATTATCGTTCCGGTCTTATACATTTTCCTGAAGAAGAAGGATAAACGGGAACATACTTGGTGGATTGTCCCGACAATCGCGATTATGACTTCTATCTTCATTTTTGCGTATGGAGCAAAAGACAGGATTGGAAAAGCTCAACTGCAGCAGACTGCTCTCTTAAATGTCTTGCCCGAAGGCGGGATGGAAGGCTATTTTGTGGAGACAATCTTGACGAATAAATCAGGAGATTTCACTTTCAGTGCCCCATCTACTACTTCACTAAGCGCATCCTCAACGATGAATACGCTGTTTGGTCCAACTCAGATAGAAGCACATAAAACAGCAATGCTGGAAAGAGATGCAGCTGGATCGAAAATGCATATGCGGGATGTTGGCTATTGGAATGTCGCATCATTGGCAGGGAAAACCGCCGTTTCATCAGAGGGATCGATCGAAACGGATCTGATCGTGCGTGATAAAGAGCTAACAGGGACCGTAACGAACCATTTTCCTTTTGCATTAACTGACATTATTATCTGGTCGGGAACTAGACAAATCAAAGTCGGTGACCTCGGTCCGGGGGAAACTGCAGATGTTAAAGAAACATTAAAAACATCAGCTCTTATTGCCAAAAGATCTTCAAATCAAATGTATTATGGACCAAGTCCGACCCAAAGTGACGACTTAATGGAAATGAGGAAAGAAAGCATCGTGACCTTCGCTGATTCGACAATGATGACAGCACCAGCTAAACCGATGATTTCCGGTTATACGGATACACAGCTCGTCGATGTCAATTTGGAAAATGTCAAAACAGCGAAAACATCCGCTTTAACGATGATTATGCAGCCAATTGAAGCGAAGGTTGAAATTAATGGCTCGTTCACCGTCGACCCTGAAGCAATGGCAGTTCAGCTTATTTCGGAGACAAACAACTTCGAAGCTCATTCAATCGGATATCAGTCAGATACCTATTATTTCGATGAAGATGTATATATTCAAACGTGGCAAATTCCAGAAGAACTGCTGAAACAGAAATTGGGCTGGAAGACAATTGAACTTTCCAAAATTCAAACAGACCGCTATGCAGTCACTATCTGGAACAACCAAACAGAACAATATGATGCACTTCCGGCAGATAAGAAAATAAGCATCGATCAACCGAATCCTTATATTTCAGCGAATGGCCAAGTGAAGATTCGGATGGATTTCCATGATACACAGCAAGGGACAGAGGCGCGGGCACCTCAATTAAAGATTGAAGGCGAGGTGGCGAAATGATAGAAATCAAAGGACTCACAAAAAAATACGGCTCCTTTACAGCATTGGATAATTTAAATTTAACTTTACATGAAGGCACAGTCTTCGGCTTCGTTGGTGCGAACGGCGCCGGGAAGTCGACTACTTTCCTCATCATGTCGACTTTATTGGAAGCTACTTCTGGAGACGTGATTATCGACGGAGTCAATGTGAGGGAAAAACCGGCTGCTGTCCGGCGATTGATCGGTTACATGCCGGATTTCTTCGGCGTGTATGACCAATTAAAAGCAGATGAATATTTGGATTTCTATGGAGCCAGCTACGGAATACCTGTAGAAGAACGGAAAAAGCTAATTCCGCAATTGCTTGAACTTGTGAATCTATCTCATAAACGATATTCCTACGTAGATCTGCTGTCGCGGGGTATGAAGCAGAGACTTTGTCTGGCACGAAGTCTCATCCATGATCCGAAGGTTCTCATTTTAGATGAACCGGCTTCTGGATTAGATCCACGTGCCCGAGTGGAAATGAGGGATATTTTAAAAACGCTAAAAAAAATGGGGAAGACAATTTTAATTTCATCTCATATTCTTCCTGAATTAGCAGAGATGTGCGACGAGATCGGAGTGATCGATAATGGGAGATTGATCGCTCATGGTTCCGTACCAGAAATCCAAGCCAAACTTCAAGGTGAAAAAGTAATTACAGTCAAAGTGCCAGTTGATGCAGTCAGCAGGACGTTGTCATTTTTTGAAGAACAGCCTCATGTTTCTACTATTGAGATGCTTGAAACAGGGGATGGAATCACGTTTAAGTATGTTGGGAATGAAGAAAGTCAAATCTCTTTACTGCAACAAGCAGTCAAAAAGGAAATTCCGATTGTCTCATTCATGGAACATGTGACGAATCTCGAGGACGTCTTTATGGAAATAACGAAAGGAGCCGAGTGAAATGAAAATGATTGGTACAAATCCGGTTCTTTTCAAGGAGCTTAAATTACGATTTAGATCGTTCAAGTCGTTCAACGGCATGCTGTTTTTCCTTTTGGCGATGTGCGTATTTGTCTTTGGATACATCTTCATGACAGTTACAGTATCGGGTACATCCTATTTCAGGCCGAGTGAGAGTTTTGTGCTCTTCGCTTTCCTGTCCTACATTCAATTAGGACTCGTCCTGTTCACCGCCCCTGGGTTGACAGCGGGAACAATCAGTTCAGAAAGGGAAAAGCAAACACTACCGATCTTATTGACTACGTCGCAAAGTTCGTTTCAGATCATTTCAGGAAAGTTATTTTCCTCGGTAGCATTTTTGCTATTTTTAATCATTGCGGGAATGCCGGTTTATAGTTTGGTATTTCTGTTTGGCGGCATTTCACCATGGGATTTCATTAAAATATTTTTATTCTTGTTTGTCATATTACTCGCCTTTGGCAGTATTGGTGTCATGTTCTCAACGCTAATTAGAAAAACGGTAGTCTCCATGATCGCTACCTATGGCACAATGCTATTCCTTTCAGTTGTGACCGGCTTTTTATTCATCATTACAATGCAAATGAAAATGATGAATCAAACGGGGGCCGTTGTAGCTCCATCTTATATTGGCCATTTCTTAGCATCCATTAACCCTGGTGTCCTGTTTGCTTCTTTTCTATCTCCTGGCGTTCTAGGAATGGTGCAAGAAATGACAAAAGTAGATTTTCCAATCTGGATTGGTTTTCTATTGTTTTATGGAGTCATTACCATTATCGCGATTTTGATCGCAGTGAAAAAATTACGTGTCAACACAAAGAGACGGAAGTGAAGGGAGATGGATGAATAGTGCGGAAAGGAATATTGGGTGACATTATTCGCAAAGCCCAGAGGAAGCTTCAATTCGAAAAGACTGTTTATATGATACAGGCTGGATTGTTTTTATCGGTTCTAGGATCGGTCATTGTCATGGTTTCTTCCCGGCTGTTTGTCCTCCCTAACTATGCATGGTTTGCAATTGTCGCAGCAGGCTTGGTCCTTGCCGCTACAATTGTGTATATCATTTTACGAAGAGTTACATACGAAGAGGCCAAATGGAGGCTGGATCATTATTTCCCGGACAATCTTCTTGTAACGGCAGTGGATGAAAGGGTCGAAGAGTCATCGATGGGCCGGTTGTTAGTGCAACAAGCGGAAAATCAATCAAATGAGGCTCTACAACTTTTCAAGAAACGAAAAAAGAAGATATGGAATAGTGCTATGTTGATTAGTTTTTGCATTGCTTCTTTCGTTCTCAGTCTTCTTATTCTGTTTCCGTCTGAAGCTCAGCTAGAGGCAAAATCGGAAATGGCCGAAAAAGAAATTGTGAAAGAGTTTACGAAAGAAATTGAAGAGCTGGCCAAAAAGCAAAAGACAGATGAAGTCAAAAAGGAGTTGGAATCCCTTGCAAAAAACTTGCGGGAGGCCGAAACGACTGAACAATTATTGAGAGAAGCAATAAAAAAACAAAAGGAATTAAAATTAAAGGAACAGCGTCTCGCAGAGAAGAGTCAATCTACTTCCGCGGATTCAGACGGATTGACAGCTGACGAAAAGAAAGAACTGGAGGACCTCCAAAACCTTACGGATAAATTAGCTCGGAAGACAGGTGAGACACAAAGCGCATTAAATAAAATCGGCAAAGCGCCATCCTTACCTGCCTTAGCTTCAGCAAGCAATAATCCGAATGGACAACAAAATGGTCAAGGTCAGCAAGGTCAAGGACAACAAGGGCAGGGTCAAGGCCAAGGACAGCAGGGCCAAGGTCAAGGCCAGGGCCAGGGCCAGGGTCAAGGCCAGGGTCAAGGTCAAGGCCAGGGTCAAGGTCAAGGCCAGGGCCAGGGTCAAGGCCAGGGCCAGGGTCAAGGCCAGGGTCAAGGCCAGGGTCAAGGCCAGGGCCAGGGTCAAGGCCAGGGTCAAGGCCAAGGTCAAGGGTCAGGCCAGGGTCAAGGCCAAGGCCAAGGCCAGGGTCAAGGTCAAGGCCAAGGGTCTGGCTCAGGATCAGGCGGAGGCTCAGGAGGAAACGGGGCAGGCACTGGAAAAGGCGGCCGTGATCTTCTGTCCATACCGTTTGACCGATTTGGTACCTCGGGAGACCCTTCAACAGTCAAGGGAGATCTGGGCAAAGGCAATTTCATAGAAGAAAACGAACGTGATGATTTAGTGGAACGGGGTACAATCCGTCCTTACGAAGAAGTGGTCGGCAAGTATAAAGATTCGTATATACGAAGCACAGAGAAGATGGAATTGTCACCGGATTTGCAAAGAATTCTATCTGACTATTTTTCGTCAATCGAATGAGAACGGGAGTTGTAGATATGTCATTCACACCTGAGCAGTTTGGAGAAATGAGCAGCAAATTAAGTGAAGTAAGAGAGGAAATCAATACATTTATTGTCGGGCAGCAAGAGGCAATTGAATTCTCCTTATTTTCAATTCTAGCTGACGGGCATGCCTTGCTGGAGGGGCTGCCCGGTTTAGGAAAAACGATGCTGATCCGCACGATTTCCGAAGTTTTGGATTTATCCTTTTCCAGAATTCAATTCACACCGGATCTGATGCCGGCGGATATTACGGGAACTAGTATTTTGGAGAGAAGTGAAGACGGCACCCAGCGCTTTGTTTTCAAAGAGGGCCCTATTTTTAGCCAGATGGTTTTGGCAGATGAAATAAACCGTGCCACGCCGAAAACACAAAGTGCTCTCCTAGAGGCAATGGGGGAGAAAACGGTGACAGTGATGGGAGAGACGAGAAAGATGGCCCGGCCATTTTTCGTCCTAGCCACTCAAAACCCGATTGAAATGGAAGGGACCTACCCTTTGCCAGAGGCTCAAATGGACCGCTTTCTATGCAAAATCATTCTGCCGTATCCAACGAAGGAAGAAATGAAGGAGATCATGCTGCGCACAACGGGAGCAAGAAGTATCGCTGTCCGCAAAGTCATGCAACAAGAAGAGATTTGTATTGCCCAGGAAATGGTCAAAGAAATTGTCATTGCAGATGACATGATTGAGTACGCAGTCGATTTGGTCACCTCCACATATGAGAAAGAAGAGACCGGAGACATGTGGACAAAGTATGTTCAGTATGGAAGCGGGCCACGGGGGCTGCAATCGATTATTCGACTTGCGAAAGCCAGGGCTTTTATGGCTGGACGGTTCCATGTTTCGATTTCTGATATTAAAGCGGTCGCAAAACCGGCATTGCGGCACAGAGTTCTTGTCAATTATGAAGGCGAGGCGGAAGGAATTAATGTCGACAGCTTGATTGACAAACTGGTGGAGGAAACGCGGCAAGGAGCAGCCTTGTAATGGCGGATTTATTTCCAGATGGCCTCGCAAACCGTCTCGGTCCTTTGAAAATTGTGACACGTTCCCGATACCTGGGCCATCATAAAGGAACGCATCGTTCAACAAAGACGGGCACGTCTCTCGAGTTTTCTGATTTTCGGGAATATCATCCTGGTGACGATCTTAGGCATATTGATTGGAATGTGTTTGCTCGGACGGACAAACCGTTTATTAAACAATTTTTAGATGAACAAGAAATGCGGATACACATTTTGTTAGACGCCACAAAATCTATGGGCTTTGAACAAAAGTGGGATTTTGCCCGGCAACTCGCCATCGGGATTGGTCAGATCGGTTTAAAGAGTGGTGATACGGTTACTTTTTCTACGAAAAATGAACAACAAGAGTATTTCTTTCGAAGAAAAGGAGCCTTGCAGCGCGCAGCTCTGAAAAAGTTTATTACCCAAATCGAACAGCCGACATTACATGGGGATTTCACAGATTATGCACTACGCCATATCCCAAAGGCGGTCACGGTTTTATTTATAATTACGGATGGGCTGGAACCATTGGGAAAATGGGAGCAATTGTTTAAGAGGCTTCCAGGCATTTGCAGAGATTGCCGTGTGATTACTGTGCATGATCCATCCGAGGAAGAGCCGCAGCTTCAAGGAGATATCCGTCTTCTAGATATGGAGACACAGCAAGCGGTGGAAGTGACGATGACTCCAAGGTCCAAACAACAATATATGGACAGGAAATCAGAACATGAATCAAAATTTTTAAGTTTGGCCAAAAAATATGGCATCCAGACCGTTCGGGCAGAAGTAGCTGATGGAATTTTGGATACGGTATCGAAGAAAATGCGACTTGTAGGCTGGGTACGGTAGGGAGTGAAAGCCAAGTGGGGTTTAGTCATGTAGTGAATAGCTGGACAGTCATTTTTCCTTTGGCTGTCCTGCTCTATTATTTCTTCAGAAAGCGGTATGAGACTCGGACAATTTCTTCAACTCTCTTTTGGGAGCAATCCATGCGAGAAACGAAAGCATCCCCTTTCTTAAAAAACTTGCAGCAAAACGCTTTATTTTATTTGCAAATGGCCGCGCTCCTTCTTCTTCTATTTGTTTTACTGGGACCTTTTGTGAAATCGGAACAAGCAGCGGGAAGACAAATCATTTTTGTTGTTGATACTTCGGCTAGTATGCTTGCCGGAGAAGATGGAGCATCCATTTTTGATGTGAATAAGCAAGAAATGACCCAATTAGCCGAAGACAATAAAGGGAATGCAATAACTATCATCACGACAGGCAAGGAGCCGGAATTGGTGCTGCGTGATGAAACTAACCCGGAAGTCATTGAGGCTTCCATTGGAAAGTTGTCGGTTACATACGATCATGAAAACATGGGCAGAACACTGGAGTTCATGAAATCGGTTGTAGCCGACCAATCTGCGACTGTCCATATTTTTACTGATTACTTGGATCGATCCGTTTTCTCAGATGGAAATGAAGCGATCGATTATTACGTCCACGCAAGCGAGCCAAACCTTGCAAATGTTTCGATTGATAAGTTTGGAGCAGTCAAAACTGCTGATGGAACAGAGGCGATTGTCAAACTTGTCAATCAATCTGAGCAGGAAATGGACGGAACCATCCAGATCACAGATGCCTTACATGGTGGAAAATTGGGATCAAAGAAGTTTACTTTGAAGAGTGAAGGAGAGACATTGATCTCTTTTAAGGATTTGCCTTCTCAAATCGCTCTAAAGGCACAACTCCTTGTTGATGATAAGTATGATGTAGACAATGAAGCTTTTATTCTACTAGGTGACGAAATTTCAGATGCCATGGTGGACAGTCAACTTCATGAATTAATCCGTAAAGCGTTTCAGGCGATAGGAATAGATGTGACGGCTGGTTCAATTAACGAAATGAAACAGCGACAAAATACGGCTACCATTTTAGTGTCGAATGAAACTTCCTTTTTGCAGGAAGGGGAACAGCCTATTTTGCTGATCGGCAGAAATGATGCAAATGCTCATCCGGTTTCTGGTATTTTAGAAGACAATGGAGATGTACTGTTTTCCATCGCGCCGATTCACGACGTATATGTCAGTTCTCTCTATCCGCCATTCGAAGGAATGGACACCATTGCTAGCATTGGAGATGAGCCGTTTATCCAGCGATCGAAACGTGGAGATATTGTCGTTTTAGCCGATGTTGAGATGACGGACTGGCCGCTACATCCCTCTTTTCCACTATTCTTTTGGAGTGTGACGGAGTCGCTCCGCTCCGGATCATCTGTAGGAGGAACGTTCAGTCCTTCCCAAAGGAAAGCGATTTTGTCTCATGCGGATACGAAGGGGATTGAAATTTTCAATTCGGAAGATGAGTACGAATCGTCATTTTCTAGCGGCACTGACTTTGTTGCGCCGCAAAAACCGGGGATATACAAACTTATCGACAATAAGCGGGAAAGCCTTATTTCTGTTCAACTCGAGCAGGAAGAAAAAAAACTGGGGCATGGCACATCGTATAAGATTGGAATGGAATCGAAGGGAAATGAAAAAGAAGTAGGGCAAAAATCAATCGGTTGGATTTTTCTTTTACCTATTCTTCTTCTCCTCGTAATGGAATGGGAGGTGCAACGCAGACGTGGATATTCGAATTGATCATCCATTGTGGCTCTTATTGCTAATTCCCATTGTGATTTATCTGGTGTATGCGTGGAAGACTTCCAAGTTAAAAGTGAAAGACAGAGCTGTTGTGCTTTTCATCCTACGCTGCTTGACGATCTTATGTGTTGTTCTAGCATTAACCGTGCCTTATCTTCGACTTCACGATACAGAAGAGCAAGTGCTGTTCGTTGTGGATCGTTCCATTTCGATAGAGAATGCAGGTGATACGGCTGATAGTTGGATCATCGATAGTTTGCAACATCGCAAATCGAATCAGACCGTCGGTATTTATTCATTTGCAGGGGGATTCCGCACGGATGTTCAATTGACGGACAATGAGATTAATTTACCTAAAATGGAGCCGATGGAAAACCGTGACGCGACAAATATTGGGAAAGCGATCGATCTGGCGGCCAGTATTGCAAAGAAGGACGTTGCCACAAGGATCGTCCTACTGACGGACGGTTTGGAGACAGACGGCTCCCTGGAGGAGATACTTCCAAAATACCAGGGCGGAAGAGTAGAAATTGATACGGTACTGCTCAATCGATCCAATCGTAAGGACGCCTCTATTACTAAGTTTGAAACACCGAAAACGGCTTATGAAGGGGAGCAGCAATTCATCGAACTGGACGTTGAATCTTCTACGGCAACGAATGGCCAAGTGATCATCTATCGGAACGATGAAGAGGTTCTTAGTGAAATGGTTCAATTAGATGAAGGGAAAAATGCTTTCTCCTTTAAAACGACGGCTTCTGGAAAGGGTTTATTAAAATATGAAGCGAAGCTCATCGTTCCGGACGATGGCTTCCTGGAAAACAACAAAATGCTTTCTGTGACGATGCTTGAGAAATCGCCGCATATTTTAGTAGTCGAAACAGAAGATAACCCATCTGCTATACCGCCATTGCTCGATCAGCGCTCTTTGGCTGTTGACGTTGTGTCTGCTGAGCAGCTTCCTGAATCGCTTTCCGGCTATCTTGGATATAGTGCTATTATTTTTGATAATGTTCCGGGCCATTTAGTCGGGGAGCAGAAAATGACCGTAATCGAGCAGGCAGTTAAAAAGTTCGGGGTCGGTTTCATGATGGTTGGAGGCCAGGAAAGCTTCGGTCTCGGAGGGTATTTCAAATCACCGATCGAACGGCTTCTGCCAGTAGAAATGGAAGTCAAAGGGAAGGAGCAATTGCCTTCTTTAGGCTTGGTCATCGCCTTGGACAGATCAGGCAGTATGTCGGGATCGAAAATTGTTCTGGCAAGAGAGGCGGCGGCTCGTGCAGTCGAACTGCTACGAGATGATGATACATTCGGCTTTACGGCGTTTGATCATGAAATATGGGAATTGATACCTGTTGGACCTTTACAAAAGCAAGATGCCATGGAAAAGATCCTTTCTATTCCTGTTGGTGGCGGAACTGATATTTTTCCTTCTGTTGAGAAAGCGTATGGAGATCTTGCCGATTTGGAACTTCAGCGGAAACATATTATTCTAATGACAGACGGCCAATCGCCGATGCCTCCTGATTATGAGGAAATAATCGAAGAAGGGAAAAAGAACAATATTACGCTTACTACAGTTGCCATCGGTTCGGATGCGGATGGTGCTTTGCTCGAAGAACTTGCTGAGCAAGGGGGAGGGCGCTTTTATAATGTCATTGATGAATCGACAGTCCCATCCATTCTGACGCGTGAAACAACGATGATGACAAGGACGTATATTGAAGACGACCCTTTCTACATGTCCTTCCATCAAGTGCCTGAGTGGCTGGCTCTCTTCCGCGAGGGTGTCCCTCAAATGAATGCTTACATCGCCACAACGCCGAAAAGTACAGCGACCGTTGTTGCGGAGAGTCCAAAGAATGACCCAGTTCTGGCAGAGTGGAGTTATGGATTAGGAAAAACAATCGCCTTTATGTCCGATTCAACTGGCAAATGGTCGGGCGATCTGGCCAGATGGGAACACTACCCAGAGTTTTGGAATACAGCCATCTCCAGACTATTACCAAGTTACGAAGACGTGCCTTATATGATTACTCATGATGGGGGAGGAACCTATACCGTAACCGACAGTTCTCGAAAAGCAGCGTTTTTGGATATTGCCGTAGTGAATGAAAAGGGAGAGGAAATCCCTATTACTACTGAACCGCTGGCACCTGGGAAAACACGCGTTACACTAGAGTCTAAACCCGGTCTTGTATTTTTCGGGGTGACGGATGATCGTGGCGGCTTATTCGAAGCAGGAATTTCGGTACCATATAGCGCCGAATTCAAACCAGGAGAGCCAAATACAAAGCTTCTTCAAACGATTGCAGAAAAAACTGGGGGGCAACCTTTAGTGGAAAATCCCGCAGAAGTTTTCAGACAGCATCCATTCAAAAGCGGTAATCGATTGCCGATTGGAAATTACTTATTACTAGCCGCCATGCTGCTGTTTTTCATTGATATCACCATTCGTCGTTTTGGGCTTATCGAAGGGAAACCGATGAAAAAACGCGAGACTGAATCGATTGTGAACGAAAAGCAGGAAGAGTCCGGCCATGTTTCAGAGCTGTTGAAAGCGAAAAAACGAAGATAAGAGAAATGCCCATCCGACTCGATCAGTCAGATGGGCATTTTTATGCTGTTCTTGTAGAATTTAAGAGCGCTGCGTTTCGTTTGGACCAATAGCCTGCAATCCCGAAACAGATAAAGAGGATAGCCGTTCCTAATATATAAGGGAACGCAATATTGAGATCGAAAATGGAGCCTGCCAGTGCTGGGCCCACCATATTTCCTAAACTCATATAGGCATTCATCATGCCGGCTGCGAATCCTTGTTCATCTCCAGCCAATTTGGAAACGAGCGTATTGACGGCCGGCCGGAGCAAGGATGTAGCGATTGAAAAGACTGTAGCCACCATCAAAATTGTCCAAAATGTATTGACCGCCAGGATGGAAACCATCGATAAGGCAGCGAGTACCAGATTGAAAAGGATAACTTTCATTTCTCCAAAACGCTTAAATAGCGGGGTGATGACAAACGTTTGGACAATGACGCCGACAAACCCGCCGACTGTAATCAATACGGCAATTTGAGAAGGCGTATACCCATATTTATGGTCTACGTATAAAGAGATGGTGGATTGATAATTCGCAAGTCCGAAAGAGAAAACGAACATGACAAGTAACATGATGAAATAAGGTGTTTTTGTGGATCGAACCAATTGGGCCAAGATGTTATCCTGTTTTTTCATCGTTTGTGCCTGCTCAGTCGTTGGCACAGGATTTGGTAGGATGAAAATGGACAAAACGGCGGCAAAAATGGCTGCACCTGCCGCCACGTAAAACGGGAACTCCAAACTCACTTTTGAGAGAAAGCCCCCAATCCCTGGTCCTATCATAAAGCCGAGCGACATGGATGCACCGAGCAGCCCCATGCCTTTCCCGCGATCTTCGTAGGCAGTAATATCCGCAACGAATGCCATCATTGGTGGCACGATAAAAGCTGAGCCGAAACCGGAAAAGAAACGGGCGATGAACAGCATCCAGACTTCTGTCGATAAACTGAAGGCCAGCTGGGACAGGCCATAAATAATCAGGCCGAAGATAATTATTTTTTTCCTGCCATGTCGATCAGACAAGCTTCCTGCAAGGGGGGAGAAAATAAATTGTGCAAGAGAGAAGATGGCAATTAGAAATCCAAGTACTTTTCCCGCCGCGCCAAATGTGCCTAGAAACTGCGGCATAATGGGAATGATGAGACCGATGCCTGACATGGCAATAAACATATTAAACATTAAAATATATAACGCGGCTTTCGATGAAGCTGTTGTCATCGGCATCCCCTCTTTCTATCTACATAACATTTCGCATTCTGAAATATTCTATCATACGTTGCTGGCGTTCTCATACTGTTAGGCACCGAGAAAGTAAGAGGGAATGAATTGATGATGAATTAGGCACAAGAAAAAGCTGCCACAGAAATCAACTTTCTGTGGCAGCTTTGATCATTTCATATCCATTTTGAATTCCAGGAAGAGCTCGTTATAAACACCTAACATTTTAAGACCTAGGTTTTTGTACACTTCTAAATGACTGCGTGTCTCTTCATCTGGATAGAAGCGTTCATCTGCTACTACCTCGGGATCCATATAGTCAAGGGCTGTCAAGTTAGGCGTAGAATAACCAACATAATCGGCATTCTGTGCCGCAACTTCCGGATCGAGCATGAAATTGATAAAAGCGTGAGCGCCTTCAATGTTTTTGGCGGTCCGTGGAATGACAAAGTTGTCAAACCATAAGTTGGAGCCTTCTTCGGGAACCACATAGTCGATCGATTCATTTTCACTCATCATATCAGCCGCCTGGCCAGACCAAGTGAGTGAAACCGCTGCTTCGTTGTTCACCATTAATTGAGTCACTTCGTCTCCAATGACCGCTTTGACATTTGGACTCAGTTTTTTCAATTTCTCCGTTGCTTCCTGTAATTCATTGATGTTCGTCGAGTTCAAGGAATAATGCAGGGAGTTCAGCCCCATGCCAATTGTTTCTCTTGCGCTATCTACAAGAATAACTTGTTGTTTTAACGACGGATCCCAAAGATTGTCCCAGCTTTCGAATGTTTGGCCGTCCAGCAAATCAGGGTTGTAAGCAATGCCTACCGTTCCCCAGAAATACGGAATGGAAAATTTGTTGCCGGGATCGAAAGGAAGATCAAGAAAATAAGGATCAATATGTTTGATGTTCGGAATTTGACTGTAATCAATAGGCAGCAATAAATCTTTTTCAGCCATCATTTCCACCATATATTCAGACGGCATCGTAATATCATAGGATGTCCCGCCTTGTTCGATTTTCCCCATCATTCCTTCGTTAGAATCAAACGTTTCGTAAATTACTTTTATGCCCGTTTCCTTTTCAAACTGCTTCAGCAGGTCGGGGTCAATATATTCTCCCCAGTTGTAAATGGTCAAAATATTTTTCCCTGTTTTATTGCTGCCTTCACTTAAATTGTCATTGATCAGCAGCAAGATAAGGGATACAGCCACGATTAGAATCGCGCCACGAAGTAGTTCCTTCATTTCTTCACCCCCGTAAGAGGCATTTTCGTCCGGTTGCTAATGGCATAATAACCAAGAACGAGTATAACGGTAATGACAAAAATCAGACCGGACAGCGCATTGATCGTTAGAGTGATTCCTGCACGTGCCATAGAATAGATCTCAACGGAAAGTGTTGAGAAACCATTACCGGTCACGAAGAAGGTGACGGCAAAGTCATCCAATGAATACGTTAAGGCTAAGAAGAAGCCTGCGAAAATTCCCGGCTGGATGAAAGGCAGAATGACTCGTGTGACGACATCCCTTCTAGAAGCCCCTAAATCTAACGCCGCATCGATTAAGGAGGAGCTCATTTCCTGTAATTTTGGAAGAACCATGATTACGACAATCGGAATACTGAACGCAATATGGGAAATCAGCACTGAAGCGAATCCCAGTTTCACGCCAATCATCGTAAAGAGAATTAAGAAGGAAGCACCAATGATTACATCTGGGCTGACAATCAATATATTGTTTAACGAAAGTACGGCATTCCGCATACCTTTATTTCGCATGAAATGAATGGCCATTGCTCCAAGTACGCCGATTGCTGTGGACAGCAGGGCGGAGAGCAATGCGATGATAACTGTGTTCAACACAATGACAATGAGTCGTTTATCCTCAAAGACAGCAGCATAATGTTCCCATGTGAATGACTCGAAATGAGACATGCCGCCGCCCGAGTTGAAAGAATAAAAAATCAAATAGAAAATAGGGGCGTATAAAATGATAAACACAGCAACCAGATATAGTTTTTGTAAATTATTTATTTTTTTCATTTACGGACGCCCCCTTATCGCTGCCGCCTGTAATGACCATCACAATGAACATGAAGAGGATGAGGAAGACGGCGATCGTCGAACCCATGCCCCAGTTCTGCGTGACGAGAAATTGCTGTTCAATGGCGGTTCCGAGTGTTATGACTTTATTTCCGGCAATCAACCGGGTAATCATGAACAACGACAGAGCCGGGATGAATACGACCTGAACCCCCGATTTCACTCCATTCAAAGTGAGAGGCCAGATGACCCGTCTAAATGTTGTCCAAGAACTTGCCCCAAGATCACGGGAGGCGTCGATCAGCGCAGGATTGAGCTTATCCAGCGCATTGAAGATCGGAAGGATCATAAACGGAATAAAAATATAAACCGACACGAAGACGAAGCTGAAATCGGTAAACAGAATTTGTTGCTTGCCGATGCCGATCGCTTCCAGGAAAGCATTCAAAGGACCATAGAGTCCCATCAGACCGATGAAGGCATACGTTTTCAGCAACAGATTAATCCACGAAGGGATAATGATTAGCAAGAGCCAAAGCTGCTTATGTTTTGTCTTCGTCAACAGATAGGCTGTCGGGTATGAGACGAGCAAGGCAAAGAACGTAATGAGCAGGGCATACCAGAATGAGCTAATCGTTAACGTCAAATAGGTCGACGAAAAAAAGCTCTTGTAGTTACTAAATGTGAAATGACCTGTAATATCGAAAAACGAATAGTAAAGGACGAGTGCGATTGGCGCTACAACAAACAGCACAATCCATAGTGCATAGGGAAGCATGTAGATCCGCTGTAATCCTTTATTCATTTTCCAATGCTCCATACGATTCGAGACGTGCATCGTAATCTTCTTCGCTTTCATTCAAACGCATGACGTGAATGTCCTCAGGATTGAAGTCCAGTCCGATCATCTCTCCGACTTCTGCTTTTTTCGTGGAGTGGACGAGCCATTCGTTCCCGTCTGTGTCATACGTAGATAACTCATAATGGACACCGCGGAATAATTGAGTATCCACTTTGACATTCAATTTTCCTTTATCTGTGGAAGTGATCTCTAAGTCCTCTGGCCGGAGTACAATATCCACTTTCTCATTTGGCTGTAAGCCGGCATCTGCACAGTCGAATCGCTTCCCTGTAAATTCGACTACATAGTCCTCGATCATCCGTCCTGAGACAATATTGGATTCGCCGATGAAGTCTGCAACAAAGCGGTTGATCGGCTCATCATAAATATCGATAGGTGTTCCTGATTGCTGGATGACACCCGCATTCATAACAAAAATTTCATCTGACATGGCAAGAGCCTCTTCTTGGTCGTGGGTAACGAATACGAAGGTCTTTCCAAGCCGCTGCTGCAATTCACGAAGCTCATATTGCATTTCAGAACGAAGCTTCAAGTCAAGAGCCGAAAGCGGTTCATCAAGTAAAATCACTTCAGGATCGTTGACAATGGCACGGGCAATAGCGACACGTTGACGCTGTCCGCCAGACATTTCGGTAATCTCCCGATTTTCATAGCCTTCCAAATTGACGAACTTCAATGCTTCCTTTACGCGCTGATCAATTTCCGCCTTTTTCACTTTTTTAATACGCAGCCCAAACGCAACATTTTCATAGACATTTAAATGAGGAAAGAGGGCGTAGTCTTGAAAAACTGTGTTCACTTGGCGTTCATTGGCCGGTACATCATTGATTTTACGGCCATTAAAAAAGATGCTGCCTTCACTCGGTTCGATGAAGCCGGCAATTAATCGCAGGATCGTTGTTTTTCCGCAGCCGGAGGGACCTAGCAATGTATAAAATTTTCCTCTTTCCATTTCAAAAGAAACTTCATTCAACACGGTTGTGTCCGTGCCATAGCGCTTTGTTACGTTTTCAAAGCGGATAATTGGTTCAGTAGTCATGGTGGACCTCCCTTTATAAATAAGATTCTGTCGCTACAAGTAGAAGTTCGCTCAGACCGTCATTTGCATTGGAGACTCGATGATGGTCGGATGCTTCGTAATAGACGGATTCGCCCGCACTCGCAATATACCGTTTTTTGCCTAGCTCCACTTCGATTTTGCCTGTCAACACGTAAATGAACGTCTCCGCCAGTGACGGTTCAAATTGCTTGAACTCGCCGCCTTGTTTGAAGGTAATATGTACCGGTTCCATTTCGTTCTCATTGGAACGGGGAACTAACCAACGAATGCTGTATTGGTGTTCGTCGTTCGTATATGTTGTTTGGTCCTCAGGAGAATAGACCACTTTCATATTTTTTTTCGGTTCCTCAAAAAATTCCTTCGGTGTTGTGCCAAGCACTTCGAGCAGGGCGAAAAGAGTTTCGATGGAAGGTGAGTTTAATTCACGTTCCAATTGAGAGATATATCCCTTCGTTAAATCGGTCCGTTCACCTAGTTCTTCTTGGGTAAGTCCTTTTTTCAAACGAAGTTTCTTGATCTTCCCTCCGATTTGCACGCAACATCCCTCCACTTTTTCCGGAGTTTAGTAATACTGTACTTCAAGTTTACTATAAACCTTTTTTATTATACAAAATTACACTGGGAAATCAAGTGGCTAACTAAAAAAAGACCGGTCCTTGCCGCCTGGGCAGGGAACCGGTTTGATTACATATACAGATCGGACTTTTTATCCCGTGATTTTCGCAAAATGAACTTGATCAGCATGCTGACGATCAAATAGCCGGAAAGGCCAATACCGCTTACCGCTGTCACTAGCGAAATCCATTCGAAAAACGTATATGAGGTATATTTCTTCCAGCCGAATGGATCTTCCCAATCCGAAATGACGAGGTTCATGCCATAAATACCTGACACAACAGTAAAGACAGTGAGAATGAATAATAACATATTCATCCGTCCTGCTCTGCTGTTCTCCTGGGCTTTATACAGTTCATTCAGGGATAAGTTAACTTCATTAAATAAGTTTTCGATATTAAATGCTTTATAAAATGCCAAAGAGAGCTCTTTTCCTTCTGACCGGGTGCTGATTTCTCTGAAATAGTACCAGGAAGAAAACAATGTAATTAACTTTATTAGTGATTTGACATACTCTTCATCTTTGCTCCAGACGATTTCGCTGTATTCGTAGGAAACCCGCAATAACATAATGCGATAGAAATAATGGATTATAAAATTATAGTAATGTGTTCCCATATAATGAACGAGTTCATCCTGCATGGCGTCCGGCGATTGATCGGTGACCGTTACATAGGCGTGTTCGGTCGTGACCGTGTATGTATGCGGTGACCAGCGATCATGCAAGGTATGGGCGAGTGACCGTCTTATATATTCCGGATTATGGGCAGAGACAAAAGTTTCACCAGATGGAGTTCTGCCATTCAGATTTCCCATTCGAAATAACTGCTCTTCCGTAATTTCACTTCCGTTCTTCGTGAACAGGAAGGCAGAGGCATACATCCGTTCATCGTCGAAATAGGGAAGGGAGCCGAAATACCCTTCAAGCCTTTTATCGCTAATCATATATGTCTTTAGGAACGGGCACAGCGTTTCTAATAAAAAGTTGTAAATCGAAAGGGCTTCGCCGTTTTCTAGTATAATGTGAGAACCTTTTGTTTCCATGAGATGGGTATCAATCGCCCTGAAATGCTGCATAAATTCAAGAACGTCCGCCAAGTCTGCGCACGATTCTCTGCTTTCAACCCGAACTGTGAGAAAAGCGAGGCCAAACGGGCCAAGGATAATATCAACACTTCGGACGATATAATGCCATTGTTCGTCGCGGATGGAAAATAAGAAAGGCGTGTCGAATTGCTTTGTAAATCGATGAAACCCTCGATCTTTTATGGATAAAGGGAATAACTTATGTTCAACATAGGGATAGAAATATTGCTCCAATTCTTTACCGCCGACTTGGATGCCGGGTCCGTATATATCTCCCCATTCATCCGCTTTCTTTAACTGAAAGTATGGGTAGCCGTGTTCTTCCAGCGCTTCAATAATCCGATCCTTCTTTCGAGCATCAAATCCGAATGGAAGAAAAAATGACATATGTGATTGAATCACATCCAGTTTTGATGGGATGATGGTTGTTTGCATAATATCCGTCCTTCTTCTAGCGTCTACTCCTATAGTTCCTCAAACAGCTGCTCACTAAACATGATGGCGAATTGATAGGGACTATCAATTCGAACGACAAAAGATGAAGAAATCCGACATATTTATAATAATAATTATTAGATTCGAGCCATTCTAATTGAAAAGGTGAACAACATTTGGTATTCTAAATGAGAATTGTCCGAGGGACTTGCCCTTGGCAAAGAACTATTGGAGGGATCAACAAATGGCTGAACGCATGGTTGGTAAACAAGCACCACAATTTTCGATGGAAGCTGTACTTGCAGACAAATCTTTCGGTAAAGTAAGTCTTGAAGAAAATATGAAAAATGACAAATGGACAGTGCTTTTCTTCTATCCAATGGACTTCACTTTCGTATGTCCAACTGAAATCACGGCTATGTCCGATCGTTACGACGAGTTTGAAGATCTTGATGCAGAAGTGATCGGCGTTTCGACTGATACAATCCACACACATCTTGCATGGATCAACACAGACCGCAAAGAAAACGGTCTTGGCGACTTGAAATATCCGCTTGCTGCTGATACAAATCACGCTGTTTCCCGCGAATATGGCGTATTGATTGAAGAAGAAGGTATCGCATTGCGCGGTCTATTCATCATCAACCCAGAAGGCGAAATGCAATACCAAACTGTTTTCCATAATAACATCGGACGCGATGTAGATGAAACATTGCGCGTTCTTCAAGCTCTTCAAACTGGCGGCCTATGCCCGGCAAACTGGAGACCAGGTCAAAAAACACTTTAATTTTGATTTAAAATTACCAATTTGGATCCCCATGCATACTATAGGCAGTGGGGATCTTTTCAAACCGGAGGAGAGACAAACATGAAGCTACGGGATCAAATGCCTGAACTGGAAGGCGCGACAACTTGGTTGAACGGTGAAGTGACGAAAGATGAACTAGTCGGTGAAAAGCCGACATTGATTCATTTTTGGTCAATCAGCTGTCATTTATGTAAAGAAGCAATGCCTGATGTAAACAACTTCCGCGATCAATACAAAGACGATTTGAATGTGATTGCAGTGCATATGCCACGTTCAGAAGACGATGTAGATCTCGACAAGATTAAAGAAGTTGCTGCAGAACATGACATTACGCAGCCCATTTTTGTCGATAGCGATCTGAAGCTTACAGATGCGTACGATAATCAATATGTACCTGCATACTATGTATTCGATAAAGACGGCCAGCTGCGCCATTTCCAAGCCGGCGGTAGCGGCATGAAAATGCTTGAAAAACGGGTAAACCGTGTATTAGATGAAATGAAGCGATAAGCGCTGTTTAACTAAGCCCACTTATAAATCAGGAGGAGAAGCCAAGTGTGTTTCTTCACCTGATTTTTTTATGCCCACAAATTGAGCATGAGGAGAGGGAAGGGGGTGGCCATTGCTTCACTTCGTTCCTGTATACAGAATGAAAAACTGCATTCTGTGATTTTTAACGCCAATATTACGGAGAAGTCGTTTAAAGATCATGAATAATTCCCCAGAGCAATTTGAGGGGAGGCCCCATGATATGGTACACTGAGGGCATCCTTCAAATACATAAGGGAGTAAATACGATGAAAAAAGAATTTGTAGTCATTGGACTTGGCCGGTTTGGCGGCAGTATCGTAAATGAACTTGTTGAATTGGACGCAGACGTAATGGCAATAGATATTTCACAAGAGAAGGTCGATGAGTTCGCACAGATTGCAACACAAGCGGTGGCGGCAGATACGACGGACGAATCTGCTTTGCGCTCACTTGGAATCCGAAATTTTGAACATGTGGTCGTGGCAATCGGAGAGAACATCCAAGCCAGCATATTGACGACGCTTATCTTAAAAGAAATTGGAGTTAAGCGCATTACCGTAAAAGCGCAAAATGATTATCATGAAAAGGTGCTGCGGAAAATCGGGGCGGACCAGGTTGTACACCCCGAACGGGATATGGGGAAGAGAATAGCCAATAATATGGTGTCCAACAACATCCTAGACTATCTGGAGCTGTCAGATGAGTACTCCATTGTGGAGATCCAAGCGAACGAAAAATTAGCGGGCTCCACGTTAATTGATTTGGACATCCGTGCCAAGTACGGCGTCAACATCGTTGCCATTAAACGGGCTTCCCAAATTCTTGTCTCCCCAGCAGCGATCGAGGAGATTGAGCTGAACGATATTCTAATCGTCATTGGATCGGACCTGGACATCCACCGGTTTGAAAAGAAGGCGCTTCATTAATTCAGCAAATAGAAATAAATAAAAGGCGGCATCTCGTATCATTCGAGATGCCGCCTCTTTGTATGCCCAGCATGGGCGTAGTCTATAGGGTGCAAGTCCCGAGCTGCGAAGGCAGAAGTAGCAGTTAGCTTAACGCAAGGGTGTCCACCGTGAGGTGGAATCTGAAGGAAGCGAGCGGCAAACCTCCGGTCTGAGGAACACGAACTTCATATAAGGCTAAGTACGATTGGGTGAGTTTGCAAAGCAAAACAAAGCCCTTTCTGCCGAAGGTCGTACAGAGTAAATGAAGCAGATAGGTGGAGGGAAAGACTACGTTCTTACCTGGGGAGGTCTGATTGATACGCCAAGTACCCTTGGTAACCTATTCAGTGATGGATAGCTGAACAATCAGAAGTCAGCAGAAGCCATAGTACCATTCGAACTCGAGAAGAATGGGAAGGGCTGAACAATTAAGAGAGAACAACCTCTTGGCATTCAGTAACCTGCGTGAAACACAGATAACCGATATGGCATGCCTGAAGGAGGAAGTGGTGAATCCCACGGGGGACTTCAAGATGGTGGAGCAGAACTGGCATAAGAAGAACCGTTGTTCACGGAAAGAGGCGTATCACATGTTGATGGAGCGAATACTGTCACGGGAAAACCTGCTTTCTGCTCTGAAAAGGGTGGAACGCAATAAAGGGAGCCATGGTGTAGATGAAATGCCCGTACAAAACCTACGGAAGCACATCTTAGAACACTGGGAATCCATGAAAGTGGAACTCCTTCAAGGAACTTATGAACCGCAGCCTGTCCGCAGGGTCGAAATCCCGAAACCTGCCGGGGGTGTGCGTCTATTAGGCATTCCAACCGTGATAGACCGTCTCATCCAACAGGCGATTGCCCAAGTGTTAACCTCCATATATGATCCGACCTTTTCAGACCATAGTTATGGGTTTCGACCTAATCGAAGCGCACACGATGGGGTAAAGGAAGCAAAAGGATATATACAGGAAGGGAATCGCTGGGTCGTCGATATCGACTTGGAAAAATTCTTCGACAAAGTGAACCATGACAGGCTTATGGGCGTACTTGCGAAACAAATCGAAGATAAGCGTCTTCTTAAGTTAATTCGTAAATACTTGAAATCGGGCATCATGATAAATGGTATCGTGACAATGAGTGAAGAAGGGACTCCGCAAGGAGGCCCTTTGAGTCCTCTCCTTTCCAACATTGTGCTGGATGAACTAGATAAGGAATTGGAGAAGAGAGGTCATAAATTTGTGCGATACGCGGATGACTGCAACATCTATGTGAAATCAAGGAAAGCAGGAAATCGGGTCATGAATTCCGTCACTTCGTTTATTGAAGGGAAGCTTAAGTTGAAGGTCAATCTGGATAAGTCCGCAGTAGACCGTCCTTGGAAGAGAAAATTTCTTGGATTCAGTTTTACCTTTCATAAAGAACCTAAGGTTCGGATTGCGAACGAAAGTGTGAAACGAATGAAGAATAAAATCCGAGAAATCACCTCAAGGAAGAAACCTTATCCTATGGAGTATCGAATAAAGAAAATCAATCAATATCTCATGGGTTGGTGCGGCTACTTTGCATTGGCAGATACACCGAGCGTATTTATTCACTTTGACTCGTGGATTAGAAGACGGCTCCGAATGTGTATGTGGAAGGATTGGAAACTTCCAAGAACCAAAGTGAGAAAACTCATCGGATTAGGCGTTAAAAGAAGGAAGGCTTACGAATGGGGCAACTCACGGAAAGGTTATTGGAGAATATCCAACAGCCCAATATTACACAGAGCCCTCGGAAACTCCTATTGGAGTTCCCAAGGGCTCAAAAGTCTGATATCTCGTTACGAAGCTTTGCGTTATCCATCTTAATTGAACCGCCGTATACCGAACGGTACGTACGGTGGTGTGAGAGGTCGGGAGTTAATCACTCCCTCCTACTCGATTAATAACTTATCACTTCAGTTTTATACTTCCATCACGACAGGCAATACCATCGGACGGCGTTTGGTCTTGTCATATAAGTATGGGGATAGAATTTCAATAATGTCGCTCTTCAATGAATTCGATTCGCCGCCAGAATTTGCAATTCTCTTTTGCAGTTCTTTTGATAACAAATATTGGGCTTCACTAATCATTGATCCAGACTCCCTCATATAAACGAAACCTCTGGAAATAATGTCCGGACCGGAAACTACCCGGTTCTTCTTTTTGTCGACTGTCGCAACAACAATGACCAATCCGTCCTCAGACAGGATTTTGCGGTCCCGGAGTACGACATTTCCAATATCACCGATTCCGCTGCCGTCGATATAGACGTCTCCGGAAGGGATTCTGCCGGCAATCCGTGCACTGCTATCCGTAAGGGCCAGTACATCTCCATTGCTCATGATGAAGGTGTTATCCCGTTCCACATCGCAATCGACTGCCAACTCCGTATGCATTTTCAGCATCCGGTACTCCCCGTGGATTGGCATGAAGAATTTCGGTTTAATCAGCCGGAGCATCAGTTTTTGTTCCTCTTGCGAGCCGTGGCCTGATGTATGGATATTGTTCAATGCCCCGTAAATTACTTCAGCTCCTGCCCGGAACAAGGCGTTGATCGTCTTATTGACGCTCAACGTATTTCCTGGAATAGGGGAGGAGGAGAAGATGACTGTATCTCCTGGTTGAATCTGGACTTGTCGGTGCGTCCCGTTCGCAATCCTGGAAAGTGCCGCCATCGGTTCTCCCTGGCTTCCTGTACAAAGAATCATCACTTCGTTTGCTGGAAGGCGATTGAGCGACTGGGTATCGACAAATAATTCCTTTGGTGCGTCAATATAGCCTAATTCTCGTCCGATCGTAATCGCATTATCCATGCTTCGGCCGAATACAGCAATCTTTCGTCCGTACGTTTGTGCAGCCTCAATCACTTGCTGCAAACGGTGGATATTCGAAGCGAATGTGGCGAAAATGATTCGTCCGTCCACTTTACGGAAAATCTCGTTCAGGCTGTCTCCCACTTTACGTTCGGACATTGTGAAATTAGGCACTTCAGCATTTGTACTGTCTGATAATAGACAAAGTACGCCCTCGCTGCCGATTTTAGCCATCTTCGCCAGATTGGCCGGCTCTCCGACAGGAGTGAAATCGAATTTGAAGTCTCCTGTGTGGACGATATTTCCGCAAGGAGTCTTGACTACGACTCCGAATGCATCCGGAATACTATGGGTTGTCCTAAAGAAGGAGACAGAAGTCTTTCTGAATTTAATGACGTCATCTTCGTCGATCTCTATCATTTTAGTAGATCGAAGCAAGCCGTGTTCGTCGAGTTTGTTTCTCAATAAGCCGAGGGCCAATTTGCCACCATAAACGGGAATGTTCAATTTGCGAAGCAAGTATGGAATCCCGCCGATGTGATCTTCATGACCATGTGTGATAAAGAGGCCTTTTACTTTATCTGCATTGCGTTCTAGAAAGGTATAATCCGGAATGACATAATCAATCCCAAGAAGATCGTCTTCCGGGAATTTGATGCCTGCGTCAATCAAGATGATTTCGTCCTGGAATTGGACGCAATAGGTGTTTTTGCCGATTTCTCCTAGTCCGCCTAGAGCGAAAACGGCAGTTTCATTGTTTTTAATTAACTTCATCGCCATCAAACCTGCTCGATCTCAAAGTGGGCGGAAGCTTTTTCGTATTCCAGATGTTCTCCTTCGAGAGCCTGGATAAATTCAATATGGTAGTTGCGTTCTTTCAATTTTGCGCGGACTTCTCTTTCGGTTGCAGCTTCTACATACAAGCTCTTCGTGTTTTCCCTTACAGGTACTTGCTCTTTGTCCTCTTGGTAGTAAACTTTGTAAATCATGCGTGAACTCTCCTTTTACGTTCGTTTCAATTTATTCTCTTCATATTATCACGTCATTTGCGTAAAATAAAGAAAAGCCCACCAAGCGAATGGCGGGCTATTATTATGCGATTGTCTTTTTCCCGAGTATGCCATTGAGCCGTTTCAACAATTTCCGTTTCAGGCGTTTGTACATGGGCATATCACTCCTTGAAAATAGTATATCGCAATCGGAACTTTCTGTCAAGTGTTATTCCCTTACAAATGGGACGGCATTCGGAATCTCTTTGAATGGTGCTTTTTGATCGATATGATCATAGAACATAATGCCATTCAAATGATCCAGCTCATGCTGGAATGCAATCGCAGGCAAACCTTTTAGCCGTTTCTTGAATTCTTTTCCATCCACGTCATAGGCTTTCACAGTAATTCTTGCATAGCGCGGAACAAAACCTTCCACATCCCGATCTACAGATAGACAGCCTTCGCCGGACGTAATATAAGTCATTTCAACAGAATGGCTGACGATTTTAGGGTTGATCGCTATGAAGCTCGCTTCGATTTTTCCTTCATCTTCTATATGAAGAGCAAAAACTCTTTTCGACTCATTCACCTGCGGAGCTGCAAGGCCGATGCCTGGACGCAAACCGTGCTTTTCGACCATCTCAGGGTTTTGGCTATTCACTACATATTCATGCAGATCAAGGCCAAGCTTTTTGATGTCCTCGCTTATCGGGAAAGTGACCTCTTCAGCAACTTTTCGCAATGTTGGATGGCCTTCACGTATGATATCTTTCATTAAAATCATGATTCTTCTTCCTTTCACTGCCTTCTTTCTTACTAGTATAATCGAATGGTCCACATGGTAAAAGAATTTAGGCGTTAACTTGAAATTGGCGTTCTGAAAAGATATAGTTTACCTAATTCTTTTAGAAATATTAAACAATCACTTGGAGGGTTGCCGACGTGAAAAAGGGATTTATCGCTCTGGTCGTTTCCTGCATCGTTCTAACCGGATGCAGTTTTGGAGGAAGCGTGGAGAAAAAACTATCAGATACGATGACAAGCATGAGCGATTCAGAGAAAGCATACCGGGATGCGCAGGCTGAATTGACAAAACTAGAAGAGCGTGAGCAGGAGCTGTTTAAATCGACGATGGAATTGACGAAGGAAGATGATGATCAGGTCAAAGGAAATGTCGAGGAACTGATCGCTTCTGTCGATAATAGATTGAAAGTGTTAGATAAGGAGTTGGATTCCATCCGTTCTTCCAAAGATACTGCCGTCAAATTAAAAGATGTTATTGAGAAAGCAGATGGAAAAGAAAAAGAAGATATTAAAACTCTCCAGGAACTGCTCGACAAACGTTATGATTTGCATTCATCGTTCTCCGAGGATTATAAAAGTCTGGCGGCGAAGCAAAAAGAATTTTACGAAATGCTGGATCGTGAAAATGCTGATATCGATCAGCTGAAAGAGAAAGTGGAAGAAATCAATTCATTGAACGGCAAAGTGAAATCGGTCATTGAAGATTTTAATCAGACAACAAAAGAAGTGAACACATTAAAAGATAAACTCTTTTCAAGTTTGAACTCAAAGGAATAAAGGAAAAGATAAGATGGGGAAGCTATATTCCTCATCTTTTTCCATTCTATTATAATACAGATGGTGAGTTGTGTTATTACAGTTTATAATTTTAATGTAATAGTTATAATGTGAAATGTCTCACGAGCGTTGCCGTTTCAATGATTGACCAAAGTGTTGCACTTCAGTATACTGAGAAGGAATGATAATTGTATCAATCGATTGGAACATTCATCATAATACAGATGCAAAGGAGAGTTGCCGATATGGCTGCAAAAAAAGACAAGCAGTTCGATCCGGTGGAAACGCTTCATTCTATTGAAGAGAAGTTTGAAATGTTTCAAATACTGAACGAAGAAGGCGAAATCGTCAACGAGGAAGCGAATCCGAATTTATCGGATGAAGAACTTGTCGAGTTGATGTCGCGTATGGTGTATACAAGAATTTTGGATCAGCGTTCGATTTCCTTGAACCGTCAAGGGCGTCTGGGCTTCTATGCTCCGACAGCTGGACAGGAAGCATCTCAATTGGCTTCCCACTACGCATTGGAAAAAGACGATTTTATCCTTCCTGGATACCGTGACGTGCCACAAATCGTATTCCATGGTCTTCCATTACATATGGCATTCCTTTGGTCACGCGGACATTTTGAAGGAAGCATCATCCCAGACGGTTTGAATATTTTCATGCCGCAAATTATCATCGGAGCACAGTACATCCAAGCTGCAGGTGTTGCGTTAGGTTATCAAAAACGTGGCAAGAAAGCGGTTGCGATGACTTATACAGGCGACGGCGGTACTTCTCAAGGGGATTTCTACGAAGGAATCAACTTTGCGGGAGCTTACAAAGTTCCGGCGATTTTTGTTGTGCAAAACAACCAATATGCCATTTCTACTCCACGTGAACTCCAAACAGCTGCCAAGACACTGGCTCAAAAAGGTGTAGCTGCAGGTGTACCGAGCATTCTCGTAGATGGAATGGATGCTTTGGCTGTATATAAAGTGACTCGTGATGCCAGAGAACGTGCAATCAATGGGCAAGGACCGACTTTGATTGAGACAATGTGCTACCGTTATGGTCCACATACGATGGCTGGCGATGATCCGACACGTTACCGGACTTCTGAAACTGACAGTGAATGGGAAAAGCGCGATCCGTTGATCCGTTTCCGTAAATACCTGGAAGCCAAAGGAATCTGGAACGAAGAGAAAGAGAACGAAGTGATCGAACGCGCGAAAGAAGAAATCAAAGAAGCTATCAAGAAAGCAGACAGCGCACCGAAACAGAAGGTAAGCGATTTCATAAAAATCATGTACAAAGGCGACCTGCCTTACAACGTACAAGAGCAACTTGATATTTATACAGAGAAGGAGTCGAAGTAACCGATGGCACAAATGACGATGATTCAAGCGATTACCGATGCGATGCGCACGGAGCTTAAAAATGATGAAAACGTCCTCGTCTTCGGTGAAGACGTCGGGGTAAACGGTGGCGTTTTCCGTGCAACAGAAGGGCTTCAAAAAGAGTTTGGCGAAGAACGCGTTTTTGATACGCCTTTAGCTGAATCAGGAATTGGAGGTCTTGCTGTCGGGTTGACACTTACTGGCTTCCGTCCAGTGATGGAAATCCAATTCTTCGGTTTCCTTTTTGAAGTGATCGACTCTGTCAGCGGCCAGCTCGCTCGCCAATCATTCCGTACAGGCGGTAAATTCAATGCGCCTGTTACAATCCGTTCCCCATTTGGCGGCGGTGTAGCAACACCTGAAATGCATGCTGACAGCTTGGAAGGCCTGGTTGCCTCTCAGCCTGGATTAACAGTAGTCATTCCTTCCACTCCATATGATGCAAAAGGTCTTCTTATCTCGGCGATCCGCGATGAGAACCCGGTCATTTTCCTGGAGCATATGAAGCTGTACCGTTCATTCAGACAGGAAGTGCCTGAAGGGGAATATACGATTCCACTTGGCAAAGCGGACGTGAAACGTGAAGGTAAGGACTTGTCGATCTTCACTTACGGTGCAATGGTGCATGAAAGTTTGAAAGCTGCCGAAGAACTTGAGAAAGAAGGATATTCGGTAGAAGTAGTCGACCTTCGTACAGTGCAGCCGCTTGATATTGAGACAATCGTGTCATCTGTCGAAAAGACAAATCGCGCAATTGTTGTCCAAGAAGCACAAAAGCAAGCTGGTATTGCAGCAAACGTCGTGGCGGAAATCACAGAGCGGGCTATCTTGAGCCTGGAAGCTCCTGTATTGCGGGTAGCGGCTCCTGATACAATTTATCCATTCGCACAAGGGGAGAACACTTGGCTTCCTAACTCGAAGGATATCATTGAAACTGCTAAAAAAGTTCTAACATTCTAATTGGTTAATCCATGAAATCGAGAAAGGGTGAATCTTGTGGCATTTGAATTCCGTTTGCCAGATATCGGAGAAGGGATTCATGAAGGCGAAGTCGTAAAGTGGTTTGTCGCTAAAGGCGATCAGGTCAATGAAGACGATACGCTTCTTGAAATCCAAAACGATAAGGCTGTAGTTGAAATTCCTTCACCGGTAACTGGAACAGTCGAAGAAATTCTAGTGGAAGAAGGCAAGGTCGCTGTCGTCGGTGATGTATTGATCCGATTTGATGCACCTGGATATGAAAGCGAACAAAGTTCAGAGGAAACAACGGAAGCACAGGTCCAATCAACTGCTGAAGCAGGCCAAGAGCTGGACAAGGAAAAGACAGAACAACCTGCTGACAAGAAAAGCGGTGTTGCGATTTCTGGTGGAGGCCAACGTGAAAAGGATCCGAACCAGCGTGTCATTGCCATGCCTTCCGTACGTAAATTTGCCCGCGAACATGACGTGGATATCCACCAAGTAAACGGTACAGGTAAAAATGGCCGCATTTTGAAAGAAGACGTTGAGGCATTCCTCAATGGCGGACAAGCCGCAGCGCAACCGGAAGAGGCTCAACAAGCGCCAGCAGAGGAAACGACTGTTTCCGAAACGCCGAAAGCAGCTCCTGCACCTGTTGCACTTGAAGGTGAATTCCCTGAAACAAGAGAAAAAATGTCCGGCATGAGAAAAGCGATCGCCAAAGCGATGGTCAACTCGAAGCATACGGCTCCACATGTCACTTTGCTGGATGAAGTGGATGTCACTGAGCTTGTTGCGCACCGCAAGAAGTTCAAAGAAATCGCATCCGAAAAAGGCATTAAGCTGACGTACCTTCCGTATGTTGTGAAGGCACTTGTATCAACATTGCGCGAATTCCCGCAATTGAATGCTTCCTTGGACGATGCAACTGAAGAGATTATTCAAAAGCATTATTTCAATATCGGAATCGCGGCTGATACAGATCGCGGACTGCTTGTTCCTGTCATCAAGCACGCGGACCGCAAGTCAGTGTTCGCTATCTCAGAAGAGATCAATCACTTGGCTGAAAAGGCGAGAGACGGCAAGTTGTCACCAAGCGAGATGAAAGGGGCTTCTTGCTCCATTACCAATATCGGTTCTGCTGGCGGGCAATGGTTCACGCCGATTATTAACCATCCGGAAGTGGCAATCCTTGGAATTGGCCGCATTTCTGAAAAACCTGTTGTAAAAAATGGTGAAATTGTAGCTGCACCTATGTTAGCATTATCATTGGTATTCGATCATCGGGTCATTGATGGTGTGACAGGTCAGCAAGCCTTGAACCATATCAAAAAATTGCTCGGTAATCCAGAACTTTTATTAATGGAGGCGTAAGCAAATGGTAGTAGGAGATTTTCCAATCGAAGTGGATACACTCGTCGTAGGATCAGGTCCCGGAGGATATGTTGCTGCGATCCGTGCAGCTCAATTAGGTCAAAAAGTGACGATTGTCGAGAAAGACACCCTCGGTGGAGTTTGTTTGAACGTAGGTTGTATTCCATCGAAAGCATTGATTTCTGTAGGTCATCGTTTTGAACATGCAAAAGGTTCCGATGATATGGGAATTACAGCAACGGAAGTCAAATTGGACTTCTCCAAAGCACAAGAATTTAAAAACAGCGTTGTCAAAAAATTGACAGGCGGTGTTGAAGGACTTCTCAAAGGTAATAAAGTTGATATCGTTAAAGGTGAAGCATATTTTGTAGATGCTAACACAGTGCGTGTCATGGATGAGAATTCCGCACAAACATATAAGTTTAAAAATGCGATCATCGCAACTGGTGCCCGTCCGGTTGAAATCCCGACGTTCAAGTATTCTAAACGCGTGATCAATTCAACAGGCGCTTTGAGCTTGGAAGAAGTACCAGGAAAATTAGTCGTCATCGGCGGCGGTTATATTGGTACTGAACTCGGTTCAGCATATGCGAATCTTGGGGCACAAGTGACAATCATTGAAGGCGGGGATGACATCCTGGCTGGATTTGAAAAGCAAATGACTCAAATCGTGAAAAAAGGCTTGAAGAAAAAAGGCGTGGAAGTAGTTGTTAAAGCTTCCGCGAAAGGCGTTGAAGAGACGGATAACGGCGTAGTTGTTACGTATGAAGCAAAAGGCGAAGAAGTAAAGGTCGAAGCGGATTATGTACTCGTAACTGTCGGAAGACGTCCAAATACTGACGAAATCGGCCTTGAGGAAATGGGCATTAAATTCCTTGATCGCGGCTTGATTGACGTTGATAAGCAATGCCGCACTAGTGTGCCGAACATCTACGCTATCGGTGATATCGTGTCCGGCCCGCAACTTGCGCATAAAGCATCCTATGAAGCGAAAATTGCAGCAGAAGCGATTTCAGGTGAAAAATCCGAAGTTGATTACTTAGCTATTCCAGCTGTTTGCTTCACAGATCCTGAACTTGCAACAGTCGGCTATAACGAGCAACAGGCGAAAGACGAAGGGTTCGACGTAGTCGCAGGCAAATTCCCATTTGCAGCGAATGGCCGTGCACTCTCTTTAAATGAAACAGATGGTTTTGTGAAACTTGTAGCGCGTAAAGAAGACGGTCTATTGATCGGTGCTCAAATCGTAGGATCGAATGCATCTGATATGATCGCTGAACTAGGTCTTGCGATAGAAGCTGGCATGACGCTTGAAGATATTGCAATGACGATCCATGCGCATCCTACTCTTGGAGAAATCTCCATGGAAGCAGCAGAAGTTGCGCTTGGCAAACCGATTCACATGATTACGAAGTAATACTCCATCCCGGAAAGGAGATCCTTTCCGGGATTTTTGTCTTTATTTACATAGCGAAAAATTGCTGCATCTCCATAGGATATAGATACAGAAAAACTGGAACACCTATGAGTGGAGTTGTCGTTTTTCACATGATAGGATGAAGAAAAAGGAGGAGACTATGAATAAATTTTTGGTATACATATTCATCATTATAATTCTTGTATTAGCCGGTTGTTCGCATTCTTCGGATGAAAAAGTGGAGAAGAACGAAGATGACAATCTATCATCCTCACAAGGTCAGAATGAAGCAGAAAAGAAGGAAACGGAAGAACCGGATGAAGAAGTGGTTGAAACGTCAGGAACAGAAATCGAAGAAACACAACCTACAGCGCCTTTGTATAAATTGAATGAGGTATACTCGGTTGTGCCGATCGACAAGGCGAATCCGAAAGTGGTTCTGCTTACTTTCGACGATGCACCTGACAAACGGGCGCTTGACATTGCAAAGACGTTGCAAAAGATGGATGCGCCGGCAATATTCTTTGTCAATGGACATTTCCTGCAAACGGAGGAAAAGAAGAAGGTAGTAAAAGAACTATATAATATGGGGTTCTCGATAGGCAATCATACAAAAACACATGCGAATCTAAAAGAGCTCTCTGAAGAGGAGCAGCGTGAGGAAATTGTTTCAGTCAATGATGATGTCGAAGCGATTACAGGGGAACGGCCAGTATTTTTCAGAGCTCCTTTTGGTGCCAATACTGATTTCAGCCGCGCATTAGCGAAACAGGAGGGGATGCTTCTGATGAACTGGTCGTATGGATATGACTTTGAAAAAGAGTATATGTCTAAAGAGAAGATTGCTGATATTATGGTGAACACTGAGTATCTGCGCGATGGTGCGAATCTGTTGATGCATGATCGTGAATGGACGGCTGATGCGTTAGAGGAGATTATTACAGGATTGCGCAACAAAGGGTATGACTTTGTCGATCCGAAGACTATACAGGGAGTGGGGGAAGAGTGATGAAATGGAAAACTCGAGTGACCGACATGTTAGGTATCGAGCTGCCGATCATTCAAGGGGGATTGGCATATTTGGCATACGCCGAGCTGGCTTCTGCTGTTTCCAACGCTGGGGGGCTTGGACAGATTACGGCGATGAGCTTGGAATCCCCTGAGCTTCTTCGGCAGCAAATCAAGAAAGTGAAGCAACTGACAGACAAGCCATTTGGTGTGAACTTTGCTATCGGGCAACACGGAAGGCCGTTTGAGCATATGGTGGAAGCCGCCTTGGATGAAGGTGTTGACATCATGTCAGTGACAGGAGGCAATCCCGCTCCTTTCTTTGACATGCTTCGAGGGACTTCCGTGAAGAAGCTGGTGCTTGTCGCAGCTAAGAGGCAGGCTGTGAAAGCCGAAGAGCTGGGTGCCGATGCTGTGATGGTCGTTGGACAGGAAGGCGGCGGGCATCTAGGCAGAGATGATATTGGCACTATGGTGCTAGTCCCGCAAGTTGTCGATAGTGTCAAAATCCCTGTCATCGCTTCTGGAGGAATTGGGGACGGAAGAGGCTGGATGGCCGCACATGCCCTCGGCGCTGAAGGCATTGAGATGGGAACGCGGTTCATTGCCACAAAGGAGTGCGTCCATGCTTCAAAAGCGTATCAGGAGGCAGTGGTTCAAAGTGCCGAAACAGGTACTGCCATTATCAAACGGTCACTGGGAGCACCTGCTCGTGCGCTAAAGGGGCCATGGACGGAGAAAATTTTGCGGCTCGAGTCAGAATCCGCCGGATATGAGGGTCTCAAACCATATATTAGCGGTGAAGCGAACCGAAGATTTATCCATGAAGGCAATCCGGAGCAAGGCTTCGGCTGGGCCGGGCAAGTCGCTGGGTTAATTAACGATATACCTACCGTACAGGAGTTATTTGATTGGATGGTGTGTGAGGCAACAGAAATAAGGAAACGATGGGGTTATGAAGGAGAGTGCTAAGATGGAATACAGTTATCCGATACGGCATGATTGGTCGACGCAAGAGATTATTGAGGTCGTTTCTTTTTTCGAAATGATTGAAAAAGCATACGAAACAAAAGTGAAAAGAGAAGAATTCATGCAAGCCTACCGAAAATTTAAGGGGATTGTCCCGTCAATGGCAGAAGAGAAGACGTTGTTTAAGGAATTCGAAGAAGCGAGCGGCCTTAGCAGTTACCGGATCGTCAAACTTGCCAAAGAAGCGAATGATGGTGACGCGATATCAGGATCGTAATATAAAAAGAGTGCTGCGCGAGCTGCACTCTTTTTATTATCCTCCAACAATTACATCATATACAGGGAGCAATTCGTTTATGGTTTGTCGGGTCAATTCCATAAATGCTTCTTTTGAGTAGGTGACAGCCTCTTCACGTGGGATATGCCTCCCGACTAGAAATTCCGCTTTTTTCACCGTTTGAAGCCTTTCCAGTAACGCTTCAATTCCAGCCTCTCCTGCTTCTTTCAGTGTTTGTGCTTCCGGTTTCATATGATCTCCCGAGATGATATATGTATCCGGCAAGTCTGTCAGAACATTCCTATTAGCTTGCAGCCTTTCTGCAATTCCTTTTTTATCCGGGTTTTCATAAATGACAGCTAAGATAATGAACAGATGAGTATTCCATAAACCAATTTGAAAATGTGGAAGCGCCTTGTAGCCGCGTTTAGCAGGGGCGAATGCAACCCAGCTGTCTTTCGGCGGATTCACCGTTCTCCTCGCATGCTTAGCAACATGTGGAAAAAACTCGCCTTTTCCATGAGATGACAATTGGGAAGCGAATTCCTCTCCGAGTTCGTTAAATTTTGGTTGGATTTTTGTTTGGAGTGCACTCATGCGATGCTCCAGCCCTTCAACGGTGAACACATTAAAATCATCCGGTGTCCAATAGCTTGTAGTTGTTGCCAATTTTATTCCTCCATTCGTTTATTCCACGTTTATCGTATCAAAAATTGGGGAACAATCTTATACAAGAAGGCTTATAACTAACAAAAGTAAAAACGGCGGCATACTTTATAGTAAGTGATAAGCACGGAAAACTATACTTCATAAAGGAGTGTTGAACATGAAACAAGTGGTCCATATTATACGAAAAGCTGAAATTGAAAGGGAATATGTCAATTTGCTTCAGTTGGAACTTGATTATGAATTGGCTACTCTTTACGATGCTGTACAGGAAAATGATACGAAGCAAATCGGCAAAAGCAAGAAAAGATTAACTGAAATTCACGGCGAGCTGGAGACATTCAATGCTTTTGCGTAACCGAATACTGCTACCCGAAAAAAGGCTTCTGTCCACGCTCTTCTGAAAGGAAGATGTTGTGAACGGTTGCCTTTTTTTGCGTCCGATCGTATCCAATCTAAATAGAAAACAGAGCTCTGTCAACGGAAATGAATTTAGAAGCCGGTAGCGGATAGATCTATATTTGAAATTGACGATCAACCAAGCACTCGCCGCAGTGTGAGCCCGGCTTTCAGTTATGATGGGGATGTGTGGTATACTGGACAAAATGTTGAATGATAACGAGGTGTGCTGACATGAATTGGGGATATATTGATCGATTTGCAAAGTCGCTTATTCGAGAAGCGGGACATAAAATACGCATCTCGTTTTATAGCCAGATCGATGTAGAGTCGAAAGCGGAGGCCAATGATCTGGTCACGAATATTGATAAAGAAGTGGAACAATTTTTTATTAAACGGATAAGAGAAGCTTTTCCTGACCATAAAATTTTTGGTGAAGAAGGATTTGGTGACCGGATTGAGTCACTTGATGGTGTCATTTGGCTGCTTGATCCGATCGATGGAACAATGAACTTTATTCATCAAAAAAGGAATTTTGCCATCTCACTCGGAATTTACAAAGACGGTGTCGGGATGCTCGGATATATTTATGATGTCATGGCGGATGATTTTTACCATGCCGTGAAGGGAGAAGGGGCATACTACAACGATGAGAGACTTCCTCCTCTGGAAGTGACGCCGCTGGAAGAAGCGGTAATTGGCATCAATGCCAGCTGGGTCGTGCCGAATCGCAGGGTAGAGCATGAACCGCTCATTGAGCTTGTTGCAAAATGCAGAGGCACCCGTTCTTATGGTTCTGCTGCCATTGAGCTTGCTTATGTGGCTTCTGGCAGAATTGACGCCTATGTGTCCATGCGGCTTGCGCCGTGGGATATCGCGGGAGGCATGGTTATTGCGCAGGAAGTCGGAGCGGTGGCGACAAACTTGAAAGGGGAAACGCCTCATCTGCTTGGAACCGATACATTTATCGTGGCGCGTCCAGGATTGCATGACAACATGCTTCGAAACCACATCCGTTTAAAATAAAGAACAGGCACGCTTCCATACATAGACGGAAAAAAGACTGGCAGGGACGAATCCTTTGCCAGTCCTTTACTTGAAGGGGCACTGAACACCTTGATTTATAATAAGCCTTTTTCACGCATTTTCTTTTTCGTCTTGAATCCATTTCCCATGACGAAAATTAATGCAAGTATAGCAACAATGGCAACGGGGATGCTACGCATGCCGACTGCAACGCCAATTCCGCACATGGCGGCGATTGCGCCGAGTGAATAAAGCACGAAAACCCACTTTATATTTTTCAAAAAAAACCCTCCACATAAAGTAAATGTTTTTTAATCTTGTACTCATGTGCTATAATAACACAGTTAATCACCTGAAAAAAGAATATTGGAGTGAAATTATGACTACATCTCGTAATGATTTACGTAATATAGCAATTATTGCCCACGTTGACCACGGAAAAACGACACTAGTTGACCAATTGCTAAGACAATCCGGAATTTTTCGTTCGAATGAACATGTGGATGAACGCGCAATGGATTCTAATGATTTGGAGCGGGAACGTGGAATTACGATTCTTGCAAAGAATACGGGAATTGAATATAACAATACAAAAATCAATATCCTGGACACACCAGGACATGCCGATTTCGGAGGCGAAGTAGAACGGATCCTCCGCATGGTAGATGGAGTAATTCTTGTTGTTGACTCCTTCGAAGGATGCATGCCTCAAACCCGTTTTGTATTGAAAAAAGCGTTAGAGACTAATTTGAAGCCAATCGTCGTCGTGAATAAAATCGACCGCGAATTCGCCCGTCCGGAAGAAGTGGTCGATGAAGTCCTTGAATTATTCATTGAACTTGATGCGAACGATGAGCAGCTTGAGTTCCCTGTCGTCTATGCATCCGGTTTTAATGGAACAGCTAGCCTTTCGCCAAATCCGGCAGATCAAGAAGAGACGTTGCGCGTCCTGTTTGATGCCATCTTGGCACACATCCCTGCGCCTGTTGATAATCGTGAAGAACCATTACAGTTCCAAGTATCTCTTCTTGACTACAATGATTATGTAGGAAGAATCGGGATTGGACGAGTTTTCCGCGGTACGATGAAAGTAGGCCAGCAAGTATCAGTCCTGAAACGGGATGGATCGACGAAGAATTTCCGTGTTACTAAAATGTACGGCTTCCTTGGTTTGAAACGGATTGAAATTCAAGAAGCGTTTGCAGGAGACCTCATTGCCGTATCAGGCATGGAAGATATTGATGTCGGTGAAACGGTTTGCCCGGTGGATCATTTGGAGGCATTGCCTGAACTTCATGTGGACGAGCCTACTTTGCAGATGACATTCCTAGTGAATAACAGTCCGTTTGCCGGTAAGGAAGGAAAATGGGTAACTGCCCGTAAGATCGAAGAGCGGTTGGAACAGCAATTACAGACGGATGTATCGTTGCGAGTCGACCCGACTGACTCTCCTGATGCATGGATCGTATCTGGACGTGGTGAGTTGCATCTTTCCATCTTAATTGAAAATATGCGACGTGAAGGGTATGAACTGCAAGTATCGAAACCGGAAGTTATCGTGAAAACGATTGATGGGGTCCGCTGCGAACCGGTTGAGCGTGTGCAAATCGACATTCCTGAAGAATATACAGGCTCCATCATCGAATCAATCGGTGAACGAAAAGGCGAAATGCTTGATATGATTAATAACGGAAACGGTCAAGTTCGTCTAATCTTCCTCGTTCCCGCGAGAGGATTGATCGGTTATTCTACCGAGTTCTTGACGCTGACAAGAGGGTACGGAATCATTAACCATACATTTGATTCGTATAAGCCACTTGCTACTGGAAGAGTCGGCGGACGCCGCCATGGGGTTCTGGTGTCTATGGAGAACGGGACAGTCACAGGTTACGGAATCATGCAGCTGGAAGACCGCGGTGTCATGTTCGTGGAAGCCGGAACGGATATTTACGCTGGGATGATTGTCGGAGAAAACAACCGTGACAATGACTTGACGATCAACTTGACGAAAGTGAAGCACGCAACCAACGTTCGTTCCGCTACGAAAGATCAGACGGTCACAACGAAAAAACCACGGATTCTTTCGTTGGAAGAAGCTTTGCAATATGTCGGTGATGATGAATATTGTGAAGTGACTCCGCAATCAATTCGTTTACGTAAGAAAATTCTTGATAAAAACGAGCGGGAACGTGCACAAAAAAAGAAAAAACTCGGTGAATGAGGTATAATAGACAAAGCTAGTAAAAAGAATGCGTACAATCGCTTTGTTTAGAAGGGAATGTGCTATATGAATGGTCCTATCGGGGATGCAGAAACTATTGAAGCCATGTCTCCAGTTGTGCGGATGATTTATGAACTGACATCGTCATCCATGACCGGGATTGTGTTGTTCGCAGTTGTTTTCATCCTTTCCGCCATCGTATATAAGTTAGGATTCGCAAGGAAAATAAAGTTTTGGCAAAATATCGTTGTCTATAGCTTCCTATTTTTAGGGTGCATCGTTTTAACGTTTTTCGCCATTTTCCTGCCTATAGTAGAAGGATTGATTGTGGCGGCGCTCATTTTGATTATTTATCGGCTGCGCCGTCTCAATGAACATAAAAAGGACTCTGTCGTATCTTGACAGAGTCCCAGACTGTAGACAAAAGGGTTGGAAATCAAATTGATTTCCAACCCTTTTCGTGTTTTTTTAGTGTTTTTTTGCGAGAATGCGTCCTAGCACTGTTCTATTTTCCTTTTAATTACGCCACGGCTGGTGCTTTCCATGTCCAGCTGGCCAACTTCTTAAGATTTAAGGCAGCAAAAGTCAGCATCGCCTGCATGGACAATTTTTTGAGACCCCGGAGGGTTGTCCATCGCATGCCATGCTTTTCTTTGGCGTCTGCAAAGACACGTTCAATCGTCTCTTTGCGCTTCCCGTATATCTCTTTGATCTCATGGTGATGTCTCAATTCTTCCGCTACATCCAGGTAATCCTGCCAGATATGTCGTTGAATGATTTTCTGCTGATTCTTACTCT
>NZ_JAKMHX010000017.1 GCF_022048975.1 Sporosarcina cyprini | reverse complement strand
TGAACCTTCAAAACTGAACGCAAAACGTCAACGTATGAACCGGAGGTTCATATTCCGTAATTATCCTTAGAAAGGAGGTGATCCAGCCGCACCTTCCGATACGGCTACCTTGTTACGACTTCACCCCAATCATCTGTCCCACCTTCGGCGGCTGGCTCCCGTAAGGGTTACCCCACCGACTTCGGGTGTTACAAACTCTCGTGGTGTGACGGGCGGTGTGTACAAGACCCGGGAACGTATTCACCGTGGCATGCTGATCCACGATTACTAGCGATTCCGGCTTCATGCAGGCGAGTTGCAGCCTGCAATCCGAACTGGGAACGGTTTTATGGGATTGGCTCCCCCTCGCGGGTTCGCAGCCCTTTGTACCGTCCATTGTAGCACGTGTGTAGCCCAGGTCATAAGGGGCATGATGATTTGACGTCATCCCCACCTTCCTCCGGTTTGTCACCGGCAGTCACCTTAGAGTGCCCAACTGAATGCTGGCAACTAAGATCAAGGGTTGCGCTCGTTGCGGGACTTAACCCAACATCTCACGACACGAGCTGACGACAACCATGCACCACCTGTCACCGCTGTCCCCGAAGGGAAAGACATGTCTCCATGCCGGTCAGCGGGATGTCAAGACCTGGTAAGGTTCTTCGCGTTGCTTCGAATTAAACCACATGCTCCACCGCTTGTGCGGGTCCCCGTCAATTCCTTTGAGTTTCAGCCTTGCGGCCGTACTCCCCAGGCGGAGTGCTTAATGCGTTAGCTGCAGCACTAAGGGGCGGAAACCCCCTAACACTTAGCACTCATCGTTTACGGCGTGGACTACCAGGGTATCTAATCCTGTTTGCTCCCCACGCTTTCGCGCCTCAGCGTCAGTTACAGACCAGAAAGCCGCCTTCGCCACTGGTGTTCCTCCACATCTCTACGCATTTCACCGCTACACGTGGAATTCCGCTTTCCTCTTCTGCACTCAAGTCCTCCAGTTTCCAATGACCCTCCACGGTTGAGCCGTGGGCTTTCACATCAGACTTAAAGGACCGCCTGCGCGCGCTTTACGCCCAATAATTCCGGACAACGCTTGCCACCTACGTATTACCGCGGCTGCTGGCACGTAGTTAGCCGTGGCTTTCTGACGAGGTACCGTCAAGGTACGAGCAGTTACTCTCGTACGTGTTCTTCCCTCGCAACAGAGCTTTACGATCCGAAAACCTTCTTCGCTCACGCGGCGTTGCTCCATCAGACTTTCGTCCATTGTGGAAGATTCCCTACTGCTGCCTCCCGTAGGAGTCTGGGCCGTGTCTCAGTCCCAGTGTGGCCGATCACCCTCTCAGGTCGGCTACGCATCGTCGCCTTGGTAGGCCGTTACCCCACCAACTAGCTAATGCGCCGCGGGCCCATCCTGCAGTGACAGCCGAAACCGTCTTTCAGAGTTCCTCCATGCGGAGGAACTGATTATTCGGTATTAGCCCCGGTTTCCCGGAGTTATCCCCATCTGCAGGGCAGGTTGCCCACGTGTTACTCACCCGTCCGCCGCTAACTTCAGGGAGCAAGCTCCCATCTGTCCGCTCGACTTGCATGTATTAGGCACGCCGCCAGCGTTCGTCCTGAGCCAGGATCAAACTCTCCATAAATCTGGCGACCGATCTGCAGCGCATTGCGTTGTTGACTTCACTCGCTCAGTCGGTCACGTACCGTAGTACGCTCCCTCCTTCGCTTGTTCGTCTCCTAGCACTGCACTACATCTCGTCCACCAGTATGAGAAATTCGAATAGCTCGAGTTTCTTGCTGGCATCAATTAAGATGTCAATTTTGAATCCAAAGATTCGTGTTTGTCCTCTTCCCGACGAGGTCGAGTTCAGACTTTATTGTTGACGTTTTGCTGTTCAGTTTTCAAGGTTCATGTTTGTTGTTGCCGTATCAGCAACTCTTATATCTTATCACTCTGTTCACTTCATGTCAACACTTTTTAAAACTTTATTTCTAAATGTTTTTTGGTTGGTTTTGTGAAGTGCAACGTTACTTACTATACCAGTTACTTATTTTCTTCGCAATAGTTTTTTTAGAAAAACCTTAGATTTTTATACTTTTGTTTATTCCTACAGGCATCGCCTTTAAAACTCACTATTAGAACGCGATAAAAAACGTGCTTTCCTATTACTATTTCATAGGAAAACACGTAATAGTAATTAGAATGCTAACAAGTACAACTGCTCTTTTAGACAGTTACCATTCAAATACGTCCTTTGCTCTTGCCATACCTATTCAATTACTGCTCCAATACTTTCTCGATAGAGAGTGAACGTTTTGAAGCCAGATCGACTGTTTCACCGGTCGGTAGCTTTTTAATCAACGGCCGCAGCGGAGCATCACGATGGATGAACATGACCTCTCCCATATCGCCGTCCGATAATTTCACTCTTGTTCCAATGGAGATATTTCCAATCAAGCTCTCTAGCGCTTGGACAATCTTAATATCAAACTTACCGAATTCCTCTTCCTTAATCATTTCCAGTACTTTATAAGGTGATTGCTTGGAACGATAAATCCGTTCGGACGTCATCGCATGGAAAACATCGGACACTGCTAGAATTTGTGAGTACACCGATATGCTCTCCAATTTATCTCCTCTCGGATAACCGCTGCCATCGAGCCGTTCGTGATGCTGGAAGACTGCCAGCTTCATTTCCTTACGTAGTAGCGGTGTGTCTTGTAACATTTGAAAGCTGAAAATCGTATGTTTTTTTACTTCGTTATATTCCTCTCTCGATAGAAAGGCCGACTTTTCGGTTATTTGCGGGTCGATTTTTGCCATGCCGACATCGGCAAGCACGCCTGCCAGGCCTACCTGCAACGCATCTCCAGATGGATAACCGAGCTGCTTGCTAATTGCGGCTGCCAAGATGCCCACTCCTACCGAATGGTGATATAAATAATCTTTCGACTCGGATAATTCATTTAGAGAAATCAACATATTCTTGCGGGTAGCGAAGGATTCCAAAAGGGGCAATACGGTTTGACGCACTTTGGTGATATCCACCTTTGCACCGGAACGCCAGCCCATGAACTCCTTTTTAAAATTTCGTACTGTTTCATAGTATTGTTTTCGAAGAGTCTCTCGGCTAATGGGCATATTTTTCAGCATGTCAGCGGTAGACATGGCTTGGGAATCTTTGTCCTCGTCAGTCAATTTGTCTGGAGCCACCCGCTCTTCGACCTTCACCCGTGTCACTCCAAATGCTCGTAACGCATAGAGATGTTCCGGAGTCAGTTCCGTGTCTTTGCGCATGATCGGGTATTTTGTTTTGACGAAAACGTCTTCCTTCAATAGGATACCGGGGCGTAAGTCGCTCGTGTTCTTATAGAGTTCCATTACTGTTGGTTCACCGCTTTCGAGTTCTTTGTGACTATTATACTCCATATTTTTGGAATAAACTATGAAAAAAGTTGCTGATCCTGCAAATAGCAGAATCAGCAACTTCAATATTTCATTTATTCTTCATCCTGCGTTTCAGTCGAAAGCTCTTCAGCCGGTTCTAACTCCGTTATGTCATCCCCGGATTCCTCTGCTTCCTCTTCAGGTTCTTCTTTCTCCACCTTGGCAACAGTGGCAACGAGCTCATCCTCGCCAAGACGGATGAGGCGAACGCCTTGTGTGCTCCGGCCAATCGAGGAAATATCCTCAATGTCCATCCGGATAAGAATGCCGTGAATCGTAATAAGCATCAAATCTTCCGTGCCATTAACAGTCTTCATGGCGACAAGCTGGCCGTTCCGCTCTGTTACGTTCAACGTCTTTAAGCCGTAACCGCCACGGGTTTGAATCCGATATTCTGATTCAGGTGTACGTTTTCCGAACCCTTTTTCCGTAACGACAAGGATTTCATCGCCTTCTCTGACCGTATCCATTCCAACAGCGATGTCGCCTTCCCGCAGGCGGATACCTCGCACTCCGCTTGCAACCCGGCCCATCACACGGATGTCTTCTTCATGGAATTTGATCAGCATGCCGTTTTTCGTCCCGATTGCGATCTGTTCATTGCCGCTCGTCATCCTAACGCCAATCAGTTCGTCATCACCACGAAGTGTGAGGGCGATCAGACCGTTGGACCGGATATTGGCAAAGTCAGAGATCGGTGTTCGTTTTACAACTCCTCCACAAGTAGCGAAGAAGAGATATTTGTCATCCTCGAACTTTTCAATTGGGATCATCGCTGTAACTTTTTCATTTTTGTCAAAATCCAATAGATTGATGATCGGCAGACCCTTCGCTGTTCTGCTATATTCAGGGACCTCATATCCTTTTTTCTTGAAGACCCTGCCTCTGCTAGTGAAGAAGAGAATCGTATCGTGGGTTGACGTGTTCAGGAGATGTTCCACGAAGTCATCGTCATTTGTTCCCATCCCTTGGATGCCTCGGCCACCTCGGCGTTGGCTTCGATACGTATTAGCCGGCAATCTCTTAATGTACCCATTATGGGTTAGTGTCAAAACAGAATTTTCAACAGGAATGAGATCTTCGTCTTCCAGCATTTCAGAACCGCCCATCGTAATATCCGTTCTGCGTTCATCCGCAAAACGGCGTTTTACTTCTAACAGTTCCTCCTTAATGATGTCGACGACTTTCTGTTCGTCTGCCAAAATGGCCCGCAATTCAGCAATCAAGACTAGAAGCTCCTGATACTCAGACTCGATTTTGTCACGTTCTAAACCAGTCAAACGCTGGAGACGCATATCGAGGATCGCCTGAGCTTGGCGGTCTGATAGATCGAAACGCTCCATCAGTCCGTGTTTCGCTTCATCCGTCGTTTTGGATGCCCGGATTAAAGCAATGATCTCATCGATATGATCGAGTGCAATACGCAAACCTTCCAAAATATGAGCCCGGTCTTCCGCTTTGTTCAAATCAAATTGCGTTCTGCGGCGGATGACGACTTTCTGGTGCTCTAAATAGTGATAGAGAATTTCTTTAAGCGCCAGAATTTTCGGCTGCCCATCGACCAAGGCGAGCATATTGATGCCGAAGCTCGATTGCAAGGCAGTATGTTTATATAAATTATTGAGAAGAACGTTGGAATTTGCATCCCGGCGGACTTCGATAACAATCCGCATGCCTGTGCGATCTGATTCATCGGCTAAATGAGTAATGCCTTCGATTTTTTTATCGCGCACCAGCTCAGCGATTTTTTCAATCAATTTTGCTTTGTTTACTTGGTACGGAAGTTCCGTCACAATGATCGTTTCTTTACCGTTCGCTTGCTGTTCGATTTCGACTTTTCCGCGGATGATGATGGAACCTCTTCCGGTTTCATAAGCTCTGCGGATTCCGCTTCTTCCCATGATGATCCCGCCCGTAGGGAAATCGGGACCTGGAATGATCTCCATCAATTCATCGGTCGTAATAGCCGGGTTGTCTGCGAGCGCCAATACTCCATCAATCGTTTCACCCAAATGATGTGGAGGGATATTGGTAGCCATACCGACTGCGATACCTGACGTACCGTTCACTAAAAGATTCGGGAAACGGCTCGGGAGGACAATCGGCTCCTTCTCTTGCCCATCGTAGTTGTCTTGATAATCAATGGTGTCTTTGTTAATATCACGCAGCAGTTCCATCGCAATCCGCGACATTCTGGACTCGGTATAACGCATCGCAGCTGCCGAGTCGCCGTCTACGGACCCGAAGTTCCCGTGTCCGTCCACTAGCATATAGCGGTAGTTGAAGTCCTGCGCCATCCGGACCATCGTGTCGTATACGGCACTGTCGCCGTGCGGGTGATACTTACCGATTACGTCACCAACGATACGAGCAGATTTTTTGTGTGGTTTATCAGCTGTGTTTCCTAGGTCCTGCATCGCGTAAAGAATACGTCGGTGCACCGGTTTCAAACCGTCTCGGACGTCCGGAAGTGCACGGGACACGATGACACTCATCGCGTAATCGAGGAAGGATGTCTTCATCTCCGTACTAATATTGATTCCTTGGACACCGCGGTTCGGCATATCAGCCATGTTGTCAAACTCCTTTCAACTCAGGCAATCTCTTTATCCATCTAGATTTTCCTGATCACAAGCCTATCAAGTATCCAAATTCTTGACGTACATCGCGTTCTCTTCAATGAATCGGCGGCGCGGCTCTACTTCATCACCCATGAGCTGTTCAAAGGTTGAATCGGCATCGAGCGCATCTTCGAGATGAACTTGAAGCAATGTGCGCACCTCTGGGTTCATTGTCGTTTCCCAAAGCTGCGTCGCATCCATCTCACCCAGCCCTTTATAACGTGTAATGGCCGGCTTTGGAACTTCTGGCAGACGGTTCAGGATCTCTCTTAATTCCACTTCGTCAAAGCAATATTCCTCATGTTTCCCTTGCTTCACCCGATAAAGAGGCGGCTGGGCAATGTAAACATATCCTGCCTCAATCAATGGGCGCATGAAACGGAAGAAGAATGTAAGCAATAAAGTCCGGATATGGGCACCATCGACGTCGGCATCGGTCATGATGACAATTTTATGATATCGCGCTTTCTGTAGATCGAACTCATCTCCGATTCCTGTTCCAAGCGCAGTGATCATCATACGGATTTCCGCGTTGCTCAGGATTCGGTCGAGTCTTGCCTTCTCAACGTTCAATATCTTACCGCGCAGAGGCAGGATCGCTTGGAAATGACGGTCCCGTCCGCTTTTTGCGGATCCGCCCGCCGAGTCACCCTCAACGATATATAGTTCGCTGATAGCCGGATCCCGAGAAGAACAGTCGGCAAGCTTGCCTGGAAGACTGGATACTTCCAGTACTGATTTCCGGCGCGTCAATTCACGGGCATTTTTTGCCGCAATCCGTGCACGGGCAGCCATTAAGCTTTTATCAATAACGAGTCGTGCCGTCGTTGGGTTTTCAAGAAGGAAACGTTGGAAGCTTTCCGAAAAGAGCGAGTTCGTAATGGTGCTCACTTCGGAGTTTCCTAGTTTCGTCTTCGTCTGCCCTTCAAATTGCGGGTCTGGATGTTTAACCGAAATGATGGCGGTGAGCCCTTCACGGACGTCATCCCCCGATAGATTCGGATCTGCTTCCTTCAGCAAATTGTTTTTGCGGGCATAGTCGTTGATGACACGCGTCAAAGCTGTCTTGAAACCGGACTCATGCGTACCGCCTTCGTACGTATTGATGTTATTGGCAAATGAATAAATGTTCTCCGCATAACCGCTGTTATATTGCATAGCAATTTCGATGGAGATGCCATCTTTTTCACCCTCAATAAAAATCGGTTCCTCGTGAATCGGTCCTTTGTTTTTGTTCAGATGCTCGACATAGGATTTGATTCCGCCTTCGTAGTAGAAGGTGTCCATCCTTTTTTCCTCTTCCCGGTCATCTGTTATGCTGATGCGCAGCCCACGGTTCAAGTAAGCCAGCTCACGCAAACGATTGGCGAGGATGTCATATTCATATACAGTCGTTTCGGTGAAAATTTCTGGATCGGCTTTAAAACGGGTCGTTGTTCCTGTTTCATCTGTCTCGCCGATGACTGTCAGCTCCTGCGTCGGAACGCCTCGCTCGAATTTAATCGAATGGACTTTGCCATCGAGTTTGACATATACTTCCGTCGCTTCGGAAAGGGCGTTAACGACCGAAGCACCAACACCGTGCAAACCGCCGGATACTTTGTACCCTCCGCCACCGAATTTTCCGCCCGCATGCAGGACAGTCATAATGACTTCAACTGCTGGACGGCCTGTGGACTCCTGAATGCCGACTGGAATTCCGCGTCCATTGTCATCTACACGGATCCAATTATCCTTCTCAATCGTGACCTCTATGTGATCGCAATAGCCTGCGAGCGCTTCGTCGATACTATTATCGACAATTTCCCAAACGAGATGGTGGAGCCCTCTCGAACTTGTTGTCCCGATGTACATGCCGGGCCGCTTACGAACAGCTTCCAATCCTTCTAGAACTTGGATCTGATTGGCATCATAAGCTGTCTGCATGTCTTTCTCTTCCATTGCCAACGTGTTCACCTTTCCTTTCTGAACCATACATATAACGATGAACCTGCCTAGCATAAGCAGGGGATTTTGGTCTCTTATTCTCTTTTGAAAACAGTGCCAGCATCCACTTCGAACAATTCGGCATGCCGTATCGTTTCGTGGTCAATCCCCGAAATGTTCGTTGTCGTAACAAAAGTCTGCACTTGGCCTTGCATAGTGTTCAGAAGATGCGATTGGCGATAGTCGTCCAGTTCTGACAGGACATCGTCCAGGAGCAGGACTGGTGTTTCGCCAACCTCTTGTTTGACCAATTCTATTTCTGCCAGTTTCAAGGACAGAGCCGTTGTGCGCTGCTGTCCTTGAGAGCCGTACGTTTGTATATCATAGCCATTCACAAAGAAATGGAGATCATCACGATGAGGGCCGACTAATGTGACGCCTCGTTCTAACTCCCTCCGCTTCGCTTCGTGCAATTTTTGGCTGATTATCTTTTCCATCTCTTCCACAGTCTGCCCAGAATCAAGTTCTTTTAAAGTACCGTACGATACTTTTAATTGCTCGAGGCCTCTGGAAATCCCTTTATGAATCGGTTCCGCCCATTTTTGCAGCAATTCCATGAAGTAAAAACGCTTGCGTATGATTTCCACCGCAACCTGAACATACTGTTCCGTGTAGATATCAAACATGACGTCATGAAAATCAAGCTTGCCTCGGTTCTCTTTCAAGATGGCATTGCGTTGCTTCAAGACCTTTTGGAACGTCAATAAATCATGTAGATAGACAGGTGAGATTTGACCGATCTCCATGTCGAGGAATCTCCGCCTGATCTGCGGGCTGCCTTTTACGAGGTTTAAATCTTCCGGGGCAAACATGACAACGTTCAATTGTCCAATGTAGAGGCTTAGGCGATTTTGTTCCAAATGGTTGACCTTCGCTTTTTTGCCTTTCTTCGAAATGGTCAATTCTAGGGGAAGCCGACCATACTTCCGCTGGATCTCCCCTTCTATTTTAGCATACTCTTGCTCCCAACGTATCAGTTCACGATCATTCGAAGTGCGATGGGATTTCGCCATGGACAATACATAGATCGCCTCCATGATATTTGTCTTGCCCTGCGCGTTCTCTCCGATGAGTACGTTGATTTTCGGAGAAAAAGAGAGATCGAGTGAAGGATAGTTTCGATAATTCGTTAAAGCGAGCCGCTCAATGTGCATCCGTTTGACCACTTGTATCCGAAACTATTTTAAACCGGCCTATACCAGGAATGTTAACAAGATCGCCATCATATAATTTTTTTCCGCGCCGGCGTTCTTCTTCGCCATTCAAGAAAACAGGATTTTCTTCCAAAAACCATTTGGCCATGCCGCCTGAACTGATGGCATTCGTCATTTTCAACACTTGGCCCAGCGTGACAAATTCAGTATCAATCATCAACTTATCCATTCGCTTCCATCCTTCGCATTGTAATCTGTCCTTCTATTTTACCTAACTTTCGACCGTAAGTAAAAAGGATAGTCAACTCATTGACTATCCTTCAAAATCAAAATGTTCGCACCGGTAATATGAGCTGGAGAATGGCATCATTATCGGCGGATTTCAAGATGAACGGGCGCATGGCACCAGTAAAGTGGATGGCAATGTCCTGTCCATCAATCGCTTTTAAAGCGTCCATCATATATTTTGCGCTAAAGGAGATTTTTAAATCTTCCCCTTTTACGTCAATTGCTTCGACCGTCTCTTCAACCTTCCCGACTTCAGGAGAATTCGAAGAGATTTCCAGTACTTTACCTTCATCTGCAGAAAAACGAACGATATTATTCCGTTCTTCCCTTGCGAGAAGCGATGCACGGTCAATAGCCTGAAGCAGCATTTTGCCGTTCACAGTCACAGATGTTTTGTATTCAGAAGGAATCAAGCGGGAAGTATCCGGATAATTTCCTTCAAGTAATCTGGAATAAAACAAGACATTCTTTGTTTTGAACAGGACTTGTTGATCTGCAATGACAATCTCCACAGGATCCGAGTGATCTGGGAGAATTTTATTTAATTCCTGAAGGCTTTTGCCTGGAATGACAACACTGAACGGGCTTTCAGGCATTTGTTCCGGCTGTACAGTACGGCGTGCGAGCCGGTGACTATCCGTTGCGACACATGTAAGGCTGTCCTCAGTCGCATCCCAGTGAACCCCTGTCAAAATAGGCCGTGTTTCTTGTTGGGACACCGCAAACACAGTTTCACGGATAATCGATTTCATCAGATCCGCTGGCAATGAAAAACGGTGATCGTCTTTTACATTCGGCAAGATTGGGTAATCATCTGCATTAGAACCGATCAGGTGGAATTCTGATTTGCCTGAGTGGATATGAGTTTGCGTTCCGTTTGAAACTTCGATCGTTACATCATTGGTTGGCAATTTCCGAACAATTTCACTGAAGAATTTTGCTTGAAGCACAATACTTCCTGGTTCAATTACACGGATGAGCTGCTCCCCATTTTCTTCAACAGGAATGAAGGTACAGATTGTAATATCTGAATCGCTTCCTGTCATCCGGAGTCCTTTTTCGTCTACTTCGATTTTTATCCCCGTCAAAATGGGAACCGCGACTTTTTGACTGATAGCCTTCATGACATCTGTCAGACCATCTAGCAGGCGATCCCTCATAATCTCAAATTTCATCTCGATCCCTCGCTTATATATGAATTAATTATTAATAAAACAGTAATAGTAGTAATAGGGCCTGTGGATATGTGTATAAGCTTCTTAACCTCTTAATTTTAAAAGATATTCACATGTGCATAAAGTGTGCGCATGTGTGAAACAGTTATTCTATTTTATCCACAGCTCAACCGCGTCCAAGTGCGCTGCGTAAATCTTGGATGTCATGTTGAAGTGCCTGATCCTCTTTTAACTGTTGTGAAATCTTCTCATGGGCATGGATGACAGTCGAGTGATCCCGTCCGCCAAATTCAGACCCGATTTTTGGCAAGGACGAATCGGTCAGTTCACGGGCCAGATACATAGCCACTTGACGTGGAAATGCGATGGCACGCGTCCGTTTTTTCGCTGAAAAGTCCTCCAGCCGGATATTAAAGTGCTCTCCGACTGCCTTTTGGATATCTAGGATCGTAATGGTACGCGGCCTGGAGTTTGGAATGATATCTTTTAATGCTTCCGCAGCCAGATCAGGGGTGATATCCATATTGACTAAGGAAGAATAAGCGACGACTCGGATGAGTGCCCCTTCAAGTTCCCTAATATTCGTATCGATCTGATTGGCAATATAGAGCATCACTTCATTCGAAATGTCGATCAGGCCGTCCGCCTTCGCCTTCTTTTGCAATATCGCAATCCGTGTCTCCAAATCAGGAGGAGCGATATCGGTAATCAGGCCCCACTCAAACCGGGATCGAAGACGGTCTTCCAGCGTAGGAATCTCCTTTGGAGGCCGGTCGCTCGAGATGATAATTTGTTTGGATTCTTCATGCAGCGTATTGAATGTATGGAAAAATTCCTCTTGGGTCTGTTCTTTTCCAGCAATGAATTGAATATCATCTATCAAAAGCACGTCCACATTCCGATACTGATTCCGGAATTCGCCGGCTTTATTATTCATAATGGAATTGATGAACTCATTCGTGAATTTTTCGGATGATAAATAGACGACTTTCGCTTCAGGATTCTGCTCCAGAATATAATGGCCGATCGCGTGCATTAAATGCGTTTTTCCGAGACCGACGCCGCCATAGATGAACAACGGATTGTATGACTTGGCAGGTGCTTCCGCCACTGCGAGTGATGCAGCATGCGCAAAGCGGTTTCCTGAACCGATGACGAACGTATCAAATGTATATTTGGGATTCAGCATGACAGATGCCGACGGTGTTTGTACTTTTTCGACCTGTTTTCCGACCGGTTTTGGCACAGGAAAATCATGCTGTTCCATCTCTTCTGGAACAACAAACTGTATAAGCCGATCTTCACCCGTCAGTTCGGACAGGATGCCAGTAATCAAATGGACATAATGAGTTTCAAGCCAATCCTTCGCGAATGAATTGGGAACGGCTATCGTCGCGTTTTCCTCGCCATAGGAGATGAGTTTTGTAGATTTCAGCCACGTTTCAAAACTTGGCCGGGAAATCTTTTCTTCCACTTTCGACAAAACTTCATTCCATAGATTTTCTAACTGATCCAATCTTGCGCCTCCTTTTCTATCGAAATTTACTCGGAAATATGTATTATACACAGTTTTCAGCGTTGTGGATAACAAAAATCCAAAAGTGTTGAAAAAATTATCCACAACATATTAACAATTGTGGATAAAGAGTCGGCTTGTTTATAATGTTCACAACAAAATCTTTTTCATTGTACCAAGGAATCGTAAGGATGACAAGGTGTTAGATAAGTTATTCACAATGCGGGCAGCTGTGGACATTTGTTTTATCCACAGCTTTTCATATGTGAAAAATTTGTCGATAAGTGTTGTGCATAAAAAAAATCACTTTTTAATTTGCTCACAAGTTGTCCCGAAGAAATGATTTTAGGATTGTGGATAATTAATTTTCGGTTTTGCAATCGTTCTAAGGAGAGAATCAAAGAAAGAGATCAAAGCGGCAGTTGAGACTAGGATAAAAAGATGCAGAAAAGTTGTTGACTTTATCTGTCAAGCCCTTTATACTGTTCAAGACTGTCACATACGTAGATGGACAATGCAGGAGGTGTCTTTGAAATGAAACGTACATTCCAACCAAATAAACGTAAACGTAGTAAAGTTCACGGCTTCCGTGCGAGAATGAGCTCTAAAAACGGCCGTAGAGTTCTTGCAGCTCGTCGTCGCAAAGGAAGAAAAGTGCTTTCAGCATAAGACCACTGTCCTCAGTGGTCTTTTTTTCTCGTTTAGGGAAGAAGCCGACTTATTTCACTATCCTTAGGTAATGATAGGTCGAGGGAAAGAATCGACGAAAAGCAGGTGAACAACTTGAGAAAACGGCAGCGGATCAAGAAGAATGAAGAATTCCAGAAAGTATTTAAAAGCGGCAAGTCGTTTGCAAATCGGCAATTTGTCGTGTATGTGTTGCGGAAAGAGGAGCAGACCGAATTCCGGATTGGGCTTTCCGTCGGAAAAAAGATCGGAAATGCCGTTAAGCGTAACCAAATTAAGCGTTATATCCGACAAGCGTTTCTCGAGCTGAAGGATGAGCTAAGAAATGATGCGGATTACGTCATTATCGCCAGACATCAGGCGGCCAACTTGGATTTTCACGAAACGAAAAAAAGCTTGCAGCACGTTTTGCGGATCGCAAAAGTGTTAAGGAAGAAGTAGAACGTTATAAATGTTCATGATAAACTGATATCAACGCATTTTTGGACAGATATGGGGGAACTGATTTGAAGAAGAAATTTGGATTACTATTAATACTGACTGTGTTGTCAGTATTTTTGGCCGGCTGTTCGGAATTCAAGGAGCCGATCTACTCGACCAGTGAAGGCTTCTGGAATCAATATATCGTTTGGCCGATTGTATCACTGATCGTGACTTTCAAAGATCTGCTGGGTACGTATGGACTCGGGATCATCGCAGTTACTATTATTATCCGCCTGATTCTGTTGCCGCTTATGATCAAACAGGCGCAAAGCTCGAAACGGATGCAAGAGATGCAGCCGATTCTTGCAGGCTTGAAAGAAAAGTACAAGTCAAAAGACGCTGTGACTCAACAGAAATACCGGGAAGAAATGCAGCGGGTCATGACGGAGCAAAAGATTAATCCAGCAGCTGGCTGTTTGCCTGTCATTATTCAAATGCCGATTATCATAGGCTTATATCATGCGATCAGCCGAATGAATGCAACACCAGAAATCGCGCTTGGAAAATTTCTTGTCTTTGAACTTGCCACACCGAGCATCACGCTGGCCATCACGGCAGGACTCATGCAATTCATCGTTTTACGGACTGGCCCTGCGATGGACAATCCGCAAATGAAAGTAATGATGTATATCATGCCTTTCATGATCATGATCTTCGGAACATTTTTACCAGCAGCACTCGCTTTGTATTGGGTTATCGGGAACATCATTTCAATTATCCAGAACATCTTCATTTACAAACCATTTAAGAAGAAAGAAGTGGCACCTGTAAAAGTAGGAGGGAAACGGAAATGAACAAGGTAGCGCGGAAGGGAGCCTCGATCGAACTGGCAATCGAGGCGGCTTTGCGGGAACTTGGCGTAACCCGGGATCAGGTAGAGGTTGAAGTTGTCGATCCCGGTAAAAAAGGATTTCTAGGAATCGGTGCACGGGATGCAGAAGTCGTTGTCACGGTGAAAGCAGAAGAAACTCCAGAACCAGCGGCAGAGTCAGTCGTTGCAGAAACGGTGACTAAGGCGCAAGTAGAGACGGAGCAGGTAAAAGAAACGGAACCGGCAAACCCGGCAGAGCAGTTGAGCACATCGATTGAACCAATGAATGCTGAAACGGATGCTCTAGCCGAGGATACGGAGTCATCGAAGAAAGTGTCGGACGACAAAGCGATCGAGGAGACAAAAAAGTACTTGCTCGCAATCGCGGAAGACATGGGAATCCAGGATTTGAAGATCGAACATGAGAATGACGGAAAGTACATTTCATTCCACTTGGAAAGCTCGAAAGCAGCCTTTTTAATTGGAAAGAGGGGACAGACACTCAATTCCCTTCAGCAACTTAGCCAGCTCGTTGTGAATAAATATGCGGAACAATTCAAAGTCATCCGCCTGGATGTCGGCGATTATCGCGAAAGACGCGAACAGTCGCTGGAGCAGCTGGCGGAACGGATGGCAGACCAAGCCATTCGCACGGGACGGAAAGTGCAGCTGGAGCCGATGCCTTCCTATGAACGCAAAGTCATCCATAACGCATTGTCCAACCGGCTGGATATTGAAACGTATTCAGAAGGTACAGATCCAAACCGTTACTTGGTCATTGAACCGATGAAATAATGAAAAAGCCTGCAGGAATACTCGTGATAACCGAGTGTCCTTGCAGGCTTTTCATATTAAAAGAGCAGGAGCAATCCGCTGACTGTCGGAGTGGCAATCATTGCAGCTTTTAAAACCGGTTTTGGAACGATATTCGTAAATTTTGCCCCAATGTACGCTCCAATCATTGTGCCGACGAGTACTTGCAACAGCAACTTGGCATGGAGCAGACCTTCAGTGGAGTAGCCGATGCCGCCCCCAATCGCAATGGGAACAATGACAAGCATCGTTGTGCCGACGGATTGCTGTAAACTAAGCCCGAGAAACGTAAGAAGCCCGAGCTGAATAAAGGGAGTCGATCCGATGCCAAATGCGCCCGAAAGCAGGCCAGTGATGATGCCCAGTGCAACTGTTTTCGCTAAAAAGACTGAATAACGGCTGTCATTGCGCCCAGCTTCCTTAGGATGAAGGAAAAATAACCGGAAGACGAGGAGAGCTGCCGAAAATAACAGCATGCCGCCTGTAAAATAATGAAGGTTCTGCTCTGGAATAAAGACTGCCAGCTTAGAACCGATAAAGGCCCCGACGGCACCAAAACTGCCAACCAATAAACCGGCTTTAATTGCAATATTGCCCTCCCGGTAATGGCTGAAAGCCCCCGAAAGACTCGTAAAAGCCATCGCCGTCAAAGAAGTGGCCACCGCCGCATGGATTGGAACATGAAAGACCAACGTCAATACGGCGATGATGAATCCGGCTCCCCCAGCTCCTATAAAACCGAGTATGGCGCCAAGCGCTAACATGGTTAAAACAATCGCCATAACGAGCCCCCAATCGATGAATAAATATTCAATTCCTACAGTATAACATGGTATAGCGGCGACTTTTCCGCATTTCGTTTGAAATGAGAAAGCCACCTCCATTTATTTTCTATTTCCATCAGACGAATTATCCACATTTTTTGGTGTGGATACTAGGAGAAAACGAGCTTTTATGATATTATATTACGTTAGATAGTCATGTCCAAAATAGTTATCCACATGTGCATAACAAAGTCGGAGAGGTGAAGAAAATGCATTATGATACTATTGCTGCGATATCCACACCAATGGGTGAAGGAGCCATCGCCATCGTCCGGCTCAGTGGGGACGAAGCTATCCAACTGACAAGTCGCATTTTTCGTTCGCCGTCAGGGAAAAACTTGGCGGATGAACCATCACATACAATCCATTACGGACATCTGATCGATCCTTCGACTGAAGAGGTGATCGAGGAAGTAATGGTTTCCATCATGCGGGCACCCAAAACATTCACTCGGGAAGATGTAGTCGAAGTGAATTGCCATGGCGGCCTTGTTGCAGTGAAGCGGGTGCTGCAACTCATTCTAAAAGAGGGAGCGCGTCTTGCCGAGCCAGGCGAGTTCACGAAACGAGCCTTCTTGAATGGGCGGATTGACCTGTCTCAAGCGGAAGCCGTCATGGATTTGATTCGGGCAAAAACAGATCGTGCCATGAATGTCGCTCTGAATCAGATGGATGGAAAGCTTTCCAGGCTGATCGGGGATTTGCGCCAAGCCTTATTAGAAACATTGGCCCAAGTCGAGGTGAACATCGACTATCCGGAATATGACGATGTCGAAGAAATGACCATTCCGTTAATGATTGAAAAATGCTCATGGGTGAGTGAGGAGATCGACAAGCTGCTTCGCACGTCCTCCCAAGGGAAAATTTTGCGGGAAGGTTTATCCACGGTTATCATCGGTCGGCCGAACGTCGGGAAGTCTTCACTGTTGAACAGTCTCGTACAAGAAAATAAAGCGATTGTTACCGACATTGCGGGGACGACTCGTGATATTATAGAAGAATACGTCAATGTACGGGGTGTTCCTTTACGCCTCGTAGATACCGCCGGCATTCGGGAGACGGAAGATATCGTTGAACGGATCGGGGTGGAACGTTCTCGCCAAGTACTAAAGGAAGCTGATTTGATTCTCCTTGTCCTCAATAGTTCTGAGGAACTTACGGAAGAAGACAAGCGGCTTTTTGAAGCGACGGCGGGCATGGATCGAATCATTGTGGTCAACAAAACGGATCTTCCTCGAAAACTTGATCTTTCTGAGGTCGAAAATTTCGTTAAAAACGCCAAAATTGTTGCCACTTCATTAATGAAAGAAGAAGGCGTCGATGAACTCGAAGAAGCAATCTCCAAATTGTTCTTTGAAGGTTCGCTTGAAGCAGGGGATTTAACGTACGTTTCCAATGCACGGCATATCGCTCTTCTCCATAAGGCACACGCCACAATTCAAGATGCCATTGCAGCGGCAGAAGCGAATGTTCCGGTTGATATGATTCAAATCGACGTCACACGTACTTGGGAAATACTCGGGGAAATTGTAGGGGATACAGTGCAAGAAAGCTTGATTAACCAATTGTTCTCCCAGTTCTGTTTAGGAAAATAAAGGCGGAGACATTCCGCCTCTTATTTCATCATATAACGTTATTTTTACGCATGAGCCAAGGACTACTTTAACTATAGGAAGGATGAACGAACATGCCACAATTTGAAGCAGGCACGTTCGATTGTATTGTCATCGGAGCAGGCCATGCCGGTGTAGAAGCGGCTTTGGCTTCAGCGAAGATGGGTGCATCGACACTCGCACTAACGATGAATCTTGATATGATCGCTTTTATGCCGTGCAATCCTTCACTCGGCGGTCCTGCTAAAGGGATTGTCGTTCGTGAAATCGATGCACTTGGCGGAGCGATGGCAAAAGTGATTGATAAGACGCATATTCAAATGCGTATGCTGAACACAGGGAAAGGACCAGCTGTCCGGGCACTTCGGGCTCAGGCGGATAAAGTCCTCTACCAGCAAGAAATGAAGCGGACGCTGGAAGAGCAGGACAACTTGACTCTTCACCAGGGCGTCGTCGAAAAACTGATTGTGGAAGATGATGAAGTGAAAGGTGTTATCACACAAATCGGTGCCATCTATCGTGCAAAAACGGTCATTATCACGACGGGAACTTTCTTGCGCGGCGAAATTATTATCGGTGACTTGAAATATTCAAGCGGACCGAATAACCAAATGCCGTCTATCGGGCTTGCAGACAGCTTGCGTGAGCTTGGACTTGAAACCGTGCGTTTCAAGACAGGAACGCCACCGCGTGTCAACGGCAAAACAATCGATTACAGCAAAACGGAAATCCAGCCAGGGGATGACGTTCCACGGGCGTTCAGTTATGAAACGACTGAATTCATCATGGATCAATTGCCTTGCTGGTTAACCTATACAACACCGGCCACCCATGAAATCATTAATGAAAACCTCCACTTGTCACCTATGTATTCGGGAATGATCCAAGGGAAGGGACCACGCTATTGTCCTTCCATTGAGGATAAAATCGTCCGCTTTGCCGATAAATCACGCCACCAAATTTTCCTGGAACCAGAAGGAAGAAATACGAAAGAATATTACGTACAAGGTCTTTCGACCAGCTTGCCAGAACACGTTCAACGGAAGTTGCTTGAGAGTGTGCCAGGTCTGGAAAAGGCGGAAATGATGCGTGCCGGCTACGCAATCGAATACGATGCGATTGTGCCGACGCAGCTTTGGCCGACTTTGGAGACAAAAAAGATCCGCAATCTGTATACGGCAGGGCAAATTAACGGAACCTCCGGTTATGAGGAAGCCGCAGCACAGGGGATCATGGCAGGAATCAATGCAGCAAGCCGTGTCCTCGGCAAAGATGAAGTAGTCCTCAGCCGATCAGATGCTTATATTGGCGTACTGATTGATGATCTTGTGACAAAAGGAACAAACGAACCGTACCGTTTGCTCACATCGCGCGCTGAATATCGCTTGCTTTTGCGTCACGACAATGCAGACTTGCGGTTGACTGAAATCGGATATCGTCTTGGCATGATCAGTGAGGAACGGCACGAAGCATTCCTTGCGAAGAAACAATTGATCGAAGAAGAAATCGATCGGCTACGCCAAGTGACGATCAAACCGAGTGAAGAAGTGCAGGAAATCATTCGTGAATCAGAAGGAGCCGAATTGAAAGAACCGATGAAAGCAGCGGATCTATTAAAACGGCCTGAAATGAAATACAGCCAAATTGCCCGTATCGTTCCTCCGGCAGAAGAGAAACCGGAAGATGTCGCGGAGCAAGTAGAGATATTCATCAAATATGAAGGCTATATCCAAAAATCGATGCAACAAGTCGAACGCATGAAAAAAATGGAAAATAAAAAGATACCTGAAGACATTGATTACCATGCCATTTCAGGACTAGCCAAAGAGGCCAAGACAAACTTAAGTGAAGTCCGGCCACTTTCCATCGCACAAGCATCACGGATCTCAGGGGTAAATCCGGCCGATATTTCGATTCTCCTCGTTTATATTGAACAGGGGAAAATTGCGAAAATATCAGGGTGAGTCATTGAACTGATGCAGATGGGAACGTCTGCGTCAGTTTTTTTTATTCGTGTTAGGAGGGTCAAATTGAATCCAGAACAGTTTGTACAAGCATTGCAAGAAAAAGGGATTGAATTGAACGATAGACAAAGAGGTCAATTCAACGATTATTTTCGGTTACTCGTCGAGTGGAATGAAAAAATGAACCTCACAGCGATCACTGATGAGCCATCTGTCTTTTTAAAACACTTTTTTGATTCCATCAGTGCAGCATTTTACGTACCGATGGAAGGGGAATTAACTATATGTGATGTAGGGGCGGGAGCTGGATTTCCAAGTATTCCGTTAAAGATTTGCTTCCCCAATTTATCTGTCACGATTGTGGATTCATTGAACAAACGAATTACCTTTTTGAACGAGCTGGCAAATCAGCTTGAACTTACAAACGTAAGATTTGTCCATGCCAGAGCCGAAGAATTTGGTCAAAATCCAGCCTATCGGGAACAATTCGATATGGTCACGGCACGTGCTGTGGCGCGTTTATCCGTTCTTGCGGAACTTTGCATTCCACTGGCAAAGGAAAATGGCCGATTCATCTCCATGAAAGGGGCGGCAGCGGAGGAAGAACTCTCCGATGCGGAAAAAGCCATTTCAGTCCTTGGAGCTAAGTTGGAAGATAAATACTCATTCTCCTTACCGATTGAAGATAGCGAGAGAAATATTTTTGTTTTCCGTAAATTGAAAAAGACACCTAAGAAGTATCCTCGGAAGCCAGGCATTCCCAATAAAACGCCGATTCAGTAATTGTTTCACGTGAAACAAAAGTAAGCGTGCCGTTTGGAAGGGTCTTATTCTACTCTTTAATAACCAATAAAGAGGATATATAATAATTATGACGAACTAACTTATTATTGGTGAGCAGTCTTATAAAGGTGGTGCCGGGATGAAAAATACGTTCTCACGATTTTTCGGAAATACAGAAAAAGAACCTGTTTTCCAGGAGAATGAGGAAGTTCCACAAGAGAAGGTCCAACAAGTAAATATAGATTTAATTCGCCCAAATAAATATCAACCTCGTACGATTTTTTCTGAAGAGAAGATTGAAGAACTTGCTCGTACGATTCATACACACGGTGTAATCCAGCCAATTGTCATTCGAACGGCGGAAAACGATGGCTATGAAATCATAGCAGGGGAGCGCCGTTTCCGCGCAATGAAAAAGCTGGGATGGAAAGAGGTTCCTGCAATTGTCCGGAATTTAGACGACAAGGAAACGGCTTCCATCGCTTTGATTGAGAACTTGCAGAGGGAAGAATTAACGGCGATCGAAGAAGCCTATGCCTATGAAAAACTGCTGGAGCTGCATTCACTCACGCAAGAAGCTTTGGCACAACGTCTAGGGAAAGGACAGTCGACGATCGCTAATAAATTGCGTTTGCTGAAATTGCCTGAAGAAATAAAAAGCAAAATTCTATCAAAGGAATTATCTGAGAGACATGCGCGCGCATTAATTCCTATTAAGGATAGTGAATTGCAATTACAAGTATTCCACGAGGCACTCGAGAAGCAGATGAACGTTAAACAATTAGAAGAACGAATTCAGCAGCTAATGAATCCTCAGGAAGAGACGAAGGAAAAGAAACGAGCTATCCCAAAGAGAAAATCGGTTAGCAAGGATGTACGGATTGCTGTGAATACGATACGGCAATCATTGTCTCTCGTTTCGAAAAGCGGAATTGACGTGAAAACAGAAGAAGAAGACTCCGAAGACTTCTATACAATCACGGTTAAAATCCCAAAGAAAAAATAAAATCTATCATACTATGACTCTCGTTGTCATTGCGAGATACTCTTGCTATCCGTGAGCAGGAGTTTTTTTGCGCGAACCGTTACCATGATAACTCTTTTTTTGTTAAACTAGTATAGAGTGAATTGCTGACTATTTAGCCTTTTGGATTTCATCCGTAATGAATTCATAAAATACGGATACAATTTCCAATATGTTAGACAAGAAATGGTTTATCATTCTGAACATGGAGTTGTACATTGAGTGAGAAAGCAGGTGCAAGCGTGGGAAAGATAATAGCGATCGCCAATCAAAAAGGTGGCGTCGGAAAGACAACCACTTCTGTTAACTTGAGTGCTTGCCTTGCACATATCGGCAAAAAGGTTTTATTGATTGATGCCGATCCACAAGGGAACGCAACAAGTGGGGTGGGTGTCAACAAGGGGGATGTCCATCATTGCATCTATGATATGTTAATAGATGACGTGAACATAAAAGAAGTAATTTATCCAACGAAAGTGGAAAACTTGGAAGTCATCCCGGCAACCATTTCATTGGCTGGTGCAGAAATTGAATTGGTTTCTACCATTTCACGTGAAGTACGTATGAAACACGCCATTCAAGATGCAAAAGAATCCTATGATTATATCATCATTGATTGCCCACCTTCACTCGGGCTGCTTACAATCAATGCATTGACCGCTGCGGACTCAATTATTATCCCAGTACAATGTGAGTATTATGCGCTTGAAGGGTTGAGTCAACTGTTAAGTACGATCCGTCTCGTGCAAAAACATTTAAACGAGAATTTACAAATTGATGGTGTATTATTGACCATGTTTGATGCAAGAACGAATTTAGGAATTCAAGTCATTGAAGAAGTGAAAAAATATTTTCAAGATAAAGTGTACAAAACAATAATTCCTCGAAATGTACGATTAAGTGAAGCACCGAGCCATGGGGAGCCGATCATTATATATGATTCCAGGTCACGAGGTGCAGAAGTATATTTAGAGCTGGCAAAGGAAGTGGTGCACAATGGCTAAAGGTCTTGGAAAAGGGTTAAATGCTTTGTTTCCTGAAGAATCCCTGTCAAATGCGGAAAAGATTGAGCACATCCGTTTGAAGAGTGTCAAAGTGAATCCATATCAGCCACGGAAATTGTTTGATGAATGTGCAATTGCAGAACTGAGCGACTCCATCAAAGAACATGGTATTTTGCAGCCGATCATTGTCCGGAAAGTGGGTACTTCCCATGAAATCGTAGTAGGGGAGAGACGTTTCCGAGCTGCGAAAATGGCAGGATTAGAGGAGATACCAGCCATCGTACGACAGCTCAGCGATGAAGAATCAATGGAAATGGCTATTCTTGAAAACTTGCAGCGCGAAGATCTAACACCAATTGAAGAGGCGGAAGCCTATCAAAAATTGATGGATAACCTGCAACTTACACAGGAACAGCTGGCGTTTCGTCTAGGTAAAAGTAGACCGCATATCGCAAACCATATCCGATTATTATCATTGCCGGATAAAATTCGTACGTACATCTCTCAAGGTAAATTATCGATGGGACATGGCCGTACATTATTGGGACTTCGAAAGAAAGAACAAATTCTTGCTGTTGCGGAAAGGACTTTAAAGGAAGGTCTAAATGTCCGCCAACTAGAAAGACTAGTTCAAAAATTAAATGAAGATGTTCCACGTGAAACAAAAAACGAAAAGAAAAAAGATATCTTTATTGCAGAACAAGAATCAAACTTGCGTGAATACTTCGGTACTAATGTTTCCATTAAGAAAACCAAAAACAAAGGAAAGATAGAAATCGAATTTTTCACGGAGGAAGATTTGGAGCGGATTCTTGAGTTGTTGAGTGAATAAATCAATACCTATTTTGCTTGAATGCAAAATAGGTATTCTTTTTAGAGTGAGATTATGTAATTTCGTAAATCCTGCGATGAAAGAGAGGACATCATGATTTTATTTGGCTCCATTACGAATGCATTATTAATTGTTCTAGGCGCATTCATCGGCAGGTTTTTAAACAATATTCCTGAGCGAATGAAAGAGACCGTCATGTATGGGATTGGACTGGCTGTAACGGCAATTGGGATTCAAATGACATTTGAAAGCACCCAAATACTGATTGTCATCACAAGTATTGTCGTTGGGGCTGTTATAGGCGAGTGGATGGATGTAGATGGAAAGATCAATCGGCTTGGCCAATGGATAGAAAAGAAGCTGCCGGCCAAAAAGGAAGGTCCAGGAGTCGCACAAGGGTTTGTAACGGCGACCCTCATTTTTGTAGTAGGTTCTATGGCGATCATTGGTGCCATCGACAGTGGATTGAGAAACGATCATGATGTATTACTTATGAAGGGAATCATTGACGGATTTACTTCTATTATATTAAGTTCGACGCTTGGAATTGGCGTGGCATTTGCGGCGATTCCTGTGTTGCTTTATCAGGGGATTATCACCCTATGTGCCACGCAAATCAGCCGTTTCGTGTCAGACGAATTACTTTCCTTTTTTATTTCGGAAATGACAGCAACAGGGGGATTGATGATTGTCGGGATTGGCTTGAATTTAATAGGCATCACGAAAATGAGAGTGGCGAACTTCATTCCTGGGATCGTCGTTGTCGCCATCATTGTGACGATCGTTCACTCACTACATTGAGTGGCGTCCGTAGGCAAGCTGAAGTGCTCGGGCAATAATGCGGCTCATCTCAAAGGATAGATGAAGACGGGTGCTCTGAAGGACCGCATGTTCCATGAAGCCTGAAATATTGACGACACCCTTGATGGACAAGTCACCGACTGCAGGCAGTTCTTTTCCGACTGCTTTTCCTGGATAGATAGGTCCGTCTTGAAATAATAAATGGCCGATCGACTCGCTTTTACCGAGGCAGGCGTCGATCGCAACGATGAAAGGAGAGGAATGTTCGTCCCTCGTCTTATCCAGATGCTCTTGTAAATTCAGGGCATGTAATGGGTTTTCCAATGTCCCGACAACAGGGAAGGGAAAAATCAAGGATTCGGATAAATGGGAGCCAGTCAAAGGTCCAAGTGCATCTCCGGTGGAACGATCAGTTCCAATACAATAGAAAATGAGAGATTGCTTGTCAAACGGAATATGTTCCAAAAAGAACGTGCTCAGTTTCCAGACGATGCCTGTCTCTTTGTAATGAATCCGATAATCAAATGAGGGTGATAAGGCGATGGACATTGGAAATCTCCTTTCGGTCAAATGGGGGAAGACGTTAAATCTCCGACCTTTTTATATAATTACTAATGGTGTAGGCAGTATACGCTAAATGAACTTAATTTATACGGTGAAAGGAGAGATTGAATGGCTGCCGGAGTAGGACAGACATTGACAATGCTAGAAAGACTAGAAAACTATATTTTAGACGAAGAGCTATGGATTGCCGTAGGAGGTCACGCATTAAAGATCTTATTCATTATCGTTTTAGCCGCAATCGTAGTGAGAATTGGGAAAATGGTGATTCGCCGTGTATTCGGTATCAAATTGAAAGGGCCGCTTCGAAAAGATACACGGCGCGAACAAACGTTATTGAGACTGCTGGAGAATGTATTATCGTATGTTGTTTATTTTTCAGCAATCATCGCAGTCTTAGCTGAATTTTCAATCGACCTAAAAGGGATACTGGCTGGAGCAGGGGTTCTTGGGTTGGCAGTCGGTTTTGGTGCGCAAAGCTTAGTGAAAGATGTGATCTCTGGCTTCTTTATTATTTTTGAAGATCAGTTTTCTGTTGGTGATCACGTGAAGATCGGCACTGCAGAAGGGGAAGTAGAAGAGATCGGGTTGAGGACAACGAAAATTAAAAGCTTCACAGGGGAGCTCACCATTTTACCGAATGGGAGCATCGCGCAAGTGGTGAACTACTCCGTGAAAAACTCTTTGGCTATCGTAGATGTAACCATTCCTTTTGAGCTCGGGATAGAAAAAGTGGAAAAGCTCATTACGGATTACTTGGCTGAGATGGCTAAAAACGATGAAGACTTGATTGTCGCACCAAGATTGGTTGGTGCACATGATTTTACGGATGCGGCTGTTATTGAGCGGATTTTGGCTGAAACGAAACCGATGCGTCAGTATGAAGTAACCCGAAAGATCAGTATCGGCTTGAAACAATACTTGGAGCAACAAGGTGTTGAAATACCTTATCCGACATTGGTGACCAAATTGAATGAAGCATAAAAGGAAAGGAGTTGGCGATAAGCATGCAGGACAAGCAGTTCGAAATGAATGATATCGTGGAGATGAAAAAGCCTCATCCATGCGGTCAGAACGCCTGGAGAATTATCCGGATGGGAGCGGATATCCGGATTAAGTGCGAAGGCTGCGGACATAGTGTAATGCTTCCGCGCAATGAGTTCGCCAAAAAGATGAAGAAAGTGATTGGAAAGGCAGAAATTTGAATCGATAATAGACAAGAACCTGATTCTGTTCCTATAATAGAGAAGTTGAATTGGACAAGAATTACTTGAAGTGCAGATATATGAAAGGTAGTGGAAAACCATGGCATTAACAGCCGGAATCGTCGGATTACCGAACGTCGGGAAGTCGACACTTTTTAACGCGATAACAAAGGCAGGAGCAGAAGCAGCCAACTATCCATTTTGTACAATTGACCCGAACGTCGGTATCGTAGAAGTGCCCGATGAAAGATTACAAAAATTAACAGAACTCGTCTTGCCGAAAAAGACAGTTCCAACTGCTTTCGAATTTACTGATATCGCTGGAATTGTAGAAGGAGCGAGCAAAGGGGAAGGGCTCGGAAATAAATTCCTTTCGCATATCCGGGAAGTGGATGCGATCTGTCAGGTCGTTCGTTGTTTTGCGGATGAAAATATTACCCATGTTTCTGGGAAAGTCGATCCAATTGCAGACATCGAGATTATCAATCTTGAGTTGATTCTGGCTGATATGGAAAGCGTGGAGAAGCGGTTGACTCGTGTTTCCAAAATGGCAAAGCAGAAGGATAAAGAAGCAATGGCGGAAGAGCCGGTTTTATTGAAATTAAAAGAAGCGTTCGAAAATGAAAAGCCGGCCCGTTCGGTTGAATTGACGCCGGAAGAATTTCAAATCATCAAAGGCATGCATCTTCTGACGATCAAGCCGATGCTTTATGTTGCTAACGTCTCGGAAGATGAAATTGCAGATGCTGATAACAATGAATATGTTAAAGCGGTGCGTGATTTTGCCAAGGGAGACAATGCGGAAGTGATTGTCGTCTGTGCAAAGATCGAGGAAGAAATGGCAGAGCTAGACGATGAAGAGAAAGCGATGTTCCTCGAAGAGCTCAGCATTAAGGAATCGGGTCTTGATCAATTGATTAAAGCGGCTTATAGCCTGCTTGGCCTTGCAACTTACTTTACGGCAGGCGTTCAAGAAGTGCGCGCCTGGACATTCCGGAAAGGGATGAAGGCGCCTCAATGTGCCGGTATCATCCATACCGATTTTGAACGTGGCTTCATCCGTGCTGAAACGGTATCATACGATGCACTCGTGGAAGCAGGATCAATGGCGGCTGCCAAAGAGGCCGGCAAAGTACGCCTCGAAGGTAAAGAGTACGTCGTTCAAGATGGCGATGTTATGCTGTTCCGCTTTAATGTGTAACGTATAGAAGGCAGTTGGTTTCATAATGAGAAGAAAAAGGGTTGATGCGAAATGTTCAGAAGGTATTCTGTACGGATCCCACTATTTGTTTTATGTATTGCCTTGCTGCGGCAAGTGATCGTGAACTGGGGAACAGCGACTCCCATCTGGTGGTTTCAAGGGTTCAGTTTGATCTTTTTCATTTTCGTATTGGCATTTTCGTTTAAGCCAATTCAAGCAGCATCAAGAGAGTGCAGAACAATAGAAAAATAATAAACCGGACAGGAAAACGTATTCGTCTCCTGTCCGTTTTTTGTGTTTAGATGGATTCGGGAGATTCCCCGATCATATCGCTGATGCGGCCGGGTTGATACAAATAGAGCTTGGGACGTTCGGGATCATCCTTTACCAGCCAGTCATCTGGCAATTTGCGCAGCTCCTTATACATAGCAAAGTCTCCTGCAGCGCCTCCAATCAGAAAAGCAGCCAGACCCACAAGAATGCCGCTCTCTATATATAATCCGATTAATCCAGGGACAATGCCTGTCGTCCAAAAAGGAAGCAGCAAAGCTTTCCTGATGGCGCTATTGGTCATTGGCTTGTCAGTCGTTGCATAGGCGATGCCCAGCTTCAAGTTTACGCCGACGACCATCCGCTTCCAAGGCACACCGCCAAAAATTCGGAAGCCAAGCAGATGAAATGCTTCGTGCAGGACGATCAAAGCCACATAGCCGATGATAAACAATAGAAGGCCCCATAAAGAGAAGGTAAACGAGAATCCCCCTTTTACTACAACGAGAATGGCGATAAACAGGATGAAACTGCCAATGGTCCAAAGAATGCCGCTCTTCGTCACTTTTGGAAGATCGATATCAATTACATGATCAGGCGCAGGCAACTCATTCATAACATCACTCCTTACGTAGAGTATATCAAATAATAGTTGATAAAAAGCTGTAGGCATGCTAAAATATGACGATGTGAGTAATAAAATTAAATTTACTTACTCCTTGCCCTTTGTAAATCAACGGGCCAAAGTCCATAAGGAGGTGACTGAAGATGAGAAAGTACGAAATCATGTACATCATCCGTCCAACAGTGGAAGATGAAGCGAAAAAAGCGTTGATCGAACGTTTTAACGAAATCCTTACTTCCAACGGTGCGGAAATCATCGAGTCGAAAGAGTGGGGCAAGCGCCGTCTTGCTTACGAAATCGACGACTTGCGCGAAGGTTATTACCAACTCGTTACTGCGAATGCAAAAACTGAAGCGATCGATGAATTTAATCGTCTAGCGAACATTAACGAAAATATCATTCGTCATATGGCTGTTCGTCTTGACAACTGATCCATATAGATTGACATAACCGTGACTGGGTAAAGTTCGAAACATGATGAGGGAGGTTGCAATCTGATGATTAACCGAGTCGTTTTAGTTGGCCGATTGACAAAAGATCCTGAACTCAAGTACACACAGAGTGGTATTGCGGTCACACGCTTTACACTTGCGGTGAATCGGGCATTCTCGAACCAATCTGGAGAACGGGAAGCTGATTTCATCAATTGTGTCACTTGGAGAAAGCAGGCTGAAAACACTGCTAACTTTTTGCGCAAAGGAAGTCTTGCCGGCGTCGAAGGCCGTATCCAGACGAGCAGTTTCGATGGACAAGACGGAAAGCGGGTCTTCATGACGGAAGTCGTGGCGGACAGCGTTCAATTCCTGGAACCGCGAAGTGCAAGTGCAGACCGGTCTGGAGCTGCCTATGGCGCACCTCAGAACGATCAGCCATATTATCAGAATCAGCAGCCGAACCAACAGTATCAACAATCCAATCAACAAAACTATACGCGTACTAATGATGATCCATTCTCGACAGGCGGCGGCCCGATTGAAGTATCGGACGACGACTTGCCATTCTAATTGGATGAACGTACGTAAAAGTGAGGAGGGAAAGCGATATGGCACCACGCCGTGGAGGTAAAAGAAGACGTAAAGTCTGCTATTTTACATCAAACAACATTACACATATCGATTACAAAGATACAGATCTACTAAAGAAATTCGTTTCTGAACGTGGAAAAATCTTGCCTCGCCGTGTAACTGGCACAAGCGCGAAGTATCAACGTAAGTTGACAACTGCTATTAAACGTGCTCGTATTATGGCACTTCTTCCATTCGTAGCGGAAGAAAGATAATTACAATTTTACATGAACCGCCTTGTGAAACCGGTCTAACTGGTGCGAAGGCGGTTTTTTTTTACTCTCTAAGAGAGTCAAGTATAGAGCTGGAAAGTCATCTCCTGCCAACTGGACGGGTTGGTAATTTTTCCAGGTCCCGGGTGTATCTTTTGCCGTTCCCTCCCTTTGGAGAAACAGATGCACTCATGATACAATTAGAAGGATGGGTCATCCTGCCCCTCTTGGGAGATGGGCCAATCATAGCGAATTGAATGGATTTCTTTCAGCAGGAAGAGTTCTATTATTGCTCCGGAGGAATGGAACATGCAAGATAGTGCACGGAAAATAACGTTTGGAGCGATGATGCTCGCCCTCTTTGCCATATTGCTTGCCGTTTCAACATATACAGTAGCAGGAGTCGTGACAACTTTTTTCATTCCGCTGCCGATTATTCTTTATAGGACACGAACGGATCGGACAGCTTCGATTATGCTGGCTGTGGCAGGTATTCTCATATCTTTGCTTATTGCTGGGCTTGTCACATTGCCGTTCGCTTTGCTTTACCTGATTATCGGGCTTTTGATCGGTGAGATGATTAGTTTGGGCAAAACAAAGCTCTATACATTTATGGCGACATCATTGACACTGCTCATACTCGGCATGCTGGCCTACGTGGCAGGAGTTTTTTTATTTCAAATCAATCTGGTCGATCGTGTATTGGCCATTATGGCAAGCTGGCAGAAACTGCTTCTTGAACTTGGCCCTCAGACGGGCAACATGTCCCGTGAATACAAGGAGATGGTTTACGAGTTTTTTGCTTTTTACCGGGTGACCATTCCGATGATGTTCATTGGTGGAGTTTTCATGTTCTCCTTTTTACTCATTACGTTTAACTTTATGCTGATGAGACGGATAGGAGTGAATGTCCCGCAATTTCCACCGCTCCGTAACTTGCGGCTGCCTGTCATCACTGTATTCATTTATGGGTTGCTGCTTTTATATTCCCTACTGGGCAAGATAGATGAAAGTTCGGGTATGTATATACTATTCGTCAATGCCATGCTCTTATTGAGGTTCCTCTTTCTTTTGCAAGGGTTATCGCTCATTCATTATTTCATGCATAGACTAAAGACAACTGGAATAGTGACGGCACTCATGATGTTCGCGGGTATCGTCTTGAGCCCTATTACAATTCTGCTTGGTTTATTTGACGTGGCGGCCAATGTACGATTATGGATTGACAAAGACCAGACGAGGTAAGGGGATGAAACAATGACTTCATTTTTTAGGAAAAGGGCAATCCGCTATCCATTGACAGCCTTATCTCTTCTGGGAGTCATGGCGGCCATACTGCTGTTCCTATACAACTTTTGGTTCGGGCTGTTCTTTACCGTGCTCTATGTAGCTGCCATCGCGAGCGCATGGAAAATTGAGGACCAAACTTATATAGAAACTGAAAAGCATATCGAGTCCTTGTCCTACAGAATGAAAAAGGTTGGGGAAGAAGCGCTGCTTGAGCTCCCGATCGGTATTATGCTGTTGAATGACAAACATGCCATCGAATGGGCGAATCCCTATGCGATGAAAGTTTTCCACAAAGAGACACTGGTCGGAGAGGATATTTACGATCTTTCCGATGATTTTCATCCGATTATTAAAAATGAATCGCCCGATCATGTGACTATTCACCTGGATGATGCTTCGTACAACGTCATTTATAAGGCGGAAGAAAAACTCATTTATCTCTTCGATGTGACCGAGAAGGTCGAGATGGAGTCGCTTTATTATGCAGACCGTACTGTACTGGGCATCCTGCTCGTCGATAACTATGACGAACTCGCCCAGACGATGGATGACCAGACGAGAAGCCAAGTGAACTCACTTGTCACTTCGCTCGTCAACAGTTGGGCAAATGAAAATGGCATCTTCGTCAAACGAATTGCATCGGATCGTTTCTTGGCCGTTTTCAATGAAGCTTCACTCGCTAAGCTGGAAAAAGCCAAATTCTCCATTTTGGATGATATTCGCGAGAAGACTGCAAAACAAAGCACCGGCATGACATTAAGTATCGGAGTCGGCACAGGATCAGGCTCGTTGACAGAACTTGGCGAGCTGGCCCAGTCGAGCTTAGACCTCGTTCTCGGACGCGGCGGCGATCAAGTGGCCATCAAACGTGCGGATGGCAAGTTGAAGTTTTACGGCGGGAAGACGAATCCAGTGGAAAAACGGACGCGTGTCCGGGCCCGGGTTATTTCCCATGCATTGCGCGACTTGATACAAGGAAGCGACAAAGTGTTTGTCATGGGCCATAAAATGCCTGACATGGACGCGATTGGCGCATCCATTGGGGTGCGGAAGATGGCACGGATGAACAATATCGAAGGGTATGTCGTCTACAATCCGGATGAGCTGGATGGCAGTGTCACTCGATTGATGATGGAAATTGAGTCGGATGAAGAGCTGCATACTCATTTCATCGAACCGGATGCAGCCTTATCGATGCTGACCGATAAATCGCTTGTCGTTGTTGTCGATACGCATAAGCCGAGCATGGTCATCGACGAGCGGCTCGTCGAACGGGCAGAAAAGCTCGTTGTCATCGATCATCATAGGCGCGGCGAGGAATTCATCAACAACACAATGCTCGTTTACATGGAGCCGTATGCGTCTTCCACTGCTGAGCTTGTTACAGAGCTGGTTGAATATCAGCCGAAGAACGAGAAGTTGACGATGCTCGAAGCGACGGCGCTGCTTGCAGGTATTGTCGTCGACACGAAGAGCTTCACATTGCGGACGGGATCCCGGACGTTCGAGGCGGCATCTTATTTGCGTACGAATGGAGCCGATACTGTGCTCGTCCAGCGGTTATTGAAAGAGGACATTTCCACTTATATTGAGCGTTCTAAACTGATTGAGACGGTTGAATTATCAAAGAGTGGAATTGCCATTGCCAAAGGACGGAATGATGTGACATACAACTCCGTATTGATTGCGCAGACCGCCGATATTTTGTTGACGATGCAAGATGTGATCGCATCCTTTGTCATCGCACCGCGTCCAGATGGGAAGATCGGCATCAGTGCTCGCTCGCTTGGTGAACTGAATGTTCAGCTCATCATGGAAGAGCTCGGAGGGGGCGGACATTTAACGAATGCCGCCTGCCAAATGACTGTAGATACGGTAGAGGAAGCGGAAGAATTATTAAAGACCGCTATATCCAATAAAGTAGAAAGGGGAAATTCAGAATGAAAGTAATCTTTTTGCAAGACGTTAAAGGAAAAGGGAAAAAAGGCGAAGTGAAAGAGGTATCTGTCGGATATGCGCAGAACTTCCTACTCAAAAACAAGCTGGCCGTCGAAGCGACGGCAGCGAATATGAGCCAATTGCAAGGCCAGAAGAAACGCGCTGAGAAAGATGCTGAGGCGGAACTCCAAGCAGCAAAAGATTTAAAAGCGAAAATCGATGAAATTACAGTTGAAATGAAAGCAAAATCGGGTGAAGGCGGCCGCTTGTTCGGTTCCATCACGACGAAGCAAATTGCAGATGCACTTGAGAAAACTAAGAAGCTGAAGGTGGACCGGCGCAAAATGGAATTGCCGGATGCCATCCGTTCCCTTGGTTATACGAATGTGCCGATCAAATTACATCCTGAAGTTACAGCTACGCTTAAAGTGCATGTAACGGAAGAATGATGGAAGGGACCTAATCAGAATGGACCGGATGATCGAACGGGTACCTCCCCATAACAATGAAGCGGAACAGTCAGTCATTGGTGCGATCTTCCTTGATCCGCAGGCGCTGATCACAGCGTCTGAAATCTTGCTGCCCGATGATTTCTATCGGACGGCACACCAAAAGATTTTTAATACAATGATCACGTTAAGTGATCGGGGACAAGCGATCGACGTAGTTACAGTGACCGAGGAACTGTCTGCCAAAAAGGAATTGGAAGATGTCGGCGGTATTTCTTATTTAACTGAGATTGCCAATGCAGTTCCGACCGCAGCGAACATTGAATACTACGCCAAGATTGTGGAGGAGAAAGCACTTCTCCGCCGCTTGATCCAGGTGGCCACTACGATTGTGGAAGATGGTTTCACAAGGGAAGACGAAGTGGAAACAGTATTGGCGGAAGCCGAAAAGAAAATGATGGAGGTCTCCAACCGGAAAAACTCAGGAGACTTCAAACATATTAAAGACGTTCTCGTCGATACGTATGACAATATCGAATTGCTTCATACAAGACGTGGCGAAGTAACTGGGATACCAACGGGCTTCCGGGATTTGGACAAGATTACTGCTGGATTCCAGCGTAACGATCTGATCATCGTAGCGGCCCGTCCATCTGTCGGTAAGACGGCCTTCTCCCTGAATGTGGCGCAAAATGTAGCGACGAAGACAGATGAAAACGTAGCCATCTTCAGTTTGGAGATGGGCGCGGATCAGCTCGTCATGCGTATGCTGTGTGCGGAAGGGAATATCGATGCTCAGGTGCTTAGAACCGGGAACCTCGAAGCGGAAGATTGGCGGAAGCTGACGATGGCGATGGGAAGCCTCTCAAATGCGGGAATTTTCATCGACGATTCGCCTGGTATCAGAATCAATGAAATCCGTTCCAAATGCCGTCGGCTGCAACAGGAGCACGGACTCGGCATGATCCTGATCGATTATTTGCAGTTGATCATGGGAAGCGGTCGGTCTGGAGAAAACCGGCAACAGGAAGTTTCCGAAATCTCTCGTTCTCTTAAAGCGCTCGCGCGTGAATTGAAAGTGCCGGTCATTGCCCTTTCCCAGTTATCCCGTGGCGTCGAACAGCGGCAAGATAAACGTCCGATGATGTCCGACTTGCGGGAATCAGGGAGTATTGAGCAAGATGCCGATATCGTAGCCTTTCTCTACCGTGAGGACTACTATGATAAGGAAACAGAGAATCAGAATATCATTGAAATCATCATTGCCAAGCAGCGTAACGGCCCGACAGGCACGGTGAGTCTGGCATTCGCGAAGGAATATAATAAGTTCTTGAATATTGACTGGAGCCAGCATCAGGCCCCCGCATTTTCAGGATAACTACCAAACCGCAGGATACATCGAGACAGCTTCTCGAGAGTCCTGCGGTTTTTCTATTAGTTATTTACCTTTAAATGGTAATAACTAAGATTAATTGGTTGGAATAATACAAATACATTACAAAAAAGGACAAACGAACAAGAGATAGATTGCTTATGTTAAATTAGAGAAGTGTGAAAAAAGTAGGAGTCGTTATGTAAGAATCGACTTCTTGTTGATAGATGGAAGGAGTCTTGTAGGATGAAACGCAATGCGGAGACGGGAAGCAGTAAAAGCCCATTCCAAATGAAACATCGATTACTAGAACCAATACATAAACTTTCAATACTGGCCATCCTGTTATGCGGGTGGGGTTTGACGGCAGGCCATGCTTCAGCAAATGACGAAGGCAGCCTTCATACGGTCTACCATGTCTATACGAATGGAACCTATGTCGGAATGATTGAGGATAAGGAAAAGCTTGATCGGCTGAAAGAGGCGAAGATTAAGGAAGTGGCGGCTGACTTTGGGAATTTGCCATTAACGATCGGCACTGAATTATCGATTGTTCCCGAGAAAGTGTTCACGGCAGGTACAGAAGAACAGGCCGTGTTTGATAAATTGGATGAAGTGCTAACCGTCCAATCAGAAGCTGTCGGTGTCCAAATCGGTGGGAAGACGGCTTTCTATGTAAAAGATAAACAAGCTTATGATGAAGTGCTTCGACAGTTGAAGCTGCAATCTGTAACAGAGGCGGAACTTGCTGAGTTTGAAGCACGCACTACCTCTGAACAACCGATACCCGATTTGAAGGAAGATGAAACAAGAATTTCTGAAATCGTTTTCAGTTCAGACGTACAGCCGATGGATGGTTTGGCCGATCCAGAGGACGTATTAAGTGTAAATAAAGCATTGAAGCTATTAAATAAAGGGACGCTCGAAGAGAAGAAGTATAAAGTGCAATCCGGGGACGTGCTGGGCTCCATTGCGGTTGCCCATAATCTATCCACGGCTGAATTGCTAACATTAAACCCATCCCTGAATGAAGACACACTCCTTCATGTCGGAGATGAATTGAATGTTACTGTTCTGGAACCGTTTGTAACTGTCGAAGTTCATTACGAAGCAAAGCAAATGGAACCGATCGCCTTCAAAAAAGTGACCGAAGAGGACGACACGGCGTTCAAGGGCGAGGATCACGTGAAACAACAAGGGACTGACGGTAAAAAGATGGTAACGCGGTTAATCCGCAAGCAGAACGGAGCCGTTGTCGGTACTTCCATCACCGAGGAACATGTCCTTCAAGAACCGGTCGATGAAGTGACGGTTGTCGGAACGAAAGTAATTCCTTCCAGAGGAACAGGAGAATTTATTTGGCCGACTGTCGGAGGATATGTCTCCAGCCAGCGTGGCTACCGATGGGGCCGGGTACATGAAGGAATTGATATTGCCCGCCCATCCTCACGTGATATCCTTGCTGCGGACAATGGAGTCGTAACGGATGTAGGGTATCACAGCACCTATGGAAACCGAATCGTCATCACACATAATAATGGCTATGAAACCTTGTATGCGCACCTCTCATCCATCGATGTGAAAGTGGGACAAACAGTGCCGCAAGGATCTAAAATCGGTGTCATGGGCTCAACAGGCCGCTCAACAGGCATGCATCTTCATTTTGAAGTGTTCAAGGGCGGAAGCAACATCAATCCTTTATCTGTGCTAGAATAATAAGAGGACAACAGGGACGGACACCGCATGCGTGTCCTCCTTTTTAATTTGTTCCGACATCCATTGTCGTTTAGTGGCGAAGTTTGATGAAATATTCCCCGGGAAATACTAGAGAAGGGAACTAGACAGCAAGCCTATGAATGGCAATGATTAGAGCGTGCGAATTCATTGCAACAATGATAGAGTAAACTATAAGAGAGCATCGCCAACTGGCGGGAAAGGGTAGGGGCCATGCAAGATAAGACAATTTTAGTTGTAGATGATGAAAAACCAATTGCAGATATTATAGAGTTCAATTTGAAGAAGGAAGGGTTTACCGTCCACTGTGCTTATGATGGAGAACAAGCATTGGAAAAGGTGGAGGAAATCCAGCCGGATATCATGCTGCTCGACATTATGCTTCCAAAGCGCGACGGCATGGAGGTATGCCGGGAAGTCCGGAAGAAATACGATTTCCCGATTATTATGCTGACTGCCAAGGATTCGGAGATCGACAAGGTGCTCGGTCTGGAGCTTGGCGCAGATGACTATGTAACAAAACCATTTGGAACACGTGAATTGATCGCAAGAGTAAAAGCGAACTTGCGCAGACATTCCAAAGCTGCTTCCGAAGAGCAGGAAGAGGTGTCCAACGATATCGCTGTCGGCAGTCTAGTCATTCAGCCGGACGCTTATTTAGTACAAAAAAGAGGCGAAACGATTGAATTGACACACCGGGAATTCGAATTGCTCCATTACTTGGCGAAGCATATCGGCCAGGTGATGACACGGGAGCATTTGTTGCAAACGGTTTGGGGCTATGATTATTACGGTGATGTGCGAACAGTGGATGTAACAATCCGCCGGCTGCGTGAGAAGATTGAAGATACGCCGAGCCATCCGACATGGATTGTGACAAGGCGAGGGGTCGGATATTATTTGCGTGACCCAGAGCAGGAGTAACCAATGCAAAAGGTCGGTTTTTTCCGCTCCATCCATACAAAGGTCGTCCTGATCTACATCATGCTTATCATCATTGCGATGGAAGTGATCGGGCTTTATTTCGCCCGTGAGCTGGAGCATGCACTGAAGACAAACTTTACGACTTCCTTAGAGGATCGGTTGAATCTAGTTGCATTCAGTGTGCGTGAAGAATTATTAAAAGAACGGTCCGCGGACGATCCGAATTCTGAAAAGAACAGTCTTCGGACCGTCCTTTCGGGTTTTACTTCGGAAGATATTAATGAAATACGGGTAATCAATGCAAAGTATAAGATTTTGGCGACATCAGTGCTCGAAAATCGTGGGTTGGAAAACCAAACGATGAAAGAGGACATTGTCCGAAAAGCGATGACGACCGAAGCGGATGTGGATTCGACGAATCTGGATCCAAGGAATAGAAAACGGGTTTTCGTCAAAGTGAAGCCGATCATGGACGGCAACGAAATCTTAGGGACGCTTTATGTCGAGGCAAATATTGAAAAAGTATATAAGCAAATCGATGAAATCAACCAGATCCTCGCAGGAGGGGTAGCGGTATCCCTGACGATTACTATTATCATCGGTATATTTATCGCCCAGACCTTCACAAGGCCGATTTCCGATATGAGACGCCAGGCGCAGGCGATGGCCAAGGGGAACTTCTCGAGGAAGGTTCATGTCTATGGCAATGATGAAATGGGACAGCTCGCGATTGCTTTCAACCATCTGACAAATCAGCTTCAGGAATCGCAGTCGACGACCGAGAGTGAGCAGCGCAAGCTCGCTTCGGTCCTAGAAAATATGACCGACGGCGTCATATCGACCGATCGGAAAGGGCGCATCAGCCTGATCAATGACTCTGCGTTGATGATGCTGCGTGTAACCCGCGACGTCGTATTAAATCGACCGATTACGAGCGTTCTCGGCTTAGAACAGGAATACGCCTTCGAGGATTTGATTCAGATGAAGGAATCGATCGCCCTTGATTTCAGTACGGAAGAACAGCCGTATATTCTGCGTGCGACCTTCTCTGTCACCCAAAGGGAAACAGGCTTTGTGAATGGATTAATCGTTGTGCTTCATGACAATACCGAACAAGAGAAGATTGATATGGAGCGAAGGGAATTCGTTTCGAATGTCTCCCATGAATTGCGGACGCCGCTCACAACGATGAGGAGCTACTTGGATGCGCTGGCGGATGGCGCATGGAAAAGCGAAGATATCGCACCGAATTTCTTGCGCGTCACCCAAACAGAAACTGAGCGGATGATCCGGCTCGTCAATGACTTATTGAAATTGTCCCGGATGGACAGCAAAGAATATGAATTGGATACGGAGTGGGTGGAGTTCAATCATTTCTTCAACTCCATCATTGAACGTTTCGAATTCTCCAAGTCTCAAAATGTCCATTTCAAACGATTGCTGCCGAGGGAAGATCTATTTGTCGAGATTGACCCAGATAAGCTGACGCAAGTCATCGACAATATCATTTCCAATGCCCTGAAATATTCGCCAGATGGTGGCGACGTCCGTTTTGGTGTGACGACGTCCGGAGATTTCATTAAAGTGATGATTTCCGATGACGGCATGGGTATCCCGAAAGCGAATGTCACCCGGATTTTTGAACGTTTCTACCGCGCGGATCGAGCCAGATCCAGAGCGATGGGCGGGACAGGTCTTGGACTTGCCATAGCAAAGGAAATGATCAATGCCCATGGCGGAGACATTTGGGCGGAAAGTGAAGAAGGGAAAGGAACGACCATCTTTTTCACACTACCTTACGAACAACAACAAGAGGACGGTGAGTGGGGTTGAAATATATAGAGCCGATCAAATCGATCGTCTTGTTGCTGCTCGTACTTTTAAGTATCGCGTTCACGTTCTCCATCTGGACGTATACGCCCAATTATGACCCGATTGAACCAACATCAACCGTCGATACATCGATCGCCAAACAGCTGTCGATCCGGGAACTGGTCAAGCCGTATAAATTGATTGTCCATTCCGAAACGGGGCTAAAAGGGACGATGGAAGAAAAAGAGATCGATGTATTTCTATATGAAATGTCTCATTGGCGAGTGACGGAGTTTTCCAAGTCACCTCAAGAAATGAACCAGAAAAAGTTTAATGAGTTTTTAAGTGAACCAAACCGCATGACACTATTTTTCGAAGGGAATGTTCCCCTGCCAATCTATGATGTCCTCTTGAACATAGAGGAACCGAATCTTCCAGAGGCTACCTTCGATCGGATCGTCGTGGAATGGTATGCCTCGGAGAATAATTTCAAGGTGCACTTCATCAATCATTTGACGGGAGACCATTATCAGGGAAAAGTCATCGCGGATGAATTCTTGAATTCCTATAAAGTGATCGCTCTGGACAGCAAGGATTTGCCTGATTATGAGAAAGTGAGTACGAGTGATCAGCAGTATATCGCTGTTCCTAGCCAGCCGGTCGTTCTAAAGGAGAAGACATTCTTTCAGCAGGAAGTAAGCCCAACACGGTTCCGCAATGCATTATTTAACGATCCCAATGCGGTACGCAGGAGCCCGGTCGATTCCAATCACGAGGAGTATGGCGACAACGTGGCCAAAATGATTGTGGATACGGAAAAGAAAACGTTGAATTTCGTTCATCCGGATGCCCAAAACACGAATCCTGCAGCTCCTTCCGAGCTATTCAAGGATGTGCTCGATTCCATCAATGAGCATGGTGGCTGGACCGATTCATACCGATTCGTTTATATGGGGCAACGTTCGCATTATGTGAAATTCCAATTATCCATGGACGGGTTGCCCGTGCATAGTAGTGATTCCTCCGGAGTGACTGAGATCACCGTGAACTACGGAGTCAATCGAATTCAACAATACAGCCGGCCGTATTATACGCTGGATGAATGGTTGACGGAGGATGAAGTAGAGCTGGCTTCCGGCACAGATGTAGCGGAGACGATGAGACATGCCAATAAGTCGGAGTTCAAAAATGTAGTGGATCTCACTTTAGGCTATACGATGCGGCATGACACGGAGCGGCAGCTATACATTATGGAGCCAGGATGGTTTTATTTATCCAAACAAAAATGGATCCGTTATTCACCTGAACAGTTTGGAGGTGAGCCGATTGGATTGGAATAAAACCAAAACGATTTTTATCGTCGTTTTTTCAATACTGAACATATTTCTATATACCCTTTACTTTAAACAACGTTCAGATGCCCAAAATGTGGCGCTGATCGGTAGGACGTCTATTGAAGAGGTATTGAAACAGGACAATATAACGTACGATATTCCACAAAACGTGAAAACCAAATCGTCCTATATTTCCGCTAAAATTGCTACCTTTTCAAAAGACGAACTGGAAGGATTGAAAGATCAATCCATCGTGCTCTTAGAGAATGATACAATGATCCAAGCCAAGCTAACAGCGGATCTGGCAGTGAAAGATGCAAATAAGCATTATCAATTTGATCACTTTCTAGCGAATTATGTATATGCCGGAAATGAATATACCTTATGGGAAGTCAATGAAACCGAGCAGAAGGCGGTCTTCTTCCAAGTGGCAGGAGAGGAGCCGATTTATTTCAGCCCAAATGCCATGCTCACCGTCTATTGGGACGATGAGGGGAATATTACGGGCTATACACAAAAGATGCTGAAGAGCTTTTCGAATTATAACCATAAAGATTTATTGACGCCTGTAGAAGCAGTCGGTTCTCTCGTAACAAGAGGCTATGTTAAACCGGATTCTAAAGTTCGTGAAGTGAAGCTCGGTTACTCGACGCTTGTCCAATTACAGGAAACTCAAGTATTTGCCCCGACATGGAATGTTCATGTAGAATTGAAAGATGGAGAGATGGAAGATCACTTTATTAATGCGATTGAAGGAAAAGTAATAGAGTTCCATCTTGATCCGCCTCAAGAAACAGAGGACCCGGAAGTCGAAGAAGAGTAAGGAGTTTTTGCGATGCGTTTTAGTGTGCTCGCCAGCGGAAGTACAGGCAATTCCATATATATAGAAACAGATGGTTATGCATTCCTCGTGGACGCCGGTTTAAGTGCGAAGCGGATGGAGCAGCAAATGGAGAGCATTGGCCGTTCAATGAAAGAAGTGAATGGCATCTTTGTGACCCATGAGCATAGCGACCATATTAAAGGGATCGGCGTGCTGGCTCGCCGGTATGGCATGCCAATTTACGCAAACCGTAAAACATGGGCGGCCATGGATGGATTGGTCGGAGACATTCCGACTGAGCAGCGATTCCATTTTGACATGGAGAGTGTTCAATCATTCGGCTCGCTCGATGTGCAATCATTCGCGGTCTCGCATGATGCGGCAGATCCGATGTTTTACGTCTTTCATGAAAATGACCGGAAGCTTGCATTGATTACGGACACAGGATATGTAAGCGACCGGATGAAGGGCCATATCCACGGAGCAGACGCTTTTGTCTTTGAAAGCAACCACGATGTAAGCATGCTCCAAATGGGACGTTATCCATGGTCGGTCAAGCGCCGGATACTAAGCGATGTAGGTCACGTCTCCAACGAAGATGCGGCGGTTGCCATGAGCGAAGTGGCAGCGTTAAAAGAGACGAGGATTTATTTGTCCCATTTAAGTAAAGATAACAATATGAAAGACCTGGCACGAATGAGCGTTTCGCAGACACTGCAAACATGCGGTATCGTGACAGGCGAATATGTTCATCTGTTCGATACGGACGCTGAGAAGCCGACGGAGCTCGTGACAGTATAGATCGAGAGCACTTTAACAGAGGCGTAAATGCGGCTGTTGGAGTGCTTTTTTCTTTGGCCGAGGAGAAAATGAGAAGCGGCATTTTTAATTTTAAAGATTAAGGGTAAAGTGAGTGTATCTGTCTAAGAAAGGGAGAGGCCAATGGACGAATTCAATCAAGGATCCCGGGAAGAGGAAAAACCGATAATCGAAGAAAGAAAAGAGGAACCATACCGTCAGTATCAGCGCCCTTCGAAACGGCGGAGCGGCTTTTTGCCTGCACTGTTTGGCGCCATTGTAGGCGGACTGATTGTATGGCTTGTCGTCTATTCGATGAATGGCAAGCAGGATCAGGCGGCGCTTGTGAAACATGAAGAAACGGGACAGAACAATTTACAAAGCGAGCGCGTATCTGTCGACATCAATACGGATATAACAGGTATTGTGAATGATGTGGCGGACGCGGTCGTCGGTATTACGAATTTACAGACTGTACGAGATTTCTGGTCCTCTTCCGAAACGACGAGAGAAATAGGGACAGGCTCCGGCGTCCTTTATAAAAAGGAAGGAGGCAAGGCATATATCGTAACAAATCATCATGTCGTAGAGGGCTCACAAGGACTTGAGGTCACATTCGATGACGGAACAAAAGTAGACGGGAAGCTGATCGGCAGTGATGTATGGACCGATTTGGCAGTCGTTGAAATCGATGCGAGTCATGTAGATACAGTAATCGAATTTGGCGATTCAGATGCATTGAAACGCGGAGAGACCGTGATGGCGATCGGCAATCCGCTCGGTTTAGGCTTTGCCGGATCGGTAACAGTCGGTGTCGTATCCGGAAAGGACCGTTCCATTCCGATCGACCTGGACAAAAACGGAACAATCGATTGGCAGGCGGACGTTCTCCAAACCGATGCAGCCATCAATCCAGGAAACTCCGGCGGCGCGCTTATCAATCTGGCAGGCCAGCTAGTCGGCATTAACTCCATGAAAATTACCCAAGAGACTGTAGAAGGGATCGGATTGGCGATTCCGATCAATGTAGCGGTGCCAGTCATTGAGAATTTGGAGAAGACGGGAACGGTCAATCGTCCGACGATGGGCGTCAGCTTGCTGAACCTTCGTGATATCCCTTCGACACAACAACGAGATGTCTTGCGGATGCCAAAAGACATTACGGACGGCGTGGTCGTGACGGAAGTATTCCGGAATACGCCAGCCGAAGCGGCAGGCGTTCAAAAATACGATGTCATTGTCGAGATGGACGGGGAGAGAATCGAAGACATGGTCGGCTTGCGCAAGCATTTATATAACGAGAAACAAGTCGGCGACGCGATGAAGATGAAAGTATACCGAGAGGGCAAGTTAGTGGAAATTGAAATGGTACTTCGGGACGGAAACACGTTCTAATGTTACACTCATTACAAGAGACGTAACGAAAGCTTATCCACAACAGGCAGGGAAGCTGAAACATCGGCTATTCCTGCCTATTTTTTTAGCCGTTTTTCAACAATGTGGATAGTTTACTGATTTTGTGCATAACTATGTGTAAAATAAAGAAGAGCGAAAGGATGAGACAAATGAAAATTTATAGTTGCGAAACACATATAAATCAAGCACTCGACGTATTTGTTGCGCAGGAGGAAACATTTCCGATCATGGAAAAGGTGCAAGAGAACGAAAAGTTATCCACAAAATGCGAGTACTGTGACACACCCGCTTCCTATCTTGTGGCGAACGAATAATCGGGCACAAGATGTAGATAAGTTCTGTGGATATGTGCATAAGTATTGTGAATAACTTTTTGAAAAGGGTGGACAACCTGTGAATATTACAATTGTGTCAGTAGGAAAACTAAAAGAAAAATATTTAAAAATGGGAATCGACGAATACGCCAAACGGCTCGGAGCCTACGCCAAAATTGACCTCGTCGAAGTCGCCGACGAAAAAGCACCCGAATCCCTAAGCGACGCCGACATGGAAATCGTCAAGAAAAAGGAAGCCGACCGGATTTTAGCTAAAATCGGGGCGGATGCCTATGTCATTGCACTTGCAATTGAAGGGAAGATGAAAACGAGCGAAGAGCTAGCAGCAGGACTCGAGTCGTTAATGACCTACGGCCGGAGCAAAGTCGTGTTTGTCATTGGCGGATCTTTAGGATTACATAGCGATGTATTGAAACGGGCGGATGAATTGCTGTCGTTTTCGAAGATGACCTTTCCGCATCAGTTAATGAAGCTGGTGCTGTTGGAGCAGGTGTATCGTGGGTTTCGGATTATGCGGGGGGAACCTTATCATAAGTAAGTGAGGTTACATAATAAAAAGTGCGGAGTTTATAAAATATCCGCACTTTTTATTATGGTAGACAGCTTATACGAGCAACTATACCCAATTCTTTACATGTAGAAATAAAGGAAGAAAGTAACCACAATATCTGAATAATTTGGTTGGGACAAGAATTACCTTGCTTAAGGTTAATTAGTCCTTTTTCTAAACTGCTCTTAGATAGGAAATTTACCACGATATAAATTTCTTTAATAGAGTTTGGTGAATTAATTGTCTTAATGAAGAGATCCCCACCTTTTTCGACTGAATCACCAACTCTTTTTAACGATATATTAGTATCCTTAATATTGTTCTTCCATCTTGATAGCTTACGTTGCAAATCCGTAGTTGACGTATTCATATTACCTATATTTTTAAGTGCTTGTCCAAGAACTACTTGAAAATCGGATGCGGAAAGCTGAGAACTCCCATTCTTTGCATGATAAAAACATATACTTTCTAAATTTTTTATAGATATAAAATCTGCAAATTCATTTCCTAAATCATCACAGAATAAGTAATCTACATCTGTTGCAAGTGTGTTTTCAATAAAAAAGAAGAGTGAATTTGAGTCAAAGGATGTAGAAGTAGATGTGTAATTTCCCTTCTCAGAAGTAATTGAATTTAATGAATCATAGGGCTCTAGAACGTTTAAAAAGATATCTAGACTCCCTAATAGTTTTGTATCTCTAAACAACTTTTTGTTAGTGTACACATACTCTATATCTGAGAAAGTTACTATAAAATTTTGGTGCTTGTTAATATATTCCACAAGATTCATATCTTTAGATTGGTATTTAAGGATAATATTTTTTAATTTGTGGGAGCTTATAGTCAATGATGTTTTATTTTTCCTGAGTTTTAGGTTTTTATCTAAAGTGTTTTTAATTTTTTGATAACTAGACCGTGAAGATTCTAATTCTAAATCGCAATAAGAATTGAAATTTTCCAGGTATTTATGAAGATCTATGTGTATTTCTTTTTGGTTAAAGGAATAAACAACGTCTTCTATCAGTCCCTTTTCAAAATCATCTATCAATTCGTTAAAAAGGAACAAAATTGAAGCAGGTTTTAATCCTTGCAAAATCTCGTGGCTGTTTACCGGCAAAGCAAAGTTATCTAGATAGGATTCTGATAATTCAAATGACTCAACCCTGTCAACAACTTCAATAGACCATTTAAAGTACTCTTCTATAGAAACTTTTTTACCTAACCGGTTAATTTTTGAGGTATTTAATGCCAAGGAGATTCTACTATTATTATCCTTTATACGTATATTATTTATAATATATTTACTAGAATAAATAGATGAAAATGAGGTACGTAAATCGTTTGCTTCCATATTTCTTTTTCTTATAGAATTACTATTAATATCCATGTTTAACATGGACAACTTCTCAAAGGATGAGCTATCACTTAGAAATAAACGTGAGATTGTCGTATAATCGACGTCTGTAATAAAGTCTTTTAGTAATGTGTTAAGACCACTTATATTTTTTTTATTTATTATTAACATGTTTGAGTATTGAATCAATAATAAATAAGCATATTTTATTTCTTCTTCACTTCCCGTTTCATCTAAGAAATTAGGTTTTCCTTTATATTTAAATATACAAAGAGAATATAAAATATCTTTATTATTAATTGAATAGGGCTCATTAACTATTTTTGTTGGACGCCCAAATTTTCCCTTTGAAATATTTATAAATAATTTGTTAATAAATGTATTTGAAAGGCGCGTATTTATGTGATAGAAATATGCAGTTTCTCCTAAAGATAGTCTTTCGATCATTTGTAATCTCCTTAACTTCTCTCAGTATATTTTAGTAATATAAATATTTTAACACTTTAGGTGAGGTAACAACAAGTTTAGTAAAATAGTAGCATTTTGTTTTTTAGAGATTTAATGATGGGTTTGTAAGGCATCATCAACATTGCTCCCAGTATTTTTGAATCGATGTTTTTGAGAGCTTACATCTTGCTCATTTGGCTTCATTGGCTCTAAATTAGAACTTTAAAACGCATTTTAATCAAACTGATTTCGAATAACGGTTAAAACTACCCCAACTCTCTCGAGCAGCAAACTGCGGGTAAATGGAGATAAAATTAACGATGATTGGAGCGTCATCTAGATAGGGATGAAGATTGAAGAAAAATCGATCCCCATATCGAATGGCGGTTAAGGCAAGGGGCAATTCGCGACGGAATACTTCATTACGTATGGCTGAGGTGGAAAGGCTAGGGTATGCTCCATCAATAAAAACGAAAACGTTGTAGTACAAACTATGCCCATTTGTTTTCCATTCACCTAATACTTCATCTCTCATGTTCGGGTTCACTTTATCCCAAGCATAGTGGGTTCCAATTGTTAAAAACAGTTCTCCTGTGAAATCAGAGTGAGTTAATGTGTACAATCGAGGAATAACTGGGCCTGCAGCCGTTACGCCATTCCTGAATTCAACAGATAACTTGGAGGGGTTAAACTTATTCATGCGATTCACGCCAATCTTGTTTTTATTATACATATGCAGCATTGCTAGTTGGCGCTATACTTGCAATTGCTATGAATTCCAAGGCTTTCTTGCAGGAGGAGTGATCAGCCCATATTAGCTTAACCATCGTAGGGCTATATGATGAAGCGGGGAAATTGATACTTGATTTAGCATTTAACAATCTGGGATTAAAGCGAGTTTTTGCGGAATATGATATGAGGAATGGTACTCAAAGGAAGAGGCATTAGATGAACAAATCTAATGCCTTATTTTTATGATGATCAAAGAAAGAATTCTATTTAATCATGCCTTCCTTTTTAACATCCAGTTTCCGATAGACAAGCGCCAGTATCATCGCTGGGATGGTAGAAGCAATCATGCCGATAAAGGCATATCGAGGCTCGATTTCGTATAAGAAGCCGCCGAAAATCGTAAATATAGCAGTGCTCCAGCTAAGAGCGAGTGCTGAATAAACGCCTTGTGCTTTCGGAATTTGGACAGGTGAAATGTGCTTTATTAAGTATTTCATAAACGCATAATGCGCCATAGCAAACGAGAACGCATGCAACGTTTGAGCGATCGAGAAAACAATGACGTTCGGAAACGCGAACAGTAAGATCCATCGTAAGGTAGAACCTAGTGCTGCTATTGCTAGCAACGACCCTACTGAAAATTTATTAAATCTGCGGTCTGCGTTGGCAAAAAAGATGATTTCCGCCAACACGGAAATGTTAATAATAACACCGATTAAATATTTAGGTGCATGGATTTCTTGCAAAAAGAGATAGCCATAATTGTAATAAGACGCATGAGCTGCTTGCAGTAGAATGACGGTACTAAGTACCAAACCGAAGTGTTTGATACGGAATAATTTTAATATGCCTCCTTTTTGTTCCAGATCTACTGGTGGTTTTGTAGCTAGAATGTCAGGAGCACGTAGAAAACCAAGACTAACGAATACGACGATGCCAAGTAAAAACGCCCATAAAATCACGTGATCTCCAAGCATCGCTGTGAAAATAGAAAGAATTATGCCGGCTAATATGAAACCAATGGAGCCCCATTGACGGCTTTTCCCGTAATCTCGTAGTTGGTTACTTTGTACGAGAAGGCCAGCAGCACTGTCCAGAGCAGGCATCATGGCTGGATAAAGAAATTGGAATGCTAACGTGACGATAAGCAAACTGCTAAAGGAACTGGATGGAATGTAAAACAGAATAGCAATCAGTGTACCAATTCCTGCTCCATGTAATAAAGCTTTACTACTGAATTTCCCTGATAAATAAGGGAAAGCAACTAAAGTGGAAAGGCCTCTTGCAATGAGCCCAAAGCTCATGATTAAGCTCGCTTGGGGAACTGTAAGCCCTTTGGCATGAGTCAGCCACCCCGTCCAATAAGGCAGAAAAACGCCCCATGTTATAAAAAAACAAAAAAACTGCATACTCATCCAACGATGTGTGTTCATGTTATTCCCTCCGATGATTGCATGGTATCATGGAATGACGAGGGAATAATATGAGATATCTCATGTTTTGAGGTGGAAGATGGAAATCTATCAAGGCGAGAAAAAACAATTGTACATGAGGAAGCATTCTATTTTACATTTATTCTCTATTCCCGTTGAAGAGATGATGGAGGTACACGAGTATCAACGGGATGAGTGGATTATCCAAGAGGGATCGAGATCCGATTTCTTATTTTATGTGATTGAGGGGAAGGGCAAGATTTATGTCACTCACCACAATGGGAAAGTTTCGTTACTAAATTTTATTAATGCCAATGATTACATTGGAGAAATGGAATTATTAAATGAGGTGTACTATACAAAAGGAATTCAAGCGTTAACAAAGACCATTTGTTTTGCTCTACCCATTCGTCATTGTCGGACAGAATTGATGGGAGATGCAAAATTCCTCCGTGAATTAGCCAAGTTTCTAAGTGTGAAAGCAACACTTATGGCGACGAGGTATTCTCATAGTCTGGCCTTTCCACTTGAAAACCGGCTTGCCGATTTTATTTTACAAACGGCTGACGAAGGGATTTATAAGGAGAAACATGTAACCGTTTGTGATTATTTAGGGGTATCCTACCGTCACTTATTGCATGTGTTATCCCAGTTCTGCGATAAGGGATACTTGCAAAAGGATGGAAGGTATTATCAAATAACAAAATCCCATTCCTTATATGAACTTGCAGACGTGCTGAGGAATAAATAGCTTTGATTTGATGGCTTTCATTTTATTTAAAGAAAGCTTTCATTTATGGATAGTAAGGAAACGATACATTTCATAAGGGGAAATTATTATGCCAATATCAATTCAACAAATCTACAAAGAAAATTATCCGGCAGGAAAAAAAGTAATGTTTCGATATACGTCAGAGAGATACTATGATGTGGTTTTCGATGAAATAGACAAAGGGTGGACATTCACCTTGCGGGAAGAAACCTTTGAGCAGCCATTTGTGAAAGAGATGGAAGAGGAGCTATTTGAGGATTATAAAGAAGGCTCTGAAGTCTATCTGGCAGAAGTGGAAGGAGCGGAGGCAGGGGTTATGGTGATTCAGGAAATGGACTGGAATCAAACAGTGCTCATTCACGATTTATATGTCGATGCCGCGTTCCAACAGCAGGGGGTTGGAAGAAAATTAATGAATACAGCTAAAAACCGGGCAGTTGAATTAGGGGTTCGCTCCGTTGTGTTGGAAACGCAGACCTCTAATTACCCTGCGATCCAATTTTATTTGAAGAACGGTTTTCGGGTTGTCGGCTTCAATACGATTTCTTACACCAATGAGGATGTTGCCAAAAAAGAAGTGCGCCTAGAAATGGCGTATCAAGTGAATTCCTAAGAGGAGACCAACCACTATGTTTACTTTCTTCGGGAGAAATAAATTAGTAAAAGATGATTTAAAACAAATTTCGAAGTTAATGTTCCAGGATGTTTCAGAAGATGCTTGGGATCAAGAGAATTTGACGAAAAGAAACCTGGACTATTCGGTTGAGAGCATCCGAATCATTGATATGTATGTGGAAAGATTAAGGGGAACGGATCTTTTAGACAAACACTTTGATAATTTTGTTGTTCGGATCGGAGCGTATGTGGGTGAAGTGATTCGGACTAATAATCATCAGGATTTTGACTGGTATGAATTTCAGTCCGTATCCACATATTCTTCTGTCCTTCATGGAATGGATCAATCTAAAGAGCCGTACACCCTCCTGTATTCCAAAAAGGAGGATGCAGCCGTATTGCCCTTGTGGGAAGCGGCACAGATGTTGAGAGGGATTTCGACGTATCCGAATTTCCTTGCATATGTAGAAAAGATGAGGAGCATAAGCTAATAGTTTTCTGTTCAAGACAGAAAAAAGTTCCCTCAAGCGATTGTACTTGAGGGAGTAATCGACTTGCAGCGAACTATGGATTCGGTCAGTACTTTTTACAAACTCTCTTCTCAAACCAGCCATACGCCACTTCTGCGTCAATTAACTCGTTAGTCGGAGAGACCAAGAAAATGACGAACGATCCGCTTTCTGGAAAGATGTATTTTCCATCTTCATCAGCCGTTAATGTGCTCTGAGGTGGAACGATCCGTTTGAACGCGTTGACGCCTCTCTTCGGCAGGCCTACTATTTCTCCAAAGGCCAGCCGTACTTTCGGCATAGGTAGCGGATGGATTGCCGTATTGGCTGGAGTTACTTTTTTGGAATTCATCCGGTTTGGCAGCGGGCCGGGATTGAACCAAATTAATGCTTCAATGGGTTGGTCGGAATGGTTTGTAATGGTGAAGGCATTGACAAATAGATCTACGTTGGAATCGGATGGATTGAGGAGGCCGCCCCATGCATTTTTTCCTTCTCCCAAACGGATTGTTTCAGTTTGTCCCACAAAATAGCGTCCCTTTAATGATTGATATAAGGGATTCGGGATGCTGACCACTTTCGGAAAATCTTGTTTTGACATCATGTCACTCCTTTTTTATCAGAGTATGCAAAGCAGTAAGGAGTGCTTGGACAATTAGTTAGGAGTGTCGTTTTCGAATAAATTTCTAAGAATAATTGCTCGCCCTGTCCCATATAACCATAGAAACAAATCAGTGAAGGATGGTGGCTTGGGGCATATATGGGTGATCGGGTTCATGTCGACTTGTTTGGGAATTGGTTTAGGCGGCGGGCTTGCATCGTTCATTCATCGCTTCAAGCGTAGCATTGGTACGGTGTATGCGGTTTGTACGGGCCTGCTTCTTGGATTGGTCAGCATCGAGATTGTCCCGGAAGCGATAGAACTGGGAAATTGGATTATCTTTTCAGTTGGTTTTAGCGTAGGGGTTCTTCTATTTACATGGATGCATCGTTGCCTTCCGAGCCATTCCCGAAAGGATCATGGAAGGAACACCGGAATCTTTCTCGCTTTAGTCATTTCTCTGCATAATTTCCCGATGGGGGTCGTTCTGGGGACGAGTGAGCACACGGATGTGGGCGTTGCTCTGTGGCAAGCGATGCTGCTGCATAATATTCCGGAGGGTATGGTTTTATTTACCCCGCTCTGCATCGCCGGTCTCCGCTTCTTTTCACTCTGCATACTCTCCGTATTCATTGCCTTGCCAGTCGCCGCAGGGGCATATATTGGCCAGCTGATCGGTGCGCAGCATCATGTGGTTTGGGCGTTTCTCATCAGCTTGACTGTCGGCACAATATATATGATTACGATGAAGGAAATTCTCCCGGAATCTATTCGGCGATCCTCCCCTATGTATACTGTTGTCATTGCCTGCGTTGCGTTTGGGTTTATGGCTTGGTATCTATCGTTTTTGAAATGAATGAAAGACATTCACCTCTGTCTGTTGTGTTCTACATCAAACATTTTGTACTATTAGAGTAGAAGCTGAATACATAGAGGAGTGGGAATGATTATGAGAACACGTACTAAAGCATGTAGTTTGTTGTTTAGTTTGTTAGCAATCGTTTTTGTATTGACAGGCTGTGGCACATCTAAGGAAAAGGAAGATACGACAAAGGATGCAAGTGAGGCAAAAGATTATCCGGCAGATGTGAAGGAAAATCCGATTGTGACCATTACGATGAGCAACGACGAAAAGATTGTGATTGAACTGGAGCCTGCAGTTGCTCCGAATACGGTAGCCAATTTTATTTCATTAATTCAAGACGGCTTTTACGACGGTCTCATTTTTCATCGCGTCATTCCTGGCTTTATGATTCAAGGGGGAGACCCTGCTGGAAACGGATCGGGCGGGCCCGACTATTCAATTGCTGGGGAATTTACGAATAATGGATTTGAGAATGAGTTGAAACATGAGCGAGGCGTCATCTCGATGGCACGAACGATGGAACCCGATACGGCAGGTTCCCAATTCTTTATTATGGTGGAAGATGCACCAAGCCTGGATGGAGAGTATGCTGCGTTCGGAAAAGTGTTGGAAGGCATGGAAACTGTAGATGCAATCGTTGCTGCGGAACGTGATGCAAACGACAAGCCGCTGGAAGATCAACAAATAAAGACAATTGAAGTGGATACGAAGGGCTATGATTATCCAGCACCTGACGTGCTAAAATAAAATCGATCGAGCGCGAGCATCTGCTCAATACATGATACAAGAATTGATTAGCCCGAATAAAACACAGGCAAGCGGAAAAACAACTCCGTTTGCCTTTTTTATTGAAAGTCCGTAAGTGTCTTCATCGGTAAAATCTTTTCAAAATGTTTCCCGTGAAACAAAAACTTTTTTGCGGATAAGGGGTCTAATGTATAAGTGGGGAAGTCGGGGGTGGGAAATTGACAGAGATGGAACTTGCAAAGCAAGCGATCCGTGGGGATGATGAAGCCTTTTTGCAGTTGATGTTTTTGCATCAGGAGGCGCTTTATCGGACAGCGCTCGCTTATTTGAAAAGTGAGGAGGAAGCATTGGAAGCCGTCCAGGAAGTGACGTTTCGTGCCTATGAGAAAATCAGCACGCTGCGCATGCCAGAGTATGTGAAGACGTGGCTCATTCGGATTATGATGAATTACTGCCATGATGTTATCCAAAAGAAGAAACGCTTTGTCTCCGACGAAGATGTTATAGAAGGAAAAGGAATCAGTGACGATTTCACCTATCTGGAAGTAGAAGAGGCCTTGAACCATCTATCCGAGAAGGATCGCCAATTGGTCCATATGAAGTATTTGCACGATATTAAAATCAAAGATATAGCGGATATGACAATGACGCCGGAAGGCACCGTAAAAACGAGATTGTATAAGGCGATAAAATCGCTGCGGTCATTTTTTGAAGAGAGGGGAGAGGAACGCCGTGCATGAGGATGAAAAGAACTTGGAAAAGTGGAAGGAAGCCATTGAGAAACAAGAAATTCCGAAGGCTTCGCTTGAAAATGCCATCTTGAAAGGATTTCAGGGGGCGAAAGAGAAGCGAGCGAAACAAATGGTTCGGAAACGAGGGCTATGGACCATTGTGGCGGCGGCTGTCTTGATGCTAACATTTATCACTTCCATACGCGTCTCCCCGGTATTTGCGAATGCGATCGCTTCAATTCCCGGTATGTCTGTCATTGTTGATATGATTCAAGACAATAAAGGCTTGCAGATGGCAATAGAAAATGAACATTATCAGGCCATAGGGGTAAGCGGAGAATCTAAAAGTTTTAAAGTGACACTTGAAGGACTTATAACGGATGAAAATGGTTTGATAATATTTTCATCCGCAGCACAGAAAAATTCAAATCAAATACAATTTAGCAGCGTTCGAGTGTTAGATCAGAATGGTGTCCCAATTTCTAAAAATGGCTCTTACAGCTTCAATTATCCGGAATTAACTCATACAGCAGAACTCGAATTTGAAACAAAGATACCAACTGACGAACTACTAATTGAATATACTTTTTCTAAAGATGAAGAAGAGGCAAGCGAAACGATACAAATACCTTTCAAAATTGAGTTAAAGCCCATTAAGAAAGAACAGTATATTATCAACGAAACGGTAGAAGTGAAGGGACAGAAAATCCACATACGGTCCATTACCATCGGTTCGCTCAAAACAGCAATTGAAGTGGAGTATGATGCCGAGAATACAATGAAAATTTTTGGCTTTGAAGATTTGCGCCTGGAGGATGAAAAAGGGGAAGTCTGGACTTCCATTCAAAATGGAGTAACCGCAAGAGGATCGGATAATCCCAACGTGATGACCTACTACTTGCAAAGTAACTATTTTAGACAAACGGATCATCTGACCTTGAAGTTTAACAAGCTGATGGCGATGGATCGGGAGGATGCTTTTATTATCATCGATACGGATAAAAAGGAGATTATCCGTCAGCCGAAGGATAAAAGATTTAGCAATCTTGCAGTCAATGGAAGGCTTGTTACGATTGAATTACAGCGTGAGGCAGGGTATCACCATGATCCTTTCTCAGAATATATGGACGCCAAAGGAAAAAAGCTCACTAGCGTAACGGGAACTTTTTCTTATACGGATGACGACAACATTAAACTTGGGTTTGAGATGCCAAACGAAGCCTACACAAATCCACTACGGCTTCCATTGACCTATTATCCTTCCTACATAACGGGCGATATAAGCATTCAAATCAAATAATCTCATGAAAAAAGACAAGAAGGATATCACACATCCTTCTTGTCTTTTGCAATTTCATTTACTTGCTGAGTTTCCTTGTTCGTCACATCCAAAATATCGAGCAGGAAGACGAAAACAGGGATTCCGATGATTAGTCCCCAGACGCCGAAGAAGTTTTGGGAAAAAATAAGCACGACGAATGTGTAGAAGACAGGCAGATCGGTTTTGGACGACATGAGCTTTGGATTCAAAATGTACGCTTCAATCGCATGGATCACCATAACCGCAATGATCAAATAAATGACTGTCAGGACGCCGCCGATGGTAAAGCCGATAATCGTTAAAGGAATTAAGGAAATGATGACTCCGGCGACGGGGATGAGCCCGAGGAAGAAAATCATGATCGCCAATCCGACGATTTGCGGGTAACCTAGAACCGTCAAAATAATGACGGACAAAAATGTATTGACGAGCGCAATGATGAACTGTGCTTCGATTACTTTTCCGAATGTCCGGGAAAACTTTTTCCCGAAGAATTCGATTTCGTAATAGAAGGGTGCGATTTTACTATGCTTGAATTTATTCGTAAACTCGATCAGACGCGGTTTTTCCAGCAGGAAGAACAAGCTTAAGATCAATGCAATCATCACTTGAATACTGATTTTACTAATATCCGAGAAATACTTCACGACAAATGAGAACCCATTGGCGATATACGAATTAATCTTATCGATGGAAATAAAGGCTTCCAGATTACTGAGCAGCGGATGCCCTTGCGCGTGCGTAAAGAAAAACGTGATTTGCGTGACCAACTGACTAATTTCAAACGAAATGAGCGGAAAATATTTTAGTATGGCCACGGTCAGCAAGCCGACGATAAATGTATAAATTAGAATGACAATCAGTTTATGATTCAGTCGGACACGGGCGGCCGTAAATTCGACGAGCCGGTTCAATAGAAATGTGAAAATGAAAGTCAGCAAAATGAGATTCATCATACTTCGAACACTGTAGAGCAGTATGATGATCATGATGAAAATGACGAAGCGCTTTACTTCTTTTTTTCGAAATAGCTCAATGATCGCATCCATAGTTATGTATATCCCTCGTATCTCATAGTAATTTTCCATCTATGACACTGTTAGGTCGTATCGTGGCGCTTTAATTAAAAACGCCTCACCTATCGTACTTTCATTTTACGCCTATAAGTTACTAGCTATACAAACAAACGATCATTTGCCGCGGCCTTCTCCGTATAGGAATCAATTAATGTTCGATGAAATGGCAGCGTATTATGCTGACGCCGCTCCTACCTGATGCCAAGTGTATTGGTTTCTACTTTTCATTATAAGATATAACGACTTACAGAGGAAATATGCTCCCTCAGCATAGGAAAGAATAAAACGGAACCCAATTACCGTGCAAAAAGGAATTGGGTTCCGTCATCATATCGACTTTCTAGATTTACTTTTGTTGTGACGATAGCCAGCCTAAAGCCACACTCGCATGCAGAGCCGCTCCGTATTTAAAGATATCCTCGTTTTGCTTCATCCGAGGGTTATGAACCGGCGCTTCGCCTTCTTTGCCTGTCCCTAATATGACAAATGCAGAAGGGACAGCTTGAGAAATGTACGAGAAATCTTCAGAGCCGCTGAGAACCCCTAGATCCACCAGGTTTTCTGTTCCTACCACTTGCTCCAGGAACGGAGTGATAGCGTCCACGAACTCGGGGTCATTGTATGTTGTCGGCGTATGGAATTCCGTCGTGCTGTATTCACCGCGCCATGCTTTGACGACATGGTCGATCATTTCTGGAATGCGTACACAGAGGTGATCACGCGTCTTCTGATCATAGCTCCGCATATTGCCGCTAAGCACTGCCTTGTCCGGAATGACATTCGTCACAGTGCCGCCGCTCATGGAACCGACGGAGAACGTCACGCTTTGGCTCGGATCGGCTTCACGGGTCATCAATAGATTCAAGCTTGTATAAAGTTGATTCATGATCATATTCGCATCAATCGTCTTATGCGGCTGCGAGCTGTGTCCGCCGTAGCCTTGGATATCGACAATATACGTATCCATTGCTTGTGATAATGTTCCTTTGGTAACCGACAGTGTGCCGGCTTCCTGATCGGGCATGATGTGAATGCCGAATGCCGCATCCACTTTCGGATTTTCCAATGCTCCGTCATCGATCATTAGTTTCGAACCGTAGCCCCATTCTTCGCCGGGCTGGAAAAATAATTTGACCGTTCCTTGTAGTTCAGCCTCGTGGTTTTTCAGCAGCTGGGCCGCTCCGAGCAACATGGCCACGTGGGAGTCGTGACCGCAAGCGTGCATCCGGCCATCCACTGCGGATTTAAATTCCGACTCCACTTCCTCATGAATCGGCAACGCGTCCATGTCCGCACGGAGAAGAATGCAAGGGGAACCTTGTCCAATCGTTGCGACGACGCCCGTACATTGATCCTGTTCTGCAAAACCGGCTCTTGCATATTTCTTTCGTACTTCAGGCGGCACTTTCCCGCACTGCTTATAGGCGATGCCCATTTCATCTAGCCGTTGCTGGATATACTTTTGGGTATTCGGCAAATCAAATCCGATCTCAGGATGCTGATGTAAATAGCGGCGATCCTGAATGATTTGTTCTTCGTATGCCTTCGATTCTTCAAATAGATTGATCATGTCGACATCCCCTTATTTTTAGCTAATTCAATGAGCTAGTGATAGTAATTCGTTTGATTGGAGCCGCAACCGTTACGCTGGCCCGAGTCCGATATAATTCGCAATGATGATTAATATAAAAGCAGCGAAATGCAGAAGCAGGAAGAGCTTCAATGAAAACTTCACCCAGTCGGCGTAATTAACATTGGACATGCCGAGTGCTGCCATCAATCCGCCTGACGTCGGCCATAAGTAGTTCGTGAACCCGTCTCCGAATTGATATACAACGACCATTACCTGCTGATTGATGCCGAGGATTTTCCCTAGTGGCCCCATGATCGGCATTAAAATCATCGCCTTGCCGCTGCCCGAAACGACAAAGAAATTGAAGAAGATGACGACGATGAAAAGGACGAGCAATGTAATGATAGATCCTGTATTGCTTAGTAATCCCGACAAAGAATGGACGGCCGTGTCGATGATTCGTGCCTGATCCATCAAAATCATGACAGAGCGGGCAAACCCAATCGCAAGCCCTGTTGGAAGGAGCCTTGCCGCCCCTGTTCCGAATGTTTCAGCCGCTTCACTCGGATTCAAACGCAAGATGATGACGAGGAAAACCGCATAGATGGCATACACAGCAGACAGTTCCGGCATGCCCCAGCCAAGCTTGATGGCGCCAAATGCACTGCCGACAAGCACAGCGACTAATCCGAGCAGGGCAAGCTTTCTGGACCAAGTGAATTCTTCTTCTTCATACTCGGCAGTTTTCGTATTTTCCAGTTGTGCTTTATATTCCTCAAAAACAATACTCTTCGTAGGATCTGCTTTGGTTTTATTCGCATAGCGCAAAATGTAAATGACTGAGATAGCTAGGAAAACGATCAATGAAATGATCCGGAAACCAAGACCAGAGTAGATCGGCAAACCGACAATCGATTGACTGACGCCCGTCGTATAAAAATTGACGACGCCCGCAGTGAACCCGATCGCTAGACCGATAGTGGACGTAGCGAATGCAGTAATCCGGTCATAGCCCATTCCCATAACGACAGCCATCGCTAACGGGATGAACGGAATGCCGCCTTCACCAAATCCAATTGTCCCCATAATGGTAAACAGCGTGAGTAAGGCAAAGATGATCAGCTTTTCTTTTCCGCCGGCAATGCGCAGCAATTTATGAATACCGGCTGCGATCGCTCCGGATTTTTCAAGGATGTAGAGCGCGCCGCTCGCAAATAGCAACATGACGATAATGTCAGCGGACTGGACGACCCCTTTATGCAAGGCGGCGAAAAAGTCCATGAAGCCGATCGGTTTTTCGGTATCGACATAGTTGAACACTTCTGTATTCAATTTCGTGATCCCTGTTTCAGGGTCAACCACACGTTCATATTGGCCGCTTGGCACGATCCAGGAAAGCGCCACGACTAACAACATAACGAGTAGAAACATAATATAAACGTGCGGGAAATTGATCCCCTTTGGTTTCTCTTTCTTTGACATGTCATTTCCTCCCGATTCCTCAGTCTATATGTTTTACAATCCTGCTAATCCCTTAAATAGTTCTACTCCCGTTTCAATCAGTTCATCCCTGAAGTCATATTCATGCGTATGGACATGTGGATAGTCTTCGCCGTTGCCAATAAAGCAATAAGCACCTTTCGTCAGCTTCGTAAAATGGCCATAGTCTTCGGAACCGCGGAACGCTTCTTCCAATTCAAGCAATGCCATTCCTTTATCCGTTGCCGCTTGGCGCATTTTGTCTGCGCTTTCTTTATGGTTCGCTGTTTCTGGGAACTCATCATTATACGAGAAGCTGACACGCAAGCCGTACTGCTCCGCTTGTTCCTTCGCAAACGTTTCCAAGTTCTCTTGGAGTTGATCCAGTTCCTCTTCGTACAGAGCACGGATCGTCATGCGAAGGTCGCCTTTTGAAGCGGCAATGCCGAATGCCTTCTCGCCAACATCAATTTGAACAATCGTGCAAAGGACAAGGCCTTTGTTTTTATCTTCCGCAATGAACTTCGGAATTTCATTCACAATCGCTGCAATGGCGAACGAAGGATTGATCCCTGTTTCAGGCTGGCTGGCATGGGCCGGTGTGCCCTCCATATGGATCGTCATGCCTTTGGATGCGCAAAATTGAGTGCCGTCCTTCAGAGCGACTGTTTTGTAAGGAAGACCGCTCATATTGTGATAGGCGAAAATCTCATCAATTTGGTGATCCTTGATGAGGTCAACGCATTGAATCGCTCCGTCACCGGTTTCTTCAGCTGGCTGGAAAAGAAAGAAGATGTTTTTATCCGCACCTAATTGATCTACCTCGAGCGCAAACCCTGCAAGTGTCGCAGAGTGGCCGTCATGACCGCACTTATGCGCTTTGCCCGGGAATTTGGATGCCCACGGCACATCGATCACCTCGTCCATTGGCAGGGCATCAAAATCAGCACGGAACGCAATATTCGGTTTATCTTCTCCTGCACGATAGATGGCATAAAACCAAGTACCTTTATCAATAATTTCAAGATTGGATGTATGCGTTTGCAAAAAATCTATTAAATGCTGCTTTGTCCAGACTTCTTCGTTAGACAGCTCAGGATGTTGGTGTAGTTCATGTCTTAGGTTGACTGCTAATTTATAATTTTGACTATTCAAGTTATAACATCCCCTATGATGATTTATATTTCACAAGAGAAAAACGCCCTTGCGATGTATATTGTATATTGTACATTATATTTCTTGATTTTCAATAAAAAAATCGTTTCTGAAAAATGGTTTTTATTAGTTGATGAAAAACGCAATGGGACAAGTTTCGATAAGCCGAAAGAGGAAAAGAAAAGCAAGCATCCAAGTGGCTTGGAGCTTGCTAGTAAGGGGTTTATTACATATTACAACGGGATGATTTCAGCTTTTTCAACATTCCAATGGACGTCTTTCATGAACTGTTCCAACTCGGCTGTTTTACCTGCTCTGAACAGTTCGACCATTTTTCTATGCTCATGATTCGTCTCGGTGAGTCGTTGCTTCGTAAACTCTGGTTCTCCTAATCCATCCATATTTTTTAAAAACTTTCGCTCCAGCTGAAGCAGCAAATCCACGAGGCTGCGATTTGGGCAAAGCGATAAATATACGTGATGGAATGCTTCCTGCATTTTTTGGTACATTGAGAAATTCTCCGTATTGATCGCCAAATCGATACTCTGAATATAGAATTCCATTTCTTTATAATGTTTCTCGGTGAGAAAGGGGGCTGCTAAGGAACAAGCTAAGCCATCCAAGGCGCCAATGATAAAGAAAGTTTCCTTCGCTTCTTCCTTCGTCAGCTTCTTAATAATAAAACCTTTCCTCGGGACATTCTCCAGCAAACCATCCGCCGAAAGCTGGATCAATGCCTCGCGTACTGGTGTCCTGCTTACTTTTAAGCTTTCACTGATGGCACTTTCATTCACTTTGCTTCCGGCGATCAGTTCACCGTTATTGATCTGCTCAACAATATAGTTGTAGACATGATCCGTTAATAACAAGTATTTATTCATCTCAGGCAACCTCCAACTTCCATGTGAGTCTAAAATTATGTACAAGTTCAAAATATCTTTAGAAATCGTCTGCCCAAAAGTCGATTTTGGGTAGTTTGACAAATATTTGAGCGATAAGCTGTTTATTACAATGTACTATAGTTATATAAAGAATAAAACAATAAACAAATGAAAGGCTTGCTTGGCACCGATATGAAATCTCATACGACACTGGAGATTCTAGGCATGGTTAAATGGCACAGTTTGAAAAGATTCTTCATACGATAAGGAGATGAATGCGAAGGAGGATCAGCGTGCAACAAATGGATTATTACCAAGGATATGATTATGCGCAGCAGCAAGCTTATCAGAGATCCTTACAATTAATGGCTGAGGCAGTCCAGGGTGAGCGAGAAGACCAGTTGTTTTATGATTATTTGATTTCCAAAGCGCCGAATGCGGAACAAAAGGATATCATTACATCGATTCGAAATGATGAAATCCGGCATAATCAATTATACCGTCAAATGTATCAGCAGCTGACGGGGCAAGAAGTACCCATGGCGCCAGAGGAGGAGTTCGTCCCGCCCGCGTCCTATATTGACGGAATTAAAAAGGCGTTATTCGGCGAATTAAAGGCAATGGAAAAGTACCGTATTATACGGGCGGGTCTACCATATCGCGAATATCGTGATGTCGTATTTGAAATTTTAACCGATGAATTAAAACATGCCACGCTGTACAATTTCTTGTTTACAGAGAATAGAACAAGTTCCCCAGCACCGGCTCAACAACCACAGACACCAGACGAATGGGTCATGTATACGAATTATTTGGTGCAAGAAGGGCTGGAGGACGTAAGAAGAGGGGTTCCGGCCACTCATATCCTTCAAGAATTCATCCTCATGGGAGTCCTCGTCGGGCAGGGCTATACACCTGAAGTGGCCTATCAAACTGTAGAGGAATGGGAACGTACTGGACAATCGAAATTGCTGCAACAAAGCAAAAATAGGATGAACTGATTTTTGAATTCCGGGTACAATATGGAGTATCTTGCATGGTACGTAAGATACTCCTTCTACTATCCCGGCTGACAATAGAAGAGGAGGACTGTTATGGCTTGTGTACATGAGTTCGGTATTTTTCTGGATGAGGACAAGCTAAAAGAGTATATCGAATATGATCCAAAGCGGTATCATGGCATGACAGTCGATGACGATATAATGAGTGAACTGCTTGAATCATTAGCCGGTATGAAAACGTATTTTCATTCGTACGACCGGCCGGAATATGGACTGGCCTATTGTGGCATTACTTTGATTCCAGAGGAGTCATTGGCTGTATTCCGTGAAGTTGTTGTGAGTTCGGATGAATTTCTTCAATCAGACGAGCTTCAGGCACTTGCCGCTTTGATTGACAAGGCAGCCCGTGAACGGAAAGACTTAATTCATTTCGGTATATAATGATATGACAAAATGGGAAGGAGTCGAAGGACTATGGGAAAAGTACTCCCTTTTTTAATGTTTCAAGAAGGCAAGGCAGAGGAGGCGATGACGTTTTATACATCGCTAGTGAAGAATTCGCAAATCGTGCGCATGGCCCGCTACGGGGCGGAGGGGCCAGGGGATGAAGGTACGGTGATGCAAGCTGTGTTTTCCTTGAATGGACAGGAGTTCATGTGCATTGACAGCCATGTGAAACATCAGTTCACGTTCACTCCTTCATTTTCCATCTACATCACTTGCGACACGGAGGAAGAGCTCGTCCATCTCTATGAAAATCTGCTTGAAGGCGGACAAGCACTCATGCCGCTGGACAACTACGGTTTCAGCAAAAAGTTCGGCTGGGTAAACGACCGATTTGGCGTTTCGTGGCAGTTGGATTTGTTGCATTGATTTTGGTCAGCGGACATAGCCAACCCATTCTTATCATGGGATTGTGGCAGTCATTTATTACCGGGAATCAAAGGATTTCCGGTTTTTTCGTTGTGCTCAATGCGCGTCTAGGTATGTTCGTTTATGCGTGTAGCTAAAACGGTCTCAATTAGCCCGTGATGGTTTGTCGTTACCACCGATTTGAATCAGTTCGAGCACTCATGATGGATTCCTATACACTTCTACTACTATGAGAGAGTATAAAAATCTTATATATGTTTTATGGATTGACATGGAGTTGACTCCATCTTTTACAGTAGAAGATAGAAAGATGGGAGGGGTTCTATTTGGCAATTGCAGTGTATGGAATCATTGGGGTATACGGCGTGTTGACGTGTACGGCAGGCGTACAAAAGTGGAAAGAACAAGGATTTCAGGTACGGGTAGCTTTCTTTATTGCAGTATCTCTCGGTATTCTCACAACGTTATTCATTTCCAGTAAAGGGGTGGTACTATGGATGCTACTTGTGGAATTCGGGTTATTGCATATACTGGCCTTGGCAGAAGGAATGGGGAATGGAAGAATTCGATACGGTCATCATCTCTTTCGATTGTTCTTTCACTGCGTTCTTCTTTTTATGGTCTACCAATTTGTACAATAGGCAGGTGAGACAATGAAAATCGGCGAATTTGCAGCTTGTACAGGCTGCAGCAAGGACACGATTCGGTACTATGAAAAAATGGGTTTATTGCAGCCGAAGATAGTAAACAAACAACGAGATTATGATGCGGAGCATGTTGAATTGCTGGATGCGATCCGGAAATTAAAACAAGCAGGCTTTACGCTTCAGGAAATCAAACTGTTATTTGAATGGTTAGGTAACTTGGAACACGATTCCCGTTTGACAGAGGAAGAAATCCAAAATCTCCAGCAGGTCAGGGCGTTATTTCAACAAAAGCAGGCGTACATGGTCCAAAGGGAAAAAGAGATCCAGCAGATTCAACAAGTCTTGCTCCGTGCGGATCGAAAAATGGAACAGCTATTGGAAAAGAATAAGCAAGTCTAGTGGGTTGCAAGCCTGCCTTTCAGCCAATCACTGATATAATAGAGGGAGTGTCACAAGAGCAAGAATCTCTTTTGATACTCCTTTTTACTATGAATTTCTAACCTATTAGGGAGTTGGATTATATGAATAAGAAAGATATTGCAGATATTCGAAAACATTTTAAGTTAGGCACGGATTTGTTGACGATCCGGGACATTTACAATGTATACATCAAACAGGAGAGCAACGAAATTTACCATGAGGCGAGCCAAGCTTTCTCCTTGCTCGATCGGGAGCAGCAGGAATTGTTTTTAACGAACTTTAAAAAAGTGCTCGGTGGGAAGCTGGATGAAAAGCTGTTCGAAGTGAAGTTCAAGCGGGTGGAAGAAGAACGGGAGGATCATACCCAAACCATACTCTATGAAGCACTTCAAGTCGATGACGTGGCGGATTGGAAAGAAGGGATGCTGCAAATCGCCAAGAAGATGGTGCAGGATGTCCAATATGATAAAGACATTGTTATCACCTTTATAAGAGGAAGTTATTTTAAGCCGACAAAGCGGCAGCCGGATGAGACGGAGGCCGATGTGCGGGACGAAGTATATACGACGCCTTTTATTCTGTGCAGCATGAATCAAACCGAGCAGCCGAAACGGTCTCTTGTTTTTGATTTTGTCGGGAAAGAATTCAAATCAAGCTTTATGGCCGACCCGATTATCAATTTGACATCTCCAATCGGAGGCTTTCTGTTCCCGACCTTTACGAACAACGCAGCAGACGTCAATCACATTTTGTATGCGGCAGGAAAAGCGAATAAGCCGAATTACCATTTCATTGAAAGCGTACTGGACGGCGAGGAAATCATGACAGCCCAGGAAGATAAGGCGGTCTTTGAAGAGATTGTGAAAGAAGTGATCGGGCATGAGGTAAATACGCGCACCCTTGCCAATCTGTACGATGAAATCAACCGGATGGTGGAAGTAGACGAAGAAGAGGAAGAACTCGAGAACATTCCGACATTGGACACGAGAGAGCTGGAACGCGTGTTAAAAGTGAGTGGCGTAGAAGACGTCGACTCGGATAAAGTGGAACGGGCATTCCTTACCGTAATTGATGACGAATCGTACGAACTGAAAGCAACCCATATTGTACCGAAATACACATCCAAGTCCATTAAGATCGAAACAAAAGTAGCCAATATCTCTATCAGTCCACAAGACTTAAAATACGTGAAACAAGTGACAGTCGGCGGCAAGCGCTGCCTGTTGATTGAGGTGGAGGAAGATACGATTATTGATGGGTTTACGATTATACCGGAAGAGTTGTTGAAGTAAGGACCGTTGTTTAACTGACGTTGGTATCGTTAATCTGTCTTTCAGATTGATATTCTGGCGTTGAGATCGTTAATCTGGCGTTCAGATTGATATTCTGGCGTTGGAATCGTTAATCTGGCGTTCGTCCAGACTTAATGGCGTTCAAGTTGATTTATTGGCGTTCGTCCAGACTTAATGGCGTTCAGATTGATTTATTGGCGTTCGCTCAAACTTAATGGCGTTCAGGTTGATTTATTGGCGTTCGCCCAGACTTAATGGCGTTCAAGTTGATTTATTGGCGTTCGTCCAGACTTAATGGCGTTCAGATTGATTTATTGGCGTTCGCCCAAACTTAATGGCGTTCAGGTTGATTTATTGGCGTTCGCCCAGACATAATGGCGTTCAAATTGATTTAATGGCGTTCAACTCGATAATCAACCGTCCTCATATTCTATAGAAGAATAATTTATTTCTCGGGAAATCCAATCAATTGGATAAATTGGAATGAGCATTCATCAATTGTTTTTATCTGTTTAGAATGGATGAAACAATTTGTTTAGTTATAAACATTTTATGAACATAATTATTGATAATGAAATATTTTAGCGTTAAACTAAATGTGTAAGAGAAAGGATTTACTTATGGCAATGAAGACAACTATTTTCGATCTGATCCGCCAAGCGGAGCTGCTCAATAATGAAACGATGCTTTATTTTTTAAAGAACTTCAACCGGAACATCGGAATTTCTCAAATTCTTGTCCTCGCTGAGTTGCGGGAAAAGGGCCCTCAAATGCAATCGGTTCTGGCGAAGAAACTTGGCTATACGCCTGGCGGCATGACGAGCATTGCGAACAAGCTGATCCAGGAAGGGTATGCGGAGCGCCAGTATGATGAGACGGATCGTCGGGTTGTCCGGATTTTGATTACCGAAAAAGGCCTCAACATTTTGGCTGATGCGCAAAAAGAAGGGCAAACTATGTGGCAAGAACTTTATTCCGTTCTCACGGATGAAGAGATTCAACACATGATTACAATTCAGAAAAAGCTATTTGAGCACATTGTGAAGGATCAGTGAGGATAGCGAAAAACGAATATAAAGGTGGTTAATGCAATGGCAAGAGTGGAAGGAAAAGTGGCCCTCGTTACAGGCGGCGCTTCAGGAATCGGTTTATCTAGTGCAAAGCTATTAGCGAAAGAGGGAGCAAAGGTCGTTATCGGTGACTTTAATATCGAAGGTGCCCGGGAAGCCTTTAAGGAAATCGAAAAGGAAGGCGGCATCGCTTCCGCTATTTTCCTTGATGCGTCTGTGGAAGAATCCATTAAAGAAGCGGTCGATTTCACAGTTGAGACGTATGGCAAAATTGACGTCCTTTTCAACAATGTTGGTTTAACGAACCTTCAAAAAGACCTTGATGTCGTCAATATGGATTTAGATGAATGGGATCGTCTCATGACGGTCAACACGAAAAGCGTCGTAATAGGAAGCCGGTATGCGATTCCACACATGCAAAAAGCGGGTGGCGGTTCGATCATTAATACAACATCCATGGCTGCGTTTGCATCCGATGGGATCCGAACAGCTTACGGTGCTTCTAAAGCGGCGGTTGCTCATTTGACTAAGTATATCGCAACGCAATACGGCAAGGATCGGATCCGCTGCAATGCGGTAGCGCCAGGCCTTATTCTTACGCCGGCAGCTGAAAAAAACTTGCCGAAAGAAGTGCAGGATATCTTCTTGAAGTTCAATGCGCTTCCATACAACGGGGAGCCTGATGACATCGGCTATACAGTGCTGTTCTTAGCTTCAGATGAATCAAAATACATTACCGGCCAAACAATTAAAGTAGAAGGCGGCCATTACATTGGTAACCCATCCATTGCCGACTTCAATGCGTTCATGAGTAAAATGCAATCTAACTAAGTCAGGGAATATTCTTTGATTGCAGGATGAAAACAGATTGTACAACCAATACAAATGAATGAGGTGTTCGTATGAGATTGGAAGGAAAAGTTGGAATTGTTACAGGCAGCGCTTCTGGAATTGGACGTGGCATCGCGCTTGCTATGGCAAAGGAAGGCGCCCATATAGCAATCGTGGATATCAATGAGGAAAAAGGGCAGAAAACGCTTGAAGAAATCTCTCAATATACAGAAGGAATGTTGTTCATACGCGATATTTCCAAGCCGGAAAACATTGAAGCGATTGTCAATGAAGTAGTAGCCAAGTTTGGTAAATTGGATATTCTCGTCAACAATGCCCATGCATCGAAACAAGCGCCGTTTGTAGAGACGACAATGGACATGTTCGATTTATCCTTTAATACAGGATTCTACCCGACATTCCACTTCATGAAAGCTGCCTATCCTGAATTGAAGAAGTCAAAAGGGAAAGTGATTAACTTTGCTTCCGGCGCTGGTATTTCAGGCCAACCGACCCAAGCTTCCTATGCGGCTGCCAAAGAAGCGATTCGGGCGATTACCCGTGTAGCAGCAAACGAGTGGGGTCCGGAAGGCATCAATGTCAACCTGATCGCGCCAATTGCTCTTACAGAAGGAGTACAAGCTTGGAGCCAATCAGCACCTGAACTCTATGAGAAAATGGTCAACAACATTCCGCTTCGCCGTCTTGGCGATCCAGAAGGCGACATCGGCCGCACTGCTGTATTCCTGGCAAGCCATGACTCGGATTATATTACTGGTCAAACGATCATGGTCGATGGCGGTTCCATTAAAATTTATTAACACATACGAAAGAAAAAGGCTGAAATCAAACGGGTTTCAGCCTTTTTTTCAAGTGACACGGACATTGCCGGGTACGGGATGGCATGCGGAAAAAATCTATGTTTCTTCTCTGCTTTTTTCTTCCAAATTAAATGAAAAGGCGAAGAAGCTGTTCATATTTAACTTTACCAACGATTGTGCTATACTATTATAGGTTTACACTGATACAGAAAAGGTTCATAGGTCACGTCTTGGCCTGTTGCATCATTAGGCGTGAGGACCCATGTCTTTTTCTGAAAATCTTAACATATAAGGATATGGTAAAAATGAGCAACAGAGAAACCAATAAAGACGTCATTTTAATCGGTGCAGGAATTATGAGCGCGACTTTGGGGACCTTGCTTAAAGAATTAAAGCCGGAATGGAATATTACTGTATTCGAGAAGCTTGCAGAAGCAGGCGTAGAGAGCTCGAATGAGTGGAATAATGCCGGGACAGGACATTCGGCATTATGTGAGCTCAACTATACAGTTGAGAAATCCGACGGCTCCATGGATATTAGCAAAGCGATTAATGTAAACGAGCAATTCCAGCTTTCCAGACAGTTCTGGTCGTATCTCGTTAATCGTGAACTAATCCGCAACCCAAAAGACTTCATCATGCCGCTGCCTCATATCAGCTATGTACATGGAGAAGATAATGTAAAGTTTTTGAAGAAGCGTTTTGATGCGTTATCCAATAATCCGCTGTTCAAAGGGATGGAATTCTCCGACCAGCCGGAAACATTGGCGGAGTGGATGCCGCTTATGATGAAAGACCGGAAGATTACAGAACCGCTTGCAGCAACTAAAATTGATTCAGGGACTGACGTCAATTTTGGTTCGTTGACGCGCATGTTGTTTGATCATCTGAAGGACAATCAAGTGGATATTCATTACAACCATAGCGTTACAAGCCTAAAGCGCACAGCTGACGGGCTATGGGAAATGAAAGTAAAGAACTTGAACAGCGGGGCAGTTGAACGCCACACAGCCAAGTTCGTATTTATCGGTGCTGGCGGAGGAAGCTTACATCTCCTTCAAAAATCCGGCATTCCAGAAGGAAAACATATCGGAGGCTTCCCAGTCAGCGGTATCTTCATGGTTTGTAAAAATCCGGAGGTCGTGGAGCAGCATCACGCGAAAGTGTACGGCAAAGCGTCTGTTGGCGCACCGCCAATGTCCGTACCGCATCTGGATACTCGTTACATCGATAATAAAAAATCATTGCTGTTCGGACCGTTTGCAGGCTTCTCACCAAAATTCTTGAAGACAGGTTCCAATTTGGATTTGATCACGTCAGTAAAACCAAATAACCTCTTCACGATGTTAGCTGCAGGCGCGAAGGAAATGGCGCTTACGAAATACTTGATTCAACAATTGATGTTGTCAAAAGAACAGCGTATGGAAGAATTGCGCGAGTTCGTTCCGGATGCCAAGAGTGAAGATTGGGACCTCGTCGTTGCAGGCCAACGGGTTCAAGTCATCAAGGATACGGAAGCTGGCGGCAAGGGAACTCTTCAATTCGGTACGGAAGTTGTAAGTGCAGCAGACGGCTCTATCGCTGCATTGCTCGGTGCATCACCGGGTGCTTCGACAGCGGTTCACGTCATGTTGCAGGTCATTAAAAAATGCTTCCCGCAACACGTGAAAGAGTGGGAACCGAAGATCAAAGAGATGATCCCATCCTACGGTATCTCGCTTGTTGATCATCCAGAGCTTTTCGATGAGCTTCTTGATTCTACCGCAAAAGTTCTTGGTTTGAGCGAAGACGAGCCGGAACCGGAAATTGCAAACCAGCAAGAGGTAGAAGAACAGCTTGAAGAATTGTCGGAACACCAAGAAGTAGAGATCATTGAAGAAAGCTAATCCTTTTTAAATAAAAAGCAAAGAACCTTCTCCCGGGTGGACGAAGGTTCTTTGTCATTTCGTCTATTAAGTTGATCCGTAGTTAGGCTTGATTGGCGGATTAAAAGGAAGGAGAAACTATCCCCTTCCTTATTCCTTACTTTTCTATTGGAACGACAATCGGCTCAATTTCGTACGGTTCTTGTATCGGAATAAGATCACTACCGTTTTCTTTATCCAGTTCATAAATGTTTACAATCGGTGTAATATACAGGGATGTGGCTTGCTTGTCTAGAAGCGTCATTGTAATCCTCGGATTGCTCTCTAGATTACGGCCATTGAAGTCGGAACTGTGCCCAATATCTTCATAACTAATTATGTTATATTCATTCCCTACATCATCTGTAACCCTATAGTCCATGAGTATACCACGCCATTCGGTATCCTGCTTTGTGACGGTCGGAATGTCAACACTCTCCGATAGATAAATCGTTGTAGATACTGGTGTAGCAGTCATTTTTGTAAGTACAATATTGATCCCGTCATCAGCAGCTATTAATTCCGAGCCAACATAGTCTTTTGAATGGACTTTCAATTTATTCAACGTAAATTCATACGCCCACTCTCCAGAAAAGGAATTCGATACATTAGACAAATCAAGTACTTGTTCGCCTTTCCATGTAACGTGAATCTCCTCCGGTTTTGGACCTTTGATTAATTGGTAAATTAATAAACCAGCATATTCGTTTTCACTTATTTTTTTTGAAATATACTTTGGTGCAAAGCCGTAATCTTTATACTCATCACCAAATTCTACTGCATCCAACATACCTTCCAGTATAGGCCTCGTTCCCAAATCTTTATCACTCACCATCTTATAGGCAATGGAGATGCTTTCGCCGTCGTAGACAGCATTCTCAACAGTTATCGAAATGCCATTGCTTTCTTTCGTCACTCCTATGTCTGTTGCATATGTCTCATATTCTTCAAATACATAGCTTTCATCGTCCGAAAACATTTCAAAAAGATTGCCGATGATTGGGAGCTTTGCCGCAAAAGTAGGAAACGCAAAACCACATGCAACTGTCGTTGCCATGATAAGTGCAGCAGCTGCTGAAATCAGTTTAGGGGCACGATATTTCTTTTTCTTTCGCAGCACCTTTCCTTTAATCCGGTTCTTTTCTGCCGCACTAACATCCATCGGTTTCATTTCATAATCAATCTTCAACTCGTTCAACTGGCGGTACAAATTCTTCATGTCAGTACTCCTCCCATGCGAAACTGCTGCAAGCGCTTTTTACCCCGATATAAGCGATTATCAACGGAAGCCTTCGTCACGCCTAACTGTTTGGCAATTTCATCGTTCCTCATATTTAAAAAGTATTTCATCGTAAAAATATCGCGGTCCATTTGGGGCAGCTTGGCCATCATGGACAGAAGTTCTTCTGTGGAGGATTGAATGAGAAATTCATCCTCAGCTGATTTTACTTCCAGCTGCTGCTCATCAATAACGGCGGCCACAGGAGTTTTGGCTAGGGATCTTTGCTTATCGATTGCTTTAAACTTTGCAATGGTGCAAATCCATTTCCGGAAGTCTTCGGGATCACCGTGGAATTGTTTAGCGTTTTCAAAGGCACCCATAAACGTATCGCTGACTCCTTCTTCAATCAGATGCGGGTCGTTGTAAGACTGGAGTGAATTATAGACAATCGCTTTTACGAGCCCTGCATACTCATCGATGACGTACTCCAATGCGTCTTCCTTGCCCCTTTTGAAACGTTTAATGAAATTTTCTTTTGTCACTCGCATGTACATTTCTCCTTCTTGTGTAAAGGCCCTTACACTACATACATCGGTTCGGGGGAAATTAATTCTCAACATTTCGGAAATTATTTTTTATCATGGTAAAATGGAGGCAACGAATCTAGTAGTTAAGGGGGCAGACATGAGTATTTTATTTTTCATAACGATCGTCATGGGAGCCTCTGTCCTCCAAACTAGCACGGGTTTCGGTTTCTCGATTGTGGCAACGCCTTTTCTTCTCTTGCTCTTTGAGCCGGCAGATGCGATTCAAATTAACCTGTTGTTATCTATTGTCATTTCGGGGTGTTTGCTTACGACGATTGCCAAAGATGTGGACACCGGGGTATTAAAACGCTTTATCGCTGGAAGCATCTTCGGACTTCCGATTGGCGCAGTGATTTTCTTGCTACTAGATATGACCAAGTTAAAATTGGGAATCAGCGTCCTAATTATCGTTTTGACCCTTCTGCTTATCTTCCAGTTTCGCATACGGCAGAGTAAAAAGGGAGATGCCCTCGTTGGCGGAATTTCCGGTTCCTTGACCTCAAGCGTCGGAATGCCGGGTCCGCCCCTGTTGCTCTATTTCGCGGGGACAGGCACTCAAAAAGCGACACTGCGTGCAACGACGCTCGCCTTTTACCTGTTCATCTATGTAGTCAGTCTGCTGATTCAATGGGCTGTCGCCGGTGTGAGCCGAACAGTATGGACATCAAGTGGCATCGCCTTGCCTTTCGTTGTAATCGGTCTTTTCGCCGGACAGCTTTTATTTAAAAGGATTAACGAAAATACCTTCCGCGTTGTAACGTATATTATTTTATTAGGGACGGGGTTGTATTTGCTGGTGGATAGTTTGCGGGATTTATTCTATATACAGTAAAAGCACATCAGGTGAGCGGCTGATGTGCTTTTTTTTCTATTGCTGGCGGGCAAGTATCACTTGGAACTTGGGCCCGTGAAATCTTTATTATTTTGCTCCCAATAAATAAATTGAGTGCAGTGATAAGTATGCTAAAAACACCTCCACTGATCTTTAAATAAACCAGCATCTGCCCATAACTATCTACTCCATAAGAATCCAATAACCAGGCTTTAAGAGAGTTCTGAAAGATTCCGCGAATTACAAGGAGCAGTGTTACAAGCTGGAACCATTTAAATAGCTCTTTTGAAAAGAATAGCTTCTTGCTAGGTTCACGGGGATTCCCGAGCATGTACGCAAAATCGACCCCAAAATATAGCCCTATAGGTTTCTTGAGGAGGATGGAAATCAGATACAGTAAGGCATATCCATAGCCAAGATAGACTTGGTTCCAAAGCATACGCTCTGCAGAACCCGATAGAAGATTCACCAACGTGTCTAGTAAGAGGGAGGTAAGTATGAAGGTCCCTGTTATGTTGAATTGACGTTCGTTAATGAAACGGAACAGTGTATAAATCAAACCAGGCACTGTTGAAAGCAGGAGGGCTGCATAGTCTCCCAGAGGTTCACGGCCATAATTCCAGATGAAGTAAGGAACGGCCATGTAAATGAGTAGATCATAAACAATCACTTTTTTCATGTTACTTGCCCTTTTATTTGCGACTCATAATAATAGGCGATGGCTTGTTCAATGAAGTCAGCTATCCTCGGTTCGAAATAATAAAACCCCGACACTTCCTGGTGTTTGCTCATATCCCAAACTTTGTTGGCCAGTTCCAAATTGCCTTGATACGACTGTTCGACAAAATCGATCCACCGTTTAGCCAATTGCTGTGCCACCGGGCTCTTCGGACATTCATCTGCATGGAGACGTGTCTCTCTAAACAAATTGAGTGCTATTATTGCTGCCTCGCTTTTGTCTCCTAAGCCCGGAAGTTCTTTCAAAATATCCTTTTCTTCTGATGAGAAATGCTGATTCCATAACCGATCAATGGCTTCCTGTTTGGAGGGATACGAATAAAAGGAGCTGAATACAGACTTCCAATCCGTCGGCTGTTCTAACTCCACTAAGGAAAGGAGTGCATGAATGGAAGCTTCCATCTTCTTTAACTTTGCTTGCTCCAATTGAATCATTTGAAGCCGCATCCCTAGGACATCTTGAACTTTCATTTGGTGATCTACCATAGCCTGTTGTATCGTATCGAGCGGCAGCCCTATATTACGAAGCGTTAATATATAATGAAGCCTGGAGACATCTTCTTCCCCGTAAAGCCGATGGCCGGCAGCATTCTTCTGTGCGGGTGGCAATAAACCAATTTCATCATAATAGCGGAGTGTCCTGACAGTTACATTACTCATGTCCGCTAATTCCCCAATTGTATACATCTCTGTACCTCATTCCCAAAGTTTTCTACCACCTATTATAGAACCTTCCGTAACGTAAGATGCAAGAGTTTTTAGAAAGTAATTTGATTTCAATTCTTTCACTATGGTAGGATTGGAAAAGAATAGGGGGATGATAGAATGGACACTAAAATAGAAGAAGTTAAACCAAAAGTAATGTTGGTCGGTATGTTTCATATGGGAAATACACCGGATTTATATAAAACCGAGACAGATGATCTGCTATCTCCAGCAAGACAGCGAGAGATCATTGAGGTTGTCGAAAGATTGGATGCGTTCAAACCTACCAAGGTTGTAGTAGAAATGGAGAAGAAACATAACGAATGGCTGAATGACAAATATAAGTCTTACCTTGAGGGAACATACGAATTGGAGGTCTGCGAAATTGACCAGCTCGGCTTCCGGCTGGCGAAAAAAGCGGGTCATCCTAAAATCTATGCAATTGACTGGATGGAGAAGGGGTCTCTTCGTAAGGACTTCGGAGAAGTGTATGAATGGGCAAAGGAACACGAGCCGGCCTTGTTTCAAGAACTTTTTAGTTGGCTGGAAGAGACTCCAGTCACCAGAGGCTTAGGAAGTAAAAGTGTGCTGGAAATGCTGCAAGAAATTAATGAAGAAGAATTTATCCGGCGGATTCATCAAACATACTTGAACATGTCCCGATTAAAATCAGAAAAAGTATACGTCGGAATGCATTGGTTGAACTGGTGGTATGAAAGAAATTTGATCCTTTATTCCAACTTACTTGATTTAGCAGTTTCGTCTGAAGAGCGGATTCTTTTCCTCGTTGGAGGCAGCCACCTTGAAATCGTTTCAAATTTCCTGCGTGAAAGCGGAAAGGTAGTTTTGGAACCAGCCTTGCCGTATTTAACATAATAGAAAAAAAGGGTGAGAAAGGACGAGCCTTCTTCACCCTTTTCGCTTTTTCCAGACTAGAAAAACAGCCGTCCCGTAAGCGAGTAGTTGTAGAATGAGCGAGAGTTGAATCTGTATTGGCATTGCTATGAATCCACTGCGAATGCGGAAGATCAATTTCAATGCAAATAGGATAGGGACTAACAAGAAATACACCCAACGGCTGTACCCGTTTTTGGCGACTTTCCAAACGACAATCCAACTGCCTATTAAAATGAAAAGCGGCATTAGAATGTACGAAAACAACATAGAAAAGTTAGAGGAATAAAATGAGTATGGAACAACCTGTATAGCGTCCAGCACAAATAGAAGGGTATCCCACATGGTAGGGATAAACACCAAGATCAATAATATTTCCTCTATCTTGCCGCGTTTCGGACGCGAAATAAGTTCATTAGACTCTTTTTTACCCTTCGGATCGACTGTTAATATTGTTCCAACAATATACAGCATCGGAATGATCAAGAGAATAGGCAGTCTCGCACAGAGCGGAGATATGACTACTAGCCAGATAATAAAAAAGGCAAGCCATGGTTTGCTTGACCGGAATGCTACAAAATAGAAGGCGATCCATTGGAGAACGAATGCCAACCCGACTCCCAGAAGGATAATATTTCCTATATGTCGCGGAGGGCCGTAGAAACTAAATACCATGGCTAAAATAAGATAGAACAGCCCCATAGAAGCCAAGTTCGCAATGAATAGCAAGGCCACCCCAATTTTTTGCTTCATGTCCAAATCCTTTCTAAACCTAGTGATGTACGGATAGTATAGCATATTTTCATTTGGAGGATAGAATTCGACTAGGCCAAGTCAAAGGCCATAAGAAGTCTAGGTAGAGAGGGACCATTCGCCCACCCCTCTACGTCCTGCTATAATGATAAGAAAAGGGGGATGCGGCGTGAAACTATTTGGTAGGATTGCTTCTCTGGCAGGTTTCACATTGCTTGTGTCATTTTTTGCAGTGCCTATAGGATTAACTCTCTTGTTTGGCGGGCATGCAGAATGGATGCCCATCCTGATCGGAGGGTTCATCGGTTTTATCGTAATTGTTGGCATGTCCATCTTTAATGTCAAACGGCGTGCGGTGTTTTATGGCGTTCCCATTGCTATCGTTTTGATTGGATGTGTTGTGGCAGTTCCTGCTCTTTATAAACTGACAAAGCCAGTTGTTGCGACAAGCGATGTTGACTTGTATGACTATGCGCCAAACAAGCCAGGAACGAAAGCGGTAGAGCTCGGCCGGCCGGCTTCCTTCCGCATCGAGCAGGATGTTCCGATAATAGACGGAGCTACCGCCCTCTATCCCGTCTATGCAGCATTTGCCCAAGCAGTCTATCCGAAGCAGGATTACGATCCATACAATAGCGCCGTCATGTCAAACCGAACGGGAAGTGCGTATGAAAACTTATTGGCAGGAGATGTTGATATCATCTTTGCGCTTGGTCCGTCTGAAGCGCAACGAGCGCGTGCAAGTGAACTAGGAAAAGAGCTGGTTCTCACACCAATCGGAAAAGAAGCTTTCGTCTTTTTCGTTAATAAGGAGAATCCGGTCAACGGACTGACGCAGGAGGAGCTGCGCGACATATATTCAGGCAAGGTGACAAATTGGAAAGAAGTTGGCGGAAACCGTTCAAAAATCAGAGCGTTCCAGCGTCCAGCGGATAGCGGCAGCCAGACGGCACTGGAGGAGTTTATGGGCGACGTGCCCATTATGAAGGCGCCGACAGAGGAAGTTGCTGATCTGATGAGCGGTATTATCACATATGTGGCGGACTATCGCAATTACGACGGTGCCATTGGTTATACGTTCCGATATTATTCTGAATCCATGATCGGCAACAATAATATTCGCCTGCTGGCCGTAGACGGCGCAGAGCCTACTGTTGAAACAATCCGGTCAGGTGCATACCCGATTACACGCGAATTGTATGCGATTACGGCACGTTCGGACAATCCCAATGTAGATGCCTTTATCGATTGGATTTTGTCGGACGAAGGACAGGAGCTTGTGGAGAAGACGGGTTATGTCGGAATTAACAGTGCAGCGGATTGAGAAAAAAGAAGCATTAGTTTAGAGAGGGGGGCCAGTCGTGGCATTTGAGAAAGAGGATGGACAAAAGAAGCCTGTGGTAGTCGTTGACCATGTATATTCGCCGGTCGTTGAGGCGGTGTCCCTTATAGGGGTTTTTATGGGAGCAACGAAGAATAAATTTGCTGAAGCGGACAGCGACAAAGTCTGGGCAGAATTATCGACTAAAGCAAAGGAATTTATCGCGACTTGGCCAAAATCAATTGATTTAGGATTCTCCCCGTTGCTCAATTTTCTATTGCCGTGTCCGTATTTTCATGATGTCGAAGCCTTTGTGGAGGGCGTGGATCAATTAAGCGATGCCGACTATGTATATGATTTCTTTTCAGAATACATCCCTTTGCCTCAAGTCGAAGAATTGTTGGAGGCTCCCGCATCCTTGCCAGATCATGAGGAAACAATTTTGTGGGACACGGATGAAAAACGGAAAGCCGTCATGGACTTCCTGTCCAACTTAAAGACGTACCGGTGTGGATTCTCTTCTCTGGTATTAGAGATTGACGCTTCAATCGAGTTCCAGCAGGCTTTGGAAGCTAAAAAGGAAATGGCGGAAACAGCCATGCAGGAAGTCCAATCAATTTCGATGGAACCATTGGCGCTTGCACAATACGTCATGGGGAAGTCCTTCAGGCGGACGAGCCAGTACAAAATGTTTTATTTCATCCCGTCTTATTATAGTTCGCCGGGACGTATCCGACTTTTTAATAAGGAAGTCTGCATCGTCATATACGGATGTGCCGTTCCGTTGTCGGATGTCCGAGATGCGAGCAAAGAACTGGAGTCGCAGCTGAAAGTGTTGGCGGACCGGAACCGTCTGCTCATGCTGCGGCTGTTGTCAGGCCAACGGGAATATGGAGCCAAAATCGCCGAATACTTAGGGATTACGACGGCTACTGTGTCCCATCATCTTGAACTACTGAAAAAAGCCGGATTGGTGCAGGAAGAGAAAGTCGGCAATATTAAATACTTCTCTAGTGATCAGGAGAAGGTAGAGCAGATATTGGCTGAAATAAGGAATTTTATTTAAGGGGTATAAGATAGGCTCCAATTATTTCTTTGATTGTAGTAGTTAAAACAGAGGTAGGTGTGTGTTTTGGCGTTTATCATTGAAAGGGCTCAATTAAGTGATGCAAAATCACTTGTGGAATTATACTGGGATGCTTATTCGGAAAATGAGAAGTTAGGCCTTCCGGCAAGTGCGTCAAGTGTATCAGTTCAAGAAGTGGAACAGTGGATCAACGATACAATTTTGTTTGTTGCCAAACAACCAAACTCACCTATTATTTTTGGCACTGTCCGTCTAAAGTTTAATGAGGATTGGAACTGCTTCGTACTCAGCAGACTGGCGGTAAAATCAGAGCTGAAGGGACAGGGATTGTCTAAGCAATTAATGAAATCAGCTGAAAAAGAAATATCAGATAGAAGAGAGAGCGTAATTCGATTAACTGTGGCGCAAAAACATCCTTATTTACCTGCTATGTATAAACGAAGAGGTTACAACGTAGTGGGGGAGCGTATATTGAATGAGCTCTCATACAATGAATTTATTATGGAAAAGATATTGATCTGAATAACAAAGTGCAGCTCACCATAGCTGTGCTTTTTTTGTTGTTCTTATTGACAAATCCCTCCGATGTATTACAATCATCTAATAAGATAAGTATCTAATATTGGAGGGGATGAAATGGGCGAGACAGTTATCACGGTTTCTAACGTTCGGCGGGTGTATAAGACCGAAGTGGGGTTGTTCAAAAAGACGAAGAAGGAAGTCGAGGCGCTGAAGGGGATATCTTTCTCCATCAACAGAGGGGAGATTTTCGGTTTGCTCGGACCAAACGGAGCTGGGAAAACAACAATGATCAAGCTGTTGACGACGATGCTCATTCCTGATGAAGGGACGATTTCCATAATGGGGATGGATCCTGTCACGCAGCATCGGAAAGTCAGGCCACATATTAACTTTATCTTAGGCGGAGAGCGGAACTTATATTGGCGGTTATCCGCTTATGATAACCTTGCCTATTTTGCGGATTTGTACAAAGTGCCGCGGCTTGAACAGAAGAATCGTATCTTAGAACTGCTTGAACTGGTTGGACTTGGGGACGTGGCCCATCAGCGGGTTGAAACGTTTTCCAAGGGTATGAAGCAGCGGCTTCAAATTGCGAGAGGGCTTATCAACCGACCCGATATCCTCTTTCTGGATGAACCGTCGATCGGACTCGATCCAGTCAGTGCCAGGCGGCTGCGTGACATTTTACTAAAACTGAATGAACAGGGCACAACGATTTTGCTAACGACCCACTATATGTACGAAGCGGATGAGCTTTGCGACCGGATCGCATTTATTGATAAAGGGCAACTAATCACGGTGGATACACCGAAGAATATGAAACGGCAGACGGCGGGCTTGTCGATTATCGAATGCAAGCTGACGAACGTTAATGCGAACAAGATGGAGGCGTTGTCCCTGCTGCCGCATGTCCGTCATGTGAAGCAGGAGCAGGATGACATGCTGACGACGATTCGCCTACATACAGAAATGCCGCAAGCTGTCATTCCTGCCATCTACCAGCTGGTGGATGAGACGAACATTTCGGATTTGGCAATCATGCAGCCGACACTTGAGGACGTCTACGTGCAGCTGGTCGGGGGGCATGCGAAATGATGCGGGCTTTCATGCATACGGCCAAAGTGCAGATGGGTTTGTCGATTGCCCGTCCGATGTTCAAATTTGTTATTGTGGTGAATCCACTGTTTTTGGCGACGTTGGCGTTTTTCATATATGGCGGTTCCTCTCCTGAGCAATTATTTCAGTATGTCGTCCTTGGCTCAGGCTTCATGGCCTTATGGTCTTCTATCGTGTATTCGTCAGCGAGCGAAGTGCAGCGGGAACGCTTTTATGGGACGCTTGAGCTGCTGTTTGTTGCCCCGGTTTCATTCTCCGCCATTCTGATCGGAAAGATTATCGGCAATATGGTATGGGGATTGATTTCTATGGCCATTGCGTTCCTTTATCTTGTTTTGTTTTTCCGAATTGAAGTGCCGGCTGTTCAACCAGTGTTGTTCTTCGGTTCGTTTGCTTTGGTGCTGATCGCCATTTCAGTCTTTTCATTTTTCATGGCACTGGCGTTTACACTGTCACGCCAGACAAATGCCTTGATGAACTTCATCGAATATCCGATTTACCTCGTTTGCGGTTTTTTATTTCCGAACGCCATTCTGCCCGACTGGGTAAAGCCGATTTCGTATTTGTTGCCGCCGACCTGGGCAATCGAGCTGCTGCGGCGTGCGACGGAAGAAAATGCGACATGGTCCCAGCTGGCCCTTCCGTTTTCCGTATTGCTTGGACTTGTAATGGTTTATTTTGGGTTCGGTTATGTATGCTATCGGGCGGTTGAGCACAAAGCCCGCATCAATGGGAAACTGGGGGTGTATTGAATGGAAGCGGTGCAGCGTTTTTTTCGACACAGTGTTTTATCCTATAAGGCGTTGTTCGGTTGGCTGGATCCGAAAGTGTATGTCTTCGTCATGGTATTAAATCCATTCAGCCAATTGCTCTTTTTTGCAGTGCTCGTCAATTATGTGTACGGAGGGGAAGGGCTCGCCGGCTATATCGCATCCAATGCCTTACTGCTTTGCGTCATGAATTCTGTATTCGGCATGATGTCCGTCATTACATCGGATCGGGTGATGGGCACACTGCAGCTTGTTATGTCTACTCCTTCGAGTAAAGCGCCACTTTTCATTTCAAGATCGCTCGCACATGTGGTGAATGGCGTGTTCACTGCTGTGATGGGCTTGTTATTCGGGATACTGCTGTTTGGGCTTTCAATTCCGTTGGACGCATTGTTCTCACTGCTTGTGATCTGGCTTGTGTCGATTTTCTCTGCCTGCGGTTTAGGGCTGATCATCGCTACATTTTGTTTATGGTCGCCTTCCATGCATCTGTGGTCCAATTTGCTGGCGAGCCTGTTGCTGTTAGTGAGCGGGGCCAACTATCCGCTTTCTGTCATGCCTGCATGGCTTGAGCAAATAGCGGCCTTTGTTCCACTCACCCGAGGCGTCCGATTGACAAAAGACATTGTAAATCAAGGCGACTTTTCACATGTGACAGCTCTATTGAGTCAAGAATTCCTGTTAGGATGCTTCTTTTTTGCCATCAGCCTGGTGTTGATTGCCTACGCGGAATATTTGGCGCGCGTAAAAGGGACGATGGATTTGGAATAAAATCAAAATCCTAATTTCGTTAGCTGTCCGATGTCATCTGGGCATTCCGATTGTTCGTATAGAAGAGCACGACACTAAGACCGTATAGAAAAGGAATGACCAAAAGGCCGGTTAAAATGCCGAAGCAAAGCGGCAGAAGCGCAAGGCACCAAATGGCATAAAAGAAGAGCCATCCAGTACTCCCTCGGCTGACAACAAAATAATAAGCGATCCACATGAGAACAAAGAAGAGGGCAATGATGCTGACGACCAGAATGAGTCGGGGCACGGATACACGGTGAAATTCAGGGGACATGAGTGTGTAGATTCTATAGGCATACGTGCAAGTGAGACCCATGGATAAAATATTTGCGATAAATAAAAATACGGATTCATACCTCAAGGCAATGATGCACCTCCAGTCTTTTAATCTACTTCCAGAATATCACAACACAATGGAAAAAGGGCTGGCATAATTCCTTCTCCTTTAAACATTCTACATAAGAGGGAGGTTGGAATATGAACAAACCTTTTATGCCGCAGCTTGTGTATTTCGAGCCAAATGCGCTCGACTACCCGCTTGGAAGAGAACTGAAGGAGAAATTTGAGAAGCTGGGGACTGAAATCCGGTTTACGACATCACATAACCAAGTGAGGAATCTGCCGGGAGAAACGGATGCGCAGAAATACCGAATGGCAAAGTCCACATTGGTCGTCGGAATCCGAAAGACATTGAAGTTTGATACGTCCAAGCCGTCGGCCGAATACGCCATTCCTTTTGCGACAGGTTGCATGGGGCATTGCCATTATTGCTATTTGCAGACGACGATGGGCAGCAAGCCGTACATCCGTACGTATGTTAACGTCGAAGAAATCTTGGAAGCGGCAGACAACTATATTGCGGAGCGTGCCCCGGAAATTACCCGTTTTGAAGCGGCCTGTACATCGGATATTGTGGGTATTGATCACCTGACCCATACATTGAAACGGGCGATTAACCATTTTGGCCAAACGGAACTCGGCCGGCTGCGTTTCGTAACAAAGTTCCACTACGTCGATCATTTGCTGGATGCCGAGCATAATGGGCACACGCGATTCCGCTTCAGTGTAAATGCGGATTTTGTCATTAAGAACTTTGAGCCGGGTACCTCGCCGCTTGATAAACGGATTGAGGCGGCAGGGAAAGTCGCGCGGGCCGGCTACCCGCTTGGATTTATCGTCGCGCCGATCTACTTGCACGAGGGATGGGAAGAAGGCTACCGGCATTTATTCGAACGACTGGATGCCGAACTGCCGCAAGATGCACGTGATGACATTACGTTCGAATTCATTCAGCACCGGTTCACCAAGCCTGCGAAAAAAGTCATTGAAAAGAACTATCCTAAGACAAAACTGGAGCTGGACGAAGAAAAGCGCCGTTATAAATGGGGTAAATACGGAATCGGCAAATATATTTACCCGAAGAATGAAGAGGATGCCATCAAGGAGCATGTCTTCGGCTATACCGAAGCGTTCTTCCCGAATGCTAAAATCGAATATTTTACGTAAGTCCGTTTTGGAATGAAGTCAGGTGAAGGAAAACATGTCGTTTTTCTTCATCTGCTTTTTAAATCAATTCTAAAGAGTACTCTTATTCTCGATCAAAATTTCCGGAACACCAAGCTCACCTTGCAGCGAGTCCCCTTATAATTTCCCGGAGTGCTCATAAATACTCGGGAAGAGCTCGTATCTTCATTAGTTTGCTCATAAGTCCGCGTGAACTCCTCGTATATTCAGGGAAGTGCTCGAATGTTCCAAGTACTGCTCGTATAATTGCCCAACTGCTCATAAGTTCCAAAAGAGTGCTCGTATATCCGCCCGTCTGCTTGAAAGGATCAGACAATCTTTTCAGCTTCTCCACCAAGCATCCTTCAACTATCCACTCATAAAAAAAGCCGGTCCGGAAAATCAACTGACTTTCCGGACGGCCCTTATTTTACACAATCGAAGATGAACGATTTGGATTGAGCTGTCGCTTCTTGGAACTCCCAGTCTCCGTAGGCTTGCACTTCTGAAAATCCGGCTTTCTTCAGAGATTCCCGCAGGGCTTCCAGTGTTCTGAATTTCAATTGGATTTTTTCGCGCACTATGACTTCCCCAGTTTGTGCATAGGTAACCGTTTCGTAAAATGTGAAGATGTCGCCCTCCAGCCCATCGTATGTTGTCCAGATTTCAAGGGCGTCTCCGTTTTCCGGGTGAACGGCAGCATCAGGTGTGTCGTCTTGCATCCAGGCGACCCAAGCTTTTGCTAAGGGATTTCGTGTATCGAAGATGAAGTGGCCGCCGTCTTTCAGCGCCCGGTAAGCATCCGCGAGCACTTGCTGCCAGATATCATCAGTCAGGAAGACTTGGGCGACATTGGCTGTCATGATGACTGTATCGTAAGCATCCGTTTTCAAGTCCGCGCTGTCTCCGACCACCCAGTTAATGTGGCCAGCATGCTCTTTATTTCTTGCTGCTTCGATGGCTTCTTTGTTAGGATCGATGGCCGTTACAGCGTATCCTTGCTTGGCAAAATGGACCGTGAGCCTGCCTGTCCCGCATCCGAGGTCTGCGAGTTGCTTCGTGTTTGATTTTTGTAGAAGGGAAAGGAAAAAATCATCATCTTTCCCCCAGCGATTGAGCTGGTCATAAACAATAGGGATCATTTTGCAACCCGCTTTCTTTTTTAGTATCGATTTCCGAATTTCATCGCTTTCTTTTAATAAAGCTGAGATGTCTGCCGCATTGCTTGTCTTGTCGGTATGAAAAACCGGCCGGATCTTGGAATGTGCAGGTACGATCGATGGTAATCTGGCTGGATGGAATGCCTGCCAATTCACACTGCTTTTTGACGGTCAGTTGATTGTCAATATGGTATTTTCCGGTTGATTCGTTGTAATACATAAAGTCATCCGCATATCCTAGCTTTTCAAATTTTGTGTAGACATCTTCGTCCACTTCAAATTTTTCCTGGCTGAGTGCTGCACCGATTTGCACATGGATATCTGCCAGATCGCATTGTTCTGCTTGCTGTAAATGCTGGAACAATTTCAATGTAATTTCCTTCACCGTTCCTTGCCAGCCGGAATGAACAGCGCCTATCAGGCCCGTCTTGTCATTATAGAATAAAACCGGTACGCAGTCTGCGGTAAAGCTGCACAACACAATATCAGGTTCATACGTATATAAGGCGTCTGTTTCCGGTATCGCATCTGCGTTATCCAATGCGCCTCGGCCTTTGTCCACCTGCGTGACATGATGGAAATTGGCGCTATGGGTTTGATTGGCACATACAAAGTCGTGGATGGACACATTCAAAAACTTGGCAAGCCTACCACGGTTCTCAAGGACATCTTGTTTCTCCTGGCACACATGCAGTGCCATATTATTTGCTTCGGGCAAGGACTGATCTTGTAAGGTCATGCCTGCCACGATATGTTGATTCTCCATATACATCTTTTTCATTTTCATCACCTTCTCTTACTATATCGTCCCTGCCAAATATTGTGTAGAGCAAGCACCCGGAATTTGTTTTTCATGTATTAAAAATTGCTTTTGGCAAAAGATAATAATGAATCATAACAAGCGGTGGACAGTTTCGTCTGAACTCAGATGATATTGCATGGTACACGCTGCCGAACGTTACAGGTTCACGATTTTCCAATCGAAGGAGGTGTCATGCATGAGTACGCTTTCACGAATCGCACTGGCTTTAGTTATCATTGGGGCATTGAACTGGGGCTTGATCGGTTTCTTCCGCTTTGATTTGGTCGCAACGCTGTTTGGAGGCCAAGGTGCATTTTTATCCAGGGTGGTGTACGGTCTTGTCGGGATAAGTGGTCTTGTTTGTATAGGTCTCCTTTTCAAACCGGATGAGGACTATGATACAGTCACGACTGATCGACGTTTCAGCAATCCAAATTACGGAACTGAATTTGGAGAGGAACCGGATTTCAGGAAAGAAAGAGACGTTCATAAAAAAACGGACGACAAAGACGATATAGTGTAATGAAAACAGCCACCTATTTAGGTGGCTGTCTGTCATTGCATGGATGTCCGGAAATCTTCCAGTGCATCCTGAAGAACGGTGACACCCTGGCTCATGGCAGATCCGCCTCCGAGCGCCGCTGCTACTCCGATTGCTTCCATCATCTCTTCCTCCGTGCTGCCGTTATCAAGACAGCCCTTCGTATGATAGACGATGCAATGTTCGTTGTGCGCATACACGCTGATCGCAAGGGCGATGAGTTGTTTTTGCTTTTGATCCAGTGCACCCTCTGCAAAGCTGGCTTCGGTAAATGCATGGAATGTTCTAGCGACTTCAGGAAGCTTTTCAGAAAAACTGCCCATACCGACTTTATATTCCTGTAAGACCGCCTCAGTATACGTGATTTCTTCCACGAAAAATCCCTCCTGTTCGAAGGTAGTATTTGCAAGATAGCAAAAGACATGCATCCTTTTTTGGAAGAATGCCTCGTCAGCTGTCATCCTGATCCTCTTTGCACTCCTTTTCCATTTCCTTTATTTCCTTCATATGTTCCTGATATTCCTCTTCCACCTTTGAAGTAGCGGGCAGAAAGGATTCGTTATTATTATCGACCCGCTTTCCATACCGGATCATTTCGTAAATAATCATCCCGTTGTTCGGCTTCCCGTTTACTGTCATCATCGGAACGATATCGAATAATACATAGTAAAAAGCATAGAACACAAAACGATCCCAAAAAGTCTTATATTCTTCGCCCCACCCATTCGCGACAAGGAAATTAATGAGGAGGGCAAGGGTGAGATTCATCAGAATCGGCCCTGAGTAAATGCAAATATATGCGAATTTGCTTTTTCGTTTTAATCCATCGTACGAAAACCAACTATACAAGTGATAATACTTCCGGATATCAAGCATGCCGATTTTAAGAATACGGGGACCTGACCCGATGGTAAGTCTCGGTTCAATAACCCCAAATAGCCAGCTGACAATCAAATATCCCGACTCGCGAATGAAGACGACAATTGGCAAGATGATAAAAGCTGAAATGACAAGGGATACGAGATCAGATAGTCCAAACATTTTTAAATCACATCCCAACTAAAACCGGCAAAACATGATTCATAGAATACCCGAAACATTTTGGTCTAAACCCAAACAAGTAGATTGACAGGATAGTTCCCACTACGTATACTAATAAATGCTTTGATGATTAAAGTATTTAATTGATAAAATATACGCGAGGGGAAGTATTGGGATGAAAAATAATGAAGCATTCTCCCGTTTCGAGGAGTTGTTTTGGTCGGTAACGAGAAATATGGGGCATATGTGGTCAAAGATTTTTGAACAGCATCTTCCAGGCTCCCAGTCGTATCTCATTTTTATGCTTGAGCGGAAAGGACCTTTGCGAATGTCAGAGTTGGCGGATGCCCTTCATCTGACGGCGGGTGCTGTGACGACCGCTTCCGATAAATTAATTGAACAAGGCTATATTGAGAGGAAACGCGATGAGGTCGATCGTCGTGTTGTTTATTTAGAGATTACCGACAAGGGCCGGGAGACGATGGAGCAGTTGCGAAACGAAGGCAGGAAGACAATGAAAACCGTTTTTGGACACCTGTCTGAAACAGATCTTCAACATATGACAGCTACCTTTGAACAGGCTGCGGCTAATATCGATTTGCTCAGAAAGGAAGGGATGGCATGAATCATTTATCAGATAAGAAAAAAGTGTCCATTATGCTTGCCATCATGGCAGCGATGTTTTTCTCCGCCATTAACCAGACAATTATCGGGGTAGCGATGCCGAGAATTATTGCAAAGCTTGGCGGTATGGACTATTACACATGGGTCATTACCATCTATCTTTTAACGATGGCGGTATCGACCATACTCGTCGGAAAGCTGTCGGATATTTATGGACGGAAGCCATTTTTATTGGCAGGGATCGCCTTTTTCATGATTGGGTCCTTCCTGTCCGGCTTTTCGCAGGACATTTTCCAATTGATCATCTTCCGGGGTATTACAGGGATCGGCGGCGGGATGATTATGTCAAATGCCTTCACTGCTGTCGGTGACCTCTATCTGCCGAGGGAACGGGCGAAATGGACCGGAGCAATGAGCGGGATCTTCGGAATATCGAGTGTGCTCGGTCCGCTTATGGGCGGTTTTATTGTCGACCATCTTGATTGGCACTGGGTGTTCTGGATCTTCCTCCCGCTTGGCCTTGTCGCGTTCGCGATGATCTTCAAGCTATTTCCGAAAGTTCCGAGAAGAGAAGGCGAGTCCATCGACTATTTTGGATCTTTCTTTTTGACGGTGACGATCGTGTCCGTCTTGATGGCGTTTAGTTTCGCCGGGGAAGGAGTCGGTAAATATGCATGGGGATCCTGGCAGATTCTCGGTTTGTTCGGCCTGACGATCGTGGCGTTACTTGCCTTTATGATTACAGAAACAAAGGTGAAGACGCCAGTCCTGCCACTTTCCTTGTTCAAGAATGACATCGTAACGGTTTCCAACATTGCAGGTTTCTTGCTTGGCATGGGCATGATGGGCGTTATGATCTACACGCCGTTCTTCATTCAGGGGGTTAAAGGAATTTCCCCGAGCGGTTCCGGTTATATTATGATGCCAATGTCCATCGTTATGGTGTTCGCGACGACCTTTGCAGGTGCGTACATGACGAAGTCCGGGAAATATAAAGGCCTTGCCATTACGGGGTTAAGCGTGACCGCACTGGGGATTTTCTTGCTTTACTTCATTAATATCAATACGCCGATCTACGTCCTGATCAGCTATTTATGCATCGTTGGATTAGGGCTGGGCGCCAGTATGCCAGTATTTTCCTTGACCGTTCAGAATGCTGTCAGCATGAGACAGCTTGGTGTTGCTTCTGCCTCCTCTCAGCTGTTCCGATCGCTCGGGAATACGATGGGAATCGGAATCCTGGGGGCAATTATGAGCTCTCGGATGGCCACTAGCATGAAGGAAATGTTTACGGACGGCAGCATGAATACGGCTGCTTCACTTCCGCCAGAGCAAGCACAGCAATTCGGAGCGCTGATGAATCCCGAGGTCTTGCTGGATCAGCCGAGACTGGAACAGCTCCAAAAGGCTTTGCCTGCGGATTTGCAGCCAGTGGCAGAACAAATGATTACCGCAGTGAAAGATGTGTTCGCCGACGCCTTAACGACAACGTTTTTAGCCGGGGGAATCATTATGGTCATTGCTGTTCTATTTGCTGTCTTCCTCCGGGCAATCCCTCTTGTTTCTGCAGAAGACAAGATGCGGAAAGAGTTTCAAAAACATCAAGGGACGAAGAAGCACCAACCACAGCCATAACGAAGGAAAGACGGTCTTTTCGGAGGCCGTCTCTTTTCGTTTTTCATTGACAACAAAAGGGAAAAAGAGAAGAATGGGAAATATCTTATGACCGGAAGGAGAAGTTTTATGGAACGAATAAAATGGATGCTAATGGTTGCAGCGATCTCCGTTCTCGTCGCCGGATGTACGAAGGCAAACGATAATAACGGTCAGACCGGAGCAGAGAACAAGCCGCCCGTGACGAATGAAACAAATGATGCTGCCGATAACGAATCAACCGGAAAGGATACATCCAAAGGGCAGACGGAATCTCAATCGCCCGAAACCTCAGTAGAAGACGAGCAGAAACAAATGGCGCTGGATACGCTGAAAGACTTGGCGGCACGTGCGAAGGAAGGGAAAGTATATCGTCCGGATCAAGGCTTTGTGATTGGAAAGACGACGAGGAAGGACGTATACAATACAATTGGCGAGGCGGAAGAGAAGGATCAGGGCTATGAGCACTATCATGGCTCGATGGGCAATCCTTCCGTCGCATTCAAATACGATGGGGACGGGGTTCTCGAGGAAGCCCGATATTTTGGAACAAATGTAGAACGCCAGACGAACCTCGGTGGGATTACTGAAGAGGATTTGACAGAGCAGCTTGGAAAACCGGATGATATTCGGAAGATAGAAGCGACAGGCGAAAAGAATATACGCTATCATGTAGGGGAGTTCGAATTACAGTTCATTATCGGGGACAACGGGACGCCCGATCATGTGAATTTGAAGAAATGGCAAGGGTGATGGCAAGGGGGGATTATGTATGATAATTATCTTGATCGTTGTAATTTTACTTGGAATAGCGCTGATGTTTTATTCAAAGCTGGCGATGGTCGAAGAAAGGGTTAAGCGGCAGGATAGATTGTTGGAACGGTTGCTGAAGCATATGGAAATTGAAACACCGGTCTCTGAGGAAGTGCTTGCCTTATTGCGGAAAGGTAAGGAAGTGCAAGCCGTGAAAGAGGCGAGGGAACGGTTTGGCTTTTCCTTGCTGGAGGCCAAGCAGTATGTGGACCAATTGAAGGACAAAACGACTAAATGAAAAACAGGCCGCGGGAGATTCCCAGGCCTGTTTTCATTATAATGGGATCATAATAAATGAGGAAAGGCAGCGACATTTATGAAGAAACTAAAAGTATCTGAGTTGAAAAAGCATTTGAATCTGCTGGATAAAAAGATGTTAATTGAGATGATGGTGGAAATACATAAAAACAATAAGAGTGTTCAAGACTATTTTGCAGTCAAGTTTTCAGGTGAATCAGCAGTGGCTGATCTAGTGGAACGGGCAAAAAGTGAAATTAAGAATGAATTCTTTCCGGAACGGGGACATGGCAAGCTACGATTGGCTGTTGCGAAAAAGGCGATCAGTGATTTCAAAAAGCTGACCGGAGACGAGGAGCAAACTGTGGATCTGATGCTTTATTACGTGGAGCTGGGAACTGAATTTACAGCCACCTATGGCGATATTGATCTCCCTTTTTACAACAGCATGCTGTCCATGTATGAAAAGGTCGTGGATTTTTGTGAGGGGGACAGTACAGCAGGCAAGCATTTGGAGGAGCGGTTGTATCGTGTGGTCAGAATGAGTGATGGAATCGGTTGGGGGTATCATGATGGGTTATGCAATTTGTTTTATTCCATCAGCTGGCTGGAAGATGAATAGACGTCGTGTCCATTCATCTCCCTTGCTTGGCACACAATAGCCCGTCACTTTTTCCGCAATGATCGAACGATAAAGAAAATCATGGTCCCGAATAGGACGATGAGAAAAACAGGTAAAAAGGCGATGCCAAGAGAATCAGCTTTGCCCAGAGACACTTGGAGAGAACGGAAACTGATATACGCTAAGAAAAAAAGAATTTCATTTTTCATGATGTTTAGCAATAGCCGTGAATTCTTGTATTGAAATTCAATATTGGACTCATTTAAATTCATGTAGTTGTGCCATTCTGGATGCTTTTCCAAAAAGGCCATGAACACAGTTAAAATGGCGGCAATGATCGGCAAAATGATTAGTTCCCACTTGGATCCCCATCGATCTATGTTTCCGGCTGCATCAAAATGGCCGGGCACTTGATCAGGCAGCTGGCCCCAAGCATAGACAAGATAGCCAATCCATGAGATGAAAACGATAAAGCCAATCAGATCAGCCACTTTTTCCAATAAGGTTTTTGAAATGGTAAGTTTCGGACGATTATACATAGAGGTACCCTCCACAATTCTTCGTTGTTAACTTTACGGAGAAAAGGGACAAAAGTTTCATCTGCTCTGCAACAGTCTTTCGCAATGAAACCATGACAATCATCCAGTCTCTATTGTACGATAGAAAAAAAGGAGGATGTTTCATGGTACAGATCGGGATTATCGGTTTAGGGGCAATCGGCCAACGCTTGATTGTGCAATTTTCAGCACATGAGGATGTGTCCGTAGTAGCTGTATGTGATCATTTGGAGTCATTGGCAAAGGAAACCTCCAATCAATTAGGTGGTATTCAATTCTATACAGATTATAAGAGATTGATTGAAGACGAGAAAGTGGAGCTTGTTTATGTTGCCGTGCCGCCAAAATATCATCATGCCATTGTCATGGATGTGCTGCGTGCGAAGAAGCATGTCCTCTGCGAGAAGCCGCTTGCGAATTCTGTAGAAGAAGCAGAAGAGATGATGGATGCGGCGAAAGAGGCGGGTGTCGTCCATGCGATGAACTTCCCGTTGAATTATGGTCCGGCTGCTGCGAAGTTTTCCGCGTTGATAAGTGAAGGCTATGTGGGGCAATTAAGACGGTTGCAGTTGACGATGCAATTTCCGGAATGGCCGCGTGCCTGGCAGAAAAATGAATGGGTCGGCGGACGGGAACAAGGCGGCTTCGTCTTGGAAGTCGGCGTGCATTTCATCCAGCAGACATTGAAGATATTCGGAAATCTTTCCAACATCCAAACCCGGTTGGAGATGCCTGCTGATCCTGACCGTTGCGAAACGGGCATTATCGCAACCGCTGAGCTGGCGGACGGCACGCCCGTGTTGATTGAAGGCATGAGTGGCATGGCCGGCAAAGAACAGATCGGGTTTACGGCATTTGGGACAGATGGCGTCCTATCGCTTGAGAACTGGGGCACGCTGCGCGGGGGGAAAACAGGCGAGCTGCTTGAGGAGATGGCGATTGAGGATGCAGCTGCTCCGCGCCTGGTTGATGAGCTCTTGAAAGCGGTGAAAGGACAAGCCGCCGAAATTTATGATTTTGAGGTTGGCTATCGTTCTCAGGTTGTGTTGGAGGCTTTGCGGACTGGTTCCGTCAGCGTGTAAACTTAAATTGAATACAATCAAAAGGAGATGTTCTAAGTAGAAACATCTCCTTTTCCATCATTTTTCTATTTCAATGACTATATCATCCAGAATAATTTCTTCTTTTGGAGCAGTGCTTCCGATATTACGATAGATGTTGCCATTTTCATTTGTCCCGTCTTTTTGCGCGAGCTTCAAAATAGGCGTTACAATTAACCGAGTGGCATCTGGATGCAGCTTTTCGAATGTACTCGTATGTCTCACGTGTGTTAATCCGAAACCGCCATTATGCTCATTTTCATATATATGTCCAAGATCATCTTTAACAATTATATCTATTGAAATAAAATCCCATTCCCTTAAAAGTTCGGTAGTAATGACTTCGTTGTAGAAGATGAGAAATGACATAGGGGTATACACAATTCGTTTAACTGTTACGGTAACGTCATTTTTATCGGATTTCAAATCAACCAATTGCTCCTGATTATCTGTAGCATGCAAATCAAATTGGAAATTCCAGTTCACTTTAATAGGATCAATACCCTCATCCGGTTGGATCCCACTAATTATGAAATTAAAACTTCCTTTTTCAACACGATGATCTGTATAAAGGGTAGCCTGTGTAATACCGGCATAATGAGTGCCATTGACCTTCTTTATGTCGTGGTTTCCTGAAACTATAAACTCATGTAAACCCTCAGGTAAATTAGGCAATCCCAATATCTGTGGTGATTCACCCAGGTCTTTCTTTGAAAATAAATCGTACGTAATATACAGCGTCTTTCCATCAAATACTGCTTCGTTAATGACCATTTTGACTCCATTTTCTTCTTGGGACAAAGAAAGCACGTTTGCATTCTCATTAAACCCATCTACAAAGCGATCTGAACTAAACAGTTTATACACAAGCCCGATGACCGGCAGTTCTTGTGCAAAAGATGTAAACGATAATCCAAACAGACTGGCGGATAGGAGGCCAGCTGAAATGGATGCAGCCATAATACTTTTCTTCCATCTAGAGGGGGGCTGCTTTATCATCTTTTGTTGCAAAGAACGGATCAATCTTTTTTTGTCAGTGTCGCTGACTGCTTCCTCGTCATAACGATCTACATCTATTTGTACGTCATTTAAGTAATCATAAATGTCCTTCATAAGAAAACCTCCTGTCATCACGTAACTTCTTTTTCCCTCGATAAATTCGATTATCGACAGCCGACTTGCTTAGGTCGAGCACTTCTGCGATTTCGGCAGGATGGAATCCGAGCAAGTACCGCATGATGAAAATCTGTCGATCAACCTTGTCCAATTGGTTCAGCAGTTGGTTGACTCGGTCTTCTGCAAGTACCTCTCCCGTAGGAGCATCAGGGGGAAGCAATTCCACGAATTCAGCCGGTATCTCCGTATTTTTAACTTCTTTCCTGTAAATATCGATCGCTTTGTATTTTGCCACTGCACAAATCCAATTCTTAAACGAATCTGCATCTGACCCACGGAACTTTCTTGCGTTTTGCCAGATGGATAAAAACACATCATTCACGCACTCCCCGATTAATTCCTCGCGCCCAATTGGACCCAAGACGTGGCGAACTACATTTTTTAACAATGGCATATAGCGATCCACAATATATTCCAACGCATCTTCCTTACCGGATTGGAGACGTCTAATAAAATTCCTGTTAGTAGACTTCATAGTTTTCTCCTTTGCTATTCTGTAAAGGCCCTTACACTATATAATACGAAAGAAGAACGTCTTTTTTCGCAATTGCATTTAAATTGTTTACACAAACAAGAATGGAGTGGGTATGGTGGATTTATTTTCAATCATAAAAAAGGACAAGGAATACTGGCTTGTCGATCAAGTAAAGCGGGATGGGGTGTCGGATGCAGAGTATCTCGATGCGTTTAGAAGCCTGCTGGCGGAGTGGAGAGAAGGAGAAATTGGCTACTTGTCGCTTTTGATGGACCCTGTTTATGAGAAATGGCTTGTGGGACAAGGATTCCGCAATATATCTACGGTTGTGGAGTATACCCGTAGCTTGGAGGAGGACTTTTCACAGGACGCTGCCATTGAGGCGGAGTCTTTGGCGGATAGCCAAATGATTGATGGTGAATTTGCTGACTTGTATGAACGTTGCCGAAGCGGTTCGGCAAATAAAAACAACCTGTTTACGATTGCACAAGTGATGGAATCTCTTGAAAATGAATTGGGTCATGAGTGGCGGTCACATTGTTTTATGTTCCGGCAGGAGGGCAGGCTGATCGGGCTGAGCATTCCGATTATTGAAGAAGGAACGAAAGATGAGGGACGGTTGTTTTATTTTGGAACGGTGCCCGAAGCGAGAGGCAAGGGGTATGGAACGGCTATGCATCGTATTTCACTGGAATTACTGAAGCGCATCGGTGCTGCTTATTATGTCGGCAGTACGGACGAAGCCAATGAAAATATGATTCGCATTTTTAAACGGAATGGATGCATGCTTCGGGACCGAAAAGGAATTTATCGATTGGATATAAAATAAGTAAGTAACATGGATTCTCCTATGGTAAAGTAGATGGAAAGATTAGGAGGAATTGTATGTTTACATATCGGATCAACGAAGAAACAGAATTGAAACTGCTGGAGACGCGTCATGCTGAGCAGCTATTTGAACTCATGAACAAATCACGGGATAGTTTACGAGAGTGGCTGCCTTGGCTGGATTACAATCAAACGGTGGAGGATTCGAGAAAATTCATTGCAGGTACTTTAAAAAAGTATAGCGAGAACAATGGGTTTGAGGCTGGCATTTGGTATCGAGGTGAGCTGGCAGGCGTGGTTGGCTTGCGCAGTATCAATTGGGCAGCTCGATCGACGTCCATCGGTTATTGGCTTGGAAAAGACTTTGAGGGGAAAGGCTTGATGACGCAATCTTGCCAAGCTGTCATTGATTATTGTTTCAATGAACTCGATCTGAATCGAATTGAAATTCGGGCTGCCGTGGAAAACCACAAAAGCAAGGCTATTCCCCAGCGGCTCGGGTTTGTAAAGGAAGGCCGCATACGGCAGGCTGAATGGCTGTATGATAAGTTTGTTGACCATGATGTGTTCGGGCGAATTAAAGCAGATACTTTAGCATAGAAGGCGAAATGCTCAGTTCCATCCGCCATGGGATAGAACTGAGCATTTTCATTCACCGGATGGTCCGGCTGGTTGAGCAGGATCCGTTGTAGGCTTGTTCTTCTTCTTCTTTCGAATGAAACTCCAAAGTGCAGCGATTCCGGCAACAATTAGGACGCCGAATTTTTTAGCAAATGCCAAAATAACTGCGAGCAATCCAGCCTTTTTCGCTACCGCCAAACCGGTTCCACCTAAAATAAGGGCGGATAGTCCATAGTTTGCGACTTTGTCTGTGGATTTATCAAAATCGGTGTACTTATTTCCATCTGTAATATTGAGTTGAGATAAGATCTGATTTTGAAGGATTTGTTTGTCTGCTTCCCTGTTTTCAGGGTCTGTAACAAGAATGACCGAAATATTCCCTTCTCTCGTTAAAATCCTCGTATTATAGTTCAAGAAGGTTTCCTTATTATCATTTTCTAGCAATAAAGACCACGTCAAGTTATGTGTATCTTCATCGTAGAAAGGTTCAATATCCCAACCTGTTACATAATAGCGCTCGCCTGGCTCCCGATCTTTGTTCGCTTCCTCTGCTCCCGCCTGATAGCTCTTCAGCAAAGCCTTTGCGTCGATTTTTTCATCATCTTTGATGTGTCCAGTCTCTTCATAATCGAAATAGACAGCCCACGTTTGTTCTTCATCCATGGAGTAAATACTACCGACTTCGTCACCAGAAACAGGATCCCCATATTCCAGCGCCAGCTGCCTTGTGTCTTCACCATCCAAGAAGAGAAAATCAGGATCCAGGTCAACCGTTGCAATCTCACCTAAGTCTACGGTTACTCCCCCTTCAATCCAGTTGTACTCATACTCAGCGTCTGCAGCCCCAGCTGTACTCAAAACCATAAACAAGGCTGCGACCATTGCGGTCAATCGTTTCATGCTACTAATCCTCCAAGGTTCTATGGTATGAAAATATGTAGTGCGCAAGTGAAATGGAAATTGGAAGTACTAATCATTCCAAATCAAACCAATAATGATTATAGCAACAACTTCGAAAAAAGATATAACTTACATAATAATCACTAATAAATAAATAGTAATCCCTATAAATAATGGTGGATTCGTAGCTATTTGGATGTGCGTTACTTGAAACTTTTGTAAAAGAGACGGGGAGGAGAAGGTTGAGGGGAAAAGGATAGCCGTCGCTATCCTTTTTCTTAAAGATTCATAATTGATGCCAGGAATTGTTGCTCTTTCTCAGTAAATGGATTGGGGAAATCAAGTGGCTCCGCCTGATCAATTTGAGGAGAAATAGCATCTATGTTGCTCTTCATCGTTTTATTCATAATGGCTGTCAAACGAGTAGCGATTTGTTGTGCTTCCTCAGAATCTGGAGAGATTTCCTCTTGTACTGCTACTTTAATAGCAGTCAAAATGTTCGTCCATTCTTTCTCCAGTTTGAGTTTCTCACTTTGATCGACTTCGTCGATTAGTTCGCTCGGCAGGTGTTTGCTCAGCCAATTATCCGTTTCGTTTGCCAAAATAAGCATATGAAGCATGGAGCTGAAGACGGAAACATCTACAGTGGGTTCTTCTTCTACCACTCTTTTAAGATGCTCGAGGTTTTCCAGGATTTCCTGAATTTCATTGAGCTGGGCTTCGAACGATCTTTGTTGATATTCAATTGAATCAAGCATGACATCGCGCGCAATTCGTTTTTGCTCGATCATCTCTTTGATTTCCTTTAAGGGAAAACGTAAAAATTTCAAAGCTTGAATTTGCTGAAGCTGATGCAGGTCGTCTGTGTTATACAGACGATGTCCGCCTTCTGTGAAGTTGCTCGGTTGTAATAGGTGAATGCTGTCATAGTAGCGGAGTGTGCGAACGCTGACACCCGACTTCTTTGCGAATTCACCAATCGTGTACAGGACTGTTTCCAAAGGAACCTCCTCCTATTCTGTCTTGAAATAGCGGATGACCGGATACGAGAATTTCTTGCCCATCAAGGTAAAAATAGCCGCTACCAGGATAAGAATCGTTTCCAATAGTATGAGTAGCAAGGCAAGGGTAGCTGCAAAGGGCCAAATCTTAAGCAATACTTTAGTCAAAATGATGAAAATCGGAAAAAAGGTGAAGTGGAGATTCAAGCCTTCTTTCGCATGATAGGTAAAGTAGCTGCTTTTCTTCCGGACTAGGAAATAAACGACCAATGGCAGAAAAAAAGTGAGAAAGAGGGAAAGGACATGCATGGCCGCAGCAAGCCAACGTTTCCCCATAGATACTTGTTTCAATTTATTCGTCTCCTCTACAAATTGTAGTTCCTCTGTGGAACTCATTTTTTATGGTAGAAGATGACGTGGCTGGAGATTCAAGAGCTTTGAAAAAAATTATTGCTTCGAAATGTGCCCAGTTTTTTAAGGAAGAACAAAAAATAACTGTTCTTCCTTTTTACGTTTTCGGAGAAGAGTCGAATTTATTTTGAGTACTTATTAGACAGTACAAGGCAAATGGCATAAAACACTAACACCAAAACAACGATAGGTAAAGAGTAGAACCAAGTTCCCTTAAACAATGGCAAAGCCATTAGGTAGCTTAAAATTAAAGAAATTAAGCCTCCTACTGTATAGCGAAGCGTCCTTGAAACCAAGCTTATATTGTTTGAAATTTGTTTAAAGGCTCTATCTAAGTTTTTTACATTATGCAACCCAAAGCATAATGTAACGTTCAATCGATCTATCAAATGCTGTCAGGATGGCTTCCAATTAGAATAGAATCGATAGGAATGCCAAGCCAAAAACGATGAATAGGAAGAATGCGCCTGCAGTAAACAGCGAACCAAATGTAATGAGGACCTGTTTCCAAGAAACCTCATTGTCGTCCTCGACTTCGTTCACTGTCACGAATGAATGCCCCTTTCGTTTGATAGACTTTCCTAAATATAGATACTTTAAAATACATCCATAGAATTATTCGCTCCATATTTCCCAACATTCAAACTATTGAAATTTACATTAAACTGAAAGACAATTAAAGTAGAAGTTCTGGCCAGTCTTCTAACAAATCGCAAAGGGGAAAACACAATGAACCTAATTAAAAAACTCTTCCTTGTAGTTGCAGCCATGGCTTTACTATTTACAACAGGACTCGTTCAGAATGTTGAAGCCGCAGACGCTTCGGTCTTGCAGAAACAGCTAAACGAAGCTGTTGCTCAATCACTGTATTATGACAAAGAATCAGGAAAGGTCTTCATTGACAGCGAAAAAGTAGGTAGCATGTTCCATCTTAGCATGAATGAAGAGCTTCAAATCAAACAGGCTAATGAAGAACTTGCCGAGTTATCAAAAGAAGAAGTAGAACAATTCCTCATTGAAGCGGGTTATGATCTAGATGAGTTGGAAGACGGTCAATATGTGCCAAATATAGCACCAATTATTTGGCTTATTGGCATCGGAATTGTTGTTGTAGCACTCACTTATTTAATTTCTAAATACTGGAAAGAATCCACCAAGAGAAGTTTGATTAATGGTTGCTACAACATGAATGGAAAGCCTAGATTAGATGATCGCGACCGCTTTGGTTTTGACTTCAAAGTGGATGAGTTTCATGCCGAATACGTTGATGGTTACAATTTCGTTTGTGACAAATAAATAACTGAAACAGAAGGCCGCACGGAGTAAATTGCTCGATGCGGCTTTTTGTCATTTGTTAAACTCAAGACACCAAGTTATCGCATATGCAATAGTCGAAGTGATTAATATCAATGCGATTAAATAAATAGGAAAGGATGGAAATCGGTAAATAATGGATGTGGAAAAGACAATAAGAATCATGGCGACAACTCCACCTGTACTCGCAACCACATAAGAAGTACGAGCAGCCCTATTTGTGATAAATCGTTCTCGTTCATCTGAGTCTTGAAGTTCTCCAGATTTCATCATTAACTCTGATGTTTTTCTTGGCTTTAACTTCCATGACATCACCACATATATGAGAACAAGGAAGAAACATAATGCAAATGGGAATAGATTTAATTCTACATCAACTGGAATGTATTTCCCTCTAGCGTAAGCTCTGTCAAATTCATCCATTAACCAAATTTCTCGAAATGCTACGTCCATGGAGTAAGCAAATACAATAGTAATGATAATCTTGCTTATACTTTCAAATATGACGACTTTCATTACGCGTCCCCCTTGAAAAAGATTTGGTCGACCGGCTCCTGAAAAACTTCTGCAATATTCATCGCAAGCAATAGTGAAGGCACATAGGTACCTTTCTCCAACGCGATAATGGTTTGACGTGTAACCCCCACTTTTTCAGCCAAGTCCTTTTGCGTAAGGTTCGATCTTGCCCGTAGCTCTTTTATTCTATTCTTGATCTCCATTTCTTCCCTCCTTAGCTCTTATCTCAAATGTAAATTGTTTTTTACATAATGTAAAGAATTTCTTACATATAGAGTGTTGGGAAAATGAAAAGCAATAACCATTCTTAAGCCTCTTTTTGAGCGATTGTTTATTAAATATTCGAGTTGCCCTTGTTTGATTATGAAGACGATTACGGTCTTTCCTTTCATGACAAATAAAAAAGAACCCAATTCATGAAGAATCAGGCCCCCCTAGAGTATATAGATTAGTTCACTTTTTGATGAACCGGCGGCTTCCCTTTTAGCGGCTCTGGTAGATCGTCGTCTGCTGCGGAAACTGCACCCGCAAAGAACAGCGACAATACAAGAACAGATAATATGCCCCAAACTTTTGCTTTTTTCATAAATCATTACCCCTTTATAGTATTTTTTTTAGATACTTGAGAGCTGACTTATACTGGCGACATTCCTCGAAGTACGCAACCAATTCATGGATATATTCCTTGATCATTTGTTGATCTGAACGCTCCTCGAAATATGGCAATGCTACCGTTGTAATATAAAATTCGAAAATGGGATCATGTTCCAATTTCTCCAGTTTGTACCTGAGAACTTGAAATTTTATGATATGCTCTTCATCTTTAACACTTTCAGCAATCTCTTCTCCGAGATTAACGTACTCAGTTGCACTCGAGTCATTTCCAATGCGTAGAAACTCTTTAGAAATGCTGTAGCAAGTTTTCATTCGTGCCCTGTCGTCGTCACGATAGCCAAGGCTTGTTTCAAATGCCATAATCGCTTCGGAGGACTTACCTTCATCGGAACAGACCAACCCTAAGTTATGGTAAACTTTGGAGATGACTTCCTGGTTGTGTGAGGGCACCACTTTCTCCAGGATGCTAAGATAAGTTCCTTTTGCTCGCTCCAAGTTCCCGATTTTCCGGTAGTTGATTCCTAATAGAAGCTGACAATTCACGCATTGCTCATAATCCATCTTTCGAGCAAAAAGTTCCAAGGCTTTTTCCTCGTAAAATGTCGACATGGAATATTCACCTAGAAGATGATGTACGAGTGCAAGCTGGTAATACACATCCTCAATTTCACTCTGGGGCACAAGTTTTTCGGCTTCTTTGTACAGAATGAGCGACTTTGTTAGGCTGCCATACATGTAATGAAAAAGCCCGCCATACCGGTTGTAATATGGTTTCATCATTTCGGGTAGATACTCTTGTAGCTTAGCTGTCTCCTCGTAGAGTTCGCAGGCTTCCTCGCGCTCTTTCTTCATTAATGCAATGCGCAATCCGAACAACACTTTAAACACCTGCAATGCTGGATCGATCATCATTCGATTCTTCGCTATGAAATCGTTATATAGGATAATCGCACTCTCATTGCATCCATTCCGGATTGCCCGGTGAAGTTCCAATGCTTTCAGTTGCAGTTGATGATGAAGATCAACTTCTAGCTTCAAATCTGTCGTTTTCAATCCAAGCTTGGAACTGAAGATATCTAACATTTCATCGCTTGGCTCTACGATCTCGTTTTCAATTTTGCTTAAATAGGAAGTAGCGCACACTCCCAAAGCCAACTCTTTTTGTGTTAGATTGTTCTTGTTGCGGAAGTATCTAATTTTCGAACCGATTCCCACCCCTTTACCCCCCTTTCTCTTATCTGCTAGTTTACCAAAGAAATACCTTACTGTTAGTCTTTGTAATGATGGGAAAATTACGGAGGGAATAAGGCCTAAAGACGGCTTTTATTTCTGAGTTCACTAAAGTTAACAACCATGCTTCTCTCATTCACATAGCAATTAGCTAATGAGTGTCCTTTACGTCTCATGATTTTAATTAGAAATGAAAAGGAGGACCCAATTAATCGGAACCCTCTTATGATTATTTCACATCTTTGTAACCGCATGAACGCAGAAATGTCCGCGTGTAACTTTGTCATTAAGCTTGAAGGTTCCGTCGCGATAACCATTAATAATGCCTACTTCAACCGCAGAACTGATATACCCGGAGGAGTTGTGACTTTTCGGTACGTCTGGAAACTTCGTATTCCGCTGTGTGCCGTCCAGTCCGACCGCCTTGCTGACCATAACAGCGACTTCTTCACGAGTTACTATGTCATTGACGCCGTATTTTGAACCGGGTCCGATAACGCCCTGTTCAAGCAAGTGCATAATTTCTTGATAGTGGTGGCGTGTGTTGGCGGGACATCCGCAAATGAATTCGCGAGTGCCACTGAGTAATTAACTTTGACTGTGAAAACCCGTTGGATTATTCAATCAGAATTCCACTTCATTCGACAAAATCACTTTAATTCACAGTATGGTCCAACTGCCCAATTATACCGAGCAACCGCAACTGAGCTTCTAAATGGTCAGGATATTCTGTATTAATTGATTTATCTTCATGCACCCAAAACCTAATAAAGCCTAAAAGATCTAGCGAATTAGCTACCTTATTAACTCTTTGTCTAATTCTAGGGATATCTGGATTAGCCATAGCATACAGGCTTTGTTTGCTACTACTGTTTTTATACTCCATCAGTTTGCCAATTTGATTGTAAGTATGAACTTTAATTTGCCCTTGACCGAAGACCGTGTCAGTATCATGCTTATTTCCATGTGACCCTTTAGATTCTATATAGATTTTCCAACCAAGTTTTTCACCTTGGACATCAACGCCTTGCTGCTGACCTATTAATGGATTAGGGCAATCAAAATCTCTTTGCTTTAGGAATTCCCAAACTGCAAAATTGACAGTATCCTCATTCATTACAAAAGGATCTTTAACTCTCATTTTACTTAACTTTTTGGGCATAACAGTCTCCTTTAGGATTAATTACACCATTTACTATTATAAGAAAATCACTACCTTACTGTCCTCTCGGGAAGGTAAGGAAATGGATAAATCTGAGTCTTCTTTTCACGCTCAAGAAATTAAGCATTGTTCTCTTCTTTGCATTTCACATTGAAAATTTTGTGGAGTTCGAGACTTACTTACGGATTCCGCCAGGCATTAGTTGTTGGAAAAACAGAAACATGATCGCTCCGAGATAAACATGGAACGAAGAAACTGCCCTATTGAAACGCGATAATGTGGCGCCGATGTCGTCGGCATTTAGGACTATCAATAAGGCTATAAGAGGTCCTAACAGCTGCAAACAAAGCAAGGGAAAGTTCTTATACTTGCTGACTGCAAATTTGATTACATAGATGCCTATTGCCGATATGGTCACGACATGCGCCGCCACGGAGATTAGTGTTAGCATATCCATCGTAAAAACGCCCGAACACAAAGCCTTCTAAATGGCCGTTATTGATGAAACTTTCATTATTCACAGAGTAGGTCAAACATCTTCAGGTCGATTGTGTCGTGTTCCAAGGCAAGTTCCCTTTTGGTCATTTCGTCAGCATCCAAGTTGGTATGAACCTTGATTTGTTGCTCAAGGAGTTCCCATTCTTTTTTAGCGTACTCTTTTTGCTCCGGTGTACCATGAACGAGCATCCCGTTTAGCAAAACCGCTTTTTCAAGCAATACAGCTACATCGAACTTTGTCAATCCATTGATCATTGGTTGCATATTGTACAACTCCTTTCATTATCTTCACTCTATGACAATATGAAAATGTGTGCAAAATTCCGGCGGTCATTCGTTTCTTAAAAACTCCAGGATGTAATGGAGGTAGGAATGAATCTGCGTGATCCGATCATTCAGCGATTGGGAGACGATTTTGTAGAACTCCGCCCCTTCTTCCTTCTTTCTGAGCATCCTTACCGTCCTTTGCTCATCTGGCCATTCTCCAACTAATAGACCGGTCTCCTCCATCTCCATTGCAATTTGGTACAGGTAGCCGTTTGATGGCGCCCAACCGAATCGAGCATAAAACAACAAGCCCATTCCACCACCGAAACCGACTGAAAACACTATTAAATAGAAAGCTTGGAGATATAACAATGAAATTAAAATCCTATAATAAGGAACCCCCCCTTTTGGCCTCTTCTTTAATGCTTAAACTCGAAAGTCACAGCTACAGTGCTAGCCGTCGTCGAGTTCTTTTCGCTTGCCCGATAGTATTTGAGCATCAAATCACACACCTACAAAATATTGACCTTCACTAAAATCTGTTCTACAATTAATATAACAAAAAATGAAAATTAGGTGTCACGTATTTTTAGTTTGCCGAAAAGAAATTTTAAAAGTAAAAGGGGGGGCATGTATGTTAATAATAAATAATCTTAGAAAAAGCTTTGGAGCCAACACGATATTACATGGGGTCGATCTGCAAGTTAAAAAAGGAGAGATTCTAGGTTTTGTCGGTGCCAATGGGGCGGGGAAAACCACGACGATCAATTGCATTACAGGCATTTTAGAACAGGATGCCGGACACGTATCGATCAATGGGGTTTCCCAATCGGATTCCCTTCAGTACAAAAAACAATTTTATTATATTCCGGATACCATTCAGGTCTTTCAGAATGTCTCGGGCTATGATTGGATTCAATTCTTGTTGCCTTTATACGAGAAGAGAGACGATGCAAAACTATCTATGTATATCGAACGATTTGGCATGGAGACATCCATTCATAAACCGATGGGGTCCTATTCATATGGAATGCTCCATAAGATGTCGCTCATTGCGGCCTTTACGATCCAGCCGCCGATCCTGATCATGGATGAACCGATGAATGGGTTGGATCCAAATGCCGTTGTAACATTTAAAGATTGTTTACGAGACTATGTGAAAGCAGGAGGAACCGTTTTCTTTTCTACGCATTTGCTGGACGTTGCCGAAAAGATTTGCAACTCGATCACCATTTTGAAGGGCGGCCGGATCATTTTGCATGAAGACATTCACAAACTGATGGCACAAGGTTCCCTTGAATCGATTTTCTTGGAGAAGCAGAAACATGAAGCATAATTATCCATTGCCTTTCTTTTTTGCTTCTTCTGCTTACACGATTCCAAAGCAAGTGATGGTGCGGGTCACGCTCCTGATTGCCCTTGCCTACTTGGCCGTTCAGATAGCGGTCCTGAATGTAGCTATCTATCACATCAGTACATTGCCGGTCTATCTATTTTATAATTTGGCGATTTCTATAGTCCTTGTCTATTTCCTGACGGTATATTTCTCTGTCTCTGTCGTGTTCAGCTACCGTGAATATGAATTAATGGCATCGTTGCCGATTCAGCCGCAACGGATTGTCAGTGCCAAAGTCATGAGCAGTTTACTGCTGCCCCTCCTCCTGACAACCGTTCTTCAAATGCCTGCCTTGATTATATTAGTCTGGGGAATGAAATGGGCGGAGCTTGTAAAAACAATTTTACTGTTGCCGACGTTACTCATCTTTACCGTCCTGTTGCTCCTATTCCTGCTGTCCTTAGTTCAGCTCTGGCGCAGACATTTGACGACAATGGCTTCCTTGCTGTTGAATGGAATCGCTTCGCTCGGGATTGCAGCTGGTTTTATTCTATGGGTGGTCACTAGCTCAAAAGTAAACGTAAAGGTCCTATGGTCAGACATATCCATGGACACGTTTTCTTCTGTAGTCCAATCAATCGATACATTGATGACCCGCATTTATATGGCAGTGGGGCAAGTGCCAGTAGTAAAGCAAATCATCGGAATTTATACTGCTCCAGAAATATCGTTGCGCTTCCTGTTTATGCTCCTCTTGTTCTGGTTGGCTAGTTTTCTGCTGTATCGAGGGGCTGTTCAAAGTATGGCGCTACACTACATGCAGAATGGCAGGAGAGAAATGGGGTCTTCGACATTCAGAAAAGCGAAAGTGTATGCAGGGGATAATGAATGGCGGCGCTATCTTCAGAGGGAACGATGGGTGCTCCAATCCGAATCATATTTTAAGCTACAAGTACTTCTCAGCTTAGTCATGACGCCCGTAATTTCAATATGCTTGCTGCTGTCCGATCGGAAGCAATGGATTCCAATGGATTGGTTGGAAGGCGGGTATGTTGAGATTGTATTTGCGTACATCGTGCTATTTATGAGCTGCATGAATAATACAAGCGGAACTCCCTATTCCTGTGAGGGGAAGTATTATTATTTATTGCAAGGCTTGCCATTCGATCAGAGGAAAATATACCTTTCAAAAGTTTTGGTTTCGTCCATGATTGGAGCCATATCGATCCTTATCAGCTATGCAGTTTTTCTTTTGACTGGTTACGCTACAATGCACTCGCTCCTGCTATTGGCAGTCGTTCTTTTGTTAATGGTCAGTTATAATTTGCTGGCTCCGTTACATGATCGAAAGCATCCATTGACGGAATGGAAAAACCCTTCGGAAGCAGTTAAATCAAATCCGAATGTAATCATTAGTCTTTTATATGGCTTGCCTGTATTGCTGGTCGTTTCTGGGTTGCATTTCAGCTTGCTCTGGATGGCCTTGCCGATTGGCCTTTCAACAGGGATCATTCTTATCGTTATCCTTGTGATTGATTTATTGATTTTGAAGAAGACGGCTGTTTAGTGAAGGGACCGTCAGGTAGGGGTTTACTAGACATAATTTTTTGAATCAAAAAAGCCTGCAACCGATCTTCTTGGTTGCAGGCCATTTCTTATTTTGTATAGTTGTCAAAATACCCTTGAATGAAGACGATAGGCGTTCCTTTGTCTCCACTGCCGGATGTTAAGTCCGAGAGGGAACCGATCAAGTCCGTCAATTTCCGCGGCGTTGTGCCTTGAGCTGCCATGGAGCCGACGAGGTCGGATTCTTTGTTTTGGATGTATTCGGCGATCGCTTTTTTCGCTTCTTCTCCGCGAAGGTTGGCGAATTCGTTGTCTGCCAAATATTTAAGTTTGATTTCGTTTGGCGTTCCGTCGAGTCCTGCTGTGTAAGCTGGAGAAACGACAGGGTCCGCGAGCTCCCAAATCTTGCCGACTGGGTCTTTGAATGCGCCGTCTCCATAAATCATGACTTCCACTGTTTTGCCTGTTTTCTCTTTCAACATCGATTGGATTGTGTCGACGACAGGCTGGCAGTTGCGTGGGAAGAGCTTGACGCTGTCTTCCGTCGATTTGTTGGAGCCGAGCAATCCGTACGCTTCATTATAGCCGCTTCCGTCAATAGATTCGGAGAGGATGTTATCTAAGCTGTAAATCTTTTCTCCGCCATTGGCTTTCAAGATGCGCTTTGTACGGAAACGAGAGTGAATATCACATGTCAGTACATTTTTTGTATAGTCTAAGATTGTTTTTGCATGGTTGGAGAAAATCACTTCACATTCCACGCCATACTCTTCCACAATGGATTTATAATATTCGATGTAATCTACACCGGTAAATGTATGTTTGTTATAACCAAAATGCTCACGGAATTGAGCTTCTGTCAGCACGTCCGTCCATGGGTTGATGCCTTTTTCATCAAGGATATCGATATCGACTAAATGATTGCCGACTTCGTCTGATGGATAGCTGAGCATCAAAACAATTTTTTTAGCTGCCCCTTTTGCAATACCGCGCAAGCAGATCGCAAACCGGTTCCGACTGAGGATCGGGAAAATAACGCCGATTGTCTCATCGCCAAACTTTGATTGAACGTCTTTTGCAATGTGATCGATGGTCGCGTAGTTTCCTTGAGCCCGGGCAACGATCGATTCAGTCACCGTGACGATGTCTCGATCCTGAATTGTGATTCCTTCGACTTCTGCGGCTGTTAATACAGTATCCACTACGATTTCTTCTATCTGATCCCCTTGATTAATAATAGGGCTACGAAGACCTCTTACAACGGTTCCGACTACTCGTTCCACTTAAATCGCTCCTAACGCTTTTTTGATTATCGATCTACTTGTACTATACAACGGCAACTGATATAAGTAAAATTAATATATGTAATAATGGGTATAAGGAGTGGTTATATGGTTTGTAAATTAGATTTGTATCGCATTTTTAGTATCGTCGGCAAGAATCAAAGCTTTTCCAAGGCCGCACGAGTGCTTTTTATGACACAACCGGCAGTGAGCCAGGCGATCATGCAACTCGAAAATGAACTCGGTACGCGGCTGTTCAACCGGACGCCAAAAGGAGTCACGCCTACGACTGAAGGAACCCTTCTTTTGGAGTATGTTAACTCTGCCATCAATTTAATCGAAATCGGTGAAGAAAAGATGGCGGAATTTAAAAATCTTACGACTGGTGAACTTCGGGTCGGGGTTGGTGATACGATATCCAAATATTTTTTACTTCCCAAGCTGGAAGCCTTCCGAAATCGGTATCCGAGCCTTAAGTTAAAAATTGTAAACGGCACGACAGATGAACTGATTGCTTATTTAAAGTCTGGAGAGGTGGATATCGGCATCTGCAATTTACCGATTCACGACGCGTCGCTGCATGTCACGCCCTGTCTTGAAATACATGACACATTTGTCTACGGGGAGAAGTACCAGAAGCTGCTTGCAAGACCGATCGATTTTCAGGAGCTTGCGAAGCTTCCATTGATTTTCTTGGAGCCCAATTCGAATTCACGGAAATATGTCGAGGAATTTTTACTCGCCAAAGGGGTAAAAATCTCACCAGAATTCGAACTCGGTTCCCATGATCTCGTAGTAGAATTTGCGCGGATCAATATGGGGATTGCTTGTGTGACGAAGGAATTTACGGAGGATTATTTAGAGCGAGGAATTCTTCGCGAAGTTCAGTTTACCGAGCAGATTCCCCCACGCAGCATCGGTGTCTGTTCCTTGAAAAGCGTCCCACTTTCTCCGGCATCGACGAAGTTTGTAGAGCTGATTGAGAGAAAATGAGGGATGATAATTTTTTAAAAAAACGAGCAGGCTGGAGAGATTGTTTCTCCAGCCTGTCTTTGAGGACTCAAATTTCAATCAAGAAAGGCAAAATCATCGGCCGTCGCTTTGTCCGGGCATACAGCAATTTTTCTACAGACTTGCGAATGTCGTGCTTGACGTCGTTGCGCTGACGCCGGCTGGAAGGCTGTGCTGCTTGGATGGTTTCTTTTACAAGCCGGTTGACTTCGTCATATAAAGCTTCCGCATCGCGTTCAAATACGAAACCGCGGGACAGGGTGGCCGGTTCGGTAATCAACTGGCCGTCCGTTTTATTAATCGATACAACGATGACGAGCATGCCTTCTTCAGACAGCACTTTCCGATCACGCAAGACGATTTTTCCGACATCCCCGATGCCGAGGCCGTCGACAAACACATTGCCTGCGTCGACTTGTCTCGTCTGTCTGGCAACACCATTTTTAATATCCACGATATCCCCGTTTGAGATAATAAAGATATTTTCTCCATTCACTCCTACCGATTCCGCCAGTTCTTTATGCTTTATGAGCATTCGGTATTCTCCGTGTATGGGAATGAAGTAGGTAGGCTTCAATAAAGTGAGCATCAGTTTCAGCTCTTCCTGAAAGGCGTGACCAGACACGTGAAGACCCGTTGTTCCTCCTGACCCATAAACGACACGGGCTCCTAACCGATAGAAATTGTCAACAATCCGGGAGACGCTTTTTTCATTTCCTGGGATGGGGCTTGAGGAAAAGATGATGGTGTCTCCGGGATGAACCGCTACGTCACGATACGAGGAGCTGGATAAACGGGAAAGGGCCGCCATCGGTTCGCCTTGGCTCCCGGTACAAATGATTGCAACATTCTCTGAAGGCAGACGGTCAATCTCTTTCACATCAATCAATAAATCTTCAGGAATTTGTAAATAGCCAAGTTCCTCGGCTACTCCCACGACATTCACCATACTCCGGCCGACCAACGCAATTTTCCGGTTTGTCATCCGCGCCGCATCAATGATTTGCTGAACACGATGGACATTAGAAGCGAATGTCGAGATGAAAACCTTTTGCTCCGCTTTCCTGAATTCCTCCAAAATCCGCTCGCCGACAATCCGCTCTGATTGAGTGAAACCTGGACGTTCGGCATTGGTGCTTTCGGATAATAAAAGCAGGACACCCTTCTTCCCGATATCCGTAATCTTATGGAAGTCCGCAAACTCATCATGGATCGGCGTCAAATCAAACTTGAAATCCCCCGTATGCACAATCGTGCCTGCCGGTGTCTCGAAGGCGACGCCAACGCAATCGGGAATACTATGATTGATACGGAAGAAGGAGAGATCAATCTCTCCGAGACGAAGTGTTGTTTCCACGTTAATCATTACAAGTTCGGTATCCCTTAGCAGCCCGTGTTCTTTCAGTCTTAATTCAATTAACCCGAGCGTCAATCGGGAAGCATAAACAGGGACATTCAGCTGCTTTAAAAAGTAAGGGATGCCGCCGATATGATCCTCATGTCCATGTGTGACGATCAGTCCGCGTACTTTGTCCCGATGAGCCAGCAAATAAGAGATGTCCTGGATAATCAAATCAACGCCTAATAGTGTTTCATCGGGGAATTTAGATCCGCAATCCACAACAATCATGTCATCTCCATATTGAATGACATACATATTCTTCCCAATTTCATTCACGCCGCCCAGCGCAAACACGGATATCATTTTTTCAGTTGTCTCCACATTAAACCCTCCACTGTAGTTGTACTAGAAAAGGCTGTCCCGCAAGTTGCGTTTGCAACCGGGACAGCCTAATGTGCCTCACTCGAAAGGAGAGGCCGGGGAACTCCGAAAGTAGGATTCGAACCTACGACCTATCGGTTAACAGCCGATTGCTCTACCGCTGAGCTATTCCGGAAAGTTGTACTCTTATCGTGGCCTGTTTTTCACGAACTATACATTCATTTTGAAAAAGTGCCAATGAGAACGTTCCCCTACTATCGTGGACGAAATTCGTGAATCAATACTTTACAAGTGGAGAGTGATTAGCTTTTATTCATGGATAAGGAATCGACCGGGATCGGTTCTTCATTTCCTCCATTTTGCACCTCAGACTCGATGGACTTACCAAGCAAGTAATACTCGGTCTCCTCTTGTGATAGGCTGTTATATTTCTTCCGCATGGCCAGATAGAAAACGGATCCTGTAACGGCCCAAGCCAGCAATAATAAATAGGAAGGCGTCGATAAAGCGGCCGGTGAATTTGGAATGAGCAATAGCGCAAGGAACGATGCACTCGCAATGATACCAACCAGTGCCAATGCCTTCTTCACGGGAGCGATTTCACGTCCGGCTTGTTCTGATTTCCATGCCAGCACCCGATAGGCAGCGATACAGGTGAATAAATAGGCGACAGAAACGCCAGTCGATGACATATCGACGATCCACGTCAATGCCTGTCTGCCAAACCAAGGCATCGGGAGCGTGACCAATGCAACGAACCAAATGCCCCAAACCGGTGTCTGATGCTTTTTAGACATCGAACGGAATCCATTCGGCAATGCCCGCGCTCGTGCCATGGAAAACAGCAGGCGGCTTGAAGACATGAAAAACCCGTTCAGTCCTGTAAAGATTCCCATCATAATGGCGACTGCCATAATGACAAGACCGGCCATGCCGAGTGATGAATAAATGACGTCTCCGGTGAGCCATAAATTGCTTTCTCCAATGCCTGCCGTGCTAGGGAAGGACCATGCGGTCAAACCGATCATAACGGCATAGATGAGAAAGGATGTAAACAGCGAAGCGACAATCAAAATCGTTGCCTTTCGCGGCGAAAATTTAAATTCTTCAGCTGCTTGCGGAACATTATCAAATCCGACATATGCCCATGGTGCAATCGCTACGATGACAAGAATGGATGTCAAAATCGACTGTTTCCCGCTAAATAGCGGTTTCATATTTTCAAGCGGCTGCTCCGAGAATCCATAGGTGAACATTCCAAGCAAGACGACACCTCCGATGAGCAGGACGCTGAAGTAGAACTGAATTCTTCCTGAGACGCTCGTTCCTGTTGAGTTAATGAAAGCAAACAACAGGATGAGCAAGGAAGCGATTAGAACTTCCGGCAAATAGACATCCCATCCTGCAATGGAGTAAAGATAGCCCTGCTTCATAAATCCAGGAGCTAAAAATTTCAACAGCAGTGTGAAAGCGGATGCATTTAACGCAACAATGGACATATAACCGAGCGACAAAAACCAACCGCAAATAAAGGCCCACACTTTCCCTGCGGCGATGAAGGCATACGTAAAGCCGCCCCCCGAAACAGGGAATTTTTTTATCATCACGCCATAACTGGACGCGATGACCATCATGATTAATGCACCGATTAGCAGGCCGAGAATTGCACCGAGCGGCCCTGATTCTTTAATCCAATCCCCTGGTAGAATAAAGGCCCCCCACCCAACTGACGACCCAAGTGCTATTGCAAATACCCATGACGGTTTAAGTGTCTTCTGCAGCTTTTTCCTTCGTGGTGGTTCAGTAGTCTCCATTGGTTGTTCCCCCTAGATAGTTAGATAGGTCTTTCATTCCCTATATCAACATAATGAAACCTATCAACCTACCAGAATGTAATTGACATCACATTTTGCCTGAACGGAAAATACGGTACAGCAAGAATACAAACATGAGCCCCGCGATTATTGAACCAATCTCAATGACGGGCAGATCCCATAATAGATTCCGTTGTCCCGCAATCGAAGAACCGATAATGACACCGACCATGAGAATGCTGAATGACAGCAGGATAATGCTGAAGGATAGGCGATTGCTAATCTGATCGAGCCGATTTAAAAATGTGTGGGTTTGTTTTAGATTAATATCTAGCTGCATTTTGCCCTTTTTTATCGTTCGTGTGATGTCTTTAATATCCTTAGGTAAATGAGTGAGAATTTGATAGTTTTCCATCCACTGTTTAATTGAATCCTGCGCAAAATTCAATGGGTTATATCGTTCTTTCATGAGCTTCTCCCCATACGGTTCGACGGCTTTCATAATGCTGAACTCAGGATCGAGTTCCGAGATGAGCCCTTCTAATGTCAAGATAGCCTTCCCCAATATTGAAATTTCGGATGGGATTTGAATGTGATGATGATAGGCGACCTGAAAAAGCTCCATGAAAATAGCCCCCAAGTGTATTTCATTCAATGACACATCATAATATTTCGTCTGTAACGTATCTAAGTCCCGTTTAAACAAGCGCAAGTCAAGATCATCCGGCAAGATACCCATCTCTTCAAACGTATCGATCATCCCATCCGAATCGCCGTTTCGCATATTGACGATGAGAGAGGCGAAATGGAATTTCAGCTCGTCGGTCAGGCGTCCGACCATGCCGAAATCCATATAAGCAATAATATTTCCCGGACGTATAAAAATATTGCCGGGATGAGGATCGCCGTGGAAAAAACCCATCTCCAGCACTTGATAGAACATCGAATCGACAATCCGCTGGGCGATCAAACCGCGGTCATACCCTTCTGCATCGAGCTGCTGTACATCATTGGCTTTAATGCCATGCAGCATTTCGGCTGTCAGCACTTTATTAGTCGAGTAATCCCAAAAGACAGCGGGTATGCGGATGTCAGGCTGTTCCGCAAACTGTTTGGCGATTCGTTCCCCGTTGCGTCCTTCAATCCGGTAATCCAGTTCGTCGGTCAGGGACGAGGAGAATTCATCGATCATATCACGAAGATGATACGTTTCTGCCCAATCCGTATTGGCTTCCAAAAAACGTGCGAAATCCGCCAAGATGGAAAGATCCGTGTCAACGACAGGCCGGATATTAGGTCGCTGCACTTTAACAGCAACCTGTTCGCCGCTTGGCAGGCGCGCTGCATGCACTTGGCCGATGGAAGCAGTGGCCAATGGCTCTGGATCGAAAGTTGAAAACAATTCCTCGATCGGTGCGTCTAGTTCGTATTCAATAATTTCCTTCACTTGTTCAAAAGGGAAGGGCGCAACATGGTCCTGCAGTTTTGCTAGTTCAATTGAAATTTCGGGTGGCACGAGATCACGCCGGGTACTCGCAATCTGACCGAGTTTAATGAAAGTGGGGCCAAGCTCCTGCAGCGCTTGCCTTAATTTCACTCCGACATCTTGGAGGTTTACCTGATCGATTGGATCTGTGTCCGCTGAATCTTGCTTGGTTAATCCGAGCCTGAAAAGAAAATGGCGAAGGCCATTTTTTACAAAAGCATTGATGATCTCCTGCATCCGCTTGGAATGTCTTAGTTTATTTTTGAACATCCACTATCCCTCCAACTTATCTCAGTTGGTTGTATATACCCCTACAGCAGGTTGCTGACTCCTAAACTCGTTTTAGTGGAATGAAAGAAAATACAGAAATCCATTGCTTTACCTGTTGGTTTACGTAATAATTGGAAGTTATTTCAAGTAAAAGGGGACGAATGAATGAAGCAAAGTGTTACGGTAAAAGTGTACGACCAAACGGGATTGGATGAACAGACACAAAAGATTTTGGATGTGACCGTCGTCCATATGACGGCGATGACCATATCGCTTATTGTTGTGAGCAAAGGGGAAGGCGGAGAAGGAACCGCTCTGAATCCGGTGGAAGATTGTTTTTGCGGCGTCCAGGCGTTTACGCAAGAGGCATTTTCAGATGAAACCGGTGAGGAACTAGAAAGCGCCCTGACGAGAAGGTTTGCCAACTACTTTAAAATGTGCGAGTTAGATATGAAAGTGGAAGTGCAAGTTGCCTAAAAAAGAGTCCTCTTCTGAAAATAATCGGAAGAGGACTCTTCTATTCTGGCAAAAAAGTACTGTTATATAGGAAGAGAAATGGTATAGTAGATTCATTATGCGATTTTTGAAATAGAAGGAGATTGTAACTGGCCATGAGGCTGTCCTTGAAATATTTAATATCTTTGGTTGCGTTGATGTCTGTGATTCTTACATTGGTGAGTAGTATCTATTCAGGGTATCGGGTGAGCAAACAAACGCTCATCAACAGTACACTGGCAACGAACCAAGCATATGCGGATAAACTGGCCAACTCGACGGAAATATACTTAACGATGACGTTGCAAATGTTGGAGATGAGTTCGGAAAACTTAGCTTCCTTAATTGAAAATAGAGACGAAGAAGCGCTCTTGCATGAGGCGGAGAGATTAAAGAAACAAACGGATACATTCAACTCTGTGTTAATTGTCGATAAAGAGGCCGAAATATTGGCGACTTCCCCCCAAACGCTGGGGCTCAAAGGAGAGAAGCTTGTATCGGTCGGTGGAAAAGAAGCACTGCAAAAGAGGGAAGCGTTTATCTCTCAGCCATATACCGCATTGACTGGCCGGCTCGTCATATTCATTTCTCAGCCGATTTTTGATGCAAATGGACAGTTTCTCGGGTTAGTCGGGGGAACTATTTATTTAAAAGAAGAAAACATCTTGCAGACGGTACTGGGAGAGCATTTTTACAAAGACGGTTCTTACGTCTATGTTGTCGATCAGTCAGGGCGTATCATTTATCATCCGGATCCTGAGAGAGTCGACAAGGTCATAGATGATAACAAAGTAATTAAAGAATTGATGGCGGGACATGATGGAGCAATGGAAGTGACGAACTCCCAGAACAAAGTGATGCTGGCAGGCTATGCGACCATTCCGCTGGCCAAATGGGGTGTCGTGTCCCAAAAAGAGAAAACGTCTGCCATTGCCCCGTCTGTTTCTATGACGAATGAAATGATTGGAAAGACACTGCCCTTCGTTCTGGTGGTCCTCATCCTGTTATTCATAATCTCCAAACAGATCGCTCTGCCACTTCAGAAACTTGCGTACTACACGGAAACGAGTACGGAGAACAGCCAGGAAGAGAAAATCAACAAGGTAACAACCTGGTATTATGAAGCCAATCAATTGAAGAAGGCGCTGAACTACAGCTTGAATTTCTTCCAAGATCGAGTGAACTTTTTCATCCATCAGTCCACGACCGATCCGTTGACGAAAGTGTGGAACCGGCGGTCAATGGACGAAACGATGAAAAAATGGACGGAACAGGGAAGACCGTATGCCTTGATTATTTTGGATATGGATAAATTCAAGCGAGTCAACGATACGTACGGCCATTCAACAGGCGACGAAGTGCTGAAGTTCCTAGCTTCCGAAATGAAAGCCGTCTCCCGCGAGCAAGATCGGTGCTGCCGGTTTGGCGGAGAGGAATTTGTCATTCTCTTGCCTGAAACAGATGCGGCAGGCGCGTATCAAACGGCCGAACGGCTTCGCAAAAGAATGGAGTCGACCGTCAGTCCATGTGGTGAAATTGTCACCATATCTTCAGGTGTAGCCGCTTTTCCAGAGCATGCATTGCATCCCGCGGAATTGCTGGAACTCGCCGATCAATCGCTTTACGAAGCGAAAGAGACCGGGCGGAACCGGACGATTGTCCAAGCGAAGCAAAGCGAATAAAGAACAGGTGGAGGGAAACCCCCTCTGCCTTTTTTGTTCCGAATAAAAAAGAGCTGCCCGGGAAAGGCAGCTCTTCCTATTAATAGACTTTATCTCCATTGAAAATGGAGTTTTTCACGATTACATAATCAACTGTGCGGATAGCTTCAAGTTTCGTACCGCCGGCATAAGAGATGGACGACTGTAGATCCTGCTGCATTTCAGTCAGTGTATCTTGCAGTTTGCCTTTGTGCTCGACGTACATTTTTTTGCCTTCCACATTCTTCTTCTCGCCCTTTTGGAATTCAGAAGCGGAACCGAAGTATTCCTTGAACAGCTTGCCATCCTTCTCGACTGTCTGGCCAGGGGACTCTTCATGACCCGCAAAAAGGGACCCAATCATGACCATGGATGCACCGAATCGGACAGACTTGGCGATATCTCCGTGTGTCCGGATTCCGCCGTCCGCGATGACCGGCTTGGAAGCGGCTTTTGCACACCAGCGCAATGCAGCCAACTGCCAGCCGCCTGTGCCGAAGCCTGTTTTGATTTTCGTGATGCATACTTTTCCGGGGCCAATGCCGACCTTTGTTGCGTCCGCTCCCGCGTTCTCCAATTCACGTACCGCTTCCGGCGTACCGACATTACCTGCGATGACGAATGTTTCGGGAAGATGCTTTTTAATGTGTTGAATCATCTGGATGACCGCATTGGAGTGGCCGTGGGCAATATCGATCGTAATGTAATCAGGAACCAAACCATCTGCTGCAAGCTGCTCCACAAATCCGTATTCTTCCTCTTTTACTCCGACGCTGATGGAAGCGATCAATCCTTTGCTGTGCATATCTTTCACAAAGGCAGCGCGCGTCTCTGGGTTGAAGCGATGCATGATATAGAAGTAACCGTTTTCAGCCAGCTGTAATGCGATCTTCTCATCAATGATCGTCTGCATATTGGCAGGAACGACTGGCAACACGAAAGTATGCTTTCCTAGCTTGACCGATGTATCACATTCCGAGCGGCTGTTGACAATACATTTTGCGGGAATCAATTGAATATCTTCATAATCGAATACTGCATCCATATATAACACTCCTAAAGGCGAATATTATTTTAAATTTAAATGTTAACGTTCGTACTTTTGTAATTTACATCATTTTATAACTGAAGTCAACCGTTTTACGGGTGAAACATTTGTTGAAAATTCCTACACCTGTTTATGGGCAAAGTCTATAATAGGAGGAACAGGATAAAGGGGCTGGAGAGATGATAAAGACAACTTTGCAAGAAGTGATTGCTATGAGTCCGGAAGAGCGAATGGACTATATGAAGGAAAGTGGCGGGCAATTATTGGATCAAATGCTGGAAGAAATCGGTTCAATTGACCCCGTTTTGCGAGATGAGCAGATTTATAGGCTGTTTATTATCATGCTTACGGAGCAGCTGATAGAAAATGAAGTTATGGAGAACTTGGCTGTAGAGCTGATCAGTGATAGGCGATTGTTTTATGCCATAGGTGAAATGAATACAGACAGCGTCTTTACACGCTCTTTCGCCTCCCTTTGGTTAGCCGGATTGCTAACGATTGATCAAGAGACTCCTTATTTGGAGGAAGCCGTGAGACGTTTGGTTATGGAGCGGTGTTCAACGTATTTGCAACAGGAGCGCGATGTCCGTGGATTTGTAGAGGATAAGGGCTGGGCGCATAGTATCGCACATGGAGCAGACCTCGCTGCAGTGATGGCAGGGCATCCACTTACCGAAAAACGGCTTATGCCGATCCTGTTACAAGGAGTGAGTGACAGCTTTTGGAAAGGGACTGTCTATACGGACGATGAAGACAAGCGCCTTGTGGCTGTCATCATGGCGCTGGTGAAAAAGGAATATCCTGAAGAGGTTCTCGTGGAGTGGGTGGAGCAAGTGTTTGACCGGCTGGAAGTTGAAAAGTCTAGAAGCGGTTACAGCCGCCAATTCTTCCAAGCGAGAACAAACACACTTCACTTCATGAAGACGTTTTATTTTGCCTTGAAGATGCATCACCAGGCACCACGCTTGCAGCAAGTGGTTTCCCATTTTATACAGAAGTGGTTCTCTCTCTAGGCAAGTAGACCAAGCGAAAGGAACATGGTACGATGGGACCATCTATACAGGTGAGGGGGAATATGGCATGACTACTTTGCCAAACTGTCCGAAGTGCAACTCGGAATATACATACGAAGATGGAAATCAGCTCGTTTGCCCGGAATGTGCCTATGAATGGCTGCCTGGTGCTGAAGGAACAGAGCAGGAAGAAGAGAAAGTGTTTAAAGATGCAAACGGGAATATCTTGCAAGATGGAGATACCGTTACGGTCATCAAAGACTTGAAAGTAAAAGGCAGTTCTTCCGTAGTGAAAATGGGGACGAAAGTGAAAAACATCCGTCTCGTAGACGGAGATCATGATATTGACTGCAAAATTGACGGCTTTGGCCCGATGCAATTAAAGACGGAATTTGTGAAAAAGATCTAAGTTCGGAGTGGGGAAATGATGAACGGTAAACAGTTTCCGGTACTAGAAACAGAACGGCTTTTATTACGGGAAGTGACAAAAGAGGACGCACCGGCAATCTTTCGTTACCTGTCGGATGCGGAAGTTATGAAATATTATGGATTGCTTCCATTCACGCACGTCAGTGAGGCAGGAGAGGAGATCGAATGGTATCGCTCCATCTTTGAAAATGGAACCGGCATCCGCTGGGGGATCACATTGAAGAGCCAGCCAGAGCAAGTGATCGGCAGTTGTGGTTTCTTGGCCTATGCCCAGCGGCACGCACGTACCGAGGTCGGGGCAGAACTATCAAAGGAACATTGGCGGAGTGGGATCATGACAGAAGCTTTTGGGGCCGTCTTAGAATATGGCTTCACGGAGATGAACCTGATGCGCATTCAAGGGTTGATTGATCCGGCCAATGTCGCTTCCCAGAAGCTTGTAGAGAAGTTCGGTTTTCTTCGGGAAGGTTTGCTGCGCAGCTACGAGCGGACCGGGGACAAGTTCGAGGATGTCTATATGTATGCATTATTGCAAACTGAATGGAATATACGATGATGTACATGCTCGCCTGATGAGAAGGCGGGCATGTTTTCGTTTAGATGAGACGAAAAACATAGGTCAAGTAATGAGACTTCCTACATATTCCAAACAAGGAAGCGTTCCTTTATTCTTAATAGTAAATCATTGGTAAGGAGATGGTGAGATGAAAGGCATTCGTAAGGCAGCCAGCCTTGTTTTGGCATGCACTTTATTTCTTGGGCTGACTGCCAATGCATCTGCTGCAGCGAGTAACAAGGTGCTGAATCAGGTCCGAAATGAATATACGTCCTATGAAAAGAAGGCGGTCAAAGCTTATGAAAAATATCGAGATGATACGAATAAAGAATATCGGGCCTATCGGGACAAGGAACAAGCCTCTTTTGACACATTTGGGAAGCAGACCAGTGATGATTTGGCCCAGTTAAACCAGCTGCTCGAAGCGGATGTGGCGAAGCTGGAAGCCCAGTTTGGCGCCAATAAAGAATATTCATCCAAGCTTCGGACCTATAAGAGTCAGATTAATGCCAAATCATTGGGCAGCCCAATGCAAAACTATGCGCAAAGTATCAACCCGAATTCCTTAGGAAGTCTGATGTCGCATTATAAAAGCGCAATCAATGAAAATTCATTGGCGAGTCCGATGATGAAATACAGAAATGCAGTGAACGAACATTCACTGGCCAGCCCGATGAGTTTTTATCGCCAAGCGGTCAGCGCGAACAGCCTGGCCAGCCCTATGTCTGAACTGCGACACCAAAGCAGCCCGACTTCATTGGCAAGCGTCATGCAAAAGTATAGGCAGGGTAAATTAACACAAAAGCAGGCCCTTGCCGAGTGGAATTCCATTTTGAAAAGAGAGACGAAATCAATTCAAACGATTGGCGATAAGACGAAAAAAGACATTACGACAATTAGTACAACAACATCAAATGATATCTTGAGCCAAAAATCAAAAACGGTAAACGGCATTTTAGAACAGCGCCAAAAGACTTTGCAGGAAATATCGGATACACGCAAAAACTACTTCGGCGAAGGCATCCCATTCAGTGATCTCATTCCGGATCTCGGAGAACCGCAAATTATGATGAAGGGGAAATGGATCGCCTTACCACATCAGCCGGTCATTCAAAACAATGTCGTGTATGTCCCGGTAAGAGCTGTATTTGAGAACGTTAACCCGGAAATGAAGCTGACGAAAAAAGGCGATGTCATTACAATCTCCAACCCAGCCGTCAAGGTGACGATCAACTCCAAAGCTGCTACTGTCGGAGGGAAGTCCGTAACGCTGCCGGCAGCGCCGAAACTGATCAAAGGCAATGCAATGATACCGCTTCAACTAGTGGAGGAATCTTATAATGGAACCGTACGCTGGGATGCTGCGTTGAAAACGATATTTATTGATTAAGAAGAATCTATCTCTCTGTACCCTTGATTGCGGACACTTACAAAGCCCTCGCAATCAAGGGTATATTTTGTTCGATTCCTGTCATACGGTTTCAACGTCTTGCAAATTTAAATAACTTTATGAAAATATCTATCTACCTTTCATGATGTACCGTATAATTATGGAAATGAACATCATCTTAGGGAGGCGATCCAGCTGAAAAAATTGTTACTGTCGCTCGTTGTTATGTTGTGTACGTTGTCCTACTCTATTCAAGCATTAGCCGCTCCACTATTTCCAGACGTCGGTGAAACTCACTCATCCAAGGCGGAAATTGAATATCTAGCGAGTCAAGGGATCGTTACAGCCATGCCAGACGGAACGTTTGGAGCAGGAAAGTTGATTACAAGACTGGAAGCTTCTGAAATGATCGTGAAAGCGTTGCAGCTGCCGGTTGAGGACTTGCCGGATGTCTCGTTTCCCGACGTGAGCCCCGGGGATGAAGGGTATGCAACTGTTCAAGCTATAGTGGCAGCCGGAATCATGGGTGGAAACGAACAGGGCGAATTTAAACCGCAAGACAATTTGACAAGAGGGCAGATGGCTTCCATTTTAGTGAACGCATTTGATTTGAAAGGAACGAGCGACTATCTTTTCAGGGACGTAAACCCGACCTATTGGGCAGCGCCATCCATTCAGACCCTGTTTGCAAACGGTGTGACGAAGGGGTACGAGGATAATACATACAAGCCGACCGGATTTTTAACTAAATCGCATTTTGCTGTATTTTTGGCGCGTATTCTAAATCCTGATTTAAAGCCGAAGTTCGAAGCATGCTATCATCCTTCAAATCAGAAGCATTATGCGATACGTGTGCCGGTGACCAATGTGTGGCATAAACCGAATCAGACTCGTTCAATGGACCATATTTCCATTGCTCCGATGCCGGATATGGCAAAGTGGTCAAAGAGTATGAACGTCGTTCAAAAATTGTGGCTTGTCGGACGGACGGACACCCAGGCGTTGTATGGTGATGAAGTAGAAGTTATCAAGTCGCAGGGGGATTGGCTGTACATTGCAGTGAAGAGCCAAGCAAAGACCGGACATAAAAACGGCTATCAAGGCTGGGTGCCGAAATCACATGTGAAAGAATATTATTCTAACTATGAAGGTTGCCCGATTGCCATCGTAGAAGCAAAAATCGCGACATTGTACAAGGAACCAAAACTCCACAATAAATACAAATTCATAGACATCAGCTATTCGACAATCCTAACGGTCCTAAGTGAGGAAGGCGATTGGCTGAAAGTGAACACGAACACAGATGGAATCAAATATATTCGAAAAGCTGACGTGAAAGTGCACGATTCCTACGCATCTATACCAAAACCAACTCAAAAGGACATCGTCGACAGTGCCAAGCGGTATCTTGGACTGCCATATGTTTGGGCTGGTGCATCGGCGTACGGGTATGATTGCTCCGGGTTAATGTATGCCGTGTATCGGAACCATGGAATTTTAATTCCCCGAGATTCGTTTGTCCAAGCGACACATGGGACGGCCGTGAAACGAAGCGATTTGCAGCCAGGGGACCTCATGTTCTTTGGTTATAATGGCGGAACGGGGAAAGTGTATCATGTTTCCATGTACGTTGGAGATGGGAAAATGATTCATGCACCGAATTCCTCAAGGAAGATTGAAATCATCTCGATAAACGCTGGAATTTATAAAACGAATTACGCAGGCGCGAGAAGATATTTGAAATAATGAAACCAGCCGGTCCATTTGCGAGGGCCGGCTGTTTTTTTTCAAAAGAGCATAGCTAGTTACTTGGACAACTTTGTTTCATAAGTAGACTGCTGCACTTCAATAATGTGATCAGGCTTCGGCTTGCCGGCATTCGCTTTGTGGCCCGCGATATGCTCGGGGCTCTTCTCCCAATTTTTCCAATCCTCTTTTGATTGCCAACGGACGACAATAAGAACTTCCTCATCGCCGCGGCGCACTTCTTTCAGAAGGACCTCTAAACCGACGAAACCTGGTTGCTTTTCAATCAATCCTTCACCACTGAAGCGGTCAATGACAATGGAAGATGTCCCTTCCTTAACGATCATTTTCTTAATTTGATAAAACATGAAGCATTCCCCCTGCACTCAATGATATTGATAATCATTTTCAATTGTAGTATGAAGTGCTTTAGATGTCTAACCTTACGAAAATATTTACGTCATGATCGTTTATAAATAGGGATTCATGGTAAGGTAAGAAGTAGGAGGGATGCCGAATGCAATACTCCAAACCGAAAATGGAGCGTCTCGTAAAAAACAATGCGGAGCTGTCCAAGCGACTGCAGCAAATTATGAAGGAACATGAACTTGAAAAGAGCTTTGCGTTAAAAGCGTTATATCATTCTGACGTCAAAGACGGCGGCCGTTTTATGAAGGCTATCAGGAACTACAATAAAAAATGCCCAGGGAGTGCACCCTGGGCATTTTTTAAATCAATCACCATATTCCAGCTGTTTCTCAATCTTGCCATCCTCACCATGAAGATAGACCATCGTGCCGGCTTCTTGCGCCATCCGCTTCGCTTCCTCGACAGCTTCATCGCGCGATCCCGACGTGTAAGCCGGGTCGTCGTTGGCTTCTTTTTTCACAGCCCAGCCGTCCTCATCATGCGGAACAACATGGTACCGGGCATCGTCTGTACCAGCCCGATCCTCGAAATACTCGTCCTGGTCACGCTTTTGGTGATCAGCCATACAACGACCTCCTTCCTGCTAAACTGGTAATGCTACAGAGACAATCAATTATGTAATCATTCATTACCCGCCTGATGGAAATCAAAACTGGAAGGATTGTACTGTTTGGAGAATGACAGAAAGACAGACTGCCGGAAACGTCGCGAGCTGTATGATAAACCCGGGCGTGACCGATAAGCTTTCGATAGTATTGATCAAATATGAAAACTGACCGATGCCTCTTGCGAAGCGACCGATAACCCCAGCTAATTCGATCCACACACCCTAAAAAAGCAGACGCATAAGAGCGCCTGCTTCCTTCCTTATCATATTCTCTTATAGAGATCCGTAGAATACCATGCCGCCGCGTGTATTGATGACTTTGAGCATGTTAGTCCGTTTCACAAAAATGGATTTGTATTGAACGCTGCCGTTCGCATCCTTTAATAGGATGGTGCGTGTGCTGTAGTTGTCTTCGGCAATTTGTGCTGTGTAGCTTGCGACATCTACAACGGAAGCGAGCTTGTTGTATTCAGGCAGCGCGCTGATGCCGCTTGCTGCAGGGGCTGCTTGCTCTTTCACTTGTTGTGTAGCGACTGCAGGTGCTGCTTGTTGTTCAACTGGTTGAGCCGCGCTCGGTGTTGATTCTGCAGTGATAACGCCGTAAAAGATTTGGCCGCCTGTTGTGTCGATGATTTTCAATGTGTTTGTTTCTTTCACAAAGATGGACTTGAACTGCTCACGGCCATTGTCGTCTTTCAAAACGATTACTCGTTTGTTGAAGTTGTCTTCGACGACTGCTGCATTGTAGCTACCGACCTCGACCTTGGATGCGAGTGTTGTGTATTCCGGTAATGAGCTGATGTCGCTTTGAACCGGTTGTTCTGGTTTTACTTCAGGTGCCGGTGTTGTGTCTTCAGTTGTAATTTTCCCGTAGAATACTTGTCCCGCTTTCAAATCAACGATTTCCAACATGTTAGTGTTTTTTACAAAGATGGATTTGAATTTGCCTTGACCGTTCGCATCTTTGAAGAGGATGACGCGCTTGTAGTTGGAGTCCTCTGTAATTTTTGCTTGCAGTCCGGATACATCGACTTTGCTTGCCACTGTAGCGTATTCAGGAAGTTGTGCAAGCGTATCGGCTGCGATTTGCAATTGATAGTTAGAGCCGTATTGGGATGTTGTTACTTGCTGCGTTTGTGCCGCTTCCACTTTGTCCGTATGTAGTACGTTGGCTGCGCTGAATCCTCCTGCTGATAAAAGTGCTGCGCTTAGTGTAGTTGCTAGTAATTTGTTCATGTTCATCGTCTCCTTTGTTTTGGTATGTCCTTATCATACCGCCGCATTTTGAGAGGACTCTGTGAGGAAAATGAGAGTTTCATAAGAAGTTTCTCATCGTTTCCTCAGGGAACCATTTCCAATTTCGTTCGTATAAACTAACAAGAAAGAATCTTTAGGAGCGGGGTGTGTGTATGGAAACAACCGAAAACATATTAGTCTTGCGAGATTTGACGATGGATTATGGCGAAAAGCTGGTGCTGAACCGAGTTAATTTGGAAGTGAAGCGTGGCCAGATCATCGGATATATTGGACCGAATGGAGCGGGGAAGAGTACGACGGTAAAGATAATGCTCGGTTTGATTCAAAACTATCAAGGGACGGTTGAACTGTTCGGCCAGGATATTGCCCAAGGGGATATTTCATATAAGAGAAGAATCGGATATGTGCCGGAACAGGCGGAGCTTTACGATAATTTGACGGCGATGGAGTTTTTAGTGTTTACGGGGGAGCTCTATGGGATGGAACGCCACTACGCAGAGCAGAAGGCTGAAAAACTGTTGAAGGAATTTGATCTCACCAGTGTAATGGATACGAGACTTTCTTCCTTTTCAAAAGGAATGAGGCAGAAGGTGCTCATCACATCGAGTTTGCTGCATAATCCTGATTTGTTATTTCTTGATGAACCGCTGAGCGGCTTGGATGCCAACAGTATGATGATCATCCGGGAAATGCTGGCGCAGCTCGCGGAACAAGGAAAGACGATTTTCTATTCGTCGCATATTATGGATGTCGTTGAAAAGATCAGCAACCGAATTGTCCTTCTCGTTAAGGGAGAGGTAATCGCAGACGGGACATTTGAGGAGCTGCAGGAGTTAAGCCAGGAAGGCACCTTGTCCGGTATTTTCAATCAATTGACGGGCTTCACAGATCATGGGGAACGGGCGTCCCGTTTCATCTCCATTATGCAGGATGGGGATGCCGATGCGTGAGTACCGATCTCTTCAAGTCATTTCGTTGTTCAAGCCTTTGTTACTAAAACTGGGAATCGATTATAATGCGCTTCTGATCATCCTGCGAATGAAATTGACGATGGATGGCAGAAGAGTGCCGACGATTTTTAATGATACGCGGGGGAAAAAGGAAGGCAACCAGTTTCTGAAATCACTGTGGATTTACGCACTATATGGCCTGTTGATCACTCCTTTTTTATTTTTTGGGAATCAATTAGTCTTTCAAATGGGCATCAGCTTCGGCATTATCATTTTCATATTATCTACGACGATGATCGCGGATTTCTCTTCCGTCTTGCTGGATATCCGGGATAAAAACATATTGCATACGAAACCGGTCGACAGCAAGACAATCAATGCAGCTAAAATACTGCATATTCTCATTTACATGTTTTTTGTCAGCGGCTCGCTTCTGCTATTGCCGCTTTTGGTCAGTCTCTTTACAAAAGGCATTCTATTTACGTTGCTGTTTCTCGTGGATATCGGGTTGACCATCGCGCTTGTCATTGTCATCACTTCCTTGCTTTACTTAGCCGTGCTGCGATTTTTTGATGGGGAAAAGCTAAAGGATATTATTAATTATGTGCAGATCCTTCTATCGGTCGGGACGATTATTGGCTATCAGGTCGTAGCCCGTTCCTTTGATATTGTAAATTTTGATATCTCTTATACATTCAACTGGTGGCATCTATTGCTGCCGCCTTTATGGTATGGCTCCACATTTGAAATGCTTCTTAATGGAAATTACTCCGCTGGCATTGTCCTCGGTTCGATTCTCGGGGTGCTTGTGCCGATCCTCGCTGTCCTGTTGTATATCCGTTTAATGCCTGCTTTTGAGCGGAGTCTTGATAAATTGATGGGCGTGGCAAAGGAACGGAAGAGGAAGCCCCATCGGATCATTGAAATGTTGGCTAAGATGACGTGCCACTCCAAAGAGGAGAGGGTCTTTTTCCGGTTTGCCACATTAATGATGCGCCAGGAGAGGGAATTTAAACTAAAAGTCTATCCGGTGCTGGCAATGGGTATTGTCTTTCCTTTCATATTTATCGTTATGGAGCTTAGGGAACGGTCTCTGGCAGAGATCGGCACAGGAAGCATGTTTTTGTTCATCTATTTCCTGAATTTCATTATCCCGACCGTCGTTCATATGCTTCGCTATTCGGGCAGCTATAAAGGTGGCTGGATTTTCAAAGCAGCACCGATAGAACAGCCTCATATCGTATTTAGCGGGACATTGAAGGCGTTTTTGATGACTATGTATGCGCCAGTTTTTCTATTGTTATCGGTTATTTTCATCGGGATTTTCTCAACTTCTGTTATCCCGGATCTCATTGCCGTAGCAGTTGGAGGCGTCCTGTTTACAGCAATTGTTTATCTGTTGATGGATCGGGATTCGTTTCCCTTCTCGTTATCCTTCCAATTTGCTCAGGATGGCGGTTCGTTTAAAATGTTTTTGATTGGATTGCTAACGTTGTTATTTGTTGCTGCGCACGTGTTTGCCAATCGTTTTGCCTTTGGGATCTATGTGTATATTGCAATGCTGCTTGTTGTTGCCGTAATAACATGGCGTTTCTCATTTCGTAAAAGATCGATGAGTCAGTGACACGTTTGCCTTGTTCCCCGGACTGTAAAGGGAGCCTTTGTTCGCGTATAATGAAGGATACCGAAATAGGACGGAGCAGGGGGGCGAGAAGAATGATTCCAGTCATTACAGATAAAAAGGTGACGGATTTGTGCGGTACTGTGTCATATCGGCGAGGGAAGTCGTATGTTCAAGCAGGCAAAGTCTCCATTGCCATTATGGATTCCAGTCGCTGTGAAGCAATTGTACACGGCAACGAGCCGTTTCAAGTGAAGATTGAATTCACTGCTGGTAATGAAATGAAAACGTCGTGCAGCTGTCCTTCCCTTGGGGCTTCCTACAAATACGAATGCCAGCATGTCGCAGCCGTTCTGCTTGCCATCGCGCAACAGGAAGGGAATGGCGCAAAGCTGGCGGATGAATTGCTCACCCTTTTTAAAAAACCCGCAGCCCCGCCTAGTAAACATCAGCGGCATTTTGAGAGACGCCAGGTGAAGCCGTTGCAATTTATTCTCAAACCGATCGTGACAAGCCAAGGGCCGCTTCTTGGTGTTGAAATCTGGTTCGGTGATCATAAGGTGGAACCCATTGGGCGTTTTCTCCGTCAACTGGACAGGGGCCTGCCAAGTGAGTTGTATGATCCGCATATCCACTGCTTTCTGGCAGAAACGGATGCCGTCTTGCAGCAGCTTATTGCGATACAAACAGATCAACATGAGGACATCACGATCCCTGATTCCATGCTGGTTATTCCTCCTTATGCATGGGAAGTATTGTTGCCGCTCCTCGAGGCTGCCGACGTTCAGCTGGAGAAGACAGGATCCAGGTATCCATTTCAGCGTAAAGAAGGCACGTTGCCGATTCGCTTTCATTTCGGGCAATCAAAAACTGCTGACCATTTGCTGAAAATAGACGGTATGGATGAAGTGGTCATTTTGGAAGCATACCGGACAGTCGTGCAGAGAGGAAATATCTTTCGGCTTGCGCCTGAAGATTGCAAACGGCTCGCGGATTTGGAACGGATGCTGAAGACCGCGCAAGCGAGGCATATAACCATTCCGGATGAACAAGTCGGGTTCTTCCTGGAGAAAGTCGTTCCGGGTCTCCGAAGCATCGGCCAGGTCGAAATCGATTCCTCGGTTACGAGCCGGTTGGTCCAATCCCCCTTAGTGGCGAAGCTGTACATCGACCGTTTAAATAACCGCTTATTGGCCGGTTTGGAGTTTCAGTATGGCCATATCGTCATCAATCCTGTGGCGGATCGGGAGCTGCCAAAAAAGGCGACAGTCTTGCGGGATATCGAAAAGGAAGAGGCCATTTTACAGCTCATGGAAGAAAGCCAGTTCGCTGAAACAGACGAAGGCTATTTTTTGCACAATGAAGAACTGGAATATGCTTTTCTTTATCATATCCTGCCGAAGCTTCAGCAGTATGTTCGCGTCTATGCCACAACAGCCATCCGAAACCGGATTTTCAAGGGGCACCCGCAGCCGCGAATCCGTGTGAAGCACTTTGAGGAGCGGACCAATTGGCTGGAATTTAAATTTGAGATGGACGGCATTGCAGACCGGGAAATCCGTTCTTTGCTGGTGGCTCTCGAAGAAAAGCGGAAATACTACCGGTTGCGGGATGGTACGCTTCTTTCATTGGAAACCAAAGAATTTGAGCGGTTGCAGCAGATGATGAATGAACTCCCGGAAAGCCTGGAAGACTTGGAGAAAGGGCTGACGGTTCCTTTTGTAAGGGGCATCCGGTTGCTGCATTCCGGAGAAGAGGCGGAGGCATTTTCAGTTGAGGAATCCGCTAGGGCTTTCCTCGACAGGCTGAAAAATCCGGAAGAAAGCATCGCTGTTCCCGAAGTACTGGATTCCGTTTTACGGCCGTACCAAAAGCAAGGCTATCGCTGGATGAAAACATTGGCTTCGTTTGGAACAGGTGGCATTTTGGCAGATGATATGGGGCTTGGCAAAACAGTGCAAAGCATTGCTTTCATCCTGTCTGAGCTAGCTGCCATCCGCCGACAGAAACAGCCTGTCCTTATAGTGTGCCCTTCTTCCCTTACGTATAATTGGAAGCAAGAAGTGGAGAAGTTCGCACCTGACCTGAAAGCTGTCATTGTGGACGGCGACCGTAAAAAGAGGATGAAGTTATGGCAGCTGGACGAAGAGGCAGATGTCATCATCACTTCGTATCCCCTTGTGCGAAGGGATATCCAGTGGATTGAAAAGCTAACGTTCCATGCGATGTTTCTGGATGAAGCGCAGGCGATCAAAAATCCGATTACGATGACGGCGAGATCAGTGAAACGAATTCGGGCAACCCATCGTTTTGCGTTGACTGGAACGCCCGTGGAAAATGCGTTAGAAGAACTATGGTCCATTTTCCATGTCATCCTGCCTGAGTTATTTGGGGGATTGCGGGAGTTCAGTGAGCTCCAGCGAAAAGAAGTGGCTCGTCGGATTCGTCCATTCCTGCTTCGCCGGATGAAACGCGATGTTGTGCAAGAGCTGCCGGAGAAAATTGAAACGATTGATTCTGCTGAACTGCTGCCAGAGCAGAAGAAGTTGTATGCGGCCTACTTGGCAAAACTGCGGCATGATACGTTAAAGCATCTGGATAAGGACACACTCCGGAAGAATAAAATTAGGATTCTCGCCGGCTTGACGAGACTGCGGCAAATTTGCTGCCATCCTGCTTTATTCGTCGACGGCTATAAAGGGAGCTCGGCAAAATTCGAACAGCTAAAGCGGATCATCCAGGAATCCCAACTGGCTGGAAGGCGTGTTTTGATTTTCTCCCAGTTCACCAAGATGCTTGATTTGATCGGCAGGGATTTGGCTTTCCAAGGAGTGCCCTTTTTCTACCTCGATGGCCAAACGCCTTCTGAAGAGCGGCTGGAGCTATGCCAGCGATTCAATGCTGGAGAGCGTGACTTGTTTTTGATTTCATTGAAAGCAGGCGGAACAGGCCTTAATCTGACGGGTGCCGATACTGTCATATTGTATGATTTATGGTGGAATCCGGCGGTGGAGGAACAAGCGGCAGACCGTGCCCACCGGATTGGCCAGGAGCAAGTGGTTCAAGTGATTAAACTCGTTGCACGCGGCACGATTGAGGACAAGATGAATGAACTGCAGGAGAAAAAAAGGAACCTAATTGAAGAAATCATTGATTCGCAAGGAAATTCAGTAATGTCCTTAACCGAGGAGGATATTGTGGAATTGTTAACATGAATGAAGCAGTAAAGGAGAACGGATATGAGATTTCTAAAAGCTTTCATTGCCACTGTCATCTTATTGGGACTTCTCGCCGTTGGTGTATATTTTATTGGAACAAATCTCATCGCTGACCAGGTGATGGACAAGGTGACAACGGAACTGGAGTCAAGCGGCCAGATGGATGCCATCAGGCAGGAAGTGAAGAACGATCCGGAATTGCGGGCGTTCATTGAAGAAGGAAAGAATGCGGATCCGGCGAAGTTGCCTTTCCAGACGAAGGAAGAGGCGACCCGTGCTCTCCTAAAGAAGTTCAATATGTCCGAGCTCAATGAACTGCAAAGCCAAGCAAGAAACGGGATGACTTCTGCAGAACAGCAGCAATTGATGAACAAGCTGCAAAGCCGCCTGTCCGAAGAGGAGCTGCTGGCCCTAAAAGCGGTCGCATATAAGGAGCTATGCGCAACGGATGGCTCGGCTTGCCAATGAACGTATAAACGAAAAGATGGAGGGGATTCGAACAAGTCCCCTCCATCTTTTTTTATTCCTTCGCCAGTGTGACAGGACGGATATAGCGGGAAATGAATCCATGACGCGGCGAGCCGATAAAGCTGATCAGGAATAGAATGCCAGTCGCGAACGCCATAGATCCGGAAATGGACGTGTCGATCCACGAAGCGATGTAATATCCGCCGATTGCGGATAGGACGCCGAAGACGGCGCTGAGAACGAGCATGATCGACAGTTTATCGGTCCAGAGGTAAGCTGCGGCTGCTGGCGTGATCAGCATGGCGACGACCATAATTGCACCGACTGCATCAAAGGATGCGACAGTCGTAATCGAGACAAGGGTCATGAAGACGTAATGCATAAGCATGACTGGAATACCGAGACTAGCCGCAAGCGCCGCATCGAACGTCGTAATCTTCCATTCCTTATAAAATGCCAGAATCATCACCAGTACAATCGCAAGGACAATGCATAAGATGAAAGTGGCTTGGGGCACTTCGCCAATCAGCGGAACCTCTATCGTCTGCCAAGGGACAAAGGTGATTTCGCCCATCAAGGCATGTTGCACATCCAAATGAACATTTCCTGTTTTCGTTGCGATCAGGATGACCCCGATAGCGAACAAAGTCGTAAAGACAACGCCGATGGAGGCATCTTGCTGCACGCCGAGCGAGTGAAGCCACTGCACTAATACGGCAGTCAATAGCCCTGCAATAATTGCGCCAACGAGCATATGCCATCCACTCAGCTCACGGGTGATCAAATAAGCGGTGACAATGCCAAGCAGGACAGTATGGCTAATAGCATCCGCCATCATGGCCATCCGGCGTAAAATGAGAAAGACCCCCATAATGCCGCATGAAATGCCGACTAAGGATGCGGTCAGTAAAATCCATCCTTCATAACTCATAGTTATTTACCCTCCTTGACGGGCTGGCGAGGGATGGGCCGGCTTTCCAGCCGATGTTGCTTCCGTTGCAGCTGTAATTGAAGAGCCCTGACCAATAGACCGCGCTGCGAGCCGGCTATTACCGAAATGAGGAAGATGGAAGCGGAGGCAATGACGATAAAAGGACCGGTCGGCCATCCTTTCCCCATTGTACTGATCAATGTGCCGAGCAAACCTGAGCCGCCGCCGAAAATTGCGGAAAGCACAAGCATCCGTTTGAAGGACATAGTCCAATAATGGGCACTGACCGGTGGAATAATGAGCAAGGCGGCCATTAAGATTACGCCGACCGCCTGGATGCCGATGACGATCACAAGCACAAGCATCGCTAAATAGAGGCCATCCATGAGGCGGTTCGACAAGCCAAGTCCTTTTGCAAAATCCGGATCAAACAAGAACAGTTTCCATTCCTTGAACCCGATAATGACAACAGCAATGATCACAATCGCGACCGCCATCATCGTATAAACATCCGTCCGCACCATCGAAGCCGCTTGACCGAAGATGAAGCTATCCAGTCCTGCCTGATTCCCGCCGCCTTTTCGACTGACAACTGTCAGCAACATAATGCCGAGTCCGAAAAAGACAGATAGGATAAGCCCCATGGCCGCATCTTCCTTCACCCGGCTGGAGGAACGGATCAACTGGATGAGCCAAGCGCCGATAAATGCACTGACAGCTGCACCGAAAATCATGAATGGCAGGTTTTTGTACCCGAGTATCGAAAAGGCGATAACCACTCCAGGGAGTGCCGCGTGGGATAAGGCGTCGCTCATGAGACTCTGCCTTTTCCAATAAGACAGGCATCCGACCATGCCGGCTGCCGTTCCGAGAATCAATGTGCTGAAAAGAACCCATTGGGCATTAGGAGATAAAAATACGTCCAGCATCATTACGCCTCCTTCATCCAGCGCAGGGAACCACCGTATGTCTTTTGGACATTATCTTTCGTGAAGACTTCATCGGTTTTCCCGTATTCCACGATCGTTCGATTCAGCAGCATGACATGGTCGAAATAATCCTCTACTGTCAATAAATCATGATGGACGACCATGACGGTTTTGCCTGCAGATTTCAAGCGTTTCAATGTCGTCATAATCGCCGTCTCTGTTGCCGCATCGACACCGACCAGCGGTTCATCCATGAAATAGAGGTCGGCATCCTGAACAAGTGCCCGTGCTAGAAAGACGCGCTGTTGCTGGCCGCCTGACAATTGGCTGATCTGGCGGTCGGCATAGTCGGCCATTCCCATCTGAGCCAGAGATTCCAATGCCAATTCCTTATCTTGTTTAGACGGCCACTTGAACCAGCCGATTTTCCCATACAGTCCCATTAACACAACATCAAGAGCATTCGTCGGGAAATCCCAGTCGACAGAACCACGTTGCGGGACATAACCGACGCGCGTTTTGGTCTTTGCTAACGTCGAATCAAAAAACGAAACGTTGCCCGAAAGCGAAGGATGCAATTCCAGCATCACTTTCAGCAAGGTTGATTTGCCCGCACCGTTCGGACCGACGATGCCGGTCAATGATCCGGGTTTCACATTAAAATTCACATCAGATAACACTTTGTTTTTTCGATAGGAAGCAGATAAGTCTTCCACTTTCAGGACTGACATCAATTTCCCTCCCCTAAGAGTGCCTTATGAATGGTCGTTATGTTATGACGGTACATACCGATATACGTGCCTTCTAGCGTACCCGAGTCACCCATCGCGTCAGAATATAGTTCCCCTCCTAATTTGACATCCAGCCCTTTTTTGCCAGCCCCTTCAATTACGGCTTTGATGGAATTTTGGTTAATGCTGCTTTCTACAAAAACCGCCGGGATTTTATAATCGAGCAGGATGGCAATCGTATCGTCAATGTCCGAAATGCCGATTTCATCCTCTGTGCTTAGCCCTTGCAAGCCGACTACATCAATGTCATACGCTCTGCCGAAATAACCGAATGCGTCATGAGCTGTTACGAGCACCCGTTTTTCTTTCGGGATTTCCGCAAGCTTTCCTTTGGATTCTTCAAGCAGGTCATGCAGTTCGCTAAAATACTTCTCTTTATTTGCTTCAAAGTCGTCTGCATGATCTGGCGCATATGCCTTCAGCTCCTCGGTCGCCGATTCTATTGAAATCTTCCAGAGTTCAATATCGAACCAGACGTGTGGATCAATGGCTCCATTTTCATCATGCAATAACTTTTCTTTTGGAATAGCTTCAGAAATGGCAAGTACGGGCTTCTTTTGGCCGATTTTCTCAAAGGCCTCTGTCAGGTTCCCCTCCAAATTTAAGCCGCTGTACAGCACGATATCGCTGCTTTCCAGCTTCTTAATATCTCCCTGCGTTGCCTTATACAAATGCGGATCGACGCCTGGACCCATCAAGCTTTCTATAGCGACATGCTCGCCTCCGATAATGGAAAGCGGCTCTGCGATTTGCGCGATCGTCGTCACAATGTGGATTTTACCCTCCGTGTCCACTTCATCCGCTTTTTTCTCTGCACAAGCCCCTAACATAAGCAGCGCTGAGAATAGGGCAATTAATAATACGCCGTACTTCTTCTTCATTTCCGTTCCTCCTAAAATCAATGGTGATAGTGTTTCCCTTGTGCAACAAATACTATAAAAAAATTTACATGGCGGAAATGCGGAAATTTATTTTCCGAATTTCAAAGAAGCACAAAACGACTGAACGTAGATGCTTCTTTTTATATTTCATTACTGAAAGGCCGGTCTCATCTTTGAAACAGAATTGAAAGCTTTGTACCAAGAACGAAAAGCGTGGGCATTATACAGGAATCAAGCCGCTGACAGGGAAACACTTTGAAAGGTACTGCTGAATGAGTATTTGGGGCAGTCAGCCAACCGGTGTTACTGCCTAGCTGTTTTTGAGGTAAAAACCTAAGACCTCCACATTTGTAATGACTGTCTTTACTATATGTCGGATTATGGTGACTTGTGAAAAGCTGAATGGAGAGTAGTAAGCTTTTCCCTGGGTGCAATATCGTAATTTCGTAAACGTTAGAAGACTATCACTCCTTCAGGCAAAGTAATAAGTTTCCCTAAGGAAACTATTAGTAAGTTAAAAATAATACGATAAATAAAATTTGTCAACCGGTAAGAATAGAAATAGATCTGGATTTATCGTCAGCGGATTGCTTACTAACGGTTGCTACAGGAAATATTTAAAACTGGACAATAAAACTGAATTATGATTAACTAGTATAGTTAATTAGGCTAACTAATGATTTTAATTATGAGGAGGCGTTGAACATTACAACAAGGGAATTGCAGTTTTTCGGGCAATACGCCAAAGTGCATCGTCCGATGCTAAATGAAATAAATGCCGTCCTTGCGGAATACAGATTATTTAATTCACAGTGGACCATCCTAAAATTACTTTTCCAAGAGGGCGACATGACGCCGGCAGAGATTGCAACGAGGCAGCAGGTGGAAAAACCGAGTGTCACCAAAATTCTGCAGCGTTTGGAGGAGCTGACATATATCGAAGTGCGTCCGGGGCAGGACAAGCGCGAAAAATGGATTCGATTGACAGAATCCGGCAGCTCCGCATGCCATGAGATCATGGGGAAACTGGATACGTTATATAAAGGTTTTTTGAAGGGCGTTCCTGCAGAAAACATTGAAATCGCCACGGCCGTCTTGAAAAACATCCAAGAAAATCTAAACTAACGAAAGAGTGAGTCGATGGAAAAACAAAGTTTATGGACAAAGGATTTTATTATTATTTCGATCATCAATTTCTTTATTATGCTTGTCATGTATTTACTCATGGTGACCATTGCGCCTTACGCTGCAGAGGAGTTCGGTGCTTCAACGAGTACAGCGGGTCTCGTGTCGGGAATTTTTATTATCGGAACATTGATCGCAAGGATCGGATCAGGTAATTTAATTGCCAAAATCGGCAGCAAGAAACTGCTATTCATCGGATTAGTAGTTTTTTTAATTGGTACAGGTCTTTATTTTGGCGCTGCAACATTGCCTCTTCTTCTGGCAACCCGTTTAATTCATGGCGTTGGGCTTGGCTTTGCCTCAACTGCGACCGGTACGATGGTGGCGAAAATTATTCCGCCGACCCGACGCGGGGAGGGAATCGGTTATTTTAGTATGAGTACCGTTCTTTCTACAGCTATCGGTCCATTCCTCGGAATTTTCATGAGCCAGCATTATCCGTTCCAAGTTATTTTTTGGCTTTGCCTCGTGTTGAGTATCATCAATATGCTCATGTTTTTCTTCGTCAGAGAAGAAGAAACTGCACCAGCTGCTGTTCAGGTGAAGGAAAAAAGCCATTCCCAGTTTATCGAAAAAAGAGCATTGCCTATTTCGGTCATCACTTTATTTGTCGGACTATCCTATTCAGGTGTTCTTTCGTTCCTTTCGTTCTACGCGAAGGAAATTGATGTCGTAAAAGCGGCAAGCTTCTTCTTCCTCGTGTATGCGTTCGTTGTCTTGCTGTCACGCCCTTTCTCAGGCAAGCTTTTGGATGAGAAGGGTGCGAAGTTTATCGTCTATCCGGCATTGATCTTGTTTGCTGGAGGTCTATTGCTGCTGAGCCAAGCGCATAATGGTTTCATGCTGCTTGCGGCAGGTGCGATTATCGGGCTGGGTTTTGGGAACTTCCAATCATGTGCCCAAGCCATCGCCTTGAAAGGGATTGAAATGGATCGAATCGGCGTTGCCACTTCCACGTTCTATATCTTTTTGGATTGCGGCTTCGGTTTTGGCCCGTATTTCTTAGGCCAGGTCATCCCACACACAGGCTATAGCGGCATGTATTTGACGTTGACTGCCGTTGTGCTTCTTTCCTTGTTCGTCTTTGTTTTGTTGTTCGGGAAACGTGGAAAAGGTACGATGGAAGCAAAGCAATAAGTTTAAGATGGACAGGTGAACAACATGAGAAACCATGCCCAGCCAACCCGGCGTAAAGAGATTATGCAGATGGTTGTCATTGCTTTCTTGACGGCTTTTGCAAGTGAAATTAAAGTCATCCCGTTTAATGGGGAGCTGTTCCGTTTCGGGCTGGGCAGCATTGCGTTTTTCTTATACATTCTCATTCGGCCTCCCCGGTCTTTGATTCAGACAGGAATCATGACCGGGGTTGTTGTCGTTCTGTTGCGGGTGGCAGGAGACGGGATGTCCGGTCATCTGGAGCTTGCAGAAAGTGTGCGGGAGCATTTGCCTGCCTTCGCTTTCTACTTCATCTATGCGGCAGGTCTGCACTTGGCCATATTCAAGTTCCCCCAGACGTCCCCCTTGCGTTTAGGTGCATGGGCCGCTTTCGTAGAACTTACGGGAAACACCGCGGAGCACCTGATTCGCTCCATATGGGTGGCGCATTATTCGTTCGGCATGGGAGAATGGTTATTGCTGATCGGAGTGGCGATCATCCGGAATTACTTTGCCATTGGGCTTTACAGTGCGTTGATAGTGAATGAACAAAAAAAGCGCATCCAAGAAATGATGGAAGTGAGTTCAGGTCTTTATACAGAAACGCTTTATATTGAAAAGTCGATGAAACATATAGAACAAGTCACACTCGCAAGCCATGATCTGTATCAGAAATTGAAAACAGATGGACTGGTCGATTACAGCAGGCAGGCACTGTCCATTGCCCAAGAAATCCATGAAGTGAAAAAGGATGCACAGCGCGTGTTAACAGGACTGGCAAAACTGAATCGGCCAGACAGCAGAAACACCTACCGGTTGTCGGAACTGCTCCGTTTTGTCGTCACGGCAAACGGGACATACGCCGAATATCTTGGTAAACAAGTTTCGTTCCAAGTGGACTCCGTGATAGATATGGAGACGGATTCAGCGACAGCACTGCTTGCCCTCATCAATAATTTAGTGGCAAACGCGGTGGAAGCACTGCCTTCGGAAGGGCAGGTTATAATTGCGTCAGAAATTGATGAAGGCCAGCTCATTATTCGCGTGCAGGATACGGGGAAAGGCATTCCGGAAGAGTTGCTGCCAATCATTTTTGAACCCGGTTTTACGACAAAATACAATGAGCAAGGCGTGGCGGCGACGGGAATTGGTCTTTCCCACGCTAAGGATATTATCAAATCTTTAGAGGGAACGATAGAAGTGCGGTCGAATGGACAGGGAACCATCTTTACTATAGCATTACCTTGTAAAAACATTCAGAAACGGGTTGAGTAGACAATGCGTTATTTCATTATCGACGATGACCGGGCGAGCCGCGCCATGTTGAAGCAAATCATTATTGAGGGCGGTCTTGGCATGGTCATTGGAGAAGAAGGCGGTGGTTCATCCACCATCCAAACGGTGATGACGCTCCGGCCCGATATCGTGTTGATCGACTTGCTCATGCCTGATATGGACGGTTTGGAAATGATCGAACGCTTGCAGGAACTGGGCTACATCGGACAGTTCATCATGATTTCCCAAGTGGATAATAAAGAGATGGTCGGCCAGGCCTATCAACTGGGCATCGAGTTTTTTATCCATAAGCCGATTAATCGGGTCGAAGTGCAAAGTGTCTTGAACAAGACGGCGGAGCAAGCGAAGCTCAAACAATCCTTGCTGGCGATTCAGCAATCCCTATCTCATCTTGGTACAAATCAAAGTGCGCGAAAACCGGTCCAGCTCCGGGGAACCGTATTATCCATTCTGAAGGATATGGGTATCGCCGGGGAAGCGGGGAGTGACGATCTGATTTCATTAGTGGAATTAACGATCACCCGCGATGAATTCACTACTTCTTTTCCTCCTCTGAAGGAGTTATACGAACAATCCGCCCGTCAAAAAGGATATGAGGGCGAAGCGTTGCATAAAGAAAGCAAAGCAATTGAGCAGCGCATCCGGCGGGCTGTCCACGCAGCGATGGAACATATCGCGTCGCTTGCTGTGCTTGACTACACGTTGCCGGAATTTGAGTATTATGGGCCTCGCTACTTCGACTTGCAGGATATCCGTTTGCTCGTAAATGCGATGGAAGAGAATGATCCACTCCCGAAAATTAAAGTGAACAGTAAGAAATTCATTCAAGTGTTATGTATTGAGGCAATGGAAAAACAAAGCGGAGCCTCCCGATTTGAAAAAATATGAGAAACGACGCAATCCTGATTTGTCGGATTGCGTCGTTTTCTGTAGGTTGACCTTATAGTTGAACGTAAGGTTCTTTTGAAAAGAAAGCGCTTGCAAAACGAAAGAGGTGACCTATAGATGAAAAAGTTGTTCAAACTTCCACTGGCGTATCAGATCTTAATCGGTCTCGTGTTAGGTATCATAGTAGGTGCCATTTTTTACGGAAATCCAGCTGTAGAGACATATTTAGATCCAATCGGTAAAATGTTTATTAATATGATTAAGATGATCGTAGTGCCGATCATCATTTCGACGCTCATCCTTGGGGTTGCAGGAACAGGCGATATTAAGCAGCTTGGGAAACTGGGCGGGAAAACACTTATCTATTTTGAAATTGTCACAACGATAGCGATCGTAGTCGGGCTGTTGGCTGCAAATATTGTTAAACCGGGTGTTGGGGTAGGTATGTCAGCCCTTTCGAAGGGGAATATCGACCAATATGTCCAGACGACAGAGCAAGTGCAACATGAAAGCTTCTTGGATGTACTTGTCAATATTGTGCCAAGTAACGTCATTCAAGCAATGGCGGAAGGCAATATGCTTTCGATCATTTTCTTCTCGGTTCTTTTCGGTCTTGGCGTAGCCGCGATCGGGGAAAAAGGAAAGCCGGTTCTGGCGTTCTTCTCAGGTGTTGCGGATACGATGTTCTGGGTAACGAATTTGATCATGCGATTTGCTCCATTTGGCGTATTCGCTTTAATTGGTGTAACGATTTCGAAGTTCGGTTTATCCTCATTGCTGCCGCTTGGAAAATTGCTTATCCTCGTCTATGCAGCTATGGCGTTCTTCATCCTTATTGTGCTTGGCGGTATCGCGAAACTCGTCGGATTCAACATTTTCTTCCTCTTTAAAGTATTGAAGGACGAGTTGATCCTCGCCTATTCGACATCAAGCTCGGAAACGGTTTTGCCGAAAGTGCTTGAGAAGATGGAGAAGATTGGCTGTCCAAAGGATGTTGTATCCTTCGTCGTGCCGACAGGTTACTCATTTAACTTGGATGGGTCCACCTTGTATCAGGCCATTGCAGCTATCTTCATTGCGCAAATGTACAATATCGATTTGAGCATCATGCAGCAGATTACACTTGTGCTCGTATTGATGATCACATCAAAAGGGATCGCAGGAGTCCCGGGTGTATCCTTCGTCGTTTTGCTCGCAACCCTCGGAACTGTTGGTATTCCGCTTGAAGGGTTGGCATTCATTGCGGGAATCGATCGGATTCTTGACATGGCCCGTACGGTTGTGAACGTTGTCGGCAACTCGCTGGCATCGGTTGTCATGTCGAAATGGGAAGGCCGTTTTGATGAACAAAAACAGAAGACATACTTCGAGACTGCAGAAGAAGCATAAACAAAAAGGAGCCCATCCATCGATCGGGCTCCTTTTCATTATTCAGCTACAACCTTTTCACTCATGAAGGCAAGCGTGTTGTCTTCTGTATCCGTAAAGAAGACCATCCATGTTTCGGTTTGGCCCATTTTGGCGATTAAGTGCGGTTCATCTGCGAAATGAACGCCTTTTTCCTTGAAATCAGCATACGCTTCGTCAATATGTTCCACGTGAAAATAAATAACGGAGCTGGCATTCGCAAATTCCTCTTTTTCTGGTGGGCTCAGCAGCAAACGCACGCCTCCACAATCAAAAAATGCCAATTGGCCTGCCTCAAACAGCTTCGGTACGCCGAGGACATTTTCGTAAAAGGAGACCGCTCTTTCAAAGTTCTTTACCGGTACAGCAATCTGACCGATTTTAGTAATTGTTTGATTCACCCTCATCACTCCTTTCCTTCTTACGTTTATCTTACAGAATTATGTTGAAGCCTACTTGTCCAAAATCACCTTTTTTCGATAGTCGAGAGGTGAGTGACCAGTAGCTAGTTTAAATGCTTTGCTAAAGGAAGCGGAAGATTGAAAACCGAGTTCGTGTGCGATGGCGGTGACCGTCCATTCATGAGTAGCCAATCGTTTCTTCGCCTCTGCTATGCGCAGCTCGGACAGTTGCTGGTAAGGAGTTCTGCCATAAACCTGCTTGTAGGACCGCAATAGATGATTCGTAGACATGCATGCCGCCTGAGCAATATCCTGTAATTGAATCGGCTCCTTGTAAAAGGCACGTATGAAATCATCGGCGATCGCAATCCGCCTGTACAACTCCTCTTTAGTGGAGGTTCGCTGCATTTGTAGCGATTCCATCTCTTTCCCCACAAACTGGTGGGTCGATACAAGGTGAAGCATAGTCTGATGAAACTGCTCCTCCAGCCAAAGTGGGTCGTGTTTGTGATCTGGATAGTGCTGCTTCATTTTCTGAAGATGGCGGAAGAAGCCGGTATTCATCTCGTATGTTTTCTCGAAAAATCCAATCTGTTTCTTGTCTCGAAAGGGATCGGTCAATAGCTGATCAGAGGTGTCAGTGAGCGTCCGGCAAACATCCTCGGCAAAACCATGCCGGAAAAAGAGACAGAACGATTCGACCTCTTGCAGTTCGTCAATGGCGATCGTATAGTCCCCTTCATTCAGCAATAAATACCGATTTTCTTCCACAGCGAAAAATCCTTTATCCGTCTTGTATAGCGCTCGTCCTCCATAGAAGGTTTTGATGGACAGCTGCCCATCTCCTTCCCAGTAGAACTCATCGCTTTTGGCATGAAGTATGAAATTGGTCGATTCGTCTTTTTTCATGTTTCGAGCACCAACTTAATTGTCATTAATTCTGAAGTATGGCGATATAAAAACGATGTCGAATAGTGAAAGGCTGAGTGCCGTGAACAGCAGAAAGAGCTGAGCTCACTTTTTCAGTCAGGGACAACCGTTCCTCTTCCTTCAGATTCACAAACCAGGAAAGAGAACGTAACCTTTCTCCCCATTCAGCCGCTGTGAAGGAAACCGTATACTCAAAATTGTACGTGTCCAATAAATCAAAACCGTGCTGCTTCCATTCTTCAAACCACTCAATAGGGAAGCTGTTGATGAACTGGGAAGCCTCTGCTTTTGAGCCGGCCGGTTTCATGAGACCCGGGGGCACATGATCTTTCAAAATCCCCATGGATTCCGCAACAATCGGATCGATGGACATAAACCCTGAGTCCATGACGAGCAGCTGTCCATGCGGTTTCAGGATTCGTTTGATTTCCCGCAGGGAGGCCTCCCGGTCGAACCAATGCCAGGCGCGCAACGCAACGGCCATATCGTATGAAGAATCCGGCAGCCCCGTGGCTTCGGAAAATCGATTATCATACTCAATTTCATTTCCCTTTTCTGCATCAATCCGCTGGGCTTCTGCGATCAATTCGCTAGACGGTTCAATGCCAATGACATTTGCTCCTTGGTCATGCAACAGACGAGTCAGCACGCCTGTTCCGGAACCTAAATCTGCAATTCGCTTCTGGGAAAAATCCACGCCTCTTGCATGTAAGCCCGGTATCAGTTCTGCCGGCAGATCGTTTCGAGACTGCGCGTAACTTTTCGCCACCTTACCAAAATCCACTTCCATGACGAACGCCTCCTTTTCCTAATCTTAACTGGAAAGCACCTTTCTGAGTAGACCCATTATACGATTAAGTGTCACTTGTCTGAATCTACGACCTAAGGCTGAATGAGAAATCGGACGGGGGCTCGTTATAGAGTGCTGGCCTCAAGTGGTACGGTTAAGTCAGTCAGTTGATTATGAATGGAAGGGGTTTACTTGTGAAAATTTTAGAAAGCATCGTACAGAAAAAGGTGTTGGTCGGTTTATTATCCGCCATGATCATTTTGTTAGGGATCTTGGCCGTTTTCCGGCTCGATAAAGAGATCATGCCTTCTGTCGGAACGGACGGCGGATATATCGTCATCGAGGCGGGGGATATGGCGGCGATCGACGTGGAAGAGCGAATTACTAACACGTTGGAACAGAAATTGCTGGCGCTCGGGGATGTGGAGAAGGTCCAGTCCTCAACAAAGCTCGGCGGCACGCAGCTCGATATGGTTTTCGCCAGAGGAAAAGGAGCGGGAGCCATACAGGAAGTGGAGCGGGTTGTGAGCAGCCTCCGTGCGGAGCATCCGGAAATTAAAGAAGCATACACAGGCCAATATGGGGTGCGCCAAGGGTATGAGTTCTTCATGGAAGCTTCCGGCGGCGATATGGAGGAAATGTCCTCTTTCGCACGGCAAGTGTTAAAACCGAGATTGGAAAGCTTGAAAGAAGTACAGGACGTCAATGTATCAGGCACGGTAGAGCGCGAAGTGTCTATCCAATTGGATCGTAAAAAGATGGCGGAGCTCGGTATAGATGCCTCTTATGTAATCGGAAGCATCTCGGAAGGCAATTCGGAAATGACGCTTGGTGAGCTGAAGGCTGAGGATGGGAATGGCTCCTTGCTTCGCTGGCAAACAAAAGTGGAGGATGTAGAGGACTTGCGTAAAGTGGAGATACCGACCGCTACAGGGAACATCCCTCTTGGCGATATCGCTTCGATCTCCATTGAGCCGCTTGAGAATGCATCCTATGTATGGAAAAACGGCTCTAAGGATTTGATTTTCATCCAGATTGGGAGGGCGAATGGTGCGACTCAGCTTGATATGGCAAAGGCTGTCCGGGCGGAAGTAGATAAAATTCAGGAGAAAGGGCTGGTTAAAGACTTTGAGTTGAATGAAATGGTGGCGCAAGCCGACTTTGTTCAGGAATCAATTGATGGCGTGGCAGATAATATTTTGATCGGAAGTATTGTAGCGGTAGCCATCTTATTGCTATTTTTGAGAAACGTCCGCGCGACGCTGATTATCGGCATCTCCATCCCGACGTCTGTTTTGCTGACATTTTTGACGGTCTACCTGCTGGGCTATAGCTTGAATATGCTGACGCTGATCGGTCTTGGGCTTGGCATCGGCATGATGGTCGACTCCTCAATTGTCATATTGGAGTCCATTTATCGGCAGAAAGAACTCGGTTTAGGCAAACTCGATGCAGTTCTAGTTGGAACGAAAGAAGTCGCCGGAGCTGTCATTTCCTCCATGCTGACAACGATCGTTGTATTCCTGCCGATTGGTTTTATCGGAGGAGACATGGGTCAGTTCATGATCATCTTATCTATCGTCGTGGCGGTGACATTGATCAGCTCCGTCCTTGTCGCTTTCACCATCATTCCGACACTTTCGGAACGGTTTTTGCGCTACCGAAAATCGACGAAAGGAAAGGCGGAGGGCAAGGTCATGAGGCAGTACGGCGCCTCGATTTCCTGGATTGTCGGAAAGAAGTGGAGAAGCGGTCTTGTCATTGTCCTTTTCCTACTCTTGTTTGGAGGTTCGCTCACGTTAGTGAATAAAATTCCGATGACCGTCATGCCGGATATCTTCAATCGATATTCGGAAATTCTCATCGAGTTGGAGCCTGGCGTAGAAGGCAATGAAAAAGAGCAAGTCGTGCAAAAGGTGTCACAGCAGTTAGGCTCAATTGATGATGTAGACTCTACGTTCATTATCGACAATGGGAATCTGCTCATCGGAATAATTAATATGACAAAAGGCGACGCGATCAAGACGGAACAAAAAGAAGTGAACGAGGAAATTCTAAAATCATTACGGGCATTAACGGAACAAACCCCAATTAAGAATGTCCAAAGTGCAATGGATGGTCCAGGCGGGTCACCTGTCCAAGTGTTGATCAAAGGGGAAGACTTCTCGAAGCTTCAATCGATCGGGAAGGATTTTACAAAGAAGCTTTCATCGATTAAAGGGCTTGTCGGCATCACGGATTCCATGGATAACAGCCAGACACAGCAACAGGTCGTTTTGAAGGATTCCGCAATTGAAGAAGCGGGATTAACTAGGATGCAGGTGAAACAATTTCTACAGCAAGCGTTCATTGACATGCCTGTCGGTGAAATGGCTTATAACGAGGAACAGCTCCCTCTGATGGTCAGATGGGCAACCAAAACGAACTCGTCGAATGATGTCTTGAACATGGAAATTCCGACGGCGGCGGGAGAGTTAAAGCTCTCCTCATTAATTGAATTCAAATCGGTACAGACACCAAAAGAGATTGCGCATCTGGATGGAGAGCGTTTCATCACGATTGGGGCCGATATCGAAGGCAAAGATTTAGGAACGATTAATCGGGACGTCCAAAAGGTGATCAATTCGTTCGATCTGCCAGCTGGCTATGCAATCGACGCAGGCGGCGATATCGAGCAGCAACAGCAGCTAATGATGGAAATGGCGATCGTGCTTGGCATCGCGATGTTCCTAGTCTACTTCGTCATGGCAGTCCAATTCAATCATCTCGGCCATCCGCTGATTGTCATGTCCGTCATTCCAATGGCCATTATCGGAGTCATCATTGGCCTCTTCCTGACGCAGCGAGAACTCAATCTATTATCCGGAATGGGCGTCATTATGCTCATCGGCATCGTCCTGAACAATGCCATCCTGCTCATTGACCGGACGAACCAATTACGAAGAGAAGGCATGCAAGTGGAGGAAGCGCTTGTCGCAGCAGGGAAGCAGCGGATCCGTCCCATCTTCATGACGACACTGACAACAGTAGGCGGCATGCTCCCGCTCGCCCTGGCATCCGGTGCGTCCGGCAATTACCAGGCGCCGCTCGCTACAGTGCTCATCTCCGGATTGTTGTTTGCCACTATCATTACGTTGCTGTTGATTCCTGCGGTGTACCGTCTTGTCACTAGACGAGTGGCTGCCGTGAAAGAAACAGAGAAGGTGACAGACAAAGCGCTAACGAAAAGCGTGCCGGAATTTGTGAAATAACTCATCTTACAGCCCCTGCCTGCCACTTTGTGCAGGCAGGGGTTATGTTTGGTCATTGCATACTTGAGTGAATTACAGGTGGCGCCGAATTAGCCGTTGGTGGCGCCAAATAAAAGCTGCGGGCGCCAAATAAGCTGTAGCCCGCGCCAAATAATAGTTGAACACCAGAAAACCGGTCTGAACGCCAGAAAATCAAGACGAACGCCAGAAAGCCGGTCTGAACGCCAGAAAACCGGTTTGAACACCAGAATATCAGGATGAACGCCAGAAAGCCGAGCTGAACGCCAGAATGTCAAGACGAACGCCAGAAAACCGGGCTGAACGCCAGAAAATCAGGACGAACGCCAGAAAACCGGGCTGAACGCCAGAAAATCAGGATGAACGCCAGAAAACCGGTCTGAACGCCAGAAAATCAAGACGAACGCCAGAAAACCGGTTTGAACGCCAGAAAATCAAGACGAACGCCAGAAAGCCGGGCTGAACGCCAGAAAATCAAGACGAACGCCAGAAAGCCGGTCTGAACGCCAGAAAATCAAGACGAACGCCAGAAAGCCGGTCTGAACGCCAGAATGTCAAGACGAACGCCAGAAAGTCGGTCTGAACGCCAGAAAATCAGGATGAACGCCAGAAAGCCGGTCTGAACGCCAGAAAATCAGGATGAACGCCAGAAAACCGGGCTGAACGCCAGAAAATCAGGACGAACGCCAGAAAACCGGGCTGAACGCCAGAAAATCAAGCCGAACGCCAGATAATAATTGCGGGCGCCAAATAAGCTGTAGTCCGCGCGAAATACTAGCCACAACAGGTGCCAAATTACCTGTAGCCCGCACCAAATAATAGCCACAGACGCCATATGAACGGAACGCCAGGAAAGCTGTCCCACCTGACCGAATTAACCTAAAAAAGGATGCCTTTAACGCACTCTATTGTAGTCCGTTTCAATTCCCGTTAGAGTACAAGTATTGAGAAATCCGGATTCAGGGAAACACTCAAAGCGATTTAGGAATAGGGGGAAACAAAATGTCTCACGTATTGACAGTTAAAGCAGAGGATTTTCAAAAAGAAGTATTGGAAAGCGAATTACCGGTATTTGTTGATTTTTTTACAGATGAATGCGGTCCATGCCAAGCGTTCGAACCGGTTTTAGAAGATGTGGCAGAAGATTTATCCGATAAAGTCAAGTTCGTTAAACATTGGGTCACATATGAAGACTTTGAAGCGAAATCAAACCCAGTGCAATTGAAATACGACATCGTTGCATTTCCATCGTTGTATCTTTTCAAAAACGGTGAAGTTGTCAAAACGTATATTGGTTATTTAAATCGTCAAGACTTCCTTGATTTTCTAGAAGAAGTTCTTTGATTTACAAGAGTGTTTGGAATGAAAAGTTCCAAGCGCTTTTTTTATTGTCCAAGACTCGACCGGCAGGCCGTTCCATCTGTACAATGAAAGGAAGAAAGGGGGAGACGCCCATCATGAATGCCAAGGAAATGGACAATCAACTGCGTATTAAAACAGAGGGGACGCTTGAGCTCTTAAGTCAGTCTCCGCACTATAACCGATATGAAGCCACTCCGTATGATGCGTTAGACGAGTTGTTTCGTGAATACGAGCTTCAGAAGTCAGATGGCTTTGTCGATTATGGATGTGGGAAGGGACGGGTCTCCTTTTACATCCACAACCGTTTTCATTGTAAAGTGACCGGGATTGAGATGAATGGCCGACTGTACGAGGATGCCTTGACGAATTTATCTCATTATCGCGGCAAGGCACAAAGGAAAAAGGATGGGCCGCTTCATTTTGAGCGCTGCTACGCGGAAACATTTGAAGTGGCACCGACCGATAACCGCTTCTATTTCTTCAATCCGTTTTCCGTGCAAGTCTTCACTAAGGTCGTCGGCCGCATTTTGGAATCGGTTGCGGATCACGGGCGGCCGATCGATCTCATTCTATATTACCCATCGATGGATTACGTGCAATATCTTGAAACCAAAACGGCCTTCAATTTGCTCAAAGAAATCAAATTGGGCGGAATCTATGAAAATAATGAGGACGAACGATTTCTCATTTATCAGCTTCAGGCGTGACATTTGAAGAAACAGGATGGTATGTACGACTTCCCGGCAGACCTTTGCAGTTATCCCACGCTGCAATGGCCTCCGCCTGGCTTTTACCCTTATTATTCGGATCGGCGAAGTAGTCTCGGATGAATCGATTGTATTCAAATTGGGGAGCGATCTGCTTTTTATAGGAAGGATCTTTTTTTCGCTCCTCCTCCTCGTGCCAAGCGGTCACTGCATCACGATAAGTTTTGCCGATGTTTTGCTTAAAGTAATTTTGAATGAACGTCGAAAAATGGAACGTCGGGATGACCGTTTTGAAAAAGGCCCGTACATGTTGGCTGCATCGGTGGTCTTCTGTAATGACCGTATCAAGATTTAATTCTTTTTGTTTCTTTGGCCGAGCAGTTGCCTGGCGCATCGGCTTTGTTATTTCCCCGGTTTGTAGAAATGTACGGATACGGTCAGTTATTTCTCCTTTTGAACCTGCTGCGCTCAGTCCGTTTCCCCTGCAAAACTCTTGTAGTTCTACTTTAAGCCAGTAATAATCCAAGAACTCTTCAATTGAAATATCTGCATTTAAGATTGGTCTCATGAACTTACCTCCTCTCTATATAGTAGAACGCAGGTTCGTATTAATCAATACAAATCAGGCCACCTTACAGAAAGGTGGCCTGATTTCATAATAAATGCATCGCTTCTTCCGCTTCATCCCACGGGACGGCGTAGCCTTTCCCTTTGGCGCAGAAGATGGAGGACGACGTGTACTCTGGATCGGCGTCTTTGTTGTAGCCGATCTGCTCGATAATCGCGTCTGGATTATGACAGACGTCGTAGCCGCTGAATCGCAGTGTCATCGCCCCTTTGCCATTCGTGAACGAAGCGAATACGGTGCTGTAATTCATGAAGGTAGCGACGGGAACGCGGGCAGTGATGATCGTTTTGTCTCCGAGTGTTTCAGGAGGATCAAACGTGCCGTGCGCCTGCTGGATATCCGAAAGGACCCGGCCGATGTGATCCATGTCTATTTTGATTTTCACGTCATAATACGGCTCAAGCAGGACATTGTCCGCTTTCTCAAGCCCTTGTCGCAAGGCGCGGAACGTGGCTTCCCGGAAATCGCCCCCGGATGTATGCTCATTATGGCCTCTACCGGTCAGCAATGTGATTTTTACGTCAGTAAGTGCCGAACCTGTCAATAAGCCATGATGATCCTGTTCAAATATATGGTGCTTGATCAGGTTTTGATTGCCAACGGATAGGTCGTTCGCGTGACATTCATTTGCAAAGGATATGCCTGAACCCCGTTCTGCTGGTTCAATTCGAAGATGCACTTCCGCATAATGTTTGAGCGGTTCAAAATGCCCGTAGCCGTTCACAGGTGCTGAGATTGTTTCTTTATAAAGAATAGTCGGCTGTCCAAAATCAATGTCATAGCCGAACCGGTCACGAACGACTTGCTTCAGCACTTCCAGCTGAATGACGCCCATCACATGAACATGCAATTCCTGGACGTGCTCATTCCAGACGACTTGCAAGGATGGATCCTCCGCATCGAGTGTTCGAAAGGCGTGCAGCATATCTTTCAGTGGGATGGACGAATCAAAACGGACGCTGGATCGCAATGTAGGAATCAAATCATAGGAAGCGGAGTCCAGCATTGTTCCGATTCCATCCCCGATGGCGGATTCAGCCAGCCCCGTCACGGCAATCAATTCACCCGCGACCGCATGATCATCATTCGTAAATTTCTTCCCGTTGTAGCGTCTCAACTGGGTCACTTTTTCAACCGCTGTGGCGGTAGTTATTTCATCACGCACACGGAGCGTACCGCTCGTCAGTTTTAAAAACGTTACCCGGCTGCCGTTCTCGTCATGTCGTATTTTATAGACCCGGGCTGCCAATTCACCTTCCGCAGAATAATTCGTCTCCGTCAGGCGGTCGAAGGCGTCCAAAAACTCCTGGATGCCAATATCTTTTAACGCGGAGCCGCAGCCATACGGGAAAACTTGAAGCTCCTGGATCATGCGTCTCAGTGCATTCATCCATGCAGCCTCATCATACTCCCCATCCATATAACGCTCCAAAAGCTCTTCGTCTCTTTCTGCAATAAACTCAATGAGTTCGTCAGTTAAGGTCCCGTCATTTAATTGGGATAAATCCAGAAGTTCGCTTGTAAAGGACATGCTCATTTCATTTAAGATGCCAGGAATATCGGTGCCTTCCCGATCGATTTTATTGAGAAAAAAGAAGGTCGGAATCCGATGTTTCTGCAGGAGTTGCCAAACCGTTTCGGTATGTCCTTCCACGCCATCAGCTGCGCTGATCAAAACAATGGCAAAATCCATTACTTGAATGGCCCGTTCCATTTCCGGTGAAAAATCGACGTGGCCTGGCGTGTCAATAATTGTATAAATGGAATCGTTGTATGTGAAATTTCCTTGCTCCGCAAAGATGGTGATGCCGCGGTTCCGTTCGATTTCATGGTTATCGAGGAAAGTATCCTGATGATCGACCCGTCCCCGTGTCCGGATGCTGTTCGTGTGGAAGAGCAATTGCTCGGAAAATGTTGTCTTGCCCGCATCGACATGTGCAAGAATTCCTATCGTTTTAAACATCGTGTACACCTCGTCGTTTCAGCTTCCCTCCATTATAACTCATTTTCCGATCGGCAAGCGCTTGATCCGTGGCCCGAACCAGTAGAAGAGTTCTAAGATAAGAGCTGATAGAATGCCCATTAAAAGCCCGTTCGAAAGTAAAGGCTGGACGAGTTCCGGTAACGGAGTAAACACCGTTGCCGGAAAGGTCATGACGGCCAGGCCGACAAGCGCAGGCAAAGCAACACGGTACACCGTTTTCGGTTCGAATGATAACCCTTCGATATTGCGTAGCGAAGAGCGGAATAATTGCAAATAAGCGACGAACAGGACGGTGTTGCCGACACTGTGCGGGATGGTGGAAAAGAAAGCTGTCAGGGAAGGGGAGAGACCTAAAACAATGAACAAGGCGGCCCCAAGAAAAAAAGGAGTGCGTTCACGAATGCCGGTCGACTGGAGGAAGCCAAGAGAAGAGGCGTACGGCGCAAAGGGGACAAGACCAAGCATTCCGGATAAGGTTGTCAGGATTCCTGTTAAAAAGAAAGAAGACTTATATTGAAAACGGGTTGTCACTTTGCCGAATAGATCCTCGGATTCCTTTAAGGTAGCGACCGTATTTGTCGTATTCAACAAACCCGCCATAATGACAGTCAGGACAATGCCCCACTCCAATGCCGGCTCGCCCCAGGGAAACCACTGAAGGAAGGGGGTTGTATGTATCGCTTCCTCCGATTCAGACGGGAAAAAGAAAGATGACGCCACCCAGCCTGCCACCATGCCGATCAAAAGATTCAACCGGCTGATTATACCTTTGCCCTTTACATGGATGAGAATCGTGAAGGTAGCGAGCAGAAAGGAAAAGCCGGCCATTTTCATATCAATGACAGACCCTTCATTCAAGCCGACCATCCCTTTCAGGAAGATAGAAATCAATTGATTGGCTAGCAATAAAAGAAACACGAACATGACGGCTGGCGTGAACCACTTCTTCAACAATTCACCTATGCCCAGCAGACCGAAAACCGCTAGAAGTGCTCCCGAAATCATGGCACCCACTGCAATGCTTCCACCGACCGTTGTCAATTCCATTCCGAGCGCATCCGCGGTTCCCGCCAAACTCAAAATGACACCCCACCACAGCCCTGACTGTCCTTCCATCAATGGAAGCTTATGGCCGATCCAACCTTGTAGCACGCAAGCGATCCCCGTGAGGATGAATGATCGCTGAATCGCTGACACAATTTCCACCTGCTCCAAATCAAATGCACTGCCTATCGATATCGGAATGACCACCGTATTTGCAAACATGAAAAACAACCATTGAAATCCCGCCAGCAGTGTAACGGATTGACTAGCCCTCATGCATAACACCAACCTCCCCAAGCACTTACTCTAGGTTACGAAACAATTAATTAGGAGCTACTATACCATAAAAGTATTCCGCCTGACTATATAATGATAGATAAATTAGAATGTTCAATGAAAATGAGGACAGGTGTTTTAACGTTGGGTCAGTGGCGCATGCGTGCTCGAATCACATCTTCGGCGTACCAAGATGGCGCATAAGCCCGCCTGCGATATCTATGAAACAAAGCCTAAATTGTCAAAAGCATTCAGCGCGGAATGAAGTGTTCCAGTACATGAGGGTTTGCCGCGGATTGACACCTAAGTCCGGGCGCTCCTATGAGGTTGGTTCACGCTTCGATCGCCGGTCCGCTCGTATAATGCCAGCAACCACTCGTATCCAGTTGCCAACCGCTCGAATATCCCGGGTACCGCTCGAATAATGCCAGCAACCACTCGTATTTTGTTGCCAACCGCTCGTATAATGCCGCGAGCCGCCTTTCATAACAGCGCTCCGCGTCCGCTGATTCCTTCAGCAGATGCTCATTAAAAAAAGCCGGCCCTGCAATAGAGGGCGCGGCTCAATTTTAATTTTTTTGTTCCTCCAGCAAGCGGGTGAAGTCTGCTTTTGAGAGGGGTTTGGCGTACAGGTAGCCTTGGACTTCGTCGCAGTGCAGCTTGTTGAGGAAGCAGGCTTGGTCTTGGGTTTCGACGCCTTCTGCGACGACTTGCAGATTCAGATTTTTGGCTAGGTCGATGATGGCTTTGACGATCATTGTGTTGTTTTCGTCCAGCTCGCGAATAAATGCTTGATCGATTTTTAAGTGAGTGAGTGGAAATTTACTTAAATAGATCAAGGAGGAGTAGCCTGTACCGAAGTCGTCGATGCTTGCGTTGACTCCCAGGTTGCGCAGTTCTTGCAATATTAGTTTGCCATGCTGGACATCGGACATGATGGTTTCGGTGATTTCTAAGTTGAGGTATTGCGGTTCGAGTCCTGTTTCGTCCAGAATTGCTTTGACATCTGATACGAAAGAAGGTTGCCGGAATTGCCGGATGGATACGTTGACGCTGATTCGCATGGGCGGCAAGCCTTGCTGCTGCCATTCTTTTGCGTCGCGGCAGGCCGTTTTCAGCACCCACTCGCCGATGGGCAGGATGAATCCGTTATCCTCCGCAATCGGAATGAAATAGGCGGGGGAAATGAATCCGCGTATCGGATGATACCAGCGGAGCAAGGCTTCCATTCCTTTCATCTGGCCCGTTTTCAAATCAAATTGTGGCTGGTAGGCAAGAGATAATTGATTGCGCTGCAAGGCTTGCCGCAATTCCATTTCTACCATGGTTTGCTCTACTAATTCATCGTGCAGTTGTTTTGTGAAAAATTGATACGTGCCGCGGCCGGATTCCTTTGCCAGATACATGGCGGAATCCGCATTTCTCATCAGGGAATTGTAATCCGTGGCATCTGCCGGATAGAAATTGATGCCAATGCTTGGCGCCACGAAGACTTCGTGCTGCCCCAACAGGTACGGATAAGACAGATCCTCCACGATTCGTTCAGCAATGGCTTGCACTGCAGGGCGATCGCCTGAACGAACGAGGACGACGAATTCATCGCCGCTTAGCCGTGCAACAAAATCCTTTTCACCCACAGAGAGAGACAATCTTTTGCCGACTGCTTGTAACAATTCGTCCCCGACATGGTGCCCTAGCGTATCGTTGATCATTTTAAATCGATCCAAGTCCATGAAGAGCAAGGAAAATTCTGAGTTGCCCTCTTGTGCATATTGGATCCAATCTGCCACCTGTTCCTGGAGCATCCGCCGGTTTGGCAATCCGGTCAGGTAATCGTAATAAGCCATATGTTCAATGACCCGTTCCGCTTCCATGCGTTCGGTAATGTCGATCGCCGTGCCTACCACTTCCTCTACCTGGCCATCCCTAAAAATAGGGGAGAGGTAAACGAGAAACGTCATGGATGAAAAGGGGAGCTCAAATTGAACGGTTTCGCCAGCAAGTGCTTGATGGAACAATGGAGAGAGCCATGATAGCTCTTTTTCGCCGTACTCCACGCTAAGTTTTCCATTGTTTAAGGAATCAGCTGTAACCCCTAATTTCTCAGCAGTTTTTCCTTCCATTAACGTAAACGTGATCGTTCCGCTTTCATCCTGCTTATATTTGAAGATCGCATTTTGCAGATTTTTAACCGTTTGCCTAAAGTCATTGAGCAATGCAATTTCAAGTGATTGCTCCGCCTGCTTCCGTGCAGTGATGTCGTGGCGGATTGAAATATATTGAACTGGCATCCCTTCTTTACCCAGGAAGGGGACGATAGTGGTCGCCACCCAATAGAGCGAACCGTCTTTCGCCCGGTTTTGGATATCTCCTTGCCAGACTTGTCCGCTTCCAATCGTCTCCCACATGTCTTGGAAAAAGCTTTTTGGATGAAAGCCCGAGTTGACGACGCGGTGTGTTTTGCCGATCAGTTCAACTTCCGAGTATTGCGAGAGCTCACAGAATTTCTCATTCACATACGTGATGATCCCTTTTGAATCGGTTATTGCCACGACTGAAGAGTGATCGAGTGCATTTTCGATATTCCGTAGATTCTCGACAGTCTCGATATATTGCTCGCTTGTGAGTTCCGATGCCGTCACGTCCGTATCTACGGAAATGAACCCATCAAATTCGCCTTGCTCATTAAAAATAGGGGAAATGATCGCCTCGACCCAGTAGGGTGAACCGTCTTTTGCCACACTTTTAATTTTGCGATGCCAGTAGCGATTGCTCAGAAAAGCCTCGTTCATCTCGGCAAAGAATTTGTCCTTATCATAGTCGGGGTTTAATAAACCAAAATCTTTTCCGATCAATTCAGATGCATCGTATTGAGAAAGAGTACAAAAGTTTTCGTTTACATGAAGAAGGATTCCGTCCCGGTCTGCCGTGGATATGCAAAATTTTTGATTGACGAGCAGATAAATAGATGGATGCTTTTTTAATTCCTCTATAATCATAGCTTCTATTCCTTTCCACTAGATGGGTGGCAATGCAAGTAATCCGTTGGTACTATGAATGATAATTCATATATAATTTTTACGAAATCATAATGACCTTTTTCTTATTTATTGTTTATCCGATTATACCATCTTACTATCTCGTTATCTACTTGCAGTCTGGAAGAAGATTGACGGAATTTTTACAAATAAAAACAAGTTTTCTCTACTGTTCTGGTCGTTTTGATTGTAAACTGAGAGTAAGAGGGAAGGGGGAGCATTTTGAAAAAGAAATATACGAAAACGGAGAAGAGTTGGATGTACTATGATTGGGCCAACTCAGCTTATTCCATTATCATCACGACAGCAGTTTTTCCGCTGTACTACAAAGCGGTGGCGACTGATGCGGGAGTGAGCCTGGCCCATTCAACGGCTTATTTGGGCTACACGGTGGCCATTGCAACGTTCATCCTGGCGATGATCGGCCCGATTCTTGGCACAATTGCAGATTACCAAGGATTAAAAAAGAAGTTTTTCTTCGCCTTTTTCTTATTGGGATCGCTATCGACCGTTTCATTAGCGTTCGTTCCCGGAGACAATTGGTTCATGTTACTTGTTTTATATACAATCACGGCGGTAGGTTTTCATGGGGCGAATATATTCTACGACGCCTTTCTTGTGGATGTAACATCGGAAGATAAAATGGATGATGTGTCAGCTAGGGGCTTTGGGCTAGGGTATATCGGGAGTACCATTCCATTTATTATAAGCATCGCAGTTATTCTGCTGGCGCAGAAAGGCGTGCTGCCGATCGGAACGTCCACGGCGAGCCGGATTGCCTTTGTCATTACAGGTATCTGGTGGTTCAGCTTTACGATTCCAATGCTTAAAAATGTTGTGCAACAGTACGGGATTGAACGGGAGCCTCGACTGCTGGCGGGGAGTTTTCGCCGCTTAGGAGCGACATTTAAAGAAATCCGCAAGTATCGGACGGTTTTCCTGTTTCTGCTTGCGTACTTTTTCTATATCGATGGGGTAGGCACCATCATTTCCATGTCGACTGCGTATGGGACGGACTTGGGCATTGATGCAACAAGTCTTCTAATCATCTTATTTGTTACACAGGTTGTTGCTGCGCCGTTTGCTATTTTATATGGCCGGCTGGCTCAGAAGTTTTCTGTAAAGCGAATGCTCTATGTCGGCATCTTTGTTTACATTGCAGTGTGTGTGTACGCCTTCTTCCTTGAAACGACGCTCGACTTCTGGATATTGGCCATGTTAGTCGCTTCGTCGCAGGGCGGCATTCAGGCATTGAGCCGTTCTTATTATGCGCAGCTCGTGCCGAAGGAAAAAGCGAACGAGTTTTTCGGTTTCTATAATATTTTTGGTAAATTTGCGTCTGTAATGGGTCCGTTATTGCTCGGTGTCACGGCCCAGCTAACAGGCAGTTCCGCATATGGTGTTTTTAGCTTGGTCATCTTGTTTATCATCGGTGGAACGATTCTTTATCTCGTTCCTAAACCTGAATCAGAGCTTGCCGCGCGGTAATAAAAAGCGCCATCCAAATAAATGGATGGCGCTTCAGACTGTAGACAAACTCGAGAAATTACAGAGTTTGCCTACAGTCTTTTTTCTTTTACAATGGAAGTAATAATAGAAAATGTTGATTTCCG
>NZ_JAKMHX010000016.1 GCF_022048975.1 Sporosarcina cyprini | reverse complement strand
AGGATGCCTTAATTTCTGCAAAGAACGCAGAAATACGGCAAATCGAACTCTTCGTTGTTCGATTGGCTCACCGCCCGCCCCCCGGAAAGCGACCGCCAGAAGCGGAAATCAACTTTACTAGGAATCTAATGCAAGTAACGGTTGTATATTATTTTTATACGCCACAACAAATTAATATGCTTTTGTCTACGCTCTGAATTCATCTCAAAAAAATGAGATGGATTTATTACAGCACCCAATAATACAAAATGCTCGCCATACAACATGCAGCACATCCATATGCGAATACTTTATCGGATCGTTTTTTATTCCTAATAAAGGAACCGACGCTGACGGCAAAAAAGAGAAATGGGAATAGCCAAACTCTGGACTCGGGAACCATGTTTAGGAGTAATAAAGAGACGATGGTTAAAGGAATATAAATAGAAGCTAAGATTTTATCCATAAAAAGTAAATCCACCTCCGACTCCACAGTACAATAGTCTTCGTTGAAAATCAATAAATTATAGAAGTATAAGGTATGTCGCCGTTTTCGAACTCAAATGTTCTACGACGACGAATCTCCCCCTCATATTATGAAATCTATCATTCTCATCAATTTCTAATAATCCTCTCTCTGTCTTCTCATATTGACGGGGTATGCTAAGAGTGCAGAATAAAGGAGGAGATCATTTTGAAGAAGTGGATGTTGATTCCTGCATTGGCGGGAGTCGTTGCCGTCGGTAGCGTAGCCCTGGCTGATGATTCTGTTTCAAGTTCGAGTGCGACAGCTAAGCAGATGTTGACGCTGCAGCAAGCGAAAGAGTTGGCGGTACAGCAGGTAGGTGGGCATGTGACCGAAATCGAGCTGGAGAAAAAGAAATCGGGACCTGTCTATGAGGTCGAAGTGGAGTCGAAAGGGATTGAGTATGAGCTGGACATTGATGCGCTGACTGGCGCGGTCGCGGTTCGCAAGCAACAATCCAATGTTCCGGCAGCCGTTTCGGGCCAGTTGTTATCTGAGGAGCAGGCGATTGCGGCTGCCAAGAAGCTGGCATCTGGCAAGGTCGTAGATATCGAGTTGGACGAAGATAACAAACAGTACTATTATGACATTGAACTTCGTGATGACAACTATGAATATGACGTAAAAGTGCATGCGATCACAGGTGAAATCGTTAAATTCGAGAAGGAGCTTAAATCTGGAAAGAACAATAACCAATCCGGTCAGCTCATGAAGAAAGAGGAAGCCCTCGCATTCGCGAAGAAGCATGCGGTTGGAAATGTGAAAAAGATTGAACTGGACCGCGAAGACGGTCGCCGTGTGTATGAGATCGAGATGAAGGATGATCGCTTCAAGTATGAGCTTACCTTGGATGCAGTTACAGGCGAATTGATTTCATTTGAAAAAGAGCAGTATAAAAAAGCAAGTGCGAAAAAGTCACAGCAAGCTGCAACAAAGCCGGTTTCTTCTAATCACACATTAAAAGTGGTTGAGCCGGCAGCACAAGCGACAACTCAAAAGGTGGAAACGAAGGTAGCTACAGCTACACAACAGTCCCCTAAACAATCTGTGAAAAAGGCAGGTTTGTCGAAAGAGGAAGCGATTGCGATTGCTAAGCGCCATGCGAGTGGTGTAGTAACGGAAATTGAACTGGATGACGGTGTTTGGGAAATTGAAATGGAAGATGGCGATGTCGAATACGAATTGGAAATCGATGCGGCGACAGGTACCCTTGTTTCATTTGAAAAAGACGAGTAAATGAATTAAGCATAAAAACATAAAAACATAAAAACATAAAAACATAAAAACACACAAGTACATGCCAGGCCCCTTAGCCGCCGGGCATGTATTTTTTAAGTAGGGCGACAAATAGACGATAGAGGCTGATTTCGATAGAATAAAAGGAAAACAGATAGGTGAGCGAACATGAGTGAGAAGATTTTAGTCATAGAGGACGAGGAAAGTATCGCACGGGTCCTTCAATTAGAGCTGGAGTTTGAAGGATATGAGGTTGGGATTGCCTATACCGGAACGGATGGGCTAATAACCTACCGGGAGAATAATTGGGATTTGGTGCTGCTCGATTTGATGTTGCCGGGCTTGAATGGGCTGGATGTGCTCCGGCGCATTCGTGCGACAGAGATGGATACGCCTGTTATTTTATTGACGGCGAAAAGTGATGTGTCGGATAAAGTGGCAGGCCTGGATTTGGGTGCGAACGATTATGTGACAAAGCCGTTTGAGATTGATGAACTGCTGGCACGCATCCGCTCAGCTCTCCGCATGTCGAAACGGACGGTACCTGAAAAGGAGGAACATCTCTTTTCCTATGGAGGCCTCTCCATTCACGATCAAACCCGCGAGGTGAAACGGGATGGCAAACTGATTGATCTGACCCCGCGCGAATATGATTTGCTGCTGCATTTATTAAAGCACCCAAATCAAGTACTGACACGCGAGCAGCTGCTGGATGCGGTGTGGGGATACGATTATTACGGCGATACGAATGTTGTCGATGTATACATCCGCTATGTCAGGAAGAAAATCGATAATGGCGATGACACGTCCATGATCCAGACGGTCAGAGGTGTCGGTTATGTATTGAAGGGAGCTTCCTCTGGATCATGAAGCTGAAAACAAAAATTCATTTATCTTCTACATTGCTCATGCTCGTCATTCTCATATTGGCGAACACAGGGATTTATTTTCTCTTTGGGAAGATGTCCAATACAACGGAATACAAGCAATTGTTAAGTCGGTCCAAAGAATTGATGGCGGCATTAAGTGAAATTGACCAAGAAGAGGAAGTACGCATCGTGCTTCGTGCATACGTGCCCGCAAATGGGGCGATCCGGATCATTGACGCATCAGGGGAAGCGACAGTTTCGACAGAATCAGTAGAGAGCTTGGCAAAATTTCATCCCTCTCCTAAACCGGACGAAAAATATGCCATTGGTGAATACGAAGGAGTAGAAGCATTAACAATTTCCGTTCCGATCATCTGGCCATCGGGCGAGGTTGTGACTCTCGAAATGACCCAGCTCTTGACGGATGTAGCGGCCAATTTAAAAATACTGAAATACGTCCTAGTCGGCGTCACCATTTTGGCCATGATTCCGATCATATTATCGAGTATGACTCTCGGCCGTCTTTTGACGCAGCCGATAGAGAAGCTGCTTGCTGCTATGTCTGAAAGCCGAAGGGAAGGGACGTATGAGAAAATCAATACGTTCGCGAAAGGCAAAGATGAGCTGGCTGAAATGGAGCGGTCCTACAATGACATGATGGAGCGGCTCGAAGAGAACTATATGCATCAGGAACAGTTCGTATCGGATGCGTCTCATGAATTAAAGACGCCGTTAACTGTTATCGAAAGCTACGCTCGGCTGTTGAAACGCCAAGGGTATGATAATCGGGCCGTAGCTGAGGAAGCAACAAATGCTATCTTAACCGAGTCTGTGCGAATGAAAGAAATGATTGCACAAATGCTGGAGCTTGCGAAAAGCCATCAAGAGCGCACTTATGAAATCATGCCTCTCCATTTGCCGAATGTTCTTCATGCGGTTGTTCCGCCGCTGCGGCAAACGTTCCGGCGTGATATTCAAATAGAGACGGACGGGGAGGTCATCGTCGAAACGGATGAGAAGCATTTGCGGCAGCTTTTGTTCATTTTGCTGGATAATGCCCGGAAATATAGTGATCGTGAAATTAAGACAGGTGTGCGAAATGGTGCAGAAGGTGCGGAGATCTACGTAACCGATTACGGAAGAGGCATTCCGAAAGAGCATTTGCCTAATTTATTCAATCGTTTTTATCGGGTGGAAACGGATCGAAACCGGAAGACAGGCGGTACAGGACTGGGGTTAGCTATTGCGAAGGAAATTGCCGATTCACTTGGGGTTCACTTGCAGGTGGAGAGCATTGAAGGCCTTGGAACTACTTTCCGTATTGTTTTTCCGACAAGAAAGGGAGAGGATGAAGCATGAAAAAATGGATTCGTAAACCTTGGTTTATTCCGATCCTCTTGACGATACTTATTTTGGCCGTCAGTGAATTTTATTCAAGACAGGTCGTCACGAAAGCACAAACCCTGTCCGAAGAGGAAGTCCGGGAACAGTTGAAAGAGATGTATAATGCCGATATCGTAAATGTTTCGCAAAACGATGATGAATACGAGATCAAGCTGGCACGGGGCGGGGCAGAATATGAGGCGACTGTCGATGCGGAAACCGGCCAGGTGCTCGCCTTGATCCAAACGAAGGAAGTGGCGAAAGCACCTCCCGTCAAGGAGCAGGAAACAGGCAAACCACAGGAGGAAAATACGGGCAAGGAGGATGCTGAGGAGCCATCTTCCGGAACTGCAAGTCAGTCGGACGGCAAAACAGAATCACCGTCTTCAGTGGGAACAAAACCGACAAAGCCTGCGACATCAGGAGGAGCTGCGCAAACCCCTGCCAAAACGACACCAGACAAGAAGCCGGCTTCACAGACTTCCAAGCCTGCCAAGCAGCAGGAGAAAAAATCTGTGTTAATTACCGAGAAACGGGCGCGGCAAATCGCAGTCGCTCAATTAAAGACATCGGCCCCTTATGAAGTGGACGATGTGGATTTCGTGAAAACAGATGAAGGCGGATATTACCTAGTCAACATCGAACTCGATACAGATGATGATCTCGATGAAGTGACGTACCAAATTCATGCGATTTCCGGGGCAGTCATGTCAGTTACGTGGGACGATTAAGGAATGGAGGGTGACATGTTGAAAATCATAGTAGCACCCGATTCCTTTAAAGGAAGTTTGACAGCCCGCGAGGCTGCCCTTGCCATGGAGGAAGGTATACTCGATGCTCTTCCTTCAGCGAAAGTGATCCCGTTGCCACTCGCAGATGGCGGCGAAGGCACGATGGATTGTCTTGTCGACGCGACAGGGGGTCACACGGTTTTTGTCCAAGTGAAAGATCCGCTCCTGCGGGAAGTGGCCGCCCGGTATGGCATACTGGGCGACGGATCCACGTGTGTAATTGAGATAGCGGAAGCGTCCGGCCTGACATTATTAAAGGAAGAGGAAAGGGATCCACTGATTGCGACGTCCTATGGTACCGGCCAATTGATCCGGCACGCGCTGGATGCCGGCTGCCGGACATTTGTCATTGGCCTGGGTGGAAGTGCCACAAATGACGGCGGCACTGGTATTCTCCAGGCACTCGGTTGTCGCTTTTTGGATGCCAAAGGGGAGGAGCTTGCGGCGGGCGGCGGTGCCTTGCGTAAACTGCATCGGATTGATTTATCCCAATTTGATCAGAGAATCATGGAAAGTTCATTTACGATTGCATGTGATGTACGCGCGCCTTTCATCGGGCCGGCTGGAGCTTCCGCTGTGTTTGGCCCTCAAAAAGGAGCATCCGAGGCAGCGGTTGCCTTGCTTGATCAAAACTTAAAACGGCTTGCTGATTGTATCGAAGCGGAGACTGGGATTGCCCTTCACGACATGGAAGGAACAGGAGCGGCTGGAGGAGCAGGCGGCGCCTTGCTGGCATTTTTTAATGGCACCATGAAACCCGGGATTGAAGTGGTCATGGAAGCGATGGATTTCGAAAGGATTGCATCGGAAGCCGATTTACTGATTACCGGGGAAGGGCGCTCGGACGGGCAGACCATAACCGGGAAAGCGCCATCCGGTGTAGCGAGCCTGGCGGAACGCCATCAGATCCCTGTTCTTCTCATTTCGGGGGCTATCGAAGAGGCTTCTCGTGAGATGCTGCGAGCTGTTTTTACTGAAGTACATGGCCTAACGGATTCTGGAATCAACTCCGAAATAGCGATGTCCCAATCGTATCAGCTGCTTCGGGAGAAAACAGCGGCGGTTGTGGGGCGGTATATTGAGAGAGTAAAAAAGTCATATTAAAAAGTCAAAGCTGTTGAATAAGTGCGCAAGATTGTACAAAAGCCAAAAAGCTGATTATCCATTACATGTGTAATCAGCTTTTTGGTTTCGTAACTTATCCCGGTTTTTTGAAAATCAAAGGAAAAAACCGTCACAGTCTTTTGTAAGCTTAAAGGTTATGTGAATTTTAAGTAATGATCAGGTTGATTGCGCATTTCATCCATCGGGTTCCAACAATAAAAGATCTCTTCATTAGTCGCAAAAACATAGTAAATCGTATCTTAAAAGCGTTTTTCGCAAGAGGAGATCGAAACTAAACAGTAGATTCAATATTCATCCGCTTTTAGAAGTACGCAGATTGTTAACAGTGGAAGATAGCCATTGGATTGCTTACTTGTCAGACGCTTCGATGTACCAAACGCATTTGTAACTTAAAACCACTTTTCATGTAATTCCAAGTAGGTGCCGCTCTTCCCCCGCATCACTCTTAACAAATTGAAGGTATATTGAATTTAAATGTTAGCTCTCGCCGGGGTCTTTTTGATTAAAGTAGTTTGGCTTAATAATGTCATTTTTATAAGGTTTATGATAAATATGAGTAGCGGCTGGAGAGAGCGGGGGAATGAGCCATGCCCAATTGCCTGTGACAGTCCTCCCACATGCTTGTTCCCTCTTTTCAAAAGCTTTAAATTGCTTTGCTGCTGTATGATGATCGACAAGTGTAACTCCGGCTTCATAATACGAATGTAAAACTGCGATATTTAACTCAACTAACGCCTTATCCTTCCATAGCGAACGATTAGACCTCGTATCCAATCCCATAAGTTCGGCAACTTTTGGAAGTAAGTTGTACCGATCGGAATCTGCCAAATTTCTCGCCCCAATTTCAGTACCCATATACCATCCATTAAATGGTGCCATAGGATAATCAATTCCTCCAATTTCCAAGCGCATGTTTGATATGATCGGAACTGAATACCATTTCACACCAAGATCGGACAACTCATCTAATTCTGGATGAGTAATTGGTACTTCGAGGACCAATTCATTAGGTATTTCAAATAGTTTTGGTCTCTTTCCGTGTTCTTGGATTATTAATGGAAGAACATCATATGGTGTGTTTTTGCCTCGCCATCCGAGTTGCTCACACATTTTTGTTAATTGAATCGAGATTGGATCTCCAATTACTGTCTTTCCGTCCTTATATCCAGCATATCGAATTAATTGATGGTTCCAAATACGAAGGGGATCGATTCCTTTTTTTCTTGGAGCGAATATAGTAATGGCAGGGCGAATATCACCTTTATTTGTTGCGAATCTGATATGATCCGACAATTTATTAAAAGCATCTTCTGCTGTTTCAATTTCCCGTTCATCAAACACTTGTAGTGTATTCCAAAGTAGACGTCCAATACAACGGTTGCTGTTGCGCCATGCCATTTTAGCTCCGTGTTCCAATTCAAAACTTTTATGCGAATAAGTGCCGGTTGTCGAAATTTCCTCTTCTATTTCTTCAATTCTTTTCAATTGTTCTTCAATGGATAACCCGATTTCGTCGTAGCATGTATGAATAAATTGGATAGCTTCTTGTCGTAAGGTGTTGGTTTTATTTATAGGTGTCATTAGGATCCCTCCATATGACAAGTGTAGCATAAAAAAGTCATTGAAAATGATCAGCCATGAAACATGCTACTACCTCACAAACTGGCTCCTTTCGCTAGTGAAGAAAAGCTGTCAGCGGAGTGACTGTGTATCAATACAAGATTATTTCCAAGATGTAGCCACTATTTCAGACTACCTAATCTGCTATTGAGTTAGTGATTTATTTTAACAATAAAATTAACTTGAAGATATCTAGCTTTATAAGGCTCCAAATTCGCTAATCAAGTTTTTCAGCACCTCCCATTATTGCGGGAGGTGCTTTGGGTGTTTCCATCTACAGAATGATGGAATTCTAGATATGGTTACATGATCAACTTGCTTCATTTCATATCGGACTTGTAGTTATTCAATCCAGCGTATAGACTTTCCCAACAACAGCAAGTTCCACTTCTCCAGCGTATTGACCTCTCGCCGCTTCTGCGATGTTTTCCAACTCGCCGTATTGCGACAGGTGAGTCAGGATTAACTGTTTCGCTTCTGCAAGTCTTGCCAGGGTGCCCGCTTCGCTTCCTGCCATATGCCCTGGAGATTTGCCGAGATATTCCTCGAATAAATTGGCCTCGCTAATCAATAAATCCGCGCCTTTTGAAAATTCGACAAGCGGCTCCGTCCACTCGGTATCTGCAGTGAATACGGCTGTTTTACCAGCTGCAGTGACCTTCATCGCCAAGCAATAAACGGGGTGAACCGTCGGGCAAAAGGATAATGTAAAAGGTCCGACTGTATAACTTGTCCTGTCGGAAATCTCCATTCCAATCGTTTGCTCTTTGTACGACAGCTTCGCAAATCCCTCTTTGTCTTGAGTGTGTCCGTAAATAGGCAAAGGCGGCATTGGATTTCCCGTGTAATAGTTGATGAGCCGGCTGTATTGGAGACTGCCGATATCCGCGATGTGATCTGCATGATAATGACTGATGACGACAGCATCGAGCTGCTCCAGTGGAATGTAATTTTGTAGAGAAGCTAGTACGCCGCTGCCGCAATCGAACAGCAGATGGTACCCTTCGTGTTCTATTAAAAAAGAAGAGGTAGCGCCATTTGCTTTTGGATAGCCGCCCCATATGCCGATGGGTATGATGTTCATGTTTGCACCTCCAGAGAAAGAATTTCTCCTTTTATCATACCCTTTTCCCTTTGGAAGTTCATTGCTCAGATTCGGAAGATTTATTCTTATATAGTTCTGTAAGAGAAATGATTTGCTGCAAAATATAATCCGGTTGGTCGGGCTCTGTTTTTGTAGTCAATCTTTCTGTATATGTTTCCAATAGAGCAATGAGGTCGCGCTGTAATTGACTCAGCTGTTGCTCCTCCCGTAATTGGTTTTGCAAAAGCTCCAATTTTTCCTTCTGATTATCAAGCAACTCCACAAGGCGTTTTCGCTCACTGTGGTCTGTCTGAAGTAAAGACAGCTCCTTTCCTAAATTCTGTGTTACAGTTTCAAGTCGATCGACAGCGTGTTGAATATTGTCCTCGGAAGGTAAGGTATGCGTCTTTCTGCTGTTTTCAAGCGTTTGAATTCGTTTCTGGTAAATCCGTAGCCGTTTCTCCAGCTTTTGATTGGCATACAATAATTGTTGATAGTCCTCTTTGATTTGCCGGTTTTCCTCTTGAATCTCATGAATAAGGCGGGGAGCCGGTTCGGTCGTTTTGTATTTATTCAGTTCAGCGCGCAAAAAAATAATAGTCTGCTTCAATTGCATAGGATCATTACTTTTTATATCACCGAAGTTAACCAAGACGGTCCGGAACCTCCCTCCATAGGTTATTTACGTTTTACGTCATGTAAAATTTCTTCGAAAGCCTCTTTGTTGTCAGCGATCATGCGTTCAATTTCATCAAGTAGGGTCTTTTGAATGACAGTCGGGTTATTCCGGTTTGTCAATCTGGTGAGTTGCAGCTCTTTATTCATGACGATATAAAGAAGCAAAAGATTGATGGTTTTCGAATCAAGAAATACAAAGCTAGTAGAGGAGGGTTCCGATTCGTTCCCTTTTGTTACATCCTCCATCAAACCATTCGTGATTCGCTGGATGGCCTCTTGTATAGCACGTGAATCCATATTATGCCTCCTCCTTGTGATCCGCAGAACCATTGATATTAATCGAATTAAGAGCTGCCATGCCATCAGGAGTTTGGTCGCTAAAAAAAGTGCCAGTTACACTTCCGGCATAATTGGATGATGGGAACCAGATCAATTGGAAGTTCGTGAATGAAAGCAGGCCTCCTGGTGGTATGATTGATATCCCGAGAGGTTTTAATTTGAAAACGGATGGATTGGCAGGATCGTCCATGCGTTCCCATCCATTCGTTAATTTGTTTGATAAGGTCGATTGCGAGTTGACAAACTTTCCTTGAAGCGAAAAGGGGGCATCTTCTGACAACGTGAGGTGAATGATTGGATTCGTAATGTCTACATTGCCAATGTTTTTAATGTGGAAGGAGCCAAGGCAAAAACTTTCTTGCTCCATTCCGTGTGATAATTGCAAAGCGTATGTAAAGTAGCCTATGCATGAAGTTTGGTTCTCATTGGCTTTAGAGAGAGCTGTCTTTAACTCTTTTAAATAAAACTGTGTAAGCTGGTGATGTTCTTTTAGCTTTGCTTCCACAGCAGTGATTCCGTTCTGCACACGACATCCTCCTATATTGTAAAAATAAATAAAGAGAGAGGTCTAGGCCCCTCTCTTTATCATATGAGCCTACTTGTACTATTAGTACTGTTCAAGGGTCAGTCAGGAAATACAGTAGGGCATTGAGGTGGTCTTGCAGGTAGTGGGCATGAGCCGATAGCTAGCTCAGCGCGCGGCTGGCAGAAGTCTGCTAAGAATTCTACTGTTACAGGGAACGTTGCTTGGATGCTTTGGCATGTTCTGATTGAGACTACGAGCCCTGCGAAGGTAATGACACCAGTACCTGGTGTGAATGTTCCTTGCGCACTAATAAAGCAATCCAGTTCTGTGAAAGTTACTGTCACGTCTGTTCCATTTGGTGCACACATGATCACTTGTTCAGAACGGGATACCGGAATTCCAGCGCTGCGGTAAATCGTGCCATTTGGTAGTGTCAATACAATTACGACTGTAAAGTTCTTTTGAATCGTTAATTGTTGAAGACAGACGATGCCTCCGTCAATTGTAAATTGACGATTTTCCCTACGTAAAATGACAACAGGGTTTACTGCGGCTGGCGTTACCTCACAAGTTACAGTTGCGCCTGTTAAGACGGTACCTGTCGTTACACCCGGAAATGTGATTGCAGTAGTAGGGAAGAAATCAAAACGATTTTCTTTGACCACCCAATCATATACCTTATCGACGTTAATGCAGATTAATTCCTGTTCAGGAAGTTGTAGATTATCTTGCATGTAGCTGTCACCTCCATATTTTTATTGGCCTTGCATACGTATCATATGTTGTTTAGAAAGCGTGGCGTGGGCAATGAGCTAGCTTGACTGTGAAAAGGAAAGCAGTTCTTTTGCGGATAAGCATCTTGTCCACTAGTCACCGCCTGTGTCTTTTGATAATAGGATAGTGATGAAGGATTGATTTCGCTATAAGAGGTGAAATGATGGAAGATGCAAATCGTAATGCGGAAATTGAACAGTTAAAGAAGAAAGTGGAGAGATATCGGGAAGCATTATCTTCTATAAAGACAGAATACTCATCAGATGATCTACAGTTGAAGAAGAAGTTCGACGTAGTTGAAAAGAATCTTGATAACTTAGACACCAAAGTAAAGGAATTAGCTCTTCTTCTAGAAGAAGGGCTCCACAAGCTTTCAGAAAAAATTATAGAAGTTAAAGAACGACTCGAAGAAGTGGATCGAAAACGTGAAAGTGGAGGATCTGGGGATCTTCATAGACACACAAAACATCCAGACCATCTCCCTACCCACTCTCGGAAAGAAAGAATGCCCTCTCAACGAAATACAGCGGTGCCTTCCTTTAATCAATTACGAAAACTGGCAGAAAAAACGGCTAATGCAAATACACCATCACCACGCAGTAGGCCATCCTATGAGGTTCCACCCGTACATGAAGAGTCAGAACGTCCGCATATTCCAGAGGAGGATGCTCCAGACTCTCCTATGTCTACAGAGGACATACAGGAAACTAGCCAGTTGATGGAGACTTCAAAGGATGCACCGGTCCTCTCAAAAGGGAAAGAAGCTGTTCCTATTGAATCCATAAGAAATGATAACACGAGTCCGTCTTCCCCGTTTTGGAGAAAATTTAAGAAAAACTGATTAATAGCCTTCCGGATTTGTTGGAAGGCTGTTTTTTTTTTTGATAGGGGAAGTTCAATGCCCGTCCGCTTGAAGAATAGAGGAATAAAATATCGGAGAAAGGAGGTGTTACTTACAATGGCTTGTTATCAAAATGGATGCTGCGGAGATCGCGATCTAATGAATGCAGCCGAAAATAGATGTCATCAATTAGGACCTATTCGTGCAATTGACCAAAATTGCATTTTACCAGTTGATGGCGGAGGACGAGGCGCGATTATTCCTTACGCTTCAGGGGCTGTGCCACTCGCTTTGGTTGAGACAGTAGGCGGAGCGCTTGCATCGGTTCCTTTCTTAGTAGGTTTTGGAACGGCATTCCCGGGTGTTCTCCTTGCAAATGGAACAATTAATTTATCTACTACGATTGCTGCCTTGAACAATGAAGCATTTGTAGTGCCAAGAGCTGGTGCGATTACATCTTTGTTTGCAACTTTTACAGTATTGGCAGCTGTAACTCTTGGAGCAAATAATGCGGTTGTTGCAGAGGTATACCGTGCTCCTGAGGGAAGTACTGTTTTCAGCCCAACTGGTGTCAGAGTTAACCTTGCGCCGACAGTACCGGGTCTAATTGCTGTCGGAACACTTCTAAGTGGAAGTGTTACTGCGGATTTCCCAGTAGCAGCTGGAGATCGTTTACTCCTTGTTTACTCATTATCAGGGACAACCCTTGCTACAGCATTTAGTGGTTCAGGAAGCGCTGGTATGGCAATTGAATAAATTTAATCTAATTGAAAACCTTAATGCCCACTGGTTATCCGGTGGTGCATTTTTTTTGTCTGATCCAACCCATATATAGATAGGATTGCCCGTCCATCTTTTTATACTCTGAATAGTATACAAGAGAGGAGGTGGTAATATGGTTTGTGGAAAAAATGGAGGATGTGGTGGAAGAGTTGTCGATTCAGAAAATCAACAGCTCTATTATCCAACTGGCAATGATTTTCGGATAATTGGTCGTTTTAAAGGGGTGGACCTTGCTTACCTTACACCAACACAAGATTGTGGAGAAGTAGCTGCGCTGTTAAATTGTAGCCAATCCCGGCGGAATGGTTGTTATTAATATCTTAAGTGATCCTTATTTAACGAAAAAAGTTCTTGTAAACGAACAGAAAAATTTCTTTGTCTTGCTTAAGTATATTTGTCCAACCCCTTACTTAAAGTTCGAATAGATTAGTAACAAAGCAAAGGAGGGATGAAAGAAAATGAGTTGTAGAAATTGCCAAGCATCAAGAGGCGGATCTTTGCCAAATCATAATTGCCACCACCAGTGTATCTGTCCGGAAAGTCAGTGCTATTTTCGGGTAACGATACCTTGTGCGGAGTTTCCTAATGGTGTGGTGCCACCACCTCCAGTAGTTGGCGGTGGTGAATCGCAGATTTATTTGGCGGCCAGTACAGTAGCAGCGGCTACGGAATATGTTGGAGTAGGAAGTTCTTCTAACAACTTTGCGAGGAATACGGTAGTTATTCCGCAAAATGCGATCATTACGGGCATGGTTTTCAACATAAGGGATAATACGTTAACCGCTGGGCAGTCTGCCACTGCAGATATTGTATTAAGTAAAACGTGTGGATTTGGGACAATTATAGATACAGGTATTACAGCCACTGTAACTGGACCAAACAATGCCACAACGCCAAATTGTTGTGCGACGACTACTGCTAATTATCCAGTTAATGGATGCGACTTATTATCAGTCCGTGTAACAACTGCAGGTGGCGGAGCATTGCAGGAAGGTGTAGCTGTAACGATTTCATACATTACACCTTAATTAGTGAATTGCAATAAGACCAGTAAAGTGTAGACAAAGTTACGTTTAACTTTGTCTGCACTTTATTATATTCAACTTACTTATTAAAGGCCCTAGATTGGTCAAAAAATATTACAGACCCACAAAAGAGACATGGACGTTTCGTACATTTAAATACAACTATAATTTTGAGACTTTCCTAACAATAACTTTAAAGCTAGAACTTTTAAAGTAAGACTTGATTTAGAGTTTAGGCATCTGATTTAATTACCTACCTTTTCAATCGATCGGATATCTTTGTCAAACAGTAAAAATAGCGACAACAGGACAACCCAAGCTCCCGCTCCAATAAATAATTGATTCACCGGAAAACCTTGTTCTGCAATGATGCCGCCCGCAATGGCGAACGCAGGCATGAGTAGAGAGGAAATCGCGCCGTTTAGGGTAAAGACACGCCCGCGAAACTTGTCTTCGACGAGGACGATGAGCAAAGCGCTATATAGGATGCCGTAGATGGTCATGAGCATACTCATGATGACATATAAGAGAATGCCCATGTACAACGCTTTCGTGATGCCCATGCCTAGAAAGGCGAATCCGGCAATTGACAGCATCAAGAACATAACCGTACCAGGCTTTGCAAATGACGACACTTTATTTGCGACAAGACCGATTAAGATACCGCCAACCGCTGCAAATGCGCCAAATAAACCAAATTCGATTGCTGTGCCGCCGTAGTAGTCTGATACAAGTACTACCACTAAAGATCCCGCTATCGTTGTCGCATTCATCAGGGAAGCAAGCAACGTCAGCTTTAATATAGGCTTGTTGCCCTTCAGAATGGACCAGCCCTCTTTCAACTCCAGGAGCATGGATTTCGTTTTTGGGGTCTCTGCATCCCCCTCTATATCCTCTTCTTCCTCTTTCGGCAAGGAAATGTTAATCACAAAAATAAGAAGGATACTAGCGATAATATACACACCCGAATGAAACAGCATGACGCCGACAAATCCGATCAATGCGATGAGGAATCCACTGATTCCTTGCCCGATCAAATCAGCCGTCTGACTTGTGGAGGAAATGTATCCATTTACTTTCACAATCCGTTGAACGCCGACGATGCGGGGCAGTAGCTTGTTTTTCGCAGGTCCGATGAAAAACATGCAAGTATTGTGGACAATCAGCATGACATAGATGGAAAAGGCGATGCCATCAAGCCAGAACAGATAGAGCAAGGCGAGAGCCACTCCAATCGACACCATCACGATATATCCAATCTGCATGGAGGTTTTCGGTTCCCTTCGATCAACGAGTACGCCAATAAAAGGAGCGATCACTATGCTGGTGAGTGAGTTGACTACCATAAAAAGTGCGGATGAAAGCGGTGATTGCGTAATTTCATATATATACCACATGATGGAGATAATGAAAATGCTGTCCGCCAGTGCCGTTAAAAACTGATTGGTCACAATAAGTGACATGTTTCGTTTAATCAAATCTCTCAGCCTCTCTTTGTTTAATATATTGAACATAACATAATGGAGAATAAAAGTTCAATATATTAAACAAAAATATTTTATTTGCTAAACATGATATACTGGCAATAACAGTAGATTGGACGAGGAGGAGAGCGTGTTGACACATGTCGGAGAAAATATCAAAAGGATCCGAACCGAAAAAAAGATGACCATCTCAGATGTGGCAAATGAGCATGTCTCCCGTGGCATGATTAGTTTAATTGAAAATGGGAAAACGCAGCCGTCCATCGAGCGGTTGCAGCATATTGCCCGGCAACTGGGAGTAGAGATTTCAGAGCTGGTGGAGGAAGTCCCGCGGAGTAAAATGAGACAGGTGCTTCATGATGCACTTGCGTTGTATTATCAACCGGGATGGGAAGGCTTGCCCAAGGCGCTTGAATTGATGAAGCCGGTTGTAGACAACCATTCTTCAGGCTATGAAGCTGCCAGAATGAATGAGATGTATGCGAGGGGCTTGTACTATCTCTACGTACTTGCGATCGAACAATATAACCAGCAGGAACATAACAACTGGGAACCGTATTTGATGAAGGCGATAGAGGTGTACGGGGAGTTGGAAATGGAGTGGCGAGCGGTTAGGTGCTATGCCTTTTTAGCGGATATTGAATTTGATCAGGCTCGTTATCAAGAGGCGATCCAGATTATCGACCGAGCGCTCGAGCAGTTAACGGTCATGGACAGCGTCGAAACGAAGTCCCTTTATATCCAATTGATTTCGCAGAAAGCTTTTGCCTTCGTCGCCTTGGGACGGAACGAGGAAGCACATAAGCAGTTGGATGATGCAATCCAATTTACCCGCGACCATCTGGTGCTTGATCTTTATTACAATGTGCTTAATGCGAAAGCGTGGCTTTACTATGATGAACAGAAAATGGAAGCCGCTCGGGAGTATGTGGAAGACTGCCGTCTGTTTGTCCAGGCGGTCAAGAATATCAGTTTACAGTTTGAACATGAACTGACTTCAATTTTTCTGGAAGAATTTTTTGAGAGGCAATATGAAAAGGCGATTTCCATAGCGGAACAGCTTGTGGCCAAGACGGAAGCTTCGAGCCACATGCCAGGAGAGGTGAAGAAGGAATATCTCTTCGCTGTGAAGAATTTACAAGCTAGGGCACTGACTCAGTTGGAACGGTATGAAGAAGCTCTGCAGCTGTTCACGGACAATCAAATTACGATTAATGAGCAGGTGCAGTTAAACCCGCTCGATTTCGCGATTCGTATCTTATCCAATAGCTATGAAGCGCTTTGTCATGATCATCTGGGGAATAAAGACAAAGCGGTGGAGCTGGCCAGATCGACGGTCGATCAGTTGCACCATATGCCATATTCTTCTTTCTATCATTTTGCAAAGGAAGTGCTGATGAAGGTTACCAACTAACCAAAGGGGTGTATGGAATGAAATTTGTCATTCATTTTACAACAGGATCGGCATGGGAGCAGGGACAGCCGCATTGGAAACAGGGCCTTGTTCCCCATCGTGAATATGTGAGGGAAGCATTGGCGAAAGGGATTTTGATTGCTGGCGGTCCGTTTATGGATCATACAGGCGGATTAATTATACTGGAAGTAGATAATATGGCTGAAGCACAGGATTTTGCAGACAATGATCCTGCTGTAATTGAAAAGAAATTTGAAGCGGCCATTTATCCGTGGGAGCCGCTTGAGGGGATTTTTAATCAATCATCCTAATAGTTAGAATTTTACTTGACTAGTTATCAGTTAGCTTGCTATATTTTATATATAACCAAAAGGTTATATATTGGAGGCTTTGATATGACGGATATTTATCGGGCAATCGCAGACCCAACCCGCAGGAAAATACTATCATTGTTGTCTCGCCATGAATATACGCAGTCGGAGCTAGTCGACCAATTTACCATTTCCCAACCTGCTGTGAAGAAGCATATCGCAATCTTGCTAGAAGAAAATGTAGTGAGCGAGCGGAAGGAAGGACGGTTTCGGGTGTATCGGCTGAATGAGGAAGTCCTTTCAGATGGCTACCAAAAGCTTCAGCTGGAAATCGGAAGTCTGTTGGAAGACAAATTATTGAAATTAAAAGCGTATGTGGAGGGGGAGCAAGATGGAGAAGACAATTGAATCGGTGAAACGGGAGATTTTTGTCAAGGCATCGCCTGACAAGGTATGGAAAGCATTGACTGTTCCAGAAGAGCGGAATCGCTGGGAGACCCGGGAATGCGAGCTCGATGTCCGCGTAGGTGGCACGATGAGCCTTGATTATGGGTGGGGTGTCAGTTATGTCGGCACCATCAAGGAGCTTGTGGAATTTGAAAAAATCGTGCTGGAGGATGCAGAGGGTCATGTGACGATATGGACGATCATGCCACAAGAAGGGGGCTCTCTCGTAGGCATCGAGTATATCGGCTCTTGGTGTGGAGATATTGAGATGATGGAAGCCGACAATATGGCATTTGGTACGTATCAATTCATGCGGAACTTGAAGAGTGTCTATGAGGAAGACGCAGACTTGCGCGGTCGCTTCTGGAAAAGCTGGATCGGTGTGCTACATCGGACGAATCCAGGCGATCAGCTGGGGGCCAAAGTCGTTATAGTTCATGCGAATACACCGGCGGACGGATTGGTTAAAGTCGGGGATATCATTATCCACGTCAATGGCAGCGCAACAGCAACCTATGATGAGGTGGAAATTGCCATCTCTGAAGCGGAAGTTGGCGAACGCATTTTGCTTCGAATGATTCGCGGAGGGGAACAAGTGGAAGTAGAGTTATCTACTGTAGCGTATGGGCAAACGGTCGAATGATTGGTTGATGGATCGGAACAGGGATTTGCTCCTATCCTGCGAAGTGGGGATAACGGGCAGCTGTGTGGTGTTTTGGCTCTTGAGAGGGGAAATAATGTACTTTTAAGTGGTGACAAAGCATGCACATAAATTGTAGTTAAGCGGTGATCAATTCACTTTAGCCGGTGATAGAAGTGGTTTACCCGGTGATAGAACTGTTTTAGCCGGTAATAGACACAAATAAAGCGGTGATAACCCAGTTTTACCCGGTGATTGATTACAAAGAGCTTTGAGACAGCGACAAAAGATCCCCGCCGGGCTATGTCTCATGCCAAGCGGGGATGTCTCCTAATTCATCAGCTTTGGGTTACAGAGAGTTGTTCCCTTACACGCTTTGCAGCAGCCGTCATATTCGTCAGCGAAGCGACGGTTTCGGCATGCTTCCTCGTTTTCAGGCCGCAATCCGGGTTGACCCAGAATTGTTCAGGGGACAGCACCTCAAGTCCTTTTTCAATGATGGCGGCCATCTCGTCTACGGATGGGACACGGGGACTGTGGATGTCATAGACGCCGAGCCCGATTCCTTTATCGTAATGGTAGTCATTGAAGGCGTGCACGAGTTCGCCATGACTGCGTGATGTTTCAATTGAAATGACATCCGCATCCAATGCGCTGATGGAGTCAATGAATTGATTGAAATCACAATAGCACATATGGGTGTGGATCTGCGTTGTTTCCTTGACTGACGCAGTCGCAATCCGGAATGCTTTAACAGCCCAATCCAAGTAATTGTTCCATTCATTGCGCTTTAGCGGCAGGCCTTCTCGCAATGCGGGCTCGTCGACTTGAATCATCGTAATGCCGGCCGCTTCGAGCGCTTCCACTTCTTTACGAATTGCAAGAGCCAACTGGTTGGCGACGGTTTCCCAGCTCACGTCATCCCTGACAAATGACCAGTTGAGAATGGTCACTGGTCCTGTCAACATGCCTTTCATCGGCTTGTCCGTCAGCGACTGCGCGTAAACGGATTCCTTGACGGTCATCGGTTCAACGAATGCAACATCGCCATAGATGATCGGAGGTTTCACGCAACGCGACCCGTACGAGACGACCCATGCCTTTTCGGTAAATACGAATCCGTCCAATTTCTCTCCGAAGTACTCCACCATATCCGTCCGTTCGAACTCGCCGTGAACGAAAACATCCAGGCCGATCTCTTCCTGGATCCCAACCCACTCCCGTATGTTTTCATTAATAAATTCCTCATATTGCACATCTGTCAGCTCGCCTTTTCTCCACTTGGTCCGCGTCTTGCGCACTTCGGGCGTCTGCGGGAAGCTGCCGATTGTTGTCGTTGGCAGAAGGGGCAGCGAGAAAGCGGCTTGTTGCGCAATCTTGCGCTCTGCGTAAGGAAGATTACGGCTGCTGTCTCCATTGCCAAGCGCTCCTATTTCCGAATCCACATCCGCCCGGTTCCGCTCGGGTAAATCAGCAAGACGTTTGCATGCGTCGGCACTTTCTTCGATTTCGCCGAGTACAGAGGCACGTGATTCATTGATGCCTTTAGTGATTATCTGAATTTCCAACAGTTTCTCGTCAGCAAAGGCGAGCGCTCCCCGAAGTGCCTCTTCCAGCTTTGTTTCGGACTTGAGGGAGACGGGCACATGCTGTAAGTTGCAGGAAGGCTGGATGCATAGCTTATCAGCTGATACGAAGTGCAACAGCTCATCTGCAATATTCAATTTCGCCCCAAGATCTGCCCGCCAAATATTGCGTCCGTCAATAAGGCCGGCTCCCAGATGTTTATCCTTTGGAAAACCAAACGTTCGCAAGTTCTTTAAGTTTGCCTCGCCGCCATGCACAAAATCGAGACCGATGCCTTCTACAGGAAGGGTGATTGCCTCCTCATACCACTCGACTGCATCGAAATACGTTTGCAGCATGATTTTTACTTCCGGGACGGCTTTCTTTAGCTGGGAATAAATTTCTTGCACTGTCTTCATTTCATCGCGAGTAATGCTGGTAGATAAAATTGGTTCTTCAATTTGCACCCAATGCACGCCTTCTGCAGCAAGTTCCTTTACAATTTGCTCGTACAGCGGTAGCAACTGAAGGAGAAATGCCGGAATCTCGTGATCTTCATAACCCTTTGATAGTTTTAAAAATGTATAAGGGCCAATCAAAACCGGCTTGCCTTCAATTCCGAGAGCTTCCTTCGCTTCCCGATATGCGGAAAGGGGCTTATTCTCAGTTAGGGCAAGTTTCCGCTGGCCGTATTCCGGAACGATATAGTGATAGTTTGTATCAAACCATTTCGTCATTTCAGAGGCGACCGCTTCTTTATTTCCCCTTGCCATGGAGAAATAGGTTGTAAGCGGTACCTGGCCGCCTTGCCAGTTGTATCGCTCCGGCACCATGCCGAACATGACGGCGGTATCGAGCACGCGGTCATAGAAAGTGAAATCTCCAACGGGAATGACGTCAATGCCTGCCTCTTTTTGCTTTTGAAGGTAGGAAAGCCGCAGTTCCTTCATCGTTTGTACCAGTTCCTCCTCTTGGATCTTCTCGCTCCAGAATGCTTCAAGAGCGCGCTTCCATTCACGGTTTTCGCCGATGTAGGGGTATCCGATTGTGCTGCTGATTGTTGTCATGTAGTCCACCCTTTCTTATTTGATTGCATAAAAAAATACATTTCCAACGGGGAGTCAGAAATGTACGGTATTTTGAAAGGCATGCTGAAAAAAGCACGCACTTCGTCTGCGCGTATCCATCTAACACCTCCCTATCGACCGTAGGTTTACAGCGTTGTTGAACTAGGCTGGTATCTGGCTTCAGCGCAAAGGCTGTCACAGTGGCGGGACCGCGCCGGATTTGATTGCTCACCGGCTTCCCATTTAAGATCTGAGACTTCTCAGATCACCTATTCCGTCTGCTATTCGATTTGATTAAAGGTAGCATGTCCAAATTTTTCTGTCAACCATTCTATCGAAATAGTTTTACAACTACGTTATGATATGAGAAGGGAAGGGGGAAGGGAAATAGGGGGAATTAAAGGCGTTTTTATCGATCGGGATGGAACAATTGGAGGGACCGGACATTTTATTCATCCAAAAGATTTTTCACCATATCCTTTCAGTCGGCAGGCGTTTGCTTTGTTAAAAAATCATCATATTAAGATGTTTGCTTGCACAAACCAGCATCGGATTAGTAAAGGCCAAGCTTCCATACAGGATTTTCAGGATGAGTTCCAGTCGTATGGGTTTGATGATGCTTTTATTTGCCCGCATAGCCCCGAAGAGGGATGTCATTGCCATAAACCGAATCCGGGTCTGTTGTGGGAAGCATCGAGGAAACACGGTATCGATCTATCGCGGACGGCATTCATTGGTGATGTCGGGGCAACGGACATGCTGGCTGCTCATGCAGTCGGTGCTAAGAAAATTCTCGTGTTAACTGGGTGGGGGATAAGTTCCTGTACCGACTACAGGCATAAGTGGGCGGACATTGAGCCCGATTACATTGCTGAAAATCTGCTCGATGCAGTGAAATGGATTATTCAATATAACGGCGAAAAAACTGCGCTTGGGTTGTGAAGTCCAGGCGCAGTTGGCGTTTATTTTATAATTTCTTGCATTTAATAATCAACGTCGTCGGCAGCTTTGTTGCCTTCTCATAAGAATACCAGCGATTTTCATGCTTTTCGCGGTCTTCCTCCGTGAGAGCCACATCCTCGATGATCTTCTCAATTTGAAAACCATGGTCGGCGAGCGTATTAATATATGTACTCACTTTCAATTGCTGCATGATAGCGAGTGCGTGCCACGCTTCGTGATCATACGGGCCTTCCTCGTGATACGATTTATCCAAATGGAGACTCCCATCAATTAATCTCGCGCGGCTATGGAGTGGATGCTCCCAGCTGAAAATAAAAGTTCCGCCTGTTTTCAAATATCGATGGACATTTTGAATAGTCGCCTGAAGATCTGTCGTCCAGCCGAGTGCAAAAATCGAGTAAACCATATCAAAATAATTGCTCGGCAAACCAGGATCGTTCTCCATTGGAGACTCGAATAATTGTACGGGTGCTGTCACATCGGCCAGCACATTTCTAGCTGTCTCGATCTGTGTTTTGGATAAATCAACTCCCCATAACTCGGCAGCCCCTCGTTCATTCATATAAAGCAGTGAATGGCCGCTTCCGCAGCCGATATCCAGCACTTTACATCCTGCCACATCCCCAAGTAGATGCAAGTCTTCTTCGCTAGGCGCAAGCGGCCCATAGTCAGGAAGCGGATTGCGCCCGTAAAAGCGATGTGCCACTTCATCCCAGCTCTTTTTGTTTACCTTAAGTGTTTCTAAAACCATCAACTTAACCCCCTCGCTTCATACGAATATATATTCGGTGTATTTTACGGGATTCCTCTATTTTCGTTTATCATTATAAACACTTAATTTTTCTATCGTGTCGAAAATGGAAGTATAGGTTGCTTTAATGGTTTCTTCCGTCCGTATGTCATTGTAGAGTCCAAATTCATACGTTCTCAGATTGCCAACGAACAAAATCCCAGAAGCATAGGCGTGTCCCATGTCAGGAGCGGATTCAAATGACACTCCTTCTGTTACAAAAGGGAGGGAGCTCTTTCTGGAATCAATGAAAATAGTGGGGATTGTCAATTGCTTATAAATCTCGGCTAGTTCATCATCGGCAGCTTCGGATAATTCTTCCGGCATGATGAAAATCGCATCGAATCGTTCAGGGATGGTCTCCACTTCATACAGTAAATCATCGAACGATAGCTCTTGGAATCGAATCTTGTCTGAATCGATGTCGGGTTGTTCTCCAATGACGCCTATCGTTAAATCTTTTCCTTCATAAGGTGGAAACTCAAAGGACTTTTCCTTGTTACAAGCTGCTAAAAGAAACATGATCAAAAGTAGCGCAATTCTTTTCATTAGCCATCCTCCTATGCTGGATGTATTCGACACTTTTACAAATTCACCTCTCTAGAAAGAGGTATGTGAAGGGTAGAACGCGAAAGTAAGCAGTAAGAAAAGGGGAGGAACTCATGACAAAACAAGCACTGGATATTCGAAAAGCAACGGATGCTGCATCGGTCATCACCTTATTAAAAGAAGTAGCGGCATGGCTGAAAGCGAATGAGATCGATCAATGGGGCTTTTTGTTGGAAGGTGGAGAGGACGAAGAGATCAGGCAGGCCGTCCAGTCGGGAGGTACATATGTGGTTCATCTGGAAAACGAGATGGTAGCTACCTTTACGCTTTACCCGCGCCAAAGTGAATGGGACCAATACATATGGGGAAATGAGGACCAAGCTGACGTCCTTTATCTTCATCGGCTGGCAGTTGCACCTCTCATGATGAGGAAGGGGCTTGGGCAGAACATCTTGCAATGGATTTTCGAAAACTATCATCAATCAATTCGTCTGGATTGTGTATCAGGACATAAAAAGTTAGCCGAATTTTATGCCGAGAATGGGTTTACTCTTGTTGGTGAGTCGAAAGATGGCCATTGTAAGTTTCAAAAAGAAGGCAAGGTGCCAAATAGATGATTGAAACACTTCAAAACAAGGGTATTATCCCGAATGGAAACTATGAGCTTATAGAATTGAAAAGTGGGACGACAAGTGGACGTGTGTATTTAATAGCAGGTGAAGAAAAGTTTGTTTTAAAGTACGATCAACCGATTGGAATCGGGATTGTGGAACGATTTTATGAAGCCTACAGAACCATCGATTTATTCCCAAAAGTATATGCCATTGACTTGGAAAATGGATGGATTCTGTATGAATACATAGATGGTACGACACATACGAATCGGGGACCGAAGTCGGAATGGATGAATCTACTCGTGACTCGGGTTTTGAATCAGTACAAACCGTTCGACCCACAATGGCCATGGGGCCGGGTAGGAGGCGAGCCAAGGTCGACCTGGTCGGATTTTAATCGAAAGAGCTTAGAATATGCATATGAAAACATAGGGGATTTATTACCCAATGAAGACTATTCCCGAATGGAATCGATTGTCGAGGAACTGGCGATGTATGATGTGGACGAAGTGAAATATTACTTGCACGGGGATATGGGTGTCCATAATTTTGTCTTTAAGAATGATAGAATGGCAGGTGTTATCGATCCTTCTCCTCTGGTGGGGCCTATCCTATATGATTTTACTTATGCATTTTGTTCCTCTCCGGATGACCTGACAGTAGAAGCGCTTCTTTCCTCTTTTGAACTGTTGGACTCTGTGCATATGGAAACATCCCGGCTGATTAAGGAAGTTGTATTCCAGTTATACACTCGGATTGGCATATGCAAGCAAGCGCACCCTCATGATTTGGATGCGTATTTGCAGGCTTGGGCGTATTGGAAACGGGTTCTTGAATCCAAGTCTAGTGAGATTACCATGACAGAATAATGACTAGCTAATTCTTTGTGCAGACAAGTTATCTTCTTGTCTGCATTTTTTATCGTTAACCAGAATTCTTCTAAAAACGCCTGAAAGCCGTGTTTTTCTGTCGGCTGGTTATATTTACATTGTATGGTGTCAAGAATAAGAGGACAAACAAACGATAGAGGTTGTTACATGAAAAATACGGGCACGATCAGCACTTTGCATATCATCTTTTTAGCGATGACCGTTATTGGTCTCAAAAATCATGTTACCATATTGCCTCCTTTAATAGAAAAGGTAGGAAGGGATGGTTGGGCTTCCGTTTTATTGGCAGCAGGTGCTGTATTGCCCTGGCTGCTGCTTCTTGTTTACGTAGTAAAAAAAATGAACGGAGTCCCCGCAAAGGATTGGCTGCAAGAAAAACTCGGAAAAGCGGGCTCGGGCTTTGTTCGATATATTATCGCGTTATACTTGATTATTTTGGCTTCCTTTACAATTGACGAAACCTTGCAATGGGTGAACGCGACGTTTTTACCTGAAACTCCGTTTGTTTTCATGTTACTCATTTATGTAATTCTTTGCGTTTATTTTGCTACGACGAGCCTGTCCGTTATTGTGATGGCAAATGTTCTTGTATTAGCTGTCGTTGTCGTGTTAGGCTTTTTTGTTTCCTTCACTAATATTAAAGTGAAAAATTATGAATTATTACAGCCATTTTTCGAACATGGTTTTCATCCGATTGTGCAGGGGGCAATATATCCAGGGTCTGGTTTCGTTGAAATCACCCTGTTGCTGTTGATTCAGCACCGGAGTAAAAAAACACTTGGTTTTAAACATTTTTTCATCATCCTCATGATTCTGTTGTTCTTAACATTAGGCCCGTTTATAGGCGCCATCACAGAATTCGGTCCAATTGAAGCGGCGAAGCAGAGGTATCCCGCTTATGAGGAATGGGGACTTGTCAGCATTGGACGGTTTATTGAGCATGTTGACTTTCTCTCCATTTATCAGTGGTTGACCGGAACTTTTATTCGGGTGGGATTCCTTCTATATATCGCAATTGATTTGCTTGGGTGGGAAAAAAAGAAGCAACAAGTTTGGAGGGTAATTGCCCCTGCTTTCTTCTTTATATGCATCCCGCTTCTGACTTTGAGCGATCATAAATTTCTAATATTAAAAGGTGAATATTTGTTAAAGGGCAGCTTTGCAATCTTCGTTCTACTATCTTTATTCTTTACCGTTCTAACCTTTTTCTCCCGAAAATCAACGAAGAAAGCAAAACAGAATCCAACTGAAGATGGGTGATGAGAAGCATGCAGTCTGCAGAAGATGCAATTACGGTGGACACGTTAAAAAAACTATTTGAGAAATCTGCGGATATTCTTTTTCAGGAGTATACATTTAACGATCAAAAAGTGGTCTTTGTTATTTGTGAAGCAATGGTCGATCAACAATTATTACATGGACTAGTCGTGAAGAGAGTGCAAGATTTTTGCGAAGGAACGGAAACGACGCAGACGGGTCGAGATGTTATAGGGCAACTTCACGTTCCTGCAATTCAAAAACTCACGAAAAAAAGTGACATTATCTCTTTGGTATATACGGGAAACGTTATACTTTGCTTCGAAGACCCCGATGAGATCTACTCCAGCAACATAGCTCATAAGCCGAACAGAAATCCGGAAGAAACAAAATTGGAAGTCTCGGTAAAAGGCCCTCGAGATGATTTTATTGAGGATGTTGCCACAAATATAGCGATCATTCGTAAACGGATTCCAACGAATTCTTTGTGTGTAGAGAAGTTTGAATTAGGTAGAAGGAGTAAGACGACTGTAGCTCTTCTGTATTTTGATGATATTGCGAATAAACAAACATTGCAAACTCTCCAGCAACGTTTAAGTCAAGTGGATATCGATGTTGTATTTAGCGGAGATATTCTAATGGAAAAGGTGGAAAAAAACCCACTTTTATTTCCCCTTCATGACTTAACAGGTAGGCCAGACCATGCGGTGCAATCTCTCGCAAGGGGACGCTTTCTAATATTTGTAGACGGTACGGCGTATGGAATTATTACACCAGCTAATATTGGTCTGCTACTAAAGTCGGGAGAAGATAATGAGAATCCGGTTATTTTCAGCTCCTTTGAACGATTGCTTCGTTTTTCAGGAATTGTAATCGGAGGGATGCTGCCTGCGTTTTGGCTGGCGCTTACTACCTTTCATCAAAACCAGATGCCAATGCAGTTATTGGCCACAGTTGTCGAATCAGGCATGGGGCTGCCATTTCCTACCGTGATGGAAATGTTGCTCATGATTTTCATGTTTGAGTTGTTTCGGGAAGCGGGATTGCGGCTGCCTGCGGTGATTGGAGGAACGATTAGTGTGGTGGGAGGATTAATTATTGGAGATGCGGCCATCAACGCCGGAATCACAAGTCCTGCTATGATTGTCGTCATTGCATCTTCCACTATAGCGACATTCACTTTGGTCAATCAATCGCTTGTCACTGCGGTAAGTATCATTCGATTGTTTTTTATAGCGCTAACTGCATTTTTTGGCTTGTTCGGATTTTTCATTTCGCTTTATTTCGTCATCGTTTATTTGGCGAAGATCAGAGTTTTTGACACGCCATACTTGAACTTCACTTCTGATATTAGTTTGTCCAGTCTATCAAAGACATTCTTCCGGATGCCGACAGCCCAGTACAAGGATCGGCCAGAAATGTTAAATCCACAAGACAAGACTAGGGCTAAAGAGGAGAATCATGAAAAATAAAAAACGTATTTTACTCGTGATGATCATTATGAATATTCTCCTGACGGGCTGTTGGAACCGGACAGAACCCGAGCGTATGCTTTATGTACATGGATTAGGAATCGATTATAAGGATGGAGAATTTCATGTATACACACAAATCATCGACTTTGCAAGTACAGCAAAGATGAATCAGCCAACCCGTTCGCGTGCACAGTCGGAAGTGGGATTGGGAACTGGAAAAACGGTAGATGAAGCAATTTTTAAGCTATACAATTCAGTTGACCGTCGGGTTTACTGGGGACATTTGTCGTATATCGTATTTTCTGAGGAAGCGATGACGGCTGGAGCGGTCAATCCAGTTGTTGATACGTTCATCCGTTACCGAGATACACGTTATGAAGTTCAGCTATATGGTACGAGCGATCCAGTCAAAGATATTTTGCTGACAACGCCTATAATTAATACGGCTATTACATTATCGAAATTAGGAGATCCAAGAAATTCATTTGAACAAAACTCTTTTATCCACCCAATTACAATGCGTACGTTAATTATCGGGTTGGATGAACCGAGCCATGAAATGACACTGCCTTATGTAATTGTCAAAGAGAATTGGGAAACTGTTGACCAAACGAGTAAAGTTGCCGATTTGGCGGGCGTGGGCATTCTGTCGCCTAAGGAGTTTAAAGGATTTATTGCCCATGATAAGGCGAGAGGAATTCAATGGATGACAGACAAGTCGAAGCGTATTGAAGTGTCGGTCAAATCTGGTGAAGAGGAAACGAATCGCCAATCATTAATTGTGGATAGTTTAAAAAGGAAAGTAACACCGACTGTAAATGGATCCACTGTCTCTTTTAAGATTGACGTCAGCTTTGACATAGCCGTGTCTTCAGTCCAAGGAAAAACGACTTATGGAAAGCTGGTTAAAGCAGTTGAAAAACAGGTGGAAAAGGAAATTCGGGAAACATACGAAGAAGGATTAAAATTGGATGCTGATGTCTATCGATTGTCCGAGTACTTATATCGAAAAGATGTGAAATCATGGAAACGTCTGCAGAAAGAAGGAAAGGTAGAGCTCGATGAAGAATCGATCGATTCCATACATGTTCATGTTAGGCGAGTCAAATCGGGGAGAAAGTCGTTGACAGAAGTTTACGGACCGTAAAAAGGATTTCTCGCTCTTCTTCTCGAAGACAGCGGAGTCGGAACAGAAAAACAATTAGCGTGCGATCAATGGCTCGTTCCGTTTCTGGGGACGGGCCATTTTTGTGTGCAGCCGTGAGGTGATAGGATGAGAAAAGTTGTGGTACTGCCTTATTCGAATGTGTGGCCATCGAAGTTTCAAGAAGCTGCTAAGGAATTGCAAGGTGTGTTTGGATCGGAATTGATCGCCATTCATCATATTGGGAGCACATCGGTCGTCGGTTTATCCGCCAAACCGATTATCGATATCATGCCCGTTGTGAAGGAAATTGCGAAGATTGATTCCTTTCATGACGCCATGCAGGAGCTTGGTTACGAAGCGAAGGGGGAAAATGGCATTGCCGGGAGACGCTATTTTCAAAAAGGCGGTGATGACCGGACGCACCATGTTCATGTATATGAGGAAGAATCTCCGGAAATCGGGCGGCATCTTGCTTTCCGGGATTACTTGCGTGCGCATCCAGATATGGCCGAGAAGTATGGCGAGTTAAAAGAAGAACTCGCAATGCGTTATCCAAGTGACATTGCGGCGTATATTGGAGGAAAGGAAAGACTTGCTTTGGAGATTGAGAGGGAGGCTTTGGAGTGGGTGCGAAAGGAATGAAGGCTGCTTTTTTTGATCGGGATGGAACGATCATTGAAGATTATTTGGATGAAGAATGGACAGGTGTTTCGGAGCCTGTTTTCCTTCCTGGCGCAATCGAGACATTGCGTCAAGTACGTCAGAAAGGTTATGACATCATTATTATTACGAATCAATATTTGATTAATGAGGGGTTCATTACAATAAAGCAATATGAAAAAATTCAAGCCAAGCTATTGCTGGAGTTGGAGAAACAGGGTGTGGACATTTTGGCTGTTTATTATTGCCCACATCGCCGGAATGAGGGCTGTGATTGTTGTAAACCGGAAACCGGGATGATACTGCAAGCGTTAAATCACTATCCTTCGATAGATTTGAAGAGTTCCTTTGTAATAGGAGATTCGGAAGTCGACGTGGAGCTGGCAAGGCGAATGGGCATGAGAGGATTTGGCATCAAGGTGCCGATTCCACAGGGCGAGCCAGGTATTAAGCAAGTAAATGAAGTGGCGGATGTGCTGCGATACATATAGTTTGGTAGGGGTGGGTAAATTTGAAACTGTTCGTAATGGGGATTGTGGCGAGCGGAAAAACAACATATGCGAAAAAGCTATCCGCTCAGTTGGGGCTGCCTTTCGTTGAATTGGATTCTGTCGTTTATCATGAGAAAGAAGGACAGCGGGTGAGGCGGTCGCCGGAAGATCAGATGGAATTAATCCGGGAAATCGACCGGTCAGGAGGATGGGTGATGGAAGGGGTCTACCGTCCTTCTTATCACGCGCTGTTTGATATGGCGGATGCAATTATTTGGTTGGATCCGCCTTTGAATAAAAGAAGATACCGCATCTTCCGCAGACATGTGAAACAGGTGCTAGGAATTGAGGCATGTGCATATAAGCCGGATTTTCAGATGCTGGTCAATATGTATAAGTGGACGGAGGACTTTGAGCGGAAGCGGCCGGTGCTACAGGAATACTTGAAACCGCATCGGCGGAAGGTGATTACGGTGAAGGGGGATCCTTGGCTGGATGGGGAATTGAAGGATTTATTAAATTTGAATGAATGTTATAAATAAAGTAGAATTCTAGATAATGATAATCGAAAGGTGTGGAAGAACATTTATTAATAAACAAAGAATGAAGCCTTTACTATGGGAAGGCTTGCAGGCGGCGATGAATCGTTTGCCGGAGTACCACGAAAGTATTCCCGCATTGCAAACAAAGCAGGCCACCGTCCAAGCGGGTTTTGGAGGTGAGCAGGAGCTCGATAAGATTTTCGAGCGATATCCTTTTTCCATGGAATATCGAGTATTTCAAGATCTCTCTCTTTTTACTAGCACCCCCTTTCAGCTAGACACGTTGTTCATCACCCCTTGGTACGCCATTGTGTTTGAAGTGAAAAACATGTCGGGTGAGCTGCTCGTCACTGAAAATCCCCCTCAGCTAATCCGAACATTAGAATCGGGACAAGTGAGCCGCTTTAATAGTCCAATCACTCAATTGGAAAACAACTGCGCGTTGTTTACAGATTGGCTGAGCCGAAGAGGTGTTTCAATTCCAGTATATGGAGTTATAGTGCTCGCCTATCCAAGACAGCATATTGACGTATTTGACACGAATATTCCTATTTTATTCCCCCAAGCGGTTCCTACCTTTATTCGCAAGCTTCCGACAGGAGTTCCTTTGTTGGAAGAAGCAGATTTTGAGCATTTGCTAACAAACCTCCAAAAAAGTCATCGGCAGTTCATTCCTCCTCCAATCTGCACGACATTTTCCATTCCTTCTGAACATATTCAAACAGGCGTCATGTGCCCGAATTGCCATCGCCTCGGCATGAAAAAATATACGGGAGGCTGGCGATGTCTTTCTTGTGGGAAGACAAGCAGGTACGCCCACAAACAAGCCATTCGGGAGTGGTTCCTCCTATTCGGAGGCGCCATGCGCAATCAAGACTGCCGCCACTTCCTCCATGTAGAACGACAACAAACGGCTCATCGATTACTAACCTCCATGGAACTAGAGAAAAAAGGCTCCTATCGGAATAGGACCTATAGTATGAGATTCGATATGGAATAGCGCACTTGATTGTGCGCTTTTTTAGTGGGCTGGAAAAGGGAGTCGGTGGTAAAAGGTCGAGAGACGGTGGTAAAGGAGCTTAGGTCGGTGGTAAGAGGCTGAGAGTCGGTGGTAAAGGAGCTCAGGTCGGTGGTAAGAGGTCGAGAGACGGTGGTAACGGCGTGCAGGTCGGTGGTAAGGGGGAGAGCTTGTGGTAAAGGAGCGTAGGTCGGTGGTAAGAAGTCGAGAGACGGTGGTAAAGGAGCGTAGGTCGGTGGTAAAAGGTTGAGAGACGGTGGAAAAGGAGCGCAGGTCGGTGGTAAGAGGGAGAGACGGTGGAAAAGGAGCGCAGGTCGGTGGTAAAAGGTTGAGAATCGGTGGAAAAGGAGCGTAGGTCGGTGGTAAGGGGTTGAGAGAAGGTGGTAAAGGAGCTCAAGTCGGTGGTAACCGGGTACGACTTGATCGTGAGGATCATGAGTGGAGATGCTTTCTGAGACTAGGGTGTCCTTCAGTTTTTTATTGACAAAAATTAGCGGAAAGTATATATTTACTGCACTAGTAATTTAGTAAATCAGTAAATGAGGAGAGTGGAAATGAAAATTCCTACACATTTGAAACATAAGCCGGTGATTGTCGCGGAGAATTATGCAAATATAGATGGGCGGACGGCGTATAAGACGGATGCTCAAGGGTTATCGCTAGGCTTGGCACAGTGGAATGACCGGGGAAAGGTGGACATTTCAGCGAAGATTTGGCGGCATACTGGGGATAAGTGGTCTCGCCAATCGGAGGAGATGCCGCTGCATCGGGTCTTGGACTTGGCAATTTTGGTATGCGAGGCGCAGCTTTATTTCCGCGAGGCCTATCGTCATGAGGATTTATATGATCCGGAAAATCCCGTCATTAAGCGTGTCGGTTTGCAAGGGGATGCCATGACGGTGGAAGTTTGCACGGAAAATGAACAAATTAAAGAAGATATTCAATTGTTCCAACAAGCTTTGAACGAAGACGGTGAATTAATCGGCGAGCGATTACGCACACTGTCACACATCTTAAAAGAAATGGGTTATTAAATATAACTCTAGAGGATCTAATTATGAATCATACGTTAGTACGCGATGAAAAGGCTTTAAAGAAAGCGTTTATCGGCTTTTTAGTGCCAGTTATGATGGCGAATATTTTACAATCCCTTGGTCAAATTTTTGGGATGTTTTTAGTCGGGAGATATCTGGGAGTCGATGCCTTGGCGGCGATTTCCGCGTTTTTCCCGTTCTTCTTCTTCCTAATGGCCTTTGCAATCGGCCTTGGATCAGGTAGTTCGATCTTGGTCGGTCAGACGTATGGTGCTGGCAATGTCGATAAAATGAAGCAAGTCGTCGGTGTGACCTTGGCGGCGACCACGCTGTTATCTGTAGTTGTTGCGATTTTCGGTGGTTTTTTTATCGAGACGATTTTGCGCATTATGCAGACGCCGGAAAACGTTTTTGAACAAAGTGTTTCCTATGCACGCATCTTATTCTTCACCTTGCCGGTCATGTTCCTTTACATGGTATACACGACATTCCTTCGGGGCGTTGGCGATTCCAAGACGCCGTTCATTTTCCTGGTGATAAGCGTTGTTGCCAATATCGCGTTTCTTCCGGTCCTCATGTTTGGCTGGCTCGGTTTGCCTCGGCTCGGATTGAATGGGGCGGCGTATGCATCGGTGTTGTCCAATTTCATTACCCTTGTGCTGTTGCTCCTTTATTTGCACAAGAAACAACATAGCTTACGGCTAGATCGCACAGTATTGCAATACTTTAAATTAAAGAAGGATATCCTGTCCTCCTTGCTGAAGTTGGCCATTCCGGCGAGCATTAGTATGGTTGCCATCTCAGTCGCGGAAATTGCCATCATTGGTTTCGTCAACATCTATGGCTCCAGTGCAACAGCAGCTTATGGCGTTGTCAATCAAATCGGCGGGTATGCACAGATGCCGGCGATGAGCATTGCGATCGCCACGTCCGTATTTGTCGCGCAGGCCCTTGGCGCGAGTTCGACAGAAATGATTCAACAAATCCGCCAGATTGGCGTCCGCTTGAATTACGTGTTGGGCGGTATCTTTATCGGCGTGATGTATCTGTTTGCCGAGCCAATTTTAGGACTCTTTATTGATCATGGCGAGACGCTGTCCATTGCAAAGGATTATTTATTCATCACGTTTTGGAGTTATCTCATCTTTGGACATATGCAAACAGTTACCGCTACGATGCGTGCAACAGGCGTTGTTCTGTGGCCAACTATCTTTTTGGTGCTTACAATTTGGGCAGTTGAGGTGCCTGCGGCGTATTTCCTGTCTCACCATACGCCTCTCGGAATAAATGGTGTGTGGGCCGCTTATTCGATCGCCTTTTGTGTCAACTTCATTTTGCAATACACTTATTTCAAGACGAAGTGGAAAAAGAAAACGCTGCAGGTTATGCTGCGCGATTAAATTAGTGGAGAACCAGGCTTTTAGAGCTGGTTCTTTTTTTGCTAGGAGTGATTTTTGGAGGTATTGGTGCTTAGGCGTTAGGAGAGTTTGTGGTGATTGTTCGAGAGTCGGTGGTAAAGCGGAGAGTCGATGGTAAATGTGTGAGAGTCGGTGGTAAAGCGGAGAGTCGGTGGTAAACGTGCGAGAGTCGGTGGTAAACGTATGAGAGCCGGTGGTAAGCAGCCGAGAGTCGGTGGTAAGCGTGTGAGAATCGGTGGTAAGCACCCGAGAGACGGTGGTAAACCCAGATGCCGATGGTAACTCAATGTTTCAGCAGGAAACCAATGAGTCCAATAAAATCCTCCGAAGGAAGAAGGATTCTTGTCATCTCAACCGAAATAGAATAGAAAGACAATGGACGGAGGACTAAGTTATGGAAGCTTTATTGGTAATAGATGTGCAAAACGGCATTGTGGAGCACGGGGAGTTTCAAGAGGAATTGGCGAGGATTGAAAAGATGATTCTTCATTTTAAGGAGAAGGGCAAGCCGGTTATTTTCCTGAGGCATTTGGATTCGGTGGAGGAGAGCACTCTCTATGAAGGTTCCCGAGGGTCGGAGTTGCATGAGTCGGTGAAGGGATATGCCGAGCAGGTGATTGAGAAGCGGACGCCGAGTTCATTTTATGAGACGAATCTTGCTGAAATACTGGATGGATACGGCGTGAAGCATGTCTATATCACCGGCTTCATGACGGAGTTTTGCTGCTTGTTTACGTCGATTGCTGCGTTTGACCGAGGGTATCAGGTGACGTTCATCGAGGATGCGACGGGTACGACGAACAACGGACAGACGTATGAGATGGCGGATCTCAATATTCGGGATTTCGTTGGTACGGTGCTTCATTGGTCCGAGGTAATCAATGTGGTGGATTTTGAGGAACTTGAGCTGCCATGACAACGATTCAGTTAGGTTGTGAATAAATGAAACAACAAGAAATTGCCGTTCAGGTTATTTGTGAGAGTTTGAAAAAGGATCCACATGTAGAAGCCATTTTTTTGAAAGGGTCGATGGGCAGAGGCGAGCATGATGAGCATTCTGATATTGATATGTATTGTTTGGTGAAACAGGAGGAGGAGACGGGGTTCCTTGAGAGGCGATTGGAGCATCTGCGTGCTTACCGGGAAGTAATTTTTACCGATGATATTTTCATAGTCGCTCCTCAGCTGATTGCGGTTTTTGATAACTACCTACATATAGATTTATTCACGGTAACACGGGAGTCTTTTCCAGGACATGATCATTTCACCGTGTTGCATGACCCGCATGATGTCATGAAAGAATTTATTGCCACACAAGGCTTGGCGCTCTCCTTAGAAGAATACCGGGATGATGTGATGGACATTGCTTGGTTTTTATTCCAGTATCGCAAGTCGGCGGCACGTGGCAATGACATCTGGTCCGTGCGGATGCTGTCCAATGTAGTGCACCATCTGGCGAGGGCATTACTGCATCGGTACGCGCCGGAGCGGGCACAACTCGGGCTGAAGACGGTTTCGCAGTCGTTGCCGGAAGAGAGGGTGGCAGAAATGATGTCCATTCATGAAAGGGTGACCCCCTCCCGTCATGGGCAAGCGGCGGGCTTGATCAGCAGCCTGCTAGCGGATGAGTATGGATGGATTCAAGAACAATTGAAAGAGGAGACGCAAACGCTTGACTTCTTGCAGCGGATGATCGAACTTCATGCAGTCGGGTAACCAATTATCAAAAAGCCTTCCGAACAAAAATGTAAGATTCGGAGGGCTTTTTGTTCGTTCCTTCGATGGTTTGCGCTGCCGCTGCGGGTTATGATGTTATCAAACATAGACGTGGGGGATTTTTAAGATGGAGATTGTAGTAGAAGCGAAAGGCGTACATAAAGTGTTTGGAACGAAAACGAATTTGGTTCCTGTGCTGGAAGGTGTGGATGTCACGGTCCATGAAGGGGAGTTTGTTGGGATCATGGGGCCATCCGGTGCGGGGAAAACGACTTTGTTAAATATACTCGCGACGATCGATCAGCCGACTTCAGGGAGCATCAGAATTGACGGAACGGAGATTACTGGGATGCGTGACGAACCGTTATCCGAATTCCGTAGATCGAATTTAGGGTTCATCTTTCAAGACTATAATTTGCTCGATTCTTTAACGATTCGGGAGAATATCATGCTGCCGCTGGCGTTTGCCAATCAATCCTACGTGACAACCGATCAGAAGGTAAACGAGATTGCGGAAAAGCTCGGCATTGCGCCAATTCTGGAACGCTATCCGTATGAAACGTCTGGCGGGCAAAAGCAGAGGACAGCGGCGGCCAGAGCGATTATTCATAACCCCAAACTGGTTCTGGCGGATGAACCGACAGGCGCTTTGGACTCGAAAGCATCGATGGATTTGCTGACTGCCTTCCAATTAATGAATCGAGAGTACCGCACGACGATTCTCATGGTGACGCATGATGCGTTTGCCGCGAGTTTCTGTGACCGTGTCATTTTCATGAAAGATGGAAGGCTGTTTACGGAACTGGTGAAGGGAGACAAGGACCGGAAGTGGTTTTTTGATCAGCTTGTCACGACGCTGTCATCTCTGGGAGGCGGCCGTTATGACGTTATATGATGTCGTTTTAAAAAACTTGAAGCACAATATTGGGAAATATGCCATCTACATTGCGTCCCTAGTATTCAGTGTCCTCATCTATTTCACGTTTGTTTCGTTGCAGTACAATGAACAGATTTCAGAAGCGTTCGGGCGTGATGACAAAATGGGGCCGCTTTTAGCCGTCGTTTCTGTTTTGCTTGCCGTTTTCATGATCGTTTTCGTATGGTATTCGAATGCGTTTTTCATTACCAATCGGAAACAAGAAATCGGGTTGTATTCGTTAGTAGGCGGAACGAAGAAAGAAATCGGCCGGATGCTGTTTTATGAAAATATGTGTCTTTGCCTCTTGGCGCTTGGCATCGGAATTGGGCTGGGGCAACTATTTTCAACCTTTTTCAGCATGATTCTTTTAAAGGTAATGGGGATCTCTCTCGTCGTTCATTTTTCAATCAACCTTGGGGCAATTGTGCAAACGGCGATCGTATTCGGCGTCATCATGTTGATCGCATCTCTTCACGGATATTTACTCGTGTACCGCTTTCGTTTAATTGAGTTGTTTCAAGCAAAACATCGCATGCAGCAACAGTGGAAACCGTCCTATTTGCTCGCGGTGCTGGCTGTAGGTTTGGTCGGTGCAGCCTATTGGAGCCTTTTACATGCCTATGACTCGGAAAGCTGGAGTGAACATTTCGGCCGAAACATGACACTCTCCCTTATCGTGCTTGTCGCAGGAACGTATTTATTGTTCCATACGGGCAGTAGCTTTTTCGTGGAATTATGGCAAAGAAGAAAGAAAGCCTATTACCGATGGAAGAATTTATTGACGCTAACACAGTTGAAAAGCCGCCTGAAGAGCAATGGTTTTTTGCTTACGGTCATTTCCGTGCTCAATGGCATGACGTTAGTTGCTTTCGGATTTGCCTATACGATGTATTTTAATACGATGCAAACACTGGGCGACCATGTTCCTTATAGTTATCAGATGGATGTGCAGTCAGTTGAAATGAATAATGAAATTACAAAGGTATTGCATGAAAATAAGGACCATCCTGTTCTCTTTGACGAGACTTTTGATTATTTAATGGTTCCTGGCTTTGCAGAGGGGCTGGATACCATTCCGGGCGGCTATTTTTATTACGGCGAAACGTTTGCGCTGCTGCCGGTCTCCACATATAACTTGCTTGCGAAACGGCTTGGCAGGAATGAAATGAACCCGCTGGATGCGGGGGAGACGGTCATGCTCGGCCGGAATTTCATTGGCTCTCAGCATGAGGAAGAAAATGTGGGACGGACAGTGGTGTTGACGAGTGAGGAAGGGGAGTTTTCATTCCAAGTTACCGGGAACCGGATTGAATCACTTTTTTCGTATGATGTGCAGCCGTCCGTGTTAATTGTAGACAACGGAATGTATGAACGTTTGAAAAAGGGGAATGCCGTCATGATGACCCGGGTCGTTACAGTAGATAAACAGCTGGAGGCGGCCGAGCTCACAGAAGCTTTGCGGGCGGTAATTGAGAGCGGAGAGGTGGATTACCAAGGGGCGCATAGAGGGTTCTATAGTTTCACGGACAGCTATCGAACTGCGCAATCCATTTACGGCCTTCTTGTGTTTGTCTTTGGCTTTATGGGACTCGTCTTTCTGATCGCAACGGGGAGCGTCATATATTTTAAAACATTGACGGAGGCTGCGGAGGATCGGAGACGGTACGAGATTCTGCGAAAGATCGGATTGAGCAGAAGGAAAGTGAAGCAAGTGATTGCCCGGCAGACATCGCTGTTATTCCTCCTTCCGCTGCTTGTCGGGATTGCCCATAGCTGCGTCATTCTCGGGTCACTGTCAAAGGTGATGGACATTCAGTTTGTCTACCCGGTGTCGATTTGTATCGCAGTCTATACTTGTCTTTATTGGGTTTATTACAAAATGACGGTCGCCACTGCGAATAAACTGGTCAATCCATAAACGGGAAGGGGTTCGCCTCTTCCCGTTTTACAATACTGTGGAATAGTAGTCGGAGTTTTTACGGAAATGGACGGTACATGTCGTGAGTCTGCCTTTTTGGGAATCAACGGTCAGCTCATGTCCGAGCTTGTCGGCAATTTTTTTTGCGATGTAAAGGCCAATGCCGGTGGATTTACTGTGAGTGCGGCCGTTCGTTCCGGTGAAGCCGAGCTGGAAAACACGGCCCAAGTCATGCTGTGGAATGCCGATGCCGTCATCTGTGATGTGCAATCGGATTTCCTCGCTATCCTCCTCTGAACGGATGACAACGGTCCCTTCACTGCTTGTATATTTTAACGCGTTGGAAATCAATTCGGTCAGAATATGATGTAACCATTTTGGATCCGTATTTACCAAAAGTGGTTGCACTTGCAGCTCGATTTTTATTTTCCGGCGAATAAATTCCTTCGCATGCTGCTTCACTAACGAGCGGACAATCTGATCCAGTTCCATTTTGGTTATAACATAATCCTGCGCAAAGTGATCAGTTCGCGAGAAGTAGAGCGCCTGCTCGACACTCCGTTCGATACGGGCTATTTCTTCCTGAAGGCTTTGGGTTTCTGGCTGAGTTTTTGATTGGTCAAGGATCAGCTTGCTGATGGCAATCGGTGTTTTGATGTCATGGAACCAAGTCGTCATGAATTCCAATGATTCTTTTTTATCTTGGCGGGTCGCGGTCAGCTGCTGCTGGTGTTCATTGTAGATGGATTGAAAAAAATCCAAGTACAACTGTTGTTCGTACGTCTTCGCATTTCCAACGCCCTCCCGGATGAACATCCCATTGCTCCATCGGGAAGTGAGCGATTTGTATTGTTTATGGATGATGTAATAATCAAATGCCAGATAGGCCATAAGAAAACACACCGAAACGAAGTGAAGATATAGTAAGTTTGTAAAATGAATCGACATTGTCGGTTCGACATACAGCATGATGGTTACGAACAACATGATCAAGAGGTACAAGGCAATGAGCCGTTTTTGATAACGTATGTATGAAAAGAACGAGGTTTTCATATCAGCATATATCCCTGCCCTTTTTTCGTTTGGATATAGTCATCGAGGCCATGTTCACTCAGCTTGCGCCGCAGCCGGTTGATATTGACGGTCAGCGTATTGTCGTCAATGAAATTTTCATCCTCCCACAAAGCAGCCATTAATTCATCCCGCAGGACAATTTCATTTTTATGCTCCAGCAGAATACAGAGAATACGAAATTCATTTTTCGTCAGCTCGATTTCCCCGGAAGGACAGGTGACCGCCGCTTTCTTGACATGCAGCGTCATATCGCGGTGGGACAGAATGTCAGTTTCGGCCTGATGATACGTATAAGTACGCCGAAGGAGCGCATGGATTTTAGTGAGAAGCATCTCCATGGAGAACGGTTTTTGAATAAAATCATCCCCGCCCATATTAAGCGCCATCATCATATCCATCGTTTCAGTACGTGATGATAGAAACACAATGGGGACGTTCGAGTGGCGGCGAATCCGTTCACACCAGTAGAACCCATTCATATAAGGGAGATTAATATCCAGGAGAACGAGGTGTGGCTGGACTTGCAGGAAAAAGTCCTCCACCTTCTGAAAATCTTCTGTTGTATATACATCATATCCCCAACCTTTTAATTCCTGGGCGACGATGTTAGCGATCTTTGTTTCATCTTCCACGATGAGTATCGTGAACATATTCACTCCTCCTAAAGCTCCTAGACGGCATTGGTAACCCGATTGTATCATAAGCCGTTGGGGGAAAAGGTGGTATGACAAAAATGTAAGTTAGGTGTTTTTAGAAGATTCATATATGTGATGGAATATTAGTTGTGAAAATTTGAGGAGCTGAATGGAGCTCGTTAGTGACTACTGGGGACAAAAATATAAAGTATCTAATAGATGAAAATGATATAACAACGATGATAGTTTTTTTAGATATCGTTTGTATAACAGATTTTGAAGCTTAAACTAAACAGGTGCTTTGTTAGAAGATAGGTGAGCTGCAGAGTAGGCTATTTTTACTTGTTAAAAAACACAAGATGGGAACAATAAGGAGTAAAAGTAGAGCTGAGGTGCATCTTGATGGTTAAACCATACTTGATTTTATTAGGATGTTTAGGTTTTGTATTTACCTTTACGCAAATTGTTACTTCCGAAGCACATTCTGAAGCTGAAGGGATGTACGTCACAACAGAGGACATTATTGCAGATATTGTTTTCCCGATTATTGATAAAAGAGTAATACAGGAGTACGGGGGAGATCCGCTTCTTGGCTGGGACTGGAAAAGGATTGTAGGTGTAACTTACAATGACAACCATACTTACGATGTTACAGTAAGGATTCAAATACCTTCCGAAAATCAACGTAATTCGAAAGAAGATTTAGTCATTATGAGGATTTCTCCGTCCTGTAATAGTGGCAAGATTAATCAGTTGAAATGTAACCACGATTTCAAAATTGAAGTAGTAGATTATAAACATTTGTCCCCATAAGAATTTGCACCTTATTGAGCATCGGGTGCTTAGTTCAATAAGGTAGTGAAATATTTAATGGTGATTGTTGAATTTTAGTTATGTGATGATCAGTTTGAGTTAGACGGTGATCGTACAGATTTTGCCGTACAGAAGAGGCTTCCCTTTGATAGTGAGACCGATCGCTTGGACCGGATGAGCTTCGCGTGAGAACTACATGACATTGCCTGCTCGATGGCGCGCTGAATGCCTTTGACCAATCAAGAAATTGATTAAGTCGAGTTGATTCTTTTACAAATATTTTACGAGCGGTTCGGAGGCAAATACGAGTGGTTCGGGAAGAGATACGAGCTGTCACAGGATTATACGAGCGGTTGAGGAGAGATACGAGCTGTTCCAGAATTATACGAGTGGTTGGAAACGAGATACGAGCTGTTCTAGAAATATACGAGCTGTTCGGTTTACAGCTGGTGATAGGGGACATGGGAAGTTAGACCGTATGAACGTGCAGCGAGAATTAACTCGTCCTGACCTGCTCCATGGCGCGCTGAATGCCTTTGGCCAATTAAGATTTTGATTGAGTCGGATTTATTCTTCTCCAAGTATTTTACGAGCGGTTCGGAGGAAAATACGAGTGGTTCGAGAAGAGATACGAGCTGTCACAGGATTATTCGAGCGGTTGAGGAGAGATACGAGCTGTTCCAGGATTATACGAGTGGTTGGAAACGAGATACGAGCTGTTCTAGAAATATACGAGCGGTTCGGTTTCCAGGGGACTGAAGAATGGATGTTAGAGGAAAATTCTTCAAGATGATTCGCAGAATAGCTGTTGAATTGTAGTCATGCGATAGCTAGAAGCGATTTAAACGGTAATAAAATTCGCATACCCGTAGTTCCCTCCCGAGCCCGCTTTCCATAATACATACGAACAGTCAAAAATTCATTCATTTCCGTTATACTAATCCTATATGAAGGGGGACGGCGGGATGGATATGAAGATCTTTATTGTGGAGGATGATCGGGCGATTTTTGATTCGCTACAGGAGCGGCTGGGGCAGTGGTCGTTTGAGGTGGCGGGCCCGGAGGATTTCCATGATGTGATGGGGGCGTTTCTTCGGGAGAAGCCGCAGCTGGTCATTTTGGATATTCAGCTTCCGGCGTTTGATGGGTTTCATTGGTGCCGGGAGATTCGGACGGTGTCGAAGGTGCCGATTTTGTTTTTGTCTTCGCGAGATCATCCGCTTGATATGGTAATGGCTATGCAGATGGGGGCGGACGACTATATTCAAAAGCCGTTCCATTTGGACGTGCTCTTAGCAAAAGTGCAGGCGATTTTGCGGCGGACGTATGCGTATGGGGAGGAAGCGACCGATGTGTTGGAATGGAATGGGGCCGTCCTTGATTTGAAGCGAGGGATGATTCGCCGGGACGGCGTCGAAGTGGAGTTGACGAAAAATGAGTTTTTCATTTTGACTGTGTTGGTGGAAATGAAAGACCAGATTGTCTCTCGTGATGACCTCATTCGAAAGCTTTGGGATGATTCCCATTTTGTGAACGACAATACATTGACGGTTAACGTCACGAGGCTGCGTCAGAAACTTACGGAACTCGGTTTGGGTGATGCGATTGTCACGAAGAAGGGTCTCGGTTATATGGCGGTAACTGTATGAAGGAGCAGACGATGTTTATTCACTTTATCGCGGACCGGAAAAGCTGGCTGCTCTTCTTTTTAGCGGCGCTCGGTGTCGTGGATGTGTTGATTTGGATTGACAAAGGGGTAACACTCTCCCTCAATTCCTTACTGTATCTGAATGGTTTACTCGTCATGGGTTTCGCACTGTTTTTCGTTTGGCGCTTTTTCGCGGAAACCGCCTATCTACGTTCATTGCAACAGTTGCAGCAGGCAATGGAAGGGGATTGGCAGGAGTTATTGCCAAAGGCGAACTATACAAGTGATCAGATGATAAATGATGTTTTGCGGCAGGCCGCGGAAAGTTATTCGAGGAATTTGGCGGAAGTGAAAGCGGCGAGTTTGATTGAGGCGGATTACACGGCAGCCTGGGTGCATGAAGTGAAAGCGCCTCTGACAGCAATGAAGTTGACGATTGATGCCAATCGGGAGAATCCCGCCATCCGGAAAATTGAGTCCGAATGGCTGCGGCTCCATCTCATGCTCGAGCAGCAGCTGTATATTTCCCGGTTGCCCACGATGGAAGCGGATTATGTCATTGAGGAAGTAGATGCGGCAAGTCTCGTTGTAGAAGAAGTGCGTGAACTGGCCTCGTGGTGCCTGGAAAAGAACATCGGCGTCGATTTGATTGGCGAGGAATTAAATGTTAGAACAGACCGGAAATGGTGCCGCTTCATTATCCGGCAGCTGATGACGAATGCGGTGAAATATAGTCAGGCCGGCAGCACGATTCGTGTCGAAACATCCAAAGACAATCGGGGGCATGTTGTGCTGTCTGTCATGGATGAAGGACAGGGCATACCAGCGCATGAAATGCCCCGCATTTTCGACAAGGGCTTCACAGGCGGGACCGGCAGGTTGCACAATGCAGCGACGGGGCTTGGCTTGTACTTGGCAAAAACGGTTGCGGAGAAGATGGGGATTGCCATTGCAGTTGACTCTTCAGTAGGAAAAGGTACAGCCATGCGGCTGCAATTTCCGACAGAAAATGAGTTTGACCAAGTGAAGCGGAGTTGAAAATGAACCGGTGCCTGGAGAACCTGACAGGTATATGACAACAATGTCACATTGGAAGACCGCTTTGTCATGAAAATCAAACGAACCCCGTTTCGAAGCGCGGTACGATAAGGACAACGAATAACAGGGAGGCTATACTACATGGAACAAAATACAGTATTACATGCCCAAAATGTCCGGAAATCGTTCGGTACGCGCGGAAATGTGCAAGAAGTGCTGCGGGGTATCGACTTGCGTGTGCTGAAGGGTGAATTTGTCGGTATCATGGGTCCATCCGGTGCAGGGAAAACAACATTATTGAATGTGCTTGCCACAATAGACCGAACGACAGAGGGTTCTATTCTGATTGGCAATGCCGATATTTCCAGAATGAAGGATCGTGAGCTGTCCGCTTTTCGGCGTGATAAACTCGGGTTCATTTTCCAAGATTATAATTTGCTCGATACATTGACAGTGAAGGAGAACATTCTTCTTCCCGTGTCACTCGGCAAAATGCATAAGCGTGTAGCAGAGGATCATTTCAAATCAATCGCAGACATTTTAGGAATCAAGGAGCTGGCGAATAAATATCCTCATGAAATATCGGGTGGGCAGAAGCAGCGGACGTCTGCAGCGCGTGCGCTCATTAACAAACCATCGCTCGTATTTGCTGACGAGCCGACAGGAGCGCTCGATTCCAAGTCTGCTTCTTCTTTGCTCGGCACCTTGGAGGATGTCAATAAACAACGTGGCGTCACGATCATGATGGTTACGCATGACCCAGTCGCTTCAAGCTATTGCAGCCGCGTCGTATTTTTAAAGGATGGGAAGATTTATTCCGAATTGTACCGGGGCGACAAAACGAGGCAGGCCTTCTTTCAGGAAATCTTGAAAGTTCAGGGCGTTCTCGGGGGTGACAGCGTTGACACTCTTTGATCTCGTCATTCGCAGCATGCGGAAAAACATTAAACACTATTATTTGTACTTTTTTGCTCTCATTTTTAGCGTCGTCCTGTATTTTGTTTTTGCTACGTTGCAGCATGATCCAGCTGTTGTCCAACAGTCGGGCGGAACGATGGGGACTGCGTTCAAGGTGGCAGGAATTCTGCTGCTATTCATTGCGGGTACTTTCGTTGTCTATGCGAATGCGATCTTTTTAAAAAGAAGGAGCCGTGAAATTGGTCTATACCAACTGATCGGACTTACGAAGGGCGCGGTAGCAAGGCTCTTAATTTTGGAAAATACGTTGCTGAGTGCCGGGGCAATGGCAATTGGAATCGGTGCAGGGATGATTGTGTCACGCCTGTTTTTATTGCTGCTCATGAAGTTGGTCGGATTTGATGGTTTTATTGAATTGACGTTTTCGAAGACGGCGGTTCTCCAGACGATTATTGTTTTCATTGCCATCATCCTACTCACGTCTCTTCAAATGTTAGTTGCGGTACGTCGCACGACATTGCTTGGCCTATTTAATGCGGAAAAGCAAGGGGAACATCCGAAAAAGCCGAAAGCTGTCCGTTCTGCGTTTCTTGCGCTTTTGGGCATCGGGCTTATTGCATTTGGCTATTGGCTTTCCGGCCGGATGATGAATGTTTTTCTGTTCATTAACATGCTCGTTGTATTAGCTACAACCATAACGGGAACATACCTGTTATTCAGAGTGACAATTAGCTGGTTGTTTTATCAATTGCGTAAACGCAAGCAAGGCCATCTTGGCTTGAATGGGAGCTTGTCCATTGCTACGCTTATGCATCGGATGAAAGGGAATGCCAATTCACTCACGATTATTACCGTGTTGTCAGCGATGACTCTTGCCATGCTGGCGGGATCCTACTCTCTCTATTATTCAACCGAAAGAGAGACACGTTCCATCTATCCACATGATTTCATGTTTGGCGGGTATGGAGATGCGCAAGAGGAGAAGGAAACAAAGCAATTTACTGAGGAGCTTGATCGGCAAGGAATCTCCTATTTGTATACACCGATTGAAGTAATGAATTTGGACGGACAGTTTTTTGAAGAAGCGACAATGACCAAATGGTTACCTCAGATGTTTTCAGTAAACCTAGTGAACGAAAAACAATTACAGCAAGCAGGCATCGACATCGAAATTCCGGACGGACGCACAGCCTATTTCTACGACGCATCTGTTTATTGGCTGATGAAAACAACGGAAGTCCCTTTTTCTGTGAAATTAACGAATCCGGAAAAAGAGCTAGATGTTTCCATAACAAAGGTGAAAGAAGGCAATATACTTAATCCGCCTTTTGCAGGAACACAGCTCGTAGTCGATGACGAATTTTATCAAGAAATTAAAGAGCAGTTTATTAATGAAGAAGAGGCACATCGGATGGGCACGTTTTTTTCGGTTATGATTTCGGATAAAGATCAGCAGGCTGAAGCTTCTGAGATTTATCAAGATTTTACGAAAGAGAATGACCGCTTAAACTTCCATTACTATGGTCAATATGTATCGACGATGCAATACACGGGGCTACTTATCTTCATTGCAGGCTTCCTCGGTCTCGTCTTCCTCATTTCCACAGGCAGTATTCTGTATTTCAAGCAAATGACGGAGGCCGATCAGGAGAAGAGAAGTTATGCGACATTGCGCCAATTGGGCTTTACAGTGCAGGATATTATGCGCGGTATTGTCCGTAAACAAGTGTTTGTATTTGGAGTGCCGTTAGTGATTGGCTTGTTGCATTCTATCTTCGCTATAAAAGCAGCATCCTTTTTATTCATGTCAGACATTACCGTGCCTGCATCAATCGCGATGGCTATCTATGTGTTGATCTATCTTATTTTTGCCTTGTTGACGGTAGGGTATTATCGAAAAACAGTAAAAGCTGCTTTGTAAATCAAGACGACGCTCCTTACTTTAGGAGAAATCAATCTAATGGAATAGTTCTACTTCGGAAATCCTTATTATTGTCATAATAAACACATTGAAATCCCCTAATGACGATGATACACTACTTCAAGTCGGTAGTTTTTTCGAGCCGAAGATATATAGTTGCCTCGCGCGTTAAAGGCGCGGGCAGTAAGTTTCCTTCTTTAAGGAACCGTCCGATTCCATGTTCGGGCGGTTTTTTCTTTTGTCCGGTATTTAGATGGCTAGATTGAGGGTATGGACAGTAGAGTACATATTTAGTACATAGAGAAGGAGTGTATGGCATGAAAGCATTGGAGTGGCTGGTTGGACCGGCAAATGATTTTATATGGACATACATATTGATCGGCCTGTTGCTTTTAATTGGTTTGTATTTTACGGTGCGCACCCGATTCGTTCAAGTGCGTTTGTTTGGTGAGATGTTTCGTTTGATTTTTGAAAAGAAGGGGAGCGACCATGGGGTCTCGGCGTTTCAGGCGTTTACAATAAGCGCGGCTTCACGCGTTGGGACAGGGAACGTGACGGGGGTGGCACTCGCGATTGGAATCGGCGGCCCCGGGGCTGTGTTTTGGATGTGGGTAATTGCTTTGATTGGCATGGCGACTGCGTTTGTTGAGAGTACGCTCGCTCAAGTGTACAAAGTCCGGGACGGCAGTACGTTTCGCGGCGGTCCGGCCTATTATATGGAGAAGGCGCTGGGATTGCGAAATCTTGGTATTGTGTTTGCAATTCTTTTGACGCTTTGTTTCGGTTTCATTTTTAACGCAGTACAATCCAACACGATCAGCCAGTCGTTCCATGATGTGTTCAGTTTGCCGTATTGGTCGGTTGGACTCGTTCTAGTTGTACTGACAGCGATCATCATTTTTGGCGGAGTTCATCGGATTGTGAAAGTGACGCAAGCCATCGTGCCAATTATGGCGACATTTTACCTGCTCATTGCACTCCTTGTTTTGATCATGAATATAACGGAAATTCCGGGTATGATCGCCCTGATTTTTGAGCATGCGTTTGGCATAAAAGAGATGGCTGGTGCGGGCATCGGGGCTGCGATGATGCAAGGGATCCGCCGTGGTTTATTCTCTAATGAAGCAGGCATGGGGAGCGTTCCGAATGCGGCTGCGACTGCGAACGTCTCGCATCCCGCTAAACAGGGTCTCGTTCAAAGTTTAGGTGTATTTTTCGACACAATTATTATCTGTTCGGCAACGGCCTTCATTATTATATTGGCAGGATTGTACGACACAGGTGAAGAGAGCGGCATCATTTTAACGCAATCGTCGATGGCGGTTCATGTCGGTTCATGGGCTCCGTACTTTGTTGCAGTCGCAATCATGTTCTTCGCATTCAGTTCGATTGTCGGGAATTATTATTATGGTGAAACTAATATTGAATTCATTAAAGCGCATAAAACGTGGATGGTCCTGTATCGAATTGCCGTTCTCGGCTTTGTCATGTTCGGCGCTTTGGCAAAAGTGGATATTGTCTGGAGCATGGCCGATCTGTTCATGGGCTTGATGGCGATCCTGAACTTGCTCGTCATTTTATTGCTTGGCAAGGTAGCCTTTAAAGTGCTGGAGGACTTTACGAGACAGCGGAAACTAGGGAAGGACCCGGTTTTCAAGCGAAGCAACATTCCAGATTTGAAGGGCGCGGAATGTTGGGATGAAACGAAATAATATTTTGAAAAAGTGATAGGAGAGTTTTACAAGCTCCTATCACTTTTTCTATTCTCATACTAAGTCGTATAAAAAATGTAAGTATTGACCGGTCATTTAAGAAGAACTATAATTACAGGAAAAATAATCCGACAATTATTTTTTAGAGGGATGTGAGAAGTATGGTCACTTCTACGTTGGAGCAACTATGCATCCTCTACACTGATTTGACTTATGAGGATATCAGTAGGTTAGAGGAAGTCGCGTCCACGTTGCAATTATATGCTGATATGTCGGACTCCTATATGTTTATCGACTGCAAGATCAAGGACAATGATCATGCGATTGTCGTGGCAGAAGCTTTTCCCCGCAATGCAAACAAAATCTATGAAAACTCCGTCGTCGGAAAAATTGTTTTCGAATCTTTTGAGCCCGGCGTTTTTTATAGCTATAAGAATGGAAAAAAGTCGATAATCCGCCAAGCCATCACACAAGAGGGGAAATCGGTCGATCAGACGGTCGTCCCTATCAAAAATAATTTCCATCAAGTTATCGGTGTACTGATTCAGGAGAAGGAAGTCCTTTCAAAAATGATGTACGATGATGGATACGCCGAAGCGGATTTGTCCATCGTACCGGCACGCAATGGGGAGTTTCTCGCTTCGGCTGTTGGTGGCCCGCCTGTCGTTTCCGATTTACTGATGGAAATGCTCATTCTGACTGATGACAAAGATCAACTCATTTACACAAATCCCGTCGCCTTGAATTTCATATCAGAAATGAGCCGGACAGAGGAAGTGGGCAATGCCAAAATTACAGAGCTGCTCCCGTTTTTGACGCCGGTTTATGACAATAAAGAAGATGTCTTCGTATTTGATTTGACAATCGATCGGAAGAGTTTGGTCGTGAAGAAAATCAAGCTGAAGAAAAAGGACAGAGGTGAGACGCTGCTCATCATCCAGGACTTGACCGAGCTCAGGATGAAAGAGAAGGAACTCATGATGAAATCGGTTGTCATCCAGGAAATCCATCATCGGGTGAAAAATAATTTGCAGACAATCGCGAGCCTGCTGCGGCTTCAAATGAGAGGCTTGCCTGAGGACAGTCAAGCATCATTTGAGGATACACTGAATCGGATTTACAGCATTTCATCTGTCTATGAAATAATTTTAGCTAAAGAACATGCCGATGATGACGATGTAAATATTATCGAATTAACGAGAAAAATCTGTTCCGCCATGGTACTGAATGATGTGAGCTCGAAAGTGGACTTGATTATTCAGCCGAATGGCAATAAAATAATTACATCCTCCAGGAAAGCGGTTTCACTTGCAATCATCGTCAATGAGCTCGTACAAAACTCGTTGAAGCATGCATTTGACAAGGAGGGTGAAGGGGAAATCCGGATATGGTTCACTTCGGATCGAGACTTTCTCGAGCTCCATATTTCCGACAACGGAGTTGGAATGAAAGAGCCGAAACCGTCGCTTGGAACGGAAATTGTCCATAACCTTGTGACCAATGATTTGAATGGGGAATTTCTGTACGTTCCGCAAGAGGAAGGTACGCATGCCGTCGTGACATTTCCAGTGAGTCCGGAGGTGGAGATTTTCTATGAAAAAGAGGATATTAATAGCCGAAGATGAGTCGATCATCCGGATGGATCTCAAGTTAACATTAGAGGACCACGGGTATGAAGTGGTCGGTGAAGCGGGAGATGGCGATCGGGCGGTGGAGCTGGCGTTTCTCCATAAGCCGGACCTTGTCTTAATGGACATCAAGATGCCGAAAATCGACGGGCTGAAGGCGAGCCGGATCATCGGGACTCAATTGGATCTTCCGATACTGCTCATTACCGCATACAGCCAGAAGGAATTTGTCGAGAAGGCCCAGCAGGACAATATTGTCGGGTATTTAGTGAAACCGATTTCAGAAGCAAATCTGATACCGGCGATTGAAGTGGCGCTCCATCAATCCGAGAAAGCGAAACGGCTGAAAGCGAGCATTCAGGACGTGAAACGTGAAGTGGAAAAGCGCAAAACGATTGAGCGGGCCAAAGGGTTATTGATGGAAAAGGAAAATCTATCTGAGCCACAAGCATTCAAGAAAATGCGGGATGCCAGCATGTCCCGGCAACAGACAATGGAGTCGATTGCCAAGGAAGTCCTTGAGTTATACAAGTGAATAATTGAAGCAATGGCGCTTAAAGAAGACCTTTCTTTAGGCGTCTTTTTGTTTTGTTATATACCAAAATTTGGTTAAGGTGGTGGTTTGGAATTAGGCAATCTATCTCTTTATTTGGCAGTGACATTCATGTAATTTGATAAAAGGGGGAATTTATAGTGGAAATGATCGGTACAGTAATCGTCTGGATTATCATGACGTGTGCGGTGCTTGGTGCATTCGCGGCGATCAAAAATCCAGAGGATGGATTAGGAAAGGAATTCATGTCCGGTTTGCACGCGGTAGGTCATATTTTCGTACCCGCTGCTGGTATCATGGCATCCATTCCATATTTGACTTGGTTTATTAGTAAATTTATCGGCCCGGTGTTTGACGCCATTGGTGCGGACCCGGCGATTGCAGCAACAACGATTCTTGCATCGGATATGGGCGGATATCAACTTGCCGATGCACTGAAAACATCGTATGAAGGTTGGATCATGGCGCTTGTCGTCGGATTCATGTCCGGAGCGACCATTGTATTCTCCATTCCGATGGGACTTGCCATGCTCGATAAGCGGGACCACAAGTACATGGCACTTGGCGTCATGTCAGGGGTTTTGACGATTCCAATCGGTGCATTCATTGCATCTGTACTTATTGTGCTTTTCAATACGGACGTGCGTGATGTCATCAGCACGACAGCAACATCCAATTATGAATTTGTCATTAGTTACTTACAGATCTTTATTAACCTTTTACCGTTGCTTGTCTTTGTAGTGGCAATCGCACTTGGATTAAAATTCTTCCCGCGTGCTATGATTTCCGGATTCATGGTATTTGGCCGCGTGATGGACGCTGCGATTAAACTCGTCCTTGTCTTTTCAATTGTCGAAATTTTCACAGGCGTATTCTCAACAGTTTTTGGCGCTTGGGGCTTCGACCCGATCATGGCAGACGAAAAGGATCAGTTCCGTGCATTGGAAACTGCTGGTTATATCGGTATCATGCTTGCAGGTGCATTCCCAATGGTTTATTTGCTGCGTAAATATGCTGCGAAGCCGCTTGAAGCGGGCGGACGCAAGCTTGGCTTGTCCTCGACGGGAAGCGCCGGTATTTTGGCGACAATGGCGAATATCTTGGCGATGTTCTCACTTGTCCGTTATATGAGACCGAAAGACAAAGTCATCAATATCGCATTCGCGGTTTGTGCTGCTTTCTTGCTAGGTGATCATTTATCATTTACGGCCAATTTCCAGCCGACAATCATTTTGCCGGTTATCTTAGGTAAATTAACAGCGGGTGTCTGTGCAATTGCCATCGCCTACAAACTTTCTGTTCCGACTGCATTGAAGCTTGAGGAAAAAGACCGTGCCGATGGTGTCATCCGTCCGGGTGAATACTTGGAGGACGGCGAAGTTGAACAGCCGGTTGAGAAGAAAGAAGAAGAAGCTGTACTGACAAACGCGTAAATACAATAAACTGAGAAGGAAGTGCTTAGATTGAGCGAAGAAAAGAAACGATTCATACAGGAATTTGTCCCAGGGAAACAGCTTACGCTTAGCCATCTAATCGCTAATCCTGATCCGGATATGTTTCAGAAACTTGGCATCCAAGAAGCCGGAGCGCTAGGGATTATGACGTGCACGCCAAGTGAAACAGTCATTATCGCAGGTGATTTGGCGACGAAGGCAGCCAATGTGAAGCTAGGATTCTTGGATCGGTTTACAGGAAGTCTTGTCATCGTAGGAAGTGTCTCGGAAGTTGAGATGGCGATGATGGAAATTAACCGATTCCTGTCCGAGAAGCTTGGTTATACACCGGCGTCCATTACGAAATCGTAAGGAGTGAACGGACATGCAAAACAAAGCGATGCTGATCGGTGCCATTGGTGCCGGCAAATCGACGCTGACGAATGCGCTGCTAGGCAAGCAGGTTCCAGCTGTGAAAACACAGACGCTCATTTATTATGATTGGATCGTTGATACGCCTGGTGAATACACGGAAAACCCGTTGTTCTACAAAAATATTATGGCAACGGCTTTGGAAGTGTCTCATGTGTTTTATCTCCAAGATGCGACGAACGGCAAGACGATCTTTCCGCCGGGGTTTAGCATGGGAGTTCCAAAGATTGGGGTCGGAGTCATTACGAAATGCGATCATCCGGAAGCTGATGTGGAAAGAGCATTTCGCATGATGAAAGATATCATCTCGGAGGGCCCTGTCATTATCACGTCATCCGTCACAGGAGACGGCATAACGCATTTGAAAGAGCTGGTGAAGTGCACGGACATGCGCTCGATGAAAGAGTATGTCCAGAAGACAGAGGATGACCATGTCAGGTTCATCGGTACACTTTACACTGCCTAACAAGTTTGATATATTGGAGATAATACAAGTTCATGAAATCGGCAATGACGCCTTTACAACCCGCGGAGAAATCCCCGGGTCTGTAGAGGCGTTTTTTATTTCATTTTCCGAAATGGGGTGCAGGCGTGAACCAGTTCAATAAAAGGCATGAAACGATCATCAGTGCTGGCATTGATATTGGCACGAGCACAACAAAATTGATCATCAGCCGGTTTTCCTTAATGAATGTAGCAGGTACAACCCATGTACCGCGAATCGAAATCGTAGATAAAGAGATTTTATATAAAAGTCCGGTCTTCCGAACGCCGCTCCTGGATGCGTCGACGATTGACACGCAAGGCGTGGAACGGATCATCCGCTCGCAATATGCAGAGGCGGGTGTGACGCCATCTCAAATCGAGACCGGTGCCGTCATCATTACAGGAGAAACGGCGACAAAGCGCAATGCGAGTGAAATGCTCCATCATCTGTCGCATGAAGCTGGTGATTTCCTCGTTGCGACGGCAGGGCCGGATTTGGAAGGCATTATTGCCGCGAAAGGCTCTGGAGCGTATGACTATTCTGCGAAGAGCGGGAAAGTGATCGCGAACATCGACATCGGCGGGGGAACGGCCAATATAGCCGTTTACAAGGACAAGAAGCTGTTAGGGACTTGTACGATGCATATCGGCGGTCGTCTCATCGAGTTCCAGAATGGCATCGTCCGTTCCATTTCGCCGCCGATCGAACGGCTCCTGGCCGAACAAGGTTGGCGATTGCAGGTTGGCGATCGAGCCGACAGCCCTGCTGTCCAGCAAGTGACAGACTTCATGGCCAGTTCGCTTGCACGGATCCTAAGCAAGAATGTCGCTTCAGACGATCACGTCCTGCTGCTCGGTCATACGCCTTCTTGGCTGGATGACGTGGAAGCGGTCGTTTTCTCCGGAGGCGTGTCCGAGTGTATGTATCAGCACGAGCTCGGACAGGTACAGGTCGCGGCATACGATGATATCGGCAACCAGTTGGCAGCAACATTGAGGCAAAATGGCCGACTGCAGTCGTTCGAATGGCTGGAGCCTGTTGAAACCGTAAGAGCGACCGTGCTAGGTGCAGGCACACAGACAACGGAAATCAGCGGAGCAACCATTCAGGTGGCACCGCATGAGCTTCCTTTGAAAAACATCCCGATTTACCAGCATGATTTCATGTTTGATTTGCAACAAGGGCTGGATCTTTTCGACTCAGCCATTTCCGAGGCGATCGCATTATACGACTCGACCCGGGAAGGGCAAAACTTCGCATTATATATTTCGAATCTTCCCTACATGGGATTTCGGGACATCCAATCATTGTCCCAGGCGATTATCCGTCTGATGGAAAAACGACCTGATCCGTCGCAACCGATCATTTTGATCATCCAATCGGATCATGCCAAGGTGATCGGCCAGACGCTGGTCGCCATGAATGTACAACAGAGTGTCATTTGTGTGGATCAAATCAACGTGGAGACCGGCGATTACATTGATATCGGCAAGGCGCTCGATTCGGGTGTCGTACCGGTTGTCGTGAAAACGTTAACATTCCACACATCGTAAAGGAGGCGCTGCAATTGAATTTATCAACGGTATTAGGCGGCGAACGGTATGTATTCGCCGATCTGAAAGAAGTATTGGCTAAAGCGAATGAGGAAAAATCAGGAGACCGGCTAGCCGGCATCGCAGCGGAAACGGTTCAAGAACGAATCGCGGCAAAAGCGGTTGTCAGCGAATTGCTGGTAAGCGATATCCGAAATAACCCACTTATCCCGATTGAAACGGACGAAGTGTCCCGGATCATCGAGGGCGACATCAATGAAAGAGTATATAACGAAATTAAAAACTGGAGCATTGCGGAGCTGCGCGAGTACATCTTGAGCAATGACGTAGGCGACCGGGAATTAAAGCGGCTTAGCCGGGGTTTAACTTCTGAAGTCATTGCGGCAGTGACGAAGCTCATGTCCAATCTGGATCTTGTCCATGCGGCGAATAAAATTGAGATTCTGTCCACTTGTAATATTACGATCGGTCAAAAGGGAACGCTTTCCTCCCGTTTGCAGCCGAATCATCCGACAGACAACATTGATGGCATTATCGCTTCGTTGAAGGAAGGGCTTTCGTATGGTATCGGAGATGCGGTCATAGGGATAAACCCGGTCGATGACTCCGTGGAAAGCGTGAAACGCATATTGCATGCGACAAAGGATTTTATTAACGATTGGGAGATTCCTACCCAAAACTGTGTTCTTGCCCACGTGACGACACAGATGAAAGCAATCCAGCAAGGGGCTCCTGCCGATATGATCTTCCAAAGTATCGCGGGAACGGAAAAAGCGCATCGCTCGTTCGGTATTTCCGCCGAATTGATTGCAGAAGCAAGAGATCTTGCTTTGAAACAAGGAACAGGTACTGGACCGCAAGTTATGTACTTTGAAACAGGCCAAGGGTCGGAGCTTTCCGCAGAAGCGCATTACGGCATTGACCAGTTGACGCTGGAATCCAGAAACTATGGTTTCGCAAGACATTATGATCCGTACATCGTCAACACAGTCGTCGGATTCATCGGACCGGAGTATTTGTATAACAGCAAACAAGTTATCCGGGCAGGGCTGGAAGACCATTTCATGGGCAAAATGCACGGCATCCCGATGGGCGTTGATATTTGCTACACGAACCATATTAAGGCAGACCAAAACGATATTGAGGACTTGAGCGTGCTCTTGTCGGCTGCGGGTGTAAACTTCATTATCGCGGCGCCGATGGGTGACGATGTCATGCTGAATTACCAATCGATGAGCTACCACGATGTAGCGACACTTCTTCAAACTCTCGGCAAGACACCGGCACCTGAGTATTTGAAATGGCTTGAGAAGATGGGCATCTATGAGAATGGCAAGCTAAGTGCACGCGCTGGCGATGCTACATTGTTTAACCGATAGGAGGTGGATTTGGGATGAATGAACAGCTGATTGAACAAATAACCAAAATGGTTGTGGAAAAGCTTCAGGAAACGAAGGGGAAAGCAGAGACCCGCAAGTCGGATGAAGCGATGCCGGTCAACTTGTTTGCAGACGCACCAGTTGGCCAAGCGCTTGCAACGGAACATCCAGACGCGGGGCCAGCCGGAGCTGTAACCTTCCACCGTACAACGGAACAGAAACAGCCCGCTGCGACTTCCAAAGTTGCCTCTGCAGATGTTGGAGCATGTCACAAACAAGACGCTACGAAACAGTCGGATGCCAAGGAAACGGAACTGGCTGAGCTTCGCAAGAAAACGCCGGCCCGTGTAGGTGTCGGAAGAGCGGGTTCGCGCCCGAAAACAAAAACATGGCTCCAATTCCGATTGGACCATGCGGCAGCTGTCGATGCCGTATACGGTGAAGTGCCGGACGAATTATTGGACCGGCTCGAATTATTCCAAGTCCATTCCAAAGTGGCGGATAAGGAAGAGTATATCCGGCGTCCCGATTTAGGACGCAGGCTGTCGGATGAAGCGAAACAGACAGTTCTGGAGAAATGCAAGAAGGGGCCGACGGTTCAAATCGTTGCATCCAATGGACTGAGTGCAAAAGCGATCGAGGAGAACTTGGAGGATGTCTATTTATCTCTCGAACAGTCTCTCCGCAACTTAAACATCGACATGGGTACGACTTTCTATGTGGATAAAGGCCGTGTTGCCTTGATGGACGAAATCGGCGAAATGCTGCAGCCGGATGTTGTCGTCATGTTAATTGGCGAACGTCCTGGCCTCGTGTCTGCCGAATCATTAAGCGCCTATCTTTGCTACCAACCGCGCATCGGCACGATTGAAGCGGATCGGATGGTTATTTCCAATATCCATAAGGGAGGCATACCGCCAGTGGAAGCTGGAGCTTACTTAGGCACAGTCATCCAAAAAGTGCTGAAATTTGAGGCGAGCGGTGTATCCCTTGTGAACAAAGAAGGCTAGGAGGCGGCAGTCGATGAAAATCTATGCAGATATCTTGTCCATGCAAGTCATCCCGAATGTGAATGAAGAGCTGGCGAAGAAATTTAATCTGAAGCCGTATCAGCGAAGCATCGGTCTTGTCACAACGACTATTGACGATGTCGGCTATACCGCGATTGACGAGGCAACGAAAAAGACCGATGTAGAAGTCGTGTATGCGAAAAGCTTCTATGCAGGTGCTGCACATGCATCGGGCCCGTTATCGGGTGAATTCCTCGGAGTTATCGCAGGTCAGTCGCCGGAAGAAGTGAAGAGCGGTTTGGATTCGATCCGGATCACGATTGAAAATGATGCGTATTTTGAAGCGATCAATGGAAATCCAGATCATGCACTTTATGCGCATACCGTTTCAAGCACTGGCACCTTTTTAGCGGAAATGGCGGGTATCCCGGTTGGACAGTCGTTAGCTTACCTAATTGCACCGCCGCTCGAAGCGATTGTCGGGTTGGATGCGGCCTTGAAAGCGGCGGATGTAACATTATGCGAGTTTTTTGCTCCCCCATCGGAAACGAACTTTGGCGGCGGCTTATTAACCGGCAGCCAATCATCGTGCCAGGCAGCAACAGATGCGTTCCGGGAAGCAATTCAAAATATGGCGAGAAACCCGCTTGGGTATTAATCGCCAATAGTAAGCAAGGAAGGAGTGATTGACTTGGTGCAGGCACTAGACGCTGATTTATTGGCCCTCCAAGAAATGCGTACAGCTGTCAAAACAGCAAAAGAAGCGCAACTTAAATTCATGAGCTACACGCAGCAACAAGTGGACAACATTGTCAAAGCTGTTGCGGAAGCCGCCTTCAAGGAATCCGAACGTCTTGCCTATATGGCGGTGGAAGAAACAGGAATGGGCGTTGCGGTCCATAAGAAAATCAAGAATGAAGTGGGCTCCCGTGATGTATACGAAAGTATTAAAGACATGAAAACTGTCGGCATCATCGGAGAGGACAAAGTGAAAAAGGTAGTGGAAATCGCGGCTCCGTTTGGCGTGGTGGCGGGCATTATCCCGACAACCAATCCAACGTCGACTGCGTTCTTCAAAACACTCATTTCATTGAAAACAAGAAATGCGATTGTCGTCAGCCCCCATCCGTATGCGGTAAATTGCACGCATGAAGCGTTGAAAGTATGTGATGCGGCTGCAGTGAAAGCGGGAGCACCGGAAGGATTAATTCAATGCTTGACGATGTCTTCCATGGAAGCAACGCAGCAACTGATGAAACATCCGGACGTCAATCTCATTCTGGCAACAGGTGGCGGCGCGCTCGTCAAAGCCGCATATAGTTCTGGAAAGCCAGCTTATGGCGTTGGACCGGGGAACGTTCCCGTGTACATCGAGCGTTCCGCGAAAGTGGAAAAGGCGGTCCGGGATATCGTCAACAGTAAATCGTTCGATTACGGCACGATCTGTGCGACAGAACAAGCGATTGTCGTTGATAAAAACATTCTGGAACTCGTCAACCGGGAATTGAAGAAAAACGGTGCTTACATCTTGTCGGATGAAGAAAAGCAAATCATGGAGAAAGTCATCTCTCCTTCACCAGGCAAAGTGAACCCGAAAATTGTCGGCAAGAGCCCGCAAACGATTGCGAAACTGGCCGGCATCTCCATCCCGGAAGGCACCCGTGTCATCATTGGAATGGAAACGAAAGTCGGCAAAGATGTGCCGTTCTCTCTCGAAAAGCTGTCTCCGGTCTTTGCGATGTATGTCGTAAATGACGTCAACCATGCGAAAGAAATTTGCATGGCGCTGCTCAATATCGGCGGACGGGGCCACAGCCTCTCGATTCATACGGAGAATGATTCCATCGCCCGTGAATTCGCAGTAGAAATGCCGGTTTCCCGCATCATGGTCAACACGATGTCTTCCGTTGGAGCAGTCGGGGGAACGACAGGACTCATGCCATCCTTCACATTAGGCTGCGGCACATTCGGCGGCAATATTACATCCGACAATGTAACTGCAAAACACTTGCTGAACATTAAACGGATGGCATATGGCACAAAAGAAGTCACACTCCCTTCCCATCAGGAAGAGAAACCGACTGCTGCAACGGATCAGGTCGTCTCAGAGGTACTGACGAAAGTCGGCTCCGATAGCGAAATCGATCCGGAAGTAGTGAAGAACTTAGTCAGCGAGATTGTGAAGCAGTTGACGAAGTAAATTAGCATCCTTTGAGATTTCTTCAACACTTAGTTGATTGGAGTGGAAGGCAGGCTAAGTCCGCGACGTCCTGTCGCAACGCCTGCATGACTTACATCCTGTAAGCCCACGGCAAACGACTCCAGCGGGAATAGCATTAGTCGTCACGAAGAACGACGTCTGCGAACAAAGCGCAGCGTTGAGAGCACTGAGCTGAAGACCCAATACTATTGAAGGCAACCTAAGTTCGCCGCGTCCTGCGGCAAAGGTTGCACACCCACATCCTGTGGGCGCCCGCGGAAAGCGTCCGCCTGAAACGGAAATCAACGTTTTATAGCAAAAATAAAAAACTAAAACCCATTAGGAGGAAACAAACATGAACAGAGAAGGTACAGCACTAGGAATGGTAGAAACTAAAGGTTTGATCGGTTCAATCGAAGCAGCAGACGCAATGGTGAAAGCGGCTAGCGTTAATCTTGTCGGTAAAGTACATGTTGGTGGCGGAATCGTAACAGTACTCGTACGCGGTGATGTAGGCGCAGTAAAAGCAGCAACTGATGCAGGCGCAGCAGCAGCACAGCGTGTAGGCGAATTGCTATCTGTCCACGTTATCCCAAGACCGCATAACGAATTGGAAATGATTCTTCCTAAAATGGAAGGCTGATTCCAAAGCGAAAATAACAGCAGGAAGGTGGAAGTGGAATGGATCAGCAATTGATTGAACGGATTGTCGGGGAAGTCCTCGGCCAGCTTTCAAAAGACGTGAGCCCAATGCCGGCCCACGCTGTTCCGATTGCCGTTTCTGCCCGCCACGTACATCTGAAACCTGAACATGTGGAAGCGCTGTTTGGAAAAGGTTATGAATTGACGAAACGGTCCGACTTATCACAGCCGGGCCAATTCGCTTCTAACGAAACAGTGGTTGTCGCAGGGCCGAAAGGCAGCATCGAACGGGTGCGCATTCTCGGCCCTGCGCGTTCCCTTTCCCAAGTGGAAGTGAGTTTCACAGACGCCATGAAGCTAGGTGTTAAGCCGCCGCTTCGGGAGTCTGGTGATATCGAAGGGTCCGCTGGTATCACGCTCATTGGCCCGAATGGCAGCATTTACTTGGAAGAGGGCTTGATTGTCGCCCAAGCGCATATTCATATGGCGCCAGGCGATGCTTCGCGGTTCGGCGTGCAAAATGGCGAGTATGTAACTGTTGAGGTGGATGGCATCCGTCCCGTGTCGTTTCGGAATGTGAAGATTCGCGTCTCCGAACGGTATCGGCTGGAAATGCATATCGACACAGATGAGGCAAATGCAGGTTTTATTACACAAGGAACAATCGGACGACTTGTGAAGCCGGGAGCAGAAAATGGGGAAACGGCAAGGACAGAGAATCATGTTCCGCAAAGCGCACCCCAGCCCGTGAACAAACCGTATGAATTTAAGAAAAAGCTGCTTTCCAATGAAGATATCCGTTCCATTCAGGAACAGGACATCCTCCTCGAAAAAGGAACGATTGTGACAGCGCTTGCGAAAGATACAGCGAGGGAACTCGGTAAGACGATTTCCTTCAGAAAGTAGAAAAGGTGATTACGCATGCGAATGGGAAAAGTGATCGGTAACGTATGGGCCACACGCAAGGAAGAAGGCCTGCAAGGGTTGAAATTGCTGATTATCCAGCCGATTGATGCATACGGAAACGCCATCCAGACGCAAATGGTGGCAGCAGACCGGATCGGTGCGGGCATTGGTGATGAAGTCCTGATTACGAGCGGCGGCTCCTCACGTTATATTATGAAAGAAAATCCGATTCCTATCGATGCGGTAGTCATAGGAATCATTGATTCTACAGAAGTGAAGAGAGGCGAAATCGATGAGTCAAGCAATCGGAATGATTGAAACAAAAGGGTTGATCGGTTCCATTGAAGCGGCGGATGCCATGATTAAAGCATCCAATGTGTCCCTTGTGAAGCAAGAGATGGTGGATGGCGGGATTGTGACGGTTATCGTGCAAGGCGATGTCGGTGCAGTCCAGGCGGCTGTGGAAGCAGGTCGTGACGCTGCGTCACGTGTCGGCGAGCTATTGGGATCTCATGTTATCCCTCGTCCAGATGAATCTGTTTACGGCATGGTAAAGCCGGCTCCTGTGGTGGAACCACTGGCTCCGAAGCAGGAAAAGCAATCGGAATCAGCAAAACCGAAATCCACTAAAAAGCAATAAGACGCAATGGCACCTGCAGGCAATAGGCTATGATTCGTCGAAGCCTGACGCATCATGTTAACCCTTTTTTGCAGGCATTGATAAAGGAGATGAGCGAAGTTGGCATTTCGCAGACATAAAATCGCCGTCATCGGAGCCGGGCATACCGGAGCCACTGTTGCTCTTATGATAGCGCAAAAAGAATTAGGCGATGTCGTATTGGTGGACATCCCCGATTTAGTGAACCCGACAAAAGGAAAAGCGCTCGATTTATTGCAAACGAGCCCGGTCCAGCGGTTTGACTCCATGATCATCGGCACATCGGACTATTCCGATATCCAAGATGCCGATATGGTCATTGTTACGGCTGGAATTGCCCGGAAACCTGGCATGAGCCGTGATGATCTTGTCACAACTAACGCGAAAATCATGCGATCTGTTTCAGAACAGATTAAACAATATGCTCCTGAGAGCACCGTTCTCATTTTAAGCAATCCGGTCGATGCCATGACATACGTCTGCTACAAGACGACCGGTTTTCCGAAAAACCGTGTAATCGGCCAGTCCGGCGTACTGGACACCGCACGCTTCAATACATTTGTAGCGGAAGAACTGAACATTTCTGTTGAGGATGTCTCTGGATTCGTTCTAGGCGGGCATGGGGATGATATGGTGCCACTCGTACGCTATTCAAATGCAGGCGGAATTCCGCTTGATAAAATCATACCAGCGGATCGCCTTCAAGCTATTGTCGAGCGGACAAGAAAAGGCGGCGGTGAAATTGTAGCCCTTCTCGGTAACGGAAGTGCCTACTACGCGCCGGCAGCCGCTCTCGTCCAGATGGCGGAAGCGATCATTAAAGACAAAAAGCGTATTTTACCATCCATCGCCTATTTGGAAGGAGAATATGGCTACGAGGATATTTATCTAGGAGTTCCGACTGTCCTTGGCGGCAATGGAATTGAGAGTATCATTGAACTTCCATTAACCGACGAAGAGAAGCGGGCGCTTGATAAATCCGCGCAGTCTGTTCAGGTTGTCTTAGATATTTGCAATCGATAAGATTACTGAATTTATTCGTAGTCGCCCAGGTTGCAATTAATAGAAGATAATAGGAACACTCGCCAGATAGAACAAATCTGCGAGTTGAGAAAAATAGTACAAAAGCATTCCGTTTTCGGAATGCTTTTTTTATGGTTAATTGACACAAATCCTTCAAATTTTTCTAGGTCGTACGATATAAGATGTAGAACATGAAATAGGAGGTAGCACCCAGTGATAAAAAAGAAAAGTATTGCATGGAAATTATCCGGATTGATCATCGGATTGTTTGTTATTTTGTTTGTAATTTACACGGTGACCACTAGCACATTTTTACATAAACAGAGCATGGATGACGCTGAAGAGTTTGCCGTGGAGAATTCCAAGTTAAACGCAACGATCCTTAGCGAACGGTTTGACCGGACAAACGAAATGCTGCATACAACAAAGCACATATTTGAAACATTGCAAGCGAATCATGATCTAACGACAGATGAAGTGATTCATGTCATTGAAAATAACTTGAAGAAGAATGACGATGCCACGGGAATGGCAGCGATTTTTGAAAAAGGTTTTATCCCATTGGATGGCAATATTCAAAATGGACTCGTAGATTCAACAGACCGCTTTGTACCGTATCTGTACAAAAAGGAAGATGGCATCGGCGTGGAACCGTTGAGCGGCTATGACAACCCAGGCGAAGGGGACTGGTATTTAGTACCAAAAAATGAAAAGCGGGCTGTTTTGACCGAACCGTATGAGTATAACGCAGGTGGTCAAACGGTCTTAATGACGACTATCTCGGTTCCACTTATAACGGAGTCGGGGCAATTTTTCGGTGTGTTGACGACGGATATTTCAATCGATTTTCTTAATGATCTCGTTCATTCCATCAAGCCGGTTGGCGGCTATGCCTCCATTATTACGGATGCAGGGGATTTGACGGCCAACAGTCTGAATCCGGAGATGAACGGCACGAACATGGTAGATGCAATTGACTGGGCGCCTGTCAAAGAAAAGCTCGACCAAGGGGAAGCCGGAACACTTTATGTTGATTCCAAGGGATTGAAGGAACTGGCTTTCAACTCGTTCGCGCCAATTACGCTTCCTAATATTGACGAAGTATGGACGGTGCAAACGGTAGTGCCCAAATCCAAAATTTTGGAGACGTACAACGCAATTCTCCTTATGACGATTCTGGCGGCTGTTGTCATGATTGTCTTAATGACGGCGGCAACAGTCTGGTTCATCTTCAAGCAATTAAAACCGCTGTCCTTCTTGCAGAAATCTATTGAAACAGCTGCAACAGGAGATATGACGCACTTTGTAGATGAAAAGCATATCCGCAATGACGAAATCGGCGCAGTGGCAAAAGCGTATAATGATATGCTGCTTCAGACCAACGAAGCGATCCAGTCGGTTCAGCGTTCCTCAAATGAATTGAGCGAATCCTCTTCACATGTGCACCATGCATTTGAAGAAATCGTAGCTTCCAGTGAAGAAGTTTCATTGGCAACAAACGAAATTGCCCAAGGTGCTTCCAAGCAGTCAGAGGATACGGAAGAAACGAGCCGTGTTATGGCGGAATTGGCGGAGCAGATCAATATCCTGTCCCAGCTCTCGCAACGCATGAATGACCTGTCCCATCAAACGATTGAATCGACAGAAAAAGGGATGTCGGAAGTGGCGAATTTGCGTGAACACAATGCTTCTGCGAATGAGATGAATGCGAAAGTGAAGGATCAAATGAGCGCGTTGTCATCCAAAATTGATGCGATCAATCAAGTGATCACGTCGATTCATGACATAACAGCTCAGACGAATCTGCTTGCCTTGAACGCTAGCATTGAAGCGGCACGGGCAGGGGAGCACGGCAAAGGATTTGCGGTCGTGGCGGAAGAAGTGCGTAAACTTGCAGAGCAATCCCGCACGGAAACCGAAGTCATCCAGCAAACTGTCCAGGAGATTCTTGAAGAGTCCAACCAAACGGCAGCAGTTATTGAAACGAACCTAAAAGCAATGGAAGGGCAGAACGAATCGGTATCCAGTACGGAAGCTTCCTTCCATCAAAATGCTGAACTGACAGAGCGGATGAGCGAAGTCATTCAGGAATTAAATGCAGAACTAAATGAGATGCTGACGAATAAGGATCAAGCGATGCTTTCGATCCAGAGTGTGTCGGCTGTGTCAGAAGAGACCGCGGCATCCGCAGAACAAGTCAGTGCGTCATCTGCAGCGCAGCAAACGGAATTGGAACGGGTGGCAGATTCAACAACCCGCATGAAAAATATAGCCAATGAGTTGCAAGAAGTGGTCGAGCGCTTTAAACTACAAGTATAAGTCTCGAAAAAATTGAATAGCACATATTGAACGATGAAATGGTACCGTAACGGTTTAATAGGGAATCCGGAAATCCGGAGCTGTCCCCGCAACTGTAAGCGCAGACGACCACCGATAAGCCACTATAGGCAACTATGGGAAGGCGGGTGGAAGGAGGAAGCGCAAGCCAGGAGACCTGCCATCCATCGTCATAGCGACACTTTCTTCGGGGGTTGAGAGGTGGAGGCGAAACGGATCCCGGTCCATCGGGCTTTTTAGGGTTCCAATTTGTTTCCTAATGATCAATTATGAGCAATCGCTCTGCCGAAGTGGCAGGCGATTGCTCTTTTTCATTGAAAGGAGACGGAAGATGAGAGCAATTCATCAGGAGTATGGCATTGGCGCTGAATTTAATGAGAAGTTTCCGGAATACCTGACACTTGAAAAAACACGTTATACGGAACGAGACATGGAAAGGTTAGAACGGGAATTGACTGCCCGATTTTATTCCATATCCATTTCCAATGAAGACGACCTGCTATTTCTCGCAATGAAAGCAATGCAGCAGGAACAGGTGGACCGGATTGAAAAAGTGGTGGACACGTACTGGGCTTTATCCAATGGGTATATCACACTGTCTACAGATTTGGTGAGTGCATTGTGGGGCATCATCCCTCCGCTGGAGAGTGAGACAAAGAGGGTACGGGTTTCAGATCAACAAGTGATTAGGCAGTTGCAGGAAGGCCTGCCCTTTACTGCGGGCCTGTCTGACCTCTTTTTGGAGAGAGTGTTAGAATGTGGTTCTTGGCAGATGTTTTACAAAGGAGGGGAGGGGACGAGAGGAGTCTCCGCCATTGGCCTGATGAAAGAACTGCTGGGGCAACAAATAAAAAGCAGGCAGCCAGACTTCTTCTTTGAAGATCAAGTGGATCCTGCCTTACCTAAAAAAATTGTTTCGGCTGGGTCCACCTTGCATGTGGAACGAGTTCGGCAGAAAAATAGGATCAACCAGATCGTCGCCATTCAAGTGCGACTTGTCAACAATATGTTGAGCTATTTGGATGATGGCGCGGCATGGATTGCTCCGATTGCTTTTGAATTGCCGGCAGCCTATAAAGTGATTGACTTATACCATCTACAGATGCACGCATGGAAAAATGGAGCACGCCTCACCGTTTGCATATAAAGAAACACGACCTGTGCGATAGGCTGCACAGGTCGTTTTTTAATGATTACATTTCCCGCGGTGCTTGCATGCCGAGCAATCGCATGGACTCCTCCAATACAATGCTGACGCATTGAACAAGGGATAGACGGAACGATTGGTTGACGGCATCTGACAGGATATGGACGTTGCCATAGAACGAGTTGAAAGCTTGCGCAAGATCGATGGCATACTTGGCAATGATGGATGGATCCAGTTCCACGGTTGCTCTTTGGACGGCTTCCGGGAAGTGCTGGAGCTGCGTAATGATATCCCATTCATAATCATTTACAGAAGAGATACCCTCTTCTCCACGCCCATCCGCCTTCCGCAGGACAGCATGAGCCCGGGCACAGCTATATTGGAGATAGGGGCCCGTTTCGCCTTCGGTTTGCAGCATTTTTTCCAGGTCGAATTCAATATCATGTTTCCGGTGCTGCTTCAAGTCGCTGAATAGGATGGCTCCTACACCAACCGATTTAGCCACTTCTTCTTTATTTTCCAAGGAAGGATTCTTCGCTTCAATGTTACGCTTGGCGAGTTCAATGGCTTCCTTCAGCACTTCCTCCAGCAAAACCAGCTTCCCTTTCCGGGTCGACATCTTTTTTCCGTCTTTTAGAATCATGCCGAATGGGACATGTGTAATGTCCTGAGCCCAATCGCATCCCAATTGTTTAAGCACTAGTTTAATTTGTTGAAAATGAAGACTTTGTTCATTCCCGACAACGTAAATGGATTTCTCAAAACCATAAGTGGTTTTCCGGTCGAGTGCCGCAGCCAAATCGCGCGTTGCGTATAGCGTTGCGCCGTCCGATTTCTTAATTAAACAAGGCGGCATCTCCTCGCCGAGGTCAACAACAAGCGCACCATCTGATTCCTTGAGCAATCCTTCTGAATCTAGCCATTCCACAACAGGCTCCATCTTATCGTTGTAGTAGGCTTCGCCATTATAAGAATCGAAGGTAACGCCAAGTAAATCATAAATGCGCTGGAATTCGTTCAGCGACTCCTCTTTGAACCATCTCCAAAGGGCCAGGGCATTCGGCTCGCCATCCTCCAACGCTTTAAAAGCGGCTCTTCCTTCGTCATTTAAGGATAGATCCGTCTCGGCTTCTTCATGGAAACGGATGTACAGCTGAAGCAACGTCTTAATCGGCGCCTGTTCGACCGCTTCCTGGCTGCCCCACTTGCGATAAGCTGTCAGCAGCTTGCCAAACTGGGTGCCCCAGTCACCGATGTAATTGATTTTCACAGGACGATAGCCCGACTTCTCCAGCAATAAAGCGATCGAATTGCCAATAACCGTAGAGCGCAGATGACCCATGGAGAAGGGCTTCGCAATATTCGGAGAAGACATATCGATCGTCACCACACCATCTGCTCCAATCATTGACGATCCGTAAGTCGGACCCTCAGCCAAAATGGAGCGGAGAACAGGTTCCGCAGCGGCATCCCGCTGAAGGAACAGATTGACATAGCCATTCACAGCTTCCGCTTTTTCAATTGCAGGATGCGAAACCGCCGCTGCAATTTCCTCCGCAATAAGCTTCGGCGCCTTCCGCAACGTCTTTGCCATCGAAAAACAAGGCAACGCATAATCGCCCATTTGCGAATGAAGCGGCCGCTCCACCATTTGCGGTTCGATTGGCACAGGACTCACCGTTTGCAACGCCTCTATCACAACTTGTTTCATACCATTAACCCCTTTTTTAGAAAATAAAAAAGCCCCCGTCTCAATCAATGAGACGGAAGCTCGTTCCGCGGTACCACTCAAATTGCCCGATCCGTCGGGCCACCTTTCTCCTAACGGCGAGACACCGGCCTTTCCTACTTCCTTCAGAAAAGCATCTACGAAGTGCGCTTCATGAACCTTCTTCCGCCAGGCTTCCACCATCCCCGGCTCGCTTTGAAAGAAAAGGAGCATTACTCTCTTCGTCAACGATATTGTATATCAATATAGCAAACCGGTGGGATGCGTGTCAATGGGCAAATACGAGCTGTCGTAGAAATATACGAGCGGTTTGGTTTTTAGGCGGTGATAGGGGCTACGAGAAGTTGAACCGCTTGAAATCCGCGAGATGTAACATGTCCTTGCTTGCTCCATGGCGCGCAGAATGCCTTTGACTAACTAAGAAGTTGATTTGATAGTTTGTTCGGGGATTATATGAGTGGTTCGGTGGGAAATACGAGAGGTTAGAAACAAGATAAGAGCTGTTGCAGGATTATACGAGCGGTTGCCAGAGGGATACGAGCTATTGCAGGATTATACGAGAGGTTGGTGACGAGATACGAGCGGTTCTAGAAATATACGAGCGGTTCGGTCTCCAGGCGGTGATAGAGGATACGTGAAGTTGAACCGCTTGAAATCCGCGAGATGTAACATGTCCTAGCCTGCTCCATGGCGCGCAGAATGCCTTTGACTAACTGAGAAATGGATTTGATAGTTTGTACGGGTATGATACGGGTGGTTCGGACGGGAATACGAGAGGTTAGGAACAAGATACGAGCGGTTACAGAATTATACGAGAGGTTGGATATGAGATACGAGCGGTACCAGGATTATACGAGAGGTTGGTGACGAGATACGAGCGGTTCTAGAAATATACGAGCGGTACGGTCGTCAGGCGTTGATACAGGAAGACACGAGAGATTGGATCGTTTAGACTTGCGTGAGAATTAACATGTCCTAGCCTGCCCCATGGCGCGCCGAATGCCTTTGACCAACTGAGAAATGGATTTGATAGTTTGTACGGGTATGATACGAGCTGTTGCAGGATTATACGAGAGGTTGGAGACGAGATACGAGCTGTTCTAGAAATATACGAGCGGTTCGGTCTCCATGCGGTGATAGAACTTACCCGGTGAGTTGACCCTCCCAACCGGTGATAGAACCAATTGACTCAATCATACCCCCCATTTTAAATGACCAATAAAACCTGACCGTTTCCCCGCAAGCCGCTTGGGTATGCTATGGAAGAGAGGAGAGATGGTCATGGCGAAAAAGTTGAGAGAGGCGATCGAGCGGTACGCGATGCCACTGGACGAGGAGGCGCTGGATGCACTCGTGGAAGAGGCGGGGCATGCTGAAGTGGTGATGATCGGAGAGGCTTCCCACGGGACACACGAATTTTACAAGATCCGTGCCGAGCTTTCTAAACGGCTCATTCAAGAAAAAGGGTTCACAATTGTGGCAGTGGAAGGGGAATGGCCGGCTGCTGCAGCTGTAAACCGCTTTGTTAAAGGGTTTGTAGAGGACGGATCCGCGCAAGATGTATTGCAACAATCATTTGGACGCTGGCCGACGTGGATGTGGGTGAATGAAGAAGTGAAGGAGTTTGTCGAGTGGCTAAAACAGCACAATGATGACTTGCCAGAGATGAGTAAGGCAGGATTTTATGGCATAGACATGTATAGTTTGTACGAATCGATCGATGAATTGCTCAAGTTTTTATCCGAAAATCCTCAATACGGAACGGATCTTACTTTAGCAAGACAGGCGTTCTCCTGTTTTGAACCGTACAATCGGATGCCCGAGCATTATGCCCTGTCGACTGCTCATTTTTCCGATGAGTGCATTAGTGAAGTTGCTACGCTGCTGTCATCCATCCGAAGGAATGAAGAACGTTTTGCCAGTCACCATGAAGAGGATCTTAACGTCACGATGAATGCCCTTGTCGCAAAAAATGCGGAGGCCTATTACCGGGAAATGATGCAGGACGACGCAATTTCTTGGAACACTCGCGATTTGCATATGGTAGAAGCAATTAATGAATTAAAGAAATACCATGGTCCAGACGCCAAACTGATCATTTGGGAACACAATACCCATATTGGCGACGCGTCCGAAACGTCTATGAAAGACGACAACATGATCAATGTCGGGCAACTTATCCGGGAGGAATACGGGCTCAACAATACGTTTGCCATTGGATTTGGGACCTACGAAGGATCTGTCATTGCAGCGGATAGCTGGGGCGCGCCTCTGGAAAGGATGACGGTTCCGCCTGCCAAGTTCAATACGTGGGAAGGACAAATGCACGCAGCTGGCCCGGAGGATAAAGTGCTTTTATTCACAGACGATAACCGTCAGCTGTTCAACGAATGGATCGGGCATCGCGCCATTGGGGTTGTCTACAATCCAGAATTCGAGGCGTATGGAAATTTTGTCCCCTCACGTGTTGGCAGCCGGTATGATGGATTTATTTTTATTGATCAGTCAACTGCTTTACATCCTTTGTAGAGCCGTGCAGTTGCTTGCACGGCTTTTTGGATGAACGAAGCGTTTTTGATGGAGGCATCAATAAGTCGGTGTATAATGTTAAAGAATTTGAAAAATCCTCAAAAATAAATTCAAATTCTTTTTACCTATTTACGATTAAACCACAACATGTTAGGGTAGTAGATGTACATAAAGCACAACATATAGTATTTAACGATAGATTGGTACCGTATTCGGTTTAATAGGGAATCCGCAAATTGGAGCTGTCCCCGCAACTGTACGTGCTGACGACCTGCTGACAACCACTGTGGCAAATGCCATGGGAAGGGAGCGGGGAGGAGGAAGCGCAAGCCAGTAGACCTGCCGTCCATCGTGAAGCGACACTTTCTTCGGGGGTTGAGAGGTGGGAGCGAGCGGGTTTTTCGCCTTTCCATCCGAAGGGAGTTCGACCTGATCTGTTTCCTACATACATCCATTAGCGATGTCTCACCGAAAAGGTGGGGCGTCGTTTTTTTATTCCCTAACATCCTATAAGTAGGAAAGGAGCCAAACTGATGACAATGATTCAAGAAAACACAAAGGTGACTGATATTCTGGCGCAATTAAAGGAGGAATTCGGAGAGGGCCGCATTTCTGCTTTGGAAACGGCGAGCCAAAAGTGGCTGGAACGCCATCCAGGTGGAAGTAAGGAAAGTTGGGCAAAAGCGATGGTTTTGGAGGCGCTTAGCAATATTGATGAAGCGTCCACCTATTGGACATTTGTGGCATCCCGCATTTACTTGGACTCTGTTTACGAACAGCAGCGGGCCATTCGCGGCACAGAAGTATACGCTGATTTTGCCGGTCATGTTGAACGACTCGTCCGCCAAGGATTGTACACGCCGGAACTGCTCGATCGCTACTCTGCAGAAGAGCTCACAACTATCGGGACATTCATCGAGCCTGAGCGGGACAAGCTGCTTACATATATTGGACTGAAAACGTTAATGGACCGCTATGCGGCTGTTGATTTTAATAAAAAACCGGTTGAGCTGCCACAAGAACGCTGGCTCATCATTGCGATGACGCTGATGCAAAAGGAGACGGATAATCGTCTCGGCAAAATTGCGGAAGCATACTGGGCGATGAGCAACCTGTATATGACCGTTGCCACACCGACGCTTGCAAACGCGGGCAAGCCGCATGGCCAATTATCCAGCTGCTTCATCGACACAGTGGACGACTCCTTGCAAGGCATTTATGACAGCAATACGGATATCGCGAATCTCTCAAAATACGGTGGCGGCATCGGCGTCTACATGGGCAAAGTGCGCTCCCGCGGCTCTTCTATCAGAGGATTCAAAGGGGCATCGAGCGGCGTCCTTCCTTGGATCAAACAGCTGAACAATACGGCGGTAAGCGTCGATCAACTCGGACAGCGCCAAGGTGCCATTGCCGTCTATCTCGATGTGTGGCATAAGGACATCTTCACGTTTCTCGATTTGAAGCTGAACAACGGGGATGACCGCTTGCGTGCGCATGATATTTTCACAGGCGTCTGCCTGCCGGATATTTTCATGGAGCAAGTAGAAGCACGCGGAAACTGGCACCTATTCGACCCGCATGAAGTACGAACGGTAATGGGCTACTCCCTAGAGGATTTTTATGATGAGACAAAAGGATCCGGATCGTTCCGTGAAAAGTACGAGGAGTGCGCAAACCATCCACAATTGACGAAAGAGACCGTACCTGCAATTGAAGTGATGAAGCGGATTATGCGAAGCCAGCTGGAAACGGGCACACCATTCATGTTCTACCGGGATGAAGTAAACCGGAAAAACCCGAATAAGCACGAGGGCATGGTGTATTCAAGTAATCTCTGTTCGGAAATCATGCAAAATCAAAGCGCCACACAATTCGAGTCGGTCACGTTAGAAGATGATATCGTCGTCACACGGTCGAAGCCGGGCGATTTCGTCGTCTGCAACTTATCTTCCATCAACCTGGGACGAGCAGTGCCGGCGGGCGTATTGGAGCGGCTTCTTACGATTCAAGTGCGCATGCTCGATAATGTCATTGATTTAAATAAAATCCCAGTCGTCCAAGCACAACGGACGAATTCACGGTACCGGGGAATCGGGCTTGGCACGTTCGGCTGGCATCATTTATTGGCGCTTGAAGGAATTCAATGGGAGTCGGAGGAAGCGGTTCGTTACGCGGATGAACTCTACGAACAAATTGCCTTTTTGACAATCAAGTCTTCGATGGAGTTGGCGAAGGAAAAAGGAGCCTATCCGTTATTCGAGGGGTCTGATTGGCAGACGGGTGACTATTTTGAACACCGGAACTATGATTCCAAAGCGTGGCGGGAATTGCGTTTCGACGTTCAGGCGAACGGCATTCGCAATGGCTATCTGATGGCAGTGGCACCAAACAGTTCGACTTCGGTCATTGCTGGGTCAACGGCATCCATTGATCCAGTTTTCAAGCCTTTCTATCATGAGGAGAAGAAAGATTACAAGCTCCCTGTTGTCGCGCCAGACCTGGACCATCACACGTACAATGTGTACCGCCGATCGGCCTATATCGTCGACCAGCGTTGGTCCATTAAACAAAATGCAGCACGCCAAAAGCATGTCGACCAATCGATTTCATTTAATATATACGTACCAAATAATATCCGCGCGTCTGTCCTGCTTGAGCTTCACTTGCAAGCCTGGAAATCCGGCATGAAGACGACGTATTATACGCGTTCCACTGCATCGGACATCGAGGAGTGCGAATGGTGTCATTCCTAATTGCTTATGCATCCTGGAGCGGCAATACCGAGGAAGTGGCGGAATTGATCCGGGATGCGCTAGGCAGGGAAGGAATTGTGGCGACAATGTACCGGATCGGTTTTGGTCCGGTTCCCGACCCGAGGGAGTATGAGGCGATGGTAATCGGATCTTTCACATGGGATAAAGGCGCAACGCCGGATGAAGTGAAAGATTTCGTAGCAGCAATCGGCTACAAACCGGAGCCTGTCTATGTCTTCGGAACGGGGGACACGCAATTTGGCGGAGACGACCTGTTTTGTCATGCAGCTGTCAAGCTTGCACGTTTCTATGCATCGGGCTGCCCGCCTCTCAAAATCGAACAGAGCCCGCGCGGCATCCAAGAAGAGAAAGTCATCGAATGGACGAAAGGAGTCTATGAACATTGGTTACACTTACACGAGTTAAAGTGCTGAATCCGGCCAACCCAAATAAAGCAACAGCGATTTTCGGCGGAAAGGCGAGTGGCATCCTGAATTGGAATGACCTTGCACATCCCCATTTCTATACACTCCGTCAACGGATCCGATCATTATTCTGGACGGCAAACGAAGTTGATATGACGCAAGACGTCAAACAGTTTCCGAACTTGTCCAAAGCGGAGCAGGATGCTTTCCTGAAAATTATCGGCCTGCTTGCGACGCTTGACGGACCACAGACGGTCATCGCAATGAAAATTGCCGATTTCACGACAGATCCTTCGGTGAAATCCATCATGGCGACGATTGCCGATCAGGAAAGTGAACATAATCACAGCTATGCCTATGTCCTTTCTTCCGTTACGACGCTCGACAAGCAGAACGCCTCATTTGAAATGGGACGTGCGGACGAAGTGCTCATGAAGCGGAATGAACGGATTGTCGAGATTTACAATGAGTTCGCTGAAAATCCGACGATTGAGACCGTGCTGAAGTCGATGGTCTACACAACGCTGCTCGAAGGCCTGTTTTTCTACAGCGGCTTTGCGTTCTTTTACAATTTGGCGCGCCATCAGAAAATGGTCGGCACCTCAACGATGATCTCGTATATTAACCGCGATGAGCTACAGCATGGGAAGGCAATCAGCGACATCTTCCGAGCAGCACTTGCGGAAAATCCGGAGTACAACACGGAGGAATTCACAGAATGGATCTACGATCAATTCCGTCATTCCGTTGAACAGGAAATCATTTGGAGCCGCTACGTACTCGGGGAAATCGACGGCATTGATCTCGACGAAATGGCGGGCTATGTTAAATACCGGGCCAACAAAATGCTTCGCATGCTCGGGCTAAGTGAAATTTATCCTGAGTTCACAGACAACCCAATGAAATGGATTCGCGCCTATGTTGACAATTTCGACGACACGAAAACGGATTTCTTTGAGCAGACATCCCGGCAATACGTGAAAACGAGTGATTTGAACGGGTTTGATGATTTGTAAGAATAGAAGAAAGCACGCAATTGCATAATGCATTGCGTGCTTTTATGTTCTATGTATTAATTAAGTTAGGGCGATGGATGACTATTCGTTGCCAAAAGGGGAGCAGGCACCTGTGGGGAGGGGTACAATTGCAACAATACGAACGAAAACTAGAAGCATATATGAATCAATACATGGACTTATGGGACTTTTACGGAGTGATTCAAGTGACCCGAAAAGGCGAGGTGCTATTTGAAAACGCGTACGGATATGCCAGCCTCGAATTTGGAATAAAAAATGAAATGGATACACGCTTCTCACTCGCTTCCGTTTCTAAGCAGTTTACAGCCTTCGCAATTATGATTCTTTCTGACAAGAACATGCTGGAACTCGAAAAGCCGGCTAGATTATACTTGCCCGCTGTGTTAGGAATTGACGAGTCGATTACTGTCCATCACTTACTGACACATACGTCTGGTCTGTATAATTTCACTAACTTTGAGGATGACTTCTTTGCTGGGTACAACAGAATGGACTATTCCCGAAACGATTTCTTCCAGCGTTATATTAGTAAGCAGCCTGCTAAGCCGCCAGGTACAGTTTTTGATTACAACAATGCGAATTATAATGTGCTGGCATGGATCATTGAACAGGTATCAGGAGAAACATACGAAGACTTTCTAAGAAACCACATATTCTTGCCTTTGGATATGTGGAATACCGAAGTGGATGATGGGTGTAAGCCAATAATAAATAAGGCAAGCAACTATGTTCGAGATTTTGATAAAATTATCAAAGCTCCGTATTATAATGAGAAATTCAGCATTGGGGCAGGGGCTATTATTTCAAATTGCGAGGATTTATACAAATGGTATTCGTGCTTGCGAGATCGAAAATTGCTGACAGAGAAAGGGTATGCTCGATTTTTTAGCGAGAACTTGAATAAATACTGCTACGGATTAGAGCACCATCGCTGTTACGATACAGACAGCTATTCTCATGGTGGCGATCATCTTGGAATCAGCACCTTAGCGCAGTATTTCTTCGATGAGGATATTTGCATACTTATCCTTTCCAATAATGAAGCGATCAATCAATACAGGCTGGGCACGGCAATAGCTGATATTATGCACGGAGTTGATGTGGATGCTCCGACAAAACATGAAGAGCTTCCCCTAGATGAAAGGAAGCTTCAAACGTATTGTGGCACCTATTTGAAAGATAAAATTAAAGTAGAATTACATGGCGGCAAATTGTATTTTACAAGATTTACCGGCAATCTCCATATTGAAATCTATCCAGTCGGCGAAGGGAAATTTGCCCGCAGATATTCTGACCAAATGACTCCATACAGTATTGTGGAGAATGAAAACGGCAATATGTCATTTTTCGGCTATGAGAAAGCTAGTGTGAAATGATTTAAATCGCCTAGACGTGCCGCGTAGCACGGTTGTTCAATTTCTTAATTCAGCTATTAGGAAATTGAACTTTTTTGGATTTAAATAAACTGGTAGCTGCTGGCTTCATCTCTTGCCTGACAATCTTTCCCGTGTATCCACCTCATTGCCCTCCAGCCGTCTCTCAAATGTCTTTCGCCAGTTTCCAGACAGCTCATTCACTTTTAATATATGCTGTACCGCATCCAAATCGCTCTTATCATGATGCATAATCCGATTAGCTTCAGCGACGGAGATGGCCTTTTCTTGTGAGTGGAGCGGGATCAATTCATCTGAAGGGGAGACCATTCCCTCTTGCAGCACTCGAAAATAAAACCCGGTAAATCCGGAGTTTTGGACAAGCAACGGCATGTCTTTTCTTTCATAAAGAAGTCCCAATTTGTAACAAGGCTGGCGTGGCTGGCTCACTTGTACGATGGATTCCCCGATTTGAAAGGAATCTCCGATACAAACGTCTTTCTCCGTTAAACCTTCTAATGTCAGATTCTCACCAAAAGCGCCGTAAGGAAGTGGCCTGCCCAATTGTTCTTCCCAGTAGGGATAATGCTCAGCCGGATACGCGCAAACTGCTTTATCAATGCCGCCATGATGGACTAAATCACCTTGCCCATCTCCAATAAAATTTACAGTAGTTAAGAATACAGGTTTGCTAATCGGTTTTTTTTGTATGCCTGTTGTCACTCGTTTATTTCCGAATGGAAGTTCAATCGGTTTTCCAACGTTTAAAGAACGGATTGCCACTTTCCACATGGCATTCACCTCATTTCATTTATCATGTAAAGTTTTCCACTTCGAGTATAATCAAAGGAGGGGGGATGGAAATGGAATTGAGGCAGCTCGAATATTTCATTGCGGTATGTGAAGAGCTCCACTTCACTCGTGCAGCTGAAAAGCTTGGATTGACCCAACCTTCGTTAAGCCAGCAGATCAGCTTGCTGGAACACGAAGTAGGGATAAAATTATTCGACCGGATCGGCAGGCGGATTGCCATCACCGAATCGGGCTCTATCTTGCTGGAACATGCATACCGTGTTTTCCATGAGTTATCTCAAGCGAAGGCGGCCATTGGAGAATTGCACGGGTTGGACAGAGGGGCATTGAAGGTCGGTGCTTTGTTGACCGTCGTCAATACCCTGTTACCGCAGGTTCTCATCGACTTTCATCAATTGTACCCCAAAATTGACATAGCCGTATCCGGAATGCGGACAGATGAGATTAAGGAATCTATACTACATAATGCTATAGATATCGGCATTGTTTATTTACCCTTCGAACATCCGGATATTGAGACTATCTCATTACGGAAAGAGGAACTGGTGCTTGCGATGTCCATACATCACTCGCTGGCCGGGCAGCCTATCGTTCCATTAAATGTGCTTAATGACACAGCCTCCATCTTATTGCCAGAAACATATTTTATCCGCCGGTATCTAAATGAACTTTGTCGACAGGAAGGATTCTTGCCTGTTCCAGCGATAGAGCTGACAACACTCGAGTCGATACTCTTGATGGTCCAAAGGGAAGTGGGTGTGACCGTTTTAGCAAAATCCTATCTACATTCTCTCCGCCACGCAGATCTTTCTATTGCCAAGATTGATCATCCCGCAATGGAAATGGAAATTGGCATTGCGTACAGGAGAAACAAACATCTTTGCTCGGCAAGCAGGGAATTCATTAAAATGCTACAAGAAAAATGAGGCGTCACGAGGACGCCTCTTGGTCATCCCTTTACTTCTTCTAAACTTGCACCGTAATTAATATGATAGACGCTTCCATCAATAACCAACGCAGGAACTGACTTGACTCCTGCCCTTTCGGCTTCTTCAATCCGTCCCCGCTCAGTACCTAGATGTACAATTTCAGGATCAATTTTAGACGAATCGAGATAAGTGACCAACACTTTCTCCGCATCGACACAAACTGGGCAACCGGCATGATAGAAAACTGCCTTTGACATAATCAACCACTCCTCATCCTATTTATGCAGCGCTGCTAATTTGATTATAGGATCAGCAGGAAAGAGAGAACAATAGCAAATCTCCTATCTAAATGATAGGAGATTCCTATGATTCAACTGATGGTAGTTTTTTCATTCTCCATCCAGTCAATCATTTGATGTAGAAGCTTTTTTTCCATCTCCCCGCGCAAGTATAGGGGATGCCAGACCCCGAGCAGTTCGATCGCTTTCTTTAACAGCAGAACAGCGTTTTTTGTATCTCCTTGTATGTAAGACAAAAGCGCATTTCTTTTCGTCTCTGTAATAGCATCCAGTTTTCCGATGGATTTCAGCGCGTTCTCAATGCCGGGATGGCTTGCAAGCCTACCGGTGAAAAACAGAGCTGTGGCGTACGAGATATCGGCTATATCAGCGTACAGGTCATCCGTCTTTCCTGAACGGGTAAAGGCTGTCTGGAGCCCAACAGATGCAGCTTTTTCAGCATGCTCCGGAAGATGAAAGTAATTGATTGTATGCAAAAAACTTGTTGCAGACGGATCCTTCCCAGAGGTGATTAATTGTTCAACCGAATCAATCAATGCCGGATTCCACTGTTTTACATCTGTATTCCGCGACTCTTCCAACAGAATTTGGTGGCCCATTAAGAGAGCAGATTCATGCAAAGGCTCCGTTTTCAATTTCTTAATGACCAAACCGTCTGTAAACACAGACTTGACTGTCGCCGGTTGTAAATTTGAAGCACCGAGCAGGAAATTTACGAGACCAAAGATGAGAAGGAAGGGATGATGCCAGACGCTGAATGCCGCCGCGATGGAAAGAATGCTAATTCCTATGTTCATGAGCGGCCCGCCATAGATATAGCGAATTAATCGGTGTCGCATATCTTCAAGTTCCACCTTCTCAGAAAACCCCATCATGGCTCGTCCAACATAACCTAAAGAGGAGGGAATCCAGTGGAAGTGTAATTTGCCTTCATGCCGCTCCAAGACAAGGGGACCGACACTGATATTTAATACTTTCATTCCTTGTGTGATTCCAAATAGCGCATGCCCTGCTTCGTGAATGAAGACAGTCAGGGCGAAACTGACGAGAGCATACAAGGCCATACTGACGATCATGCCCAAAGACCATGCCTCTGGAAATAAAATGAAGTACAGGACCGCCAATAAACCAATGACGGCCCCAAGTAAAGCTGAACCTACCTGTTTCATATTGTCACCTCTAGCTGAAAAATGTCTTATAAATGAAGATCAGCACGACGCCTGCCAAGAATCCGATCAGTATCCGTCCAAATTGTTTCATACCAATCCCTCCCTTAATCAACCATTCGTTTTTTATAAATAACAGCAGTAAGCATAAACATCACAACCACCCATGCTGCAATGACTGCCAGCTGCATCCATACATCCCCAAACCCTGCTCCCGCTTCGACTTTGATCCCGATTTCAAGGAGTTGGATATTCGGCAAATAAGTCGCCGCTTTTAATATCGGATACTGTTCTGCAAGTGAAGTAATGAATGTCCCAAATGAGAAGATAATCATAACAGGCAATACAATAACAGATGCCTCCATAACTGACTTAGCAAACAGGCCAAGCAAGGTACCAAGAGCAATATAAAATAGGGCGGACAATAGGATGGCAATCGCCACAACTGCAATATTCGCCGGTTTATATTCCGCCAAAAACATACTCAACAAAATAGTGAAAAGTGTTAACACCAAGGATAATAAGCTTTTACCCGTCAAAATTTCAGTCGTGCTGGCGGGAGATAACATCAATCCACGCAATGTGTTCTTTTCTTTCTCCTCTGCAATAAGACAACTTTGTACAAAAGCCGCTACCATCGCAAAAGTAAGGTTAATCAGCATATAATGGGACTCAATTGCTGTGACGCCAATTCGGCCATAAATGGCTGCCAGAACTGGTGACAAAAAAATCACAATAGATACCGCCATGTTCCGTGAAAAATCTTTATAATCTTTCATAAATATTGCGTTTACCCGTTTCCAAGAAAATGTCATGCTAATTTCCTCCCTGTCACTTGTACAAAAATGTCACCGAGTGTTGGCTCGTTCGAGTGGATTGTCTCTACTTCATTGGCTTGCATGTAATCATAAAGCTGCTGTGCTCCTTCAGCACCGGCTGGCAGTATGATTTTCTCCTCGCTTTTCAGCTCGACTGTAATGGTCGAATCGGAAAATCTTTTCTTTAACTTGTCTGGCGCGTCCAGTAATTGAATCCGCCCCTTGTTTAAGAAAGCGACTCGATCGCAAAGTGTCTCCGCTTCTTGCATGTCATGCGTTGTCAGGAATATTGTCGTTCCTTTTTTATTGAGGGCACGCAATCCTTCATATATATGAAGCGTGTTCACCGGATCAAGAGCTGATGTCGGCTCGTCTAGGAATAACAGCTCTGGTTCATGCAAAAGGGCGCGGGCTAACGTGACTCGCTGCGTCATTCCTTTTGATAAAGTAGATATGCGTTTCTTCTGGTCTTCCTGCAAATTGACAGCCGCGAGAACTTCGCCAATTTTTGCGTATGGAACATCATACAAATCGCAATAAAGCTTTAAGTTATCATAGATGGAAAGTCTTCCATACAGGCCGCTGTTATCGGTTAAAACACCAAACCGTTTACGATAGGCGGGCTGTTTTAACTTGGAGATAGACTCTCCAAAAACAAGAGCTTCTCCACTGGTCGGTACCAATTGTCCGGTCAATATTTTAATAGTGGTTGTTTTCCCTGAGCCACTCGGGCCAAGAAATCCGAAAATCTCGCCCCGTCTCACTTGGAAATCCACACTCTCAATTGCTTTTTGATTGGCGAAGATCTTCTCAAGGTTTTTCACTTCGATAATATTTTCCATATTCATCCTCCTGGGAATTGTTCTTCATTTCGTATCTGCATCCTTAGATTAGTAGGAAATGAAGAGGCGAGCAGTATATTCCCGATGAAAAGAGTAACCGAGCTGGTCAATGGAGCAATGGAACCGTGAATGGAGTCTCGAAAAGTAAAAAACTTATTCAGTAAACAGTGTCAACTTGCTAGTTTAAAATGCAGCTAGAGACAGGACATGCCAGGAAACGGCTGGACAAGCGAAAAAAGCCGAAATATTTCCGGGGAAATAATCGGTTTTTCCACATTATTTGAGTCCGAGCATCTCTTTGAGTTCGACCATTTTCGATTTGGAAAGCGGAATTGTCGATTTAGAGATATCCTCCAGGACAAGACTGTAACTATTTCTTGTCCAAGTGACAACTTCCCTAACTTTTTGTAAGTTGACGATGTAGGAGCGATGACATCGGAAGAATCCGAATGGCAATAAACGTTCTTCCAACTCGGTCAATGTAAAGACACAAGAGAAGGACTCTCCCTTAATATGTAAAAAAGTTTGCCCTTCATTACTTTCTATATAATCGATCTCAGGCGGGTTAAAAAGGACAATTTTTTCATTAACCTTAGTCGGTATTTTTTCAAATCGGACAGGTTGTGTGCTCCCAACCGCGCCGGATGGATCAGCTGTCTCTTCGTCCTCATCTGCTTTCATTTGAATAGAACGCAATCCGTTATCATCTAATTGAAAGACGGTATCGGCCGACGTCACAGCACTTTCCAAATTTCCCGTCAGAATAAAGACCACTTTGCCAGCTTCTCGAAGGTGCTGAAGGGTGGACAGGTAAATTCGTTTTGATTCCAAATCTATATTTTGATCGGGCTCTTCTAAAACAAAGATGGCAGGATCTTGAATGAGCAAACAAGCGAGTTGTACCCGTTTTTTCTCCGAATAGGAAAGCTGTTTAATTTTCACAGAACGTTTCCCGTCCAGCTGCACCATCCGCAATATATCATCGAGGGATGCCTTAGAGCCATGAAGCCTTTTCGTAAATTGCAGCATCTCTGCAATGGAAAGGCGCTCATACAAGCCATGATGTAAAAAGAGAAAGCCGGTGCGGCTTGGCTGTTTGAGATTCTCGTCAAAACGAATTTCTCCGTGGGAAAGCAGAGTTTTTCCGAGTAACAGGTGAATCAGCTGCTCCCGGACATTTACGCTTGAATAGACAGCAACAACTTGCCCTTTGTTTACTGTTAAATTGAATGAAGGGAAAATCAAGGAATCATGAATGCGTTTTTCTGCATTTACAAACTCAAGTGTCATCAAGGTGCCTCATTTCGTTTCAATCTTATATAGAGAGTATAACAGCAATTCTGATAGACTCGAATAGATAATGAGTAGATTTTGGATGGGAAGGGTAACGGTGGATTTTCATACATAACTTCTCTATGGAGGCGACTGCGGTAATATCTGAGTGGAAACATTTCATAGGACCCAGTCGTTCCTAATGATAGGAATAAAAAAATGCCAATTCAGCTTTTGTAGGGAGATTAGGACAACATGGATGAATTAACAAAACAATACGTGGTCGGCTTGCGCAATGTGGGCAGCGAGTTAAAACGCTTTTCCATGGTTTATAAATTTGCGCTGGACGAAATGAATACGAAAATTAATATATTGAAGGAAGAGTTTCTTCATATTCATGATTATAATCCCATTGAACACTGCAGTTCCCGGTTGAAATCACCGGAAAGCATTTTGAAAAAGGTGCACCGGAAAGGAATTGAGTTTTCGTTAGAGGCGATAAAAGACAATATCAAGGATATAGCCGGAATCCGGATCACCTGTCCTTTCGTATCGGATGTTTTTAAAATCAGTGAAATGATCGGGAACCAGAAGGATGTAGAAATGGTTGAGGTAAAGGATTATATTACGAATCCTAAGCCGAACGGTTATCAAAGTCTGCATCTTATCGTGAAGATTCCTGTATTCATGTCAGATCGTGTCGAAGACGTGTTTGTGGAACTGCAAATCCGAACAATCGCCATGGACTTCTGGGCTAGCTTGGAACACCGGATATTCTATAAGTATGACAAGGATATTCCTCAGCGGATCAAAAACGATTTGAAAGAGGCGGCGTTGGCCGCATCGGCGTTAGATGCCAAGATGGAGAATATTAATAAAGAAGTCGTCATGATCAAGAATAAGAATAACGAAGAGGCAATTTTCGAGGATACATTAAATGTGCCGCAGCCGATAATCGAATTGCTGTTCAAGGATGTCTTCGAATCATCGCTTGGAGTGCCGAATCAACTATCGGAACTGCCAGTAACGAGTAAATAAGAAAAGGGTGGAATCAAGTCAATTCCACCCTTTTTTAAGGATGTCTTTCACGCCAAAAAGCGAGGGTATCCGCCAAATAAAGGTTCCTAGACGCCAAATACGAAGATTATGCGCCAAATAAAACGGGCTGACTGCCAAAAACCAAAGATTTACGCCAAATTAGAGCGCCGGCGCGCCAAATCCGTATGTTTCTGCGCCAAATGACTACCGCCCGATTCTAATAAGAAGACCGAATAAGCGACCCGCCCCCGAAGTTGTATATCCTAAATTTCTTTCTTCTTAAAATAAAACAATCCTGCCAAGAAAAAGACGGCGAAGCTGCCGATAATTACAATAAATAACGTTTCCGCCGATGTATTCAAAGCACCGAAACTTTCACTCGAATCGGGCATCATCAAGAGAAAAGGCTGCGCCCAAGGATAGTAAGGGCCGAACCGCTCGGAATTGACAATCAGCATGTTTGGAATCGTAAAGATGACATTAATGGCAAGCGGAGCTGCAAAACTAGACCAGGCGACGGAGACAAGTAGTTGCAGTGCGAGCAATGGCATACATGCCAGCCAGCCGCCGGCGATACTTGAACCGAGCACGTTCCATGGAATAGTCTCAGGAAATCCTTTCATACAACCAATGACGAGCAATGCCGCGACGAACAGGAGCTGGGTCAGGCCAATCAATAGGGCGACTAACAGCATTTTCACGACATAGACATTTCCCCGGTGAACAGGCAGGGTAAGGAGTTGCTTCCAACCGCCGCCCGCATGTTCATACCGGCAGACGAAGCTGGCAAAAACACCAGTCAAAAGGGGAAGGAAAAGAATCGCATGGCCGACAGACATCATGCCCATTGTCGTAACCCATTGCATTCCTTCAAATTGCGGCACTTCATTGAACTCCAATAGGCCGATGAAAAATGAAAGCAGCGGACTGACAAAAATTAATAGCCAGATCGATGACTTTCGAAGTTTATAAAACTCAGACTTAAATAAAGCTATCATTCATTTCACATCCCTTCGTGAAAAATCAATGAGACTGAGCAAATAAATGCCGAGTCCTGTGACAATACCGAATAGGACGGAGTAAACCGGTTCCTCCCATTCATTCACGAGCCATGGCCATTTCAATGGCATCCAGTCAGGGAAACCTGTCGCATACATCGAGACAATTGTACCTAAAATGCCTGTCGTTAACGGAATCGCCTGGTTCTTCATTGAGATAGCGAGCCATGTTTGAAGCGCTAAAAAAGGCATGGCAGCAAGGAACGGAAAGAAGCACATCTTAAGTAAATACAGAATCGGAATATTTGTCCCGAACTTGAGACAAATGCCTAAAATAATGGTTCCGACGACCAGCAATATACAGGCCATGAACAATAGAACAAATGAAAGCAGCGCTTTTCCTGCAAATACCTTCATTTTGGAAACGGGCAGGGAGAGGAGCTGTTTCCATGCATTCGTCTGATGCTCTATGTTAGCAATCATGGATGTGAGAATGGTTAGTCCGATCAATATGGTCGGTACGGAAAGCATCGTCACTTCTCCGATGAGCCCTCCCCACAAATCGTCTTTATATTGGCTGGTCAGCCAGTCATACCGGAGTCCAAAATTGACGGCCTGGAGACCAACAACGCCAAGAGGTCCAAGTACAACTAGGAAGAGGATAAGCTTCCGTTTGATTTTAATAAATTCAGAGAGCATCACTCGTGTCATAGAAGACCGCCCTCCTTGCCAGTCAGCTCAAGGAAGATTTCCTCCAACGATTTCTTCTGTTCCTCCACCCGGTAGATTGAGAAATCATGCTCCACAAGAGATTTCACAATAGCCGCCACCTGATCATCCGTCCCGCGGTCAATAAATAGATTGTTTTGAACTAAATCAGTAGTGAACCCGTTCGATAACAGCGTTTTCCACGCAGCTTCCACATCGTTCACAGTTAATTTGATGCTGCTGGACGCCTGCTCCCGCAGCTTTTGGATGGAGTCCTGAAAAATAATTCGGCCTTTTGTAATGATGCCGACTTGTGTCGCCATCTGATCAATCTCCGACAGCAAGTGACTAGACACGACAATCGTAATGCCATGTTCTTTTGGCATGCTTTTGATCAGCTCACGCATTTCCAAAATACCGGACGGGTCCAGTCCGTTCGTCGGTTCGTCCAGAATGAGCAGTTCCGGATTGCCGAGCAGGGCGGTTGCGATGCCAAGACGCTGCTTCATTCCTAAAGAAAAGCCTTTGACGGGGCGTTTTGCGTCTTTTGTCAGCCGGACGATGGAAAGGACTTCGTCAATCCGTGATTTCGGTACATCCAGTAGCACGCGGACCGCTTCCAAATTTTCACGGGCCGTCAAATGCCCATAGTAGGAAGGGTATTCGACGAGAGAACCGACTTTCCGGAGGATAGCCATTTTTTCCTTTCGAATATCCTTTCCAAACATGTGAATCGATCCCTTTGAGGGGCGGGCGAGTCCTAACAGCATGCGGATTGTTGTCGTTTTTCCTGCACCGTTTGGTCCTAAAAAACCGTAAATTTCTCCTTTTTTCACCTTCAGATCAACATGATTCACAACACGCGTTGCTCCGAACTTCTTCGTTAAATTTTTCGTTTCAATAATGAATTCACTCATGTGTATCACCTCACTATCCAGCTTAGCGGGGGTAGGTTAAATCGAAGGGGTAGGGAAGTTTAAATTTCGTTTAAAAAATAAAACCGGATCCACTTGTGTAAAGTGTATCCGGCAGTGTGTCTATTTTTATTGTTCCATAAATCCTTGGATTCTCTTTGGTATCATGACCACTTCGGTCGTCAGATCTTTTGATCCAAACGAAGCATCAATGCATTCATCCCAATAGGCGAGGTGCTGCTTGTCAATCCAATGCTCTGATTCTTCCACGTCTTGGCCGCCCTCGCCACGTACGGAATACCAATATAAGTATTCTTCTCCGTTCAACGTCTCGCGAAAGATCGTTTCCACGAACATCTTTTCACCTTCCAACGTAACAAGGACCTCATCCATATTGTCATTTAGAAACGCCAGCCATTCATCCACGCGCTCTGATTTTCCTTCTTTCACTCGGTATCTAGTTAGTTCAATGTTCATGATAATTGCTCCTTTGTCTCTGGCTAATTGTCATTGTTGTTCCTTGCGTATTTGTTTGGATGTCCCACTCCAAGTTCATTTCCTTCATCATCAAGGAAACGATGGAAAGCCCGATGCCGACTCCTTGAGAGGGCGACTTGGATTTCATTCCGGGACCGTGGTCTTCTATAATCAGTGTTTCATCTTGAATTCGAATGGCAATGAAGCGGCCAGTCACTGCATGCCTATGAATATTTTGCAGCAAGTTATCGAGAATTCGGCTGAACCATTGAGGATCTGCCTGCCAGAAAACTTGCCGGTCGGGTATATCCAATTCCATCGCGAACTGCAAATTCTCGAAAACCGGATACCATGCGGCGAATGAGGTACGGATAAGCCTGACGATATCAATCTTTTCAGGATGGAACGGGTACTTGCCTGTCGTCAAAAGCGTATAGGAGACGAGATTGTCGATGAGCCCGTCCATGTATCTAATTTTTTCATCAAGCAATTTCACGGATTCCGTTCCTTTTTCGCTCAATTGCTCTTGTTGCAGCCGGTAGGCGTGACCGCGAATGGTTGTGAGCGGTGTCCGTAAGTCGTGCGATAAATTGGCAATCAATTCTTTGCGCAATTCCTCTTCCTCGATTTGGCGAAGCCGGCCTTCCTCTACTTCCTGTACCATCCGATTAAAGGACAATTCCAGACGTCCAATTTCATCCTCCCGTGAGACGGCTACCGGGGAAGGGATCCCGCTTTGATCCGATAGGGCCATCGCTTCTTGCAAATGTAGAAGCCGTTTGCGGATACGGTAGAAGAACAAAGTGGAAATGAGAATGAAGACAACAAAAACAGTTAACAACGCAATTGGAAAGAGAAAATTATATTGTTCTCTTAGTTTATCACTTGGACTTTCCATATCAGCCCGGGGCAATTGGAAGACGATAAAACCGTTTCTCCCTTTTTCTCCAAGGAAAGCGACTGTGGTGAATGGGTCGGTCGTCAATCCTCTATGATCTTTCATGAATTGAATGGCGTCCGTTGCACTCCATTGTTGCCGTACTGAAAGATTTTCGGGGAACGTGACACGTGTCTGCCCTTGTGCATCGACCCAATAGAGATTCGCATCTGTGTAAACTTCGTACAGCTGGTGGAATTCGTCCCGGATCTCCTCTTCAGTAGCCTGTTCAAGGTCATTCGCCTTGCTATGCCACATAGCCTCAAGATCTGTTCCGTTATATAAACGATCGTCGGATTCTTTTTCGTAAAGCGTATTGTAAAAAACAATGGATAATCCGGTTATCGAGACGGGCAAAATCATCGTCGCGAATAAAATGATCAAGACGTACTGGGCCAACAACGAACGTCTCAGCCGTTTCATTGCTTCACCCGATACCCGATGCCCCGAATCGTTTCAATGATCGTTGGCCGGCTCGGATCTTTTTCAATTTTTTCTCGTAAATAGCGGATATGGACCTGGAGTGTTTTATCTCCCTCCAGATAGGGCTCCTGCCAAATGCCCTCGTATAATTGCTCTTTCGTCAGAATCTGATTCGGGTGTCGCAGGAGATAGGTGAAAATCTGATGCTGCTTGGCAGTCAATAAAATTTCTTCACCTGCTATCGTTTCAATCCGGTTTTCTTTTAAATTAATTCGCAAATGCCCTAACGCTATTTCTTCAACAGAATCCCTTCCAGACCTCCGCAACAACACATCAATCCGTGCTGCCAGCTCATCGGGGTGAAAAGGCTTCGTCAAATAATCGTCGGCGAATTGAAGCCCGGCCAATTTATCATCTACTGCAGTACGGGCGGACAACATTAAAATTGGAATATCCCCTTGCTTCCGTTTCAATCGCTGGCCAATCGTAAAGCCGTCGAGCCCCGGAAGCATCACATCTAAAATGACAAGATCCGCATCCACCAGGGCCTCATCCGCGCCGTCGCCCGACAGCAGCCAACGTACTGAAAACCCGCGTGACTCCAAATCTTCCTTCACAAATCTCCCAATCTCTCGATCATCCTCTATATATAAAATGGTTCGCATATCATTCCCCCGCAATCTGATATAGCTCTATCCTAGCTGATTGATTGGTGAAATGTAAATCATGGAAAAAAGGAGTTGGACGGTTTAAGACGAAAGAAACTGCAAGGGAGCTGATGGAGTTGAATGAAAACAAAAAGAATCTCGTTCAGAAGGAGAGAGAAGGGAATCCAGTCGGAAATGTGAAAGACAGCCTCGATCAAGGAAGCCGCGGTCTTCGGGAAATGAGCTGGAAAGCGACCGGCGTTTTGATTATTGGAGCGATACTTGTCTACATAGTAATTGTGCTGTTGCGGTGAGAAATGGAGGATAGATTCTTGAAAAAACGAGCAGTTGCCATCAAGCAGCTGTTGCCGAATTGCTTTTTGTATAAAGAGAAGTGAAATGATTGATTGCCAGAAATAAAATACGAGCGGTGCGAAATGATAATCGAGAGATTTCAGGAATATATGAGCGCTCGTGAATGCGATACGAGCGGTTGCCAAAATATACGATCGGTTTCCGGGATAATCGAGAGGTACGGGACAGGATACGAGAAGTTCAAGCAAGTATACGAGCGGTTACTCTGAAGAGAAGGGATCGTCAAAATTCGTGCGGCACTTGGTGAAGTGAAAAGGCCGATTGCTCTATGCAGGGGGCGGATCCAGGTTAGATACGGGAAGTCCCGTGGCAGATATGAGCACTCTTTGTGAATTTACGAGCAGTTCCGCAAAGATACGAGCACTCTTTGTGCTATACGAGGAGTTGCGCACCAGTTATGAGCACAATTTGAGTTATACGAGCAGTCCCAAGGCCAATACGAGCACTCTTTGGAATATATGAGCAGTTGCCATGAAGCAGCTGTCGCCAAATTGCTTTTTGCATAAAAAGAATAAGAGTAGTTCTCGATTGTTGAACTATTGGCCACGAATTCTTCAACTATTAAGAAATGAGCATTCCGGCGACTATTATATCGAAGTGCCTCTCGATGGTCCGAGTTGTCGTATACGTCATCGTTCATTCTGAATAATAAAGAGCAACGGATCCCTTCATAGGAACCGTTGCTCTTTATTCATGAGTTTTCTATTTATCTGAAAGACCACTAATATAGTCTTTGACTTCAGCAATATTATTCGTTTTTAGCAATATTTCTTTTTCATCTGCCATTATGAATACTGGAAGTTCAGTAATCTGGTATTTCTCTAGCTTTTCTTTTGGCCAACTCATTGTCGTGACGGGAATTTGTTGACGTATTTTATACTTTGAAATGTGTTGTAGTAATTCATGTTGATTAATATTCTGATCGCTCTCATCTTTTTCATCATAGATGATGTATAACTCGATAACATCCTCACTTAAAGATAATAGATTTTCCTCCTCTTTTTCAGAACAACTAGAAAGCAGTAGACCCACCCAAATAATAAGCATAATTTGAGCTACTCTCAAATTTATCTTCCTCCAATAATTTTGAGTATATCCTTACTGGATAGATGCATTAATGAATGTAAGAATTATCTTAAATTTTAGCTTTAATTGTAATTATATTAAAGAAAAGGAGTTATTATAAGTGGAAAAAATATTGTTTACGACAGCTACTACTTTTTCGATTTGATGAAAACATATCATCCTGTCAGGACGAAAGTACCTTTTGAAATAGGGTGTTCCCTAATAGGTTCAAGGTGATTTCTGCCGTATGATGGGAATAGTAGAAGAATTGTCTTTGTAATTGAGAAGAGAGTATTCCCTTGACTTGCGATTTGCAGTTCTCTTGTATGATTAATTAAGAATAATGTGATATTTTAGTAAAGAAACGTTGCAATAATAGTCGTCATCTTCAATTGGAAATGAGCAAGTCGGTGGAGCGTGCCGTTGAATTATGCAGGACGGCGCTTTATGCTGTAAGGAAAGCATGTCTAAAACTATGGAAAAGAGGCGCTTCGCTCATTTTCCGTCAGGGAGTCGTAGCCATGAAAGAAGAACTATTTAATGTCCAGCAGGAAATCGAAGGGATTCAAAACGAATTTGATTTCAATTATGTGGGTGTGGCGTTCGTTCAATCGGCGGATCGGCGGTTTGAATTGCGTTGGAAATATGTGACGGGAAACAGGAGTGATCGGCATCAGCGGCTCACGTTGCAGTCGGGGAAAGGGATTGCGGGGCTTGTCTTTAAGACGGGAAAGCCGATGTTTATTTCAAGTGCGGATGAGGAACTCGGCGGAGAGGATCTTTATAATTATCCGATCGTTGTGGCGGAGGGACTTAAGAGTTTTGGCGCCATCCCGCTTTATAAGTATAACCGGGTGAGAGGTGTGCTGTTAGTGGGATACCGGACAGACGGGATGCTGAAGGCTGAGGTTTTTCAGGAATTCCAGAATTGGATTGGTCCGCAGTTTGGTCCGTTTTACAGCAAGGAGATGGTATTCGAATGAATGGAATCAGTGGAATGCAGTTGTCGGAGCTGTTGATGAAGCTGTATGGCAACTCGGCGGAAGCAATCTTTTTTTTCGACCGGGACGGCAATGTGCTCGGGATGAATGATGCGGCAGCGGATATTTTGGAGGAAGATGTGTATCGGCAATTGATGGCTGGCCAGTCGGGAGCGATCTGCCAAACGTGCAAAGGTTATATGAGTTCCGATGAATTGCAGACGTGTGCTTCTTGCTATATGTCCAAGCCGGAAGAGGATATCAGCTCGTTCCAAGTGTATTTTGATACGAAAGGGAAGGGCGTCATCCCGTATTCCGCGAGCATTCAAACGATAGATCAGGAGAATGGTATCCGTGCATTTTTGCTTCGGGATATGACGCACCAGTTCCAAACGCAGGAGGAACTCACCCAGAAGCGGATGATGAAGCGTGTCATTAAAGCGCAGGAGAATGAACGGAAGCGGATTTCCCGTGAACTGCATGATAGTGTGGCGCAGGAAATGCTCAGTTCACTTGTCGATTTGCGTGTGCTGAAGTATATGAACATCAGTGAAGAAGCGTTGAAGAAATTACAACAGACAGAAGGCTCCCTTATGAGGCTGTTGGATGATATCCGCCATTTATCCGTTGAGCTCCGTCCTGCCACTCTCGATGATCTAGGCTTAAAGGCAGCGTTCCGGACGCATTTCAAATGGATTGAAAAGAATTATGGCTTGATGATTCATTTTGATACTGGCCTTGAAGCGGAACGCTACGGGGGAGAAGTGGAAACCGTCTTCTACCGGGTCTGTCAGGAGGCCGTATTCAATGCGCTGAAATATGCGGATGTGGAGGAAATCACCGTTGAGCTTGACGAACAGAATGAGACACTCCAATTGGTTGTGAAGGACGATGGCAAAGGGTTTGATTTACATGAAATCGAACCAAAAGGAACGGGTCTTGGCTTGTTTGGAATGAAGGAACGAGCGGAACTGGTGGATGGCGACTTGACAGTGGAATCGGTGATCGGCAAAGGGACGTCCATCCGCTTGCGGGTGCCTGTGAAGAGGAGGGAGGACGCTTGAAAATTGTCATAGCCGACGATCACGCGGTCGTGCGCAGCGGGTTCATGTATATCTTGAATTTCCAGGAGGACATGGAAGTGGTGGCTACGGCGGCGGATGGCCTGGAAGCGTATGAAATGGTGGCCAAGCATCACCCGGACATCCTGTTGATGGATCTAAGCATGCCACCGGGGGAAAGCGGGTTGATTGCCACCGGGAAAATCAAGGAGGACTTCCCTGAAACGAAAATTATCATTTTGACTATGTATGATGATGAAGAGTATTTATTTCATGTATTAAAAAATGGGGCGTCCGGTTATGTACTGAAGAATTCGCCCGATGAAGAGCTGCTCACGGCGATCCGGACTGTACATGACGGCGGTACATATATCCATCCATCCATGGCGACTTCGCTCGTCCGGCAGTTTGTCCAGAAGGATTACCAGGAGGAAGAAACCGATCCTTATAAAATCCTTTCGAGACGGGAAATCGAAATTTTGCCTCTCGTCGCCAAAGGCTATGGGAATAAAGAAATTGCGGAAAAGCTATTTATCTCGGTAAAAACAGTAGAAGCGCACAAGTCGAAGATGATGGAAAAGCTGAATTTGAAAAGCCGTCCGGAGCTAGTCGAATATGCGCTGAAAAAGAAATTTCTGAACTTCTGAAAAAGGAGGTCCGCACACGTTATGAAATCGACCTATGACGATGAATTGCCGGCAATCGACGTGCTTAAAAATGAACATAATTTTTTGTCGAAACTGATGGGGAGTTGGCATACCGCTGTTTTGGGCTTCCGAAGTAATCGTTATTCACCGGCAGAGGGCAGGGAAGTATGGCAGTCATTGCGCAGACAGATTATGGAGTTTATCGGCCCCTTTCGAAACCATACAGAGAAAGAGGAGGAGTTTCTTTACCCCTTGCTTGTAAAAAACGCGGAAACCGAGAGGGATTTATTCGCCATCAAAAAGGTGAAGGAAGAGCATGCGAGGATTCTGGCAGGTATCGAATTTTTATTGCAGTATTCCTATGAGGATATTAATAATATGACGTTGGTTGAATTAAAGGCAATCGCCAAGGATGCAGGCAAACTGTTTGATCTAATGACTGCCCATTTCAATAAAGAGGAAACGCTTCTGTTTCCAAAGGTTCTCAATACCCTTCGTTCTCCGGAACAGCAACAGCTGTTCAATGATGTTTATACATCTATTATTTGATTGAATGCGAGCCTTGTTTTGTATTTAGTAAAGACTTCTGTAATTCTGGTATACTGAAAGAGATAGAATCGTCAGTTATCGTACTGAGCGAGAACAGTATGTGGAATAAATGCAGAACGGGGAAGCCGATTTAGAAATGCTCATCCTTCATTAGAATGAAGTGTTGAGCGCTGTTATCCGCTATGTCGGTACATTTGTCGATATGACTATAAACCGTTCCGAGGGCGTCCGATCCTATCGATTGGAAGCTCTCGGTTTATTTGTTGGAAAGGGGTGAGGGAGATGGACAGCAGGTACTCGAGACAAATGCTTTTCAAGCCGATCGGGGAAACAGGACAAAAACGGATTGGCTCCGCTCATGTCGTCATCATCGGATGCGGGGCGCTCGGTTCCCCGATTGCGGAAATGCTAGTTCGCGCGGGCATCGGAAAACTAACAATTGCAGATCGTGATTATGTGGAACGATCGAATTTACAGCGCCAGCAATTGTTTACAGAGCAGGATGCGGACGAAGGGACGCCGAAAGTAGTTGCCGCAGAGCGCCGGCTGAAAGACATACGGCGGGACAGTGATATCCGGATTGTGTTGGACCATGTGGACGGTCCATTGTTGGAGGAATTGGTTGCTGACGCTCATCTGATCATGGATGCGACGGACAATTTTGAAACACGCCTGCTCATCAATGACGTGGCTTGGAAGAAAGGCATCCCATGGATACACGGCGCCTGCGTCGGCAGTTCGGGGACGGTATTTCCATTCATCCCAGGCGAAACCGCCTGTTTCAGATGCCTGTTGCCTGTCCTCCCATCCGTCAATGAAACATGCGATACAGCAGGAATTATCGCACCGTCAGTTCAACTGGTGGCGGCACGGCAGACAGCGGAGGCATTAAAGTGGCTGACGGGAAATGAAGACGCCATGATGACGAAGCTGCTTCACTTTGATATATGGAATAATACGCAGGTGGAAGCAGGTATTTCCCGCCTCCGCCGTCCAACTTGCGAGACATGCGGCGAGATGCCGACATACCCGTCTTTACATAAGCCGGAAGGGACGAATTATGCCGTTCTTTGCGGCCGTGAAACAGTGCAAATAATCCCGGATAACGGCCGTGCGCTGACAATGGACGATGGAGAAGACGTCGCGAAGCGGATTGGGAGCGACTATAAGCGGACGCCCTTTTTCATCGAATTTCATGTGGAAGACTATCGCTGCGTCCTCTTTCAAAACGGCCGCCTGCTGATCCATGGGCTGCGAGATTTGAATAAAGGCCGTCAGATATACCATCAATTGTTCGGATAGGGGGAAGGAAGTTGTCGGAACTGCTGCCAACAGATAAACGAAAGCCGATTGGCATAGGCATCTTAACTGTCAGTGATACGCGTACCGCGGCAAATGATAAAAGCGGAGATGTAATAGAAGAGTTGGCGAGAGCAGCAGGCCATCATATTCAGGTGCGCCGAATCTGTTCTGATGAACGGGAATCGATTGAAGCGGTCGTGAATCAATGGCTGCAGGATGCGAGCGTCGATGCGATAGTGATCACTGGCGGAACGGGGATCGGTTTGCGGGATGTGACGATTGAAACGGTGACACCCTATTTTACGAAGCGGATTGATGGCTTTGGAGAGCTGTTCCGCTATTTGAGCTACACGGAAGATGTCGGTTCGAAAGCAATGTTAAGCCGCGCCACAGCTGGGGGGATTGGAGAAAAGGCGCTTTACGCGTTGCCGGGTTCGTCGAAGGCTGTGAAACTTGCCATGGAAAAACTGATTTTGCCGGAGCTCCATCACATCGTGTACGAGTTGACGAAGCACCGGCTTTAATTAGTTAGTCGTTTCCATCGGGTTGGCGTGCGTAATCGCCGTTTTTTCCGCCTGTTTTGGACAGCAGCATCGTCGGCCCGATGACCATGTCCTTGCTGGCTGCTTTGCACATATCGTAAATGGTGAGTGCTGCAGCCGAGGCGGCCGTGAGGGCCTCCATTTCAACGCCGGTCACGCCTTTTGTTTTCACTTCCGCTTGAATTCGTACTTCGTAGTGATGGGCTGTCTCGTCAATATTCCAGGTGAAACGGACATCTACACCTGTCAAAGCGAGTGGATGGCACATTGGAATGATGGAAGATGTATTTTTGGCGGCCATGATGGCAGCGACTTGCGCCACGGCGAAGACGTCGCCTTTTTTATTCGTCCCTTCGGTAATTTGTGAGTGGATCGTTTCGTTGACGACGATGGACGAAGTGGCAACGGCAATTCGGGGCGTAATGGATTTGTCGGAGACGTCGACCATCTTGGCGCGGCCCTGCTCATTGAAATGCGTGAGTTCAGACAATGGATTCATTCCTTCCGTCATAGTACTGTTAGTATAAGAGAGTTCGAATTTTACGAACTCAAGGATAACTAGTTTATTGTATAAGTATAACAGAAGAGGGGAGCGGGTTTGCATGGTGGAAATGAGAAAGCCGATTCCGGTTTCCGAAGCAGTCCGTCTTGTCATGAAACATGTTGCATCGCTTGGGACGGAGAAGGTAGTACTTGATCAGGCGTATGGCAGAATACTGGCTGAGCCGATTGTGGCGAAGCACGATGTACCGCCTTTTGACCGATCGCCTTATGACGGTTTTGCCATCCGGTCGATCGATTCCGAAGGAGCATCCGGCGATAACCGGAAATCTTTCCGGGTGATTGGCGAAATTGGCGCGGGATATGTAGGCGACAAGCCGATTGGTGAAAAGGAAGCATATCGGATCATGACGGGAGCTCAGCTGCCGGAAGGAGCGGACGCAGTCGTCATGCTGGAGCAGACGGTAGAAGGGGAAGCCGATTTTACACTGCGCAAACCATTTGAACCCGGCGAGAACATTTCCTTTAGAGGGGAAGATGCCAAAGCGGGAGAACGGTTGGTGGAAGCAGGTTCCCTCATTCATCCGGGAACGATTGCGCTGCTCGCGACATTTGGTTACGCCCAAGTGGAAGTGGCGAAAAAACCAGTCGCAGGTGTGCTGTCAACAGGAACGGAGCTGCTTGATGTGGCGGATGAGCTCATGCCCGGGAAAATCCGCAACTCGAACGGACCGATGATTCGCGCCCAGCTGGAGCGGATGGGGATTGCATACCGTTCGTACGGGATGATGGAGGACGATCTAGACGCCTGCACAGAACTTGTCGCGAAGGCGATAGAGGAGACAAATCTTCTTTTGACGACAGGCGGTGTTTCGGTCGGCGATTATGATTATTTGCCGGCTATTTATGAGCGGCTCGGCGCAAAAGTGTTGTTCAATAAAGTAGCGATGCGTCCAGGCAGCGTTACGACGGTAGTAGTTTTAGGGGAAAAGCTGCTGTTCGGGCTGTCCGGCAATCCATCTGCTTGCTTTACGGGATTTGAACTGTTCGCACGCCCGGCCATTCTCGGTATGATGGGCAACAGTGCACCTTATATGCCAAGGATGCGAGCGCGGCTTGGAGAGGATTTCTCTAAACCGAACCCATTCACACGATTCATCCGGGCGACTTGGAAATTCACGCCCGATGGAATCATCGCTTCGCCGGCAGGTTTCAATAAATCCAATGCGGTCTCTTCAATCGCCCGAGGGAATTGCCTCATTGTGCTGCCGAGTGGGACACGTGGTTATGAGGCAGGGGACGAAGTCGATATTCTCCTTTTAGGAAGCGAGCAAGGCGTCAGCGAGTGGACGGTATGAAAACATTGCATGTCGTCGGCTATAAAAACAGCGGGAAAACGACACTCATATCAAGATGGGTGCGCTTGCTCAAGGAACAGGGAGTCTCGGTCGCCGTACTGAAACACCATGGCCATGGCGGCAAGCCCGTGATGCCTGATGAAGGAACAGATACCGGTACATTTTTAGCAAACGGTGCAGATGCGACACTCGTCGCGGGAGGAGGTTCGGTTCAATTCATCTGGAATGAAGAACCTGACTTTATGCAGCTGAAAACGCTCGTATCTCTAGGACAGTCGGATGTTTTATTAATAGAAGGCTATAAAGGGGAAAAAGGAGAAAAAGTGATGCTCCTTCGAAACGAGGAAGATTGGGACTCCCTGCGAAGTATAGAAGGGAAACAGCTTGTGATTGGCTGTCCCGATATCGAAACGGATTGTATGCATATTGATTCGCGGGAGAATGAACGGGAAATCGATGAATGGTTTGTCAAATGGATAGCAGGGGGGCGTGCGTATGAAACCGTTTGAAATTGTTGAGGATCCGATTGAAGTAAAAAAATATATGGATTACGTCCTGCATCCGTCAGCGGGGGCAGTGACCGTCTTCACCGGCAATGTACGGGAATGGACACATGGCGTACGGACGCTGTATTTATCGTACGAAGCTTATGTTCCGATGGCGGAGAGAAAGATGGCCGAAATCGGAGCGGAGATGGAGGAAAGATGGCCGGGGGTTCGAGTTGCGATAGCCCACCGAATCGGGGAGCTCCAAATTTCCGATATTGCAGTCGTTATCGCTGTTTCGTCCCCGCATCGGAAAGCGGCGTATGAGGCCAATGAGTACGCCATCGACCGCATTAAGGAAGTCGTTCCGATTTGGAAAAAAGAGATTTGGGAAGATGGCGAAGAGTGGATCGGTGCGCAGAAAAAATATCCGGCGAAAGGGGTGGAGTGAGTTGATTACAGTAAAGTATTTTGCTAGGTTGCGAGATGTGGCCGGGAAAGGCGAGGAGACGCTGGATCGGGAAGAACTGACTGTTGCGGAGCTGCTCGACTGGGCGGAATCGGCATACCCGGGTTTTGGTGCAGACAACGTTCAAGTCGCGGTAAATGAAGAATATGTGTTAAAGGAAGATACGATCCGATCCGGAGACGTTTGCGCATTCATCCCTCCTGTGAGCGGAGGTTGATGCGGACGGCCGGAATTGTCCTTGCAGGTGGCTTGTCCAGCCGATTCGGCTCGCCTAAAGCATTCGCGGAGTGGGAAGGGGTTCCGTATTTTAAGTACACTCTTCAGGCAATGGCTCCTTTTTGTGAAGCGTGCCTAATTGTCACAAGACCGGAGTTGGTGCCGCAGTTTCCAGAAGGAATCAAGATTGTGACGGATCAGGAAGAGATTGCAGGACAAGGTCCGGTTGCGGGCATTTTATCCGGGATGGAGTCAATAAAAGCCGATCATTATGTCGTGTTGCCGTGTGATATGCCCTTCATGGAGCCGGGCGTGATTGGTGAACTGCTAAAGAGGCACCAATCGGGAGTGACGGCAGTCGTTTTAGACGGTAAGAAGCATCCGCTCGTTTCGGTGTGGGATGCCTCGGCAAAGGCTGAATTGCGGCAAGCACTGGAGAGCGGGCGTAGACGCGTGATGGAAGTGCAGGAAAAGATCGGCGTCCAGTGGGTGGATGGCTGTTCATTGACAAGCAACCCTGCTAAGGTTTTCGAGAATATGAATACACCCGGTGTGTTGGAAAGGAGAGAATCAGATGGAGGCGATCGTTGATAAGCTTGGGCGCCCGATCCGTGATTTACGGATTTCAGTGACAGACCGATGCAACTTCAGATGTACGTACTGCATGCCCAAAGAGGTATTCGGTGATGATTATGCGTTTCTGCCGAAAAGCGAACTGCTGTCATTTGAAGAGATCGAGCGATTATCACGCATTTTTGCCTCTCTTGGCGTAAAGAAGCTCAGGTTGACGGGTGGCGAGCCATTGATGCGGCGGGATCTTCCCAATTTGATTGCCAGGCTGATGGATATCGAGGGAATTGAGGATATCGGGCTGACGACGAACGGTGTGCTGCTTGGCCAGTACGCCAAGCCGCTCTATGAAGCGGGTCTCCGCCGGTTGAATATGAGTCTGGATGCGCTCGATCCGGAGCTGTTCGGAGCAATGAACGGCCGCGGCATCAAGCCGGATCTCATCCTTTCCAATATCGATCGAGCGAAGGAAATCGGCTTTGACATCAAAATGAACATGGTCGTACAAAAAGGCGTCAACGAAAAGGAAATCCTGCCGATGGCTTCCTATTTCAAGGAACGGGGCATTACGCTACGGTTCATTGAATTCATGGACGTCGGCAACGACAACGGCTGGAGCTTTGAGAAGGTCGTTACGAAGAAGGAAATCTATAACATGCTGAAAGAGGAGTACGAGATGGAGCCTGCCGAGGAAGCGTATTTCGGCGAAGTTGCGAAACGCTACCGCTATCTCGACAATGGCGCGGAAGTCGGTTTCATCACGTCTGTATCGGAATCCTTCTGTTCCTCCTGTACACGGGCAAGGCTTTCTTCGGAAGGCAAGCTGTACACCTGCCTATTTGCATCCAGCGGCTTCGACTTACGCGAGTTGATCCGCAGTGAAATGCCCGATGATGAGGTTCGTGACCGAATTGTCTCCGTATGGGAGCGGCGCGGCGACCGGTATTCCGATGAGCGAACGGAACAGACGGCGAAAAACCGCAAGAAGATTGATATGAGCTATATTGGAGGGTGAGGAAGAAAACGTTCTGCGGACCGGGTGAAGCGGCTGTGGGACGTTTTTTTCTTTTACCTGTCTAACATTGTGCAAAGCATGGGTAGGTGTTATTCGTTTGTTAGTCAATGACTGAATTATGCTACGATAGATGAAACGATATCGGGAGGTAAGGGGAATGAGACCGAGTGTGTTCATTACAAGAAAGTTGCCGGAGGAGATAGTAGCTCCGCTTCGGGAGAAGTTTGAAGTCAGGATGTGGGACTCCGATGTATCGGCCGTGCGCCGTTCCGTATTGCAAGAGGAAATTGCACAAGTGGATGCACTATGGACAGTCGTTTCAGATCGTATTGATCGCGAGCTGCTGGAAGCGGCTGGACCATTGAAAGTCATCGCCAATATGGGGGTAGGATTCAATAATATTGATATAAATGCCGCGAAGGACAAGGGAATTATCGTCACGAATACGCCGGATGTGCTCACCGAGACGACGGCTGATTTGGCGTTTGCCTTGCTGCTGGCAACGGCGCGCAGGCTGAATCGCGCGGAACGGGAATTGCGCCATGGCGGGTGGTTATCCTGGACACCGATGGGCTTTACGGGAATGGATGTGGGCGGAAAGACGCTCGGCATTATCGGAATGGGCCGGATCGGGGAAGCGGTCATGCGGCGTGCCAGCGGTTTCAACATGCGTGTCCTGTATCATAACCGGAGCCGGAAAGTGGAAGTTGAACAGAAATATGGTTGTGAATACGCGGAGCTGGAACAATTATTAGAGAGCGCAGATCATGTCGTTGTTTTGGCGCCTTTGACAGAACAAACCGCCGGAATGATCGGGCAGCGGGAACTGGGTCTTATGAAAAAAACGGCGACCTTGATCAGCATGTCGCGCGGTGGGATTATCGATGAAGACGCGCTGTATGAAGCGCTGATAAATGAAACGATTTGGGGCGCCGGTCTAGATGTCTGGGAAAAAGAACCGGTTTCCAAGCATCACCCATTGCTCACGCTGCCGAGTGTAACGGCCTTGCCGCATATCGGCAGTGCAACGGTGGAGACAAGGAAAGCGATGATGCAAATGAATGCCGAAGCCATTCTGGCTGTGTTGGAAGGCCAGGAGCCGGATAATCGCATTGTGTAAGGGGTGTTGGGAGATTCCGTTTCTCCCTTCTTTTGCTAAGAGAGGCCCTGCCGAATAAGTGAAACTAGTTTCGAAACTCAAGTAAAACGAAGGTGAAATGATGCACATCTATATGCTTCTTCATGACCCGCTTGAATCACAAGGGTTGAAATGGCTCCTCACATCGCAATGGAATGATATGCAAGTAACGATTGCAGAGCAGGCTGCAGATTTGGAATGGATGCATGAGGCCGATTTCTATATTATCGACATGAAGTTCATTACCGAAGGGAAAATGACCATACCTGCTCATGTGAAATGGCTTGGCCTATCATCTGAACGTACTTTTCAAACCGTGTACGAGGCTTTGTCAATGAAAGCGGAAGATATCCTGTTTAGGCCATTGCAGCCGGAGCGGCTCATATCGCATGTCCAGCAGCTTAGGTTTCGGCGGCGCAATGAAAAAGTGCAGCTGAAACGGCAGAACAAATCCGACCTGCCCCTCACCTATGAAGACTTCCTGGTAGGCAATACATACCCAGACCGGTTATTGCTTATTGGCTTGATCGCCCCGTCTCATCTGGATAAGCTGCGTTATCTCGTGAGAGAACTGGAAAGGTACGATTTTCCGACCCGTTATGATGTGTTTCCATTTTCGGATTTTGTTCTCGTTGTCCATGAAATGAAAGAGTCTGCCGAACTTCAGGAAGCATACCGTGCCTTCTTCTCTGAATGGAAATACCAGTCGGATACGCTTTTGACGATCTATTTGCATGAAGGAACAAAGCGGATCAGCTATCGTGAGCTTTACAGGAAGATGCGCCGGTTTCACGAACGAATCTTTTATGACGGGTACGATATTCTTACATTGGAGGAGAAAGACATCCATTGGCGGGATTTGGATCCATTTTTATCGCCACTTGAACAGAGGAAATGGATTGAGATGTTGGAAAAACAGCAATCTGCCGAAATTAGAAGTTGGATGGAGCAAGATTTCCTGACGTTATCCGCACCGTACCCGAACCCCGAGATGGTACGGATCCGTTTGACGAGCATCTTGGCACAAGTGCGGCGTTACATGACATCAAAATCACTCATATCGGAGGCGGCGGAGAGCGCTTATTTAACCCTATTCGAAACGATCATCCGGGAGCCTGTCGTTTACCGGATCGTCGAGTCGTTCATCACATTTGTCACTACGCTTTTCGGAACAGCACAGATCGTTTCGAGGCAATCCACGCTTGTCGAAGAAAAAGTGAGGGAGCGCATTGCCTTAAATTATTGGAATGCCTCCTGGAGCCTCGCTGCTTGTGCGGAAGAATTGAACATGCATAAGAGCACGCTGAGCCGGAAATATGCGAGCGAGGCTGGGGAGTCATTCAGTGACTCCTTGCTGAAAAAAAGGGTGGAGGAAGCTGAGCGTTTATTGCAAGAAACGGATTTGTCGATTGCGGATGTTGCCATGGCTGCTGGATTTACCCATGCAACGTATTTCAGCAGGCGTTTTAAGGAAGCGACTGGGCTGACGCCTAATCAATATAGAAACAGGTAGCAACGGCGAGGTTATCTCTCGCCTTTTTCTATTAGAAAGGCTGCAAGTCCATGAAAGGACAAAAGGATAGAGACATTATATAAAAATGTGAAATAAAATATAAAAACCTCGTTAAACGGCTGTGAAAGTATAAGTAATAACAAAATAATATAAACAATTAACCGAACATTACCTATAGAATGAAAGTAACGAAAAAAGGGGGTCGTCAAAAATGAAAGCGGATACAATGGAGAAGGTAGTTCAATACAGGGGGACGGAATTGAATACGAAAGGATGGCAGCAGGAAGCGGCGCTTCGGATGTTGATGAATAATCTGCATCCTGACGTGGCGGAGCATCCGGAAAACCTCGTTGTCTATGGCGGCATCGGCAAGGCAGCGCGGAATTGGGAGAGTTTCGACGCGATCGTCCGGTCGCTGAAGGAGCTGGAGAATGATGAAACGTTGCTCATCCAGTCCGGAAAGCCAGTCGTCATTTTTAAAACCCATGCAAACGCACCGCGCGTCTTAATTGCAAATTCGAATATTGTTCCGGCGTATGCGAATTGGGATACGTTCCATGAGCTCGATAAGAAAGGTCTGATGATGTACGGCCAAATGACGGCGGGAAGTTGGATTTATATCGGCTCGCAAGGGATCGTGCAAGGAACGTATGAGACGTTTGCAGAACTAGCGAAACAGCATTTTGGCGGCTCTCTGAAAGGAACCATCACGCTGACGGCTGGCCTTGGCGGCATGGGCGGGGCTCAACCGCTTGCCGTGACAATGGCAGGCGGCGTCTGCATCGCGGTGGAAGTAGATGAGACGCGAATCGACCGCCGAATTGAAACAAGATACACGGACGTTAAAACGGATTCTCTTGATGAAGCGATCCGTCTGGCGGAAGAAGCCAAGAAGGAAGGGAAGGCGCTGTCGATTGGATTGCTTGGTAATGCGTCAGACGTTCTCCCTGAGATGATCGCTAGAGGCTTCAATCCGGATGTACTGACAGACCAGACATCGGCACATGATCCGCTCAATGGCTATATCCCTTCCGGCATGACACTTGCCGAAGCAGCGGAACTTCGCGGATCAAATCCGGAAGAGTATGTGAAAAGTTCAAAAGCATCCATGGCAAAGCATGTAGCGGCCATGATCGACATGATGGATAAAGGCGCGATTACGTTCGACTATGGGAACAACATTCGCCAAGTGGCGAAGGACGAAGGAGTCGAGCGCGCGTTTGATTTTCCTGGATTCGTTCCGGCGTACATCCGTCCGCAGTTCTGCGAAGGGAAAGGGCCTTTCCGCTGGGTGGCATTATCCGGTGATCCGGAAGATATCCGCAAGACGGACGAAGTGATACTTCGTGAATTCAGCTATAATACGCATCTTTGCAATTGGATCAAAATGGCCCAGGAAAAAATTCAGTTCCAAGGCTTGCCGTCCCGGATTTGCTGGCTTGGATACGGCGAACGGGCACGCTTTGGAAAGATTATTAACGACATGGTCGCAAGTGGTGAAATCAGCGCACCAATCGTCATTGGCCGCGACCATCTCGATTCCGGTTCTGTCGCCTCGCCAAACCGCGAGACGGAAGCGATGAAGGATGGCTCGGATGTTGTATCTGACTGGCCTATTTTAAATGCGATGATCAATGCGGTCGGAGGGGCGACGTGGGTGTCGGTCCACCACGGGGGCGGCGTCGGTATGGGATATTCGCAGCACGCCGGCATGGTCATTGTTGCAGACGGCACGAAGGAAGCGGAAGAGCGTTTGGAACGCGTCTTGACGACAGACCCTGGCATGGGCATCGCGCGCCATGTCGATGCAGGATACAATCTCGCCATTAAGACGGCGAAGGAAAAAGGGGTTCATATCCCAATGCTGGAAGGTGAGAATTCTTGAAACCGGTTTGGATTAAACATGCAGCACAGCTAGCGACAATTCGCGGAGAGAACGGTCCGAGAAAACGCAAGGATATGTCGGAGCTCGGCATTATTGAGGATGGCAGTGTATGGATAGAAGACGGCGTCATTCAAGCAGTTGGCACAACGGAAGAGCTGGAACGCAAGTATGGGGAGCGTTCCAAGGAAGCGGAAGTGGTCGATGCGACAGGAGGCCTTGTTACGCCAGGTCTTGTTGATCCTCATACTCATGTCGTCTTCGGCGGCAGCCGAGAACGGGAATTTGAAATGCGTCTGGAAGGCGCCACGTATATGGATATCATGAATGCGGGCGGCGGCATTCATGCGACGACCCGCATGACACGGGAAGCGACAGAGGATGACTTGATCGAGCAAGCTTCCAAGCGCCTGGATTCGTTCCTCGCGCATGGCGTCACGACAGTGGAAGGGAAAAGCGGCTATGGGCTTGACCTCGAAACAGAGCTGAAGCAGCTGCGGGCGATGAAACGGCTGAAGGAGCTTCATCCGATCGACCTCGTGCCGACATTCATGGCGGCACATGCCGTTCCGCAAGAATATAAAGGGAATGAAGAAGAATATATTAATAGCATTATCAATGACATGCTTCCAGTCGTAGCGGAAGAGAAGTTAGCCGTATTCAACGACGTATTCTGTGAAGTCGGAGTGTTTACGCCGGAGCAATCGGAGCGGATTCTTGAAGCTGGGAAGAAGTACGGGTTGATCCCGAAAATCCATGCGGATGAAATTGAATCGTATGGCGGGGCGGAGCTTGCTGCGAAAGTCGGTGCGATTTCGGCGGAGCATTTATTGAAAGCGTCGGATGAAGGGATTCGGAATATGGCGGAAGCTGGTGTTATTGCATGTCTATTGCCTGCAACGGCGCTGTTCCTAAGGGAAGAAGCGGCGAAAGGGCGCCAGATGGTTGATGAAGGGGTGGCGGTCGCCATTTCGACCGATTGCAATCCGGGCTCATCGCCGACTACGTCAATGCCACTCGTCATGAATCTGGCTTGTATATCCATGCGTCTCACACCGGCGGAAGCGCTTGTTGCTGCAACAATGAATGCGGCATGCGCCATCCGGATGGAGGAAAAGATCGGATCGTTGGAAGTTGGCAAGCAAGGTGATGTGGTCCTGTGGAATGCGTCCAACTATCAAGAATTGCAGTATTTGTTCGGCGTGAACCATGTCGGGCAAGTGTGGAAGAAAGGGAAACGGGTTGTAGGATAAGAAATAGCCGTGAATGGCGGGAGAAGCATTCACGGCTTTCTTGTAACGAGAGAAGATTGAATATTCAAATGAGAGGTGAGGAAGATGGCTCAATTGCAGGAAAGTGTGAAAACCCGTTCAACTCCGGGGATGTGGAAGTTTTTTGTGTTCAGTGCAATCGGGGCATTCATGTTTTTTGTGCCCATTACAATTGGTGAAAAGAATTCAATCATGCTTGACCATATCGTGACGTGGATTCAGACAAACGCAGCTGGTGCGCTACCGTATTATGCGCTGTTAGTCATTTTGGCTGGTGCAGTCTATCCGTTTGCTTCAGGAACATGGAAGAAATCGAAAGTGAATATGATTTTCTCGTTTTTCAAAGTCATCGGCTTGATTGTCGGCATCATGCTTATTTTTAATATCGGGCCGGCTTGGCTGTTTGAACCGGGCATGGGACCGTTTTTATTGAATAAACTTGTGATTCCTGTTGGTTTGCTCGTTCCGATTGGCGCTATTTTCTTGGCGCTGTTGGTCGGGTACGGATTGCTGGAATTTGTCGGAGTCCTCGTGCAGCCTGTCATGCGGCCAATCTGGCGGACACCGGGCCGTTCTGCGATTGATGCCGTCGCCTCTTTCGTCGGTTCGTATTCATTAGGGCTGCTCATTACCAATCGGGTTTATAAAGAGGGGAAATATACCGCCAAAGAAGCGGCCATCATTGCAACGGGTTTCTCGACCGTTTCTGCAACCTTTATGGTGGTCGTAGCGAAAACACTCGATTTGATGAGTATGTGGAATCTTTATTTCTGGGTAACGCTCGTTGTCACATTCATCGTGACGGCCATCACGGTTCATCTCTGGCCGCTCCGTTCCATCACGGATGAATATTACGAAGGTTCGACGCCGCAGCCAGAAGTGAAGCCGGAAGGGAAGCGATTTGCAGCAGCCTGGGGCGAAGCGATGGAGACAGTATCCAAGGCGCCATCGTTCGGGCAGAACATCGTCATGAATGTGCGCGACGGCTTGCTCATGGCGATGGCCATCTTGCCGTCCATCCTTTCCATCGGCCTGCTTGGTCTGGTGTTGGCGGAATTTACGCCGGTGTTTGATTGGATCGGCTATATTTTCTATCCGTTCACATGGGCGCTGCAGCTGCCGGAACCGATGCTTGTAGCAAAAGCGAGTGCGCTCGGTATTGCAGAAATGTTCCTGCCGGCGATGCTCGTCGTCGAATCGGCGCTCGTCGTCAAGTTTGTCATCGCAGTTGTATCCGTCTCGTCGATCATCTTCTTCTCAGCTGTTGTGCCATGTATCGTGTCGACAGAGATTCCAATTTCAATCCCGCAATTGCTTGCCATTTGGGTACAGCGGGTCATTCTAACAATTATTATTGTCACACCAATTGCCTTTTTATTGCTATGAATAAAGAGACATCCGGCCGCTCTGTGCGCACCGGATGTCTCTCTATTATTTTCCGCCTAACATATTGAACAATCCGCCTGCTATGCTGCCTTCATCCTTCGAGCCGCCTGGCGTCCCAGGTGCCGCGGCGAATACACGGCTGGCAAGACGGGAGAATGGCAACGACTGGATCCAGACTTTTCCGGGACCGCGCAGAGTAGCGAAGAACAGTCCTTCCCCTCCGAATAAAGCCGTTTTCACACCTTTCACCATTTCGATGTTATAGTCGACGTCATGCGTCATAGCAACCAGGCAGCCTGTATCCACACGCAGCATTTCTCCAGGAGCGAGCGTCTTTTCGACAATCGTTCCTCCCGCATGGATAAAGGCCATTCCGTCCCCTTCAAGCTTTTGCATGATGAAACCTTCTCCACCGAAGAAGCCGGCACCCAGCCTGCGCTGGAACTCGACACCGACCGATACACCTTTGGCCGCAGCTAGGAAAGCGTCTTTTTGACAGATGATTTTGCCGCTATATTGGCTTAAATCGACAGGAATGATTTTACCCGGATAAGGAGCGGCGAAGGAGACATGCTTCTTGCCGGAGCCTGTATTCGTGAAGGTCGTCATGAATAAGCTTTCGCCTGTAATCAACCGTTTTCCGGCTCCCATCAATTTCCCCATCAAACCGCCGCCTGCGCCGGAGCCATCGCCAAAGATGGTCTCCATTTCAATGCCGTCCTGCATCATCATGAGGGAACCCGCTTCTGCAACGACCGTTTCATGAGGATCTAATTCCACTTCTACAAATTGCATGTCATCCCCGTAAAGCTTGTAGTCGATTTCGTGATTGTTCATAGTGAACCTCCAAGTTCATATTTGGTAGTCAATCTACGCTGGGGAAAGGGAAAGGTTTCATTTGATTAATTATTTTATTGCTTCCAAATCAATATATTGCCATAGTAAATTAGCAATTTCATTTGCATGGAGCGTGTGAGGCCCTTCCTTGCTGAATAACTCACGGAAAGAACGGGCGACGGCTTCCATAATATGTTGCTTCTTGTTGGGCTGCTCGAGTTCGCTGAGCAAATAATCCACATACTCCAGTCCTTCCAAGTGCTTCTCTTTTGCTAACGATTTACGAAAGCACTGCAACTTATCGTGGAGTTGTTCTTTAATATCACCAGGGCTTTTCACAGCGGAACTGACGGCAGCTTGTACATCAGAACCGAGCAACGTATCGTTGTGCTCTATCATGTCAAAGATGATGGCATCCACACGTCTAATGGCAAAATGGACGAGTTTATTGATATCCAGCGAATCTTTTGAATAAGCATTCCAAAAATGGATCAGCTGCTTGATCATCCCTAAAACCATAATGGCGCATTCCATCGTATAGGGACGGGCCGTTTCACCATATACATCAATCAAACGGGAAGAAATCCAATTCAATTCTTCTAAATGGTAGGAAGTGACGAACTGTCTCAGTTCCTCATCACCTGAATAAAACACGGCTTCAAAAATCGGCAATAAATTCCGTTCCCGGTTAATATGCATCCGAATCAAAACCTGTTCAGCTAAAATCATCTTGTCATCTTTCCGCTGGCCAATGAGCAGTTCCCGTCTGCGGATGGTGGACTCTTCATGGGCGAATTCTAAGATCGCCATCAAGCATTCATTTTTGGAAGTGAAATAATTATAGAATGTTCCTTTTGAAATATGAGCTTCCTCGATAATGTCCTGAACGGAAGTCGAATTAAAGCCTTTTTCAACAAATAGGCGTTGTGCAGTAAGAAGTACATGAAGTTTGCGTTCGTTCATTTATATAATCCCCCATGTTCCATAAGGTAGGAATCTGTAGTTTTGTACTGTGAGTCTAACTATATTCTAGTGTGAAAAGCTTGTAATATCAATTATTAAAAGTTTTTTTGGATGAAAGCGATTTCTATAATTGATTATTTTGGACTGACGGTATAAAATGTAGAAATGTTGTACGCAAGGTACAATCATGTTAAATAGATATGGGGGAATCAAGCTTGGAAATGGATATTAAAAAAATGCATGAAAAGCCGCCGTATGGAATGATTGCCATTCTGTTCTTCGGGGCCTTCGTTGCCATTTTGAACAATACATTATTAAATATTGCACTGCCTTCCATTATGAATGAGTTTCAGGTCAAGCCATCTGCTGTTCAATGGCTGACAACGGGCTTCATGCTCGTGAACGGAATCATGATTCCGGCAAGTGCCTTCTTCGTTCAGAAGTTTACAAATAGGAAGCTGTTCATCACAGCGATGCTCCTGTTTACTCTTGGTACTGGACTTGCAATCGTCGCGCCGTCATTCGGACTGCTCGTATTTTCGCGGATGATCCAGGCGTCAGGCTCGGCATTAATGATGCCGCTATTGATGAACGTTATGCTCGTTGCCTTTCCAATTGAAAAACGGGGCTCTGCGATGGGGCTTTTCAGTCTTGTTATGTTTACGGCTCCCGCAATTGGACCGACATTATCTGGATGGATTGTAGAACATTACTCATGGCGCACGTTGTTTGAAATTGTCTTGCCATTTGGGATTCTTTCCATTTTGCTCGCGATTTTCAAACTCAAAAACATTACGCCGAATCGTGAAGTTCGCCTTGATGTGGTTTCACTTATCTTCTCAAGCATCGGCTTCGGCGGTTTGCTGTATGGTTTCAGCTCGGCAGGGGATAAAGGCTGGGGTTCGCCAATTGTTTATGGAACCATTGCAATCGGTACAGTTTCGCTGCTCATCTTCATCTTCCGCCAACTTCGCATGAAGGAGCCGTTGCTTGATTTCAAGATTTACAAGCATTCGATGTTCGCACTTGCATCCATCATTTCGATGATCATGTCTGTCGCGATGTTCTCTGGTATGATTTTGACACCGCTGTACGTACAGAATGTCCGGGGTATCTCGCCATTCGATGCAGGTCTCCTCATGCTGCCGGGTGCTATCGTTATGGGCGGAATGGCGCCGATTACTGGGCGGATTTTTGATAAATACGGCCCGAAATTCATTGCGATAACGGGACTTGTCATTACGATTGCCAGCACATTCTACTTAAGCCGTCTTCAGTTGGATTCAGGGTACTACTATTTAATGGCCCTTTATACAATTCGGATGTTTGGAATGTCCATGGTTATGATGCCAATCATGACAAATGGCTTGAACCAGCTGCCGATGAAATCAAATCCTCACGGTACAGCCATCAATAATACGATTCAGCAAGTGTCGGGAGCTATCGGGTCGGCCCTCCTGCTTACTATTATGACAAAGCGCATGGAGAAATCAGGGGAAGAGCTGGCACAACAAGCGATGGCGAGTGGCCAGATGCCAACTGACCAGGCGGCAGCATTGGCGATGCAGAAGGAAATCGGGTTGCAGGCGATGCTCGATGGAATTAACCACTCCTTCTTCATCTCGACACTAATTGCGGTTGCCGGGCTGATTTTGACACTTTTCATCAAGCGGGTGAAACCACCAACTTTTAATGCTGCAAAATCACCGGCTGTGAAAGAAACATTTGAACCTAAAACCCAACCCGTGCAGGAGTAATCTTCCTGCGCGGTTTTTTTGTAGGAAGGGAAATCAATTCGTCATGTAGAATGAGTACTAGAGCATCCAGAAGAAGGAAGTGGTAGTGTGATTGGACGTAACGAACCATGCCCTTGCGGCAGTGGTAAGAAATATAAAAAATGCTGCGCACTGAAAGAAACAGTTACAAATGATCAGCTTGTGCAAGAAGAAACGGAACGGGTAATTCGAAGTTATTTTGAAAGTGGACTTCAGAATAACGTCGACTTTAACAAATTGGATGAATATGAGCGTGAGTGGAAACGCAAAGTCGGCCAGATTGCGGATAAAGAGGATTCGGAAAATACCATGTTAGATGCCTATATGTTCATTGAGCGGGAAGATCTTTGGAATCGGCATCTGATGAAATGGCTGAATACGCCGCTTCGCCCTGGGACGAGAAAGATACTGGAAAGCTGGCGGCAGCCTATCGTTTTGCTTGCAAAAGTGACGAGTGTCAAGGATGGGCGAATTATATGCGAACAGTTGCTTGAAGACAGTTCTTACGAGTTTGAACAGATGGCATATATGGAGGCGCCGCCGAAAGAAGGATATTATTTATTCACCATAGCCTTGCGTGATAATGAACTTTCGGAAAACGGAATTCGCATCATAGACGGTCTTCAGCAATTTCAATCTCCAAATAATTTAATAGAGTCAAAGCTAAGCAAGATGGCGGAGGAAAGCGGATTGTCGAACAGCCGTGAGTTCTATCGTACGCATTTCGCCGACATTTACAAAATGATCAATGGCGTAATGGAAATGACGCTAGAGGAATTAGTTGAACCCGACCAGCTACAGGCCTTTGTTTTGCTGGATGAACAGCTGAAAGCCCATGGGGGTGGCAAAGTGGCGCTGGAGTTTGGACCAGCCTTACTCATGGCATATTACAAGGAATGCAATCCAGTCGTCAGAAAACATGAAGGGGTGGCCGCTGCTGCATTCAAAGTGCTTTATGATCAGGGCTTGCTCGGGGCAAAGCATTGCACACAAAAAGATATCGCAGCATTGTTTGGAATATCCGTATCTTCCATGACAAAGCATATTGAACCTATGTACGAGATCCTCAACAAGGCCGAAGATGAGATGGTGACTAGGGAACAGCCTCAAATCAGTTATCAAATTGGTCTCCACCCTTACGCTACCGAACGAATGAACTGGGAAATGTACCGTAAATCAATGAATCTTGAATTTGATTCAATGGAGGCACTGAATCAGCATTTGATGGAGGAGGGAAACCGGTCATTTATTCCTAAATCGGATGTCGACCGGGCCCAAATGCTTTGCTATGAAGCGTACGCTGCATTCTCTGATGTTGAGAAAGTGGAGGGTTTGATTCGAGAAGCTGGGAAACTCGATCCTGAGTCTGTGGATGTGCATTTGCTCTTAGCGGAACTTTCCACGGATGTGAAAGATGCAGAAAGCCTTATTAAAAAGGCAGTGCAGCTCGGTGAACAAACATTTGAACCAGTTGAAATTCCGTGGGCATTAGTGACGAACCGGCCGTATATGCGTGCGCTGTTCATGCTGGGCGTACTCCAGTTTGAAGAAGATCGCTTTGGCGAGGCGGCTGCTTGCTTTGAAAAGCTGGTTGAAATAAATCCGAGTGATCAGCAAGGCGCTCACTATTTGGCTATTTCTGCGCGTCTGAGAGACGGAGATTGGAAGCGGGCGGACGAACTCATTCACATGTACGAAACGGAATTACCAGATCCTACGCTTTCTTTTTTGAAATGGAAGCTGGAACTCAGCCGGAATAATGGGTGGAATAAAAAAGTTGAAGCGCTTTATGAAAAAGCGAACTTGGAGAATCCATACGTCGACCATATAATTGAAAATGATTTTCCGAAATTCCCCTACCCGGATCATCTCGCGATCGAGCCTGGAAGTTTGGATGAGGCCATGTATATTTGGGGTTTACTATGAAATAAGCCGGGGAGCCAAGCGCTTCCCGGTTTTTTGGTTCGAATAAAAATAATCATCTGATTTACCGTTTATTTCAGAAATAAAGAAGGATTCCGCTGCTTCGTGTCGAAATAGAGTAATTGAAAGCGGTTCCAAAAAGTTCGAGAGTGAAAGGGGAATGTTGTAATGCAATTGAACAATTACATCGGAGGTTCATGGCAAGACGGTGGGGGAGCGAAATATACAGCGGTCACGAACCCGGCAACTGGAGAAGAACTTGCGCAAGTGCGCCTGTCCACAAAGGAAGATGTCGCTCTGGCTGTTCAGGCGGCGAAGGAGGCCCAGAAGAAATGGGCACTCGTGCCGGCACCGAAACGGGCGGATTACTTATATGCAATCGGCAATATCATGAAGGAAAAGAAGGAACATCTCTCAGAAGTACTGACTAAGGAAATGGGGAAAGTGATCGAGGAAGCACGCGGGGAAGTGCAGGAAGGCATCGACATGGCCTACTATATGGCGGGTGAAGGTCGCCGGCTGTTCGGTGAAACCGTGCCTTCCGAATTGATGGATAAATTTGCAATGAGCGTCCGGGCGCCAATCGGTGTTGTCGGGCTGATTACACCGTGGAATTTCCCGGTAGCCATCGCTACGTGGAAGTCGTTTCCTGCGATGGTCGCGGGGAATACATTCGTTTGGAAGCCTGCCACAGAGACGCCAATGATGGCCTATGAAATGGCTCTTATTTTCGAGGAAGTCGGCTTGCCAGCAGGCGTGGCCAATATCGTCTTCGGGTCCGGCTCGGAAGTTGGTACGGCAATGATTGAACACCCGGATGTCCGCGTCATCTCCTTTACCGGTTCGACAGAAACAGGCCGCCATGTTGCTGAAACGGGCGGGCGCCATCTGAAAAAAGTATCCCTTGAAATGGGCGGCAAAAATGCGGTCATCGTCATGGATGATGCCGATTTGGATCTGGCCGTGGAAGGGATCCTTTGGAGTGCATTTGGTACAGCGGGTCAGCGTTGTACGGCATGCAGCCGGGTCATCGTGCATAAAGATGTAAAGGAAGAGCTGGAGCAGAAGCTTCAAGAGGCGATGAAAACCTTATCCATCGGAAATGGTTTGGACGAGTCCGTCAAGGTGGGTCCTGTCATTAACGGAAAAGCGATCGAAAAGATTCAAAAGTACGTCGAAATCGGGAAAGAAGAAGGGGCCAAGCTTATCGCGGGCGGCAATGTGCTGAATGAAGGAGAAATGGCGAACGGCCATTACTTTGAACCGACATTGTTCACAGACGTCAAGTGGGACAGCCGCCTGGCACAGGAGGAAATCTTCGGGCCAGTTGTCTCCTTAATTGAAGTCGGCAGCCTGGATGAAGCGATTGAAGTGAACAACAGTGTCCTGTATGGCTTGTCGAGTTCTATCTTTTCCAAAGATGTGAATACGATCTTCAAAGCGCAGCGGGATCTGGATACTGGCATCGTGTACGTCAATGCCGGAACGACAGGCGCGGAAATCCATTTGCCGTTCGGGGGGACGAAGGGCACAGGAAACGGACATCGGGATTCGGGTGTCGCCGCACTGGATGTGTTCACAGAGTGGAAGAGCATTTACGTGGACTTCAGCGGCAAGCTGCAGCGCGCCCAAATTGATACGGAATAATGTTCCGTCCATCATCGAATTGAAAAGCATCTGAGGACACGGAAATCTTAAAGGGAAGTAGGGGTTGTATGATGAAAGTAGTAGTACTCGGAGCCGGATTAATGGGGAAAGAGGCAGTGCGTGATCTTGTGAAAAGTGATGATGTTCAAAAGGTGTACTTGGCGGACTTGAATGTGCAGCAGGCGGAAGAGTTTGCGGCGAAGCTTTCGTCCGATAAGTTGGATATTCTATCGCTCGATGCGACAAACGATGAGCAATTGAAGGAAGTGATGGGACTTGGGGATGTCGTCATCAATGCGTTATTCTATTCCTTCAATGAAAAAGTGGCCCGGACGGCTGTTGAAATCGGCGTCCATTCCATCGACCTCGGCGGTCATATCGGCGGGGCGACCGATGCCGTGCTGGGGCTCGCGAAAGAGGCCGAAGCCAAAGGGGTAACAATCATTCCGGATCTAGGGGTGGCTCCGGGAATGATCAACATCCTGAGCGGTTACGGGGCAAGCAAGCTCGATAAGGTCGAGAGTATTAAATTATATGTCGGAGGAATTCCGGTGAAGCCGGAGCCGCCGCTCAATTATAATATCGTCTTCTCGCTCGAAGGGGTATTCGATCATTATACCGATCCGTCTCATGTCATTCGTGACGGTCAATTGCTCGAAATTCCGTCCCTCTCCGAAGTGGAGTCCATCCATTTCAAGGATTATGGGGAGCTGGAAGCATTCCATACATCTGGTGGAACATCGACATTGACGAAGACGTTCTCGGATGTGCAGACGTTGGAATATAAGACAATCCGGTACAAAGGGCATGCGGAAAAATTCCAGCTGCTCGTCGATCTCGGCTTGCTGTCAAAGAACAGCGAAGTTGAGGTGGGCGGCTCGAAAGTGAAAGTGCGGGACGTCATGCGGGAACAGCTGTCACCGCAGCTTAAATTAGGCGACAAGGTGGATGCGGTCTTGCTGCGCGTCATTGTCAGCGGAGAGAAAAACGGTGAAACGGCAACGTATGAATACAATCTCGTTACAGAAAAAGATATGACGGTGAATGAAACAGCGATGGCCCGAGCGACTGCCAACACCATCTCGGTTGTTGCGCAGATGATCGGGAATGGAACGATCACCAAGCGCGGAGTCCATCCGCCGGAGAGCATCGTCCCAGGCGAACTATATATTGAAGAAATGAAAAAACGCGGTGTCGACATTGAAGAATCTGTAGGAAAAACAGAAGCACACGTGTAATTTTCAGGGGAGGTGGGAGCCTTCCCTTTCGAATGAAAGAAAGGGGATCGTGACATGAATTTCGAGTTTACTGAAGAACAAAAGATGTTGCGCAAAACAGCCCGTCAGTTTGTTGATGAGGAAATCATGCCGCATATCCAAAAATGGGATGCGGAAGGCGGCTTTGACCCTGCCATTTGGAAGAAACTCGCCGATCTAGGATTCATGGGCGTTTGCATACCGGAGAAATACGGCGGAAGCGGCATGGATTACAATTCGCTAGCCATCCTTTGCGAAGAATTGGAGCGGGGCGACACGGCATTCCGGACGGCTGTCTCTGTCCACATCGGACTCAATTCCATGACGTTGATGCAATGGGCGACAGAGGAACAGAAGCAGAAATATCTCGTACCGCAAGCCGAAGGTAAGAAAATCGGAGCGTTTGGCCTGACAGAACCGGGTGCGGGCTCTGACGTGGCGGCAATGTCGACAACTGCCGTCCGCGATGGCGATCATTATGTCATCAACGGGCAGAAGACGTGGATCTCCCTTTGCGACGTCGCAGACCATTTCCTCGTATTCGCTTATACGGATAAATCCCAGAAACATCACGGCATTAGTGCGTTCATCGTCGAGCGGACATTCCCTGGATTCTCTTCCAAAGCGATTAAAGGGAAATATGGGATCCGTGCAGGCAATACAGGTGAACTGTTCTTCGAGGATATGCGCGTGCCGGCAGAAAACCTTCTCGGCAAAGAAGGGGAAGGCTTCAAAATTGCCATGGCCGCATTAGATAACGGCCGATTCACCGTCGCGGCGGGTGCTGTCGGCCTAATCATGGCATGTCTCGAAGAAAGCGTGAAGTATTGCCACGAACGCGAAACGTTCGGAAAAGCGATTGGAAAACATCAGCTCGTTCAGCGGATGCTTGCCAATATGGAAGCGGGCTATCAAATGAGCCGTCTTCTTGTGTACCGTGCAGGCGAATTGAAAAACAAAGGCGTTCGCAATACGCGCGAAACGTCCTTAGCGAAGTGGCAAGCATGCGATTTTGCGAACAAAGCGGCAGATGATGCATTCCAAATCCATGGGGCTTACGGATATTCTGATGAATACCCAGTTGCACGCTTCTTGCGTAACTCGAAAGCGCCAGTCATCTACGAAGGCACTCGTGAAATCCATACGATCATGCAGGCGGAGTATGTATTAGGCTACCGTGAAGATAAGCGGCTCAGCCATATGCTGCCGGAATGGCCATTTGAATAAATAAGCTATGGTCTATTGCTTGTTTAGTTGATTAATGATAAAATATTTTTACTATTTATTGAACGGAGGTGAGGAATGATGTTGGACACTGTGAATGCGCGTGAAGTACTATTGGAATATTTAGCCACTTCATGTGCGATTACTCATGAAATTGCGCTCAACGGGATACGTATGCCCTTTTATAGACAATTTCAGTAATCACACAGCGGTTCGGCACATCATTCCTTACGAATTAGGAAAGATTGCATAAGGCATTAATAGATTGAGAACGATACGGTTCTTTGCTATTTGGATTCTCCTCTGTTTGCATGCGCAAGCCTTATTTGGCTGTGCCTGTAGCGTGGGGATGAAAGGATGGCGATCAAACCGGAGCACGAACGATGGAAGTGCTTGTCGACCAGTCTGCTACTGCCCGAACGCAGTCTTTTTTTGTGCGCTTTCTGCTGTGAAAACAGGATGAGAGGAAGCGAAAATTATGATTTGTACAATACAGAAGGTTAGCAAGATGTTAGGTGGGACCAACATTTTTGAAGATTTGTCTTTGGATATTAAAACAAGTGATCGGTTAGGAATAGTCGGTCGAAATGGAAGCGGCAAGACGACATTATTTAAATTAATTGCCGGAGTGGAAGCAGTCGATTCAGGGGCGATCCACTTTAAAAAAGGAACGAAAGTCGGCTATTTGTCTCAAATTCCTGTACTCGAAGAGCCGATGACTGGTTACGAAGTACTGAGGAGTGCATTCGGGGAACTGTTGGAAATAGAAGAAAGCTTGAAGGCTCTTGAGACGAAAATGTCATCCGAAGGCGCGGATTTGGAGCGGCTCCTCCAGCAATATGGCCAGCTGCAAGAAGAATTTCTGAGCCGGAATGGCTATGCGATGGAATCGGAAATCGAAAAGGTGATCAATGGCCTGCAGTTACGAAGTTTCATTCATCAGGATTTTGCGGTGATGAGCGGCGGGGAGCAGACGAAAATGATGTTAGGCAAGCTGTTGTTAAGCCAGCCGGATTTATTGCTGCTCGATGAACCAACGAATCATTTGGATTTATTCGCAGTGGAATGGCTGGAGGGGTACTTGACCGAATATGGCGGGACAGTTGTCATTGTGTCCCATGACCGTGCTTTCTTAGATGCAACAGTGAGCAAGATAGCCGATTTGGAAGACGGGGAGCTGCAACTTTACCATGGCAATTACAGTTCGTTCGTCCAGCAGAAGGAGGAGCTGCTGCTGCGCCAATTCCAAGAATACGAAGAGCAGCAAAAGAAAATCAGGAAAATGAAAGAAGCGATCAAGCGGTTGAAACAATGGGCAAACGAAGCGAACCCGCCGAATGCTGGATTGCACCGGCAAGCGAGAAATATGGAGCGGGCACTGGAACGAATGGCCAAAATCAAGAAGCCTTTGGTCGATCCGAAAAAGATGGCGTTGTCGTTTGAACCGACAGAGCGAAGCGGGAAAGAAGTCGTTGTCATGGAAGATGCTAGTAAATCATTTGGTCCGAAGCAGATCTTGTCCAAGGCGAATCTCCATATTTATTGGAAAGACCGGGCGGCAATCGTCGGGCAAAACGGCACTGGCAAATCAACAATTTTAAAGTTGCTAATTGGCCAGCTGGCGGTGGATGAAGGGATTTGTAAAGTTGGCAGCAACGTGAAAATAGGTTTCTTATCCCAACATGCCGAAGCGGCAAATCCGAAAGCGAGACTGATCGATGTTTTCAGGGAAGAGGTCAGTGTAGCGGAAGGGGAAGCCAGACATATCCTAGCGAAGTTTATGTTCTATGGACCGGACGTCTTTAAGCGTTTATCCGATTTGAGTGGCGGAGAGAGAATGAGGCTACGGCTGGCACAGCTCATGCATCAGGATATTAATCTTCTGTTGCTTGATGAACCGACCAATCATCTTGATATCGAATCCCGAGAAGTGTTGGAGGAAGCATTGGAAGAGTTTCCGGGCACCATTTTAGCAGTATCCCACGATCGCTATTTCCTAAATAAAATCTTCGACAGGACAGCCTGGCTAGAAGATGGAGAGTTGACAACGTTTGAAGGTCCGTTCGACTGGGCACGAAGAAAATGGGCGGAACTGTATGAAATGAATTCATAAGTAATGAAGGCCTTCCGAGTGGGAGGCCTTTTGTTGTGCATAAAAAAATCTCATGAAATACTTGAAATTCATTCTAAGAGGGCGTATGATAATGACTGGATGACTGGAATGGTATTTTAGTCAGTTGCAGGAGGTGAAGAAGTGGATCGAAGACAGGAAATTTTGGAGGCAGCTGCTAAATCGTTTTCCTTGTTCGGATACAAAGCTACGACAATGGATCAGGTCGCGAAGATCGCCAATGTCGGAAAAGGAACGATTTATACATTCTTTACGAATAAAGAAGAATTGTTCAATGCCATTGTACTAAAAATGATTGAGGAAATGCGAGCGGCATCGGATTCAGTTGCGGTAGAGGGAGGTTCATTTGAACAAAATGTTCATGCCCGTCTTATGCAATTACTTAAATTCCGAAAAACGCATCAGCTTTACGCCAAACTGATCGACGAGGAAAAAGAACTTCGAACGCCTGCTGTTACAGAAGTACTGGCTGGAATTGAAAGAGAAATTGTCTCTTATGTGAAGCTGAAAATTGAACGGGCTGTCAGCAGAGGTGAGTTGAAACCGTGTAACTCCGAATTGATTGCTTACCTTCTTTTCAAGTCGTACTTGGCTCTTATTGTGGACTGGGAGAAAACGCATGACACAGAATTGACGGAAGAACAAATTACCACGTTGCTGAGCGACACGATTTTCAAGAGTCTCCTGCGCTGAGACTTCTTTTTTGATTTAAAATGACCGAATGAGGTTTATGGTCAAATGGTTTTAAGGAGGAGATAGAATGAAAAAGACGATGACATTTGCGGAATGGAAACAAATCTTCCGCTCGAGGAAGCTGCTCGTCCCAATGCTGGCGATCCTCTTCATACCCGTACTGTATGCGGGCATGTTCTTATGGGCCTTCTGGGATCCATATGCCCAATTGAATTCATTGCCAGTCGCGGTTGTGAATATGGACGAAGGAGCCGAATTGGAAGGGGAGCAATTAGCTCTCGGTAATGAATTGGTCGACAAGTTAGTGGAAAACAAAGACTTTGATTTTCGAAAAGTAAGCAAAGAGCAGGCGGAAAAGGGACTGAAAAACCAAGATTATTATATTGCAATTGAAATACCGGAAAACTTCTCCGCTCATGCGACATCTTTGCTCGACGAAAATCCAGAGAAGTTAACAATCATATACAAACCGAACGAAGGGTATAACTTCCTGTCCGCTCAAATCGGGGAAACCGCGATGGAACGAATCCGGGCGGAAGTGAATAAAAATGTTACGGCTACTTACGCAGAGCAGCTTTTTGATTCGATCACCAAACTGGGCGACGGTTTCGGAAATGCTGCAGAAGGTGCTGGCAAATTGTATGATGGCACGAATGAATTAGCAAACGGAGCCGATGATCTGAAGGGCTACTTGGAAACATTGGCATCCAGCACGGTTACATTGAAAGAGGGCACGGACAGCCTCGCGAAGGGTGCCGATAAGGCTGCCAAAGGTGCGAATGATCTTAACAAAGGGATCGGAACACTGGCATCAGGCGCCGATGAACTCCATCAAGGAGCCCAAAAAGCGACGGCGGGTGCTGCAGATTTGCAAAAGGGCATCGCGAATTACACGGCTGCTGTCGATCAGTTGAAAAGCAGCTACGCTCAAATCGGCCAAAAAGAAGCTGAATTCGGAAGCGCAGTCAGCACGTTGAATGAAAAATCAGATGCCTTGCAAGGTGCGGCTTCCAAACTCGCAGACGGCGCGCAAAATGTCAATGCAGGCCTCTCCAATCTGTCGGACCAATTGGCACCAATTCTTGCCTCGCTTCCGGAAGATCAGCAATCCGGTTTAAAAGCAGCACTCAGCCAATTACAGCAGGGTAGTGCAGAAGTGGCAGGCGGAATGAAGGAATTGTCATCCGGCACTGCGGCGCTTCACGAAGGGACAACACAATTGAATGGCGCAGCCGGCCAATTACGTGACGGCCATGCGCAAGCGCTCGCCGGATTAAATAAATTGAGCGAATCCTCGCCTCAGCTGGCGGGAGGAGCGAATGCATTGGCTGAGGGAAATAGCGCCTTGTCAACAGGTCTTGCTCAGCTCTCACAAGGAGCAAACGCAGCAAAAGCTGGAGCAGGCAGTTTAGCTTCAGGCTTGAACGAACTTTCCACAGGTTCCGGCACTCTGAAGGAAGGAACTGGCACGCTGGCATCAAAATCAAAAGAGCTTGCCGATGGTTCTTCCAAATTGACGGACGGTGTGCATGAATTGAAAGACGGCACGCTTACGTTGAAAGACAAACTGGCCGAAGCAAACGAAACTGCAAGCGAAGTGCATGCAAATGATAAAACGTATGACATGGCAGCAGCACCGGTAGATGTCGATAAGGAAGGCATTAACCACGTACCGAACTATGGAACAGGATTTGCACCATACTTCCTATCACTCGGTCTGTTCGTCGGAGCGTTGCTCGTTTCCATCGTCTTCCCGCTAGTCGAACCGGCCATCCGTCCGACAGGCGCATTCAGATGGCTGACAAGTAAAGTATCTGTCTTGGCTGTGGTCGGCTTAGTGCAAGCCTTGGTTGCAGTAGCCGTTCTCAAATGGGGGCTCGGCTTGGAAACTGAAAACTTCGGATTGTTCGTTCTCACGTCAATCATTACGAGCTACACCTTCATCGCCATCGTCCAAATGCTCGTCTCCATTTTCAGTGACGCAGGACGATTCATTGCGATTCTCATCTTGATCTTGCAATTGACTACGAGCGCCGGAACATTCCCGTTGGAATTAATTCCAGAACCGCTCCAAGTGTTCAACACCCTATTGCCAATGACGTACTCCGTCCAGGCATTCAAAGCAGCCATCTCCACAGGAGACATCGCCCATCTATGGGCAAGTAACGGCATCTTGCTAGGCTTCATCGCCGCCTGTCTCCTTGTCACATTCGGCTACTTTGCACTCGTATTCAACAAACGGTATTCCAAAGAAGTCACAGCGGAAGCGTAATGAAAAACGATCCACGGACAGTAATTGTCCTGGATCGTTTTTTTATGTTGTAGCGGGAGATGCGGGGGAAGGGGAGTGGTGGTGGACTCGGTTGAACGCCGGATAAGAGGGAGGAGCGTAGTGCGAACGCCAATAAACTGATCTGAACGCCAATAACTCCGTTTGAACGCCAATAACCCGGGCTGAACGCCAATAACCCGGGCTGAACGCCAATAACCCGGGCTGAACGCCAATAACCCGGGCTGAACGCCAATAACCCGAGTTGAACGCCAATAACCCGAGTTGAACGCCAATAACCCGAGTTGAACGCCAATAACCCGAGTTGAACGCCAATAACCTGAGCTGAACGCCAATAACTCAGATTGAACGCCAATAACCCGAGCTGAACGCCAATAACTCAGAGTGAACGTCAATCAGACATAGCTAATGCCAAAAAAAGCTCAGCCGCACCAAATCCACCTGTCCTTGCGCCAAATCTGGTCCCATACGCGCCAAATCCACCAGTCCCCGCGCCAAATCCGGTCCCGTTCGCGCCAAATCCAACAGTCCCCGCGCCAAATCCGGTCCCATACGCGCCAAATCCACCCCCATACCCGCCAAAATCCACCCCCACCCCCATTAAAAAAACGACCGCTCACGGCGGTCGTTGCTCTTCACAAATTCACCTTAAGATCCAACATAATCTCCACCATCGACATGGATCGTCTGACCGGTCATGTAGCTGGAGTCGTTGGAAGCCAGGAATACATAGGCCGGCGCGTTTTCAGAAGGCTGGCCGCGTCGTTTTACTGGTGTATCGGCACCGTGCTGTTCCACTTTTTTTGCGTCGAATGTCGCCGGAATGAGCGGCGTCCAGATTGGACCTGGGGCAACGGCATTTACACGAATGCCTTTTTCTGCCAAGTTCAATGCGAGGGAGCGCGTAAAAGTTGTAATTGCCCCTTTGGTAGCGGAGTAATCCAGTAATCCAGGGGATCCATTGTATGCCGTTACGGAAGAAGTGTTGACGATGCAATCGCCTTCTTTCATGTGGGCTAACGCGGCTTTGGACATGAAAAAGAGGCCGAAGAAATTCGTCTCGAATGTTTCGCGCAATTGATCGCCGGAGATGCTGGCGATGTGATCTTGAGGGAATTGTTTGCCTGCGTTATTCACAAGGATATTCAGGCTGCCGAATTCTGAAATGACATCCTCGACAAGGCGTTCACAATTCTCCTCTTCACTAATATCGGTCCGGTATTTTTGCGCTTTGCCGCCATACTTCTCAATGAGTTCAATTGTTTTATTTGCATCCACGTCTTCTGCTTCGTCCAAGTAGGCGATGGCGACATTCGCCCCTTCCTTGGCAAATGCGACTGCAACAGCACGTCCGATTCCGCTGTCGCCTCCTGTGATCAGCGCATTTTTTCCTTTCAGCTTGCCGGAACCTTTGTAGTTCTCATCGTCATAAATCGGAGCGGGCTCCATCTCGGCCTCCACGCCCGGTTGTTGGCTCTGTGTTTGCGGAACGACTTGTTCATCAATTTTTTCATATTTGTCCATAAGGGCATTCTCTCCTTTGATACATATTTCTATATCAATGATTCCCTGTGTGGCGGCCATTAAACGTTCGAAAAGAAGTAGAGATGTAGAGGGTATGAACTCTAATGAAAACTTAGACTAAAAGAAAAAGTCCCTTTTGCGCTATAATAAAAGCTAAAAGGGGATGAGATGATGAAGACATTACTAGTGACTGGATTTGAACCATTTTTGAAATATCCAGTGAATCCGACGCAGAAGATTGCGGACGAGCTGGATGGCATGACGATCGGTGAGTATAAGATTCATAGTGAAATCTTGCCGGTCGATTTCAGCCAATCTGGGGACCTTATCGTAAAACATATTCAGGAAATCAAACCGGATGCCGTTCTCTCGCTGGGGCTATCCGGCGGACGTTATAAAATTACGCCGGAGCGTATCGCTATCAATGTCAGCGATGGTCCGAAAGATAATAGCGGTTATGCTCCAGTCGATGAACCTATCGTAGAAGACGGGGCAGATGGCTATTTTACGAACATGCCGATCCGCAAGATGGTCAATGCTTTGAAGGAAGCAGGTCTTCCAGCAGAGATCTCCAATACGGCGGGCGCCTATTTATGCAACAACGTCATGTATCGGGCGCTCCATTTAGCAAATACCGAACTGCCTGATATGCGCGCCGGTTTTATTCACATCCCGGCTTCTCATGAACTGGCTGTTGAGCATGGACGGGTGCCGAGCTGGTCGCACGAGGATTTAAAGCGTGCCATTCTCATTTGTATTGAAACAGTAAGTAAACCACATTGAAAACGCGCGAAAGAGGGCAGCTTCCTCTTCCGCGCATTTTTTTATTACAAGAGGCCGACCCATTTCCAATATGTCGCACTGAACAGCAAGATAAGCAAATAGCCGATGACGGTGAGCGGAATCCCGGATTTCAGAAAGTCGCCGACCGAGAACGCACCTGTTCCGTAAGCGAGCATGTTTTGCGGTGCGCTTACCGGCAACAGGAAACCGAAGCTGATGACGAACTGTTGAATGAGCACGAAGCCGATGTCGTTCGCATTGATTGCGATGGTAGAGGTCAATGCGATGAAAATCGGAATAAGCGCAGAGGACAAGCTCGTCGCACTCGCGAAACCGAGATGAATCAAAATGTTAAACAGCGACAGCAGTGCGATGGTGGCGAGCAGCGGCATTGTATCCAGTCCCATTGCGCCGAATACTTTATCCGAAAGCCATTGGGCCCCGTTCGTATCGAGCAGGATCGTCCCGAGTGCAATTCCGACCGCAAACACAATAATAGTGCCCCATGGAATGAGGCGTTCTACGGTCTTCCAATCAAACACTCCAATTTTAGGGGACAGCAACACGGCAATGGCAATGACAGTCACTGTCGTTGTATCAAGCGGGTGCAGCTTCTCTTCGGTCGCCCAAAGGAAAAGCAGGATGAGAGAAACGACAATGAGCCTAATCTCCGCAGGCTTCATCGGTCCCAGTTCCTTTAGCTGTCCTTGAATTAACTCTTTTCCGCCTTCTACGACTTTTGTTTCCGGTTTAATCAATTTGATCATGACGAAATAGAGGACGAACGACATGAGGATGGACCAGGGAGCTGCGTATAAAAACCACGTACTCCAGGCAATTGATTCGCCGAACTCCTTCTCAATAAAACCGAGTGCCACCATATTTTGAGCAGCAGCGGTTTTGATTCCGATATTCCATACTGAAACTGCCTGAACAGCGGTAATGACGAGCAATGCGGCAAGCCGGCTGTTTGTCGGCAGACCGAAAGCGGCTACCATTCCAAGCAGGATGGGAACGACTGCCCCGGCACGGGCGGTCGCACTTGGTACGAAGAAAGCAAGGATAATGGATACGAGAATTGCACCAAATACGATAGCGCCGGTCTTCACGCCGACTTTGGATAAGATGTACAAGGCGAGCCGTTTATGCAGATTAGTCGCCTGCATCGCAGAGGCGAGGAAGAGGGCGGCGGCAACGAGTGCGACAGCTGAATTCGAAAATCCACCAAGCGCCATCGTGAGTGCTTTCTTCGTTCCGATATTCACCTCTGGATTTGCCATATCCGGTGAAAAGCCGATCAACAAGGCGACGAGGCCGATAATCATAGCCGCGCTGACGGGGTATGTCACGGCTTCCGTCACCCACAGGATGACCGCGAACGCTAAGATGGCGAGTGCCCGCTGACCCATGACGGGCAGGTCTTCGGGAGTTGGCAAGAGAACAATAAGAATCATGACTGCAAAAGCGAGAGCAATCCAAAAGGGTTTTAGATTATGCTTCTGTTTTTCAGCCTTCATCTGCGCTTCCACCGAGTATCAATCCCTTCTAAATGCTTGTTATGTGAATAGATTACCCTGGAATGATATTTGCAAACGGTAAAGAGAGGGAGAGTTTTTACTTGCCAACTCGGTTGCAACTCTGTATGTTTAAATAGTAATGATTACTATTTAAGGGGCGAAAACATGCAACATCAAATTCCAGTTACCGTGTTAAGCGGCTATTTAGGAGCAGGAAAAACGACATTACTAAATCATTTATTAGCGAATCGGGAAGATAAGCGGATTGCGGTCATTGTGAACGATATGAGTGAAATTAACATTGATTCGACACTCATTCAGGACAGCGGTTTTTCACGCACAGAGGAGAAACTCGTGGAACTGACAAACGGATGCATTTGCTGCACACTTCGTGAAGATTTGATTATCGAAGTTGAGAAGTTGGCTGCGGCAGGAAATATTGATTACATCGTCATCGAATCGACTGGTATTTCTGAACCGATACCGGTCGCCCAAACGTTCACGTACATAGATGATGCAGTTGGAGTAGATTTATCTAAGGTGTGCCGATTGGATAGCATGGTTACAGTCGTCGATGCGTTTCGTTTTTGGAAAGACTACGAAAGCGGGGAGACGCTGCTGGAGCGTAAGGATACGGATGATCCTTATGATCAACGGGATGTCTCTGATTTACTGGTCGATCAATTGGAGTTCGCCAATATTCTGGTCGTCAATAAGTTGGATTTGGTTGAGGAAAGCTATCGAGAACCATTTACTGCGTTTTTACGGAAAATGAATCCGGATGCCGAAATCATTTTGACGGAGTTCGGAAAAGTGGAGCCGTCGCAGCTGCTGGACCGGAAGCTATTTGATTTCGAAAAATCCAGCCAAGGGGCCGGTTGGATCAAAGAGTTGAATGAAGAACATGTGCCAGAAACAGAGGAGTACGGCATCACTTCTTTTGTTTACCGAAGAAAACGCCCCTTCCACCCGGCAAGATGGCAGGAGTGGCTGTCTCATTTGCCGAGTGAAATCGTCCGGTCCAAAGGCTTTTTCTGGCTCGCCACGCGCCCGGATATGGCGGGGTTGTTGTCGCAAGCGGGCGCATCCATCACATTCCAAGGCGCAGGCCAATGGATCGCTGCCTTGCCGAAACGCCAGCAACAACAGATTCTCGATGAGGATCCCGAACTATTGCGCCGTTGGGATGACCAGCACGGCGACAGGCAGACGGAGCTCGTATTTATTGGACTGGACATGGAACGGGAAGAAATTGAAATGCAGTTAGACAAATGCCTGCTGACAGAGCAGGAGATGATGATGGACTGGTCGGCTTTTGAGGATGAACTTCCTAAATTTGTGTCGGCTGGTTGATGTTTGAGGTTCATAGCTCGATTACTGACTTGCGAATTCATGTTATTGGCGTTCAGCTTGTAATACTGGCGTTCGTTCCAGTTATCTGGCGTTCAACCGGATAATCTGGCGTTCGCTCGAGTTATCTGGCGTTCATTCTGATAACCTGGCGTTCGCTTCGGTTATCTGGCGTTCATTCCGGTAATCTGGCGTTCGACCGGATAATCTGGCGTTCGCTTCGGTTATCTGGCGTTCATTCCGATAATCTGGCGTTCGCTCGAGTTATCTGGCGTTCATTCCGATAATCTGGCGTTCGTTCCAGTTATCTGGCGTTCATTCTGATAATCTGGCGTTCGCTCCAGTTATCTGGCGTTCATTCCGATAATCTGGCGTTCGCCCGAGTTATCTGGCGTTCATTCCGATAATCTGGCGTTCGCTCCGGTTATCTGGCGTTCATTCCGATAATCTGGTGTTCACTCAGTTACTAACGTCCACCCGTCTTCAACACAATAAAAAAGCCGGAGAAGTCGCGCAGACTCTCCGGCTCTCTATCAATTAAAAGAAATATAATCCGATGCTGATTACAATGCCGCTTAACACTAAGACGAACACACAATATCCCATGATATCTTTGGCGCGGAGGCCTGCGATTGCGAGTGCTGGCAAGGCCCAGAATGGCTGGATCATGTTGGTCCAGGCGTCGCCCCACGCGATGGCCATGGCAGTCTTCGAATAGCTGACGCCGAGAGTTTGGGCAGCTTCTAACATGATCGGCGCCTGTACGGCCCATTGTCCGCCGCCGGATGGGACGAAGAAGTTGACGAGACCGGCTGCGTAGAATGAGAAGAGCGGGAATGTCGTTTCCGTTGAGATGTTGACGAACCATTCCGACATGACGCCTGCAAGGCCTGAGGCGACCATCATGCCCATGATTCCGGCGTAAAAAGGAAATTGGATGATGATGCCGCCCGCTGTTTTCACCGCATTGGCGACAGCGGCCAGGAAACGTTTCGGCGTGCCGTGGAACAGTATGCCGAGCATGAAGAAAATCAGATTGACAATATTGAGATTCAAATCAAACCCTTTGCCGATGAAGTGCTGAATCAGATAAATTACACCGAGCGCGCCGATGAGCATCGATAGGATATAGCTGTTTTCCATTCGGCTTGCGGGTGTCGGCTTCTCTTCTTCTTCCACAATGATTTCCTCATTCAGCAATTCAGGATCGACGGTCACCGTGTCTTCCCGTTTCGGCATCATGAAACGATTCAACAGCGGGACTGTAACGAACAGAAGACCGACGATTACGAGATTATACGTTGAAAAAATAGTCTCAGAGGTCGACACAACACCCATCATATTCTCAAATGGATGGCCTTCCGTCGCGATGGAAAGCGGAATGGAGCCTCCAAGCCCGCCATGCCAAACGATAAATCCGGAGTAAGCGCTTGCAATCAATAGGCGATAATCAACAGTTGTCACTTTCCGTGCGATTTCTTTTGCGAATAAAGCCCCGATAACCAATCCAAATCCCCAGTTGATCCAGCAGGCGATCAATGAAACGACTGTCACAAGCAAGATGGCGGAGCCAGGCGACTTAGCTAGTCCTGCCAGCGTGCTCAGCAGTTTCTTAAATACGGGACTGCTTGCCAGTACGTGACCAGCCACAAGCACAATGACCATTTGCATCGTGAACTCTAGCAGTTTCCAAAAGCCATTCCCCCAATGGTTGACCATGTCGAGCGGGCCGGAGTCGGTCAAACCGAGTCCGAGCAGAAACACGACGATCGTCAGGATGGCGACAAATATGTACGGGTCCGGCAAATAGCGATCCATGATCGCGTTGGACCAACGCGTTAACACTTTCAAAATCATTCCCCCTTTTTTATCCCTCGAAGTAAGACTATCATATTCTTTCAAACGAAATATAATGTTTGATTCAGAAAAGTGAAACGTAACTGAAGGAAAGGAGTCTAATGGTATAAGAAAAGTTGGAAAGGGTTGGATGGCATGAGGAAACCGTTCAGATGGTTAAGCGTAGCGTGTGTGGTGGCGATCGGTGTGATGATTTTCGCCTTCATGATTGAAAAAGTGGGGATGGCTGCATCGGGAGGTGCGTTCGTCGAGCATGGGTGGAATGTGCAATTTACGGCTCCGCTGAGCAAGCAGGCAATTGAGAAAGAGGTTGTATATGTAACGGACCAGCAAGGGAAGAAAGTCAAGGCGAAACTGGTCTTGAGCAAGGATGGCAAGGAGTTGCAAGTGAAGGGGCTGGAGCCGGGCGAATACGCCTTGAATATCGATGATCAGGCGCTCACGAGAACATTTTTGAAATCTTTCAAGCAAAATAAAATCAAATTCACTATGTACGAATCAATCGAAACTGTAAAATCCGCAGCTGATTTAAAAGCGTATTTTGATATGGCGAAAAATCTACAAGGTAGAAATCAAAGCGAAGAGGTTACTTATGAAAGTGCTGAAGTTGCATCTGATAGTAGTAGCGACAAAGCTTCAAGCGGCAGTTCAGGACACTCGGAAACAAATGTTCAAGTGCAAGGGATTGATGAGCCGGACATCGTAAAGACGGACGGGGATTATGTCTATACCATTGCGGAAGGAACTGTGCGCATTACGGATATCCGGAATGGCCAAATGAAGAAAGCTGCCTCCATAAAAATGGAAGAGGATTTCTATCCATCGCAGCTGTTCATCCAAGAGGATACGCTAATTGTTCTTGGAGAAAAGATGATTCGTTATGATAAGAAATTGGCGGCACAGGATCAGATCATGCCAATGAATGGGATGACGACGATCAGTTTGTACGATATGAAGAAGCGGACAGCGCCTAAATTGCTGAGGGAAGTTTCAGCGGAAGGCTATCTCAGCAATGCCCGCATGACGGATGACACGTTATACATCGTGACCAACTTGTATCCGATGCTTTGGGCGTTGGAGGAAATCGATGGGGCGACTGTGCGTCCGCGGATTACGGATACAGCGGATAAAGATCTCGGCTATATGGCATACGAGGATATTGCCATTCTGCCGGGTGCGACGGAAGCTTCTTATACGGTTGTCACAGCCATTGATCTGCATTCCCCGGAGAAGAGCGAGCTATCAACGAAGGGGTACCTCGGCAGTAGCAATCAGTTGTATATGTCAAAGGACCATCTCTATTTGACGGCGACTAAATACCACTTTGAACAGAATAATTCCAAGGCGATGATTTGGAATCCCGGAACTGCCAATACGCAATTTTTCAAGTTCACGCTGGATGGGGTGAAGGTCGAATTTACAGGGTCTGCTGAGCTGAAAGGGACAGTACTGAATCAGTTTTCAATGGACGAGGATAAAGGCTACTTCCGTGTCGTCATGACGGAAGGGAATATGTGGGATGAAAAAAATCCATCCAAAAACCATCTGTTTGTTTTAGATAAAGGGATGAAGCAGGTTGGTTCGGTGGAGAATCTGGCAAAAGGAGAACGCATCTACTCAGCCCGTTTCATGGGGGATAAAGCTTATATGGTGACGTTCCGCGAAACGGATCCGTTATTCGTCATCGATGTGGCGGACCCGGCAAAGCCGAAAGTACTGGGAGAATTGAAAATCCCTGGCTTCTCCAACTACTTGCATCCACTAGATGAAAATCATCTTATCGGATTTGGTTATGAGACTGTTTCAGAGAAAAATCCATCAGGCGGCGAGCCGTTCATTCGCACGAAAGGGATGAAAGTATCCCTCTTTGATGTCACCGATTTTGCCAACCCGAAAGAGAAAGATATGGTGGTAATCGGAGGGGAAGGCACCTATTCGCCGGTGCAATACGATCATAAGGCGCTGTTCCAGCATGCGGGCCGCAATCTATACGGCTTCCCGGTCAGCGTGTATGGAGAGAACGGCAAGCAGCATCAACTCGATTTCAAAGGGGCAGGCGCCCTCATTTATGAAATAACGCCGGAACGGGGCATCGTCTTAAAGGGTGACCTTGTCCGCAAACCGGATAAGGGCCAGCAATACGAGGAGTGGGAAACGCAAGTGCAGCGCCTTCTCTATAGCAAAGACCGGCTCTTTACGGTATCATACAACGATTTGAACAGCTATGATTTCAATACGTTTAAAAAGCTGGAGCAATTGAAGTGGGACGACAAGAAGTAAGCAATGTTCGGCCAGGAGCGTACATCCATGCTTCTGGCTTTTTAATTTCGTTTCACGAACTCAAATTGTATTTTCGTTTCTTCTTCGATAAGATGGATAGTACAACGTAACAGGGAGTGAGAGAGATGAGCGATAAGGAAATGGCGATTGACTGCTGTTTGCTGGCCGGCCGGCTCATGATGGAAGCGGGGGCGGAGACGTACCGGGTGGAAGATACGATGGACCGCATGGCGAAGACGCAGGACCTTGCCGCCATCCATAGCTTTGTCACTCCGACGGGCATAATTCTGTCTCCGGGAAGTCCTCATCATACGAAGCTGATAAGAATTACGAACCGCTCGACTGACTTGGAAAAAATCGCACTGGTCAACGCGGTATCCCGCAAGTTATCCACTGGGGAATACTCACTGGAGCAGGCCTACGAGCGGTTGAAAGAAATCGAGAAGGCGAATGTCATGTTTCCGCTCTGGCTCCAAATTGCTGCGGCCGCAGTTGCGAGTGGTTCCTTCCTCATGTTATTCAACGGATTGTGGCAAGATGTTGCGGCAGCTATAGTGGCTGGAGGCATCGGTTTTATCGTCGTGACATTCTTTCAGGAATTGACGAACGTCAAGTTCTTTGCGGAATTTGTGGCCGCACTAGCCGTCGCATTAGTCGCCTTTTTTGCAATAAAAACGGGAATTGGCATTGAACTTGATAAAATTATCATCGGGGGCGTCATGCCTCTCGTGCCGGGATTGCTTATCACTAACGCGGTGCGCGATCTGATGGCGGGCCATTTTATGTCGGGCTTGTCCAAAGGAGCGGAAGCTTTTCTGACCGCGTTTGCCATCGGCGCTGGCGTCGCACTTGTTTTATCTTTCTAATGAAGAGGTGTATTGAATGACGTGGATCATACAAGCAGCGCTCAGTTTTCTTGCCGCCATCGGGTTTGGGATCATATTCAATGCGCCGCGGAAAATGTTATTTTATTGCGGAGTCGTCGGGATGGCCGGCTGGCTCATATACAGTGTCAGTGAAACGTTTTCGGAAGATGCGGTCAAGGCGTCGTTTCTTGGAGCATTCGCTGTAGCTCTCGTCGCCCACATTTTCGCTAAACGGTTTAGAACGCCGATGATCGTATTCAGTGTAGCGGGCATCATTCCGCTTGTTCCGGGAGGTATGGCATACAATGCGATGCGCCATATCGTCGAAAATGATTACATCACAGCGATTTCATTCGCGTCTAAGGCTTTTATGGTTTCCGGAGCCATCGCGATGGGGCTCGTATTCGCAGAAGTGAGCATCCAGCTTTTATATCGAGGCCGCTCAAAACGACGGAGAGCGACTTGATAGGGGCCAGGAGGCTCTTTTTTTATTTCAGATAATCCCATCATAAGCCTTTTTCTCAATTAAAAAACGGAGTGCCCGGCAGGCACTCCGCTCTATCATTCAAATGTAATTTGATCTTGTGTTACTGGTTGGCCGATGTAATAGCCTTGGATGGAATCGACGCCCATTTCAATAAGCATATCGAATTGTTCCTGCGTTTCTACACCTTCAGCTGAGACGGTAAGTCCCATTGATTTGCATAGCAGGATCATGCCTTCCACAAGCTGCTTTGTCTTCGGATGAGTCGTCAACGCCTGAATGAAGACTTGATCAATTTTTACACGCGAGATCGGCAGGTTCTGCATATATCTGAAAGAAGCATAGCCTGTCCCGAAATCGTCTAGAACAAATTGTACGCCGGAGTCTTGAAGCGTTTGCATTTGCCGGATAATCGACTTCTCGACTTCTGCCTGAAATGCAAATTTCTCTGTAATTTCCAAGTGGATCCGGTTCGCCGGACAATTCGTGTCCCGCAGGATATCCAAGATCGTATTTTTCATATCCGGCTTACTGAATTCCCGGACGGAAGAGTTGATGGAAACACAAATATTGCGCTTATCCTTGTCCCACTCGGCGGCCAGTTTGGCGGCCTCTTCGATCACGTAGGCACCGATGGCATGAATTTGCCCGTTCTCTTCCGCAATTGGAATCAACTCATCCGGCATGACGTATCCGAGTTCCTCGTCTTCCCAGCGGACAAGCGCTTCATAGAGATTGATTCTTCCAGAGGCGACATCGTACTGCGGCTGATAGACGACTTGCAAATTGCGCCGGTCTAAAGCGGTCAACAGTTTGCGGTCGATCAAGGCTCGCCGGTTCAGCCCCTTATGAGATTCTGCAGACAAAGAGGCGATACGTCCGCCGCCGCTGTCCGTCATTTCCTTCGTAGCGGCTAGTGCTGCGGTGATCAGCTGCGTATAAGTTTGCTGATCCTCAGGGTAGCGTACAATTCCCCCGCTGATGGAGAGCGGCAATGCCGTATGTTCAATGTAGATCGGCTGCTCTTTCAAAAATGCAAGGAATCCTTGTATGTACCAATCCCCATAAGGAGTGAGCAGAGCAAATTGGCCTACACCGACCCGCGCAATCGGACTGTCTTGGAAATAGCGCTTGAGCCGATTCGTAAATTCTTTCATTAAAATCCGTTCAGAGTCGTACGTCTTATGATCTTTCAGTGTATAATAGTGATCGATCGTTATGTAAACAAATGAAAAATGTCGTTTGCTTTCGATATATTCATTAACGAGTGTTTCCAGCCGATGACGGCTCATGAGACCAGTTTCAAAGTCGATGAACGCGATTTCTTGCAGTTTTTCACGAAGCTCGACGTCATCTGTCACGTCTAACTCGAGAAATGTGGCGGAGCAAAGTGTATCGGAATTATCCATGAACGGAACTGCGACCATCTTAACGAAATAAGGATCTCCGTGGCGCGTTGTTTTCTTCGTCGTGCCAAACCAGGATCTTCCGCTAGAGAGACGGCTCCATATTTCATGGGATTGTTCTTGGCCTTCTTCGTCATTCGAAAACATTTGCCAAAACGATTTTCCTAATATCCGTTTAGGTGTCCAATTGCTTGTTTCTAAGAAGTTCCGGTTTGCATATGTAATCAAGCCCTCGCCATCCGTACGGGTTACCATATAATACTTCTCGAGACTATCCATGATATCCGGCAATTCGAGTCTTTTGTCATTCTCGGATTTCAACATTCTGTCCCCTTTCGGATGTGTTATGTAACAAATTATTCATTTGATGATAGTATACATCATAGTTTCGGTGAATAACTAGTCTATCTGTCTGTTTGTAAATAATTAGTCAAAATGGTGGTAGTGCAAAATGAATAGATTAAAAGGAATTCTGATGATCATTTCCGGCGCCATGATGTGGGGCGCGACCGGTCCGATGATGGAATGGATGCTGTCAACTAGCGACATGTCCATCTCTTTTATGCTGACAATTCGCTTGTTGATTGCGGGTTTTTTTATTTTGGCCTTTTTGAAGGTGAAAGGACAAGATATCTTTCGCCCAATGAGGTATAAAGTCTGGCTGCGACAAATGATCATTTTTGGGGTTTTTGGCATGCTTGGCGTTCAATTTACATTTGTCGGGTCTATCAATTCGAGCAATGCAATCATTGCGACGCTATTTCAATTTTTAGCCCCGATTTATATCATACTCTTCGTTTCCCTCCGGCAGAAAGCACTGCCGCCGATTGCGCAAGTGATTGGCATGATTGTGACGATGGTAGGACTGTTTTTTTTACTTACGAATGGCACGTTGTCCGGGTTTGCGCTTAGCGCCACTGCAGTTGCCTGGGGACTGGCTGTCGGTTTCACGTTCGCTTTTTACACACTATACCCTGCGCGGCTGATGAGTGAATGGGGTGTCCTCCTGGTGGTTGGATGGGGGATGCTGATTGGCGGGGCAGTGTTGTTGGCAGCTAATATAACGAAGCTGGGTGATGACTTTGTCTATTTAAGCGATTGGCGCATTGTCACCGTGTTGTCGCTCGTTATTGTAGTCGGGACGGTTGCGTTCCTTTTATTCCTCGGCAGTATGAAATATATCTCGCCTGTCGAGACAAGCATCCTATCAAGCTTTGAACCACTGACTGCCATGATCATCTCCGTTATCTGGTTTGGAAGTGTGCTCGGCAAGTGGCAGCTGGCTGGAGCATTGATCATGCTGATCGGAGTAACCGGGCTGTCGGTTGCGGGAAGCAAGGCGAAGGAAGAAGAATAAAAGTGCTAAAGAGAAATTGTCGATAAACGAGTGGTTGCCGCTCCGTTATCGGCAATTTTTTTAGTATGGCGAAATTGATTTTAAGAAATGTCAAATCATTCAAACTCCATCCTATACATGAAGAGACGCATATGGCATAATAGGTAACAGTCGAAAAATAATTCGTAAAACGAAAGAGTTCTTGGGGGTTCGAAGAATGAAGACAGTTTTTTCTTATGCGAAGCCGTATAAATGGCCAATTCTCATCGCCCTTGTCCTCATGCTCATGGAACTGGCAGTAGAGCTGATCCAGCCATTGCTCATCGCGAAAATTATTGATGATGGAATTTTGGCATCCAATACAACAGTGATTTGGACATGGGGAAGCGCCATGATGGGACTTGCTTTTGTTGCGTTCTTCGCAGGGGCCGTCAATTCGTTTTTTGCGGCCCACGCTTCGCAAAGCTTTGCGTTTGATCTTCGCCAGGCTTTGTTCAGGCAAGTGCAGGCGTTTTCTATGGCAACGTTTCTGCGGTTTCCGACAGCGGGTCTTATCACCCGTTTGACCAGTGATGTGACCATGGTGCAAAACACCTTATTCATGAGTCTCCGAATCATGCTTCGGGCACCGCTTCTCGTAATCGGGAGCTTGGTCATGGCATTTCTCGTTAATGTTAAATTGGCCCTGTATCTCGTCATCGGGGCACCAATTTTGCTAATATTCCTCTTCATTATGGCACGGAGAGGCGTAAAGCTATTTGCGAAAGTGCAACGCCGTTTGGATCGTGTGAACCGGGTCATCCAGGAAAATCTTCAGGCGGTCCGGCTGATCAAAGCGTATTTGCGCGGTATGTATGAGGCGAGCCGTTTTTCGAAAGTGGCGGGATCGCTTCGAACCGATACGGTCACGGCCATGCGGAATATGGAACTGATTTTGCCGGTTCTCATGTTCATTATGAATGTCAGCCTTCTTGCTGTTCTCTGGTTCGGCGCGGCTGAAATTAGAAACAGCGGGGCGCAAGTAGGGGAGCTTGTAGCTATCGTCAACTATGCCATGCGGATGACGGGTGCATTCTCCATGTTCGCTTTTATCATCGTGGCATTCTCGCGTGCGAAAGCATCATCCGAACGGATGGAAGAAGTGCTGCTTGCCGATGAGGATTTAGAGATGCAAGGCGCCGAAAGCTCGAGCCTGCGGAAGTTGGAAGGCGATCTTCGGTTCGAGGATGTGTCCTTTTATTATCCCGGAAAACCGGAGCCGATCTTAGATCACGTTACATTCCATGTGTCGCCTGGAGAGAAGCTGGCGATCATGGGGGCGACTGGATCAGGGAAATCCACACTATTAAACCTTATACCTCGAATTTTCGAATCTACCGAGGGCAGCATCTATGTCAGCGGAGTGGAAGTGAAAGAGTGGCCGCTGAAGGAATTACGGGATGCAATCGGACTGGTTCCGCAGCAGTCGATTTTATTTACAGGATCCATTTTGGATAATCTTTCGTGGGGAGATGCGGAAGCGGCGCCAGATGAGCTGGAAGAAGCGGCCCGGAAAGCGCAAATCCATGAATCAATCGATCTCTTTCCGAAGAAATACGAAACGCGTGTCGGACAGAAGGGTGTCAATCTGTCTGGCGGGCAAAAGCAGCGGTTATCCATCGCCCGGGCGCTTGTCAGAAAACCATCTATTCTTATTCTGGATGACAGTACGAGTGCGCTGGACGTCAAGACCGAGATGGCTCTTTGGGAAGCGCTGGAAAGTGAAGATGCGACCATGCTTGTCGTAACGCAAAAAATCCAGACGGCAAAAGGGGCGGACCGAATCCTCTTGCTCGATGAAGGAAAAGTCGCTGGCTATGGAACGCACGCCGATCTAATGAAGCAGTCTGCTTTATACCGGAAAATAGCGGAGTCGCAATCGGAAGAGGAGGTGATCATCGATGCTGCGAGCAATTCGTAAGCCGTTCGGGTATGAGCCGATCCTGAAGAAAGAGGATATTAAAGGGCCTGGCAGGAAGAAAGTCGAGCGGGCGAGTGACTGGAAATCGGTTTTGCTCCGGATCTGGAAGTTAGTCGATGAACAGCGCGGCTTGTTGATCACCGTGCTTGCCCTCGTCTTTGTCAGTTCGGTACTTGCCTTGCTGGGTCCGCTCCTGATTGGGAAAATAATTGATCTTTACATCATTCCGAAGGACTTCGATGGTCTGGGAGTCGTCATCGGCTGGCTGATTGTGATTTACGCGGGCCAGTCACTGGCTCTTTATTTGCAAAGCTTTTGGATGGTCGGCATTGCGCAGCAAACGGTCTATCGCCTGCGGACGAACTTATTCGAACATCTGCAAAAGCTGCCTGTCACGTTTTTCGATAAACGGCAGCATGGGGAATTGATGAGCCGGGTGACGAATGATATTGAAAACGTCAGCCAGACATTGAATTCATCGTTTATACAGGTCTTTTCCAGTATATTGACGCTCGTCGGCACACTGGCCGTCATGCTCTATCTTAGCCCGATTTTGACGTTATTGACGATGGTCATCGTCCCGGTCATGTTCACGGCGATCCGGTGGATAACAAGAAGGACGGGGCTGCTCTACAAAGAACAGCAGCAGGCGGTCGGTTCACTGAACGGGATGATTGAGGAGACGATTTCCGGACAACGGATCGTTAAGGCGTTTTCACAGGAAGAACGCGTTATGGAGGAGTTCGCGGATAAAAGCGGGAGGCTTCGCCGCACCGGCTTTTGGGCGTTGACTTACTCCGGTTTCATTCCAAAGGTAATGAACATGCTGAACAATGCCAGCTTCGCGATCGTGGCAGGTGTTGGCGGATTGCTCGCGCTGAAAGGCGATGGCCTAGTGACGATCGGAACCATCGTTATTTTCTCCGAATTCGCCCGCCAGTTTACGCGTCCGTTGAATGATCTTGCAAACCAGTTCAACACCGTCCTTTCTGCGATAGCAGGGGCGGAGCGTGTGTTCAAGATTATGGATGAACCGATTGAAAAGGATGAGGCGATAGATCATCAGGACACGGTATTGAAAGGCGATGTCGAATTCCGGGATGTATCGTTTGGCTATGCTGTCGAGACGGATGGTTATACGATCCAAGACGTCTCTTTCCATGTAAAGCCAGGAGAAACTGCCGCATTTGTCGGAGCGACAGGAGCAGGAAAAACAACGATTATGCAATTGCTGGCCCGTTTCTATGAAACCGATGCAGGCCAAATTTTAATTGACGGTATCCCAATTAATGAACTGCCGCGTAAAACGCTGCGCAATCAAATGGCATTCGTGCTGCAGGATCCATTCTTATTTGAAGCGTCGGTTATGGAGAATATCCGATATGGGCGTCTGGATGCGACAGATGAAGAAGTGATTGCGGCGGCGAAAAAGGCGAATGCGCATACATTCATTTCCCGACTGGAAAACGGTTATGAGACCGTGTTGACAGCGGACGGCGGTGAGATTTCGCAAGGGCAGAAGCAATTGCTTTCCATTGCGCGTGCACTCGTTGCCGATCCGGTCATCCTGCTGCTCGATGAGGCGACGAGCAGCATCGATACCGTGACGGAGCTAGAAATTCAAGAAGCACTGGAACGGCTCATGGAAGGGCGCACCAGTTTCGTCATTGCCCACCGTCTGAATACGGTGCGGAAAGCCGATACAGTGTATGTCATGGGGCAAGGTAAACTGATCGAATCAGGAAGCCAGGACGAGTTAATTGAGCGGCAAGGCGTTTATTACCAAATGCTAATGGAAGCAAAAGTATAAAAAATCCCGAAGATGCAGATGGTCGCATCTTCGGGATTTTGGTGTTTACTTCACTTCTTCAATATTTAATTCATTGCCATCATCAAAATGCACCTTTAAATAGAATTTACTGAAGCTGTCTAGGCCATACCATTTGAGAATATCGTCTGTCGCGCGCTTTTTGGACGTGTCTTTTGTAAGATTAATCTCCTTGAAAAACTTATCCAGTTCAGTCATCGCTTTGGCATCCTTCAATTCGACACCTGTGAGTTTATTTACGTAAATGGCGGTCAGTTCCTTCTCCATTGTATATTGATCCTGAATGGCTTCTTTTCCATCGACTTCGATTTCCAATTCAAAATGATCGAATCCATAGGCATTGCCGGTATTCATCGTCCCGCCGTCCTGGTCATCAATATTTTGCACGCTATCTTTACTCGGGTCCGTGCCTTTCGTGTCGTCTTTTTTATTTCCACATGCGCCCAGCACGAGAACAAAGGCTACTAACAAGGTACCGAACAGTAGGAGTTTTTTCATCCGCGCATAACCATCCCTTCATAATATCTGCTACTAGTAGTTTTCCTTCTTTTGTGGAAATTAAACGAGGACTTTTGCAATAAAAAAAACCGGCAAGCGCCGGTTCGTTACCACTTCGCAATATGATCCTCCGAACAGCCAAGCATTTGTCTAATTAACAAAAAGGAGCCGTCATCCAGCTTAATGCGCCCGTTGAAATAGCCGACGGTCTGATGCACTTCGGTTTGAACCAATTGGACATTCGTTGTAGCGGTCCGTTCAAAGAAGGGGGTGAACGTCACGCTGACTTTATCGGAAAATCGGGTTTTGATCTTCCACGGTTCCATGTAATTGGATGGATTATATGAAAAAAGGACATCTTCATGGATTTTCATCATCTTCCCGTCAATGAAAACGGCATTCTCCGTCATGCCGGTCCCGTCTGTCCATTTACCACCAAAGTTGAGCCCGATCCGGCGCCCGCCCGCACGTTGAGAGGCCATCGCCCAATTCCACTGCGCTTCCCTTGGCCAGATGCCGCGTCCGTAATCCAGCACGGCAAAGCTATAATCGGGATTAAAATCATAACGCTTTGAACCGATTTTAACGAAGCCGGCAGTCGGCAAGGAATGATGCTTCGCGGTGAATTGGAAAACATCCCGGCTCCGCGGAATGACTACATTCAAGGACTCATCCTGCGCGGGATGCTTAATATGCAAGTCGGCATGCAGTACTTCACTATCGAAATCAGGAATAGTGACGGAAAGATGGGTCTCTCCCTGCAAATGCACCAACTGGACGGACATCCGTTCATTCATAAACTTCACATTGCCCAGCACATCTTCCGGCATTTTGATCTTCCGCCCGATCGGTAGCGTAATCTGCTTCTCATAAAACCGCTGTGTCTCATAGTCCAGCATATACACAAAGCAGACCGCCGCATAATCCAAATGGCTGATGGTCGCAGAAAACAGAAGATCCTCCCCGAACACACACCAATAGTTCCATTTCTTCTTTCGCATGAAATGACCCTTCAGATTACTCTGAATGATCGGCCGGCGCGCATACCCGATAGCACCCGGATTCAACTGGCCTTTCTTATCACAAAGAAGCACAGGCTCCGTAATTTCCCTCTCAGCATGCTGCAAGGAGATCTCCCCCAATCTGTTGTCTTTTTCAAAATCGTTTGGTATACTCTTATTGTATCAGATATACGGGGCATTAGCTCAGCTGGGAGAGTGTCACGCTGGCAGTGTGAAGGTCACCGGTTCGAACCCGGTATGCTCCATAATTAAAGGAACCTTGTCAAACTAACGTTTGACGGGGTTTCTTTTTTTGTGTTCATGTGGATTTGAGGTGGTTTTCGGCAGTCGTGTACCCAGAGTGTGCCTTTTTGATAAAGTTTCGAGAAAATACATCACTCGCAAGTTCATTATCCTTTTGTGTAATGTGGCCATGAATATTTAATGATCTGCGTCATTCATCAGCATCCCTACTAATCAGTCAGGGGCATCAATATGAAAGTGGTTCAAGAGAAATTAGGACATTCGAATATAAAAACACGTGATTCCATATAGATATAAGAATTTTAGTTTGTTATAAGCACTCTCGGAGTGCTTTTTACTTTGGATTTGGGAGGACTTCCACCTTTCTTGGCGAATAAAGTCACGTGGATAATTTTAACAAAATTTAAACTATTTTTCGGGGGTAAAAATGATACATTTACGCAAGGTTTTAATCGGTGCAATTTTAATGACAATTTTTTTAACAGGATGCAGCGAAGAAGTTGACTATGCAGAATTAGAAGAAACAATAAAGATACTAACATCTGATGAAATGGATGGTCGTCTAACTGGGACAAAAGGAAATGACCTGGCTTTATCATTCATTGAAGAAAAATTCCAGGAAATAGGGTTGGAGCCTATTAGTTCGGATACTGAGGGACTATTACTGAAGTATCCTCATACATTTCATGATCCCGAAAAAGCTAACTATCAAATGCAAATTATTTCCGAAAGTGGCGGCGTTACAGATCTAATTCGTGGTGTTGATTATTTAGAGAGAAACGGTTATAGCAGCTATGAAAAAACTTTGCCTTTTACGTTTGATATTCAAAGTCCGGGGATAGGACAAGGTTATGTTGTATTAAAAGACAGAAGCAATTTCAACGAAGCTTTTGAGAAATCTCAAGGAATATTTATTGTTGAAGAAGTATTTTCGAAAACGTTATCGATTGACACTGTTGATAAACCTCTTATTCAAATCTCCACACACACCTATGACAGATTAAAAGAGACTTCAGGCGGACAAATTAAGGTGAACATATCGGTTGAAGAAAAAACGATAGATGCATATAACATTGCAGGCAAGATTCCGGGTACAGATAATACAAAAGCAATCGTTCTGTCTGCTCATTTTGATCATGTAGGCAAAGTGGGTGATACCATTTATCGGGGGGCCATTGATAACGCTTCTGGAGTCGCAGTGCTACTTGAAATAGCTAGAAAATTAGCAGGCTCTGGTGAAGAATATGATAGTGATATTATTATAGTTGCCTTTAACGGTGAAGAATCAGGGCTTCAAGGCAGTACTCATTTAGTTGAAGAGTTGAGTAGTAAATATAATAGCATTTTCAACATCAATCTGGATTCTATGTATCAAGCACCAGTAAGTATTGTTTCACAGGAAGACATCTCTGAAGATTTGTTGGGGGACATGATATCTGTCTTGGAAGAAAGTAGTGTGGAATATAATACTGACTTGAGTGGCGGGTTAAGAAGTGATCACTCCAGCTTCTTGTATAAGAACATTAACGCATTTACTATTTCCAGCCAGAATGTGACCCCGAAATTACATCTTCCTTCGGATACAATTGAAGAAATAGATGTCCCCTCATTATTGAAAATAGCTGACAGTATCCATGAATTTATCCTAAAAAATCATCACAAAGAATATGTGCACACATACGAGGACAATGAAAACAGCGCTTATCAAGCAGGGGAAGTTGATTTCGAATTCCAGGCAACTGAAAGGGCGAAACTGAATCACAACGAATATACATTTAAACAAAGCCCGAAAGATAAAAATCGTTATTTAATAGATAATCCGGATTTTACATTTACAGATCTTAAGGAATTCAAAAAGTACTATCCAACTGTTAAGTATGAGACTTTATTCGATGATTATCAGTTAAGCAGTATTCGTGTATTTAACTCATACGGCCGGGAAATTGATATGTCCAAGTTGGAAGAAGATAAAGTCTATACGCATGAATTGAGTTCGGATGATCTAGTATCGATATCGTTTAACTATTCAAGCATTACTGATGAGAAGCAAAAGCTTCTTGTAGATATAACAAGGGAAAGCCCAATGGAAGTTGAGGAGCTTGAATATAAAGAAATGGTAATTAAAGGTACGCCATATACACTTGGTTACAACGAAAACAGCGACCATATTTTTGAGTTTTCATATGACCAAGAGGCTAACGGGCATACTTACACGGTGAGCTTTAGAAAAGGGGAGGGGGAAGTTATTGAGTTATATGGCCACCAAGTAACTCATATAAACACATCATTGTCGGAAGAAGATTTTAAAGCCTTGATCGAGGATAGCAAGATTCAAGAATTGGTTCTAAAAACTTTAAACTCCTTCTAATTGATGTGAAACGATATAATATCGAAGAAAAAGCATGATGAAGAATTTATTTGCAGTTGCGATAAACGTTGATATATTTTTGATATATAGACATTTACAACAGAGTACGAAAAAAAGGATACCCTACTGGCAGTGTGAAGATCATCGCCGGTATGCTCCATCTCAAAAGGAACCTTGTCAAACTAACGTTTGATAGGGTTCTTTTTTATGTTCATTGGTTTGGGGCTGACTTTCAGTTGTCGTGTATTGGGAATAGACCTCACTTGTTAGTTCGTTATCCTTTTGAGTAAGAGGCCATAAATACCTGCCTGCATAGTCATGCTTTATTTGATTCTCCGTTTTAATAACATAATGTTACTAAAACTTCTTTTTAGGCTTTATCAATTCTTGCACGTACTCCATGAGGAAGCCTTTAAGGTTGCGATACTCCCGTGTTTGCGAATTGAAAGGTTGCATATCAAATTCATCAAACTCAACAATTATTCCGGAATCAGTTGCATGTACAGATACTGAAGTAATATAGCCCAGTGAGTATCCTTCATTATCATCACCGAACATAACGACAGTATACGGCTTGTCAGCCTTTAAAAAGTCGTCAGCCATCTCCAAGCTAAATAAAAAGTGAGGTCTATTCTTCATTCTTCTTGATAGACTATTGCGATCCTCTGCATTATGAAATAATTGCAGTTCGTGTATTGTTTCGTCGTATAAGTATTTTTTTATCTTCATCGTATTTCCTCCTATATGGATACGGCAATCAATCGGCCAAGTCAGTTAAGTGTACCCTGTTTCTAATACTCATAAGGTCAGACGTGTGTCTGAGAAATAAATTTATTTTTCATCGGATATTAGAGTTCTAGACCTAAAATTATGTGGACTAGTTATTATAAATCCTATTTAAATCAACAAATGTATTTTGGATTTCCCTCTATTATACAGTTCTCTTTATACAGGCATGAAAGGATTTCACTAAAACCGTGTTAAAAGAATAAATGTCTAACAATACAAGTTGCATGCATCGTTTCGCCGCAAAGACGAATACTAACAACAAATAAATTTTGTTTGGGAGTGGGGTCTTGAAACGATTTGTATTGCCGCTGATCATCATCATAATTGTTTTCGGAGTATACGGCAGAACGTTTGCGGATAAAGGAAGGAAGCATTACGAAGAGGCCGGACAGATAATATGGGAAATTAATACGGAAGAAAAAGTGATTGCATTGACGTTTGATGATGGACCCCATCGGAAACATACAACCGAAATTTTAGATCTTCTGAAGAAACATGAAGCGAAAGCGACGTTTTTTATCGTAGGTGCTAATGCCGAGAAGAATCCCGATGTAGTGCTGCGAATGTATGAGGAGGGGCATGAACTGGCCAATCATACGTATTCCCACAAAAGCCGAATGAATGTCTCACAGTTAATTCAGGAATTGAAAAAAACGGATGAAGTTATTTATTCGATAACGGGGCAATCCTCCAAATTATTCCGACCTGTTGAAGGGGAGTATACCGATGAAATTGTCCAAGCCGTTTCAAAAGAGGGATACAAACTGATTATGTGGTCTTGGCACTTGGATACATTGGATTGGAAGAACCCGGGTGTGAATAAAATTGTCGGCTTTGTCTTGAATGGAGCCAAAGAAGGTAATGTTGTACTTTTCCACGATGGAGGCGGCAACCGTCGGCAGACAGTGGAAGCGTTGGAAAAAATCCTTCCCGCCCTCGAAAAGCAAGGGTATACATTTGTAACCATATCCGACATGATGAAAATTAATGAAAAAAATAAAGAGCAAATTGAAGACCGCCAAATTGATAACCTTAAATGAATGTAACCGCTGTTTACGAACACCAACCTGGTAGGATTGAAAATTGAAAAAGGGGTAATAATGAAATAGGCACAATAATTGTTCCAAGAAAAGAGGGTATCGTATGAGTCGGAAAATGACGAGTGAGGACCAAGCGGTTTTGGAAAATGCCCCGATAACGTACTATTTCACGATGATTTTCGCTGCCTTTGGAACAATGTTGGCCTTCTACTACTTATTCCAGGTGATGGAGAAGGTCAACGTTTTCCTCTTTTTCCTTTCAGTTTGTGGAGGTGGCATCCCGGTCGGTTTTATCGGGGTGTTCATTGACTATAAGATGTTGCAAAATCGTTTGAAGAAAAGATGATTGTACAACGAATGAGAAGGAGCCTCCCGTCAGCAGGCTTCTTTTTATTTACCTAGAATAAATCGCATTCCAAGCCTCTTTAGTTCATAAGATGGGCTGAGGGGGCGTTTTTATGTATAACAGGGAAGCGGCTGTCGCCTATGCGAATAAATGGTGGAATGGACGAAATCCTGATTTTCATTCATTTGACGTAGACTGCACCAATTTTATTTCTCAATGTCTGCTGGCAGGCGGAGCGCCGATGTATGGATATCCTAATCGTGAACGAGGCTGGTGGATGCAAGGAGGAACCTGGAGTTTCAGTTGGTCGGTTGCCCATTCCATGCGCTGGTTTTTAGGCGGATCGAAGAAGGGACTGACTACCAGGCAGGTCAGTTCGCCTGAAGAATTGGAATTGGGTGATCTGATTTGTTATGACTTCCAAGGCGACGGGCGGTATGATCATACAACAATTGTGACGGGGAAGGATGGCCAAATGCCGCTCGTCAATGCCCATACGTACGACGCTTATCAGCGGTCATGGGATTACAAGGACTCCTATGCATATTCTCCGAATGCAAAATACTTATTTTTTAAAGTGAACGATCATTTTTCTTAATAGAAATGGGAGCTCTCCAGCTAGGAGGCTCCCTCTTTTATTTTTTAATCAAACCATAGAACGGCCAGTGTGCCTTCTCCTGCATGAACGGCGAGAGTAGAACTAATATCACCGATTTCTACAGTAAGCTGAGGGTTGCTTTTACGAAGCATGTCCTTCAGCTGCTCCGCTTGATCGGGAACATTGCCGTGCATCAAGTGAATATGGGAAGGTTGGCTTGCGGATACTTTATCCACAAGATATTGAAGCGCTTTCTTTTCAGATCGAACTTTGTCGAACACTTCAAGCGTTCCGATGTCCGATAGTTGAATGATCGGTTTTACCTTCAACAGGCTGCCTAGGAAAAATTGCACGCCGCTCATCCGGCCGCCTTTATACAGCTGATCCAACTGTCCGATGAGAATATAATTGTTCATCGTTCCGGCCATGGATTCGAGCTGCTGTTTGATTTCATCCACAGTTGCACCCAATTCATGCATCGCCATCCCTTTTTGAATCAAGCCGGTAATGCCGTACGAGAGGGACAGAGAGTCGATGAACGTGATTGGGAAATTGGCCATTTCAGCTCCTGCCATTGAAGAGGCAAGGGTGCCGCTTAATTTTCCGGAAATATGAACGGCAATCGCTTGCTCATATTCGGTTGCCAGTTGTTTGAACTGCTCAGCGAATTCACCAGCTGACGGCTGGGACGTTTTGGGGAATTCAACAGCCCCTTTAATATTTTCATACAGCTCGGAAGGCGACAAATCAATTCCATCCACAAATTGTTTGTCTCCGAAATGTATATTAAGCGGAATCCAATAGAAATCCGGGTGTTCTTTTAATTCTTTCGGAATGTAGGCTGTGCTGTCCACAATCCAAGCTAACGGTTTTTTCGCCATAGGGGCCATCCTTTTGTAGTTTATTTACGAACGTAGGAATATTATATCATCGAAAGTAATTTGTTTGAATAGTAATAGTTTTGGAGAGCGGGAACAGTCCGTTGTTTTCCTCGGAAAGCGGCAATAGTGTATAATGGTCGCTAGTATGGTAAAAAGGGGAGTTCAATAGATGAATGAACAAGCACTATCAGTCAGAGATGCAATCGTCAATCGCCGGTCGGTCAAAAATTTTAACGGTCAACCGGTCGATGTCGATGATATATTGGCGGTACTTGAGGACGCACGCTGGGCGCCAAATCACGGCAACCGAAATCCTTGGAGAGTGATTGTGGCGACAAATCAGGAACACGTGAAATTGCAGGAACTGTTGAAGGAGTACGGTGTTCCGAAATGGAAAGAGCTGTCCGAGGAAGACTTGGAAAAACAGATGAAGAAATTCACTACACCCGGCGCTGTCGTATTCGTCGTCGTGCCGGAGGATGTCCGCCAAAAAGAAAGGCTGGAAGACTTCGCGGCAGCCAGCACGTTTATTCAAAACGTGATGTTGCTCGCATGGGATAAAGGCATCGGCACATGCTGGAAAACACCACCTTTCATCGACAATCCGAAATTCAGAGAAGCACTGGGCGTCAAGCCAGAAGAGCGCATCATCAGCATGCTACAATTCGGTTATTTCGACGACATTCCGAAAAACCGCGTACGCAAACCGTTGGAAGATATCGTAACGTTCTTCGGAAAAGAAGAGTAACAAAAGGAGCATCCAGGTGACTGGGTGCTTTTTTGATTTGGAAAAGAGTAGGGGGATGAATGGGGAAACGAGTACGCTCGGTTGTGCGGAAAGGTTATGCTAGAGTTATGGGCGTTCAGTTGGAGTTATTGGCGTTCGTCTCGACTTAATGGCGTTCAGCAGGAGTTATTGGCGTTCGTTTCGATTTAATGGCGTTCAGTTGGAGTTATGGGCGTTCGTCTCGACTTAATGGCGTTCAGCTGGAGTTATTGGCGTTCGTCTCGACTTAATGGCGTTCAGCAGGAGTTATTGGCGTTCGTCTCGACTTAATGGCGTTCAGCAGGAGTTATTGGCGTTTGACTTAATTTAATGGCGTTCAGCCGGAGTTATTGGCGTTCGTTTCGATTTAATGGCGTTCAGCCGGAGTTATTGGCGTTCATTTTGATTTAATGGCGTTCAGCGGGAGTTATTGGCGTTCATTTCGATTTAATGGCGTTCAGCCGAAGTTATTGGCGTTCGTTTTGATTTAATGGCGTTCATCTGGAGTTATTGGCGTTCGTTTCGACTTAATGGCGTTCAGCCGAAGTTATTGCGTTCGTCTCGATTTAATGGCGTTCAGCTAGAGTTATTGGCGTTCGTCTCGACTTAATGGCGTTCAGCAGGAGTTATTGGCGTTCGTTTCGATTTAATGGCGTTCAATCGAAGTTATTGGCGTTCGTTTCGACTTAATGGCGTTCAACGGGAAATATTGGCGTTCATCTAGCCCCGCGCCAAAAAAACGGTCTGCCGCGCCAAATCCGGTCGCTCCCGCGCCAAAAAACCGTCCCGCCACGACAAATCCTCACATTACATCGCCAAATACAACAGACAAATAATACTCTCAAACTTCACTGAATCACATGCACACTACCATGCCCCAACTGGCACATGAAAAACCGGGTTCGGCATGTGAGCCAAACCCGGTATTGGTTATTTCTTTAATTCATCGACAGGCAGTTCAGCGAGTTCATAGTAGTAGTCGCCGATGACGCGAAGGCCTTTGTCGAAGTTTTCGAGGTGGAAGTGTTCGTTTGGTGCATGGAAGTTTTCGCTCGAAAGGCCGAATCCCATGAGGACGACTGGCAATCCGAGGATTTCATCGAATGCGGCTACGATTGGGATCGAGCCGCCCATGCGTGTGTAGGCAGTCGGCACGTTGTACACTTTTTCGTACGAGCGGCCTGCTGCTTGGATGGCTGGGTGGTCAAATGGCGTGATGAACGGTTTGCCTTTGTCAAATTCGCTCACTTCCACTGTGACGCCTGCCGGTTTATGTTTTTCGATATGTGCTTTCAGTTTGGCGACGATATCTTCCGGGTCTTGATCCGGTACGAGGCGGCATGTGATTTTTGCGCCGGCTTCGGATGGCAATACGGTTTTGATGCCTTCGCCGGAGAAACCGCCGAAGACGCCGTTTACTTCAAGGGTCGGACGAGTCCAAGTGCGCTCCAAGTAGGAGTAGCCTTTTTCACCGAATAATTCAGACACGCCGATTTCTTCTTTCAACGCTGCTTCGTCAAAATTAAGTGCCGCATACGCTTCCCGTTCTTCTTCAGCCAGCGGGCGGACATCTTCGTAGAATCCTTCGACTGCAATGGTGCCTTCTTGATCATGGAAGGACGCTAGGATGTCGGAGATGGCATGGATCGGATTTTGTACGCCGCCTCCATAAATGCCTGAATGCAGGTCGCTTTTTGCGCCGCGCACATCGATCTGTACGCCTGCCAGTCCGCGTAATCCATAGCAGATAGCCGGTTTGCCAGGTCCGTACATGCCTGTATCGGAGATGACAATGATGTCTGCCGCCAGCTTTTCTTTATTCTCTTCAATATATTTCTCTAAGTTCGGGCTGCCGACTTCCTCTTCGCCTTCAATGATGAACTTCACATTGACGGGCAGCTTGCCGCCGTTTTCATGCATCAACGCTTCTACCGCTTTTACATGCATGAATACTTGTCCTTTGTCATCGCTTGCGCCGCGGGCATACAGCTTATTGTCCCGGACTTCCGGCTCGAATGGCCCGCTCTCCCATAAATGCAATGGGTCGACCGGCTGGACATCGTAATGGCCATAAATCAATAATGTGGGCTTTCCTTCGGCGTGCAGCCAGTCGCCATAGACGACAGGGTGGCCGTCTGTCGGTTCGATGGAGACGTTCTCCAAGCCCGCTTTTTCGAATGAATCCTTCAGCCATTCAGCCGCTTTTTGCATGTCCGCCTTGTGGTCGGACAACGCGCTGATGCTTGGGATGCGCAGAAAATCCTTCAATTGGTCCAAATGGTCGTTCCGCTTTTCAGTAAAAAACGTATCAAGCGATTCTAAATGAGTCAAAGGTATCCCTCGTTTCTAAGTATTTCGGATCTAAAAATAGTATAACAGAAAATAGAAAAATGCGAGTCAGGCAAGCAAGCGAAAACGAGGATCTTATGGTATGATATGTATCATTCAACACAAGAACGGATGCATGGAAAACAAGTTCGGGAGGAACCGCTTTTGTTTATTGCACTAGGATTCTTTTTATTCTTGTCGTTTTTCCTATCAGGGAGTGAAACGGCACTGACCGCAGTGAACCGGATGAAAGTCCAGCTGCGGGCGGAGCAAGGCGAAAAAAAATCAATCAAATTACAAAAACTGATATCGAAACCAGACCGGATGATCACGGCCATCCTGATTGGCAACAATGTGGCTAATATTATGATGCCGACCATCGTAACGATGATCGCGATCGATAAAGGGCTGAATGTTGGTCTAATGACCGGGATCTTGACAGTCGTCCTCATTGTGTTTGGGGAAGTGCTTCCTAAGACGATCTCAGCTACATTCGCGGATCGAATTGCGTATGCTGTCGCACCTACGATTTCTGTGCTTGTTAAACTTTTGACTCCTTTAACAGCATTGCTTGCTTTGTTTACGAACATCTTTATCCGCATCATTTCCAAAGGCGCTGTTACAGAGGCGACATTGACAAAGGAAGAGCTTCGTTCAATGGTGGATATTGCATCGACGGAAGGGACGTTTGAGCAAGACGAATCACTGCGTTTAAAAGGTATTCTGGATTTTCCGGATAAAGACGTTTCCGATGTACTGGAAACACATCGTACGGATGTAATCGGGCTGCCGATTGAATCGACGTATGAAGAAGTGCGGGATACGATTTTAGAATACTTCTATACAAGATATCCTGTTTATGAGGAAAGCATTGATAAGGTGATTGGGGTCTTTTATTCCAAATCACTCATTGAATGGTCCATGCATCCAGAGAAGAAGCTTTCTGAACTGATCGACCACAATCCGTTGTTTGTCGTGCAAACGGCCAGTGTCGAGAAAGTATTTAAACTGATGTTAGCGAAGAAGAAACATTTAGCCATCGTGTTGGATGAATATGGCGGCACGCTCGGTATTGTGACGCATGAAGACATTATTGAGGAAATGATCGGGCAGGACATTGAAGATGAAACAGACATTGACGAGGAAGTTCTTGTCTATGAATCAGACCATCACCAGCTGATTTGCCACGGCCGGCTTGAAATTGTCGAGGTTATGGAGCTGCTTCATGTCGGGTTGCCGACGGATCATGAAACCATTGGCGGCTTCGTTATGCAGGAACTCGGTCATGTACCAGAGCCTGGCGAGAGATTTACATATGAGAATCTATTTTTTGAAATTGAAGAAATGGATCGAAGCCGTATCGTGAAGATGAAAATAACGAAACGACAGGAAGAGCATGATATGAGTCCGGACGAGTAAGTGTCCGGGCTTTTTTGTGCGACGGGCAGTCGAGTCGTTTGCAATAAAACTGTACAAGATAATATGCTAAAGGATAGAAGATGTTGCTCGGGTAATCGGGCAGGTGCGGTTTGATGAGGGGGCTTTGAGAAAGGTTTCTCTACTCGATTGTGCAGGAATGCCGGTTTATATAGGCTGTCACAGTTCTGTCACGCCGCCTTACACATTTGTAAGTGTGTTGAAAGGGAAAGCGATAGTTTGTAAGACGAAAATATTTGATAATGGTTCCAAGAGATACAACACGGAGGGCGTTATCAATGAAAATCGACTTAGCTGAACTACACGATCAATATGGAAAATACATATATCACTTATGCTTGAAACTGACACGCAATAAAGAAGAAGCGGAAGACTTAATGCAGGATGTCTGGCTGAAAGTCGTTCGTTACAGCGGCAAGATGGACAGTGTCGATCGCATGAAAGCATGGCTTACGACGATTTGCATGAACACATTCCGGGATCGTTACCGGAAAGATGTGCGTCGCAGTAAACATGTAATGAACCAGCCTGATACATTGGACGTTCCGATTTTGGATTTGGTTCCAAGCGACAGCATGACTCCTGTGGAAGTGGTGGAGCAATCTGATATTCAGAAGATCGTGCAATCGAAAATTGGTGAGCTGGATGCCATTTACCGAAAAACAATCGAGTATTTCTATGTGCATCAGTATTCGTTAATTGAGATTGCGGAAATGATGAAGGTGTCAATTGGTACGGTGAAATCCCGTCTGTTCCGGGCGAAGAAATATTTGAAAGAATTAATGATGGACGACTCCGCGGCACGTGAGTACGTCTTGGCATAAGAATAAAACGAGTGCAGACCTGGCTATTTGGTCTGCGCTCGTTTTTTATTTTCCTCGGGAGATTATGCTAGTTTGCAAGCGCCTGCTAACGGGAACTTGATAGTAATAGTTCGTGAGTTGGGACGGGGATGATCAGATGAAAAGTTGGAAGAAAAGGAACAAGGGGAAACGGTCCTTGTTCGTTATGATATTACTGTTTGTCATGTTATATGTGGCGGTGATCGCCTGGCACACCTATAAGCCGCTGCCGAAAGGGATTCCGTATGAAGGGGATCTGCACCGGACGGATGATGTAGAAATGTTCACCGATCTGACGTATGCCCAAAACAAGAAGGGCGATGGCATGGTGCATGAGCTGTCTATCTTTGATGAAGTGTACAACATGATCGATGAGGCTGAGTCCTTTATTGTGTTGGATTTCTTTCTGATGGATCATTATTCGGATGAAAAAGTGGAGTTCCCTAAAATCGCGGAAACCTTAACGGCGAAATTGATTCAGAAAAAGCAGGAGAATCCTAATATGGATATTGTGTTCATTACGGATCCTCTCAACACGGGATACGGTTCCTACGCTTCCAAATGGTTTACGAAGCTCGAAGAGGCGGGGATTGAGGTCGTCTATTCTGATTTGGATCAACTGCGGGATTCCACGCCGATTTATTCTGGGCTCTACCGGACAATTTTCCGCTGGATCCATGTGGAGAAAAAGGGATGGATCCCGAACGCGATGGCGAGCGAGGCACCGAAGATGACGCTTGCTTCCTATATGAAATTATTAAACGTCAAAGCGAATCATCGAAAGACAATGGTGACGGATAAAGCGGCTCTTGTGACGTCAGGGAATCCGCATGATGCAAGTGGTTTCCACGGTAATGTCGCATTGAAAGTGAGCGGCGCGGTGATCAATGACATCCTCGAATCGGAAGAAGCTGTCGTGCGGTATACAAATGGCGGTTCATTGCCAAGGGCGGAAGTTCGCGAATCAAAGGATGGCCAATATGCAGTACAGTATGTAACGGAAAGAAAGATACTCGATGCATTGCTTCAAGATATCGGCCGCGCGAAAAAAGGAGACCGAATACGGATGGGAATGTTCTTCGTTGCTATGCCGGAAGTTGTCGAGGCTATTGAGGATGCAGTCGATCGCGGCGTGGAAGTGCAGATGATTCTGGACCCGAACGAAAACTCATTCGGCAATGAAAAATCGGGATTGCCCAATCGGCCTGTGATGCAGAAGATGATGGATGAAACAGATGAGAAGATCCAAGTCCGTTGGTACAACACAGTGATAGGCCAATATCATACTAAGTTAGTCGTTGTGGAAACGAAGCAGGAAACGTATATTACGAACGGTTCCGCCAATCTAACGGGGCGCACGCTGAATAATTATAACCTGGAGGGGAATTTGCGGGTCATCGCACCGAATGACAGTCCGCTTGTCCGTGAGATGAATGCGTATTTCGACCGGCTGTGGAGCAATGAAGATGCCCTATATACTCTCGATTTTGAAGAATATCAAAACGAATTCACGTTCTATCAGCGGGGCATTTATCGATTGCAGGAACTGTTGAAGTTGACGACGTACTAAGAGTTCTCCCATTAAAAAAAGAAAACCGTCCCGTGACGGTTTTCTTGATTATGAAATACTTTCCAACTGCTTGTTCAATTCGGCTAATCGGGTTTCCATCGTAGCGAGGCGTTGTTCTGCTTTGTGCACGGAGTCGGCGTGGCCGGTTGATTCCAGTTTTTCGATATCACCTTGAAGGCTGATGTAGTCCATTTTTAGTTCGGCGATGGCTGCTTCGAGTTGTCGTTTGTCCATTCGGCACACTCCCAATCTTTTTCTTTAGTGTAGCATATCGGACATCTCTTTTCCGCGTTTCGGATATTCCAGCAAGTAACGGATCGCTTCCAGGACGGTATCTTTCCCATTTCCTAAATTGAGGTTCGTTTGCCTGCGGATCGCACGTTTGCGGAGCGGTTCGTGAAGGAGCGGTTCCATGATGGCATTCAGCAGATTGGATTGTTTCACTTTTCGTCCAAGGCCCAGGTGGATGAAGCCGTGGTGCTCCTTCGGGAAACCGAGTCCGAGCTCGAATTCATTCTGCGCTAAGACGATGCACGGAATGCCCATGACAGCCACTTCGTATGGCATATAGCCGGAGCCGCAGAGAATGATATCCGCAGTTGAATAAAGTTCAGCCGTATCATAGGGGGGCTGTACAATATTCGTGTTCCGCCGTCCAAGCGCCATCATCCGCAGCGTGCTGACATCGTGGGGGTATAATTCTCCGACTAGCACAGACACTTTGAGTGGGATCTGCAGCTGCAGGACATGGCGCAAAGCCCGGTAGCTCAGATTGCCCGGATCTTCTTCTCCGAATGAAATGACAAGATGCGGCAATGGGGCAGGCCGGTCTTTTTGCAGGCCGATCTTCCGATACGAGGTAAAGGGGTCATCCGCCATGTACAAATTGCGTTCCATGACGTAATGCTCCATTACATTTTCGCTTTCTTCTTCATACAATGTTTGCAAGACAAGATCCGCCAATCGGCCGCCGTCCCCAAAATCGTCAAAATGAATGAGGGAAGAAACGGATTCTCTGATTTTATCTACTTCCTCCTGAATTGTGGATCCGCTGTCACGTAAAAGCAAAGCTGGTTTGATGACTGCGACGGTATCAGCAAGTGTCGTATTTCGACCGATTGTGATTTCCTGAAAGCCTTCAGGTGCAGCTGGGGATGTGGGACCCGTCAGGAATATGACATTCGCTTCTTCTGACAGGATTTTAGCCAGGATGGCCGCTCTGCGTGCGGGATAGGTCCCTTTAGCATCTGTTCGGGCTACATGAATGGCAATGGTTTTCTTTTCGCGTGTTTCTATTGGAATCACCCTTTCTATGACCTATGAATCCATTACTCTCCCTTTCACCCTATGATTTGAAAAAAGCAGTTATGTCCAGATTCCTGAACGTGAATGGAACGGATGGGAATGATTTCGCTGAATTGTCCAGTTGGAACGGATGATTTCCAATTACAATTTGAAGATATGGTTGAAGAAGTGCATGTAGTAACTAATGGTAGTAGCAAGAAGGCATTTCATTCCTGATGGATGTTCCGTTGTATGGTAAACTGGTTTTTATTCTCGAAGGAGAGGGGGATTCCTTTGTTTGATTCCTTATTATTCGATTTACTGCTTGTCATATTGATTGGGATGCTCTCGCAATGGATTGCATGGCGATACCGGATGCCTGCGATTGTCGTCATGTCGGTCGCTGGATTGCTGGTAGGCCCGATTTTTGGCTGGATTGATCCTCAAGAGACGATGGGGGAACTGTTCAGTCCGATCATCACATTTGCGGTTGCTATTATTCTGTTTGAAGGCAGTTTGAACTTAGATATCCGGGAGATCCGGGGCTTTAGCAAGCCGGTTGGCCGTATCGTGACGATCGGGGCATTCATTGCCTGGATTGCCGGATCGCTGGCCGCCCATTATTTGGCGGGTCTATCGTGGGAGGTCGCGTTCATTATCGGGGGACTGTTCATTGTCACAGGTCCGACGGTGATTCTGCCGCTGCTGAGGCAAGCGCGGCTGAAACCGAGGGTGGCGGCCATTCTCAAGTGGGAGGGAATTGTTGTCGACCCGTTCGGCGCCCTTGTAGCCGTCTTCGCTTTTGAATTTATTAAATTCCTGCAGGCGGAAGTGTCTTTGAAATCGCTGTTGCTCTTCTTTACCGCTTCTGCTTTTGCCGTGTTGCTCGGTTGGGCAGCCGCCCGATTGATGGGGCGGGCGTTCGAGAGGGGGAGCATTCCTGAATTTCTAAAAGCGCCGATCCTCTTCGTCGTTGTGCTGTTCACCTTTGTCTTTTCTGATGAAATTATGCATGAAACCGGTCTGCTCGCTGTTACGGCAATGGGGATGACAATGGCGAATCTGCGTATGACAACATTAAATGATGTACGGCATTTTAAAGAAAATATTTCAGTTTTATTGATCTCCGGAATTTTTGTCATGTTGACTGCTTCTCTCGATTCCCGGATTTTAGTCGATATTTTGAACCCGCATATCCTGTTGTATGTGGCGGCGATGCTGTTTGTCGTTCGGCCGCTATCCATTTGGGTTTCAACGATTGGTACCGAATTATCGTGGAAAGAAAGAACGCTCGTCGGATGGATTGCTCCCCGGGGAATTGTCGCCCTTACCGTGTCCGGCTACTTTGCCACCATATTAGTAGACAATGGTTATAAGGACGCGGAGATGCTGACTGCTTTGACGTTTGCACTTGTTCTGAGCACCGTGGTGCTGCATGGTTTCTCAATCGGCTGGCTCGCAAGAAAGCTGAACTTGACGACAACGGATGAAACCGGCGTGCTACTTGTCGGCGGTTCGAAGTTTGCCTCTGCATTTGCGAAATCCATTCAGGATAACGGCCATGAAGTGCTGATCCTTGACCAGTCCTGGGAGGCTCTGGCGGAAGCAAGAAAACGATCCATTCCTAACTACGTAGGGGATATTCTAACCGAACAGATCGAATACCATATTGATTTAACACCATTTCGTTACATGGTCGCAATGACGGAAAGTGATACGTACAATGCCCATGTTTGCGCCGATTTCGCCCCGGATCTGGGACGGCAGCATCTGTTTCAAACAGCTTTCCATGCCGGGAATGAATCATCAAGCCTCAGTATTTCAGGGGGCCAGACACTATTCAGTCCGCCTGTTTCGATTTATGAGCTGGACGAACGAGTGAATGAGGGGCATCTTATCCGAAAGACATTGATTACGAAGCAATACAGTTACACGCAATATTTGCGAGAAAGGGATGATACATCCATTCTCCTGTATATTTTGCGTTCGGACGGGAATGTGGAATTTTTCACTGCCAAAAGGGAACTTCAGGCGGCTGCCGGCGATTCCGTTCTGGCACTCACTTCTCCGGCTAAGAATATTGCACGTATCAAGGAGAGGCTGTTGGAGGAAAATGGAGAGCGTCCGATTGCGGACAATGAAATTGAAGAACTGTTTAAAGAAGATACAGGGAAAGAAAAGCCGCAAATACCGGGGGAAGCTCCGCGTTCTTCTCAAAAAGAGTAGAGCCGGGCGGTCAGTAAGCTCAATTTCGGGAAACCTCCCCTATTCTTTGGTACGATGGGTAATGGAGAACAGCTAAGGAGGATATGCCTAGTGAAAGTTTTGTTTGTGGACGGGACCATTATCGGCAGCAAAACAGGAGCGGTGCTTGAAACCGTCCGATCGTATATCGACGGTACGGGATGCGGCTATGAGCTTGAACTGATAAGGTTTGCGGATTATGACCACCAATTTGTCGATGGTCGTCCGTTCGATCAATATAATGATGATATGAAAAAACTGGTCCGGAAATTTGAAGAGGCGGATGCCTATATCATTGCAACGCCAATCTTCCAAGGTTCGATTCCGGGCGTCCTGAAAAATGCGTTTGATATGCTTCATCCGCATGCAATGCGATATAAACCAGTATCCATCGTGGCAAACGGCGGCACATTCCAGCACCATCTTGTCGTTGAGAATCAGCTGAAGCCTATTTTGGATTACTTCCGCTGCCTGGTGACACCAAATTATGTGTATACCCATACGAGCCATTTTGATAATGAAAACAATATTATTGATGTAGATGTGCAGGAGCGTTTGCAAGAGCTTGCCCGTGTATTTATCCAATACGCAGAAATGAGCCGGCATCTATCGAAAGACGCTATAGATCAAGACTAAGAATATCCCGCTATTCCATTTAGGATAGCGGGATTTTTTCAAGGAAAACGGTTGGTCCCTTAGTCCTTGTTTTTCCATTTTTTATTTAGGAAAATTATACTGATTTTATTTACTTTATATAGTATTATATTAACTGTATATTGAAAGAATCCGTTTATAATTCCTTTGTTTGGATAAAGTAGCGTTGTATAATAATAGAAATGGAGCAGCGGGGAATGAGAATAAAAACTAAGGGCTTTTTAGATGGCAGGCTGTGGGTTCTCATTTTGGCAGTCATCATCGTGCCGAACATATTGGAAGAAATACTAAGTCAAATTTTTAAATGGAAGTTTGACAATGCTATTTGGTATGAAGTTGTGGATACTACTGTGTTTCTCATCTTCGCCACTCCGATTTTTGCCTATTTAATTAATCGAATGGATGTATATGGGCGCCGCCTGGAGTATCAATTGGTCGTTAACTCGCAGGTAAGTGACCAATTGAGAAGTATGAATGAAGAGCTTAGCTATAATGCGAATCATGATGATTTAACGATGCTGCCGAACCGGAGACAGCTCTTTCGCAAATTGGACCAAAGTACAAATGAAGATCATGTGAATGCCGTCTTATTCCTGGATTTGGACCGCTTTAAAGTTATCAATGATACGATGGGCCATTTATATGGCGATATCTTCATCCGGCAAGTGGCGAAGCGCCTTTGTGAGCATTTGCCCGAAACGTATGAAGTGTTCCGGCATGGTGGAGATGAATTTGTAGTACTGCTGAATCATACGAATCAGTATGAAGCAGAAGGGATATCAGCAGATCTTCTCTCTATATTCAGCGAACCATTCATTATCAATGGGGAGGAAATTTTCACAACAGCGAGTATCGGGGTGAGCTTGTTTCCGAAAGACGGAAGAGATGCAGAGACGTTGCTGAAAAATGCGGACAAGGCGATGTATGAGTCCAAGGAAAAGGGCGGAAATACGTATAGCTTTTATTCCGCGCAGACAGCTGTCGGCGACGTTCGGAAGATGAAAATTGAAAATGGTTTGCGGACAGCGGCAGAATCTGGCCGGTTAGAGCTTCATTATCAGCCGATTGTCAACCTGTCCACTAAACGGACGGAAGCAGTGGAAGCGTTAATACGCTGGAATCATCCAGAACTGGGATTTATACCGCCCAATGAATTTATTTCGATTGCTGAAAAAACGGGAGTCATTATTCCAATCGGTAAATGGGTGCTGGAAGCGGCATGCAGGCAAGTGAAAGCTTGGCAGCTGACAGGTCATCCACAATTGAGCGTGGCGGTGAATGTATCGATTCGTCAAATCAATGAGCCAGGATTTGTTAGTTTTATTGAAGATGTCTTGAAGCGGACGAACCTGTCTCCAGAGCATTTGGATATTGAAATAACGGAATCACTCATGCAAAATGACGAGTCTATTACAGTTTTAAATGAGTTAAAAAAGATAGGGATTAAAATTTCCATGGATGACTTTGGAACCGGGTATTCTTCGCTGAGCATCTTGGGTTATCTGCCGATTGACCGGTTGAAGATCGATCAATCATTCACCCAGGATATGCTTCGGCATCCTCATACAAAATCCATTGTAAAAACAATCATTGATATGGGGCGGAATTTAGGATTGACCCTCGTCGCAGAAGGAATTGAGGAGGAGACACAAGCTCAGGCGCTGCAAGAATTCGGTTGCGATTACGGACAAGGCTACTTCTACAACCCGCCGCTGACAGTGGATAAGATGGAAGTCTGGCTGCAAGGGGAGTATTTGGCAAAGTAAAGGGGGGAGGTTCCGTTGACGGAGACGGACAACCAATTGTTGAATAGGATCTTGTTTGAAGGCATAAAGGAAATGGTGATGGTCATCGGGGTTCGGGAAAATGAAGAGTTATACTATGAATACATAAACCGTGCCGCGATGGAGAGAACATGGCTGACTGAAGAAGCGATAGGCAGGCCGCTAAGGGAAGTAGAATCGCCAGAGAAATTCGAGTTTTTCCGTTTAAATCATCTGCACGTCATCCATACGAAGCGCGAGTTCCATTATGAAGATTCCTATGAAATGGAGAATGGGGAGATGTACTATTCCTCTGTCCGTCTCGTGCCCATGTTGAATGAGGAAGGTCAGGTCACTCATATTGTCATTCATGCCCATGACATGACCGCGATGAAAAAAGCAGAACGTGACCTGGCCAAGTCACAGGAGAAGCTGCATGAAACGGAAGACCAGTTCCGGATCATCGCCAATCATTCACAGGATTTGATTGCCATCCTCGACAACTACGGCAAAGTCGAATATATTTCGCCATCCTGCAGCGATTCGCTCGGATTTAGTAAAGAGGAAATCATGGCAAGGCCGTTTCCTTATTTTATTCACCCGCAAGATTTGTCGGGCCTTGTAGATGCGTTCACCGATTCGCTTAGGCAGCAAAAGCATTTTAAAGTGAAATACCGGATGCGCAATAAGTGGAATGAGTGGATTTGGTTCGAGATTTACGGCTCTCCCGTGTTCAATGAACAGCATCGCATCAACCGGATTGTGGCGATTGCGCGTGATATTACGGTGGATAAGCGGTCGGAGGAACAATTGCGGTATTTCGCCTACCACGACATGCTGTCTGATCTGTGGAACCGCCGTGCTTTCTATGAACATCTTGCTGATGCATTGCAGCGGGAACAGTATCGTCGAGAAGGACTGGCACTCTTGCTGCTTGATATCGACCGGTTCAAATGGATTAACGATCAGAATGGCCATGATATTGGAGATCAGGTCATTGCTGAATTCAGTAAACGGCTGAAAGGTGCCGTCCGCCGCATGGACACGGTGGCGCGGTTTGGCGGCGATGAATTTGCCGTGCTACTGCCGGCGGTCGGTTCACGCGAGGATGCCTTTGCAGTCGCCGAATCGATCCGGCAAGCGATCGCGAAGCCGTGGGTATTCACCGACCGATGTCTTTTGGTCACCACGAGTATTGGACTTGCTGTTGCGGAGGGCGATATGACAGACGATGAATTAATTAAACAGGCAGACGTAGCTTTGTATGAAGCGAAAGAATCCGGCCGAGATTGCTGCAAAGGATGAGCTATGAATGAACAGGCGATTGCTGAATCATGAGCAATCGCCTGTTTTTTGTATATGCTTCTTGGGAAATACGATGTTCATTTTGCTGATTAAATACGTAAGCAAGGCTGTTATGCCTTCTACTAACGGAAATACCCACCAAATAGCCTGGCCTCCAAAGAACTTCGGTAAAAGAATGAGGACCGGAACGAAAAGAATAATGCTGCGCATTAGCACAATTCCGGTTGCTAAACGAATTCGCTCGATGGATTGGAAAAACTCCGCATAGACCAGATTGATTCCGAGGAATAGATAGCCGATCGCAAAATGGGCAAAACCTTGTACTGCGATTTGCTGAATTTCAACTGTACTGTCTCCGAACAACGAGATGATTTGGCTTGGAAACAGCATGATCAAGATGGCGGTGATGGCACCGAAAAGTACAGAAGTGACAATGCCGATTTTTAAAAGGGCTGTTAATCTGCCCGTCAAACCGGCGCCATAGTGGTAGCTGACGAGCGGCTGCAATGCCATTCCAATACCATAGAACACCATCAGAAGGACAGCGTGGACATAATTGACCATCGCATAGGCTGTCACGCCGTCGGCACCCATGTAATGTAAAAAGGTTACATTATAGAAGATGATGATGACAGCCATAGAGGCTTCAACGACAAAGCTCGGCAGGCCGATGGAAACGATTTTCTTCGTATCATGCCAGTTTAGAAATCCTCGAACAAATTTTAAGTTGGCCTGTTTCCAAAAGAAATGAAGGGACAACACCATCAGGCCTGCAACTGTGGACAGTGCAGTAGCGAAAGCCACGCCCGTTACCCCATAATCAAATACAAAAACGAAAAGATAATTCAATAGGATATTGAGAATGGATGTTGTAATCAACCCCATCATGGCAAGCTTCGGATTCCCATCATTTCGAATAAAGATGCTTAACAGGTTTTCGGTAGTGTAAAATACACCAAATAATAAAATGACACGCAAGTACTCATGGACATAGGGATATGTCAGGTCGCTTGCTCCGAATAAATACGCAATTTCCTTTAAGTTAACAAGCAACACGCTAACTAAAGGCAAAACGACAAGGAGCATTAAGACGAATGATAATGTGAAAATTTTCAGGGCGCTTTTTGTCTGTCCCTCGCCGAGCGAGATGGAATAGAGGGTCGCACCCCCCATACCGATCCAGAGAGATATGGAGAGTAAGATAGAGAAAATGGGGACTGCTATATTGACTCCGGCGAGCGCTGTTGGACCAACGCCGTGGCTGACAAAAATGCCGTCAATCAAAATATTGACCGACATAAGCATCATTCCGATTAACGAGGGAAACAGGTAGGATAAAAACAATGGCCGGAGTGGCCGGCTTTCAATGTGAGTCATCGTTGTCATGTTTGTGTATCTCCTTCACCATTACCTTCTCGCCATTTTCATCGAGTTCACCATTAAAAACGAAGCCGAATTTCTTGTATAAATGAATAGCGGCTGTATTCGTCTCATACACACTTAAAAAAAGCTGGCGGCAATGGTACCGGTCGGTCAAATAGCGTACAAGCAGCTCTAAAAAGTGTTTACCTAACCCTTGGTGCTGATAGCGTTCATCAATCAAAAAGCGGTCCAGCCAGACACGCTGCTCATTTTTTTCGTGTGGGAACATGCCGTACATAGCGAATCCGACAGCCGTATCCTCCATGTACAGGCCGACGGGAATAAACCGGCGGTCATGTTCTGCTTCTTGCAAGCATTCCAGCGTACTTTCAATAAAGCCTTCCTGCTCATCCGCAATACGTAATGCTAAAATTTCTTCTTTGTTAAAATCGTCACGAATTTCCGTGAACATAATGTCAAAACCTTTCTCTTTCATTGGGGTTACCTACAATGTAGGGTATATAGTAACTATATAGTCAAGAGGAGACGTTGAAAATTGAGTATTCGAAAAGAGAAACTATTTACAACCGGGGAATTCGCTCACCTTTGCAAGGTCAACAAGCAAACGCTGATCTACTATGATCAGATCGGTTTATTGGCCCCGATCATGAAAGATGAAAAGGGGTATCGGTATTATTCAATTGCCCAATATGAGTTTTTTAGTGTCATTGAAATGTTAAAAGAAGTCGGGATGACATTAAAGGATATTCAAGAATACATGGCAAATAAATCACCCGAGAACTTCTCGGACTTAATGCGTCTGCAAAAAGAGGTCATATCAAAGAAACGCCGAGAACTCGAAATGATTGAAAATATGATTCATGTGAAATCAAAGCTAATCGAAGAGGCATTGGAGATTGATTTTGATAAAATCTCGTTAGAATACTTGCCAGAATGCACAATGTACTTAAGTGACACAATAGAAAATTCTACGGAGGAGCAATTTGTTGCAGCAGTCTCGGATTTTATTGAAGAGTTGTATCGTGCTCAATTGGATTCGGGTTACCCAATTGGTGGAATGACAAAAAGGGAACATGTTCTGAACGGGGATTATTCAAATTACAGCTATTTGTATATGGAGCAGCCAAATCCGAGGGAGGGCCATCCCTATTTCAAATCGGTCGGAGGCAGATTTCTAGTCGGCTATCATGTCGGAACTGCTGACACCATATCGTCCACCTATGAACGATTATTAAGCTATATGCAGCAAAATGGATACCGTCTTGGAAAGTACGTGTACGAGGAATATATTTATGATGCGGTACTGAAAAACCGGGAGGAAGAGTATGTGACAAAGATTATGATGGAGGTGACCACAAATGAAAAAGGACAGATTGGTTGAACATCTCCCAATCTGTTCCTTTATTAAGTCTGCTTGTACCAAACGAAAATTCGAAAGCGAGGTTACAATGCAACCTTGTATACATTGGCATATAGAATTTCTCTGAACTGGCTAAACTCCTCTTCGGTAATCAGACGGGGGTAGCTCATAATTTTCAAGGGCAGGTCTGCTTGCCCTTCCTGCAGTGGCGGTTGCACATAGTCGTAAGGATTGAGATGAAATCCTAATCGTTCGTAAAATCCTATTCTACGCTTGGCAAGCTCCGTATCTGGAAGCTCAACCTCCAAAATCACGGGTTTTGAGGACTCTTCCAAATAGCTGTTCATTAGTCTTCCGCCTGTACCGCTTCCACGCATGACCGGATCGACTGCGATATGCTCTACAAAGCGGAATTCTGCAAATTCCCATGAGGCAATAAATGCGATGATTCTATTATGAAGATCCGATTTCGTCACGATGCGATAATGTGGATCAGTTAACAATGCTTTCTGTCCCTCATATGTCCTCCGCTCGCTGTCCGGAAAAGACACTTCCATCAATGCATATAGTTGATCAAATTCTCTTTCATCACACATTCAGTTCACTCCTTCGCATCTCCTACAGGATAAGCTGTATCCTACAAAATCCTACGAAATTCGATCGCTTTCTGCTTGTACCGCTTTCCTGAGTCAATCTCCGTCATTTTTGCACAGGAAGCGTGTTTCCATACCTACATCCGCCTCGGGTGCAACATCAAGCATTCTCCCGTATAATCGGGGTATGTAGAAAGGGGATTTTTTTATGTCCAAATCAGTCGTATTAGCCGAAAAACCATCCGTTGCGCGGGATATCGCGCGGGTGCTCGGCTGTAATAAAAAAGGGAACGGTTTCTTGGAAGGAACACAATATATTGTTACGTGGGCGCTTGGCCATCTCGTAACGCATGCAGATCCAGAAGGGTATGGCAATGAGTATAAGGAGTGGAAGCTGGAGCTTCTTCCGATCATTCCGGAGCCTTTCAAATTAACGCCGATCCGTCAAACATCAAAACAATTTAATGCGGTGAAGGCAGTATTAAAACGAAATGATGTGAAGGAGGTCATAATCGCAACTGATGCCGGCCGGGAAGGGGAGCTGGTGGCACGCTGGATTTTGGAAATGGCGAAAAATCGCAAGCCTGTCAAGCGTCTTTGGATTTCTTCGGTTACGGACAAGGCAATTAAAGATGGCTTCCGGAACTTGAAGGACGGCAAACAATACGAAAACCTATATGAAGCGGCAGTTGCCCGTGCGGAAGCCGACTGGGTTGTGGGCATCAATGCAACACGCGCGCTGACGGTAAAATATAACGCGCAGTTATCCACGGGACGTGTTCAGACACCAACCCTTGCGATGATTGCAGAACGGGAAAAACAGATACGGGACTTTAAACCGAAATCCTACTACGGCTTGCAGGCATTAACAGAGTCGACCCGCTTCACATGGCATGACCAAGCGGGACAGACGCAATCCTTCCAAAAGGAAGCTGTGGAAAAAGTGCTTGCACGTCTTGACAGCATCCACTCTGGAAAAGTGAAGGACGTAAAAACAACACCGAAGCAGCAGCCGGCTCCTTCCTTGTTCGACCTGACGGAGTTACAGAAAGAAGCGCATCGCCGCTGGTCTTGGTCTGCGAAGGAAACCTTATCAACGCTCCAAAACCTCTATGAGCGCCACAAAGCGGTGACGTATCCGCGTACGGACTCGAAGCATTTGACTTCCGATATGGCAGGTACGCTGAAAGAACGGATCAAGGCGGTTGATATCGGTCCATACCGGAAATCAGTGAATGCTTTGCTGCGCAGCGGCCAGGTAAAGCCGCAAAAAGGAGTCATCGACGACAAAAAGGTCTCCGATCACCATGCGATCATTCCGACAGAGGAAACACCGGTTTATCAAGACTTGTCCGATAAGGAACAGCGTTTGTATGACTTGATCGTCAAACGGTTTTTAGCCGTCTTCTTCGGATCGTTCCGCTATGACCAAATGACAGTGGAAGTCGAAATCGGCGGTGAAATGTTCAAGGCAAAAGGCCGGACAGTGACCGACGAAGGGTGGAAGGCTGTATATTCCACGGATGAAGAAGAAGAGGATACAGACCGCCTACCAGCATACAAAAAAGGCGATGAAATCAAGGTCAGAGCTGTCGTTATGACAGACGGACAGACGAAACCGCCTGCACGTTTCAACGAAGGGACATTGCTTGCCGCTATGGAGAACCCGGCGCAATTCATGGCAGGGGAATCTAAGGACTTGATTAAAACGCTTGGTGAAACAGGAGGCCTTGGAACCGTTGCAACACGTGCCGACATTATCGAGAAGCTATTCAGTTCGTTCGTCACCGAGAAAAAAGGCAACGACATTTATACGACATCCAAAGGAAGACAGCTGCTCGAGCTCGTCCCGGACGATTTGAAATCACCGGCGTTAACAGCCGAATGGGAACAGAGTTTGACAAAGATCGCTGCCGGGAAGATGAAAAAAGACGTGTTCATGAAGGACATGATCGACTTCTCGAAAAAGACCGTCAAAGAAATCAAAACGGATGATAAGAAATTCCGCCATGATAACGTAACAGGAAAAATGTGCCCGGACTGCGGCAAACCGTTACTAGAAGTGAACGGGAAGCGTGGCAAGATGCTCGTCTGCCAAGACAGGGAATGCGGACACCGCCGGAATGTCTCTACATTGACGAATGCAAGATGCCCAAATTGTAAAAAGAAACTGGAGCTGCGCGGAGAGGGCGACGGACGGATTTTCGTCTGTAAATGCGGACATAGGGAGAAGTTGTCAGCCTTTGAAAAACGACGCAACCAGTCAGGCGGCAAGAAAGCCGACAAGCGGGATGTGCAAAAATATTTGAAGAAGCAGGAAGAACCGGAAAATACAGCAATGGCAGATGCGCTAAAGAAACTATTTGAAAAGTAAATTTTAGCTCTTTTGTCTGATAGTTCGCTAAGTGAATAATGGATATAATTTCTTTATTACGAAGTGGGAGGGAGATTTCCTCTCACTTCAACAGATCGTGTAAAAGGGGCGGCCTGGCAAGAGGCCGGCAGGAGGTGAAGGAACATGAACGCCATCATGACATTCGCGTCAGCAGCGGACCAGATGCAGCGGTACGATGCAGCGCGCAGACGAAACGCCGAGCACGCCTATGACAGACAAGCCGACTACAACGGCCGGAATCAAAAGACGCTGGCTGATTTGGAAGCGCTGCTGCTCGGGAAAAAAGAGGCAGAAGCGCAGCAGTTTGTAAAATTAGGTGCGGGGCAGATGAAACAAATTACGCCGCCACTCGGAAAGACACTGGAAGAAACCATCGACCTATGGCGAGAAGTCCGGCGAGAAGCAAACTCGGTCTCCGAACCAACAACCGCCGATCACCAGCTCGCCGCCACAGCATCCGCAAAAATCCGGGAAACCGAAGCCCGTCTTGCGATGCAAAAGAAAGCCAAAGCGGAATTGACGGAACTAACCAACCAGGAACGCAGCGCGGCAATCATGCCCCACCCTTCTGCCGACCACCGTCCATTCAAAATCACGGCGGACAAACAATTCGCCAAAGCCATCTCCGCCTACACCATCCAGGTCGAAGCGAAATCGAGAGGCTACGGACTCGAAGGACCGCAATACTACGTAAGTGCATAAATGGAAAGGCTGTCCTATTAGCAGGGCAGCCTTTTTTCATACCGATATTTAATAACAGGACTGAGTCGCCATGGAGAGATGTGGGTAGTGTGAAAGGAAACGAGGAGTCCTGGGGATATACGAGCGGTTCAGGCAAGGATACGAGCACTTCTGGAAATATACGAGTGGTTGCAGAAATATACGAGCATTTCTGGAAATATACGAGCGGTTGTAGAAATAAACGAGCACTCTTGGGAATATACGAGCGGTTGCAGAAATAAACGAGCACTCCTGGAGATATACGAGCGGTTGTAGAAATATACGAGCACTTCTGGAGATTTACGAGCGGTTATAGAAATATACGAGCTGTTGGAGAAAAGATACGAGCTGTTGAAGCGAATATACGATCGGTCGTAGACGAGTTAATGTGTGCAACGGAAATGCGGGCACCACGGGAAATGGTTTACACTGTCTTCATGCTGTAAGCTTTGGCTTATGCATAGGCTTTTCGTGATTTAATTAGGCGTGTTCCTTGGAAAGCTGCCAATTCGCGGGGAATTGCCAAGTCGTCGCCTGCTCTGTGGCGCGCTGAATGCTTTTGACCAATCAAGAAATCGATTGGATGGTTGAAATTTTATCTGTCTGGAAAAGATACGAGCTGTTTGGACACATATACGAGTGGTTGGAAACAAGATACGAGCTGTCACAGGATTATACGAGCGGTTTGCAACAAGATACGAGCTGTTCCAGGATTATACGAGTGGTTGGAGCTGAGATACGAGCTGTTCTAGAAATATACGAGCGGTTAGGTATCGAGATGTTGACGGCATTCAACTAAACAAACAATAAAAGGATGGTGCCGGATGGCGAAGAAGAAAGCAGTTAAGACCAATGCAGTACGATTGTTGGAAAGTGAAGGGGTTCCGTTCGAAGTAATCGAATATGATGTGAGCGATGGCCAGCTGGATGGGGTGTCGGTTGCAGAGAAGACCGGACAGCAGGCGGACTTGGTGTATAAGACGCTCGTTACGATTGCTTCTCCATCTGAGTTGTTTGTTTTCATCATACCGGTTGCGGATGAGCTGGATCTAAAGAAGGCGGCTAAGGCGGCCGGCGTGAAGAAGTTGGAGATGTTGCCGCTGAAGGATTTGACGAAGGAGACGGGGTATGTGCGTGGCGGCTGTACGGCCATCGGGATGAAGAAGCAGCTGCCTGTCATCATTGATCAATCCGCGAAGCCGCTTCCGACTTTTATCGTAAGTGCGGGAAAGCCTGGTTTGCAAATGAAAGTGGCGCCGGCGGATTTCGCCCGGGTGGCGAGTGCTTCCTTTGCCGCAATTGTGAAAGGGTAATTATATTTCGCCCGTTTGGCCGGCGTATCCTTTTCGACGATTGTAGAAGGGGAATCGCTCGTACTTCAAAGAAGTGTGTCGCGGCGCTTGATCAATTGGGATCGCATATTTCCTAGAGTCCACTTGCATGTTACTATTAGAGAAGAGGAAACGCTGCTGTGCATGAAGGCTGCGTGAAGGAATGTAGTTCGGTAGTGTCCTGCCGCGAAGTGTGTGGCAGTCAAGATAGATAAACAAGTGGCCCTGCGAACGGGCTTGGAAAGAAGAATGCGAATGAGAAGGATATTTGTATGGCGCTGGGTGTTTTTTCTGGTTGGCATGATGATTATGTCGCTTGGGATTTCGATGACCATTAAAGGGAATCGACTCGGCATTGGGCCGTGGGATGTGCTGCATGTCGGGTTGTACCGAAATTTAGGATTATCGATCGGTTCCTGGAGTATTATTACGGGTTTTATTATCATCGTCAGTACGGCGATAGTTCTCCGGCAATGGCCAAGGCTCGGGACATGGTTGAATATGTTCATGATCGGTCTGTTCATCGACTTATTCAATTGGCTGCTCCCGGATTTCGCCTCGCTTGGAGGGCAGGCGGTTATTTTCACGCTTGGTGTAATTGTGACGGCTTATGGGGTCGGGGTTTATGTTTCGCCGAATGTTGGGGCGGGTCCCCGGGACAGTTTGATGCTGATTCTTGTGGATAAGCTGGGGGTCAGTGTGAAGGTCGTGCGGACCAGTATTGAGGTCATCGTCGCCATCATCGGATGGATGCTCGGGGGACCGGTCGGAGTTGGTACCGTTCTGATCGCGCTGCTGATCGGGCAAATTGTCCATTATGCTTTGCCGCAATGCAGGAAATTGTTATTGAAAATTGCTGGTGAAGAGGACGAGGAAGTTTTATTCAGAAGGTAATATACATAGCTGCAAAGACGCTCTCCAAAGGGCGTCTTTTCTTTTTGTGAATCAATCTAGTACAAGCCGTGCATTTTTTCAAACCTTGGGCATAAGGTAGATTTAGGTTATTCAGATCCATTTGGAAAGGATGGTTACGATATACGGGACAATTACGGAATATATGGGGACGGCCTACACGGGGCATGGAATCTCACATAAATATGACAAGTTGATTGACACGGCAAAGCATGTGATTTTTTTAAAGAGTGCACCGACGAATGCATTATCCCCGCTTTTGCAGGATATCGCATCCCATTTTATCAAGCGCGGCTTTTTTGTTGATCGTTTTATGAATCCAATTCAACCTGATAAGACAGACGCTGTGTATGTCAGGGGGGAGAACTTGCTAATTTTGCAGGCCTCCCATCCGGTGGCGGTGGAGCCGGTTGAACTCGGCGGGCGGCATAAAGTCGTTAGTTTTTATGACGTGTATGATGACAGGAAGTTAAAAGAGATGAACGACCGGGTCGTGGCCACGAAGGCGGAAGCAGAGGAAGCCTTGCAAAAAACGTTATCCTCACTGTCAGAGGCGAAGCAGATCCATGATGATTGGGAAGCGGTCAATATTGTGCGGATGATGTGGAAGGAACATGAGCAACTGATCGAATCGCTGAAACAGGAATTATTCGGTTCCATGAAGCTGCATAAGGAATCGGGCGTGTCCCATCGGATTATCGGGTCCCTTTCGGCAGGAGGAGCAAAGGATTTCATTCCGTCGATTACGTCTCGCGCAAAACGGCGGCTGCTGATCAAAGGGTTGTCGGGATCGGGAAAATCAACGTTGATGAAAGCACTTGGCAAAGAAGCCGAGCGGCGGGGCATCGACGTGCTGTATGGCTGGTGCGGGTTGGATCCAGCAAGTGTAGATCTTGTGTTATTCCCGGAATTATCCGTTTGTCTATTCGATGCGACCAAACCGCATGAATATGAGCCGGAATTAAAAGGGGATGAAATATTGGATCTCCTATCACTGTGTGCAGAAGATCCCGAGGCGGAAGGTAAAGTGGCGCCGATCGAGGAAGCGTATAAGGAAAAAATACTGGATGCTTCCGGCTATATGCATGCCTATGCAAACGCCATGCGAGAAGTGAAGACGTCCCTTGACTCGGCGATTGACCAGAAAGTCTTCGCCGAACGGGCAGCTACCGTTTGGGATCTCCTTCCTTCCTAAGATGTAACTTTCAGCGAAACGCCCCCAACTATGCTAAAATGAGGGCACCACTCGTTTGAAAGGAAGATCACATTGTCGAAAGCATTGCATTCATTTTTAGAAGAAAACTTGAAAGAATTACGCGATCAAGGTCTATATAACGTAATCGACCCAGTTGAAGGTCCAAACGGCCCTGTCATCACAATCAATGGCAAACAACTGATCAACTTATCATCCAATAACTACCTCGGTCTCGCAACAAACGAGGATTTGAAAAAGCTTGCCATTGCGGCAACTGAAAAATACGGTGTCGGAGCAGGGGCAGTCCGGACGATCAACGGAACGCTAGATATCCATGTGGCCTTGGAAAAGAAATTGGCAGAGTTCAAAGGAACAGAAGCTGCAATTTCCTACCAATCCGGATTCAACTGCAACATGGCGGCCATTTCCGCTGTCATGAATAAAAATGACGCGATTCTTTCCGATGAATTGAACCATGCTTCCATTATCGACGGATGCCGTCTTTCCGGAGCGAAGATTATCCGTGTCAAACACCAAGACATGGATGACCTTCGTGCGAAAGCAAAAGAAGCGACTGAATCCGGCCAATACGGTAAAGTGATGTACATCACGGACGGAGTATTCTCTATGGATGGGGATATTGCCAACCTGCCGGAAGCGGTCAAAATTGCGAAGGAATTCGACTTGATCACATACGTGGATGATGCGCATGGATCGGGTGTAACTGGAAAAGGAAAAGGAACTGTGAAGCATTTCGGTTTGGAGAAAGAAATTGATTTCCAAATTGGAACACTTTCCAAAGCGATTGGTGTTGTCGGCGGTTATGTCGCAGGTACGCAGCAGTTGATCGACTGGCTGAAAGTCCGTTCCCGTCCGTTCTTGTTCTCCACAGCACTTCCTGCAGGCGATGTGGCGGCTATCATGGGAGCGCTTGATAAAATCATGGAATCCACAGAGCTTCATGACAAGCTTTGGGATAATGGCAACTACTTAAAAGCGGGATTGAAGAAGCTCGGATTTAACATCGGAGCGTCCGAAACGCCGATCACTCCTTGCATTATCGGAGAGGAAAAATTGACGCAGCAATTTTCTAAGCGGTTGATCGAAGAAGGCGTCTACGCTAAATCGATCGTGTTCCCGACAGTACCAAAAGGCACAGGGCGTGTACGTAACATGCCGACTGCTGCCCATACAAAAGAAATGCTTGATGATGCGCTGGCCATTTACGAGAAAGTCGGTAAAGAACTAGGTGTCATTCAATAAGAAAAAGATCGGATGGGCGCATTGCCTGTCCGATCTTTTTTATTTTGGCTTCATTTCAATAACTACCTAAGCCAAGCCATATAGGAAGGTAGATAGGAGTTGTAACATCTTTGAAATACTACATGAATATTTCTTCCTAAAAAAGTTCTGCAATCTATGAATAAATTAATAGAAAGCGGGTAATAACTTAATATAAATGCCGTGAGGTGAATTCTTTGAGATATAACGAACACGTACAACTGCTGCAACGGAATGGCAGAAAAGGCCCTTCCATTGTCAGATTCAGATATGACAAAATAAAAAAAGCGATGCTGCATATAGCCGGTGAGAAAGACTGGATTTCATTCGATGAATTATCGAAAAAGACGTTGAGACGGCTGACGCCGTTTGATGGGAACAATCAATGGTACATGGAAGCGCTCGTGACGGATTTAGAGGCACGTGGGTTATTTGAATGCTCGCAAGTTGATGGTGATCTCTTTATCCGAAAAGTGGGCTAAATGAAAACCCGCCAAATTTGGCGGGTTTTTCATATGGCTATTTAGTTGGCAAGTGTACTTCTTTTACTACTTCATCGGCAAATACAGTTGTAATTTCTCCATTGGGAAGTTCAATGTCATACCGTGTCTGTTCGTCCAATCGCACTTCAACAACGAGCCCTCGCAGGCCATTAGTCAATTCGACATACGAATCTTCCACGTATTCCATCGATTCACACCTCCTTCCGAAGATTAAACCTTTCCTTCTTCCAATCGTTTCATTGTATGGAATATAACATAACGTTGCATACCAACTGCATGCTGCACTGCCTTGTCGGCTTCTTGCCGGAATTGTTGCTCGTCTTTTCGCTTCCAGGCAATTGCGGCCTGCAAGGAGTGATACGTCCATGGCGTACGAATTTCTTTCGCCAGCTCTTCAGCTACGGGCAAATCCTTTTTCAGAACAGCGGCTAATCCGCTGTAGTAGTTCTTGAAGTCGGGAGAGGCCATCGTTTGGGCAACCTCTCTTAACTTTTTTGTATCCTTTTGATAAAAGGCTAAATTGGCTTTGTAGATCTCCTGTACTTCAGCTTGTGGATAGGAGGCAATAATCCGTTTCAAAGACTGGATCACATCTTCCTTGCTTCCGTATGCCAGTGCATGCGCATAGCCAAATAATGGCTTGCTGTGATTCGAGACAATAAATCGGTCGATCATTCGGATGCTTTTGGAGCGATAAGTAATAAAGATTGGATAACCAAATGATATGCCAAATGTGGCCAACAGAATGAGTACAAAGACGAGCCACAGGTTCAATTGCAATTTTAGCAGCACATAAAAGGCAATCATCATGCCGATAAAAAGAAATAATTTACCCTTCATGGGTACACCTCAGTTTTTTCCTTTAGTATAGCAGATGACAGAGAAAAATGGGTGCGACATGTATATATTGGAAAGTAAAAATGCTGGTTGTATTTACCGGAAGTACATAATATAATCAAATGATACCGGAATAATAACATTTTCATTTATTCTGAAATAATTTGTCCTTCCCAAAAATACACTTGTCGATTAGGAGGAGTATGCGATATGAAAAAGATCATCGTGACAGGAGCCCTTGGCCAAATCGGTTCCGAATTGATAGAGAAGCTTCGTTCTGAATATGGAACAGACAACGTTTTGGCAACTGATATCCGAAAACCTGAAGGGGAAACGTCCGGCCCGTTTGAATTGTTGGATGTGACGGATGGCAAGCAGATGTCGGAGCTTGCTAAAAAATTCGGAGCTGACACGATCATGCATATGGCAGCACTATTATCCGCGAAAGCCGAGGAGAATCCATTATTCGCCTGGAACTTGAATATGGGTGGATTGATGAACGCGCTAGAAGTGGCGCGGGAACTTGACATGCAGTTCTTCACACCAAGTTCAATCGGTGCATTCGGGCCATCCACGCCGAAACAAAATACACCGCAGGATACACTTCAGCGTCCTACGACAATGTACGGAGTCAACAAAGTGGCAGGCGAATTGCTGTGCGATTATTATTACCATAAGTTCGGAATTGACACACGCGGCGTCCGTTTCCCGGGCCTCATCTCTTACGTGGCACAGCCAGGCGGGGGAACGACCGATTATGCGGTTGATATTTATTACAAAGCGATCGAGGAAGGAAAGTACACATCGTTCATTGCTGAGGGCACATATATGGACATGATGTATATGCCGGACGCTTTGCAGGCGATTGTCGACTTGATGGAAGCCGACCCGGCGAAATTAATCCACCGGAATGCCTTCAATGTAACGGCTATGAGCTTCGAGCCATCTCAAATTGCGGCAGCTATTCAAAAGCATATTCCGGACTTCCAAATGGCTTATGATGTAGATCCTGTGCGCCAAGGAATTGCGGACAGCTGGCCTGATCATATCGATCCTTCTGCAGCGATCGAAGAGTGGGGCTTCAAAGCGAAATACGACTTGGATGCCATGACTGAAGACATGTTAGCAAAACTAAAAAAGAAATTGTCCTAATAGGAAAAACCGCGAATCGATGTTCGCGGTTTTTTGAATTTTTATCGTCTATCCGATGGCCGGTAGCCAAGTTTGTTGGAAACTCTTTGTCCGATATCAAGGATTTGCTGAATGAGAAAGTCAAGCCGGTCCTCTGTAAGGTTGAATGATAAAGTCCCAATACTGATGGCCCCGATTACTTCTCCAAAACCGTTCATGACGGCCACCGCTACCGACGAGGTGCCTTCTGTTCTCTCCCCATGACTCACGGCATAGCCTTGCTGGCTAATTTTGACGAGTTCAGCCTCTATTTTTTTCATCTCGCCTGCCGAAACCAATCCAGTTAAAATATCAATTCGCCGGTTCACCGGCATAGCAGCCAACATGGCTTTGTTCGCCGCTCCGATATGCATCGGAATCCGACTTCCCAGCTGGTCATAGATCCGTATCGGATTGTTTTCGCTATCAATGCGCTCGATAATAATAGCTTCTTCTCCTGAAGGCTTGCTTAAGTAGACGCTTTCTTCCACTTCTCTTGCCAGCCGATCCAATTCAGGACGGATTTTATTCACATAATCCATCGTGTCGTAGACTTGAAGCCCATATTCCAGCCAGATCGTTCCGAGCCTATAGTATTTCGTTTGCTCGTCCTGCTCGACCATACCTTGTTTGATCATCGCTTGCAAAATGCGATGGAGTGTACTAAGTGGCAATTGACATACCTGTGCCAGTTCGGATATCGGCAAACCGACTTCAGTTGGTTGGGACGCTAGTATTTTGGCAATGGTCATTGCCCGATCGATAGATTGCATAACAAAGCACCGCCTAAGAAAATAGTCAGATAAAATAAATGAGTTCGAAGTGAAAATGTAATTATTTTTTTCTAAACACATTGACATTATATCATGACGGGAATATATTTTACATATAATCTTTCCTTTCAACGGAAAGTGTTTCCGCTATGCGGAAAAGGGTGAGTGAAATGAAATATTGTTCTTCTATGTTTACACCGTTGCAACATGTCATTGTGAAGCATCCCAACGAGGCATTTCGAAGTCAAGCACATTTGGCGGACGCTTGGAAAACATTTAACTATTTAGAGGAACCAAATTTTGAAGAGGCTGTGGAAGAGTTCACGAATTTCATAGAAATCCTCGAGCAGCATGTCGAACGAATAGATTACTTGCCGGCTTCAGAGAAAGTGGGACTGGATTCCCTCTATGCACACGATCCGGTGAAATTCACGCCAGAAGGGGCGATCATTTTAAAATCCGGTAAATCACTGCGGCAGCCGGAGGCGGAAGTGTATAAAGAATTTCTGCAAGAAAAGGGCATTCCCATCGTAGGTGAGTTGACGGGAGATGCAGTAGCTGACGGAGGAGATATCGTTTGGCTGGATGATCGGACACTCGTAGTCGGCCGGGGCTACCGGACTAATGACGAAGCGATTCGCCAATTAAAAGAGCTGACAGCGGATATGGTAGACGAGTTTATCGTGGTGCAGCTTCCGCATGATTTAGGGGAAGCGGAGTGTCTCCATTTGATGTCCTTCATCAGTATGGTCGACAAAGATTTGGCTGTTGTTCATTCCAGACTGATGCCTGTATTTTTTAGACAGCTGTTACTCGAACGGGGCATTCAGTTAATCGAAGTGCCTAAAGAGGAATATGACGTGCTCGGCTGCAATGTGCTAGCCCTGGCGCCGCGCATTTGTGTAATACCTCGTGGAAACGATTTCACGAAACGGCAATTGGAAGAAGCCGGTGCGACCGTATATGAATATAAAGGCGACGAAATCAGTGTGAAGGGGACGGGTGGACCAACATGTCTGACTTGTCCGGTTGTCAGAGGATAAGAAATCAAATCAGGGAAAAGGAGCATCTGTTTATGTTTAAAAATGTAATCGTCAAGACGCCGGGAAAGAGCTATTTGAATGGGTTAACGACTTCTGATTTAGGGACACCGGATTATGATGTGCTGCTCAAGCAGCATGAGGCTTACGTAGAAGCTTTAGAAAAATGCGGAGTGGCTGTTACTCATTTGCCGGCCAGTGAGGAATTTCCGGATTCTACGTTTGTGGAAGATACGGCCGTATTGACGCCTGATTTTGCTGTCGTTTCCAATCCGGGAGCTGATTCCAGAAATCGTGAAATTGTAGAGATGGAACCGGTTCTTAGAAAGTTCTACGATAAAGTATTTCATATTGAAGCGCCAGGCACGTTGGACGGCGGTGATGTGCTTCAAGCGGAAGACTGTTTCTACATCGGCATTTCTGAACGGACAAACGAAGAAGGCGCTCGTCAATTAAAAACAATTCTTGAAGGGGAAGGGTATGAAGCGACAATCATCCCATTGAAGGAATTCTTCCACTTAAAGACAGGCATTGCGTACGTTGGGGAAAATCGCATGGTCGTAGCAGGCGAATTTATCGACCATCCAGCTTTTGATTCCTATGAAAAAATCATCATCGGGAAGGAAGATGAGTATTCCGCCAACATGATTCGTGTCAATGACTACGTCATCATCCCGAAAGGCTATGAGGAAACGAAACGCAAGTTGGCGGAAGCCGGCTATGAAACGATTGAATTGGACATGTCAGAAGTCCGTAAGCATGACGGCGGTTTAAGCTGTCTGTCGCTTCGCTTCTAATTTGAATGGGAGGGGAACCGAATGTCAAACACAAGGGGAAATACCGAACCACTGGAATTGAACCGCTCGATGAAAAGCCGTCACTTGCTCATGCTATCGCTTGGCGGCGTCATCGGGACGGGGCTGTTTTTAAATGTAGGGTACACCATCAATCAGGCTGGACCAGGCGGAGCGATCATCGGTTACCTGATCGGCGGATTGATTTTATACATGGTCATGACATGTCTTGGCGAACTGGCGGTTCATATGCCGGTAACCGGATCGTTTCAACTTTATGCAACCCGCTATATCAGTCCTTCTGTCGGTTTCTCCTTGGGCTGGATGTATTTCGTCGGTTCAGCGGCCACAGCCGGAGTAGAGTTTACCGCAGCAGGAATTCTCATGCAACATTGGTTCCCCCATATTCCCGTCTGGGTTTGGTGCGCAGCATTCATGGTGTTGCTGTTCTTCCTCAATGCCCTGACGACAAAAGGGTTCGCTGAAGCGGAATTTTGGTTTGCTGGAATTAAAGTGCTTGCTGTTATCGCGTTTATTATCATCGGAGTGGCGGCCATTTTCGGATGGATTCCGTTAGCAGATCGGCCTGTGCCTCACTTGACGAATCTGGCGCCAAGCGGCCTGTTTCCGGCGGGGATCGCTATCATCTTTGTGACGATGATGAATGTCATCTTCTCGTATCAAGGCTCTGAGCTGGTCGGAATCGCGGCAGGAGAAACGGATGATCCGGGCAAAAATATCCCAAGAGCCATTCGGACCATTCTGTTCAGGATTGTAATATTTTATATCGCCTCAATCATCGTGTTGTCCGCGATATTTCCTGCGTCTGAACTTGGGCTGTTAGAAAGTCCATTTGTGACGCTGATGAAGATTGCTGGTGTGCCGTACGCGGCGGGAATTATGAACTTCATTATCCTGACCGCCATTCTGTCTGTCGGAAATTCATGCTTATATGCATCCACCCGTCTATTATGGTCGATGGCAAATGAGGGAATGGCTCCAAAGCTTTTCGGCAAACTGACGAAAAGGAAAGTACCTTTAAACGCATTGTATTTTACAATGGCCTTCTCGCTATTGTCTTTATTGACAAGTGTTATGGAAGCGGATGCAGTATTTGTTCTCCTCATGTCGATTGCAGGCATCGCGGTGACAATTTCATGGATGGGAATTGCGACTTCACAGCTTATGTTCCGCAGACGGTATTTGAAAGCCGGAGGCAGCATAACCGATTTAGGGTTTCGCGTGCCTTTCTATCCTGCGATTCCAATCGTCTGTATTACGTTTTGTTTGTTGATTCTCGTATTCTTGGCTTTTGACCCGAGCCAGCGTATTGGCTTGTTCTATGGAGTAGGGTTTTTCATCGCTTGTATGGTATTTTACAAAGTGAAATTGCAGAAGAAGGAGCAGGAACTTACGGAAGTGAAGGCGAAGCCTGTAGAATAAAAACTTTTTACGCCTTGAATTTTTTAAATATTTGGAACGATGATCCGCATAAAATAGGAAGAGAGGATGCACTTCAAGGGCCATCAAGGTTTGAACTGGTGTACATCCTCCTCTTCATTTCATATCAAATCGCACAACAAGCAGGGGAAACACCCAAGGCAATAGGCAAGGCCGCTTCTTCCAGTGTACTCTTCGGAGATCCGCTGTCGCTAAAAAGCTATCTATAACAAAGTTAGGGGTTTTTGAAATGAATCAATACAAATGGAATACATCTGAAACGCTGCGGGAATTACTATGCGAACTTGTCAGCTGGGACAGCCAAACGTTGACAGATGGAGAACGGACTTTTTCGTCAAAGTTGAAAATGAAACTGGAGCAGCTTCGTTACTTTCAAGAGCACCCACAGCAGTTAACATTGCATGACGCAGGGCTGGGTCGCAGCACATTGACGGCGCTTTACCGGCATCCAGACGCTGTGGAGACAGTTGTGTTGATCAGTCATTTTGATACGGTCCAAACTGAAGAGTATGGAGTGTTGGAGCCGCTTGCCTATCATCCGGAGGAGTTGACCAAAAAGCTGCATGAGTTCAAACATGAGCTGCCCCTCGCTGCACGGGTGGATCTCGAATCCGGTGATTACTTGTTTGGCCGTGGAACGATGGACATGAAAATGGGCCTTGCTCTACACATGCAATTAATTGAAAAGGCGAGCATCGAGCAATGGCCGATTAATCTTTTGCTGACAGCGGTTCCGGATGAAGAAGTGAACTCGGCAGGCATGCGTGCAGCCGTCAAGGCGCTTGTCCGCTTACGAGACGAATATCGCCTTACGTACAAACTCTTTTTGAACAGTGAACCGTCCTTCTCGCAGGGGCCAACGGATACGAAGGAATATATCTATTCCGGCACCATCGGAAAGATCATGCCGGCTGCATTGTTTTATGGAAAAGAAACACATGTTGGCGAGCCGCTCAAAGGAATGACAGCCAATTATATTGCTTCCTTCCTGACGCAGCGGATGGAATGGAATGAAAAATTCCGTGAGACGGATCTCGGGGAAAGCACGCCGCTTCCCGTTTCATTGCAGCAGAAAGATCTAAAATTCCAATATTCCACCCAGACCCCTTATCGCGCCGCTGCGCTCTATAACGTCTTTTTATTCAAACGGACTGCAGCAGACGTCATGGACGTGTTCGAGGAAGTGGCAAGAGAGGCCATGACGGCATGCAATGAAAGCTATCAGGCCATTTGTGAGCGGGAACAAGTGAAAGGCATCGGTGAAGTGAGGGTACTGCGTTATGAACAATTGCTCGCTCACGCAGAAGATAAACTGGGAGCAGCAGAAGTGGATCGGTTGAGAGCGCAGGTGCTGGCGCATGATGAATGGGATGACCGGGAGAAATCTCTTCGCATCGTGGATGATCTAATGATCCAATGCCAAGAGCTTGCACCGGCGGCCGTACTTTTGTATGCGCCTCCGTATTACCCGGCTGTCAACTCGTCCCATGACCCGTTCATCCAGGAAGCAGTTCGTCTTGTGCAGGAAACGGCCAGATCCTTCGACATTTCACTGGAGCAGATTCATTATTTCAATGGCATTTGTGACTTAAGCTATGTGAATTATGACGATTCAGCGAATGGCTGGACGTCTTTCGAAAGGAATACGCCTGTTTGGGGCGAGACGTACAGCATACCGTTTGAAGAGATGGGCGAATTGAAAGCGCCTGTGTTAAATGTCGGGCCATTCGGAAAGGATGCACACCAGAAAACAGAACGGCTGCATGTAGAAAGTGCCTTTAAAGAAATGCCGGTTCTTCTGGAAACGCTTATTCAAAAGTTGTTTTGCAAAAAGATAGATGTCGCGTAAAATCGAAAATGACAGTCCTCGTGTATAGAAAAATCCCCTCTCTGCCAAATACCGGCCGTGAGGGGATTCGTTTTTATTAAAACAACAGATGCGCTACACCCGCAACAATCGGCAGGGCGATGAGCGTACGCAAGACGAATATGATAATGAGGTCTAAGATGTTGATTGGAATTTTCGTTCCGAGAATCAAACCGCCGACTTCTGACATATAAATCAGCTGTACAACGGAAATGGTCGCGATTGTAAACAACGTAATTTGCGATGTAATGACACCGTCAGCCAAAATGACAGGCAAGAACATATCAGCGAATCCGACCACCATTGACTGTGCCGCATTTGCCGCTTCAGGAATGCCGAGAACGGATAAGATCGGTTCAAATGGTTTTCCGAGAATCGTGAAGACGCTCGTATATTCAGCCAGCATCAGAGCGATCGTACCGAACGCCATGACGACAGGTGCGACGCCAAGCCACATATCAAATACATTTCGCATGCCGTCTGTGAAAATCTTACCGAGGTTCCGGTTTTTTGATGCAGTGACGAGGGCGTTTTCCAAGCCGTGGCTGAATACATTGTATCCTTCCGGCAGCTTTTCCTCTTCCCCTGTATATTCCCGACCATCGATATATTCGTCCTTCTTGCCGCGCAGCGGATAAATCCGCGGCATGATTAGCGCAAGGATGATCCCTGTACCGACCACGGTGGCGTAGAATGGAAGGAAGTAGCGATCAAGCCCCACCGTATCAATAATGACGAGTGAGAAGGTAATGGAAACGACAGAGAAAGTTGTCGCGATAATCGCTGCTTCTTTTTGTGTATAATGGCCATCCTCGTACTGCTTGCTCGTAAGGAGGACACCGATTGTACCGTCTCCAATCCAGGAAGCGAGGGCATCAATAGAGGACCGTCCCGGCAATTGGAACAAAGGCCGCATTACTTTTACCATCATCGTGCCGAAGAACTCAAGAAGACCGAAGTTCAATAGAAGCGGCAACAGGAGGCCGGCGAATAAAAAGATGGTGAATAGGAAAGAAACAAGACCATCCGGCGCCAGCAAAAGACCTCCTGTATTTTCACTCCAAATCGCTTCAGGACCCATTTTGAATGTGACCATGATGGCGAAAACAGCACCCAGAACACGCGTAATAGTCCAGAAAGGCGTTACCTTAAAGAGACTTTCTAATACGGAAGGTTTATTTCCGTCTTTTGGAATGAATAAAAAGATGGCAGAGCCAAGTGCTGCAATTACAATGATGACGGTGGCTGCCATTGGCATAGCCGGTTCTACAATGCCCGAAAGCAAATCGGCCAACTTCGCAATCGGCACTTTCCAGCCGCTTTCAAATGGCAAGGGGATCATGAATAAGATAATTCCAAGTATAGATGGAATCAAAAAGTAAAACCAAGTGGATAAGCGGAACTGATTCAACATACTCTCTCCTCTAATGTATAAATATGATATTTTTATGAATGTTTATACATGATATAGTAGATTAGTTCGAATGTAAATGGTGACGTAAAAAGTCCTACTAATCAGTCAATTGGATAGACCGAGTTAGCAAGTCGCTGCCGTAATACCAATATGTTATAGCCGATTCTATCTAATAGTAAACTTCAAAATTACAGTTATTTTATAGAGATATAGTAATGGAAGCGCTTGCAAAATTAAAGAAGGAAAGGAGCCGCCTGCTTCCAGACGACTTCTTTCGATTTATTCGAAATCCTGGTCCCATCGATACGTGTAAAATCGTTCATAATGAAGCCATTTTAACGCCTCTGGGTCTTGTTCAGCCAAGCGTTTTTCCATATCCTGCATCATCCAGACAGTTTGGGAGGCGTGGGCATTCATCGTTGCTAGTTTTTTCTTTGCAGCGCCTTCCACGTGATGGATAATATCCGGCTCCCCAAGCACTTCCTTCGTATTATGGGCAAAGGCAATTGTATAGAGGGTCGGCCGTTCATCTTCCGGCATGCGCCGGATCGCCCGGACTACCGCTCTTGCCGTTGCATCATGATCGGGATGGACAGACAGGTTCGGATAGAAGGAAATAACGAGCGACGGCTTCGTCTCGTCAATCAAATCCGCAACGAGCTTCACCATTTTTTCATCATCTTCAAATTCGACCGTCTTATCACGAAGCCCCATCATGCGCAAATCATCAAGGCCCATCGCTTCTGCCGCTTTCATCAGTTCCTTTTTCCGGATCTGAGGCAGCGTTTCTCGATTGGCGAATGGGGGATTGCCGAAATTCCGGCCCATTTCCCCTAACGTCAAACAGGCATAGGTGACTGGGATGCCCATTTCACGATAGGTGGAAATCGTACCGGACACGCCGAACGCTTCATCGTCCGGATGGGGAAATATTACAAGCACATGGCGTTCTTGTTTTATCATAAGAAATCCTCCTTGCATAATTATAGTAACGCGTCCGCTGTGGTCTTAATATGTAAAAGGCGTTTTGCTGATTTCTAGCGATACGGCAAGCTTGCCGTCCGGGTCCAGGCCTGCCATTAGCAGCCTTCCATGTTCATCAAGTGTATAATGCGTGATCCCTTGAGCATAAACCCATCCGTACGGCAATTTCAATCCGATCCGGTGCGGTGATTCGCCCGCCACTTTTCCAAGTTCGTATTTCACGACGACATTGCGAATAAAAGCCCCCGCATTGAAAAACCCTTCCTTGAAATGAGAGGCATAAGATCCATTGGTCGTCTCTAAATGTATATACACGTCTTTATTCGCAAAGGAATCAATCAGTTCTTGCAAATGAGCCGGTTGTACGAGTTCCATTCATACTCCTCCTACTTACATAGTCATGTATTTATTCAGTATAGCGAAACGTTTGGATGATTGCAGTATACGTGCTTGATGGGGCACGTCCTCGTTCATCTGCCTAAATCGGTTCCGAATGAATAAAAAGAGGAAGCCTCTGCGGAGAGACGGCTTCCCATCAGAATTAGATTTCTGTAGTCGTAATTTCGGGCGCTCCCAAACGGTTTTTCGCGCCATGCATTACAGGACCGACATACTCATTCAACTTCCAGCCGTTCGCGATAGCCGCTGTAACAAATTTCTTCGCTTCGATCACTGCTTCGCGGACACTAAGGCCATTCGCAAGGTTCGCTGTGATGGCAGCTGCAAAAGTGCAGCCTGCGCCATGATTGTAATGCGTGTCCGTCTTTTCAGCTTCTAGCAGCGTAAATGTTTGGCCGTCATAGAACAAGTCTGCCGCTTTGTCATGCTGCAATTGCTTGCCGCCTTTAATAACAACATTTCTCGCGCCAAGTGAATGTATTTTTTCAGCGACTGACTTCATTTGATCAATAGACGTTGGTGTTTTCATGCCAGCCAATTGGCCTGCTTCGAACAAGTTAGGTGTTACGATTTCCGCCTTCGGCAATAAATAGTTCACCATCGCATCGACAGTACCTGGATTCAATACTTCGTCTTCCCCTTTACAAACCATGACCGGGTCGATGACAACATGGCCAAGCCCGGATTCGTTTATTGCCTCTCCAGCTGTCTGGATGACTTCTTCTGTACTCAACATGCCTGTTTTAATAGCATCGACGCCTGTCGAAAGGGCTGTTTTCAGTTGCGCTTTCAATACATCGATGGGCAGGGAATAGACATGATGCGCCCAATTGTTATCGGGGTCCATTGTGACAACGACCGTCAAGGCAGTCATGCCATAGGTTCCGTGTTCTTGAAATGTTTTCAAGTCGGCCTGAATGCCAGCGCCGCCTGATGTATCTGATCCTGCAATGGTTAGTGTCTTTTTCAACGTCATAACAGAAAACCCCTTTATGATGGTTTACGTACGTCTTTAATGGTAATCAAAATGAAGAAAAAATACAATTGTCGGAAATTGTCTCTTTCCAGGAGACTCCTGCACAGGGCATCTTTTCAGTTGTTGAATCGGAAACTTTTCGATAGGCTGAACGTACAGATTACTAGCGAAAATACGTGAAAAAGAGAGAAGTGGCGTATAGAGGAGGGTGAAGCCAGGTATGGGAAATAAGAAGAAGATTAAAGAGATGGAAAAGATACTGGAAGAGCTGAAAGCGGCGGAGGGAGAACAGGCTGTCACAATGGAAGCCGTGACAGGCAGAAGACGGCGGACAAGCTTTTGGAGAATGGGGAAGGCTTTCTTTTCCATGTGGAGAAGATCGATACTTCTCATTGCAGTCCTTGTTGTGCTTCTTGTCATCGCTTTGCCATTCATTACCTTCTACTATTTAAAATCAGGTAGTACCTTTACAGAGGACAAAGGTGTCTTTTTAGAGAGAATTCAAGATTTGAATGAAATTGCGACTGCAGAATCGTATACGAAGGTCATCATCGAAAGACAGGATAACCAGTTATTCGGCCAGAGCATCGGCGTTAATCTGCCCGGCACGAAACGCCAATTGCTCGTTGTCATTCCAGGATCGGTGAAAGCGGGAGTGGACTTGAGCGATCTAACGGAAAAGGATATTACCATAAGTGAAAAGAACAAAACGGCTACATTAGAATTGCCGCCTGCTACCTTCCTCGGCGGGGCTGAAATTTACTTCGACCAGGTTGAAATCTATTCCTATGAAGGGGTCTTCCGGGAAAAGGCCGACATTCAAGAAGGCTACGAACTCGCAGAGGAAGCGAAGAAACTGATATTGGAAGAGAGTGCAGGACAAGGGGTCTTGCAAATGGCTGAACAAAATGCAGAGAAGACGTTGAGAGAAATGTTTTCATTCGCAGGCTACGAGGTAACCATCAACTTCAAGGAGTGACATGCGTTGAAACAAGTGTTTAAGAATGATTGGGACGAGGTGCTGGCGGAACAGTTCCAGCAATCGTATTACTTACAATTAAGAGAGTTTTTAAAAGAACAATATGCTTCAGCGCCTATTTATCCACTGATGGAGGATATGTGGACAGCCTTTCAATTGACGCCGTTCCATCAGGTGAAAGTCGTGATTTTAGGGCAAGACCCTTATCATGGCCCCGGGCAGGCGCACGGCCTCAGTTTCTCCGTAAAAGAAGATGTGAAACTGCCGCCCAGCCTTCGCAACATTTTCAAAGAATTAAAGACGGATATCGGTTGTGATATCCCGGTGCATGGTATGCTGACGGGATGGGCAGAGCAAGGCGTACTGCTCCTCAACACGGTGCTCACGGTACGGGAAGGCGAGGCCCATTCCCACCGGGGCAAAGGATGGGAGCTCTTTACAGATGAAGTGATCCGAAAATTATCAGCTCGTCATGAACCCGTTGTCTTTGTGTTATGGGGAAAACCTGCTCAAGCGAAAAAGAGTTTGATTGATATGAATCGGCATGCGATCATTGAATCGCCGCATCCAAGTCCGCTTAGTGCGAGCCGCGGCTTTTTCGGCAGCCGGCCATTTTCAAAGGTGAATGAACAATTGCAGCAATGGGGCGAGCGGCCAATTGACTGGTGCCGTACTGTGTAATTTGCATGCCATCCGTGATACAGTGGAAAGAGAAAGAGGGAGATAACCGTGACGGTTAACTGTTTTCAATGCCGGCATTTCTTTGTGACGTGGGAGCCTCAGCATCCGCGCGGCTGCAAAGCTTATGGGTTTAAGACCCGCGAACTCCCTTCCGTTGTCGTCCGCCGATCTTCGGGGATGGAATGCATGCATTTTGCACAAAAGAAGGGAGAAGCCGGAAAATGATTTCGCATGAACAAGTGTTAGCTGAAATGGAACGTCAACTGCAACAGGCCAGAACGGCCCGGGACGAACGCGCTGTCCGTGAAGCGCTTGCCGCCATCCGCTCACTATGTGAAGTGGTGCTCGGCGCTGCCCCTTCAGTAAGGCCAGAGCGCACGGAGCTGCCAAAGGAGCCAGTCCAGCAGCAAATTATCACGCAGTCTATTTCTTCAACAATGCCACTAGAGGGCAGGCCGTTAGAGGAAGAGGACGCCAATGGCGGGTCGCTTTTCGACTTTTGATAGCTCGTTGAGACACCTTGGTTGTACTCAGATTTCATGGTTCTGTATGCAAATTGTCGAAAACTTGTCATGCCATCCATAGGGTAAAACAGGTGGAAACGAGGTACGATAAGTAGAGCAGGTTTGGGTTAGGAGATGAACGGGTCGGCTTTTGCCGCATTGGTTCGATACAATATCCGTAGATTACCCCCTTGAAAGGTACTCGAATTGAAGGAGAGAAGGATACATATGCCATTTTTCATTATCGCGGGCGCAGTAAACGCCGCTCTCGCAGTCGCACTCGGGGCATTTGGTGCCCACGCATTGAAAGAAAAACTTTCGGAACATTATCTTGCCATCTGGGAAACCGCTGTGCAATATCAAATGTTCCACGCACTTGGTCTCATCGCAGTCGGAATTCTGATGAGTTCCTCCTTGCTCGGGCCTTCCACGCAGCTTAGCTGGGCAGGATACTTGCTGCTTGCAGGCATCATCATCTTCTCCGGCAGTTTGTATGCATTAAGCCTATCCGGCGTAGGCATACTCGGCGCCATTACACCAATTGGCGGCGTAGCCTTCATCGTCGGCTGGGTAATGTTGATCATCGCAGCGGCCAAATTTGGGAAATAAAAATAGGACAGCGGGACTCTTTTGATGGAGTCCGCTGTTTTTTTATTTGCGTGGGATGGGGGATTTATCATGCAGGGGAAAGAGTGAGTTTATTGCACTTAGCGCGAGTTGGAGCAGGCGATAAGGTGTTCATTCCCGCGTCCAGCTGGAGCAGGCGAACCGCTCGTAAATGCTTACGTACCGCTCGAATAATCCGAAGACAGCTCGTATCTCGTTTCGAACCTCTCGTATATTTCTGGAACCGCTCGTATATTTTTTCAACCACTCGTATATTCCGCTGACCGCTCGTATAATTTGGGGGCGGCTCGTGTCTCATGATTTTTTTAGACAAAGTAAACCAACGATCAAATCAATTTCTTGATTGGTCAAAGGCATTCAGCGCGACTTGGTGTAGGCGATGATATGTTACTTCCCGCGTCCAGCCGAAATGGGCGAACCGCTCGTATCTGCTTCCGAACCACTCGTATAATCCGAAGAGAGCTCGTATCGTGTCTCGAACCGCTCGTATATTTCTGGAACCGCTCGTATATTTTTTCAACCACTCGTATATTCCGCTGACCGCTCGTATCTCCGTTCGAACCACTCGTATAATTTGGGGGCGGCTCGTGTCTCATGATTTTTTAGACAAAGTAAACCAACGATCAAATCAATACCTTGATTGGTCAAAGGCATTCAGCGCGACTGGGAGCAGGCAATGATCTGTTACTTCCCGCGTCCAGCGGAAATGGGTGAACCGCTCGTATCTGCTTCCGTACCACTCGTATAATCCGAAGAGAGCTCGTATCGTGTCTCGAACCGCTCGTATATTTCTGGAACCTCTCGTATCTGCTTCCGAACCACTCGTATATCCCGATGACCGCTCGTATCTCGCCCAAAACCGCTCGTATAAATTGGGGGCAGCTCGTATCTCAAAATATTTTTAGAAAAAAGATAAACCGACGATCAGATTCATTCCTTGATTGGTCAAAGGCATTCAGTCCAACTGGGAGCAGGCAAGAATCTGTGACTTCCCGCGTCCAGCCGAAATGAGCGAACCGCTCGTATCTGCTTCCGTACCACTCGAATAATCCGAACACAGCTCGTATCTCGTTTCGAACCGCTCGTATATTTCTGGAACATCTCGTATCTGCTTCCAAACCACTCGTATATTCCCTTGACCGCTCGTATCTCCGTTCGAACCACTCGTATAATTGGGGGCGGCTCGTGTCTCATGATTTTTTTAGACAAAGTTAACCAACGATCAAATTAATTTCTTGATTGGTCAAAGGCATTCAACGCGACTTGGCGCAGGCAATGATCTGTTACTTCCCGCGTCCAGCGGAAATTGGCGAACCACTCGTATCTGCTTTCGAACCACTCGTATAATCCGAAGACAACTCGTATCGCGTTTCGAACCGCTCGTATATTTCTGGAACCTCTCGTATATATTTTCAACCACTCGTATATCCCGATTACCGCTCGTATCCCGTCCCGAACCGCTCGTATAATCCACGAACTACTCGTATCTCATCCCGGGCCACGTGACTATTTCTCTTGCATGGCTATTTTGTATTATTTTTCGGAAAATATACACAATCTTCCTGCTGGCCATTTGATACACTATAGGAAAGGAGGCGTTTCCATGAATGCTACAAAGTCCCGTTCCAAGACACCTTTATTTGCAGTGCTTCTCGTAGCCGTCGTTTTCAGCAATTATCTGGCGTACCGGTTGCCGGCGATTCCGTTGCCGCAGGATACCCGGGGGATGGTGATTGGCTCGCTCGTTGATTTATCGATTGTTGCACCGCTGCTCATTTTGGCGATGACGCGGAAAAAAGGGTTTACCCTGAAACGGTTTGTTACGTTCATGGTGCTTGGCCTTGTCGCGTCCCGGTTTATCATTCCATCCACCTACTTTGCGCCATTTGCCTTTATTCCGTACATTGCAATTGGTGGAGAGGCACTTTTCCTGTTAGCGGAGCTCGGCTTGATTTTTCTGCTGATCAAACATATACCATCTATTTTTAGAGAGATGAAACTTCAACAAACGAGTGGCTTATTTGCATTTCCTGCCCTAGTGAAACAGAAAGTATCCGGGCATCCGCTCGTTTCCATGCTGGCTGCGGAATCGCTTATGTTTTATTATGCTTTTGCATCGTGGAAGCGAAAACCGGAACTCGCTGAAAATCAGTTTACGTTGCATCAGAAAACCAGTTTAGTGGCGTTTTACATTATGCTGATTCATGCAATTGCCATTGAAACAATCGGCTTTCATTGGTGGCTGCACGAAAAATCGGTGCTTCTCGCGATAGGCTTGCTTGTCCTCAATGTCTATTCCATCGTCTATTTCCTTGCTGACATCCAAGCGGTACGGCTCAATCCGGTAACTGTTGGAGAGGATCGACTGTATGTATCACTTGGCCTTGGTAAACGGATGGAAATTCCGTATCAGGCTATCGAGAGGATCGAATGGGGAACAGAAGCTGAAGCGGTATCGTTAAAAGATAAAGAAGTCATCGACTTTATCGCCAGGGATTTTGAAGAGGGGAAAGCGCATTGCGTCATTCATTTTAATGTCCCGTTGACGGCCACAATGCTTCTCGGAATGGAGAAACCATTCAGGAAGGCGGCTATACGCCTGGATGAACCGATAACATTTCGGCGATTGCTTGAGGAAAAGATGGCCTAACAAAAACACTTCCGTCATGGTTTTTATGGACGGAAGTGTTTTTGCTTATCCTAATGGATTCTGATTAAAATAGTTCAGTTCCTCATTGAACTCTGCATAATCAAAATAGATCATCGGGAACAGATAGCGTTTGTTCGTCCCGACTTCACTCAGAATGACGTGATCTCGTCCGGCTGCTTCCACTCTTCCGACAACGGCTAGTGTGTTTTTGCCCGGCTCAATGGCATGCTCGAACGAGAAGTGGAAAACTCCAGGCTTGCCGCGGTTTAAACGTAAAATGTTTTCAATGTAAGATTGCTCTCCCGTAGCTGGCGGCCTGCCGCTTGGCAACGTCACTTGGGGTGGAACCATCTGCTGTTGCGGGTAAGCCGGATTCCAATAATATTGGACCATGTTTCAACTTCATCCTTTCATCTTTAAATTTGAGGACAATTTTCTTCTGTTGGGGAAAAGAAGCAATGCGATTTGTAACGGCCGGTATTCGGCTGATTGTACCATTGGGCAGGGCAATCTCCGGTCGGTCTGAAAAACCAGAGGGAACGGGTCGCTGGATGGAAACGTTCTCCGTTGATCACGCGCCTGGCCCGCCGGAGATCTTGTTCACGTGCGCGCTGGTAAAAATAACCCTTCTGCGTCGCTTCAAACCCGCCCGGCTGCTGGAACACCATTTGCTGTATCGTCCGGATATTTTGGAAATCAAGACAGTCCCCACGCACCCGATTTACCCCGACATTGCCGACCATCAGCATACCCAAATCCCCTTCACCCTCCGCTTCGGCTCGCATCAATCGGGCTAACAGATCCACTTCCTTGTCAGTGGCTTTAACAACGGCCACAGCAAAACCCCCTCACGACTACCATATGAAGAGAGATCGCCAATCATACATAAAAAAAGATTCGGATTGTGATAGAGTAGTTGGAAAGGGGGGAGCAATATGAAAATTGAAAATATCATTCCGGATTTTATTCACAATTACGAAGCGTCCGATCCGTTTGGACGTGAAGAGCTGGAAACATATATACAGAGCCACTCGAGTCTTTTTGAACTGTATTTTCCGGCCCATTGCCCAAGGACGGAAGAACGCCTGCAGCTTGCCTTGCAACAATATCCCGCTAAAGTGGATGATCTCAAAACATTCTCTGCAGACATGCCGGATGTTTTGTTAAAACTGGAACAGGATTTTGAAAAGACGTTTGGACTCGATTTGGAATTAACATTCAAATTAATCGTCGGGACATTCGGTTCCAATGCATTCGTTACGCGGACTAAAAAGAGAACCATATATTTCGCGGCAGAAAAGCTGTCTCCGATAAAAGAGCATCTGGAAGTGATTGCTGCCCACGAAATCGGCCATGTCACTCATTTTGCCCTCGGAACGAAAAACGGAATTGACTGGTCCAGTATTGAATGGACAAGCGGATTAACGACTCTTTACACAGAAGGCATTGCCACCTATCTCTCTATGAAGATGGTGCCGGGGCTGCGCGAATCCGTCTACTACACCTTTGACAATGAAGGCGATCCTTGGGCCTCCTGCTTCCATGAAAATAAAGCCGAAATCAAACGGCGTTTCCTCGAGGATGCCATGGCGGGATGGGATATGCCGAAGGAGAAGGAGTGGTTCCGCTTGTCAGGGGGCTCCTATTTCGGTTTGAATCGTATCGGCTACTTGCTCGGAACTGCCTATGTCCAGCACCTCGTTGACCGGATCGGTGAGGAGGAAGCCTTGACGTATTGGGTAGGACAAGATGTGAAGGAAGATATATTGGAATGGCTTGGAGAGGAATGAAATTGCTCAGCCTTCGAGGACACAATGATGATTAAAGAACTTCTTTCTAAAAATGAAATCCTGGAAGCTTTTCCAATTATGAAGCAGCTTCGGCCTCATTTGAATGAAAACAGTTATGTTGAATTAGTGATGGCTACCAAAGAGAGTGACGGGTATAGGATGTTTGCTCTCTTCGATAAAAATACAATGACTGCGGTTATCGGCTTTAAACCGATGATTACACTTTCAAGCGGCCGGTATGTATGGATTTGCGATTTGGTTACAGATCAAACGATACGCTCGAAAGGGTATGGAGAAAGACTGCTGACATTTGTGGAGGAATGGGCCAAAGAAAATAAATTCGGCAGCATTTCTTTGTCTTCAGGCCTGGAACGGACGGGTGCCCATCGTTTTTATGAAGAGAAAATGGACTACACCAAAGCTAGTTATGTGTATAAGAAATATCTATAGGCATTCAGCATAAAAAAGACCGCCCAACCGGACGGTCTTTTTGTGTGAAATTATATCTGGAAGAATGCAGCCTTTTGATCGCCGTCTAAAAGAGTTCCGACGAAGAAGGAGCCGAAGACGCCGTAGCGGGCGCTCACTTCATCAAAACGCATTTCGTAGACAAGCTTTTTGAACTGCAGGACATCGTCTGAGAAGAGGGTAACGCCCCATTCAAAATCATCAAATCCAACAGAACCAGAAATGATTTGCTTCACTTTGCCTGCATAGCCGCGGCCGATCATGCCGTGGCTGCGCATCAATTCTTTCCGCTTGTCCATATCGAGCATATACCAATTGTCATCGCCTTCGCGTTTTTTATCCATCGGATAGAAGCAGACGTACTGGCTGCGTGGAAGTTCAGGATACAGGCGCGAGCGGACGTATGGATTTTGATATGGATCATCATTTGATTCGCCTGCCAAGTAGTTCGATAATTCAACGACCGATACGTAAGAATACGCCGGCACGGTGTAGTCGGCAATCGTCAATTTATTGAATTCAGCTTCGAGCTGTTGAAGTTCATCCATTGTCGGACGAAGCATCATGAGCATGAAATCCGCTTTTTGGCCAACGACTGTGTAGAAAGCATGGCTTCCTGTCTTTTCATTGTCAGCTGTTTGCAGTTTATCTAAAAATGCCATGAATTCAGCGACCGCTTCTTGACGCTCCTCTTTCGAGATTAACTTCCAGGAAGCCCAGTCCATCGTGCGGAAATCATGTAATACATACCAACCATCGAGTGTTATTGCAGCTTCGTTCAAGTGGATTCAAACTCCTTTGCGTTTTGAATTTATTCTACTATCAGTGTAGCATATTGAACCCGTGAAAGCGGCAACAGGGGCTTCATGTCATCAATTTGACAAGAAGTAAATGGCTGTTCCGATTCCCCTTGGCAGTGGTATGCTAAGAGGACAGAAGAAAAAGAAGGGTGGATGCCGGATGACAGATTTATTCAACCAGCTGCGACAACAACTGGACAACCGCGGAAAGAGGATTGTTTTGCCGGAAGGGACGGATGTCCGGGTTCTGACAGCCGCAGTGCGCTTGCAAGAGGAAGGCATTGTGAAGCCAATTCTGCTCGGTAATGAACAGCAATTACAACAAGCTACAGCAGATGCATCAATACAGATGGACGGAATCGAGTGGATTGATCCGGAACAAGCACCATATGTCGAAGAGCTGATCGAAATGTTCGTGGAACGCCGAAAAGGAAAGGCGACTGTGGAACAGGCGAGAGAGCTACTGAAGGACGCGAACGTCTTCGGAACGATGCTCGTTTACTCGGGACGTGCGGACGGACTTGTCAGTGGGGCGGCGCATTCGACTGCGGATACAGTACGGCCGGCACTCCAGATCATTAAAACAAAGCCTGGCGTATCAAAGACGAGCGGTGCTTTTATTATGATAAAGGGCGAGGAGAAGCTCGTATTCGCAGATTGCGCGATCACCATTGCGCCGACAGCCCAGGAGCTGGCGGAAATCGCATTGGAAAGTGCGAAAACAGCGAAGGCATTCGGCATCGATCCGAAGGTCGCGATGCTGTCATTTTCGACGAAGGGTTCCGCTGTCTCTGAAGAAACGGAGAAAGTAGTAGAGGCTGTTAAAATTGCTAAAACGCTCGATCCGGAATTAGCATTAGATGGCGAATTCCAATTTGATGCGGCCTATGTTCCGGAAGTGGCGGCGAAAAAAGCGCCGGACTCCGAGCTTAAAGGGGACGCGAATGTATTTGTCTTCCCGTCGCTTGAGGCAGGTAACATCGGCTATAAGCTTGTTCAACGGCTTGGCGGCTATGAAGCAATTGGCCCGATTTTGCAGGGGCTGAATGCGCCGGTCAATGACTTATCCCGCGGATGTTCTGCGGATGACGTGTACAAGCTGTCGCTGATCACAGCGGCACAAAGCTTGTAATTTGAAGATGGAAAGTGCAGGAGACATATATGAAGTCAAATGAAGAACTATCGCTTCATATGCCGAAATGGCGTTTTATGGACGAGTCATTCTCAGCCAGAGGGCGTTCGGCATTAGAATCATTTGCCGCAGATGATACACTATGCCACTTAGTTGGACAGCAGATGAGCAGTCCGGCCGTTCGCACATGGGTGCATGATCATACAGTGGTTCTTGGCATCCAAGATCATCGGCTTCCCCACATCGAGGAGGCTGTTCCGTTAATTCATGAGGCGGGCTATCAGACCATTGTCCGGAACTCCGGGGGTCTTGCCGTTGTGCTCGACAGCGGGGTGCTGAATATCTCCCTTGTTTTATCGGAACAGCAAGGCTCCATAGACATTCCAGAGGGATACGAAATGATGGTCGCCTTCGTAAAACACCTTTTCCCGGAAGCGGCAGACCGGATTGAGGCTTACGAGATCGTCGGCTCTTACTGCCCGGGCACATATGATTTAAGCATGGAAGGGCGCAAGTTCGCTGGAATTTCCCAGCGGAGATTGCGGCAAGGTGTGGCAGTCCAAGTGTACTTATGCGTGGAAGGGAGCGGTTCGGAAAGGGCCAAGCTTATCCGTACGCTGTATGAGGCGGGCCTGCAAGGGGAGGAGACAAAGTTCGCCTATCCCGTTATCGAGCCGGATGTCATGGCCTCCTTATCCGAGCTTCTGGGGACAGAGCTGACTGTGAGCGATATTGTCATTCGCACTCAGCTGTTGCTGCGGGAATTGAGCGGTGATCTCCAAATGGGCGGTTTCACGCCTGAGGAACTGGAGCTGTATGGATTTTATTTAAAACGAGTCGTCGAGCGCAATCAAAAAATGCTGCGTGCTTGAGATTGTAAAGCTGATAGAATAAAAAAAACCGCCGGATCAATTGTTGGCCGGCGGTTCTTTTGATACGAGATTCCCGTTTTTCTCCATCGTGAAGACAGGGGCAACCCGATCTTCCGTATCTTCCAACGTCACGAGACGGCGTGCGCGGTTCATAATTTGCACAAACTGCTCGTAATCATTGCGAAGTGTAGCGTTTTCGCGTTGTAGTTTCTCGATTTCCTGCTCTAACATGTGCACTTTATCATTTGCCATCTTGGCTGTATGCTTCCAGCGAAGTGATTCCGAATCTCCTCCGCCGTTATGATGCAAGCGGATTAAATAGGCAATGATTGTGTCCAGGGAGAGAGCTGAAAGCGGAACTGCCGCTTTTTCTTCGCCTTCACCGTTAGTTCCTGGCGTAAACAGCTGCTGGCTGCGTCGTTTGAAATCGGGACCGAGGACGCGCATCGCTTGTTTCCGTTCCTTTTTCGCTTCTGACAGCTCTTTCTCGTAATCTCTCCGCACGACTGCGTTCCATCTAAATCCACAAGCGGCGGCCGTTCTGTTCAGCGCATCTCCGACTTCTTCGAATGCGCTCAATTGTGTGCTTCCTTCGCGGACATGCCGCAATACCGTTTCAGCTAATAAAATATCATCTTGTTCTAACCAAGCATCTTGTCTGACCTTCACCATTTCCATGCCTCCTGCCAAATTCATAGTCTTTCTAACCTAAGGTCAGTGTGTACAACACAGAATACTTTTATTCATTCAAACTGCAACACTTCATAAAAAACATTTGATTCAACCTGTTGTCGATAGTCTGTTCCAAATCACTACATTTGCCATCTTCCGTTCGCAGTACTTTTTGATATACTTAAGAAAATGGATGGCCGGAGGTGCGGGAGATGGAATACAAAAATGAAAAGCTTCTGGAAGAGAAAGTATTCAAAGATCCGGTTCACCGATATATCCATGTACGGGACCAAGTGATCTGGGACGTCATCGGCACACGGGAATTCCAGCGGCTGCGCCGTATCCGGCAGCTTGGGACAACCTATCTCGTCTTTCACGGAGCGGAGCACAGCCGTTTTCAACATTCACTCGGTGTCTACGAAATTGTAAGACGCATCATCGACGATGGATTCAGCGGGCGAGCTGAATGGAACGATGAAGAACGTCTTGTTACGCTTTGTGCTGCTCTCCTTCATGATTTGGGCCACGGCCCTTTTTCGCATGCGTTCGAAAAGGTATTCAGCCTGGATCATGAGCAATTCACGCAGCGGATTTTGGTTGGCGATACGGAAGTGAACGCCGTTCTGCGAAAAGTGTCTCCTGATTTCCCGCAAAAAGTGGCCGATGTCATCGGCAAGACATACCCGGACAAGCTTGTCGTCAGCATGATCTCCAGCCAAATCGATGCGGACCGGATGGATTACCTCCAGCGAGATGCCTACTACACCGGCGTTTCCTACGGACATTTCGATATGGAACGAATCTTGCGCGTCATGCGGCCTGCAGAAGAACAGGTCGTCATCAAGTTTAGCGGCATGCATGCGGTGGAAGATTATATAATGAGCCGATACCAAATGTATTGGCAAGTGTATTTTCACCCGGTTTCGCGTAGTGCCGAAGTCATACTGATGAAAATCTTGCATCGGGCGAGACAGCTGCACAACAGCGGATACCAATTCACCTATGACCCTGTCCATTTCCGCTCTTTTTTCAATCAAACTTTTCAACTGGAAGACTACATATCACTGGATGAAAGTGTCTTATTAGCGTATTTCCAATGGTGGCGCAAAGAGAAAGATGCCATATTGGCAGACTTATGCGACCGTTTTATTAATCGGCGGCTGTTCCAATACGCTGAATTCGATCCGGCGAAGGAATACCGGAAGATCGGCAAGCTGGAGCAACTGTTTAAAGATGCCGGCTTGGATCCGGAATATTACCTCGTTGCCGACTCTTCCTCTGATTTGCCATACGACTTTTACCGTCCGGGCGAAGAGAACGAACGCGTCCCGATTTACTTGCAGATGCCAGGCGGCGAATTGCGGGAGCTGTCCCGATCCTCGGACATCGTGGACGCCATATCAGGCAAACGCCGAACCGACCATAAAATTTATTTCCCTGAAGATCTTTTGATCGAGAAGAAAGACGAAATACCGCTTTACGCGGACATGCTTAAAATGTTGAAAGAATGAGAGAGGAGTGGGCAACTTGTTGCAAGAACATGCCAGAATTGTACAGTTCATTTCACTGGCGCAAGAAGTGAGCGGTCGAAAAAAACTGCAGAAAATGGTATACATCGCAAAAAAAATGAACTTTGCATTCGTTGAAAAATATGAGTTACATATGTACGGACCGTACTCGGAGGAGTTGACGCTGCGCGTAGAAGAACTGTGCGCCATGGGATTCCTGTCCGAACAATGCACGGACAAAGGATCCTACGTCCAATATCACTACAACGTCACAGAAGAAGGGGAACGCTTCCTCGAAACAGCCGACACACCCCATGAAATGCTCAGCATCTGTATCGGCAAGCTGAACGGAAAAAGCTCCCGTTTCCTGGAACTCGTTTCGACCCTTCTCTACTTCGACCATCTGCCAAAAGAAGAGCAAGTGGCCAAAGTACATATTGTCAAAAGCAAACTCAACTTCACAGAAGACGAAATGACCGCAGCCTTCGAATTCATCGAAGAACTGCAACAATGCACAACCATCCCAGCCGGCTAATTGCCGGCTTTTTGTGTGGCTTGAAGAGAGGGGGAATCGTCTGAGTGTGAAGAACCAAGTTCAATGTGGCAATAAACCCGGGTTTCTCCGGCAAACTACCGTTTTTGGTGGGTACGTAAACAGCTTGAGCTTATAGTGTTCGGCTGACTATTGGTATAAGAAGAAGTAACACGACAAATCCATCTGAATTGTAGTCAAGCGGTGATCAATTCAGTTTAGGCGGTGATAGAAGCGGTTTACCCGGTGATAGAACGGTTTCAGGCGGTGATAGAAACCGTTTACCCGGTGATAGAATGGATTTAGACGGTGATAGGCGATTTAATGAGGATTATATTGGCTGAAGGGGCTGGAATTAGGGGAGCTAACCGAAATACTCCCTCCTGTAGCCACTCCCCCTAGAAAGTTAATATCCGGAACCATAACAACACCGACAAATACAAAATCGTCCTTGCATTTCATTCCAAATAAAAAAACCGGCATAGGCCGGTGGACTGTACAACTTATTCTGCGTCACTCAAGCGCTTTCCAGCGACGGCATAATGATTTTTAGACATCTCTTCGATGAACACGACAACGTTTTCGACGGGAGCTCCTGTTGTTTCGGAGACAACTGCTGTCACTTTTTCGCAGAGTGCACGTTTTTGTTCTTCTGTACGGCCTTCGATCATTTTTACGGTTACGTATGGCATACCATTTCCCCCTTCCTGCGATAATTCGGTATAGTGTATATAATAACAGAGTAGGAGAGGATATAAAAATGGCGAATGAAGAGAAACCTAAACAAAAATTGGGATTCACCATTATAAAGAACGATCCGACAGACGGCCATAAGGGCTTTGGTATCGGGTCGTTATCGCTTGAAAATATTTCGCCGGTCATCGTGGATATCGAGGCGGAAGAAGCCCGCATCGAGATAGGGGCGATGCATGCCCGCAGTGAGACGGAGCGCGGCGTGAAATTTACAACAAACCGGGAGGACTCGGAAGGCGGGAAGCCGTATTGGCTCGTTTGGGTGACGATCGATTTTAAGGAAGCCGGACCGTACTATGCGGGTGTGACTGCTTGTGAAATGGTCGTCAATAAGGAAAAACGGCGCGGTTACAAAATTCTGGCCGATCATGTGAATAAAATGGATAAATCGCTGAAGCGGCAAATCATTGTGGATGAGATGGATGAGAAGTCGAAGCGAATCCTTGCCGATTTCCTGCAATCGCATAACCCGGAGATGTGGGAACGGAGCGAGCCGAAACTGCGGATTGACCTGGGTTCAGAGTCGCCGCATTTATGAACAAAATGTGACATTTCCTTAAGACCATTGCATCCGAGGTTGAATGTAAACGAGAAAGGAAGTACACTAAAAATACAGCTTGCCATTGTAAGCTAGGACAACCGGAATAGCGCAGTCTGCGCCTGTATGTTTACAACCCAAGCAAATACGGGCGAGATGCCTAGATCGGTAAAAAAGCTATCCATCCTCTTAGTAGGACGGATAGCTTTTTTGATGGTTCCTCGTCTTTTATTCAAAGAAGGAGAATGGGAACAGTTCGAAGGAACCTTCTTCTTCGTCGTTACCGGACAGTCGGTCCTCCCGCAAGCTGCGATCGGTGCAAAGTTTTTGCGGCATATCCTTTTCCTTCACGTAAACCAGACGCTGTTTCGGACATTCATTAACCGCAATTCCGCCGGTTTCCACATCCACGATGACTCCGTTCACTCCGCTTGGCGGGACGAACGGTTCTTCCGTCTTCCCTTCGTGCACCTTCTCCATGAAGTCGATCCAGATCCGCTTGGAGGCGGCTTTGTCTTCAAACTCGGTCAAATTCTGCCCGACATCAAATCCAGTCCAAATTCCGGCTGTCAGCGACGGAGTAAATCCGATTAAGTATTGGTCTGAAATGGTCGTTCCGGACTTGGCTGCATAAGGACGCGTCTGCTTCGGCCGCATCGTCAGGCCGGTGGAAATCAAATAATCATTGAACACCGGATCAAACATACCTGTCATCAAATGAGTGAGGACGAACGCATCCTGCTCTGTAATCACACGTTTTTTTGTCGTTTTCGGCTTTTCATAAACGGTCCGGCCTTGCGCATCAGTAATGGATAATATAGTCGTCGGTTCCACTTTCAATCCGCTAGAGGCGACCCGGTTGTATGCATTGGTCATCTCTTTCAATGTGACAACGGAAGTGCCGAGTGCAACGGCCGGCGACTCTTGAAATTTCACATGCAGGCCGAGCCGCTCCGCCATATTATTGAACTTTTTATAGCCGACTTTTTCTAGCGTCTTAACCGCATAGATATTATCGGACAAAGCGATGGCCTGAGCCAGGGAGATCGGATGGCCGGCAAACTTTCCGTTAATGTTTTTCGGTTCATACGTGGAACGCCCTTCGTCATAGGTGAAAATGGTCCGCTCGGTCGACATGAAAGTCAGCGGGCTAAAGCCGTCTTCCAGAGCTGCCGCGTAAAGAATCGGCTTCATGGCGGAGCCCGGCTGCCGCTTTGCCTGTGTGGCTCGGTTAAAAGGACTTACCGCATAATCAGTGCCTCCGACCATGGAGGTAATGGCTCCGGTTTCCGGTTCCATCGAAATGAATGCGACCTGCAAATCGTTTTTCGGCATCCATTTGTCCACCATCTCTTCTGCGGCCTGCTGATGGTGCAAATCGAGCGTCGTTCGAATCGTCCATCCGCCTTCCCCAGGATAGCGCCCTTTTTCACTCAAAACTTTTTCAGCCTCTCTCCACACTTCATCCAAGAAGTAAGGCGCTACCCGTTTCATTTCCGACCACTCGTCTGTCTTTAACGCGATTGGTGTATTTTTTGCCCGTTCTTCCTGCACTTCCGTAATAAACCCTTGTTCCTCCATCAAATGAAGAATCGTCAATTGCCGGTTTCGCGAACGTTCGGGATTATCGATTGGCGAATAGATGGAGGGCCCCTTGGCAATGGCTGCGATGACGGCCGCCTCCTCGAGAGTCAGGTCCTTCGCCGGTTTGGCAAAATAAAACTTGCTGGCCGCTTCGACTCCGTACATCCCGTGATCGAAGTAGACCGTATTCATATAGCCTTCCAAAATCTCGTCTTTCTCATAGAAAATCTCTAGACGATAAGCGTACAGCGCTTCCTTTAATTTGCGGTTCCACGACTTCTCGTGTGTCAAATATAGATTACGGGCATACTGCTGAGTGATGGTACTGGCGCCTTCCGCCATTCTCATCGTTTTCACATCTTTCAGCACAGCCCCTGCGATCCTTCGGTAATCAAACCCGTTATGCTTATAAAAATTGCGATCCTCTGTCGCAATGAACGCATCCACCAGGTGAGGTGAAATATTATCTAAGCCGACCCAATACCTGCGTTCAGCCGAGTATTTATCGCCGATTTGCCGTCCGTTCTTATCGAGAAAGACAGACGCCTTGGGCACGCTCAGTGAGGGGGCACCCGCAATTTGCGCATAAATCCGAAGACATAACAGGGCTGTGAAAAAGGCGGTAACTCCGGTGATGGCAAGCATAAGGAAAGTGCGCAGCAATCTCCGCTTCTTCTGTTTTTTAATAAAATCAGACCGTTTCATCGCATCGGAACCCCCTTAAATGTTTCATTACCAACAGTATGGACACGCATCAGAGGATTAAACGGGCGGAATTGGGAAAACTTCGTTGGAAAGTTTGCAGCAGAAACGATATAATGGATAGATATTTGAGTAGGAGGATGGTTCTGAATGGAAACTGCGAATACGGAACGTGCCGTGGATGTCAAACTGCGGTCGACGATCATTCATCCAGGCCAGCCGGCAGATAAACATACACTGCAAGCAAAAGGTGTCATCATTGAAAAAGCGGGCAACCTATATTTGCGGTTTGAAGAAAAGCAGAATGGCCAAGTCATCCGGACAACGGTCAAACTTGGCGATGAGGAAGCGCTCATCATGAGGAGCGGTGCGGTGCAAATGCGTTTGCCGTTTTCCATCGGAACACCGAGACCGGGTACGTACGGAAATGGTCCAGCCATGTTCAATCTGCTAGTAAAGACAAAAGAACTTCAAATTGATACGGATAAAGCAGGCGCAGTAGGGGATTTTCATGTCCATTACGAACTGCATGCGGATGGAGCGCTGCTCGGTACATATAAGCTTCAAATTTCTTTCATGGAGGGACAAAAATGAACGCTGTAGAAAAGATACAACAAGAAATCAAATCGGCTTTCCGAAAAGCGGTTATCGCCGCTGACCTGGTGGCAGAAACAGAGATTCCGGAAATTCTACTGGAAACACCGAAAAACAAAGAAAACGGGGATTATGCGACGAACATCGCCATGCAGCTGACGAAGCTGGCGAAGAAGCCGCCACGCGTCATTGCGGAAACTATTTTGGAGCATTTGGAAACTGCGGATACAGCCATTAAATCAGTAGAAATCGCAGGCCCGGGCTTCATAAATATTCGGTTGAAGACCGATTTCCTTGGAGATGTAGTGAAAGCGGTACTGGCTCAAGGAACGGATTATGGACGTTCTACATTTGGCCAACACGAAAAAGTTCAAGTCGAGTTCGTTTCTGCCAACCCGACGGGCGACTTGCATCTAGGACATGCGCGCGGCGCATCCCTTGGCGATTCCCTCTGCAACATTCTTGATTTCGCGGGCTTCGACGTATCCCGTGAATACTACATTAACGATGCCGGCAATCAAGTAAATAATCTGGCTCTCTCAGTGGAAGCTCGCTACTTCCAGGCACTCGGCATGGACAAGGACATGCCGGAAGACGGCTACCATGGCCAGGATATTATTGAAATCGGAAAGACACTTGCGGAAGAGTACGGAGATCGGTACACACATATGCCGGAAACAGAGCGTCTTGAGTTTTTCCGCAAGTACGGACTTGAATACGAACTGGAAAAGTTGAAGAAGGACTTGGAAGACTTCCGGGTGCGTTTCGACAATTGGTTCTCAGAGACTTCTTTATATACCGATGGAAAAATCGGCATCGCACTCGATAAATTACGTAGCAATGGCCACGTCTTTGAAGAAGACGGCGCAACGTGGTTCCGTTCCACGACATTCGGCGACGATAAAGACCGTGTGTTGATCAAGAACGACGGAAGCTACACGTACTTGACGCCAGATATCGCGTATCATGAAGATAAGATTCGTCGTGGTTTTGACAAGCTTATCAATATTTGGGGCGCCGACCACCACGGCTATATTCCGCGGATGAAAGCAGCCATCGAAGCGCTTGGCTACGATCGCGACACGCTCGAAGTCGAAGTTGCCCAAATGGTGCAGCTGTACAAAGATGGCGAGAAATTCAAAATGAGCAAACGGACAGGGAAAGCAGTCACGCTGCGCGAACTGGTCGAGGATGTCGGTTTGGATGCCGTCCGTTACTTCTTCGCCATGCGTTCCGGCGATTCCCAAATGGACTTTGACTTGGATCTGGCCATTTCCCAGTCCAATGAAAATCCGGTCTACTATGCCCAATACGCACACGCGCGCATCTCATCCATCTTGCGCCAAGCGGAAGAAAAAGGCATGGTCGCTTCTACCGACCACGTGGACTTGCTGCAGTCGGAAAAAGAAGTCGAACTGCTAAAGAAAATTGGCGACTTCCCGAAAGTAGTCGCGGACGCAGCACGCCTGCGCTCGCCACACCGCATCGCAACATACATCCAGGAGCTGGCGGCTACCTTCCACAGCTTCTACAACGCAGAAAAAGTGCTCGACCCAGACAATCGCGACCAATCCGAAGCACGTCTGGCCCTCGTCACTGCAACACGCACAACAGTTGCCAACGCCTTGAAACTCATCGGCGTCGCAGCGCCTGAAAGAATGTAAAGAAAACCCTCGTCTGTCCCGGTTCATCGGGAGAGGCGGGGGTTGTTTTGTTATTCGTCTGAAGGGGGGACCTTTGAATGTAGGACGCATTGTGTAACCGCTCAAATCCTGTCCAGTCAGCAGGGGGATTCTGTAATCCGGCGTATCTCGTTTCGAACCGCTCGTATTTCCTTCCGAACCTCTCGTATATTTCGTTTACCGCTCGAATCCCGTTTTGAACCTCTCGTATAACTTTGTAACCGCTCGAATCCCGTTTTGAACCTCTCGAATAATTAAATTACCGCTCGAATCCGACTTGCAACCGCTCGTATCCTGACGGGTCAGCTGGGTAGATTTTTGTAATCAAACATAACTCGTTTCAAACCGCTCGTATTTCCTTCCGAACCTCCCGTATATTTCATTTACCGCTCGAATCGCGTTTCGAACCACTCGTAACCGCTCGTATCCTGTCCGGTCAGCTGGGGGGATTTTGTAATCATAAGAATCTCGTTTCAAACCGCTCCTATTTGCTTCCGAACCTCTCGTATATTTGATTAACCGCTCGTATCCAGTTTCGAACCACTCGTATAACTTTGTAACCGCTCGAATCACGTTTTGAACCTCTCGTATAATTAAATAACCGCTCGAATCCGACTTGCAACCGCTCGTATGTTTTTCTCTCCACATGAAATCCGCCTGGCCTCCTAATTAAATCGCACTCGTTTTCAGTCCGTTCATACTTGGAGAATCGAATTTACGACCCAAACTAAAAACCAACCCCTTGAATTGTTAAGTACATTCGGCGCGCCATAGGTTTTCTGATGACTTACTCATCTACGCGAACACGCCGATTTCATCCAATGATAGAATGCTCGTCGTTTAGATGGCATAATGCTTAGCTTATCCATTTGGCTACCGCTCGTATCCAGTTTCGAACCGCTCGTATTTGCATCCGAACCTCTCGTATATTTCATTTACCGCTCGAATAACGTTTTGAACCACTCGTATAACTTTGTAACCGCTCGTATCTCGTTTCGAACCACTCGTAAAATTGATTAACCGCTCGTATCCGGTTCCGAACCTCTCGTATGTTCTCCTCACCATGTAAAAATCCACCCGGCCATCTAAATAAATCGCCCTTGCTTACACTCCGTGCATGCCCGCAGTATCAAGTCTACAACCAAAATTCCTTAGATGGTAAAGTGCATTCAGCGCGCCATCAGCTTTCCAGTTACGTAATCCTCCTCGCGTACCAGCCGCACCGTTCTCAAAATTTAAACTACACCAAAAGCACAGGAAACTCGTCATTTCTCCACTCTTGTAATATTCGCTGCAACTTTCCGTCTATCGACAAGGAAATGTTTTATAGTATAATGGTTGCGTACACAATTACATATCCGAACATGAAGGTGCCCCGCCATCAACGACGGGGTTAAAAGGGAAGCCGGTTCGAAGCCGGCGCGGTCCCGCCACTGTAAGTGCGAGCTATCCGCCTGATGCCACTGGATCTGATCCGGGAAGGCGCGGTACGCGATTGGAGCACGAGCCAGGAGACCTGCCTTTGTGAATCACCCGCAACCCTACGAGGATAGGTTTGGTGAAGAGTCGGTGCGCTTTGGCGCGGCCGGATTTTTACTAGACGTTGTCCTCCGTTTATCTGACGGGGGATTTTTGTTTGGAATCATTAGGAGGAAGACAGGATGAAGAAGTTTTGGCAACTTTGGTTGACGGCTATATTCGCCGCATTGCTTTTGACGGCATGTGGCACGTCGGATGAGCCAAAGAAAGAGGATGCAACAGAGCAAACGAGCGAACAAACAGCTGGCGATTCCGAGCAGGCAGCTCCTGCGTTCCCGGTTACATTGACCGATGCGGTTGGCAATGAGTTCACATTTGAGGAAGCACCTAAGAAAATTGTTTCCTTGCAATCGAGCAACACGGAAATCCTGTTCGCTCTTGGTTTAAATGATGAAATTGTCGGCGTTACTGATTTCGATAATTACCCGGAAGAAGCGCTTGAAAAAGAAAAGGTTGGCGGCATGCAATTCAATGTCGAGCAAATCATTGCTATGGGCCCGGACGTTGTGTTCGCGAATGAAATGGGACAAAGCTCAGGTGAAGAAGGCTGGCAGCAAATCCGCGACGCGGGTATTCCGGTGTTTGTCGTAAAAAATGCGAAGAACTTTGATGAAACATATGAAACGATCAACACGATCGGAGAAGCAACAGGCAAGACGGAAGAAGCTGAAAAAATCGTAGCGGACATGAAAGCGAAAGTGGACGAAGTCGTTGCGAAAACAAAAGACGTCGAGACAAAGAAGCGTGTCTTTGTTGAAACATCCGATGCACCTGACATTTATGCACCTGGCAAAGGGACTTTCATGCAGGAAATGCTTGATATGATCGGTGCAGAAAACGTTGTAACGGCAGATGACTGGGCCTTGATCAGTCCTGAAGAAATCGTGAAGCAAAACCCTGACGTGATCATTGTCATGTACAGCTATGTGCCGGATATCGTGGAGAGCGTGAAAAACCGCGACGGCTTCAGCGATATTACAGCTGTCAAAGAAGACCGTGTCATTCAAGTTGATGAGAATATGACGAGCCGGACAGGCCCTCGCCTGGCGCTAGGACTGGAAGAAGTGGCGAAAGCCATTTACCCAGAGGCGTTCGGTGAATAAAACAGGCATCGCCTACATCGTGAGTGCCGCCACACTTGTTGTGGCGGTATGGCTCGGTGTATCCATCGGAACGGTGAAAGTGCCGCTGAGCACGTTCTGGGATTCGTCGGATACTACAGCAACAAATATTCTATGGAAAATCCGCATGCCGCGCGTCATATTGGCGGGCCTTGTCGGTGCATCGCTTGCCATCGCAGGTGCTGCGTTCCAAGGATTGCTGAAAAATCCGCTTGCCGATCCATACACCCTCGGAGTGTCATCCGGCGCCTCGGTAGGTGCGGTTGTGACACTCTTTTTTGGCTTATCCATTCCGATGCTGGGCGCGTATACGTTGCCAATCTTCAGCATGGTCGGCGCCGCAGTAACGATGTTCCTCGTGCTCGGATTTGCCAGACTCGTCGACCGGTCCATGAAAATGGAGACGATCATCTTGACTGGTATCATTTTCGGGTCGTTTCTCGGCTCAGTCCTCTCGCTGATGATTGCGCTGACCGGGGAAGAGCTGCGGCAAATTATCGGCTGGTTGCTCGGAAGTGTGTCGATGCGCGGTTGGAAATATATCGTCATGGTGCTGCCATTCGTTATCATTGGCTCATTCATCCTCTGGCTCAACCGGCGGGAGCTGAACGCCATGCTGTTCGGCGAAGAGCGGGCGCATCATTTAGGTGTCAATGTACGCAGGCGTAAATTCATGATTCTCATCGGAGGTTCCATTTTGACGGGTTCAGCTGTGGCTGTATCTGGGACGATTGGTTTCGTAGGCCTCGTCGTTCCGCATATGACAAGACTTCTGTGGGGAGCGGATCACCGTCATTTATTGACGCTATCTTTCTTCAATGGAGCGACGTTATTAATTATTTGTGATTTGATTGCACGAACAATCATTTCGCCTTCGGAACTGCCGGTCGGTGTCATCACTTCGTTCATCGGTGCGCCAGTATTCGCATACATCTTTTATCGACAGAGACGGAAAGGGGCCATGTAATATGCTCAAGGTGCACAATCTGTCAGGGGGATACGGGAAGGAACCGGTCGTCCAGCACATCTCATTTGAAGTGAATAAAGGAGAGATACTCGGTATTTTAGGCCCGAACGGCAGCGGGAAATCAACCTTGCTGAAAATTATATCCGGCATTTTGCCGAAACAAGAAGGAACCGTTGAAATCGACGGGCAGGATGCCAGTGTTTATTCACAAAAACAATTCGCCCAAAAAGTGGCGGTGCTGCCGCAGCTTCATGCCCATGCTTTTTCGCATTCCGTCAAAGAAACCGTATCGCTCGGCAGATACCCGCACCAGTCCGGGCTTTTCTCGACTTGGTCCAAAGAGGATGAACGAGCGGTACAGGACGCGATGGCGTATACCGGGGTAACGAAATACGAACATACGCCGATTGAAATTCTGTCAGGCGGCGAGCAGCAACGTGTCTTCGTGGCCCAGGCGCTGGCACAGGAAGCACCGATTTTATTGCTGGATGAACCGACGAACCATCTTGACATTGCACACCAGCAACAATTGCTTGATACAGTGCGCAGCCATGCGGTCGAAAAAGGAGTCACGGTCGTCTCGGTCTTCCATGACATCAACCTGGCTTCTCTTTATTGCGATCGGCTATTGCTTATGGAGAAGGGACGCATCGCCATGATCGGCAGCCCGCTCGATGTCGTCAAAGATTCCATGATCAGCAGTGTGTATGAGGCGCGGGTCAAAACTCAGCCGCATCCGGAATTGCCAAAACCGCAGATGACGCTCCTTCCTGATACAATGGATGAAATGAAGCCGTTCATCGTCACGAAAGAGCAGTTTGAGGTCTCTTCAAAACATGTTTCGCTAACAGCCGACCAGCCGCTAAAGACATTATCTTCTGCTGTACACAATGCTGGAATGGGCTGGTATCGGGCTTTCGTCAACCGTCATGTCGATGCGAATTACAATTGTGATGATGTTCAGGCGGAAAATGCGGCCTATCTGGAGCGAGAAGGATTCCATCTAACAGAAACGGTAGGCATGATGACGGCTGTCACGACGGAGCATGTAGAAATTGAAGAATTCAATGGGGAGTTTGGTTCCATTATTATTGCGGTGACTGCCGGCGTCGGCAATGCGGTCGATGTATCCAAGACACTTACCCGGGATCAGGAGCAGCGCATCGGGACGATTAACACGTGGGTCATTGTGAATGGACATTTACCGGATGAGACGTTCATCCAGGCGATGATTACAGCGACCGAAGCGAAGACGAAAGCCCTTCAGGATGAAGAAGTTCTCGACCCGCTCACTGGAACGATTGCAACGGGCACCTCAACGGACAGCCTGCTAGTTGCGGCGACGCAAAGGGGAGAGTGGCTGCCGTATGCCGGTCCCATCACGCCGTTAGGCAAACTGGTCGGTCACGGCGTGTATGAGTGCACAATCCGCGCGATTCGCGCTTACAAGAAAGCGAAGGGATGGACGGTATGATTCCCGCACATTTTATTGCCATCGCTATAGGGTTTGTTCTCGATCGCCTCATTGGAGATCCGCCGAACTGGCCCCATCCTATCAGATGGATCGGCACGTCCATTTCGAAATTGACCCGTTTGTTGAATAAAGGACGATGCCGATTTGCGAAAGGGGCGGTCCTGTTTGTTGTCATGATTACCATCGTGACGGCTATTGTCCTAGCCATCGTCAGCATTGCTTACCAAGTCAACTTGTACGTAGGCATCTTGGTCGAAGCCCTTCTGATCGCCATCGGATTAGCACAGAAAAGCTTGAAAGACGCAGCGATGGATGTCTATGAACCTCTTAAGGCGGGCGATATGGGGAAAGCGCGTGAAAAGCTGTCCTGGATAGTTGGAAGGGATACGGAGCATTTGGAAGAAGGGGAGATTGCCCGTGGCGCCATCGAGACAGTGTCCGAAAATACGGCGGACGGCGTGACATCCCCCTTATTTTGGGCGTTCCTCTTCGGGGCACCCGGATTATGGCTCTATAAAACCGTGAATACGCTCGATTCCATGGTTGGCTACCGGGATGAACGGTATGAGCAATTCGGCAAATGTTCGGCACGTGCGGATGATGTGTTGAATTTCCTTCCCGCACGGATCACTGGCTTGCTCATGATGCTGGTTACCCGGAATGAATTAGGCACGCCTCTCTCCAAACGGCTTGCTGGATGGCTCCGGGATGCTCGCAGGCACCCGAGCCCGAACAGCGGGTATTTGGAAGCTGCTACTGCATGGCAGCTTGGCGTCAAACTTGGTGGAACTAATACATACAGAGGCGTTGTGTCGAACCGTCCGGAAATTGGGCCGGGCACGACACCGCTTCGCGCGATGCATATTCAAAAGGCCATCCGTCAAATGCATACAGTGGCGTTTGTTTTTTGGCTTGTGATGACCGGAGTAGGAGTGTTAATTTATGCGATTACCTGATCATGGGGCGAACCCCCGTCAGCTCTATAAGCGATTCGGACTGGAGGCGCCAGAGCAAATTCTCGATTTCAGTGAGAACTGCAATCCGGAAGGACCGCCACAAACTGTGCTGGATATATGGCCGGATTTAATGTGTAAGCTATCCGCCTACCCGCACCCAGATGGTGAGCCCTTTAAGCAAGCGGCGGCTGCTTTTCACAACGTGGACGCAGCGAAATTGCTCGCTGGAAATGGGGCTGCGGAATTGTTGGCGCTTCTAGCGGCACGGTATCGCGGCAAACGGGCGATCGTCGTCCATCCGACGTTTTCAGAATATGAAGCAACCTTGCGGGCAAACGGAGTGAGCATCCAGCCAATTGTGGCATCGGAGGAAAACGGTTTTCAATTGCCGCTTCAGCCGATATTGGACTCTATGGAGCAGGCGGATGTCATCTACCTTTGTACGCCGAACAATCCGACGGGCATCCTGCCGACACGGGAAGAATTGAGGACTATCATTTTGCGGGCAAGGGAAGTCGGGACTGAGGTCGTTCTCGATGAAGCATTCATTGATTTTGTGGATGAATCCTTGTCATTCATCCCTGAACTAGATGCATTCCCGCACATGATCGTCGTGCGTTCGATGACGAAAATGTATGCAATTCCCGGTATTCGTCTCGGGTATATCGCGGCGGACCCATCCATTATCGGAGAAATGAAGAAGACAGCTCCCCACTGGAACGTGAATGGCATCGCTGCTGAAATCGGTGCGATCTGCCTTGGCGAACAGGAATACCGGGAGCGGGCGATCGAACACGCGAAAGTGGAACGTGAAAAAATAACCGCCTTTTTACGGGCAGAAGGATGCACGGTAACAGATTCCGTCTCCAATTTCTTGGCGTTCTCATTGAAAGAGGGTCAGGACGCAAACAAATTGTATTCGGACATGCTCGCGCGTGGCATGGTATTGCGCCATTCGGAGAATTTCCAAGGGATGGACGGCCGCTGGCTGCGAGTCGGCATGAAAAGCGAAACGGATTTGAATCTGTTGAAAGAGGAGCTGTATCGATGGTTCGCAGCCAACTGACGTTCATCAGCGGCGGGGTCCGCTCGGGGAAAAGTTCGTTCGCGGAAGCAATGCTTGTTAAAGAAGCGGAAGAAGAGCACGGCCGACTCGTCTATATCGCATCTGGAACAGCAACAGATGAGGAAATGGAGAGTCGGATTCGCAAGCACCAGTCGGATCGAGCCGGACACAATTGGCTGACGATCGAGCAGCCGACCCGCTTGGAAGAGGCACTCAGCACAATCCAGGAAGGTGATTTCGTCCTCTGGGACTGCCTGACTACATGGCTCGCGAATGAATTGTACGACGGATGGGAAATTGGGGCGCCGTGCATTGGACAACCGGGTTGCATGGAATGGAAAGCGGATGAAGTGATCCGGACGATTCAGGCGATCGCGAAGCGGGCGTCTCGTTTCATCATCGTGTCGAATGAAGTATTGGATGAACCGGCCTCCATCTATGAAGAAACAAGAATCTATTGCGACTGGATTGGGCGGCTGCACCGGCAGATTGTCCAGCTGTCGAGTACAGCAATCGAAATGGATCATGGCATTGCGGTTTATTGGAAACGGGAGGAGGCAAGCAGGGATGAACGGACTAATGGTCATGGGCACGGCGTCTGACGTCGGCAAAACGATGCTCTGCACAGCGTTTTGTAGATCGCTCGCGAATGAAGGAATCAAAGTCGCTCCTTTCAAATCACAAAACATGTCTCGGTTTGCTGCGGTTCTCCCGGATGGGAAAACGATGAGCCGGGCGCAATATTTGCAGGCGGAAGCCGCTAAGACGGCGCCAATTATCGAGATGAATCCGATTTTATTACAGCCTTGCGGCAATCAAACATCGAATGTCTTCATGAACGGAGAGAAATTCGGCCCTGTAGAAGGGATGGCCTATCGCGATCAATTTTTCGAACGCGGCATCGAAGCGATCCGTTCCTCTCTCGATAAGCTGGCCGGCCTTTACGACACGGTCATCATCGAAGGAGCGGGCAGTCCGGCGGAAGTGAACTTGAATGACCGCGAACTGGTCAATATGCGTGTTGCGGACATGGCGGATGCTCCGGTCTTGCTCGTTGCGGACATCGAACGCGGCGGTGCGATCGCTTCAATCGTAGGAACGCTTCAATTGCTGGCGCCAGAACACCGGGCCCGTGTCAAAGCAATTGTTATTAATAAATTCCATGGAGATGTCGAATTATTTCAGGACGGCATTGAATTCATTGAGTCCTATACGGGCATCCGTGTGGCAGGCGTCATCCCGTTTAAAGCAGACCATGGCATCGAAGAAGAGGACATGGAACGCGCAGTGCAGGACGCCCCGCAAGGAATCGATCGTTATGACGAATGGGCGGCGTATATCCAGGCACATATCGATTGGCTGTACATCAAATCACTGCTCACGGGTGAAGCGAAATGACCGGACTGATGCTGGCATTGCAGTTTTTCACATCCATCCCTGTGCGGAAAGAGCTGCCGCTCGGCAAGAAGGAAGTGACCGGCATGTACATGGCGCTCCCGTTCATCGGCGCGCTTATCGGCTCCGTCATGTTCGGCGCGGCGTGGCTCTGTACAGAAATGCTCGGCATGGGATCCTTCCTGACAGCGGTCATCGTCGTAGTGGTTGGAATCGGACTCACGGGCGGTCTGCATGTCGATGGATTTGCGGACGCCGGAGATGCTTTTTTCTCCTACCGTGACCAGAAAAAACGGCTCGAAATATTAGAAGACCCTCGCATCGGCGCATTTGGTACGATGGCCATCGTATTATTGATTGCCGGCAAGATCGCTTTGTTTCAGGAATTAATTGCCGCAGGGAAAGGGAATGTGCTGCTTTATGTGGCGGTTCCTTTCCTGGCAAGGGCAGGGATGAATGTATATTTCGCGTCCATCCGAACAGCGAAAGAGGAGGGGCTGGCGTACTTCTTCCAAGGGAAACTGAAGAAGGGCATCCTTTTCGGCTGGTCGATTGGGATTGGAATTGTTGGTTTGATTCTTCTGGGGTACTACTTCGGAAACATTGTGCTTTCTGTTATTCTGTTGGGCGTAATAGCACTCGGTTTGTTGATTTACCGTCGATGGTCGGTCCGTAACTTCGGCGGCGTAACCGGCGATTTGGCCGGTGCGTTTGTGGAAGGGATGGAGGCGCTAGTATGGTTGACGATCATCATCTGTATTTGATTCGCCATTTGCCAACTGAAGGGAATAGGAAGCGCCAATATATAGGCTGGACCGATGAGGCGATTTCAAGTGGCCACGGCAGGTCGCGGCTGGATTTATTCGGTGAGGTCAAGACAGTGTACGGAAGCGATTTGCTCCGTGCGAAGGAAAGTGCAGCTGTTTATTTCCCCGAGGCGGCCTACGTGGCAGATAGCAGGTGGCGGGAGTGCCATTTCGGAGATTTTGAAGGAAAAACATATGCGGAGCTGGAAACGGATGAGGAGTACCGCATGTGGATAGACGATCCAAAGGGAGTGGCTCCAAGAGGCGGAGAATGTTTGGCCGAAGTGGAAGCGAGAGTGCGGTCAGCGCTTTTGGATATGCCGTCCGGAAGCGTCATTGTCACACATGGCGGGCCAATTCGGTCGATGTTAGCGCTTTTTTCACCGGAAGGGCCAAGTGATTTTTGGTCATGGGCTGTTCCGCATGGATCGGTTTGGAAGCTGGTGTGGCGCCATTACGACGACTTGAAGGAGGGGTTGCCGTGCATATCTTTATCGGAGGTGCCCATAACGGAAAGCGAGAGTTTGTAAGAAACTGGATGGAGGAGCCGTCCCAATGGGAGTGGGTCGGTGAGGGGCATGCATGGAGTTTGGACCGTTTGGCGGAAGTGGATTCGGAATTCATTGTACTGGACCGCATCGAGGAGTGGCTGGAGCGTTCTTCAATGGACGAAGCCGATGCATGGAATCATATAATAAAAGGAATAGAAGGCAAGGAAACCGTCGTCATTCTGACGGATATTGGCCGTGGCATTGTGCCGGTCGATCCGGAACAACGGAAACTTCGGGATCAATGCGGACGCCTCTACCAATGGCTTATGGCGGAAGCGGATGAAGTGACCCGGATCTGGTACGGTCTTGCACAAACATTGAAGAAAAGGGGAGAGACAGGATGAAAATTTATACACGAACTGGGGATAAGGGGAAAACAAGTTTAATCGGCGGGCGCGTCGATAAGGACAGCTTGCGCGTTGAGGCTTATGGAACGATTGATGAGCTGAATTCATTTATCGGGAAAGCGATGACGGAGCTGGATGCAGATAAATTCAAAGATTTATTGGAAGACCTCGAAGCGATTCAAAACGAATTGTTCGATGGCGGCGGGGACTTGGCCAATGTAATGAAGGAGCGCCATTATAAATTATCGGAGGAGCCGATTGAAGTCCTCGAACAGCGGATCGATGCCTTAATGGAGGAAGCACCGCCACTCGAGAAATTCATTTTGCCAGGAGGCTCGCCTGCAGCCGCGACGCTTCACATCGCGAGAACCGTGACAAGACGGGCAGAACGTCTGACCGTAACGTTAATGAAAGCGGAAGAAGAAGTGCCGCCAACTGTACAGAAATATTTAAACCGGCTATCCGATTATTTATTTGTAGCAGCGCGGATTGTCAATGCGCGGATCGGCGTGCCGGATAATGAGTATGTCCGCAGTGCGAAAGTGTTCCGGACAGGGAAAAAGAAAGAGGACTGAACATGCAACTGAAGAGACTGACGTTAACCGCAATTTTTGCGGCACTATGCGCCATCGGAGGATTTATCAAAATCCCTTCCGGCATCGGTTCGCTCGCGCTGGATACCGTGCCGGCATTATTGGCCGCGGCATTTTTACCGCCGGTTTTCACCGGCCTCGCATCGTCGATCGGCCATTTGTCGTCTGCCATGTACGCGGGATTTCCGCTCGGGCCGTTCCATTTGCTCATTGCGATCGAAATGTTTGTCATTTTGTTTGTGTTTGCGAGACTTCATAAAAGCGGCCGGCACGTATGGAAATGGCTATTCTTCATTGTCGCAAACGGGCTGTTGGCCCCGTTGCCATTCTATTTCCTCGTGTCTCCGGCATTCTTCATCGGTGCCGTTCCGGCGATTTTCCTCGCCACAGTATTAAATGCAGCGGTTGCCGGTATCGTCATGCCGGCGGTAGAGAAGGCGATGAGCCGGAGGGCTGGTTTGATTCAATGAGGGTTGCGGTGGAAATGAAAAGCGGTTGGATGGAGAAAACTTTGAAGCAGGTTTGAATCAAGAGACACAACGTTTAATTGGATGATTCAATAAGGACCTGTAGGGAAACTGAAATTTGGTTAGACGGAAGGTAGGAAGGCGGTTGGAGCGAATGAGAAATGCAGTCCACTTGGAAGGCGGTTTGATTCTTTCGACCGATAATTCCGGAGGTATCGGAATGAAGGCGGCGGATATCGTCAGCGTTCCCGATCGGACGACCGCACGATTTGCCGCCCGCGTGGCACTGCTCGAACAATGGGCGGCAGGAGCTGAACCGATCGCCGCGCTCATCCATAACTTCAGCGGTCCGGAAAGCTGGCCTGCCTATGAAGCCGGCGTTCGGGAAGTATTTGAAGAAGCCGGTATAGCACCGCCGTCGATAACAGGGAGCACTGAGACAAACATGACTCTTCTGCAATCTGCAGTTGCGGTTACCATGATCGGCAAACAGATAAGGGCCGTGGAAGAAGGGGAAGTCGTTTGGTTCACTTATGGCGTTCCTCTCGTCGGAAACGCTGTGCTTGAACAGGAACAGCAAGTCGCCTCGCTTCGTGCCATTCGCGAAGCGCTTCAATTTGGGCTGGTCAAGCGTCTATGGCCTGTCGGGTCAGGCGGTTTGCTGAAAGAAGTGCAGGATTTATTTGAGAGTGATGATATAACAATTCAATCTCCACTCGATATGGCAGCCTCCGCGGGACCATCCACCTGCGTACTCGTCGCTGTCCCTGTAGGTGGCGTGGACGAAGCGAAATCGCATTTTGGAGAGAACTTGCATGAGCTGGTTGTGGTGCGTTGAGTTGCAAAGTAGTTGGGTGAAACCTGTAGATCCTTTGAGGAAAGGGATTTGCAGGTTTTTTGTTTTGGTTGGACTTTGCTGGTGGTTTAGGTTATCTGGCGTTCGTTTTGATTTACTGGCGTTCGGGCGGGTTATCTGGCGTTCGTTTTGATTTACTGGCGTTCAGGCGGGTTATCTGGCGTTCGGTTTGTTTTACTGGCGTTCAGGTAGGTAATCTGGCGTTCGATATATTGGCGTTCATCCGGAGTTAATGGCGTTCGTTTCGATATATTGGCGTTCATCCGGAGTTAATGGCGTTCGTTTTGTTATATTGGCGTTCATCCGGAGTTAATGGCGTTCGTATTGATATATTGGCGTTCATCCGGAGTTAATGGCGTTCGTTTTGAATTATTGGCGTTCATCCGGATTAACTGGCGTTCGATTTGATTTACTGGCGTTCATCCAGATTAATTAGCGTTCCAACTTTATTTGGCGTTTTCCTCAGTAATTTGGCGCGGTCTCCGGTTATTTGGCGTTTCTCTCGCTGATTTGGCGCGATACCCAGTTGATTTGGCGAATTCCTCAATAATTTGGCGCGAGGCCACCAGTTTAGGTGAGGCCCCCGGTTAATTTGGTATCTCCTTCAAAGTTTGACGCAAGCCCCAAGTCTATTTCCATTCCTATTACAATCGCCGGACAATCAACCCAACTAACTTTACTCACCAAACCAATCCTGCCGGCCATTTCAATCTCCAACCCCAATGTCTCCATACCCCCTTTATCCGCCGCCCCCAAAAACAAATTCCCTACACATCAAAAAACTCCAACTTTCCTGAATGATTGAAAATAAACGTTGACTGAATGCTCATTCATATTCTAAACTAGAATCAGAATATCGACATCTGTATAATTTTCTACTACACTATTCGTAACGTTCATATGATTGGGAAAGGGGAGAACATGGATGAAACCGTTATTGATTGCCAACTTGGTTTTGTTCCTTGCGGTTACGGCGTATGCTTTGGCGTTGTTCACATATTTGATTCGCACGCGTGTTGAGTATATTAAGCTTGGCCGGAAAGAAGAGTTTGATAGCCGGGTTTCGGAGCGTTTGCGGGAAGTTTGGGTCAATGTGTTTGGCCAGAAGAAGTTATTGAAGGATAAGAAAAGTGGTTCGATTCACGTCATGTTTTTCTATGGGTTCCTGCTTGTGCAATTTGGGGCGATTGATCTCATTTGGAAAGGGCTAAAACCGGGGTCGCATTTGCCGTTTGGTCCGATTTATGGTGCGTTCACTTTTTTCCAGGAAATCGTCGTTTTCATGATTTTAGTGGCGGTTGTATGGGCTTTCCATCGCCGTTATGTTGAAAAGCTTGTCCGTTTGAAACGAGGATGGAAGTCGGGGCTTGTCCTTATTTTCATCGGGACACTCATGTTGTCTACATTGGTTGCGAATGGCATGAATATGATTTGGCAGGGGCATGAAACGACTTGGACGGAGCCTATGGCGTCCGCAATTGCAAGCGCTTTCGCATTTTTATCGCCAACAGCAGCAGCGGCCATATTCTTCGTTGCCTGGTGGATTCATTTGCTAACATTGCTGACGTTCCTCGTTTATGTGCCGCAATCGAAGCACGCGCATTTGATTGCTGGACCGGTTAATACGTATATGATGCGCTTCGACCGTCGCGGGAAATTGGCGCCGATCGATTTTGAAGCGCTGGAGGAAGCGGAAGACGAAGATGATATGCCGGCTCTTGGGGTTGGCAAAATCACCGATTTCACGCAGAAGCAAATGATCGACTTCTACGCGTGCGTGGAATGCGGCCGCTGTACGAATATGTGCCCGGCAACAGGCACGGGTAAAATGCTTTCGCCGATGGATTTGATTACAAAGCTTCGCGATAATTTGACGAATACTGGTGCACTTGTAACGAAGAAGCAGCCATGGGTGCCGACATTCGCCTTCAAGCAGACGAAGGGGAATCAAATTGCACTCGCTGCTGGTATGGAAGGCGCGACGATCGACGATATTTACAGCCCGTCACTCATCGGGGATGTCATTACCGAAGAGGAAATTTGGGCTTGTACGACTTGCCGGAATTGTGAAGATCAATGTCCGGTTATGAATGAGCACGTGGATAAAATCATTGACCTGCGCCGTTATCTTGTTATGACGGAAGGGAAGATGGATGCGGATGCACAGCGGGCGATGACGAATATCGAACGCCAAGGAAATCCGTGGGGCTTGAACCGGAAGGAGAAGGAGAATTGGCGCGATGCACGTCCGGACCTTCATATTCCGACGGTTAAGGAATTGAAAAAATCGGGTGAAGAATTCGAGTATCTGTTCTGGGTCGGCGCAATGGGTGCGTTCGACAACCGTTCACAGAAAATCGCACTTGCGTTTGCGCATCTGATGAATGAGGCAGGCGTGAAGTTCGCGATTCTCGGTAATAAAGAAAAGAACTCAGGAGACACGCCGCGACGCCTCGGGAACGAGTTTTTATTCCAGGAACTTGCGACTGCGAATATTGAAGAATTCGAGAAAAATAGTGTTACGAAAATCGTGACAATCGATCCGCATGCCTATAATATTTTCAAAAATGAATATCCGGATTTTGGATTCAAAGCGGAAGTGATCCACCATACGGAGCTTCTTGATCAGCTGGTGAAAGCCGGCAAACTGGAACCGAAGCATGCGATCAATGAAACGATTACGTTCCATGATTCCTGCTACCTCGGCCGCTACAATGACGTGTATGATCCGCCGCGTGAAATTTTGAAAGCTATTCCGGGCGTTAACCTCGTCGAAATGAAGCGGAATCGCAATGATGCAATGTGCTGCGGAGCTGGCGGCGGTCTCATGTGGATGGAAGAAGACGCAGGGCACCGTGTCAATGTTGCTCGTACAGAGCAGGCGCTTGAAGTGAGCCCGGGCATCATTTCTTCCGGATGTCCGTTCTGCTTGACGATGTTGTCAGATGGAACGAAAGCAGTTGAAGTCGAAGATAAAGTCGGCACATATGATATTGCAGAGTTGCTAGAGCGTTCTGTTTTCGGTGAAGATTGGCAGCCGGCAATCGAGGAAGAGGAAGAGCCGGTTATGCAATAAGATGTTTGCAGACAGAACAGAACAGCGATATAATTAAGAAAATATGAAATACCAAGAAGACTGGTAGTTTCCAAAACCGAAGAGGGAGTGCGCAACACTCCCTCTTTTTCTAAATGAACATCGAGCGAGCGTTCAGTCGTCGATGGAAAATAAAAATGTAAACGCTATCAAAACAGGAGGGGTTGGAATGGCGAAGACAGTTATTCTCGAAGGGGCACGCACACCATTTGCAAAGTTGGGAGGTGCACTTTCCAAGAAAACAGCAAGTGATTTAGGGGGCCTCGCGATCAAAGGGGCATTGGATCGTGCAGGCGTTCAGCCAGATGAAGTCGATGAAGTCATTATCGGTACTGTATTGCAGGCAGGCCAAGGCCAAATTCCATCGAGGCAAGCCGCGACAAAAGCTGGCATTCCATGGAACGTCAAAACAGAGACGATCAATAAAGTGTGTGCTTCTGGTATGCGAAGCGTCACACTCGCTGATCAGCTCATCCGGCTTGGCGAGGAGGAAGTGATCGTGGCAGGCGGCATGGAATCAATGTCGAACGCACCGTATTATGCACCTGGCGTCCGGTTTGGATTGAAGATGGGGGATGCGTCCCTTGTTGACGGCATGATCTACGACGGCTTATCTTGTTCGTTTTCACCGGAACGTGTTCATATGGGGACATATGGCAACAGCACAGCTGAAGAGTTTTCCATTAGCCGCGAGCAGCAGGACGAATGGTCGCTTCGAAGCCACGAACGTGCGTTGAATGCAATCGATGAAGGCTTCTTCGCAAAAGAAATCATTCCCGTCGAAATCCCTCAGCGTAAAGGAGATCCGGTTTTGGTAGCGCTCGATGAAGCGCCGCGTCGCGATACTTCGCTTGAATCATTGGCTAAATTACGTCCGGCTTTCGGAAAAGACGGCACCATCACGGCAGGGAACGCTCCGGGAGTCAATGATGGGGCATGCGCGCTCGTGTTAATGAATGAAGAGCGTGCGCTGAAAGAAGGTAAGAACCCGCTTGCCACAATTATTGGGCATGCGGAAGTGGCGGTTGAACCACAAAACTTCCCGCAGACACCTGGTTTAGTTATTAACGAGTTATTGAAAAAGACAGGGAAAACACTTGAAGATATCGACTTGTTTGAAATAAACGAAGCATTTGCAGCCGTGGCGCTTGCCAGTTCACAAATCGCAGGACTTGATCCAGAGAAAGTGAATGTGAACGGAGGAGCGGTGGCACTCGGTCATCCGATCGGTGCAAGCGGCACGCGGATCATTTTGACACTTGCCTATGAATTGAAACGCCGAGGCGGCGGTATCGGCATTGCATCCATCTGTTCGGGTGGCGGGCAAGGCGACGCCATCATGATTGAAGTGGCAAAAGAAAAGTGACAGCTTGGGGTAAGGCAACGAGTTACATGCTAATTTTGGATGCCATTTGACGTATCAGCAGTAACTAGTAACTCTGAGGCGCTACTTATAAGCGGTTTTATGCTCGGTATGATCCGGTTTATGCGCGCCTGGCCATTGGTTATGCGCGGATAAGGCGGCGGTATGCGCGTGTGTCGCGAACTTATGCGCGGCTAAACGGTTTTATGCTCGGTTCCATCCCGTTTATGCGCGCCATGCCGCCGGTTAAGCACATCCCTTCAGCGTGGCAGAATGATTCAACGACAAAAGAGAATTTATATTAAAACTAAATTTAATACATTTGCAATCTAACAGATCAAGTAAGGGGAACGGAGGAAATGGACATGGAAATCAAAAAAGTGATGGTGATCGGTGCGGGACAAATGGGGGGCGGCATCGCTCAGGTTTGTGCGCAGGCCGGTTATGATGTGAAGTTGAATGATATTAAAGAAGAATCCTTTGTGAAAGGGTTCGCGGTTATTGAAAAGAACTTATCTCGCAATGTGGAAAAGGGTCGTCTGACAGAGGACGAAAAGGCAGAGGTGCTGGCTCGCATTACGAAATCACTCGATTTGCAGGATGCTTCGGATGTGGATATTGTCATCGAAGCGGCCGTGGAAAATATGGACATTAAAAAATCCATTTTCAAGCAGCTGGATGGCATCGCTCCTGCGCATGCCATTCTTGCGACAAACACGTCGTCATTGCCGATTACAGAAATAGCAGCGGTGACGAATCGTCCGGGCAAGGTGATCGGAATGCATTATATGAATCCGGTGCCGGTCATGAAACTTGTGGAAATCATTCGTGGATTGGCAACAGAAGATGCGGTATACGATGCGGTGGAAGAGATGACCCGCAAACTGTCTAAGACACCGGTTGAAGTGAATGACTTCCCTGGATTTGTCGCGAATCGTGTTTTAATGCCGATGATCAATGAAGCGATTTTTACGTTATATGAAGGCGTTGCATCCAAGGAAGCGATCGATGAAGTGATGAAGCTGGGCATGAACCATCCGATGGGACCGCTTCAGCTCGCTGATTTCATTGGCCTTGATACGTGTTTATACATTATGGAAACGTTGTACGAAGGATTCGGCGACTCCAAATACCGTCCGTGTCCGCTGCTTCGGAAATATGTGAATGCCGGCTGGCTCGGCAAGAAATCGGGTCGCGGCTTTTATGAATATGCCTGACGAACATCACGTCAGGTTCTGAGACCAGGTCACTATGAGACCTTAAGTAAATGGCAAAGGAGATCAATCAAATGGATTTACGATTCACCGAAGAACAGCAGATGATGCGGACCATGGTGAGGGATTTCGCTAAATCAGAAATTGAACCGTTCATTCCGAATATGGAGGCGGGGGAATTTCCACGGGAGATCCTGAAGAAGATGGGGGAACTCGGTTTGATGGGCATTACGGTGCCTGAAAAATATGGCGGTTCGGAGATGGACTTCGTTTCCTATATCATCGCCATTCATGAGTTGTCGAAGGTGAGTGCCGTTGTCGGCGTCATTCTCTCCGTTCATACGTCTGTCGGGACGAATCCGATTCTTTATTTCGGTACTGAGAAACAGAAGGAGACGTATATTCCGAAGATGGCATCCGGTGAATACTTGGGGGCTTTCTGCCTGACAGAGCCACAATCGGGCTCTGACGCGGGGTCATTGAAGACACGGGCCGTGCGGCAGGATGATCACTACATAGTAAACGGCTCCAAAGTATTTATTACGAATGGCGGGGAGGCAGATGTCTACATCGTATTCGCTTCCACCGAGCCGAAACTTGGAACGAAGGGCATTACCGCCTTTATTGTCGATAAAGGCACGCCGGGTCTCGTGATCGGCAAGGACGAGGAGAAGATGGGCTTGCACGGTTCGCGGACCGTCCAATTGACTTTCGAAGATATGAAAGTGCCTGCTGCAAACCGGCTTGGCGAAGAAGGCGAAGGGTTCAAGATCGCCATGGCGAACTTGGATGTCGGCCGGATCGGCATTGCCGCCCAGTCCCTTGGGATTGCGGAAGCGGCTTTGGAAGCGGCATCCGGATACGCGAAGGAACGCGTGCAGTTCGGTAAGCCGATCGCTGCCAATCAAGGCGTTGGCTTCAAACTCGCTGATATGGCGACGGCAGCTGAAGCGTCAAGGCTACTTGTGTACCGGGCTGCCCAGCTGAGAGCGGAAGGGAAGTCATGTGGTAAGGAAGCTTCCATGGCTAAATTGTTCGCTTCGCAAGCAGCGATGGACAATGCAATCGAGGCAGTGCAGGTTTTCGGCGGCTACGGCTACACGGAAGACTACCCGGTGGAACGATATTTCCGCGATGCGAAAGTGACGCAGATCTATGAAGGCACAAGCGAAATTCAACGCCTCGTTATTACAAAAAATCTAATCAACTATTAACATAGACAACTCAATAGGAGGAAAATGAGATGGACTTTAAATTATCAGAAGAACATGAAATGATCCGGAAAATGGTTCGTGATTTTGCAATGAAAGACGTTGCGCCAACAGCAGCGGAACGTGATGAAGAAGAACGATTCGATATGGATATCTTCAAGAAAATGGCGGAGCTCGGCTTAACAGGCATTCCTTGGCCGGAAGAGTACGGCGGCATCGGCAGCGACTATCTTGCCTATGTCATCGCAGTCGAAGAGCTCTCACGTGTCTGCGCTTCCACGGGCGTAACACTTTCCGCACACACCTCTCTAGCAGGATGGCCGGTATACAAATTCGGTACAGAGGAGCAAAAACAGAAGTACCTTCGTCCAATGGCAGAAGGAACGAAAATCGGCGCGTACGGATTGACGGAGCCAGGCTCAGGTTCAGATGCGGGCGGCATGCGCACAACGGCGAAGCTGGACGGCGATCATTACGTGTTGAATGGCTCGAAGATCTTCATTACAAACGGCGGCATAGCAGATATTTATATCGTCTTTGCTGTAACGGATCCAGAGTCGAAACATAAAGGAACGAGCGCTTTCATCGTTGAGAAAGATTTCGCTGGTTTCTCAGTCGGCAAGAAAGAGAAGAAACTTGGAATTCGTTCCTCGCCTACAACTGAAATCATGTTTGATAACTGCCGCGTGCCGAAAGAGAATTTGCTTGGTGAAGAGGGAGAAGGTTTCATTATCGCCATGAAAACACTCGACGGCGGTCGGAACGGAATTGCGGCTCAAGCAGTCGGCATCGCGCAAGGCGCACTCGACGCAGCGGTCGATTATGCGAAAGAGCGTGTTCAATTCGGCAAACCAATTGCGGCAAATCAAGGAGTGGGCTTCAAGCTCGCTGATATGGCGACGGCAACGGAAGCGTCCCGCTTGCTTACGTACCAGGCTGCGTGGCTGGAATCGAACAATCTTCCGTACGGAAAAGCGTCTGCGATGGCTAAATTGATGGCTGGCGATACGGCGATGAAAGTGACGACGGAAGCGGTTCAAGTGTTTGGCGGCTACGGCTATACGAAGGATTATCCAGTTGAACGCTTCATGCGTGACGCGAAAATTACGCAAATTTATGAAGGAACGCAGGAAATTCAGCGTCTTGTCATCTCCCGCATGTTGACGAAGTAACGGAGGTGCGTAATGCAATTGAAACGTGAAGTGAAATCATCTGTCAAAGATGAAGGGTTGATTGAAAAAAGACGCGAGCAGATTATTGACGGCGCGGTGAAGCTCTTCAAGGAAAAGGGGTTCCACCGCGCGACGACCCGCGAGATCGCAAAAGCGGCCGGGTTCAGCATCGGCACGTTATACGAATATATCCGGACGAAGGAAGATGTCCTTTATTTAGTGTGTGACAACATTTACCACGAAGTGCAATCCCGGCTCTCCTCTGTCATGCAGCAGGAAGGGACGCTGGAGGGGCTGCGGGCTGCGATCGGCGAGTACTTCAGCTTGATCGATGATATGGCGGATGAATTTGTTGTCATGTATCAGGAATCGAAGTCCTTGCCGAAGGATGCGCTGCAATATGTTTTGAAAAAAGAGCTTGAGATGGTCGGCTTGTTTGAAAACTTGCTTGCGTCTTGTGTCGCATCAGGTGAATTGCGGCTGGCGGACAAGGAAATCAACCTGGCTGCCCACCATATCGTCGTTCAAGGGCAAATGTGGGCGTTCCGCAGATGGGCCTTGCACAGCCGCTATTCAATAGAGGAATTTATTGAAATGCAAACAGAGCAATTATTCAAAGGGATCACATCACGTTCGTGAAATGAAGCAGAAGGGGTGGTTCACTCATGGCAACAGTAGATATTTATAAACCAAAGCATCATGTCCGCTTCGTGACGGCATCCAGCCTGTTCGATGGACACGACGCTTCCATTAACATCATGCGCCGCATCTTGCAGTCAACGGGTGCAGAAGTCATTCATCTCGGTCATAACCGTTCGGTCGAGGAAGTCGTCAATGCGGCAATCCAGGAGGATGTGCAAGGCATCGCTATTTCTTCCTATCAAGGCGGACATGTCGAGTATTTCAAGTACATGCATGATCTTCTGCAGGAAAAGGGAGCCCCACATATCCGCATCTACGGCGGAGGCGGCGGTGTCATTTTGCCGAAGGAAATCAAAGAATTGCATGATTACGGCATTGCGTGGATTTTCTCTCCGGAAGACGGTCGCAAGCTCGGTCTCCAAGGGATGATCAACCGGATGATGGAAGAATGTGATTTTCTGACGGAAAAAGCGGATGAGCTGGCGAATCTTGACCGTGTCAGCACAGAGGCGCCTGAAGTACTTGCCAATTTGATCACGTATGCGGAAGAAATGCATGACAAAGGCAGCGAGGACGCGAAAGCGTTCATCGAAAAGGCAAGAAGCATGTCGAAGCAGACGCCTGTTCTTGGGATTACGGGGACAGGGGGGGCCGGGAAAAGTTCATTAACAGATGAATTGATCCGCCGCTTCCTTCGCGAGCTGCCGGAGAAGAAAGTCGCTATCCTGTCAGTAGATCCGACGAAACAGAAAACGGGAGGCGCACTTCTTGGTGACCGGATCCGGATGAACGCCATCTTCAACAAACGTGTTTTCATGCGCAGCTTGGCAACACGCGGTTCCAGAACTGAACTGTCCGGTGCCATCCAAGATGTGCTCGATGTCGTGAAAACGGCCGGCTACGATTTGATTATCGTGGAGACGAGCGGAATCGGGCAAGGGGACGCGGAAATTACGGAAATATCCGATGTGTCGATGTATGTCATGACGAGCGAATTCGGTGCGCCGACGCAGCTGGAGAAGATCGACATGATCGACTTTGCGGACTTGATTGTCATTAATAAATTCGAACGGAAAGGGTCCGAAGATGCGTTGAGCCAAGTGCAAAAACAGTATCAGCGGAGCCATATGCTGTTCGATAAGGACTTGGATACGATGCCGGTGTACGGCACGATTGCGAGCCAATTCAATGATAAAGGAACAAATTCGCTTTTCGCAGCGCTTGTAGGGAAGCTGAATGAAAAATGCTCACTCGACTGGGAAACATCTTACACAGAGTTCGTCAAGACGCAAAAGCAGAACGTCATCATTCCAAACGACCGGACGCATTACTTGCGTGAAATTTCCGGGACGATTCGGGACTATCATAAAAAATCAGCCCAGCAGGTGGACCTTGCGCGTAGGCTTTTCCAATTGGAAGGTGCACTTCAGGCGGTTAAGGATTCTGCCCCTGAGGATGCGCTCATTGCATCACTAGAGTCGCTTGCGGAAGGCGTGCGTGAGGAGCTGACAGGCGAATCAAAACGGATTCTTCAAAACTGGCAAGCCTTAAAGCAGGCGTATGCAGGCGATGAATTCGTCACAAAAATCCGGGATAAAGAAATCCGCACGATCCTGAGGACAACAAGTTTATCAGGACTCAAGATCCCGAAAATCGCACTTCCGAAATATGAGGACTATGGCGAAATCCTGCGCTGGGTGTACAAGGAAAACGTACCAGGTTCCTTCCCATACACAGCCGGAGTGTTCCCGTTCAAGCGCGAAGGGGAAGATCCGAAACGCCAATTCGCGGGAGAAGGGACGCCGGAACGGACGAACCGCCGTTTCCATTACTTGTCGAAAGACGACGACGCGAAACGCTTATCGACAGCCTTCGACTCCGTAACGTTATACGGGGAAGATCCTGACGAACGGCCGGATATTTACGGAAAAGTCGGGGAGTCAGGCGTCAGCATTTGTACATTGGAAGACATGAAGAAACTGTACGACGGCTTCGACCTTTGTGCGCCGTCGACATCCGTTTCAATGACCATCAACGGACCAGCTCCAATCATCTTGGCGATGTTCATGAATACGGCAATCGATCAGCAGGTGAGAAAGCTGGAAGAGGAACTCGGCCGGACATTGACTGTCGAGGAATTCACTGACATCCGGGAAAAAACGCTCCAAGTCGTCCGTGGTACAGTACAGGCGGATATTCTGAAAGAGGACCAAGGACAGAATACATGTATCTTCTCGACGGAATTCGCGCTCCGGATGATGGGGGATATCCAGCAGTACTTCATTGATCATAAGGTGAGGAATTACTACTCCGTCTCCATTTCGGGCTATCATATTGCGGAAGCCGGGGCCAACCCGATTTCGCAGCTTGCGTTTACGCTGGCAAACGGTTTTACGTATGTTGAATATTATTTGAGCCGTGGAATGAAAATTGATGATTTCGCGCCAAACTTATCGTTCTTCTTCTCGAATGGCCTTGATCCGGAATATACGGTCATCGGGCGGGTGGCGCGCCGCATTTGGGCAGTCGCTATGCGGGAGAAATACGGCGCCAATGAACGGAGCCAAAAACTGAAATACCACGTCCAAACATCAGGCCGCAGCCTGCATGCGCAGGAGATTGATTTTAATGACATCCGGACGACGTTGCAAGCTCTTATGGCGCTGCAAGACAATTGCAACTCGCTCCATACGAACGCGTATGATGAAGCGATCACGACACCGACGGAAGAATCGGTGCGCCGGGCAATGGCAATCCAAATGATCATTACGAAGGAACATGGCCTGTCTAAAAATGAAAACCCGCTCCAGGGGGCTTTCATTATCGAAGAACTGACAGACCTCGTGGAAGAAGCAGTCCTTCAGGAGTTTGACCGTCTGAATGACCGTGGCGGCGTGCTCGGTTCCATGGAGACGCAATACCAGCGCGGCAAAATCCAAGAGGAATCGATGCATTATGAGATGAAGAAGCATTCGGGCGAATTGCCGATTATCGGCGTCAACACGTACCTGAACCCGAATCCGCCATCGGAAGAAGACATCGATAACATGGAAATCGCACGCGCGACGAAAGAAGAAAAAGAAACGCAGATTGCCAATTTGCGTTCGTTCCAACAGCAGCATGAAGAGAAAGCCGAGCAGGCGCTTCGTCATCTTCAGGAAGTGGCGACAACGGGCGGCAACATATTCGCTGAACTGATGGAAACCGTTAAAGTGGCAAGTCTTGGCCAAATCACAAACGCGTTATACGAAGTGGGCGGCCAATATAGAAGGAATATGTAAGGGAAGAGCTACAGAAACTTGAAGGACGATCCACCAGCGGATCGTCCTTTCTTCCATGCCAAGTGACTAACTAATGAATAAATAGGGTACACATAACATATGTAAATACTTGGGCGTTTTATTAGAATGCCGAAAAACCATAATTCCAAATCATTGGATTCATAGGACGTCAAGACTAAAACATTTTCAATTTGTTGGATTCTTAGTGGATTTTGGATGTTCAACATCCGTATAATAAGGATACAAGCGAAGGGGGCCAGGCCGGCATGAAAACGTACCATCACGCAATCATCATTTTGATCATTATTGTCCTGATTTATTTCATGTACGGTGCCGGTTTGGGCGCGATCCCATTCTTGCTCGCAGCCTCGTACCTTTCGTGCCTGAGCATCAAAGAGTTCAGACGATTCAAGAAGAGTAAAAGATGGTAGCATAATAGGGACAGCTTTGTATATAATGATAAGTATGCTTATGTTCAGGGAAAGGACGTGCGTCTATTGAATCTTAAAGAAATGACAAAAGAAGAACTAGCTGAAGAATCCATGATTGACATTGCGTTTGCCATTTTAACAGACCGGCGCGAACCATTGACCCTTCAGCAGTTGATGGATGAAATCCGCGAATTGACGGGTATGAATGAAAATCAAATGCAAGACAAGCTCCTGCAATTTTATACGGATATGAACATCGACGGTAGATTCCTTGCTATCCACGATAATCGTTGGGGCCTCCGTGAGTGGTATCCAGTCGATCAAATCGAAGAGGAAACAGCTCCAGTCGTTAAAGTACGCAAGAAGAAAAAGAAGAAGGCGTATGACGATGAGGACGAGGAAGAAGAGGAAGATCTCGTAGAAGACGAGGATGAAGAATTGTTCGATGAGGAATATGATGAACTCGACGAAGAAGATGATGATGAAGACCTCGATGAGGAAGAAGAAGAGGAAGACATCATCGAAATCGAAGAAGATCTAATTGATGCGGACGATGAGCTGGAAATCATTCCGGACGAGGAACTCGACATTGACGAGGAAGAACTCGATGAGGAAGATGAGGAAGAGTTAGAAGAGGACGAAGAAGATCTCTAATAATTATTGCTTGACTTCGAGCTCCTGAAGAATTAAGATTTAATTGGGCTCCTTGAAAAAGGACACATGAATTCATGTATATGCGCTCCTCTTGTAGATAGACTACAACGAGGAGCTTTTTTGTTGTTTCATATGCATCCGGTCACACCCCGAAAAAAGAATGGAGGAGTTATTCATGACAAAATACGTATTTATTACCGGCGGTGTCGTATCTTCGCTAGGTAAAGGAATCAACGCAGCATCTCTCGGACGGCTTCTCAAAAACCGCGGATTACAAGTGACAATGCAAAAATTCGATCCATACATTAACATAGACCCAACGATGATGAGCCCGTTACAGCATGGTGAAGTGTTCGTCACCCAAGACGGCGCAGAAACGGATCTCGACATCGGCCATTACGAGCGCTTTATCGACATCGAATTGAATAAGTACTCCAACATCACAATGGGGAAAGTGTACTCGAACGTTCTTCAAAAAGAGCGGAACGGTGAGTATAACGGAGCGACTGTCCAAGTCATTCCGCATATCACGAATGAAATCAAAACATTGATCAAACGTGCAGGGCAGGAAATGAAAGCGGATGTCGTCATCACGGAAATCGGGGGCAGCGTCGGCGATTTCGAATCTCTTCCATACCTTGAAGCCATCCGTCAAATGAAAACAGACCTTGGCAAAGATGATGTCATGTACATCCACAACACGCTTATTCCTTACTTGAAGGCAGCAGGCGAAATGAAAACAAAGCCGACGCAGCATAGCGTTAAAGAACTTCGCAGCCTGGGCATCCAGCCAAACATGATCGTCGTGCGCAGCGAATATCCGGTGCCGCAGGAAATGAAAGATAAGATCGCTCTTTTCTGTAACATCAAACCGGAAGAAGTCATCGAGGCACGTGACGCAGAAACATTGTACGAAGTGCCGCTCCGTTTGCACGAGCAACGCATGGATGACATCGTTGTCGAGTTCCTTGGCCTTGAAACAAAAGCGCCTGAAATGGGCAGCATCGAGGAAATCGTCAGCCTCGTGAAAAACTTGAAAAACAAAGTACGCGTGGCCCTCGTAGGAAAATACGTGGAGTTGCAAGATGCTTACATCTCCCTCGTGGAGGCATTGCGTCACGCGGGCTATGCGTTTGATGCCGATATCGACATTAAATGGATTAACTCGGAAGAAGTGACAGAAGGCAATGTAGCGGAGATGCTAAAAGATGTCGAAGGTCTTATCGTTCCTGCTGGTTTCGGCGAGCGGGGCGTAGACGGCATGATTCATGCAGTTGCCTATGCACGCAAGCACAATCTTCCATTCCTCGGCATCGGCCTTGGCATGCAGCTGGCTGCAGTCGAATATGCACGCGATGTCATGGGACTTGGCAATGCGCACTCTGTTGAATTTGACGCGCATACAAAAGATCCAATTTTCGTCATCCACCCGGATTTCCGCGGCAGAGAAGACGAAAGTGCACTTCGCCTGGGCAATTATCCATGTGAAATCAAACAAGGCACAAAAACATACGAAGCATACGGTAAAGATTTCGTAGAAGAGCGCCATCGCCACCGCTACGAATTCAATACGGCTTATAAAGAGCAATTTGAGCAAGCGGGCATGGTCGTAGCCGGCATCAGCCCGGATCAGCGGCTCGTTGAAATCATGGAACTGCCAAGCCACCCATTCTTCATCGGCTGCCAATTCCATCCGGAATACGCATCACGTCCGACGCGTCCGCAGCCGCTCATTCGTGAATTCGTCAACGCTGCGCTTCAACATAATAAATAAAATAATCCTGGCCGCACGCGGCAAACAGGTTGATAGTTCGAACGATGAAAACCACCCTTCAACAGTTGAAAACAGCTGCAAGAGGGTGGTTTTTACGTTGGAAAAGCCGGCGAGTTATTGGCGTTCATCCGGAGATATTGGCGTTCAATTCGATTATCTGGCGTTCATCCGCGTTTTCTGGCGTTCAATTCGATGATCTGGCGTTCATCCGCGGTTTCTGGCGTTCCTTTCGATGATCTGGCGTTCA
>NZ_JAKMHX010000015.1 GCF_022048975.1 Sporosarcina cyprini | reverse complement strand
TGAACCTTCAAAACTGAACGCAAAACGTCAACGTATGAACCGGAGGTTCATATTCCGTAATTATCCTTAGAAAGGAGGTGATCCAGCCGCACCTTCCGATACGGCTACCTTGTTACGACTTCACCCCAATCATCTGTCCCACCTTCGGCGGCTGGCTCCCGTAAGGGTTACCCCACCGACTTCGGGTGTTACAAACTCTCGTGGTGTGACGGGCGGTGTGTACAAGACCCGGGAACGTATTCACCGTGGCATGCTGATCCACGATTACTAGCGATTCCGGCTTCATGCAGGCGAGTTGCAGCCTGCAATCCGAACTGGGAACGGTTTTATGGGATTGGCTCCCCCTCGCGGGTTCGCAGCCCTTTGTACCGTCCATTGTAGCACGTGTGTAGCCCAGGTCATAAGGGGCATGATGATTTGACGTCATCCCCACCTTCCTCCGGTTTGTCACCGGCAGTCACCTTAGAGTGCCCAACTGAATGCTGGCAACTAAGATCAAGGGTTGCGCTCGTTGCGGGACTTAACCCAACATCTCACGACACGAGCTGACGACAACCATGCACCACCTGTCACCGCTGTCCCCGAAGGGAAAGACATGTCTCCATGCCGGTCAGCGGGATGTCAAGACCTGGTAAGGTTCTTCGCGTTGCTTCGAATTAAACCACATGCTCCACCGCTTGTGCGGGTCCCCGTCAATTCCTTTGAGTTTCAGCCTTGCGGCCGTACTCCCCAGGCGGAGTGCTTAATGCGTTAGCTGCAGCACTAAGGGGCGGAAACCCCCTAACACTTAGCACTCATCGTTTACGGCGTGGACTACCAGGGTATCTAATCCTGTTTGCTCCCCACGCTTTCGCGCCTCAGCGTCAGTTACAGACCAGAAAGCCGCCTTCGCCACTGGTGTTCCTCCACATCTCTACGCATTTCACCGCTACACGTGGAATTCCGCTTTCCTCTTCTGCACTCAAGTCCTCCAGTTTCCAATGACCCTCCACGGTTGAGCCGTGGGCTTTCACATCAGACTTAAAGGACCGCCTGCGCGCGCTTTACGCCCAATAATTCCGGACAACGCTTGCCACCTACGTATTACCGCGGCTGCTGGCACGTAGTTAGCCGTGGCTTTCTGACGAGGTACCGTCAAGGTACGAGCAGTTACTCTCGTACGTGTTCTTCCCTCGCAACAGAGCTTTACGATCCGAAAACCTTCTTCGCTCACGCGGCGTTGCTCCATCAGACTTTCGTCCATTGTGGAAGATTCCCTACTGCTGCCTCCCGTAGGAGTCTGGGCCGTGTCTCAGTCCCAGTGTGGCCGATCACCCTCTCAGGTCGGCTACGCATCGTCGCCTTGGTAGGCCGTTACCCCACCAACTAGCTAATGCGCCGCGGGCCCATCCTGCAGTGACAGCCGAAACCGTCTTTCAGAGTTCCTCCATGCGGAGGAACTGATTATTCGGTATTAGCCCCGGTTTCCCGGAGTTATCCCCATCTGCAGGGCAGGTTGCCCACGTGTTACTCACCCGTCCGCCGCTAACTTCAGGGAGCAAGCTCCCATCTGTCCGCTCGACTTGCATGTATTAGGCACGCCGCCAGCGTTCGTCCTGAGCCAGGATCAAACTCTCCATAAAAGAGAAATTCGAATAGCTCGAGTTTCTTGCTGGCATCAATTAAGATGTCAATTTCGAATCCGAAGATTCATGTTTGTCCTCTTCCCGACAAGGTCGGGTTTAGACTTTATTGTTGACGTTTTGCTGTTCAGTTTTCAAGGTTCATTTCGTTGCCCTCTCTCAGCAGCAACTCTTATATCTTACCACACTCCCAAACCGGAGTCAACAACTTTTTTTAATTTCTTTCGTTTAAGTTGTTTTTTCTGTTTAGCAGAAGTGGAACGTTTTCTATATTACCAGCTTGGTTGCTTAAATGCAATACTTATTTCAAAAAAACTTTTTCGCCTACGAAGTTTATTTCCTTTCATATAAAAAAACCCCCTGCATAGCAGGAAGTCCTTTACTTCATTCACACGATATCTAATCCTGTCGAGTGAATGATATTATCCATTAATACTATTATGCCTACTATGATGATACGGTTCGTCCAAAAGAAAGCCTGCTTAAACTAAAGAGGTCGCCTTTCATTGGAAGTGATTCATTATCCATAACTGATTTCATTCCTTATCGCTGCAATAAAGCATGTACGGGTAAGTCCGGATTCACTCGCAAATCCATCACAGGAATAAGGCGAACGCACATAAAGCCGCCAACCCGGGTATGCCTAAAATGGCCAGCAATAATCCGGAGGCTATGTTAACCGGAAAATAGATCCCGATAAATCCTCCAGCTATATTCAATAAGAACAGCCCGAGAAATGCAAAAGCCAATCGGAACCAGAAGATGGATAGTTTTTCGAACATGGCTTTGACTTGTTTTTTATCTAACATTAATAATAGAAGAAGAAATGCACCTACTAAGATTAGAACTATGATTTTCACGGAAAACGCTCCTTTCGGATGGATGCTACAGTATATGCGTCTCCGTGAAAATATATCAGTCTATTCCCAGTCTTCGTATCTTAGCTTCTCTAAATAAATGAAAATGCTTGCTCTCTGCTATTTTCCGCCGCACCATTACTTCTTGGTCATAGTCGTTTAGATACTTCTCAATTTCCTTTGCCTGTTCCCAATCTTTTTTTGTCTCTATCATTAGGGTTCGCAGGCGATCATCAAATTCTTTTTTTATCTTTCTCTTACGCCCGAACATGGCGCTGCCCCCCTATAATTCCCGTCGTCCCTCCAGCGCTTTGGATAACGTCACCTCATCGGCGTACTCCAAATCGCCGCCGACCGGCAATCCATGTGCGATCCTCGTTGTTGTAATACCAGATGGTTTTACTAATCTTGAAATATACATGGCAGTCGCTTCCCCTTCGATTGTCGGGTTCGTTGCCAAAATCAGCTCTTGTACTTCCTCATCTTGCAATCGGCTGAGGAGAGAAGGGACATTGATATCTTCAGGACCAATTCCATCCATTGGCGATATCGCACCATGCAAGACATGGTATAACCCGTTGTAATCTCGCATTTTTTCCATTGCTATTACGTCTTTCGGGTCTTGAACGACACAAATCATCGAGCGATCGCGTGATTGATCCTGACAAATATGACATGGATCCACGTCCGTAATATGTCCACAGACAGAACAGAAACGCAAATTCCGTTTGGCATCGACCAACGCTTTCGCAAAGTCTAATACTGTGTCCTCTTTCATGCTAAGTACAAAAAACGCCAGACGGCCCGCGGTTTTCGGGCCGATGCCTGGCAGTTTCATAAAACTATCGATCAGTTTAGATATTGGTTCAGGATAGTGCATATTCGTTCCTCCTAGAACATTCCAGGCAGGTTCAATCCTTTCGTGAATTGCCCCATCGTGGAGTTGGTTAATTCTTCCGCTTTCGCCATAGCTTCATTTGTTGCAATCACGATAAGATCTTGGAGCATTTCAGCATCTTCAGGATCGATAACGGATGGGTCAATGTTCACTTCCAACACTTCTTTATGTCCGGAAACGACTACCTTCACCATACCGCCGCCCGCTGTGCCTTCCAACTTCTTTTCGCCTAGTTCCTCTTGGGCTTCCGCCATTTTCTTTTGCATCTTTTGCATCTGTTTCATCATGCCTTGCATATTCCCCATGCCTCGCATATCAAATTCCTCCTCAATAATTAATCGTCATGTACTGTTATGAATTCCTTACCAAACATCTTCTCCGCTTCAATAATCAGTGGATCTTCCGCCTGTTGTTCCGCTTCCTTCATGAAGGATAGCGGCTCATCCGCACCTGTTTCTTCCGCATCGTCACTTTTCGGCTGGTTCAGCCCATTCGACCGGATGAAATCCTCCCTGACTTTTAACCAGGATTCTTCAGGAATATAAATCACTTCATATTCTTTTCCTGTTCTGGAACGCAAGGCTTCCGATAATCCGGATCGAAGCGAAGTATTTTCGGATGCCATCAAGCAATGAATTTCATATTTGAATTTTAACACAAAAGCATTATCGGATGCCGCTACCGGTTCGGTTTCTTCCAAAAGTGCCGCATGTGACTTCTGCAAGGTTTGCATCATGCCGGCCCACTCTTCGCGGATCGTCTGAATATCTTTTCGCGTTGCGTTTTTAAGTATTTCATGAATTTTCCCAGTTGGCACACGCACGGTCTGGCTTGTTTTGGACGCACTTCGTTTCGGCTGGCTACCCGCAGATTCTGCAGGGCGCACACCGTTTTCCAATTGAGCTTGCAACGAGGCAATCATTTTCTCCATAGCTGCTATTTTATTCCCAATAGCGGGGTCATCCACTACCCCGCTTGCACGGGATGGAGCAGGCGCGCTCTCCAGATGAATCATTTTGAGCAAGGCCGCTTCCACATAGATTTTCGCGTGATTAGAAAAACGCATTTCTTGCTGAGTTTTCGATAGGATGTCTATATAGGAATAGAGCGTATCCATTTCAAATGCATTCGCCAGTGAAACAAAACGTTCATCTCCCGGAATCAACTCAAGCAGATCCCGTAACTGCGGAGCCGAACGGAGCAAAAGTAAATCCCTGAAAAAGGTGATCATGTCCTCCGCCAGCCGCGATACATCCTTACCCGCTGTCACGAGCTGTTCCAGTAATGAAAGGGCAACCGCCGCGTCTTTAGATAAAAGCGACTCCGCCAATTGATAAAAGACGTCTTCTCCGACCGACCCTGTCACAAGCAAAGCGCCCTCGACGGTGATCTTGTCACCGCTGAAAGAAGCGACTTGGTCCAGCATGCTGAGCGCATCCCGCATCCCGCCGGAAGCTGTTTGGGCAATGACCTTCAGTGCAGCTTCCTCTGCCTGTACATCCGCGTCGGCTAATACTTGCTTCATCCGTTCTATTATCTCGACCGATGTGATCGGCTTAAAATCAAAACGTTGACATCTTGATATGATCGTCAGGGGCAATTTGTGCGGTTCTGTCGTGGCCAAAATGAAAACTGCATGGGGAGGCGGTTCCTCCAATGTTTTCAAGAGGGCATTGAACGCAGAATTTGAGAGCATATGGACTTCATCGATAATATACACTTTAAAGCGAGCATTCGAAGGAGCGAAACGGACCTTTTCAATAATGTCCCGCATTTCCTCGACCCTTGAATTGGAAGCCGCGTCAAACTCGATTACATCTGTATTGGATCCTTCTGTAATACTGATGCATGTCGCACATTCATTACAAGGCTCCTTCGCTGGTCCATTCTCACAATTCAGCGCTTTGGCAAACACTTTTGCGGCACTCGTCTTACCCGTTCCGCGAGGCCCTGAAAACAAATACGCATGCGTCGTCTTCTGATGCAGAAGGGCATTCTGAAGGGTCTGTTTCACATGATGCTGACCAGACATCTCTCCGAATGATTGTGGCCGATAGACACGATAAAAAGCTTGATAAACCACCCGTTCCGACTCCCTTCCGAAGCAATGCAATAGTACTCTTAGTATATCACAAACGCCCTGTGCACACGACCTTTAGAATTGGATAAAAGCATATGTTATCCTTCCCGGGTCATTAAGGACATGAACACTTGGCCAGTACAGGTTCTATGAGCTAACATGCAAAAACCCTCCATTCACAGGAGGGCTGATGCTTATGCAAATACCGTCGTCCACTCGTTCTTTTTCGCAAGCATCTTCCGCGCAATTTCCTTCGCGCCTTCCAAGCTGTGGCTTGCTGCCCAGCCGCATTGCACTTCGTTGCAGGCCGGAACTTCCGTCGCCTCCAGCACATCGTGTAATGTTTTCTCTAAGATGAGTAACACATCTTCATAATCTTCATGATTGATCAGCGCCAAATAATATCCCGTCTGGCAACCCATTGGGCTAATATCGACAACCTGATTCGAATGGTTGCGGCTGAATTCCGCCATCATATGTTCAAGGGAATGGATTGCGGGCATTTCCATATGCTCTTGATTCGGCTGGCAAAACCGAATGTCGTACTTGAAAATCCGATCGCCATTTGCTCCCTCAGTCACTCCCGCCAACCGGACATAAGGAGCTGCCACTTTCGTGTGGTCCAGATTAAAACTCTCCACATTCATTTGCTTCATCGACATTTCCACCCTTCTTTTCTCTGTTTGAGTACAAGTATACGGGATTCGTCAGAATTAATGAATTTTTATTTTAATTAAAAATAAAAACCCGCCCACCGAAATGGACGAGTTTGATATGCAAGTTAATTGCCGTGCACCTTCCTTTGACTGCCGCACATAAGCGTTACTCCTGTCGACAGCTCAGCCTAGGCGACCCCGCGGCACATGAGAAATACCACTTAATGCTGCTTCCTTCCGGACCTGACATGGTTCATGGGTTCCCATTGCGCAGGACCCAGACGTCAACACTACGTGCAAGAGGCAGGCCCTACAATACGGACAGCCTCAGAGAAGGGATTCAGTCTTGCTAGAGCGGGTTGCAAGTTACAGGGCACCGCTACCTCCCCACCTAGCACGGCTCTCTTAGTATACTCATTCTAGCGTCAAAAATCAAGTCTTCCCCTTACACACAAACTGGAAATCCTCTCATATGATTCAAAAACGTCTGTAGAGCTTTGTAAAAAACAGATTTACGAGAATATATAAACTACAGCAAGATGGTGTATTTTTTATTGACACTTCCCCTGCAGTCATGATAAATTATGTTCTGTTGAACACGGAGGAATACCCAAGTCCGGCTGAAGGGATCGGTCTTGAAAACCGACAGGGGTGTTAAAGCCCGCGGGGGTTCGAATCCCTCTTCCTCCGCCATTTCATTTAATCAATGCGCATAAAAGTTGGAGATAAAATTCGTTACTGCTTGTAACGAATTTTTTTTATGAAAAAAGAGCCTGCCAGCACATTAATTGCCGGCAGGCTCTTTTATTTTATTGCACATAAGTTCCTCTTGGTGCAGTGGCTGTCGCCAGCGAATTATAGAACGGGAACCTCTTTTCCAATTCTTCCGCCACCGACTGCTCCGTTCCCTTTTCCACGGCGACGAAAATGGAGGGTCCTGCTCCGCTGATTGTCATGCCATAAGCGCCAAGCTCATGACAGGCTTCACGCACCAGGTCAAAGTCCGGCAACAACTCTTTCCGATAAGGCTCGTGGAATATATCCCTTTCCATCATCTGCCCAACCAGCTTCCAGTCGCCGACTGCGAGAGCTGCTGACAACACACTGCTGGCCGCACTGCCTGCCGCCGCCTCTGCGTGCGAAAGTTCACTCGGGAGCAGCTTTCTCGACTCCGTCGTTTTCAGCGCATGGGGTGGAACGAGAAGAACTGCCCCGATCGCAGGGTTCGGCAATTGAAGAAAATACAGCTCCTTGTCGACGTAATACGTTATGACAGCACCGCCGAGAAGAGCAGCCGCCACATTATCGGAATGTCCTTCGAATTCACTTCCAAAGCGTACCTTTTCATTTGAAGACAAAGATAGATCGAGGAGCTTGTCGGCAATTTCAATCCCTGCTGCAATTGCTGTTGCGCTGCTGCCGAGTCCCTTTCCAAGCGGAATCTCAGAAACAATGCGAAGGGCATGTGGAGAGACCTCTCTGCCAAAACGGTCTGCCACCTTGAGAATCGTCTGGACGAGCAGATTGCTTTCATCTGTCGGCAAACTCGCATATTCATCTCCGATGTAGCAGACTTGCCATTCCGCCGCCTCGGATACTTCCACGGTCATATAGAGGGACAACGCGAGCCCGATGCTGTCATAACCGGGCCCCAGATTGGCCGTCGTAGCAGGTACGACTACTGAAAACAACGGCCCACCCATCACATCGCCTCTTCCTTGAGCCCGTTCAGGAATTCATGGAATTGCTCCATGGACAAGAACGGCTTCTCTTCATTGACACGGATGGCTGTTTCCGGATCCTTCAACCCATTTCCAGTTAGTACGCCCACTACCGTTGATCCTTTTTCAATCAACCCTGCATCCAGCTGCTTTTTGATACCTGCGATCGTCGCGCAAGATGCCGGTTCTGCAAAAATGCCGTCTGTCGACGCGAGTAAGCGATAGGCTTCCAGGATCTCTTCATCTGTTGCAGAAAGAATGGCACCTTCTGATTCCGCCAACGCATTCTTTGCCAGATGCCAGCTTGCAGGGTTTCCAATTCGGATAGCCGTTGCCACTGTCTCCGGCTCCTCAAATACTCGATCATAGACAATCGGAGCCGCTCCATCCGCTTGAACGCCAAGTAATTTTGGTGTGCCGGATCCTTTCTTCTCATCGTACTCTTTAAAGCCTTTCCAAGCAGCCGATATATTTCCTGCATTACCGACCGGAAGCGCAAAGATGTCCGGCACTTTCCCTAATTGCTCAATTGTTTCGAAGGCAATTGTTTTCTGTCCTTCCAAACGGTATGGATTCACCGAGTTGACGAGGGCAATTTTTCCTTCTCCGACTTCTCGGACCATGCGTAGCGCTTCATCGAAGTTCCCTTCAATTGCTACAATTTCTGCTCCGTACATTTTTGCCTGCGCGAGTTTTCCAAGCGCAATACGTCCTTCAGGAATAACGACAATCGTTTTCATGCCGGCACGCGCGCCATACGCTGCAGCAGACGCCGATGTATTTCCCGTAGAAGCGCAAATGAGAGCTGTCTTTCCTTCTTCCTTCGCTTTGGCGACAGCCATCACCATGCCCCGGTCTTTAAAGGATCCAGTCGGGTTTGTTCCTTCTGTCTTCACATATAGATTAATGCCCCACTGTTTCGATAAGTTTTCCAGATGAATTAATGGCGTGTTGCCTTCCTGCAAAGTAAGTTCTGGTGTTTGATCTGTCACTGGCAGCCATTCTTTATATTCTTCAATCAATCCATTCCATCTTCTCATCGTGTTTCCCCCTCAACCCGGTAAAAACTCAACACTTCAATTACCTCAGGTGTATTTTGTAGTTCCTTCTTTATATCAAGATGCTGCTGGCGGGATATTTCATGCGTGATCATAATTAAATCCACACCGCCATTGTTCCGATCTGCGTGCTGGATTACGGTTGCAAGACTTGCGCCATGATTACTGTAAACGGCGGACAATCTCGTCAGCACTCCCACTTCATCCTTGACGGAAATGCGGTGGAAGTAGCGTGCGAATTTCTGGCTGTCACTCTTAATTTTACATTTGAATTGCGGGGCATGGAGCCTTTTGCCGTTGACGCCAAGAAGCAGATTGCGGCATGCTGCGATAATATCTCCCGTGACAGAAGTGGCAGTTGGCAATGAACCCGCGCCCGGTCCATAGAACATTGTTTCGCCGACGGCATCTCCATATACATAGACCGCATTAAATTCATTGTTCACAGAAGCCAACGGATGGGAATTCGGTACAAAAACAGGTTCCACGGCCACTTCGATGCCAGCCTCATCCTTCTTTGCGGAGCCGGCCATTTTAACTGTATAACCGAATTGATCCGCAAGCTCGAGATCGCCTTCCCGTATTTCTTTCATTCCACGGACGAAGACATCATCCATCCGGACATCAGTGGAGAAGGCCAAAGACGCCAAAATGACCATTTTTCGCGCTGCATCGATCCCATCGACGTCAGCGGATGGATCCGCTTCGGCAAACCCAAGTTCCGTCGCTTCTCTTAGTGCTTCCTCATATGTCTTTTTCTCATGCTTCATTTTAGTCAAAATGAAATTCGTCGTGCCGTTGACAATTCCGGTAATGGCGTGGATGCGGTCCGAAGCCAGACCATCCTCCAATGTACGGATCAGGGGAATTCCGCCCCCTACGCTCGCTTCGAAAAACAAATCGCATCGGTTCTCGTCCGCCAATTGGAGCAATTCCAATCCTGATTGGGCCATGACGTCCTTATTGGCTGTCACGACCCCTTTCCCAGCGCGCAACGAGCGTTCAATCGCCTGCTTGGCTTCACTCGTTCCCCCGATAACTTCTACTATGAGATCGATGGTAGGATCCGCGATAATTTCATCCAAATCCGAAGTGAAAATGTCTGTTGGCAAATCGGTGTTTCTTTTTTTATTTACATCTTTCACTAACACTTTATTTATTTTAACAGGTACTCCCAGTTTGTGGCTCAAGTCGTCACGGTGTTCGTGCAAAATTTTTGCAACTCCGCTGCCGACTACGCCAAAACCAAGTAAACCAATATTGATCTCATTTTTCATTGACGAATCTCCTCACTCTATGTACACTATGGAAATACATTCGTACTCTACATAAGGACATTATAGAGAAATAAATCTTCAATAACAACCCCATTTATGTTAAAGTTCAATATAACACTGAATTGTCATTCTACTAGAAGAAGGATCTGATGAAAATGAAGGTATGCAAATTCGGCGGAACTTCCGTTGCATCTGCTGAGCAAATAAGAAAAGTTGTAGATATTGTAACAGCTGATCCACAGCGGAGAATTGTCGTTGTGTCAGCCCCCGGCAAACGTTTTTCCGATGATATTAAAGTGACTGATCTACTCATCCGGCTTGCGGATGCGGCATTACAAGGGGAAGAGACAGAATCCCACTTGAAGCGTGTTGTCGATCGGTTCCGCAATATTGCAGAAGACCTTGGACTTTCAAACGACGTTCCGAATGAAATTGAAGAGGATTTGCGCAACCGACTGGCTTATGACAAATCTGATTCCTTACTATATATGGATATGATGAAAGCGGCAGGCGAAGATAATAATGCGAAGATGATCGCCGCCTACTTCTCGCTAATCGGAGTAGAGGCTAAATACGTCAGTCCAAAAGAAGGCGGACTTCTCGTCAACAACCGTCCTCAGGCCGTCCGTGCATTGCCAGAAGGCGATGAGCAGCTTGCCAAGTTGCGGGACGAATCTGCTCTTATTGTGTTTCCCGGATTTTTCGGTTATACAAAAGACGGAACACTCCGTACTTTCAATCGGGGCGGCTCGGATATTACCGGCTCGATCGTGGCAGCTGCTGTGGAAGCGGATCTCTACGAAAACTTCACGGATGTTGACTCTGTTTTTGCAGCCAACCCGACAGTCATTGAAAACCCAGTTCCTATTAAGACGATGACGTACCGGGAAATGCGGGAGCTGGCCTATGCAGGCTTCTCTGTGTTCCATGATGAAGCCCTCATTCCGGCTTTCCGGAAGTCGATCCCTGTCAGCATTAAAAATACGAATAATCCCGACGCACCAGGCACATCGATCGTCAAAGAACGGGACTATCATGAGCAGCAAGTAATCGGAATTGCAGCGGACAGTGGATTTACAGCCATTTATGTCGATAAATACTTAATGAATACAGAGATTGGCTTCGGTCGCAGACTACTGCAAATTTTCGAGGAAGAAGATATTTCGTACGAGCATACACCATCCGGCATCGATAACCTGTCGATTATCATCCGCACTTGTTATTTGCCGCAAGACAAAGAAGAGCGGATTGTGGAGCGGATTCATAGAGAATTGGATCCTGACGCAGTTATCGTGGAGCATGATTACTCGATGATCGTCCTAGTAGGAGAAGGCATGCAGTATACAACTGGACTCGCTGCCCGTGCAGCTAGCGCAATCGCCAGTACTGGAGCGAATATTGAGATGATCAACCAGGGCTCTTCCGAAGTAAGTCTCGTGTTCGGCGTAAAAGTCCCTGACGAGGATAAAATTTTGAGGGCATTATATGCGGAGTTCTTTCAAAAGACTTCCGTTCATTCCTAATAAAAAACAAACGCAGCTGGATGTGTGATATCCGCTGCGTTTTTCGTATCAATTTTTCAGCAGGCTCGATAAGTTCAGCATATTGCCGATTCGCTCAACAATCGCTTCCACTTCTTCTGGCCGTTCCACCAAATCGTAATCGGTAATATCAATCCGGAGAACTGGGCACGCATTAAATGAATCAATCCACTTCGCATACCGGTTATACAGCCCTTCCCAGTATGAGACCGGCGTGTGCTGCTCCATATCTCGGCCACGCTCCTGAATCCGGGAAAGAATGGTTTCAAACGGTCCGTCCAAATAGATCAGCAGATCAGGATGCGGGAAATACGGCGTCATGACCATCGCTTCGAACAATTTTGTATATGTATCGAAATCGACCGGGTCCATCGTCCCTTGATCTTTATGCATCGTAGCAAAGATGCCGGTATCTTCATAAATGGACCGATCTTGAATAAAACCGCCGCCATATTCAAAAATCCGTTTCTGTTCCTTAAAACGTTCCGCCAGGAAATAAATTTGTAGATGGAAGCTCCATTTTTCAAAGTCATCGTAAAATCTATCCAAATACGGATTTTCATCGACATTTTCCAAAGATGTGCGGAAGCCAAGTGCTTGTGCAAGTGCATGAGTCATCGTCGATTTTCCGACACCTACAGTACCCGCAATGGTAATTACCGCATTTTTAGGAATGCCGTATGTTTCTCGTAAATTCATCGTACTGCTCCTTTTTGTATCGTCTTTTCTACTTGTTCTAAAATGAATTGAAGATCCTTTTCGCTTCTGACAAAATCAATCTCATCCCCATTAAAACGAAGGACGGGAATATCCGGATGCATTTTTTCAAAGTCCGCAATGAAATGCTCATAATCCTCCGAGAGTCTTTCCAAATAGGATGGTTCAATGAGCCTTTCAAAATCCCGACCTCGCAGCGCAATCCGTTTCATCAGCGTATCCAGCGAAGCGTGCAGATAGACGATGACGTTTGGAACAGGCATGTCCCTCGTTAATATATGATAAATCTCTTCGTATTTCGCATATTCCTCTGGTGACAGCGTGCGACGGGCAAAAATAAGATTCTTGAAAATATGATAATCCGCCACGACAGGCCGCTGGTGTTGCAAGAAATGTTTCTGGATATCACTTAATTGCTTATATCGATTACAGAGGAAGAACATTTCCGTTTGGAAACTCCATTCCTCGATATTCTCATAAAATTTATCTAAAAACGGATTTTCATTCACAATCTCACCTAATTGGTGAAACTGGAATTTGTCCGCAACCGCTTTCGAAAGCGTCGTCTTTCCAACGCCAATTGGCCCTTCCACCGTTATGAACGGTACTGACATGTCAAGCTCCCCTTCAACTCAATTTCTGCTCTTCATTTTACCATAGCGGCATTCGGAAACATAGCGTCTGCAAGCAAAATAGCGCGAGGCATTCCAATGATGATACACTAGGGGCAAGGAGCGATAGAGGATGGAAACAAACAACGATCAAACGTACATGAATTTAGCCATAGAAGAAGCAAAAAAGGCGGAAGCCATTGGCGAAGTGCCGATTGGCGCCGTCATTGTAAAAGATGGAATCGTCATCGGACGCGCACATAACTTGAGGGAAACCACTCAAAACGCCGTGACCCACGCCGAACTGTCCGCCATTCAGGATGCGTGCGGCGAAGTCGGCAGCTGGCGGTTGGAGGAAACGACGTTATACGTCACACTGGAACCGTGCCCCATGTGTGCGGGCGCCATTTTACAGTCCAGAATCCCCCGGGTCGTCTACGGAGCGCGTGATCCAAAAGCAGGTTGTGTTGATTCATTATATCGCTTGCTAAACGACAGCCGATTCAATCATGAATGTGAAGTGACAGAAGGTGTTCTGGCAGAAGAATGCGGGGCGCTGCTAACCAACTTCTTCCGAGGATTGCGCGAAAAGAAAAAGGCAGCAAAAAAGGCCATGCGCGAAGTCGAGTGACTTGCATGGCCTTTTGTATTACTTAATGACTTCCACTCCACCCATATAAGGACGAAGCACTTCCGGAACGATGACAGAGCCATCTTCCTGCTGATAATTCTCTAAGAGAGCGGCCACCGTACGTCCAACCGCAAGTCCGCTTCCGTTCAATGTATGAACGAATTCAGGCTTAGCACCTTGTTCTCGGCGGAAACGGATAGAAGCGCGTCGTGCTTGGAAATCTTCAAAGTTTGAACAAGAAGAAATCTCGCGGTACGTGCCTTGCGTCGGAATCCAAACTTCGATGTCGTATTTCTTAGCCGCTGTGAATCCTAGATCCGCTGTGCACATTTTGAGTACACGGTACGGCAGGCCAAGAAGCTGAAGCACCTTCTCCGCATGACCTGTTAATTTTTCCAACTCATCATAAGACTCTTCCGGTTTTACAAAACGGACCAATTCCACTTTATTGAACTGATGCTGACGAATCAAACCGCGCGTATCACGGCCAGCTGATCCTGCTTCAGAACGGAAATTCGTGCTGTACGCCGTAAAAGCGATTGGCAGCTGCGCTCCGTCAATAATTTCATCCCGATAGAAGTTAGTCACAGGCACTTCAGATGTCGGAATCAAGAAATAATCTTCCTCTTCAATCAAGAAAGCATCTTCCTCAAACTTCGGCAGCTGGCCTGTTCCCGTTAAACTTGTCCGGTTTACCATATATGGCGGCAGCATTTCCTCATAGCCATGTTCACTCACATGCAAATCAAGCATGAAGCTGATCAAAGCACGCTCAAGTCGTGCACCAAGACCTCGATAGAACACAAAACGGCTTCCTGTTACTTTTGCGGCACGTTCAAAATCAAGCAGATTCAACTCTGTCCCGATTTCCCAATGCGGCTTCGGCTCAAAACCGAATTCAGGAACCTCTCCCCACTTGCGGACTTCCACATTATCATCTTCACTGTCCCCGACAGGAACACTTTCATGCGGGATATTCGGAATACGCATCAAAACGTAATTCAAATCCTCTTCCACTTGGTTAAGCTGTTCATCCAACGCTTTGATTTCATCTCCGACTTCACGCATCCGTGCGATTACATCGTCGGCGTTCTCTTTGTTACGTTTCATTTCCGCCACTTTTTGCGAAACTTCATTCCGCTCCGCCTTCAGCACTTCTACTTTTGAAATCAATTCTCTCCGTTTTTCATCCAAACCGAGAAACTTATCAAGATCCGTTAAATCTTCTCCACGCTTTGTCAATTTTGCTTTCACTTCATCAAAATTGGCGCGCAATACTTTAATGTCCAGCATAACTGCTTCCTCCTTTTTCTGTTTTGACGATGGGAACCGAGCCCAGATTAGATTTTACGCAATAAAAAAAGCCCTCCATCCCCTATACAAGGGACGAGAACTACCCGCGTTGCCACCCAAATTGAACGGCTCAAGCCGATCCACTCTTTGGAATAACGGTCCAATTACCGGCATAGGCCTACTTCATTCAACCCAGCTACTCAGGGACGGATTCACAAGTGTCTTTACCGGCTTGCACCACCCGCCGGCTCTCTGGAAAAAACGGACTCGCTACTGCTTCCCATCATCGTCTTTGATTATGGAACTAAATGTACACTTACTTTACTACACCCTAAACCATTTGGCAAGACTTAGCCAAAATACGCGGCAACTGCTTCTAAGTAACTTGTTTCATGTGGAACAAAATCACGTAATTCAATTGTTTCAAACAAGTCATTCTCAATATTTCTGACCTGTACCGTACGAGCTGTCCTTCTGAAAAGTGCCTGCAAATCCGAAACAGTTATAGCGTGGATGCTTGCCACTTCTTCCTCTTGCAATGAAAAATCGGCGGGGGTGAATGAGGAGCTATACAAAAAGACATTCGTGAATTCCCTGTCAATAAAACCAGGAAGTTCAATGACATCTCGTACGACGCCCATCCATTGCAGCTTTGCTTCATCTACTGACACTCCAAGTTCTTCCTCAACCTCACGAAGGCCATCCATCACTTTTTCATCTGATAGCAAGTGACCTGCTGCCGTTATATCAAAAAGGCCAGGGAAATCTTTCTTTGCAGCACTTCTCTTCTGTATCAAGATTTCATCTCCATCTACTAGCCAGCAATGAAACGTTTCATGCCAGAGGCCTTTCGCATGGATGACATCCCTTGATTCCTCACATACATAGTTATACTGCTCATCGTAGACTTTCAACTTCTCCATTAATATGCCCCTGCCTTCCGTAAAAATTCTGCCTAGCTATGTGATGCTTTTGCGGCTACCTTCTTAGAGCCTATCAAAATGAATGGAAGAAATCAAAACGGACAGGAACAATCTCGTTTCCTGTCCGCTCACTCATTATACGCCGCGCACTGCCATTAATTCGCTTTCTGCCAGCTTTCCGATTTCCAGTCCTTTCATCGGCGTGCCGATATCCTTCGATAACGCGCCAATTAACGCATAGTTTCTGAAATCTTCTGTAGCCTGGACAATGGCACGTGCAAATTTTTCAGGGCTGTCAGACTTGAAGATGCCCGATCCGACGAATACGCCGTCAGCTCCAAGCTCCATCATGAGCGCCGCATCTGCCGGAGTCGCCACACCACCTGCCGCGTAATTAACGACCGGAAGCCGTTTTGCCTCCCGGATCGCCAGCAGCACTTCGTATGGGGCACCTAAATCACGTGCTTCTACCATCAATTCATCATTGCTCATATGAATGACCTTGTTCACTTGCGCATTGACCATCCGAAGATGACGGACCGCTTCGACGATATTCCCCGTGCCTGGCTCTCCCTTCGTCCGCAGCATTTTCGCTCCCTCTCCAAGCCGTCGTGCCGCTTCCCCTAAATTTCTTGCACCACAGACGAAGGGCACGTTATAGTCGCTCTTCAATAAGTGGAACTCTTCATCTGCCGGTGTCAGCACTTCACTTTCATCAATATAGTCGACACCCATCGCTTCAAGCACTCGTGCTTCCGAAATATGTCCGATTCTGACCTTGGCCATCACTGGAATCGAGACAGCTTTCTGCACCTCTTCAATAATACGCGGGTCCGCCATTCTTGCCACGCCCCCTGCCGCACGAATATCGGACGGCACGCGCTCAAGCGCCATGACCGCTACCGCACCTGCCGCCTCCGCCACTTTCGCTTGCTCTGCATTAATGACGTCCATAATGACGCCTCCATATCTGAAATCCATTGACTCTTCCCCCTATTCGTTTTTTACAGTATACTTGATTATGACCATAATGAAATGACCAGTTTCAACATAATCGAAGTGGTCAGATGGAGTGGAAATATGGAAATGCTCTTAATTGAACTGGACAAACAAAGCCCAGTGCCGCTATATGAACAAATTTATAATCAAATCAAAAACGATATAACAGATGGAAAGTTGGAAGTCGGAGCGAAACTGCCTTCCAAACGGAAACTGGAAGACTTCCTGAATGTAAGCCAAACGACGATTGAGCTGGCATATAGTCAATTAGTGGCGGAAGGGTTCATTTCTACAAAGCCTAGGCAAGGCTACTACGTGCAGGCGATTGAGGAATTGGCGTATGTTCAGCCTGTAAACCAGGAAAGGATCTCTGCCGTTCCCGAAAAGGAAAAGATGCAACTAGATTTTTCTCCAGGGCAAATCGATATGGATTCCTTCCCGTTTACGAAGTGGAAAAAATACGCGAAGGAAGTTATGGATGATACGTCAAAGCATTTATTGTCTCTTGGGCATCCCCATGGCGACTTGGAGCTAAGACGGGAAATCGCACGCTATTTGTATCATTCAAGAGGCGTCGAGTGTACGCCAGAACAAGTTATTGTAGGTTCCGGAACAGAGCAGCTGTTGCCTTTGCTCATTCGGATACTAGGACCGGCAGCCATCTATGCCATTGAGGATCCGGGCTATCCTCTTACCCACCATGTGTTTTACCATAATAACCGTGAGGCTGTTCCTATTCCAGTTGATGAAGAAGGGCTGGATGTCCAAGCATTGCAGCAGACAGAGGCGACCGTTGCCTATGTGACGCCTTCCCACCAGTTTCCAACCGGGACCGTGTTATCGGCAGCACGCCGGACCGCCCTGCTGAACTGGGCAGCTGCTGAAGAGAGCCGGTATATCATTGAAGACGATTACGATAGCGAATTCCGTTATACGGGACGGCCGATCCCATCCCTGCAAGGCATGGATAAGTCAGGAAGCGTCATTTACGTCAGTACGTTTTCGAAGTCGCTTATGCCCTCGTTGCGGATTGCCTATATGGTTTTGCCACCGCGCCTGCTCGAACACTATTCGAATGCTTTTATCCACTATGCCTCTACCGTTCCGCGGTTTGACCAGCAGATTTTGGCCCGGTTCATGGAGGACGGCCATTTCTCTCGTCACTTGAACCGGATGCGGAAATTGTATAAACGCAAGCTTTATTTAGTAACCGACACGCTTGCAGCGTATGCTCCCGAGATTACCTATTCTGGTGAAGAAGCAGGCATGCATATTATCATCAACGTACAAATCGGCAAAGACGAAGAAACCTTGATCGAGCAAGCCAGGAGTAAAGGCATCCGCGTGTATGGATTAAACGGCTACATGAAAAAGCAAACAGGACAGCAGCCTGCCATCCTCCTCGGCTTTGGCGGACTGCCAGAGACCGAAATAAGGGACTCTATACACAGCCTGATGGGTGCATGGCAAACTCCCCTTTCCCGCATATAAAAAAGCCGATGGATCCGAAACGATCCATCGACTTTTCATTTCAATCAAACCAGCCTTTTACAAAGCCCGTTACGCTTTCCCAAATACCAACAAAGAAATTGCCGATCGCACTTAACATGAGTGAGAACCAGCCAGCCTTCTCGACAGTTGTCGTTGTCACCACATCCATCTTGGCATCCTTGGAATCAATATAGCCGTAATCGGTTCCTTCCGTTTTCGCCAGCTTCACATGTCCAACGACTGTGCCTGCTTTAACGGGTGCATCGATTTGGCCGTTCTTGACCACTTTCTCATCGAGTACAAGCTCCGGTACGTATTGATCTTTTTCGTTTGTTTTTACCATCATCTTAATCGGTTCTTTTACTTCGATGGCAACTGTTTTTTCTTTCCCTTTATTAATATCCACGGTCTTTTGTTTTTCGAACTTGTAGCCAGCCGGCACAATTTCCTGCTCAGAGAATTGGCTGAAGCCATAATCGAATAATGCACGAGTTGCATCAAACCGAGCTTTATAGGAGCCAACGCCCTTTGCATCGACTGCCTTCATAACAACAGCAATAAGGCGTTTACCGTCACGTGTAGCTGTTCCTGTAAAACAGTGGCCCGCAAAGTCAGTCGTACCAGTTTTCAATCCATCAACGCCTTGATACTGATACACCAATCCTGGCAGCATGAAGTTCCAATTGTGCATTTCAATTGCATCCGTCGTTCCTTCACGGAAAGTCTTCTTGCTAATTTTCGTGGTTTCAAGAACTTCCGGATAATCATGGATCAAACGGTACGCCAAAAGGGCAACCGATTTAGCAGGCATGACGTTTTCATCTTCCGGGCCTGTCCCTTGTGGATGCATGCCTTGAAGGTCTTTATTATTCAATCCTGTAGAGTTGACGAATTTATAATCTGTAAGTCCAAGTTCTTTTGCCTTGGCATCCATCATCTTTAAAAATTCTGTTTCCGTGCCAGCAATTGTTTCTGCAATGGCAATCGTCGCGGCATTTGCCGAATAGATGGCAAGCGCCTCATACAGCTCCCGAATTGTATACGTACCGTCTTTCCGCAATGGAACATTACTTAAACGTCGATCCTGTGAAATCGCGTATGTATAATCAGTAACCCGGTACTCCTGATCCCAGCTGATCTTCCCTTCGCTAATCGCTTCAAAAAGAAGGTACTCTGTCATCATCTTTGACATACTTGCGATGCCAAGAGGAGTTTCGGCATTTTCTTCATATAGTATTTTTCCACTTTCCGCGTCAATCAAAATGGCGCCGTCCACATGCAAGCCAAGTGCCGACTCAGCCTTTGCAACGGGCGCTCCGAACGACATCAACAAGAGCAACGGCATTAACAGAACCGCCACCCATTTTCTCAATTCCTTTTTCACCCTGTTACCTCCGTTAATACTATTTCCTACGATATATTTTAACACAATGCCCGTCCAATAAGGGCAGGAACTTGAAAATGGCTAAATTTGCTCAAAAAAAGCACCTTTCCAACTGTAATAGGGACGATGGAAAGGTGCCGAAGTTCCTTGTATAAACGAATAATTCAGCAATAAATTAAGAAATTGAGTAATTTGGCGCCTCTTTTGTAATTTGGACGTGGTGTGGATGGCTTTCACGCAACCCTGCTCCCGTCATCCGGATAAACTGGGCCTTCTCACGCAGATCAGTGAGATCTTTCGTTCCGCAATATCCCATACCAGCGCGGATACCGCCAACTAATTGATGAATGGTATCAGTAAGCGGCCCTTTGTATGGCATGCGGCCTTCAATTCCTTCAGGAACCAGTTTCTTCGCTTCCTCTTGGAAATAGCGGTCTTTTGATCCTTTTTCCATGGATGCAACAGAACCCATCCCGCGGTACACTTTGAATCGGCGGCCCTGGAAGATTTCTGTTTCTCCCGGGCTTTCCGTAGTGCCTGCAAGCAAACTGCCGAGCATGACAGCATGTCCGCCAGCTGCAAGTGCCTTTACAATATCACCGGAGAACTTAATGCCGCCGTCTGCGATGATCGACTTGCCATGCTTACGTGCTTCAGTCGCACAATCGTACACTGCAGTGATTTGAGGAACACCAACGCCTGCTACGACACGAGTCGTACAGATGGATCCAGGTCCAATACCAACTTTCACTACGTTCGCTCCTGCTTCATACAATGCAGCTGTTCCCTCAGCTGTTGCTACGTTACCAGCAATAATATCAAGCTCAGGATACGCTTTGCGAATTTGAGCAACCGCTTCGATAACACCTTTGGAATGACCATGAGCCGTGTCCAAAACAATAACATCCACTTCGGACTCAACCAATTTTTGAACTCGCACCATCGTATCCGAAGTGACACCAACTGCAGCCCCTACGAGCAGGCGGCCTTGGGAATCCTTCGCAGCATTCGGGAATTCAATGACCTTCTCAATATCCTTGATTGTGATCAACCCTGTTAAAATGCCTTGCTCATCCACGATTGGCAGCTTTTCGATCTTATATTGCTGCAAAATCTTTTCAGCGTCTTCCAACGTCGTGCCCACTGGTGCAGTCACAAGATTCTCTTTCGTCATCACATCATTAATCATCATGGAGTAGTCCTGAATGAAACGCAGATCCCGATTCGTCAGGATGCCGACTAATTTACGCTCGTCCATGTTATTGACAATCGGCACGCCGGAAATGCGGTATTTCCCCATCAGATGCTCCGCATCATACACTTGATGCTCCGGAGTAAGGAAGAATGGATTCGTAATGACCCCGTTTTCAGAGCGCTTTACTGTAACAACCTGTTCCGCCTGCTCTTCAATACTCATGTTCTTATGGATAATTCCAAGACCACCCTGACGAGCCATAGCGATCGCCATTCTCGCTTCCGTCACAGTATCCATCCCCGCACTGATGATTGGGATATTCAACGTTATCTTGTCTGTAAGCTTCACAGAAAGAGATACATCCTTCGGCAGCACCTCTGATGCTCCAGGTACAAGCAAGACATCGTCAAATGTCAGTCCTTCACGCGTAAATTTCGATTCCCACATTCCATTTGGCCTCCTCATTGTTGATATAGTTCAGTAAATATTATTAAATAGGGTATCAGTGCCCCAGATTACTGTCAAGAAGGCTCCCTTAAGTAAAAGTATTCCTATAATTCATTGAATGAGCTTCTCGATCGACTTCTTCATTTTAAGAGGCGGCGTATTCGGCGCAAATCGTTCCACCACTCGTCCTTGGCAATCAATCAAGAACTTCGTAAAATTCCACTTGATCCCTTCCACTAAGAATCCCTTTTGCTCAGACGTCAAATACGCAAATAAAGGATGCTGCTCCTTTCCTTTCACGTCAATCTTCTGGAACATCGGGAAGGTAACACCATAATTACGCTGGCAAAAAGCCAACGTATCCTCCATATCTTCGAATTCCTGATTATTAAAATTATCCGAAGGAAATCCGAGTATGATAAAATCTTGATTCTTGTATTCCTCATATAAGGCCTGTAACTCTTCGAATTGTTTAGTGAAGCCGCATTTACTTGCAGTATTGACAATCACCATCACTTTTCCTCTATAGTCTGCCAAAGATTCCTCAGTTCCATCCGGCTTCATCACGGAAAAATCATAAATTGTTGTCATAGGAAAGACTCCTCTCCAGTTTCTTATTATTAACAATAAGACAAAAACAAACCGTTTGCAAAAAGCTGAAACGATTTGAAGAGCTTTTCGCATTTTTTATGAGTAGTGGCGCGAGGAATCATTAATTGCGATAGTTAGGCTTCATTTGGGGGATTTGCTGGAGGTTAATCAATCACTCTGCATTATATAAAAAACGGGGAGTGGAGCAGCGTTTCGACTGATGTGGTGTTAAGGAGTTAGGGGGGATTTACGATTTAAAGTAAGACCTTGTTTGGTTGAAGGGTTATTCTTTTATGTGGAACCCAGCATGGAGCTGTGGAACGGAAGTACTATCGTGGCAAACCTACTTGAATTGTAGTCAAGCGGTGATCAATTTGGGTTAGACGGTGATAGAATCGGTTTAGGCGGTGATAGAATCGGTTTAGGCGGTGATAGAACTCGTTTACCCGGTGTTAGGACGGGTTCAGGCGGTGATAGGATGGGTTCAGACGGTGATAGAATCGAGTTACCTGATGATAGGACGGGTTTAGGCGGTGATAGAAAGGAATTTGGGGGAGTTGGCGATTTGATAATCTCTCACGATCTCGCAAAATTAATAAGACAAAAAACAACCTCCAAAGGGAAGCCCCCTGCGGCCTGCTTGAATTACAGAATGTTTCTTACAAGATCTCTTGGGATACCTTATGGTATCCAACTTATTAAGACACAAAAAAAACCATCCCCCAAAGGGGATGGCCTTTGCCCGGCGACGTCCTACTCTCACAGGGGGAAGCCCCCTACTACCATCGGCGCTGAAGAACTTAACTTCCGTGTTCGGT
>NZ_JAKMHX010000014.1 GCF_022048975.1 Sporosarcina cyprini | reverse complement strand
AGGATGCCTTAATTTCTGCAAAGAACGCAGAAATACGGCAAATCGAACTCTTCGTTGTTCGATTGGCTCACCGCCCGCCCCCCGGAAAGCGATGCCAGAAGCGTAAATCAACTTTACTAGGAATCTAAATGTTAGTAGCGGTTGTATATTATTTTTATACGCCACAACAAATTAATATGCTTTTGTCTACGCTCTTAAAAGTGTCTTCGGACACTTTTTTTGTTTGGAGACAATACTGGTGAAGTAATGAGGGGAGTCACTTGTATTCAGTTACGTTTAGTTTCAAGCATGAAAAAAGAAGTTCGCTGGTTTATGGGACTTCTCTAATGTAATTGGGTAAAAAAGGCACATTTTCATCGGTAATTAGCTGCTTTTTGAACCTTGAGCATGGAAGTTGTCGTATAGTGGAGGAAATAGAAAACGACGGAAAGGAAAAGGAGAGAGAATCGTGAATATTAGATTAGTAGCTGTCCTTCTCATGTCGGTGCTCTTCATCGCTGCCGGCTGTTCTAAGGAAGATAAAGGAGGCGCAGTCGGGAAAGCGGATGCGAAACAAGATCCGTCATCTGCTGTCCAGGAAGATGGGAAAACAGATGATGAAGAGGAACAGGATGCAGAGGAAACTGGCGTTGAGTTGATTCAGAAGCCTGAAAATGCTGGTGATATGGAAATTGAGCTTGCCGGTGACGTTATACTGGATGGCAAACAGCTAACGGTGAAGGGGCAAACGAATCTATTGGAAGGTTCTAAGCTCTATGTAAATATGAATTGGTTGGAAGGCATTTTAATTGGCGGCAATCGGACGGCACTTGTAGAAGCGGATGGCAGCTTTTTCTACGAAACAGAGCTGCCTGAGAAGACGAAAGGTCTTATTACTGTCGAAGTGAGCTTTGAACCGCCAACTCAAAATACGGAAATCATGGATCACTACGGCGAGACAGGAGAAAAGATGACAGGCCCGTTCATCCGCCTGTATGACTGGAATGACGATGATGCAAACAGGGTGGAGTATCAGAAAGCTTCCGCACAAGTTGAATTATTCCAGGATGACGGTGAAAAGGTGGAAGCGTCTATTGCTCCGCCAGTTTGGAAAAAGCCCGATGACTATGGTTCCACCGAGATTCGGATCGAGCCGGCCAGCGTGAAGAAAGATGAACGCTATATTTATATTGATGGTGTCAGCAACTTGTTGGAAGGTACACGTCTGCGTGGAAGAGCAATGCTGCCTGGTTATATCACGTCGGCCTTCATTTCTGAGACGGATGTGAACCCGGACGGTTCTTTCCGGATCGTGTTTGAAAACCCGGAAACTGACTCCCGAATAAAGAATCTGGATGAATATGAAATTACAATCGAAACGAATATAGGAAATACATCATTTTCCACTCCGCTTGAAACCTATGGAGAGCATGGGGAGAATATGACCGGAAGCCTGATCGAATCCGAGGGGGATGAGAAAGTGGCGCAGGTTCGGATAAAAGAAAAGGCGGAATAAGAAAAAGTGCATGGCTCCCTTAGCGGATGCCATGCACTTTTATTATGCTCAAGACTGTTGGGTTTAGTAATATTAGGAAAGCCGGTTTTTGAAATCCTCGTAACCAAACTGTTTAATAACTTTGATACCATCTTTGACAGTATTCAAGACGATGGATGGCAGGTTAATGCCGTTGAACGTATTATTCTTTACCATCGTATAATGAGCCATGTCGCCAAAGACAAGTTTGTCTCCCGGCTTCAAAGGTTCATCAAAGGAATAGTCTCCAATCACATCGCCTGCGAGGCAAGTTGGCCCGCCAAGTCGGTATGTGTGCACCTTTTCATTCGGTTTGCCGGCACCGGCTATTTCAGGACGGTATGGCATTTCTAGCACATCCGGCATATGCGTGGAAGCAGATGTGTCCAAAATAGCGATTGGCATGCCATTATCAAGTGTATCCAAGACAGTCGAGACGAGGAAGCCGGTATTCAATGCTACCGCTTCTCCCGGCTCCAAGTACACTTGCACACCATATTTCTCTTTGACGTAATTAATTGTGCGAATCAAACGATCGACGTCATAATCCGGTCTCGTAATATGATGGCCGCCACCGAAGTTTAGCCACTTGAGCCCTTTCAAATATTCGCCGAATTTTTCTTCGACGACTTTGACAGTGCGTTCCAGTGTGTCGGAGTTTTGTTCACACATTGTATGGAAATGCAGTCCGTCAATTCCTTCGAGCTGGTCTTCCTTGAAGTGTTGCTTTGTTACACCGAAACGGGAGTAGGCAAAGCAAGGATTGTACATATCCACTTCAATTTCAGAGTACTCCGGATTGATGCGGATGCCACATTCAACTTTCTTTGGATTCTCTTGCACCCGGTCTTTGAATTTCTCCCATTGGCGGAATGAATTAAAGACGATGTGATCCGAGTAGTGTAAGATTTGATCGAAATCCGCGTCCGAGAAAGCTGGAGCATACGTGTGAACCTCTTTCCCCATTTCCTCATAGCCAAGTCTTGCTTCGAGAACGCCGCTAGACGTTACACCATCCAAATACTGGCCGATGAGCGGATAGACTGAGAACATCGAGAAGCCTTTTTGCGCAAGCAGTATTTTACAGCCTGTCTCATCGATGACGCGCTTCATCACTTCCAGATTTCTAATTAACAAAGCCTCATCCACAACATAGGAAGGGGAGGGAACGTCAGCAGGGTTGAAATTTAATTTCATTGCGTCATATCCTCCAATCAGTCGATTAGTACCGGGTTGAAATCTTCCTGCCATGGAAGGCCGTATTCGTTCAACGCTTCCATGAATGGATCTGGATTGAATTCTTCTACGTTATAAACGCCAGGTTTTTTCCATTCATTCTTCATTAATAACATGGCACCGATCATTGCTGGAACGCCTGTTGTATATGAAATCGCCTGTGAACCGACTTCACGGTAGCATTCTTGGTGATCGGATACGTTGTAAACATAGTACGTTTTTTCTTCTCCGTCTTTTGTTCCTTGGAAAATACATCCGATGTTCGTTTTTCCTTTTGTGCGCGGTCCAAGGGAAGCTGGATCAGGTAGCACAGCTTTTAGGAATTGAAGTGGCACGATTTCTTGTCCTTCGAATTGAATTGGCTCGATCGATGTCATGCCGACATTTTCAAGCACTTTCAAGTGTGTTAAATATTTCTCGGAGAACGTCATCCAGAAACGGATTTTCTTAATGCCTTTAATGTTCTTCGCGAGAGACTCAAGCTCTTCATGATATAGAAGGTAAACATCCTTTGGACCGATCTCTGGAAGATCATATACGCGCTTCTCGGATAGAGGCGGTGTTTCCTTAAATTCACCGTCTTCATAATAGCGTCCGTTTGCTGTAATCTCACGGATGTTGATTTCTGGATTGAAATTCGTTGCGAATGGATAACCATGGTCGCCTGCGTTAGCGTCCACGATATCAATCGTATGGATTTCATCGAAGTAATGTTTTTGTGCGTACGCAGAGAAGACGCCAGTTACGCCTGGGTCAAAGCCGCAACCAAGAATAGCAGTCAAGCCGGCTTGTTCGAACTTTTCTTTGTACGCCCATTGCCATTTGTATTCAAACTTTGCCGTATCGAGCGGCTCATAGTTTGCTGTATCAAGATAGTGGACGCCAGTTTCAAGACATGCATCCATGATCGTCAAGTCTTGGTATGGCAACGCTACGTTAATGACGATTTCCGGCTTGAATTCATTGATCAAAGCAACCAATTCTGGGACATTATCCGCATCGACTTGTGCCGTTTGGATTTTCGTCCGGCCGCCGTCCAATTTCTCTTTCAATGCATCACATTTCGACTTTGTCCGGCTCGCAATGCAAATTTCCTCAAATACATCCGGAACTTGACAACATTTATGTGCCACAACGCTCGCTACGCCACCTGCACCAATAATTAACGCTTTACCCATGTAAAAACACCCCTTTAATTAGATTGATTTGTGTTAATTGCTAACAGTAACTCCCGAAGCACTTTACATGCCACGGCAGTTGAAACACCACTTTGATCATACACTGGTGAAAGTTCATTGACGTCACAAGCGACGATATTCAGGCCGCTCGCTGTCAATATTCCATGCAATAGATCCATGAAGCTGATGCCGCCTGCTTCAGGCGTGCCAGTTCCAGGGAATACAGAAGGATCCAGTACATCCAGGTCAATCGTCAAGTAGACAGGTTTCCCTTTCAGCTGCTCAACGACTTCTTCCAGTCCGTCTAGATTGAATTTATTCGTGAAGACCCGGTCCTTGCCCCAAGCGAATTCACTGCGGTCCCCGGAGCGGATGCCGAATTGGAAGATCCGGTTATCTCCGAGTATGTCCCATACACGATGGATCACGGTTGCATGAGAGAGAGGCTCGCCTAAATAGTCTTCACGCAAATCCGCATGCGCATCGAACTGGACGACGTGCAAATCAGGGTATTGCTTCGCGACTGCGCGAACTGCTCCGAGTGTGACAAGGTGCTCGCCGCCAATCATAACAGGGATTTTCCCGTCCGTTACAATCTTGCTTGTGTATTCTTCAATCTGGCCAAGCACTTTTTCCGTATTGCCAAAAATCAATTCCAGATCGCCGCCGTCAAAGACGGAAATATCCTCAAGGTCCTTGTCCTGGTAAGGGCTGTACGTCTCAATGCCGAATGATTCACCGCGCATCGCTTTGCTGGCAAACCGGGTACCCGGACGGAACGATGTCGTCGAATCGAATGGTGCGCCGAATAGGACGAGGTCCGCTTCCTGATAGTCATTGTCACAGCCGATGAATGTTTCTATATTTTTATTCAACATCTTTTAATTGCTCCTTCACATAGTTTGGCAGCGCGAATGAGCCCACATGAATGTCCGTGTTATAATACTTCGTCTGCAAGCCAAGCGCGTTCCATGCATCTGCATCCAAGTCCTTGACCGGGTCATACTTTTTGGAAGCAAAACCGAAAAGCCAATGGCCGGAAGGGTAGGTTGGAATGTGAACTTGATATACTTTGCATACAGGAAAGAATCCGACGATCCGCTGATGGGCGCGCTGCATGCCGAGCCGGTCTTCCTCATAGAACGGGCTTTCATGCTGATTAACTAGGATGCCATCCTCTTTCAGCGCTTTATAGCAATTGCCATAAAACTCCTTTGTGAATAAACCTTCACCAGGACCGAATGGATCAGTTGAATCTACAATAATCAGATCGTACTCATCTTCTTTGTTGCGGACAAATTTCAGGCCGTCTTCAAAGTAAAGGTTGACCCGGGAATCGTCTAATTTCGATGCAGTCTGCGGCAAATATTCCTTGCATACGTCGACTACCATCTCATCGATCTCCACCATATCAATCTGTTCAAGAGATGTATATTTTGTAAGTTCACGGACTGTACCGCCGTCCCCAGCGCCGATGACGAGCACTTTTTTGATTTTCGGGTTTGTCGCCATCGCTACGTGAGTGATCATGTCGTGATAAATAAATTCATCCTTCTCGGTCACCATGACAAGTCCATCGAGAGTTAATATCCGTCCAAACTCTGGAGTCTGCAAAATATCGATTTTCTGGAATTCGCTCTTTCCGGAATAAAGGTGTTCATCGACCCGAATAGAAAAGAGTACATTTGGTGAGTGATTTTCCGTATACCATAAATTCATCGCTCCGACTCCTTTACAACGTTGATTCGCTTGACTTGGCTGTCCTCGGTTCCTGATAAGAAGCAGCCCTTTTCACGGCAGTACTCTATATAGCCGAGCACTTCCTCCGTGATGCGTTCACCTGGCGCGAGGATCGGGATGCCCGGGGGATAGCTCATGACAAATTCACTTGAAATATGTCCGGCACTTTCCGCTAACGGCATGTTGCTTTTTTCTGCATAAAACGCTTGCTGAGGTGTCAACTCGACAATCGGATTAATATATTCATGTTGGAACATTTGGCCGCTCTCTTTTCCGTATCGGCGTTTGATTTCCCCGAGAGCTGCAACGAGACGTTCAATATCACGATGCCGGTCTCCTACAGAAATATAGGCAAGTAGGTTTCCGATATCTCCAAATTCGATTTGGATGTCATACTCGTCCCGGAGAATATCGTAGATTTCAATGCCCTCCAAGCCAATTTCGCGCGTATGTACGGAGAGTTTTGTGATGTCGAAATCAAAGATCGTATCTCCGTTAAGTAATTCTTTCGAATAGGCATAGTAACCGCCGATCTGATTAATTTCTTCGCGGGTGTATTGAGCCATGCCAATTACTTTATCGAAGATTTCCTTGCCGTGCAGCGCTAGATTCTTCCTTGAGATATCCAAGGAGGAAAGGAGCAAATAGGATCCGCTCGTCGTTTGAGTCAAATTAATAATTTGGCGTGTATAGCCCTCGCTTACATCATTATTGATCAAAAGGAAGGAGCTTTGCGTAAGGGACCCGCCTGATTTGTGCATGCTGACAGCAGCCATGTCGGCTCCGACTGACATGGCTGATGCAGGAAGTTCTTCATTGAAATAAAAATGGGTGCCATGTGCCTCGTCGACAAGGACGAGCATGCCGTACTCATGTGCTAAATCCGTAATGGCTTGTAAATTGGAACAAATTCCATAATAGGTCGGATTATTAATTAAGATTGCTTTGGCGTCCGGGTTTTCTTCCATAGTTCGCCGAACGTCATCGAGAGCCATACCTAATGGAATTCCAAGTTCTTGTTGAACGCCTGGATTCACATAGACAGGTATGGCCCCGCTTAAGATGAGCGCATTAATTGCACTGCGATGCACATTGCGCGGCAAAATGATCTTTTCCCCTGCTTTGCAGGCTGTCATGACCATTGCCTGTACCGCAGATGTCGTCCCATTCACCATAAAGAAAGCATGTTTTGAACCGAAAGCTTCGGCTGCCAGCTGTTCCGCTTCCCGAATGACGGATACGGGATGAATGAGATTGTCGAGTGGTTTCATGGAATTGACATCCACACTCAGGCATTGCTCACCAAGGAAAGCCGCCAATTCTTCATTTCCTCGTCCCCGTTTGTGGCCAGGGACATCAAAAGGAACGACGCGCATCGCTTTATATTTTGTTAACGCTTCGGCAATGGGTGCATTATGTTGAGAAAGCTGTGTCATTTTTGTCCCACCCCTTCACTCATCATATATATTTGTTCCACTGAAGATTTCAATCATTTCTCTGCGCAGATTGTTCGTAATCTGGAGACGTTCCTTTGGAGGAATTTCATATACGTCCCGATTGAACAAGTAGTTTTGCAGTTCGATTTCTTTGATCAGCAGCTTTGTATGAAAAATGTTGGATTGATACACATTCACATCAATCGCGTCATATTTTTGCAACGTCTCTTTATCAATGTAATCTTGTATCGAGGTCATTTTGTGATCGATGAAAAATTTCTTGCCATATTCATTCCGTGTAAACCCTCGAACTCTGTAATCAGTCGTGATGATATCTGAATCAAAACTGCCGATTAAGTAGTCAAGTGCTGTCAGCGGAGATATCTCGCCACAAGTGGACACTTCAATGTCGACACGGAATGTCGCAATTGAATTATCCGGATGATATTCCGGATACGTATGCACCGTCAAATGGCTTTTATCAAGATGGCCAACGACCGAATCACGTGTTGCGATGATATCGGCGTGTCCTTGATTGCATGATTTATCAATTAACCCGACTGGCATGGACTCCTCTGAAATGAGGATCGTTACGCTGGCTCCTTGTGGATCATAATCCTGTTTACTGATATTCAACACATGGGCGCCGATTATGTCTGTGACATTGCGCAAAATATTGGTCAGCCGTTCAGAATTATACTGTTCATCAATATAGGCGATATAATCTTTCTGCTCTCGCTCACTTTTTGCATAGCTCACATCATAGATGTTGAAGCTAAGTGTTTTGGTGAGGTTGTTAAAGCCGTATAACGTCAGCTTATTTTCCAACCCTAACATCACGCCTCTCTATTATAGATCACTGCTACATTTCATAATTGAGGACCCTCGTGTTCCAGAGGGTCCCGAACGATAAATTATGAAATTTATTTAATTATAAAGGATATTTTTACCTAGTCAATACCGTTTCAAAAATTGTCAGTTGTTAATAATTACCCATTAGGAAAAGGTCCGTGCTTATAAATAGGATACCTTTATTTTTTTGTGAATAAACATATTCTCTGCAAGGAAAACCAAAAGGGAATTATATAGAAGGAAAGACTTTGCAAAGGATCATTTTCGAGCTTTTCTCGATATATAAACAGTAAAAGAATCAAAGAAAGCAAAGGCGATTCTCCACTCATCGTATGCATCCCCAGCATGAGATATTTTTGTATAAACTCCTAAGCATTTCAGCTATACAGGCTGAAGTGCTTTTTGCATGTATAAAAACCGGGTCACTCAGGAAATACCTAACTATGCATTCGATAAAAGAGTCGAAAATGAATTCCTCCTTATAGTTTCCTTGAAATTCCCAGAGTACGTAATACGAGAAACAATTAGAGTGTGATTTCGATATTTTACAACTATATGTTTATTTTACAAATTTCAAGGGCAATACTAGGTGGAAATAAAAGCCGGTTCGTTAAACGGCTGCTCATCCCGACTCGATATGACAGCTGGCAAACGGCGCCATAAGGGAGTTCGATTCATTTAGAAATGAATCAGGGAGTGTAAAAAAGGAGGATTTTTATGAATCTGAAAAGGTTAATAATGAATGCGATTGCATGCGTGGCAATTATTTCAGCAGCTGCCACTGCAGAAGCGGCAGAGGTACAGGATGACTTTGTGCCATTAGGTACTGAAGAGTCAAGTACAAGTAACTTTCCAATACCAATTTATGATGGACTGCTGCCTGACTTTGCATTGTTTTTCCCGTCGTATGTGGTAGACACAGGTCCGGAAACTTACACTGTCTTGCAAGGAGACAATTTATACCGCATTGCCTTGAATCACAACATCTCATTAAATGATTTGATCAGTATGAACAATTTGACAAGCGATGTGATTCACCCGGGAGAAGAACTGATCATCGATAGCAGCAATATGGATGACGATACACCTGAGAAAGCTGTAACGAACAAGCCTAAGTCAGTTGCCGCTTCATTTTCTCCATCAAATTCTCCATCAACTAGTGGACAGGCAGCCAAAGCAAAATCGGCAGCCGTTACTTCAGCGGGGAGTGAGCCAGCAGGCGGAGGAACAGAATTGATCGTGACCGCAACGGCGTATACAGCGTATTGCACGGGCTGTTCCGGAACGACGGCCTACGGTATCGATTTGCGGTCCAATCCAGACCAAAAAGTTATCGCGGTGGATCCAAGTATTATTCCACTGGGGACAAAAGTTTGGGTAGAAGGGTATGGAGAAGCAATTGCCGGGGATACAGGCGGAGCAATCAAAGGCCATAAAATTGATGTATTTATTCCATCTTATGAGAATGCGATGGAGTGGGGCGTCAAAAAGGTCAAAGTCAAAGTATTGAATTAAATAATAAGCGGCTGATGAAAAAAACTCTCATCAGCCGCATTTTTTATCTAGGCGCATAGCCTTTTCTTTGACGTTCTACCTGTTTTTTCTCTTTCATGATTTTCCTGACGACCGGGTAGACAACGGGTGCCCATTTGATGGCGGTCTTTATTAGTTTTCCGATTTTCATTTTAACCGCTCCTTTGGTACTATTTATATTACTTTTCCCCATGCAAGCGAAAAGTAAACCGGCGAGAGGTAAAGCATGCCCGTACTAAAGGTAAGTGGTATACTGAAAAGTAATTCCAAGTACAAACTACATAGAAATAGAGGGTGTCGTACGGATGGACAAATTGGATAAAAAGTTGCACGACTATTTGGTGGAACAAAGCAATGCCATTTCGGATCAATGGCTGGCATTGAGAGAAACACAAGCAGGCTCAATTTATTCCGCTAAGGCGGGAGAAGCAGCCGAAACGTTATTGCGAAAACAAAACCGTTTAACCAATTTGACGGTGGCAAGCAAGTTGCTGGCTGAGCCAGAGCAATTTGAGCAGAAAAAGGAAGAATGGGCGAGTGAGGTAGCGGAAAGTAGGGCAAGCACAAACACCCCCATTTACGAAGTGATGGATGCATTGAGGAAAGTGAAGATCATTTATTGGCGATTTGTTGAGCAATTCATTGATTTGCATTCAGAGGAAATGAAGCCTCAGCACGCACTCAAATGGTGCGCGTTAATCAATGAGGCTTTTGATGAATTAATCACTCGTTTTGCTGAGATCTATTATCGCCTTGTCAATAACCGTCTGTCTGCTCAGGAATTATTGATCGTCGAACTGAGTGCTCCTGTCATTCCAATCACTCCGACAATCGGTGTTCTTCCATTGATTGGAGAAATTGATGCGACGCGTGCGCAAGCATTATTTGATGTTGTGCCTCAACGATGCGCGGAGACAGGCGTTGCCCATCTGTTCATTGATTTGTCTGGCGTCACAACAATTGACACGCTTGTTGCGCAGCAAATACACCAGATCACGCAAGTGTTGAGATTGCTCGGTATCCAATCGACCATTTCAGGAATGCGCCCGGAAATTGTACAGACGGCCATCCAATTAGGACTCGATTTTTCAGATGTCCAAACGTTCGGGACCTTGCAATTAGGATTAAAAAAAGTATTGCAAAGCCAGTCAGGAAAACTGCTGACAGAAACAGAATCAGAAACATTGGTACTTGAAAAGTGAGCCGCTTCATAAAGTAGAAAGGGACAGGTGGAAATCTATTTCACTTGTTCTTTTTTTGTAGTTCTTTTCATCCAAGGGGTATCCAATACTAAGGAATTATGATATACTAATAAAAAGATAATTCGGATATTTCGAAAAGAAAAAGAGGTTGAGGGGAATGGGAAAAGAGAGAGCCCTGTTTGTTACGGTATTAGCTATCGCTTGTCTATTCGTGCTTGTCGGATATAATAACCAGACGAAAATTAGGATTGCGCCAAAAGACATGATTAGCGTGGCGCACAGAGGAGCTTCAGCGTATGCGCCTGAAAACACAAGAGCCGCTTTTCAAAAAGGGGTTGATCTGCAGGCCGATTATTTGGAGTGTGATGTTCACCTCTCAAAGGACGATGAATTGATCGTCATGCATGACGACAAAGTTGACCGCACAACGGACGGTAAGGGGTATGTCCGGGATCTGACACTGGCTGAGCTGAGAACGCTAAATGCGGGGAAGTTATTCGGGGAAGACTTTGCTGGAGAGCCAATCATGACATTGAAAGAACTGGTCGATGAGTTTTACAGTGAAGTTGGACTGGTTATTGAAATCAAGAATCCGGACACCTATCCTGGAATTGAAGAAAAAGTAGCACAGGTACTTGAGCGGTATGAAGATTTAAGCGGAATTATTATTCAATCCTTTGATGTGGAATCAATGAAAAAAATACATAGCCTTCTTCCTGACGTAGAAATCGCAATACTGATTCGCCCTACCGATTCATTCATGTCCCAGCAGAGAATTGAGGAATATACTGCTTTTGCCAACTATATTAATTTCAATGTATCCTTTACAAACAAACGGATGGTCGATCTCGTGCATGAGCATGGTGGAAAAGTGCTCGTCTGGTCGAAAAAGGACCGCCGCTTAATCTGGAAGGCCCAAAAATACGGGGTTGACGGAATCATCTCCGATTTCTCTGAAAAACCGGAGGAGATGTATTTAGCTAAGGAATGAAGTGACATGGGAAACCGGTAATAGCTACACACGAGCTAGAATTACTAATTGACTGGAAATGAAATTTGGATCCATTAAGAACATACTAATAACTATAAGGAAAAATAAAGCAGGAGGTGTATTATAGAATGTTGATATTCCTGATGCCTATTCTTGCGCTCATCATTTTTGGTCTGCTGTTTGATTGGAGACGTAAAAGAAATAGTAACATTCATCGGGAAAACATAGATGCAAAACCAGAAGTAAGTTCAAATTACACAATGGAAGGCGACCGAAATTCCCCGCAGGGATATTTGTGAACGGTTATGGATTTTCGTTTGCATAAACAAACATAGCGATTGTAAAGCAGTAATAGTAAATCTAGATCAAGAAATTGAGGAAGTGAAAGGACGCACAGTCGAAAAACTGTGCGTTCAGACTGTAAACAACCTCCAGGAACTTCGGAGGTTGAGTACAGTCTTCTTTCGTTTACAATGAAAGAACTAGTAGGAAAGTTGATTTGCGCTACGACTGGACGCTTTCCGCGGGCACTTATGCTCCAAACGCTTTGCTTTAAGGAAATCAAAGAGTCCACAACAGATCCTGAAAGTGGGTACTTCCGAACTTGGCTTTTGGTTTTATAAATTTGAAACAGTTGTCCAGTTGGACATGGAGAACGCGCTGGCTATGAAGGCTGTAATGATATACCTGTCTAAAGGATCTCCAGTTGATTGGAGTGCAGGGCGGCGACTCCTGGGGAATCAGCGCAGCGTGAAGACCCCGCAGGAGCGAAGCGACGAGGAGGCTGAGGGCAAGCCCCCGGAAAGCGTCCGCCAGGAACGGAAATCAACGTTATTTCAGTCGACTAACAGTTAAAATACATGTGTTAAAGCAAAAGGGATGAAAATCATTGATTTCCATCCCTTTTGTCTACAGCCTGGACGCACAGTCGAAAAACTGTGCGTTTTTACTTGCTCTTTTTATGGTGATTTCATTCGCTATCTGCATTATGTTATCGGTTTTCTCGCGCTCAGCCGAACTTGTAATTGTTTGTGTTTTATTGCCAAGAACGAGAAAAATGTCGAAATTTGCGATTTGGTGATTGTCATGTATGGATAGATAGGTATATTATAGAAATAATGAGAGGGTCTTTAGTCATTATACATCCTGCTTGCTATCATCCAGACTCTCTGATTCAAAAGGAGGAGAAAAGTATGGATACAAACAAATCGACATGGTCAAAAGCATTGAAGACAGTAGCTGTCTGTGCAATCTCGCTGACCGCGATCAGTGCATATTCACCTGTACATGCTGCTGAAAAAGAGGCTGCAGCTGTCACGCAAAAACAAACAGCATTCAAAGATGTGGCAAAAGGATACTGGGCGACAGATTCCATTGAATGGGCTGCTTCCACAGGTTTGATCAAAGGGTTTCCGGATGGAACTTTCAAACCGAATGATGTGTTGACAGAAGAGCAATTCACGACAATGCTTACCCGTTTTTATGAAGAGCTGGGGAAAGAGGTTGAATCCAGTACAGCAGATTCGAAATGGGCCAACCAAAAATACGAAGGATTGGCTCACTACAAAATTCCACTGCTTGGATATGATGATGTCAATTTCAGAAAGAATCCTGTTAACCGTGGGTTAATTGCTCAAGTTTTCGCCTACTTGCAAAATAACTCCAGTGATTTGGAAGACGCGGTTACCTACTTATTTGATAAAGGCATTACCAATGGAAGCAATCCGACTGGGAAGACGCCTGTTGAGAAGTTCGGCGCTACCGATCAATTGACACGCGCTCATGCTGTCGCTTTCTTCAAACGGATTGCCGATAGCGGAAAAGTATCCGTCAATCCAGAAGTGGTTGCGGATAAAGTGGAAATAGAGGCAGCTGATGCAATAGAAAGTCTTCGTTTGGCAAAAGAGGAAGCCTTGCTTAAAGTGGACCCAATTGCCATTCCTGACAAACAGGAATTAAAAGCGCAAAAGCAGCAATTAATTGAGAAGAAAAAAGAAGTAGCGAAAGAGCTTGGCGTGAAAATGGGAGATATCGGTAAAGCGATTGGAGAAGCAAAACGTGCTGGCGATTATGATAAAGTACAACAATTGATTCTTGAAAAGAAAGCGGTCATCCAAGATAAAAAGGATCAAAACAAAGAATTTGGCAAGCAAATTTCAGAGCTGGAGAAATCAAAAAACGAAACTAACGGTAAGGCGGATGGGACAAACAAAGAGTCCGGCAAACAGTCGTCCGATCTTGGTCAATCCATCGGGGAAGCAAAGCGTAATGGCGATTATGGCAAGGCGCAGGAATTGATTGATGCCAAAAAAGATTTAATCCAAGAAAAGCAACAACAAAATAAAGAATACGGCAAGCAAATGTCCGAGATCGGACAATCCATTGGAGAAGCAAAACGCAATGGTGATGAAGCGAAAGCACAAGAATTGATCAATACGAAAAAGGATTTAGTGCAAGAAAAGCAGCAACAGAACAAAGAGTATGGAAAACAAATGTCAGAGTACGGAAAATCGATTGGCGAAGCAAAGCGCGCTCAATACGGTAAAGGGAACTGACAGTAAACAGAGGAGCCTTCGCGAAAGCGGAGGTTTTTTTGTTATGTTTTTGAAGTTTTTTCACAAATATGCCAAGATGAAAAGAAGATGTGAAAGGAGTGGAGTGGGCATGCAAAAAAAAGTCCATGTATTATTCGTTTGCCTTGGCAACATTTGCCGTTCCCCGATGGCGGAAGCTGTGTTTCGGCATATGGTGATGGAAGAGGGGTTGGATGGCGCTATTTCAGTTGATTCGGCAGCGACAAGTAGCTGGCATATTGGAGAACCGCCTCACAAAGGAACGGTTGCTAAGTTGAAGGAGTATGGCATTTCTACTGAAGGGATGGCGGGACGGCAAGTCAGCCGTACTGATTTTGACCAATTTGACTACATCATCGGAATGGACACTAGCAACATCCGGAACGTGCGGGATCTTCTTGGGCAACCGGATCACCCGAAGATTTTCCGCCTGCTTGACTTAACTGAACGCAGCATGGATGTACCAGATCCGTATTTTACAGGAGATTTTCAAGAGACATATGATTTGGTGATAGAGGGGTGCCGGATTTTATTGGATAAAATCAGGATGGAGCATTCGATTTAAGGAAGCATCGCCGACAAGGGGGGAGCAAGTGAAAAGAGTAGCACTTGAGTTTTTCGGTTTGATCGTATTCATCATTTTGTTGGTTTTTACGTCAAAAGTTTTAGTCTCACCCAAAAGCGAGGCAGAAACAATCGTTCATCAGTATATCGAGAATATAAGAGCGGGAAACTGGAACGAATATGTGGAGCTCTTCCATTATGATGCTGAAGTGAAAGAGGATTTGCTGTCATTCCTGCTTGACGAAGAAAAACAAGCCGAGAAGGAAGGGATCCATACGATTCAGGACATAAAGCTTGTGAGCATGGAAGCAACAAGTGACCCGGAGTTTAGTTCAAAGGGTGACGAAGTGTATGATGTGCTATTGGATATGAAAGTGCATAAGCCTTCTGAGTTTTATGAGAATGGGGTGTCCCGCCATATTTTTGTGTTTAACAGGACGGGCGAAGGGTTGCAATTAGAAACCGTGTATTACAAAGGATTAGCTCAAGAGTAGTAGGGAGAGATTGCCGTTTATCGCAATCTCTTTTATTATGCCCAAAAGTAATAGAGCTATAGTATACTGAACACGAATGGAGGAGATTGACAATGATAACAAGTGATTTACAGGCGATTTGCCCAACGTTAGGGAGAAGAGGGGCAGAGCGGAATGCACATACACATTTTATATGAAGACAATCATCTGCTAGTCGTGGAGAAGCCAGTAAATGTGCCTGTGCAAGAGGATGCAAGTGGAGACCCCGATTTGTTATCCCTGCTTAAAGATGATATCAAAAGACGCTACCAAAAACCGGGCAATGTGTTTCTTGGGCTCGTACATCGTCTGGATCGGCCGGTTGGCGGTGTGATGGTATTCGCCAAGACGTCAAAAGCGGCCTCTCGTCTGGCTGATGTTTTACGAAAAGGGGACATGGGAAGAGAGTACTTGGCAGTTGTTCATGGACAACCCCGCAAGCGGGAAGCGACGCTGGAACATTTCCTATGGAAAGATACGAAGAAGAATAAGGTTTATGTGACAAATTCCAAGCGGGAAGGGGCCAAGCGGGCGATTCTTTCTTATGAAGTGTTAGATCATGCGCGGAATCATAGTTTAGTTGCGGTGACACTTCAAACGGGGAGATCGCATCAAATCCGGGTGCAATTAGCGGAAAGCGGAACACCATTGTATGGAGATCAAAAATACGGAGAGAAGCACAACCGGCCAGGTGAGCAGCTTGCCTTGTGGGCACATCGACTGGAATTCCCGCATCCGACTACAAAGGAATGGCTCTCGTTTGAGTCCATGCCTCCGAATGTCCATCCTTGGAATGCGCTTCAGAAGGAAACAAGCATGTATGCGAGATAAGGTACATGGCAATGTGAGGGCTTTGGAAGTCCAGTAGCACCATCTTCCCATTGCTCCCGTTAAACATTGACAGCTGAAAACAGGAACCCTACACTTAAAAAGACAATAGTTAGCTGGAGGGCACCAATGACAAACCATCCTTTTATTCCGATTATTATCGGAACAGACATAAATGCATATAATATGGCCATTTCTTTTCATGAAGAGTATGGCATCCATCCGATTCTAGTCGGCAAGGAACCGTTATCTTTTACAAATTTGAGCACAATTCCCCAAGTGATCGAATACAATGCGCAACTTGGCGAAAAAGAAGTGTTCGTTCGTTTTCTGAAGGAAGTGGCGGCAAAATATCGTGAGCCGGAAAAGAAGTTGATCCTCATCGGGACGAACGATTTGTATGTCCGAATGATCATTGAAAATCAGGAGGCGCTCCGGGAAGATTACGTATTTAATTACATCCAGGAAGATTTGATGAACCAACTGCTCGTCAAAAAGAATTTTTACGAGCTTTGTGCAGAGCATGGCATTGATGCGCCTGCAACTTATTTCCACTCCTGCTTAGAGGACAAGCCGTTTGAAGAGGAAGTCATGTTCCCTGTCATCATTAAACCGAGCAATGGCGTTCTCTATTATAAGAATCCATTCCCGGGAATGCAAAAAGTGTACAAAGTGGATTCCTATGAAGAAATTCAAAAAGTCATCCAGACGATAAAAGCGAGCGGGTACACAGAAGATCTCATCATCCAAGATTTTATTCCTGGTGATGATACGTATATGTGGGACTCGGTTTTCTACATAAACAGCAAAGGTAATACGGAATTGATCACGTTTGGACAAGTCGTCCTGCAGGAGCATACGTTGACGGCGATCGGCAATTATACATCAGTCATCACCCGGTACAATGAGGAAATGATGCTGAAGCTGAAAGATTTCCTGGAAGCTCTGGATTATGTGGGCTACGCAAACTTTGATTTGAAGTATGATCATCGTGACGGGAAGTTTAAAGTGTTCGAGGTGAACATTCGCCAAGGACGCTCCAGCTATTACATCACGTCCTGCGGACATAACTTGGCACGGAATTTTGTCGACGACTTGATTTACGGTAAATCAAAGCCGCTCACTCTTTTGAAAGAGAAATTTCTGTTTACGGTCGTGCCGAAAATTGTCTTGCGCAAATTTGTTGATAACCCGGACGTCCGTGAGGAAATTAAAGAGCTGCTCCGGCAGGGCAAGTATGCGAACCCTTTATTCTATAAGCATGACAAGAGCTTCAAACGGAAATTATATTTGTTCATGCGCCAGGTGAACTACTATAAAAAGTACAAAAACAATACATGGTAATCAAAAATCCTCCTACTCGCTCGCGGGCAGGAGGATTTTTACTTTAGGTGAAACGCTCGACGAGCTCATGCATCCGTTCCGCCTCGCTGTGCAATTCCAAGGAAGAGTGCATAATGCTTTCAATTGCGTTCTTCTGTTCATCGACGGAAGCGTTAATCTCCTCTGTGGCAGCAACGGACTGGGCGGCTACCGATGCAATTTGGGAAATGGCCTGCACGACGACTTGCCGGTTATCATCCATCATGTTCATGTCCTGCTCCATAGCGGAAAGCAAGGAGGAAATATCATGAAGGGAGGATGACAGCATATCGAACGCAGACTTAGTTTCATTAACAAGATCCGCCTGACCGATTGCCAACTTCAGCGTCTGTTCCATTTGCTGCTCGGCAGACCCTGTGTCTTGTTTAATATGGGACAGTAAATCCCGAACCCGATTGGTCGCATCATTCGTTTCCTCCGACAATTTCTTCACTTCATTCGCAACGACGGCAAAGCCCTTGCCATGCTCGCCAGCCCTGGCAGCTTCGATGCTGGCATTAAGAGCCAGTAAATTGGTTTGTTCCGAGATGGCAGAAATCGTTTGGACGATTGCCTGGATCTCATTCATGCGCCGTGCCAATTGGATGAAATTATGCTGAAGTCCATCAATTTCATGGCGGAATGATTCTGAGTTCATTCCTAGCTGTCCCACCTGTTCTGTACCTGACTTTTGGAGTTTGGTCATGTCATTCATTTCCGTAAGGATTTGCGCATAGCGGGTCGTGGTTTGGTTGATTAAATCAGATAGATGCTCGACTTTTCCGATGGCGGTATCCGCCTCTTCCGCCTGGACGATAGCCCCCTTGGATATTTCATTGATGGCATGGTGAATTTCATTCGCTGCAGCTGTCGTTTCTTCTGTAATGGCGCTTAACATCTCGGAAGAACCTCGCATTTTGATCGAGGAATCACGCGTATGGCCAACCATCTCGTTTAAGCTTTCTTTCATATCGTTCACATTAGTGGCCAGAATGCCGAGTTCATCAGACGTGCGGACCGGGATGGAAGGGCTTGATAATTTCCCTTCAGCGATATTGGAAGTCATATGCATAATTTTTCTAATATAGCTTGTCATCCTGCCGGAGAAGAACCAGAATAACCCGATGCCGATGATCAAGGCAATCAAGATGGTGCCTAATGTAAAATAAAGGACCTTTTGTGCACCTGCATTAAAATCCATTTCATAGGTTCCCGCTGCAATGATCCACCCCCAATGTGGATCGACCAGACTGTATGTGATTTTGGGAGCGACGATATCAGGATTTGTCGGAGTCGGCCAATCGTATTTTACAAATCCTCCTCCTTCTTGCGCTTTCTCGATCACTTCTCTTATAAAATAACGGCCGTCGTCGGACTGGAAGTCATAAATATTGTCCCCTTCCATGCTTGGGTGTGCTTCCAGAAGGCCATCTTCAGTGATCGCATAGAAATAAAAGTTCTCGCCATATTTAGCTGGATTGGTAATGGAGCGCTTTCCATTCGGACTCCTTTTGCCGATCATTATTTCACGGGCTATCTCCTGTGCCTCGTTCAATGTAAGACGGCCATTCTTCACATCATTGTCCAATATGCCGATCATATCGACGATGGCGTACGTCCCATTTTCCAAACCAAGCTGCCCAACCTGATCCAGTTCTTGTTTGGCAATAAAGTAATTTACAATACCCACACCGAGCAATGGAATTAAAATGACCAGCGCACCTAAAGCAACCAATTTATTACGTACGGAATGCCTCATCCCTCAGTCTCCTTCCTAAATCATACATATTTAGGTCTATACTTTATATATCGCACTAATTACCTAAAATTGAAGAGTTTAGAATGAAAATAAATTGAATTCAATCTTTTCTACAAACCGTTGAAAAGGTTTACAGGAATAGTAAATGAGGAATTACATAAAGGCAGATTTGTTAGGAGGAAAAAGTAAGATGAGAAAGATCGAAGATATTCAATTTGACAGAAAACGTGATAAAATCATTGATACATTGGTCGATAATGGCATATTTAAAGTGAATGGAAAGCAACTGTATGAATTGTCCTTATATGAATTGATGAAACAATATATGAAGAAAGTAAACGACTAAACGAGGGGTTCGGGGTGATGGAATGTTAAACGAAGCATTGCAGCAGCTTAGCCAGAAATGGCTCGAAGAAGCGACAATCCGCGATATGCAAACGAAGATGAATGAGGGACAATTGACATCCGAGGAATTGACCTTGCTCTATTTAGATGCGATACGTCAAAAAAATAATGAATTGAAGGCAGTACTGGAGATCAATCCCCAGGCGTTGCAGTCAGCATGTGCGCTCGATGAAGAAAGGAGAGAGAAGGGGCCTCGTTCTCTTCTGCATGGGATTCCGGTTTTATTGAAAGACAATATGAATACGGCAGATGGAATGCACACAAGCTGCGGATCCTTAGCCATGCAGGATTTTCATGCGGCGGAGGATGCGTTTTTAGTATGTAAGCTGCGCGAAGCGGGTGCTGTCATTCTCGGCAAAACGAATATGACGGAATGGGCGAATTTCATGTCGGATCGCATGACGAATGGATGGAGTTCGCGAGGCGGGCAGGTGCTGAATCCGTATGGCTCGTTTGATGTGGGCGGGTCCAGCTCGGGATCAGCGGCGGCAATCGCTGCAAATATGGCGGCAGTTGCAATTGGTACGGAGACATCTGGTTCGATCATTAATCCATCTGCACAAAATGCATTAGTGGGAATTAAGCCAACCGTCGGAATGATCAGCCGCAACGGCATTATTCCGCTATCATTTACACAGGATACAGCAGGGCCGATGGCAAGAACTGTGGAAGATGCCGCCATCACATTTGGCGTCCTGGTCGGCTATGACAAAGCTGATCCCATTACGAGAAAGGCTGTGCGTTACCAAGAGACGGACTGGCTGTCGGCTTTGCGCAAAGATGCGTTGAACGACGTTCGCATTGGCATCCCGCGGAAAATCTTTGAGCGTGAAATTTCATCTGAGCAAACTGATTTATTCAATCAGGCATTGGAACAATTGAAACTGGCCGGAGCCATTATCAAAGATGATATTGATCTCGGGGCAATGGAGGATGACCTCGGCTACGATGTGCTCCTATATGAATTTAAGGTCGCGCTGAACCAGTATTTGGCCCAAACGCCGGACACGAATAAAATCCGTTCATTGAAAGATATTATTGAATACAATACAAACCACCCGGATGAGACCCTTCGTTTCGGACAAGTGATGCTGGAGAAAGTGGAGAGAACGAGTGGAACGCTAACCGAGCCAGCATACTTGGAAGCGCTTTTGCGCAATCGGCATTTAGCGAAGGAAACAGCTCTCGACAAAGCATTGGATGAAAATGAAATTGATGTGCTCGTCCTCCCGCAGGATCATGGATGCAGCTTCAGTGCGGCAGCCGGATATCCCGCCATTACGGTGCCGTCTGCCTTCACAGAAAAAGGGGAACCGTTCTGCCTGACGTTTTGCGGACCGGCCTTTTCGGAGTATGATCTCATCGGTTACGCCTATGCATATGAACAAAAGATTCAGGGAAGAAAAAAGCCAAGTGAGATAAAAGCGAGCTCCAGTAAGGAAAGTAGTTGAAATGTAATCAAATCAAGTCCATTATTAACTAAGAGGAATATTGGAAAGCGGGGATGCACATGTCCTTTTTAGATAGAATGGACGATGAAATCAAAAGAAAATGGAAGTTTGCCGAGGCAACGCCTATTCAAAATCAGATGATACCTGAAATGTTGGATGGGAAAGACATTGTTGCCGAGTCGCCGACAGGAACCGGAAAAACACTTGCCTATGTGTTACCGATTCTGCAGCAAGTGGACGGCTCGAAACAAAGAACGCAAGCCCTCATTATGGCGCCTTCACAGGAATTGGCTATCCAAATTGTAAATGTCATCCGAGAATGGGTGGAAGGTACCGATATTACAGTAACTCAATTGATTGGCGGAGCCAACATGCAGCGCCAAATCGAACGTCTGAAAAAGAAGCCGACGATTGTAGTTGGAACACCCGGCCGTCTCGTCGAACTTGTAAAAGCGAAACGATTGAAGATGAGCGACATCGAATACATCGTGTTGGATGAAGGAGACCAGTTGCTCTCCAGAGATTATCGCGTACTCGTGAAAAACTTGATCGAAGCATCCAGCCCGAAACGTCAAGTCATTGTCGTCTCTGCAACCATTACGGACGAAATTGAAATCGTCGCCAAAAAACTGATGGACGATCCAATCCGTTTGCAAGTGTCGATCAAAGATATGCCACTCACAGGAAATGTCGTCCACTCCTTCATCAAAACAGACGCCCGCGACAAAACGAATTTGTTGCGCGGGCTTTCCCATGTAGAAGGAATCCATGCCCTGGCCTTCATGAACAATGTCGACCAGCTCCGCATGAAAGAAATCAAACTACAATACAATGAAGCCCCGATTGCCGTATTGTACTCGGATATGCGTAAATTCGAACGGCAAGAAACATTGGAGGCCTTCCGAAAAGGGGACATCCACATCCTCATCGCTACGGACCTGGCAGCCAGAGGGTTGGACATCGATGGATTAACACACGTCATCCACGTCGACGTGCCGCATACGATTGAACAATACTTACACCGGTCGGGCCGCACAGGCCGTGCCGGACAAGACGGCGAAGTCCTGACGCTGTTATCCTATCCAGAAGAGAAGGACTACCGAAAACTCACAAAAGAATTCAAGCCCGTTCAGAAAATCTGGTATCAAGGCAAGCTGATGGAAGGCAACGCAAAAACAAAAGCCCAGCCATCCAGCCAAAAAACAAACGCAGGTAAAGCGCAAGGCAAGAAAAAACGAAAATAAGCAGGAAACAGGAGGCCTGAGAGGGTCTCCTTTTTGATTGGGTGGGTCGATTAAGCTTGGGGAATGCTTGTATATTTAGTTAAGTGCTCGTTTAAACAGGGGAGTGCTTGTATATTTTCGAACCGCTCGATTACGTTGGGTAACCGCTCGTACGTTTTCCTTTGAACCCTAGCTGTGACTGCGGCCCTAGCTGATATCTCGAGAAATTCCGAACCGCTCGATTAAGTGAGTTAACCGCTCGTATATTCTCCGTACCTCTCGATTAAGTTAGTCAACCACTCGTATATTTCCCAGACCGCTCGATTATGCAAAAGACCGCTCGTATCTGGTTCCGAACCTCTCGTATATCCTCGCGAACCGCTCGTATATTTTCCACGCCTTTTATTAGCAACTGGAAATCAAAGATGATTCTCGTTTTATATGTTGTTTAAGCTTAATGTCCGAACCGCTCGTATTAGTGAGGTAACCGCTCGTATATTCTCTATACCTCTCGAATAAGTTGGGCAACCGCTCGTATAATTCCCAGACCTCTCGATTATTCAAATGACCGCTCGTAAGTGGTTCCGAACCTCTCGTATATCCTCGCTAACCGCTCGTATATTTTCCCGCACTCTCTATTAACCGGAGAATCCAATAAAAAAAGACCGAACAATGTCGGTCTTTTTCTATTACAATTGCGTCAAAATGATTGGTTCGTCTTTGGTGACGATGATGGTGTGTTCGATTTGGGCGACGAGTGATTTGTCTGGTGTCGCGAATGTCCAGCCGTCGCTTAATTCGACGATATGTTCAGCTTTTTCCGAGATGAAGGGTTCCACGGCGAGGACCATTCCTTCTTTCATCAAGGCTTTGTCCCATGCATCATAGTAGTTCAGAATATGCTGGGGCTCTTCGTGCAAGGATGTGCCGATTCCGTGGCCCGTTAAGTTTTTGATGACGGTGAGGCCGTGCTCTTTTGCTTCACGCTCGACAGCCTTTCCGATTTGATTCAGACGGGAGCCGGCTTTGACTTTTGTCATGGCGCGATCGAATGAAGTTTTGGCGACGTCGCACAGTTTTTGTTTTCTTTCATCCGGGGTGCCGACCACGAAGGAGATGCCGGTGTCAGCAAAGTAGCCGCCGTATGAGCCGGATACGTCGATGTTGACGAGGTCGCCGTCTTGGATCACTTTGGAGCCTGGAATGCCATGCGCTACTTCATGGTTGACGCTGATGCATGTGTACCCAGGGAAATCATACTGGTCGATTGGAGCTGAGACTGCGCCTTTTTCTTGGAACAGGCGTCCGCCGAGTTCGTCCAGTTCTTTTGTTGTAATGCCAGGGACAGCTGCTTCTTTCATGGCTTCCCGTATTTCAGCGACAATGCGCCCTATTTTTTTCAACGCTTCTATTTCTTCATTTGTTTTTACTATCATCGTTTCCAAGTCCTTTCTTCCGCCTTACTTTTCCATCCACTACTATATCATACGATGGGAGTTCGCAAAGCGATGATGCTTTTTTTATTGTATGCAAAGGGGGCTGTCTTATCTCAGCACCTTTACCCCTTGGTATACATTCCAAACGATGATTACGAGTGACAGGACGCCGTAAACAGCCATGAAGAGGAATGGAACCAGGCTCCAGAAATCAAATTGGCCGGTCATTAAGCTGGTCATTCGATTCTCAAAGGAGACGAGAGAAAGAGACAGGATGACGAACCCTGCAATAAGGACGACAACAGGCGCCAAATGGGAAATCAATGAACGTTTGGCGTGTGTTTTCACTTCCCGGTCGTTTGTAATAAAGTAAACGATGACGGGCAGTAGAAGTGGTGCGAAAAAAATACTGAAATAGCATAGAGCGGAAAGGATTTTATTATTGTCCATGGAAATACCTCCGTTAACAGAAGACTTAGAGAATAAACGCTTCTTCTAATCATCTTGTTTATAAGTCATTTATCATATACAATGAAGTCGACAATTGAATTACAAGACCACAAGGGGGGCCCTTTGGCTGAGAGTGGACATTTTGTCCTGACCCTTCGAACCTGTAAGTTCATACTTGCGTAGGGATGTGGATGGAAACTGACATGATCTGATGTCTCGGTTCTATCCGGGATGTCTTTTTTTTGTCTGCCCGTATCCCTCCAAAACTAGGAGGAGGAGAAGTAGATTGGATCGTAAACGTCTACAGTTGTTGTTGGAAGTTGCAATACTTGGAGCACTTTCTTTTGTGCTCGACAATCTTACATTGTTTAAGATGCCCCAAGGAGGGTCCGTGACTCTTTCCATGCTGCCGGTCATCATTATGGCATATCGTTGGGGGATAGTTGGAGGAATGTTAACGGGACTATTGACTGGGATTCTACAAGCGATTATAGGAGGCTATGTCATCCACCCAGTTCAAGCCTTCCTTGACTACTTTGGTGCTTATACATTCGTCGGGCTGGCTGGAGTCACATTCGGGTGGCTTAATAAAAGCAGAAAGGCCGGCAAGAAAGGTTCCATGGCAGCTGCAATCATTGTAGGAACCGTCTTGGGAGGTCTTCTCCGATATATGGCACATGTGATCGGCGGCGTGGTATTCTTTTCTGAATACGCCGGAGATCAGCCTGTCTGGATATATTCGCTTGTATATAACGGTTGGTACATGATCCCATCCATTATCATCTGTGCGGCGGCTGCTGTATTATTGTTCACAACTGCACCGCGCCTCATACAACGCACATAGAAAAAATGCCGCTCTTCTACAAAGGAAGAGTGGCATTTTTATTCCCTTTTCATCTCTCTGACAAACAGGAAGCTTGCTGCCAGCACGGCCGTCAAGAAAATGGCGGCTGCCGAAACGAACAATTCCTCCGTCCCATTTTTCACAGCAATTCCGATGAAACTCCAAATGAAGATCAGATTACATACATAATCTCTGTGGTGGTACATAAAATGTAACGCGCCAGCTGTTGCCACCGTCATGTAAATAACCGTCCAGAGGGGGTCACTTAAACCCCAGCCGCTCCATTCATGAAGCATTAGCAAATAGCTAAGATTGGTAATCCATCCGAATGAAGCCCAGGCAAGGAACGCGGCAATCGGTACACGGCCGGTTATTGTGTTCTCTCGTTTCGGGTACGTGAAGTAGAGGAGCAATAACAGGACCACCAACATGCTTTTGGCTAGAAGCGCCCAGCTAAACAATTCGAAATGCCATAACAGGATCCAAGCGATTTGAGAAGCGCATGCGGAAGTGAAAAGTACAGTTCTTCTTACTCTCAGACGTTTATCGGAAGTCCCTTTGAAGATCCAGTAAAAGAGCAACCCGTAAATGACGCCCCATATGATGAAGACATAGTTAGCCGGAATAAAAAGAACGGGGATCCGATTGGTAATTTCAGTTGTTGTACTTCCATTGATGGAGACGAAGTTCCCGATAATAGTCAATAGGATGAGTGCAAGCAGGGAAAGCGCCATAATAAGTGATTTTGCCATACGTAATCCTCCTATCCCTAAGTATACAGAGGAATGAGCAAAAGTGCCCGTGAAAGTATGAAGATTCCTTAACAAATCGTTTATTTCGATTCCCGAATATTCATGGTATAATAAAACCGGAATTGTTGAAAAAATAACTAAATGATTTGGGGGAAATGACGTTGACTAAATTAGCATATTCTCAAGTATGGGATCTTGATGTGTTTTTTAAAGGGGGCAGTGAGTCGGAAGAACTTCGCTCGCATTTGGACGAAGCATCGAATAAAATAAGTGTATTGGAAAAAAGCATTGAGGCTTTCCAGACACCGAATTCAAAAGAAGATGCCGATCGGGTTCTGCAACTGCTTGAAGAGGTAAAAGACACGACGTTGCATTTGAGACAAGCGGGAGCTGTTATCGGATGCTTCCTCGCAGCTGACACGACAGATAAGAAAGCGCTTGTACTGCAAGCGGAAACCATGTCTTTAAGCGCACGATTTGCTACAGCTGATCTTGGGCTGCAACAAAAGCTAGCTCAAACGGAAACTGACGTGTGGGAGCAATTGCTGCAGACAGATCAATTGAAAGACTTCACTTTCATCCTTAACGAATGGAGAGAAGAAGTGAAGATGAAGCTGTCTCAAGAAGAGGAAAGCCTGATTACAGCTTTGAGCGTGGACGGCTACCATGGATGGGGTCAGTTTTACAACCAATTAGTCGGTGATATTAAGGTTAAGGTGACGGTGGATGGTGAAGAGAAAATTCTATCGGTTGGACAAGCAAACAATTTAAGCTCTCATGAGGAGCGTGCTGTCCGGAAGACTTCATTTGAAGCTTTAGAGGATATTTGGACAGAAAAAGAGGACTTCTTTGCAACGACGTTGAATCATTTAGCAGGCTTCCGACTTGCCACGTATAAAAAGCGGGGATGGGATTCTGTCTTGATGGAACCGTTGATGCGCAACCGCATGAGTCAGGATACACTCGATGCTATGTGGGGTGCCATCAGTGCGAATAAGGGACCGTTCGTAGATTATTTAAACCGGAAAGCTGAATTGCTTGGAACCGACAAAATGGACTGGTTCGATTTAGATGCACCGGTCACTTCTTCTACAAAGAAGATGGAGTACCAGGAAGGTGCGGAATTTATTTTAAAGCATTTTGGCGCATTTGGTCCTGAGCTGGAAGCTTTTGCACGCAAAGCATTCGAAGATAGCTGGATCGAAGCAGAGGATCGTCCGAATAAACGCCCTGGCGGTTTCTGCACAGGTATGCCGATTTCTGAGCAATCCCGGATTTTCATGACGTACAGCGGCTCCATGTCGAATGTTGCTACGCTGGCACATGAACTTGGGCATGCGTTCCATTCGTACGCACTTCGTCCGGTCCATCCATTGAACCGCCAGTACGCTATGGGCGTTGCCGAAACGGCATCTACGTTCGCCGAGATGATTGTGGCGGATGCATCCGTGAAGGCTGCCGAAAACACAGAAGAAAAGATCGCATTGCTTGAGGATAAAGTCCAGCGCAGTGTCGCGTTTTTCATGAATATTCATGCTCGTTTCTTATTTGAAACAAGATTTTATGAGGAGCGTAAGAATGGCGTTGTACCGGCTTCCCGATTGAACCAACTGATGTCAGAGGCACAAGAGGAAGCATACGGTGGTGCACTAAGCACGACGCATCCTCATTTCTGGGCATCTAAGCTCCATTTTTATATTACAGGAACGCCGTTCTACAACTTCCCTTACACATTCGGTTATCTGTTCTCGTTGAGCATTTATGCTAAAGCGCTGGCAGAAGGGGAAGGATTTGAACAGAAGTATATTGCATTGTTACGTGACACAGCAGTCATGTCTGTTGAGGATCTTGCTATGAAACACCTTGGCGAGGATATTACAAAGCAGGAATTCTGGGCGAAGGGCGTAGCGCTGTGCGTGAATGATGTGGAGGAGTTCTTAAATCTAACTGCCAAGGAAAGGTGAATGGTCATTGATACTGCTTGAAGGGCAAACATGTTATTTACGGATATTAACGGAAGAGGATGCGAGTATTTTTACCGAGTTGCTCATTGCAAACAAAGAATACTGGACAGTGTTCGAACCGCGTCATGATAAGAGTTATTACTCGGTATCTGTTCAGCGTGACAAGATTCGGGAATCTCTCTATCAGATGAGGGATCGTCGGGAATACAATTTCGGTATATTCGACTCGGATACGAGCCGGCTTATCGGTCATATATCCCTTTATAGTATTAAAAGATTGCCTTTTTCAAGCGGTTTTGTAGGGTACTCGATTGATGAAAGGGAGACGGGAAGAGGTTTAGCTACGGAAGCGGTCAAAATCGTGACAAAGTTCGCCTTTGAGACGGTTTCCCTTCATCGAGTCGAAGCTTTCGTTTCTCCCCGAAACTTCGGGTCGGTCAGAGTGTTGGAAAATGCGGGATATACAAGAGAAGGTTTATTGCGCAAGCTGCTGTTCATTAATGGTGTTTGGGAAGACCATTACATGTACGCTATGCTGGAAGATGAGTATTGAAAGGGCAAGGCCGCATTGCGGAAAATCCTTTCGAAAATGAAAAGTCGATTCCTGTAAAAAAGGAATCGACTTTTTCATTTCCCGGGAAATATCGTGTCATTGTTTGGCGGCAAGTTCATAGCCGTCAACGATCATATCAAGCAAACCTGTGTCAGGATGAGCGACAAGGCCGTGAACAGGCACGCTTTTATCCATCAGTGGGTGATTGCGGACAACGTCTACGCTTCGTTTTACACTTTCAGTTACATCACTGAATCCGCGCAGCCATTCTTTCATATTAATACCAGAATATTTCAATGTAGAGAACAGGCTTTCATCGACACCCCGATTGACCATTTTAGAGACAATGGAGTCTGTATCGATTGAGCTCATGCCACAATCATGGTGACCGATGATATATACTTCATCCGCTCCTAATTCGTAGACAGCAACCAGAATACTTCTCATGATGCCCCCAAACGGGTGGGTGACGACAGCGCCGGCACTTTTAATTATCTTTGCATCACCGTTTTTTAAATTCATCGCTTTAGGGAGTAATTCCGTCAATCTGGTATCCATACAAGTTAGAATTACAATTCGTTTGTCAGGAAACTTCGTAGTCTCATATTGCTCATATTGCTTCTCGTTTACAAACTCTCTGTTAAACTCTAGAATTTCAGATAAAATGGTCATAATACAGCCTCCGTTCTTCGGAAAAATAAGTTTTTTATAAAATAAAAGAGTCGCCTATTGGCAACTCTTATTTCACGTCTGGTTTCGGGTCGATCTTCTCAGCATCTGAAGAATTAAGAGCCCTTCCAAGGTAGTGCATTGTAAAGTATGCAGCGATTCCGAGGACGACCATATAACCGATGACTGTTGTAAACATTAAGCCCATCTTCAAGACCCCTCTCTATCAATGATAGTTCCATGCAACCCCTATTATACTACAAAAGATAATTTTTATTAAGTGTTGTTTCCAAGTAATTGTGGCGTATTTTAGAAGGCCCAGTTCCCATTACGGAAGATTGGATCAGTAGTGCCGTCCTCTAAAATGCCGTCAATGTTCATCTCCGCTGAGCCGATCATGAAGTCGACATGTGTAATACTTTGGTTCAACCCATGCTGATGCAATTCTTCGGTAGACATTGTCTTTCCGCCTTCAATACAGAATGCATAGGCACTTCCGATTGCCAAGTGGTTAGATGCATTTTCATCGAACAGAGTATTGTAGAACAGTAAACCGGAATTTGAAATCGGTGAATTATGGGCAACAAGTGCAACTTCTCCAAGGCTCTTGGCACCTTCATCTGTGTCGATCAGGCGTTTTAAGACATCTTCGCCTTGTTCTGCTGACACTTCCACAATTTTACCATCCTTAAATGTCACTTTGAATCCGTCAATAATATTACCGCCATAGCTCAATGGTTTTGTATTGGTGACATAGCCATTTATGCCATCCTTATGCGGAACAGTGAAGACTTCTTCCGTCGGCATGTTGGCCATGAACGTATTTCCTTGTTCGTTGATACTGCCGGCACCGCACCAAATATGTCCTTCTGGAAGATCAATCTTTAAATCTGTATTAGGCGCTGTGTAATGCAGCGTCTTATATTTCTTTTCATTTAAATAATCTGCTTTCGTATGGAGCGTTTGATCGTGTTGCTTCCAAGCTTCTACTGGATTTTCTACATCCGCGCGGACTGCTTTGAAGATAGCATCCCACAGCGCATCAACCTGCTGGTCTTCCGGCAGTTCAGGGAAGACTTTAGCCGCCCAATCCTTTGAAGGAGCCGCGATGACAGTCCAGCTAAATTTGTCGGCCTGCATCATTTGACGATATTTGTTAAGTGCTTGGCCAGCCGCCTTTTGCGCATCCGCAATACGGGATGGATCAATGCCTTTTAAAAGGTCAGGGCTTTGAGAGACAATGCTCATGAAAGCGGCACCATTTTTCGCAAGCGTTTCACGTTCTAAAACTTTCCATTCCGGAAAATCGGAGAAGGAATCAGCAGGTGCTTTTTCATACCGCAACCGAGCTATTTTATCATCGGCCCAGTCAACGATCACATGGCGCGCACCGGCATCATATGCCTTTTCCACTACCAATCTCACGAACTCTGCAGTTTCGATCGAGGCGCTTATGTATAACGTTTGATCGGGCTGGATATTGACACCTACATTAACCGCTAAGTCAGCGTAGTTTGCCAGTTTTTCATTAAAAGTAGACATAATATAAAAACTCCTTTCAGTCTTTGTAATTATTCTACCAATTCAATATGCCCTAGAGCAAATATTAATTGTGAAAAAGGAATGTACATGGAATAAATATTTCAAGAATGTTACTGAAGTTATCTAAAGAACTCGCTTAAAATGTCGAAATAAGAAGAAGTAGATAGGTAGATATGGGAGGTACAATTATGGATTTAACAACGGTATTTGGATTGATACTCGGAGTTGTGGCATTGTTGGTCGGTATGACGTTAAAGGGTGTCACTCCGGATAACCTGGTGAATGTGGCTGCAATCCTCATCATCATTGCCGGAACGGCTGCTTCTGTTGTAATCGCGTTCCCAAAGAGCGAAGTGAAACGGATTCCTAAACTATTCGGTGTCTTGTTCAAAGAACAGAAGCTCACTTCAGATGCAGACCTGATCCGGATGTTTTCCGGCTGGGCGGATATTGCAAGACGGGAAGGGCTGCTTTCCCTCGAAGCGAAGGCAGATGAAATTTCAGATCCTTTTTTGAAGAATGGGTTGGGCCTAGCGATTGATGGCCAAAACGCTGACTATATTCGTGATGTCTTGACGGAAGAAGTGGAAGCGATGCAGGAGAGACACTCGGCAGGCTCCCAAATATTCAGCCAGGCGGGCACATATGCACCGACACTCGGTGTACTTGGTGCGGTTGTTGGTTTGATTGCTGCTTTGAAAAACATGAATGACATCGATGCACTTGGCCATGCGATTTCCGCTGCGTTTGTCGCGACACTACTTGGTATTTTTACGGGATATGTTTTGTGGCATCCGTTTGCAAATAAATTGATACGTAAGTCTAAAGAGGAAGCTAGACAAAAGATGATGATGATCGAAGGAATCTTATCGGTTCTTGAAGGGGAAGCACCACGTGTAATCGAACAAAAATTGGCCTCATATCTATCCATGGAAGAACGTCGCAAACTGGCTGCGAAAAATTCAGAAGGCAAGGAGGCTGGCCAGGTTGTCGAAGAGACGTAAGAAAAGGAAAAGCGAAGAGGGACATATTAATGAATCTTGGCTATTGCCCTATGCGGATCTATTAACTTTGCTTTTAGCGCTGTTCATCGTGCTATTTGCATCCAGTTCAGTGGACGAGGCGAAATTTAGCCAAATCTCCTCCGTTTTCAACGAAATTTTCGATGGCGGGCGTGGGGTGATGGACAACTCCTCCCCAACGACTGTACCGGTTCCAAAAGACCAGGCAGGGCAGGAGAATGATAACTCCTCTTATTTGGAGGACCAGCGTTCATTAAGTGAGATCCAAGATAAACTGGATGAATATATCGCAGTTCATGAGTTGGAGAATCAATTTCAGACCAAGCTGACGGATGAAGGACTGCTCATCACTATCCGTGACAGCATTTTGTTTGAAACGGGAATGGCGACGATCAGCCCGCAATACGAAAATCTTGCGAAGGACATCGGCGACCTGCTTGTGTTTGAAAAACCGAGACAAATCGTTATTACAGGCCATACGGATAATATTCCGATCCATACCGCCGAGTTTGATTCCAACTGGGATTTGAGCTCGATGCGGGCCTACAACTTTTTAAAAATCTTAGTACGCGACAGCAACCTCGACCCTCGGCTGTTTAGTACAAAAGGATACGGTGAATTCCAGCCGATCGCTTCAAACGATACGCCGGAAGGCAGAAGCAAAAACAGACGAGTCGAAGTGTTGATCCAGCCACTAGTGCTGAAAGACGGTACTCCGGTTGAATAAAAAGCTTACGCTGCCCTTGCTAGGGTGCGTAAGCTTTTTTTCGGGATAAAAAATGGGCCGCCCATAGTGCGTCATGCACAGGGGCGGCCCGTCTTGCTATTCACGAAGTGATCCAAGTTCTGCAGCAATTGCCTGCATTTCATTTGGTGAGAATGTATCCCGTTTCATGACCATTTCGTACATATAGTGAAGATCTTCGTAACGTGATGTGTTGAAGTTTTCAGCTTTCATCGCATCAACATTGACCATACGGAGTTTTTCTTTAATTTGCTCCACCATGTATGAAATATTTTCTTGTGTCGGGTTTGATAAATCCATGTGGTTGCCTACCTTTCTTCAGCTTAGGATTTATCATTTCATTATTTTGACGTTGTGTCAACAGCTGATGATTTGCCCAACCGCTCCGCTTCTTTTTCTTCTTTGATTTTCGCTTGGAAGCGTTTTGTTTCCATTACGATAACTCCGGATAGACCAAGAAGACCGATTAAGTTCGGGATGGCCATCAGACCGTTCAATACATCGGCAAGTGCCCAAACTGCTTCAAGACTAATGACGGAACCTACGAAAATGAATAGTACAAAAATAACGCGATAAGCGAAAACTGCCTTGTTGTTCGGGAAAAGATATTGGAAGCACTTTTCACCGTAGTAAGACCAACCAAGAATCGTAGAAGTAGCGAAGAAGATTAAACCAATCGCCACGACAATCGGACCTGCGCTTCCTAAGAAAGAGCCAAAAGCTTCAGCTGTCAGTGAACCGGTTGCTACGCCTTCTTGCCATTTATTTGACATGACGATCGTCACACCAGTAATCGAACAGATGATAAGAGTATCAAAAAGGACTTGTGTCATGGAAATGAGAGCTTGACGCCCTGGCATATCCGTACGCGCTGCAGCAGCGGCAATAGGAGCTGAACCGAGACCTGCTTCGTTGGAGAAGAGACCACGCGCTACTCCAAAACGGATGACCGCACCAATTGCTCCCCCTGCGACAGCTTGTCCTGTAAATGCATCCTTGAAAATCAATGCAAATGCACCTGGTACCAAATCGAAATTGAGAACAACAACTATTAATCCTGCAATGAAATAAAATAATGCCATGATCGGAACGAAGAATGCAGTAACCTTACCGATTGATTTAATTCCGCCTAAAATAACGAGTGCTCCGAAAAGAAGAAGCCCGATTCCAGTTGCATAGTGAGGTACGTTGAAAGTACTGGCCATAACGTCAGCCACAGCTTTCGACTGGGTACCATTCCCGATACCGAAGGCAGCAAATGCTCCAAATACGGCAAATAGTACACCGAGCCACTTCTGTTTCAATCCATGCTCCAAATAATACATCGGCCCGCCAGCCATTTGGCCTCTCGAGTCCTTCACACGGTATTTGACCGCTAGTATAGCTTCCCCATATTTAGTTGCCATGCCGAAGAATCCGGCGAGCCACATCCAGAAGATCGCGCCTGGTCCGCCTGCTGCGACCGCGCCGGCAACTCCGACGATGTTACCGACCCCAACGGTAGCAGCCATCGCTGTCATGAGTGCCTGGAATTGCGAGATATCCCCATCAGCTTTCTTATCATGTTTCCTTGAAAAAACTTGCCTTAAGGAATACGGCAATAGCCGTACCTGTATAAATGCGAGCCTTGCTGTCAGGAAAATACCTGTACCGACAAGGAGGATCAATAGTGGTGGTCCCCAAACCAATCCACTGATCTTGTCTAATGCACCTGCGATTGCATCCATCTCAATACCCCCGTTTTTTCTAGTTTATTTTGCTCGTGAAATATACCCCAACCTCTCATTTCCCCCTTTATCGACTCCCTCTCAAAGCATCCTCACTTTGTATTAACAAACTAATAATAACTAGTTCTATTGTTAATATTCCGAAACTTTAACGCGTTAGTCAAGTACTTTTTTTACTCCATGCGAAATTTGTTTGTTTTCGGCTAGAGAGGGTATAATAATATATGCAAAACTAGTCGGAATTGGAGGTATTAGAGTGAGCAATAGCAAATTTGGAAGGTTCATTTTATTTGGAGCTCTAGCCGGAGCAGCAATCAGCCTGTTCGATCGGGCGACCAGACAACATATGGCAAAAACGACAAAGGATATGGCTGCCGAAATCAGTTATTATTCCAAAAACCGTGATGTCTTGATGAGCAAGATACAAGAAAAGAAAGAGAAGTATCAGTCGGTATACGAACAGCTTGCCGGTGATGCCTCCTATATAAAGCAGCAGGTGGAAGAGCTGAAAGCATTGACACCGCAAGTAAAAGAAGTTGTCATGAACACGAAGGATGCCGTCGTTGAATCAAAAGATGAAGTGAAGGAAATTGTCCAGAGTGCGAAAGAGGATATGACAAAAAAGTAAAAGGCTTTGAAAGGAGTGAGTCTAATGTGAAGAACGAAAATCAGACTTTCAAAGCAAGCAAGCCGGTTTATGCCGAACAGGATAAAAAAGATGGATTCATGAAGGATACGAAAGTCATGAATTTCTTGGACGATGTGAAAGAAGGAGATTTACAAAAGTTTGATGTGACGACGGCAAACGGATTTTTTAAGGAATTAGTAGTCAGAATAAAGAAAGTAGATGTAACCGGTCTCGGTTCTCAACTTGCTTTCTTTTTTCTGTTGTCTATGTTTCCTCTATTAATCTTTCTAATTACGTTGTTGCCTTACTTGAATTTGGATGAATCGCAAGTGTTCCTTTTTGTCAGGGAATATGCACCAGACAGTGTTTATCAGCTAATCAAAAGCACAATTGATGAGATACTGAAAAACCGGAACGGCGGTTTATTATCCATTGGATTGCTCGCAACCATCTGGTCCGCCTCTAAAGGGATGAATGCGTTGACTAAAGCATTAAATAGATCTTATTTTGTTGAGGAAACAAGATCTTTCCTCGTGGCTAGAGGTATGTCAGTGGTGTTCACCATCGCATTGATCGGCGTTTTGATCGTTGCACTCGTTCTGCCGGTTTTCGGCCAGCAAATCGGAACGCTGTTGTTTTCCTATTTTGGACTGGAAGAAGGATTTATGAAACTGTGGGGAAGTTTACGATGGATTTTACCCCCAATCCTTATTTTCATCGTTTTCTCTGCCACTTATTGGGCAGTGCCAAACATGAAAATCCGTCTGAAGAGCGTTTTTCCGGGAGCTTTGTTTGCTACTGTCGGTTGGATTGTAGCGTCACTAGCCTTTTCGTTTTATGTAGGGAATTATGCAAACTACTCCAAAACGTACGGCAGTATCGGGGCAATCATTGTTCTCATGCTTTGGCTCTATTTCTCCGCAATCATATTAATGCTTGGAGGCCAGTTGAACGCTGTATTGACTGAACGCAAACAAGCGATCATCGCAAAGAAAAAAAGCAATGCCATCCACTAAGGCATTGCTTTTTTCTCTGTCTGATTGATAGATTCTATGTGGATTGTTTTATGACTTGTTCATCGGATTCAGCATCCGCAGGCCATTCAAAATAACAAGGATCGTGCTGCCTTCATGGCCGATAACGCCAAGAGGCAAATCGACGACCTGCATGAAGTTGGACAAAATGAGCACCACGATGACCGAAATGGAGAAAAACACATTTTGCTTCACAATTCGCTGCATTTTACGGGATAATTTCACGGCATACGCTAAACGGTTTAAATCGTTTTGCATAAGTACTACATCGGCAGTTTCGAGTGCGACATCTGTTCCATCACCCATCGCGATGCCAGAAGTGGCAGTAGCGAGCGCTGGTGCATCATTGATGCCATCACCGACCATTCCGACTGTACCGTATTCGTTCAGCAATTGTTTTATTTCTTCTACCTTTCTTTCCGGCAGACATTCAGAGACATATTTTTCAACACCCGCTTCCTTGGCGATAGCGGAAGCAGTCAATTGGTTATCACCTGTTAACATAATGGGACTAATGCCAAGCTGTTTTAAATCCCGAATGGCTTCGGCAGCTTCTGGACGCAATGTGTCACGAAGAGCCGCACAAGCTACAATCCCTTCCTGGTCTTTCATGTAAATAACAGTTTTTCCTTCACCGGCCAGCTTCTTTGCCACGTCTTCCTTGAAACCATGGACGGCGTCTTCACCGACAAATCGTGGGTTTCCGACTAAAAACTCATCAGCTCCAACGAACGCTCGGATGCCATAGCCAGGTACGTCTTCAATATGGGGAGCGCGGGGGATCTGAACCCCTTGTTCCACTGCATATTTTGTAATGGCCATCGCCAAAGGGTGATTGGATTGTGACTCAATCGCCGCCAGTAAGGCAAGTACTTCCTGTGGGTCTTTGCCATTTCGTACAATAAAATCTGTTACTATCGGCTTGCCTGTTGTTAAGGTGCCTGTTTTATCAAAAGCAATTGCTTTCAATGAGCCGACATGCTCAAGGTGCAATCCTCCTTTGAATAAGACACCGCGTTTTGCCCCATTAGAAACTGCAGCGAGCGTCGCGGGCATAATGGAAGCAACAAGTGCACAAGGAGAAGCTACAACGAGCAGGACAATCGCCCTGTAAAATGTCGTTGTCCAATCCCACCCGAATAGGAAGTGGGGAAGGACCATCATAATGAGCACCGTAGCAATGACAACTTTTACATAAGTCCCTTCAAAACGTTCAATGAATTGCTGGGAAGGGGATTTTTCACTTTGTGCATTTTGGACAAGCTGAATGATCTTCTGGAACAATGTCTCGGAACTTGGCTTCGTCATTTTCATCTGAATGGCTCCGCTCATGTTGACCGTTCCGGCAAACAGCTCATCGCCTTCACCCCTCGAGACAGGGACAGATTCTCCATTGATAGCGGACATATCCACCGATGTCATGCCGGACACAATGATGCCGTCAACCGGGATGCGCTCACCTGGTTTAACGAGCAGCAAGGAGCCCACGGAAAGGGAGTCGGTGGATACTTGAGATACAGCTCCTTCTGCATCTATCAGCCAAGCAACTTCAGGCTGCATACCCATAAGGGCGGAAATTTCTTTATGACTTTTATTTAGGGTATACGTCTCCAAAGCACCACTTACAGCGAAAATGAAGATCAGAATCGCGCCTTCTGCCCAGTAGCCAATTACGGCAGAACCGATTGCTGCGAAAACCATTAGCATCTCTACGTTGAGCTGCTTATCCTTAATTGTCTCTTCAATGCCTTCCTTCGCTTTTGCAAAGCCGCCGATTAAGAATGCAATGATATATAGAATAATAGAAGCATTTTCCATGCCTGATTTCCCTATAGACCAGGCGATGGCGATTAAAAGACCGGATAATAGGGCGGCGAATAATTCTAAATGGGCAGTCCACTGAAAAGAAGTGGATTCTTTTTCGATAGGTTGAGTTGTCAAACTAAGCACCTCCTAATTGAGAATGTTTATCAAGTTGAATACGATAAGGAATTTATTTTAAACCTATAAAATAATAGGTGACAAGGTTATTGGTTAGTTAATGATAATAATTATGATGTTATAATAATTATTATCTGTTAGTAGTATAGCATAGCAAACTATGAAATGTTACCAATATGCATAAAAAAGAATGTAAAAAAAGACAGCAGTATCTAGCTGGAGATACTGCTGCCTTGTCATCTTATGCAAATACTTTTTCTTTGTATTGTGCGAGTTTATCAAGTGAGGATTTATCTACATCGGCATGCAGACTATTGCCATGTGAGTCCATCGTCACAACAGCTGTGAAATCTTCTACACGCAAATGCCACATGGCCTCTGGAATGCCGAACTGAAGAAGATCGACACCTTCAACAGCTTTAATGCAGTCCGCATAATATTGTGCGGCCCCGCCGATCGCGTTCAAATAGACGCCACCGTGCTCCTCTAATGCTGCCAATGTTTTTGGTCCCATTCCGCCTTTTCCGATGACAGCCCGGATGCCAAACTTCTTCATGATATCGCCTTGATAAGGTTCTTCACGAATGGAAGTAGTCGGGCCAGCGGCTTTAATTTCATAAGAACCATCTTCGTTCTTCAAAACAACCGGTCCACAATGGTAAATGATTTGTCCGTTCAAGTCGACCGGAGAATCGTTATCTGATAAATATTTGTGGATGGCATCCCGGCCCGTGTACATGCGGCCGCTGATCTTAACGACATCTCCGACTTTCAAATCACGGATTTGTTCTTCGGTGATAGGTGCTGTCAGTTCCACGACTCTGGAAGACGACTGGACAGAATCATCTTGCGCCGGCTCCTCAAAAGTTAGCTTGTCGCCATCATTATAATGCCAGTGCTGAATTTCGCCGGTATTCGCGTCGATGTCCACTGCCATCCGACGGTATGCCCAGCAATTGTACGCAACCGAAACATAAAAGCTCGCTGGAATGCGATGCATGACACCGATTTTACAGCCAAGCAGCGTCGCTTCGCCGCCAAAGCCCATCGTGCCGATGCCAAGTGTATTGGCTGTTTTTAAGATGTAGCGCTCTAATTCCGCAAGTTCCTGAATCGGATTAACATCGTCCACTTCACGGAAGAGCTGTTCTTTGGCCAAGTCGTAGCCCGATGACCGGTCGCCGCCAATTCCAACGCCGATAAATCCTGCAGAACAGCCTTGCCCTTGTGCTTGATAGACAGAATGCAAAATGCATTTGCGAATCCCATCCAAGTCGCGTCCGGCGCGGCCAAGCCCTTCCAATTCAGCTGGTAGACTGTATTGAATATTTTTATTCTCACAGCCGCCGCCTTTTAGGATGAGCTTCACTTCAATATGATTCTCTTCCCATTGCTCAAATTTCACGACAGGAAGGCCAAGACCCAAATTGTCGCCGCTGTTTTCACCCGTTAAGGAATCAACCGCATTTGGACGCAACTTGCCGTCTTTCGTCGCTTGTTCAATTGCCCGGCGGATGGCCGCTTTGATTTCCAGTTGATTTACACCGACTGGCGTCTTAATTTTAAAAGTAGGCAAGCCTGTATCCTGACAGATCGGAGAAAGCTTCTCGTCCGCCATATTAATATTTTTCGCTATCGTATCAAGACTCATGGCCGCACGCGTACCGGCATTCTCGAGTTCCCTTGCCGCTTTTACCGCTCTGCGGACATCCTTCGGCAAGTTTGTCGATGTTTCGCAGACAAGTTCATACATGCTCTTTTCGAGATTTTCTATGTACATTCAAATTTCCCCCTGCTTATTCAGTTGTCTGTTTTAAGCTGTTCCATCTGTTTTTCGAGTTCGTCAACTAATTGTATCAGTTGATCAATTTCTTGCAGATCCGCCGTTTCAGGCTCAATCGATTCCAATTTTTCAAGGAATTGATGAAGACGGCTTTTTAACTGATCCACTTGTCCATTGTTTTGTGGATGATTCAAGCGAGACACCTCTTTTCATTCATTTCTATCCTATATGAAAACGCCGAATTGTTCAATGTCCTCTCGATGAGAGCTGTCAGGTGTTTTTATGGTTAGGTGTAGCTTTTATGATATTATGCGTTCCTTGGTAGTTGGTTATGCTTGGTTTGGAGTGGTAAAGGTGTGTGTTGATGTGTTATGCGCGGGTGGGGAAGCTGCTATCCGATGGAAGTTTGTTAATGAAGTGCAATTCATGGTTATTCCTTGTTTGGCCGTTTGTGTTAGTTAATAAAAGAGGTTTACAGTAGAAGGTCTTCGGAAGTCTGGAAAGGGATAGGATAGTTAGGTTTTTAATTCGCCAACATGGCAGTGGAATTGCCCGTTTATAATTTGGTGATGCCGAGCGGGGCAGAGATATGTTTAGTGATTATAATCGATTAGAACTAGGAAGTGCGAGTTTGAACATAGGTAATACATTATAAATGTGAGGGATGCGAGCTGTACAATGCAATGCTCATACAGTGTTACACATAGCGCCTCCTTGATTACCACCACATCAATGATATAGGAATTTAGAATTAAAAATAATCTAATTGTTTGAAATATAAAATCTTTGTGTTATACTATGTTTAATCAATCGTAAAGGAGGCCGTAGGAGTAGAGACGAATCACATCCTGATGACAAAGGAGGGGATCCGTGAACGGACGGCAGCAATTGCACCGGCCGACTACGACATCTTTATGCAAATGGAAAGTGAAGATATTACTCAGACGTAAAGGCCCAGCCATCATCTGCTAGCAGATATGACTGGGCCTTTTTGTTATTGTGCGATTTCATAAGTTTCAACAATCTCAATGGATTCATGCACGGATTGGACCATGGAACAGTTTTTCCTTGTTAGTTCCAGAACCCGATCCATTTTCGAATCTTCAATGGAAGAACCTTTGATTGTGAAATGGAGATGGATTTTTTCAATCCGGTCGGCTTCATCTGGGTTGCGGACGATTTCCTTAGCCTCCACCGAAATATGTTCGGCGGGCATACGCATTTTGTCGAGAATTTTACGCATGACACCTCCGCTGCATACTGCGACAGAAGTGACGAGCAGTTGGAAAGGTCTGAATCCATATTCCTCATTCGAAGAGATGGCTAGTTTTCCATAGGATGTTTCGGTTTCAAAGCCGTTTTCAGTCATTTCAAATTTCATCGTTTTCATTCCTCCTTATGCTACCATTGTATAAGAAATTCAAATATTTAAGGAGCAGAATGCTTATGGATCGAACACATCAGGCAGAACGGCATCGTTTTTGGATTTTAGTCATCATCGTGTCGATCTCAGGTTTTTCACAAGGTATGTTATTACCGCTCATTTCAGCCATCTTTGAACGGGATGGAATATCCAGTACACTGAACGGGTTAAATGCAACGGGACTGTACATCGGAACACTCCTCGTTTCGCCTTTTATGGAAGCGCCGCTTCGGCGGTTTGGGTATAAACCCGTCATTATTTTTGGAGGAATCATCGTTTTTGGATCGCTCCTTTTGTTTCCACTTTGGAAGCATGTAGTTTTCTGGTTTATCTTGCGATTATTAATTGGCATCGGAGATCATGCTCTTCATTTCTCCACTCAAACATGGATAACGAGCACATCCCCGGGCCATCGTCTTGGCAGAAATATAGCGGTTTATGGTTTGTCTTTCAGTGTGGGATTTGGGGCTGGCCCGTTATTTGCCCCTCTCGTCCATGTATTCGAAGGACTGCCTTTCATCATATCCGGCCTGCTTTGCATGGCTGCCTGGTCCCTCGTCTTTACATTGAAAAATGATTTTCCAGATGTAATATCCAGTAACGAGGCAGGCGGACGCCATTTTGTAGGGCGGGCAAAAATGACGATCGCAGTCGCTGGCATCGCATTTTTAGGACCATTTGGTTATGGCTTTCTGGAATCCTCACTCAACGCCATGTACCCCGTGTATGCCTTGCGAAATGGCTTGGAATTGGGATCAGTTTCCCTAATTTTGGCCACTTTTTCACTGGGTGGCATTTTATCTCAACTGCCGCTCGGCATGTTGTCCGATAAAATCGGGAGACGGACAATTGTTCCGATCACCTATGCTGGAGGAGCAGTCGGCTTCTTGCTTGCAGGTTTAGCGGGCAACACAGTCTTATTTATTCTCATCGCCATTTTCATAACAGGGATTTGCCTAGGCTCTGTCTTCTCGCTCGGTATATCCTACATGTCGGATTTAACGCCGAAGGATCTCTTGCCGACTGGGAATTTACTATGCGGAATCTTTTTCAGTATCGGCAGCTTGACTGGCCCATTTATAGGCGGTCTGTTTTTAGAGCATTTCGCCAACGTGAGCTTTCTTTTGATTTTATCCATCTTCTTTGGATTGTTATTTATCGCTGCACTTGTTGGAGGAAGAGGGAGGAAGCGTGCGATTGGGTGAAAGTGGACACTTGGGAATAAAGTCAGAGTGCTTGTTAAACGCCTTATATGACGGTCATTTATGATTCCAGGCGAATTAATTTTTGGAGTCCATTTCAATTTAATTACTGGCATGGATCCCGTTTATCTTTAACTCTTGCGGTTAGTCAGTTGGCACTGGCATAAGGGAAATATTATTTGGCGTGAGCCGAGAGTAATTTGGCGCGTTGTTGAGCTAATTTGGCGTTCGTACCGGTTATCTGGCGCTCATCCCGATAATCTGGCGTTCGTTTTGGTTATTTGGCGTTCAGTTCTCTATTCTGGCGTTCGTTTTGGTTATCTGGCGTTCAATTCTATATTCTGGCGTTCGTTTTGGTTATCTGGCGTTCAGTTCTCTATTCTGGCGTTCGTTTTGATTATCTGGCGTTCAGTTCTCTATTCTGGCGTTCGTTTTGATTATCTGGCGTTCAATTCTATATTCTGGCGTTCGTTCTGATTATCTGGCGTTCAATTCTCTATTCTGGCGTTTAATCCTACATACTGGCGTTCGACCGGATTTACTGGCGTTCATCTGGATATATTGACGTCTAAATGATTTATTGGCTTTCATCCAGAGTTATTGGCGTTCAAAAAGACTTATTGGCGTTCATCCGGAGATATTGGCGTTCAAACTGATTTATTGGCGTTCATCCAGAGATATTGGCGTTCAAACTGACTTAATGGCGTTCATCCAGAGATATTGGCGTTCAAACTGACTTAATGGCGTTCATCCAGAGTTATTGGCGTTCAAAATGACTTATTGGCGTTCGTCCGGATATATTGACTTACTGTCATCCAAGCCACGGATCAAACGACGCTCCAACAAAAAAAGCACCCACAAAGTGGATGCTTAATGCAAAATGGAGTTAACATTTTCGTACTCGAGAACCAGGTCATCGAGTGTCCGGAATTCGTAGCCCAATTTTTTGGCTTCGCGAATAAAGTCGGGGAGTGCTTCCGCGTTATCTGGAGAGACGGTGTGCATAAGGATGACCGCTCCTGGATGCAATTGGTTCATGAGTTCATTGTACGCGTAGGCTTTTCCTTTCGGCTTGTTTGCATGCCAGTCGATAAAGGCGACGGACCAGAAGATGTGACGGTATCCGAGTTCATTTGCCTGTGCGAGGAGTGCTTCGCTGAAAACTCCTTCAGGCGGACGGAAGTAGTTGGTTCGCTGGACGCCGGCTGTCTGGTTCAGCAGTTCGTCAAACTTCTTCAGTTCTTCTTCCACCTTTTGTTGGGAGACGCTCGCCATATTCGGGTGGTTATATGAGTGATTTCCGATGATATGGCCTTCTTTCACCATTCGTTTAACGAGAGGCGCGGCGCTTTTTAAATAGTGGCCGGTGAGAAAGAATGTCGCCGGGGTTTCCTCTTTTTTGAGTGTATCGAGAATGCTCTCCGTATAGCCATTTTCATAGCCATTATCAAATGTCAGGTAGGCGATTTTCTCATCGGGTTTTCCTTTATAGATGGCGCCGTGACGTTCCAGAATGGATTCCAATGCGGCTCCTGCATCAGGCGGAACGCCGCCGGTCGCTTTTTTGAATCCCCAATGAAACTCTTCAGCTCTAGCAGCAAAAGGATTAAATAGTACACCAACGACGATGATGAAGGCGGCCATTAAAATCCCGGGTCCATGATGTTCCACGCGTAACACACTCCTTTTTCTTCCAAACTCCGAGGGCGTGATTCAAGACAAGCGCCCACAAGGATTTTGTTGTTAGGATGTGCGTTTCTTGAAAAAATATACTTTACGCCAGCAAGTCTTTTAGGGCGTCTTCAAGAACCGGAAATTTAAATTGGAAGCCGGCTTCTTGCAGTACTTCAGGCAGCACAAATTGCCCTTCCAGCACGAGGCTGCTTTTTTTGCCTAATGCTATTTTCATTAGCGGCGAAGGGGCTGGCATCCAATGCGGCCGGCCGATTGTGGAACCGATTGCTTTTCCGACTTCGCTCATCCGTTTCGGGAAAGGCGAGGTGACATTTACAGGCCCTTCCAAGCTATCGTGTGTTAATGCAAACAGGATGGCGCGTGCGACATCCTCCACATGCACCCAGGAGATCCATTGCTTGCCGCTGCCAATCTTGCCCCCAACGAACAATTTATAAGGCATGACCATTAATGGAAGTGCTCCATCTTCTTTGCCGAAAACGGTTCCGAACCGTGTAAAGACCGTGCGGATACCCATTTCAGAAGCGGCAGTAGCTTTGTCTTCCCATGCTGTTACGGTTGTACCCAGCAAATCATCTGCTTTTTCTGTTGAACGTTCTATATAGACAGCGGTTTCCGAGGTCGGATAAATGCCGATTGCACTCGCATTGACTAAAACAGAAGGTTTTTGTTCCATCGATGATATGATTCTCAACAATTCATCCGTCGCTTCCATGCGGCTGTTATAAATCGCTTCTCGATGGGATTGATTCCATCTTCCATCATTAATTGAGACGCCAGCCAAATTGATAAAGGCATCTGCTGTCCCTATTTCTTTTTCTGGACAAGCATCCTCATCGAGCCATCGCACATAAGTGACTCCATTCGAAGTATGGGATGATTTCCTCGTAAGCACGATGACTTCGTCTTGTTGCGCCTGCAGCAACTCTACAAGATGACGTCCGACAAATCCTGTTCCACCGGCAATAACCACTCTCATTCCGGCCATCTCCTCTCGACTTAAATCAGAAAGCTGACCTCCATGTCTCATCGTTGTATACTAGTAATAGCGGGGAGGTATGCCTATATGTCTGTTATTACGAAAATAACACAACAAAAACGTGATAGCGAACGATATAATATATTTCTCGATGAAGTATACGCATTCAGCGTCCATGAATCCGTGCTCGTCAAATTTGGTTTGACGAAAGGGATGCAGGTGGATGATTGGGCTAAAGGCGAAATCGAGTACGAAGACCAAATTGAAAAGGCATTTAATCGTGCGCTCCACTACTTATCGTTCCGGATGCGAAGCGAGTTTGAAGTGAAGAAGAAGCTCGCGGATCTAGAGTTTGGAGAGGCGGTTATCCTGGAGGCAATCGTCAAACTGAAGCGTCTCGGTTTCTTAAATGATGAAGTATTTTCGGAGGCTTTATTGCAAACACAAAAAAACACTTCGAATAAGGGACCGAAAGCCATTCAGCAAGATATGCAGAAAAAAGGGATCGCGAAGGAATTACAACAACAAGTGATCGAGCAATATTCCAATGAGGAACAGATTGCGCGAGCAAGAAAGTTGGCGGAAAAAGCCGTCAACGGAAATCGTTCCACCCCTCCAGCGCAATTAAAACAAAAAATCCAGAACGCCTTATTACGTAAAGGATTCTCCTATGAGGTGGTCAATCAAGTCATTGATAACCTGGAGATGGAAATAGAAGAGGACGAGTGGGATGCGATGACTGACTCCATCGGTGAGAAAGCATGGCGTCGCTATCAATCAAAACATTCGGGCTATCAATTGATCAACCGGGTGAAGCAGGCGATGTATCAAAAAGGCATACCGATGGACCGGATTAACCGGTTTATTGAAAAGAAGGAGACAGAGGATTATGGAGAGTCAGAAGAAATATAGTGAAATGACAGAACACGAGCTCCGCAGCGAATTTGCCCGCCTTATGGAAAAGGCGCGTAAAGCGGAGCAGCTCGGCATTGTAAACGAATATGCAGTTTATCAGCGAAAAGCTGTTATCGTACAATCCTACTTGGTCGATAGAGAATCGATTGTTGCAGGAGAAGTGTATCGGATCGATGGTGATGAAGGAGTTTTCTTCAAGGTGGATTATTTGAAGGGCCTATTTGCATGGGGATACCGGCTGAGCGGATCCCGCGCTGAAGAGGCATTGCCGATTTCCATGCTAAAACCTTTAAAATCCGGTAAATGACAGAAATAAGAGCTGCCTGGGTTAGGATAGGCAGCTCTTATGAATTCGGGATAAACTTTAATTTTTTTCGCAGCTTGTCTTCGGAGAAAATCCAGCCCGTGTAGGAGTTGACGACTTCCAAGTCTTTATTAAGATGGGCAACTGCCACAAATGGGTAATACCCTTTGCTCCGGTAGCGCAGATCGATGAGGCGGACTTCCACTATGTCGCCAACATACGAGATGGCCCATCGGTAAATGGGTGAAAATGATACAAAGGCTTTGATGTTCCGATCTTTCATGGCTGCCTCGATATAAGGGGAATCAGGCAATGGTTCCCGTTCAAAGCGGTCATAAATATTGACGGACCGTTTATAGGCACGTCCCACATAATGATATTTTTCATTCGAAGCGGCCACGCGCCATTGGAAAAACCGCATGGTCGGTGCAATGAAAATATCTGTCGCATCAGGCACTGTGTTACAAACGGCTTGCTTTACAGCCGCTTTGACCGCGAAGCGCAGTAAATAGTAGCCAAACAGCACGGCATAGAGTAATGCGAATGTGAATACTGGGTTACTGCCAAGTAGCCAGGCGAGGATTGCAATGATATGCAATCCAAAAATTATCGGATCGAACGTATTAATTACCCCGATAGCGACCCATCGATTGGAGAATGGGCGCAAGGCTTGTGTGCCGTATGAATTAAAAATGTCCACAAAGACATGGAGGAATACGGCTAAAAATGTCCAAGCCCAAACATGGATATAATCTGCGCCAGGCAACAGAAACGAAAGCAACACTGAAATAACGAGAGGCCAAAGCAGCACAGCAGGGACAGAATGGGTGATGCCCCGATGATTCCGGATATAGATGGCATTGTTCTTCAATTTTAGAACGGTGTCGATATCCGGTATGAGGGAACCGCCGGCTATTCCGACAAAAACAGCTGTCATGGTCACAGGATCTGAAGAAACGACAGGATCCGCAAGTGCGATTCCGCAAACTGCGGCACTCATGACAATATGTGTTCCTGTATCCAAGTGATCACTCCTTCCTTCAGTTCATCAGTGTCTTCTTAGTATTAGTATATACCCTTTTTTTATCGAACAAAAAGTATTTGCAAGGTGGCGGTTAAGTTGTTGCAGAAGAATGAACAAAAAAAATTATTTCAGGAGGCACTCGTTTCTTGGTATTACAGGGAAAAACGTGACCTTCCATGGCGAAAAACTACGGATCCGTACTTAATCTGGGTATCCGAAGTGATGCTGCAGCAAACACGTGTGGAGACTGTCATTCCTTATTATGAACGTTTTACGGCGAAGTTTCCGACAATGCAAGCTTTGGCGAATGCCAAAGAAGAAGAATTATTAAAAATGTGGGAAGGCCTTGGCTATTACTCGAGGGCCCGAAATCTTCAGCAAGGTGTCAAAGAAGTAGTGGAATCGTATGGCGGCAGTGTACCAACAACAAGAAAAGAAATTTCTTCTCTGCGTGGAGTCGGTCCATATACAGCGGGAGCCATCTTAAGTATTGCATTCGGTATTCCGGAACATGCTGTCGATGGAAATGTGATGCGCGTCTTATCAAGGATCCTTCTTATTGAAGAAGATATCGCTTTGCCGAGGACGAGAAAAACGTTCGAGCAGGCTGTTATGGATTTGATTTATAGAGAAGACCCTTCCGCTTTCAATCAAGCCCTAATGGAACTTGGAGCTACCATCTGCATACCACGGCCAAAATGCCTGCTCTGTCCAGTCCGGGAATATTGTGCTGCTTTTGAGGAAGGGCGGCAAGATGAATTGCCGGTTAAAACAAAGAAAACAAAAATGAAAATTGTCCCATTGGCTGTTTTCGCTATTTCGGACGGAAACGGCAAGTGGTTCATGCAACAGCGTCCTGAGAAAGGGCTTCTTGCGAATATGTGGGAGTTCCCGACAGTCGAACTACTGCAAGAAGAAAATACTGCCCTAGCGATAAAGGATCAGTATGGCCTTCAATTGGATGAGGTATCAGCAATTTTTGATTTTAACCATGTGTTTTCTCATTTAACTTGGGAAGTAAAAGGGTATGTCGCGGTGACATCGGATGCCGGATCGATCTCAGAAAAGGCAAGATGGTTCACGGCAGAGGAAATTGAAGCGTTGCCAAAACCGATACCTGTCATTAAATTATGGGATGTCGTAAGCCAAAACTAATAGAAAAAAATACCGTCGAATAAAAACGCCTCACGTGCACATCATATTGTTCACGGAGGTGAAAATCCATGACAAAAAATCCATTCAGCAAAAATGCCAAAACAGATGCGAATCATGTAAGGCAGCAAAACCAAAGTTCAGCGATGAACGCTCAGAATCAAGGACAGTTCTCTTCTATGGGAAGTGAATTTGGTTCTGAAACGGATGTGCAACATGTGAGAGAACAAAACCAAAGTTCAGCAATGAACAACTCCGGTCAATTCTCGAATATGACTGCTGAGTTTGGCTCCGAAACGGATGTGAACCATGTGAAAGAACAGAACAGTCGTTCAGCAATGAACAACCAAGGTCAGTTCAAGAACATGACTTCAGAATTCGGTTCCGAAACTGATGTAAATCACGTGAAGGAACAGAATCAACGTGCTGAGATGAACAAGCAAAAAGCTTCGGGCACTCAGGGGAACCAAACAAAATAATTGGATTGACATCACCGGCCGGCGGGAGCATTTATGCTTCCGTCGGTTTTTTCGGTTTGAATACGTTTTCATTCTTTTTCCACTTGGAATCGCTTTTGTTCAAATTTTAAGAGGCAATTGGTATAATAAAAAAATAGAAAAGGGCATCAAAATTTCCGGTGGCCGAAGGTGGTTATTAAATGGCGATTCCAAAAGAAGGAGAAACGATACAAGTACATAGCTACAAACACGATGGAAACATTCACCGAGTATGGCAGGAAACAATGGTGTTAAAGGGGACTCGCAATATTGTCATCGGAGCCAATGAACGGACACTCGTCACAGAAGCCGATGGACGGACATGGCTGACAAGGGAGCCTTCCATCTGTTATTTCCATGCAGAGCATTGGTTCAACATCATTTGCATGCTTCGTGAAGACGGCGTCTACTATTACGTCAATATGAGCTCGCCATTTGTATACGACAATAAGTCGCTGAAGTACATCGACTATGATCTCGATGTAAAAGTATTTCCGGATATGAGTTATGTCATACTGGATGAGGACGAATACGCGGACCATAAAAAGAAGATGAACTATCCGGATGTCATCGATCAAATTTTGCGCCGAAACCTGGATAAGCTTCTCGTATGGATAAAACAGCGTAAAGGCCCGTTTGCCCCGGACTTCATAGAAGTTTGGACATCGCGTTATGAATTTTACAAACAGGTGAAAAAACCATGACCGGAAAGCCTTCCTGCACGCAGCAGTGGGCTTTCCGTTGTTTTTGGAAGGGAGTGATTGCATGGGAGAAAGTATCAAGCGGTATATGAAATTTGTAAAACCATACAACTGGCAAATTTTCCTGACCATCGTCATTGGGATCGTTAAATTTGCTATTCCGTTGTTCATTCCATTGTTAATAAAGATTGTCCTCGATGACATTATCGGAGCGGACGATCTGACAAAGGGAGAACAGACACGCTACTTATTTTATTGGCTTGGGGGCACCGTGCTGCTGTTTTTCATCATCCGGCCGCCAGTCGAATATTACCGCCAATATTACGCACAGTATGTCAGCAACAAAATTCTTTACGACATCAGACAGAATTTATTTTCTCATCTACAGCGACTTGGTTTGCGGTTTTATTCGAACACAAGGGCAGGAGAAGTTATTTCCCGGGTCATAAATGATGTGGAGCAAACGAAAAACTTTGTCATGATCGGGCTGATGAATGTATGGCTTGACCTGGCAACCATCATCATAGCAGTCGTCATTATGTTGTTTATGGATGTACCGCTGACTATTGTTACATTACTTGCCTTCCCATTTTATGCATATAGTGTGAAGCATTTCTTTGGAAAGCTAAGGGAGCTGACTCGTAAAAGGTCACAAGCTCTCGCAGATGTACAAAGTTATTTGCATGAACGGGTAGCCGGTATGAGTGTTATTAAGAGTTTTGCCTTGGAAGAGAAGGAGCAGGAAAACTTCGACGGAACAAATGGCAACTTCCTTGCAAAGGCGATTGACCATACGAAATGGAATGCCAAAGCATTCGCAGTTGTCAATACGATTACCGATGTGGCGCCTTTGCTTGTAATCGGCTATGCAGGGTATCAAGTAATCAATGGACCATTATCCATCGGAACAATGGTCGCTTTCATTGCGTATATCGACCGGCTGTACAACCCGCTGCGCCGTCTTGTAAATGCTTCAACGACGTTGACACAGTCCTTTGCTTCCATGGATCGTGTGTTTGACCTAATGGAAGAGCCGTATGACATTACGGATAAACCTGGGGCTAAACCTTTGCCGGTCATTGAGGGCCGCATTGATTTTGACAACGTCAGCTTTTCTTACGAAGAAGAAGGGCTGGAAGTGTTGAAAGAGATTAACTTCACTGTTCAGCCAGGCGAAACGATTGCGCTTGTCGGCATGAGCGGAGGAGGGAAATCGACGATTGTCAGTTTGATACCACGGTTTTATGATGTGTCATCGGGAGCGATCCGAATTGACGGCCATGACGTCCGGGATATCCAGCTGAAATCGTTGCGAAACCAAATCGGCATCGTGCTTCAGGATAATATCCTCTTCAGCGATTCGGTACGGAGCAACATTATGATGGGGAATCCGGATGCGACCGAAGAAGAAGTAATTGCTGCGGCAAAAGCGGCAAATGCCCATGACTTCATCGAGTCCTTGCCGGAAGGGTACGATACAAAAGTCGGTGAACGGGGCGTCAAGCTGTCAGGCGGCCAGAAACAGCGGATTGCCATCGCCCGGGTTTTCCTGAAAAATCCTCCGTTGCTTATTTTGGATGAAGCGACTTCTGCTTTGGATTTGGAAAGTGAAGCGCTCATCCAAGAGTCATTGGAGCGTTTAGCCCACGATCGGACTACATTCATTGTTGCTCACCGATTATCGACGGTCACGCATGCGGACAAAATAATTGTCATCGATCATGGTGAATTAAAAGAAGCGGGTAGGCACGAAGAATTAATGGAGCAGAAAGGTATTTATTATAACTTGTTCCAAGTCCAAAATTTATAAACTATCAAACACTACTGATAAAGAGAATTATCAGTGGTGTTTTTATTTTCGGAATTTCATATTGCCTTTTAACCTACAAAAAGTATAATAAGAGTAATTCAATGTTTCAGAATTTCTAAAAAGTAGAAAAAGGTGATCTGATGGTAGAAAAGAAAACAATCCTGGAAGTGAAGGATTTACAGACTACCTTTTTCACCGATTCGGGTGAAGTACCGGCAGTCGACCATATTGATTTTCAATTGAAGGAAGGGGAAGTATTAGGCATTGTAGGGGAGTCGGGATGTGGGAAAAGTGTCACGTCCTTGTCCATCATGGGGCTTGTGCCAAATCCACCGGGAAAGGTGGTAGGCGGTGAAATCCTGTATGATGGCGCCAATCTCATCGAGAAGAAAGAAGCTGAGATGAGGCAAATTCGGGGCAATGACATAGCGATGATCTTTCAAGAGCCGATGACATCGCTCAATCCTTTATTCACCATTGGCAATCAAATGACCGAAGCGATCCGGATTCATGAGCGAAAGCTTTCTAAAAAGGAAATTGAGCAAAAAGCGGTCGATATGCTGAAAATGGTCGGATTGCCAAGGGCGTCTGAGCTCATGAAAGACTATCCACATCAGCTGTCAGGCGGGATGCGGCAGCGCGTCATGATTGCCATGGCATTAGTTTGCAATCCGAAAATACTCATCGCAGATGAACCGACTACGGCACTCGATGTGACGATTCAGGCGCAAATCCTGAAATTAATGAAAGATTTGAATGAACGTTTACATACAGCCATCCTGCTGATTACGCATGATCTCGGTGTAGTGGCAGATTTGTGCGAGAGGGTCATTGTTATGTATGCGGGCCAAATCATTGAAGAGGCTCCAACCGAGACATTATTCGATCACCCACAGCATCCCTACACGAAGGGACTGATCCAGTCTGTTCCCGACTTGCGTGAAAAAAGGGACCGTCTTTATTCCATTCCTGGAAATGTTCCGCGGCCGGGGACGATTAAACAGGGTTGCCGGTTTGCAGCCCGATGTGAATTTGCGTTTGACCGTTGCAAAGTGGAAAATCCGGAATTGTACACGACCTCGGACGCCCATCGAACGAGATGCTTCTTATATGACGGGGAAGGGGTGAAGTCACATGGAAGAGAAGCCGTTGCTGAAAGTTGAAGGATTAAAAAAATACTTTCCAGTAAAGAAAGGCCCGCTAGGCCGGATCTCCGGACATGTGAAAGCGGTCGATGATGTCTCCTTCCATGTGAATGAAGGGGAAACATTAGGCATTGTCGGGGAGAGCGGATGCGGAAAATCGACGACGGGAAAATTGCTGATGCGGTTGTTATCTCCGACAGCTGGAACGGTCGAATTTGATGGGAAAGATATTACCACTTTGACGAATGATGAAATGCGCAAAGTGAGACGGGACATTCAGATGGTATTCCAAGATCCGTACGCTTCGTTGAATCCGCGGCATAGTATAGCAAGGATACTCGAGGAACCGCTGATCGTCCATGGGATCGCTTCCAAGAAGGAACGGAGAGAGAAAGTAAAGCAATTTCTCGAAGTTGTTGGGTTAAGCAGTTATCATGCTAAACGCTTTCCGCATCAATTCAGCGGCGGCCAGCGGCAACGGATCGGGATTGCCCGAGCGTTGATGACAAACCCGAAATTGATCATAGCGGATGAGCCGGTCTCTGCACTGGACGTTTCCATTCAGGCACAAGTTTTAAACCTTATGCAGGATTTACAGAAAGAATTCAAGCTTACGTATATATTCATCGCCCATGACTTGAGTGTCGTCCGGCATATTAGTGACCGGGTCGGCGTCATGTATTTAGGGAAACTCGTAGAGATCGCGGATAGTGAGCAACTGTATGAGGAGCCACTTCATCCGTATACGCAGGCCTTATTATCAGCTGTGCCGATTCCCGATCCTCATTTCAAAAATGAGCAGATCATCATCCAAGGGGATATTCCGAATCCGGCTGATCCGCCGTCGGGCTGTCCGTTCCATACGAGATGCCCGCATAAAATGGAGATTTGCACAAAAGTTACACCTGTATTGGATGAGAAAAAATCAGGTCATTCTGTCGCCTGTCATTTGTATAACGAACAGGCCGGCAATGATATAAAACAATTGGAGGGGTCTGTATGAAGAAAAAGAGAATCCTGTCCTTATCATTAGTCATGCTGCTTGGGTTGTCTATGATACTTGCAGCTTGTGGCAGCAGTGAAGGCGGGAATAGTTCATCGGGGAAAGGGAGTTCCATCCTCGTCTTTGGTCGTGGAGGCGATTCAACATCTTTGGATCCTTCAAGAGTGACTGAAGGGGAGACATTTAAAGTAACAGTGAACTTATTCGAAACGTTATTGAATTTCGGGGAAGAGGATACAACGATTCAACCAGGATTAGCAGAGAAATGGGATACGTCTGATGACGGGCTGACATACACTTTCCATTTAAGAGAAGGGGTCAAATTCCATGACGGCACCGATTTCAATGCGGATGCTGTCGTCAAAAACTTTGACCGCTGGGCGAATGGCGATGCGGATAAATTTCCGTATTACAGCTCCATGTTTGGCGGATTCAAAGGGGACGAAGAGCATGTGATTGATTCTGTTACGGCAGAGGATGAAAAAACTGTCGTCATCAAGTTGAAAAGACCGCAAGCGCCATTCTTGAAAAATATCGCGATGAGCATGTTTGCGATTGCCAGCCCGACTGCATTTGAACAAGGGGATGACCAGTTCGAACGGAATCCGGTCGGAACAGGTCCATTCAAATTTGTAGAATGGAAGGCAAATGATACGATTACAATCGAGAAATTCGATGACTATTGGCAAAAAGGGCTGCCAAAGCTTGATAAGGTTGTGTTCAAATCAATTCCTGATAACTCTGCACGATTGAATGCCCTGATTAAAGGTGAAATCGATTTGGCGGATGGCATCAATCCTGCTGATGGCGAGAAAATTGAGAGCAATGATGACCTGCAATTAATTGAGCGTCCATCCATGAACGTAGGTTACTTGGGATTGACGGTAACACGTCCTCCATTTGATAAAAAGGAAGTGCGTCAGGCACTGAACTATGCAATTGATAAAGAGACGATCATCAATTCGTTCTTCGAAGGGCGTGCAAATGTAGCGAAGAATCCGATGCCGCCTTCCATTTCAGGCTATAACGACGATATCGAAGCGTATGAGTATAATCCTGAAAAAGCAAAAGAACTTCTTGCGGAAGCGGGTCTTGCGGACGGCTTTGAAATGGAACTATGGGCAATGCCTGTACCACGTCCATACATGCCAGACGGCAAAAAAGTAGCGGAAGTTATCCAAAGCAACTTGGCTGATATTGGCGTAAAAGCGAAAATCGTTTCCTATGAATGGGCGACCTATTTGGATAAAGCGAGCAAAGGGGAAGCGGATGCGTTCATGTTAGGCTGGACGGGAGACAACGGAGATGCTGACAACTTCCTGTATGTCTTGCTTGATGAAGACAATATCGGAAGCAATAACTACACATATTTCAAAAACGATGAAATGCACGATCTTTTCATTAAAGCACAAACAGAAGTAGATGAAGAAAAGCGGAATGAATATTACCGCCAAGCACAAGAAATTATTCATGACGAAGCTCCATGGGTTCCAATCGCCCACTCCACTCCGCTATTAGCTGCGAAGAAGGGGCTGACAGGATTCAAGCCACATCCTACTGGTTCTGATATGTTGATGAATGTGGAAGTGAAATAAGCAAAAAGTTCGTAATAGGCTGGATGAAAAAGGGAGAGGCTGTCAGCTTCCTCCCTTTTCCTTCTTACAAGGAGTCCGCCTAATTGGTAAAGAGGTGAATAGGAATGGTCGGCTATGTAGGAAGACGTTTATTACAGTTGATACCCGTGTTGCTCGGCATGGCTTTCATCGTATTTATGATGATCCGGGCGATTCCTGGGAACCCGGCCCAAGTTATTTTAGGCCAACAGGCGACACCTGAAGCTGTAGCCGCGATGAATGAAAAGCTTGGCCTGGACAAACCATGGTATTCGCAGTTCTTTAATTATCTTGGTGGTATTTTAAAAGGCGATTTAGGCCAATCAATGCGCACCCGGCTTCCCGTGGCAGACGAAATTTGGCCACATCTGGCGGCAACGTTGGAACTTGCAATCTTTGCAATTATCATTGCCGTGGTAATTGGTATGAATGCAGGTATCATTTCAGCCTGGTTCCAAAATTCATGGTTTGATTACACAGCAATGATTTTGGCACTTGTCGGTGTTTCCATGCCGATCTTTTGGCTCGGCCTGTTAGGGCAATGGGGGATTGCCATTGAACTCGGCTGGCTGCCGACTTCTGGGCGCGAGGAAGTGAGAGATCCGGTAAATGCCATTACGCATCTGTATGTCATTGATACGATTATCCAAGGACGCTTCGATCAATTAGGGCAGGTGTTGCGGCATTTAGTACTGCCTGGAATTGCCCTTGCAACGATTCCCATGGCAATCATTGCCCGGATGACCCGTTCGAGTATGCTCGAAGTTATGCGTTCGGATTACATCCGCACAGCTCGGGCAAAAGGTCAGAAGATGTTTTGGGTCGTTTATAAGCATGCGTTGAAGAATGCAATTATTCCAGTCCTGACAGTAATCGGCCTCCAAATGGGTATGCTGCTCGGCGGTGCGATTTTGACGGAGACGATTTTTGCATGGCCAGGCATCGGCCGCTATATATACGAGGCTATTAATTTCCGTGATTACCCGGTTATCCAGTCTGGCATTTTAGTCGTTGCCTTCATATTCGTCATGATTAATCTGGTTGTCGATTTATTATATGGATTGATTGATGCGAGGATCAAATATGACTAATCGAAGGGGGCGATACATATGTCTGAATTGACGCCAAAAGTTGATGGAATTGCGGAAGCGAAAATAGATAAGACGACCGGGCCATGGCTGGATGCTTGGCGTAACTTCCGGAAAAGTAAAATTGCGGTTGTCGGCATGGCAATCGTCCTGTTCTTTATTCTGGTGGCAATTTTAGCTCCATGGCTTGCGCCGGAAGGGATCAATGACCAGAGTCATGCAGACCGTCTGCAGCCGCCTTCTTCCGCTCATTGGCTCGGTACCGACGATTTCGGAAGGGATATCCTATCGAGAATCATCTACGGGGCAAGGATCTCCTTATCTGTTGGATTTTTATCCGTTGTCCTTTCAGTCATTGTCGGGAGTATGCTCGGCATCGTGGCAGGCTATTACGGCCGATGGGTGGATACTATCATTTCAAGGGTTTTCGATATTATGCTTGCATTTCCTTCTATATTATTGGCCATTGCGATTGTAGCCGTCTTAGGACCGAGCCTGCAAAATGCATTGATTGCCATCGCGATCATCAATGTGCCGAACTTTGGCCGACTGATTCGTTCCAAAGTGCTCAGTATTAAAGAAGAAGAGTATATTTCCGCCGCTAAAGCGATCGGGATGAAGGATGCCCGGATCTTATTCTCTCATATTTTGCCGAATTCGATGGCTCCGGTCATTGTGCAAGGAACACTTGCAGTCGCAACTGCTATTTTGGAAGCAGCTGCACTCGGATTCCTTGGGCTGGGAGCGGAACCGCCGATGCCAGAATGGGGCAAAATGCTGGCAGATTCGAAGGATTACTTGCAGTCCGCACCGTGGACGATGATCTTCCCGGGCTTATCTATCATGTTGACCGTATTGGGCTTTAACCTGATGGGGGATGGATTACGAGATGCGCTGGACCCGAAAATGAAAAGCTAATGAAAAAGCCTAGGAATCCATTTTGGATCCCTAGGCTTTCTCAATATATTTCTTCTTTTAGCTCTTTACTAATATCGTGGCCATGTCTTTTTTGATTGGAAACGACCAGTCGATCCAAGTATTCCAGTTGTTCTTCGTAATTCAGTATGGACGAAAGAATATGGAGCAGATGATAAGCCGAAAACTCTTCTTCCTCTTTCGTGACAGCGATCTGCTTCACAAATATCTCCATTACCTCATGACGCTGCAGAAACTCGCCATTCAGATTTTCACTCATTTTATCCGATTTCAACTTGCCGACAAACTTCAGATGAATTTGTTCATGATACGTAAGCAAGGCATCCAGCCTTTCCTGGATCATCATGCGGAAGTGCTCGGGCAAGGCGATCAGTTCATTCTCGAATTGATGTAGCCTGTTCAGCACATCATAACTGCTTTCCGATGTAGCAATCATCTGTCTGTATATGACCAGTTTCCGCGTTTTCGCCATAGTGCCCTTCTTGAAGTAGTTCCTTTCCTCTTTAAACAGCAGATAGAGCTGGTCAATTTGGGAAAGTCGCTCTTTCAATTTGTCTAAGGACTTTTTCGTGGCAATATGTTCGGAAGCTTGCCGACCTGCTAGGCGGATCCACCGGATAATTTCGTCTTGCGTCTGATGAATCGCTTGGAACAGCTTTGTTTCATACTTCGGCGGCATGAAAACCAAATTGACGAGAAACGCGGCCAAGACGCCAATGATAATCGTCAAGAGACGAAGCAGGGCGAATGACAGGAAGGCATCCCCTTTAATTTCCATGATTGCGATCATGGTTACAAGCGCCAAAGAAATGGATTTCTCCAAACCGAATTTCAGCATAAGAAGAATGATAATGACTGCTGCAAGGCCGATAACAATCGTCTGGTGTCCAAATATGAGAGCAAACAGAACTGCAACTGAAGCCCCGATCAAATTCCCTTGAATCTGTTCCACAATGGTTAAATAGGAACGGTATATGGATGGCTGGATTGCAAAAATGGCTGCAATTCCTGCAAAAACGGGGTTAGGCAAATGCAAGACTTCAGCAACGAATAAAGCGAACACAATTGCAATACCCGTTTTAAATATGCGGGCACCTAGTTTCATGTTATTTTCCTTTCTATTATCCATTTTCAAAATGAAAGAATCATCTTCTATATAAGGTAATACGCGGTACTCAGAATTACAACTAAACAAACTGAATTATTGTACTGCCAGAAATGATTTTAATCAGTCTATCATAGTGGAAAGCTCTTTAAAGGACTCGTCGACTGCCTGTAAGGTTTCCTCTACATCTTTTTCTGTATGGGCGATTGTCAGGAACCATGCTTCGTATTTGGATGGCGCCAAATTGATCCCCCGCTCCAGCATCAGTTTAAAGAACTTGCCGAACGTCACACCGTCAGTCGCTTCAGCCTGTTCATAATTTTCGATAGTTTGGTCTGTGAAGTAAAGGGTCAGCGCACCGCCAAGTCGATTAATTGTCATTTGAATGCCGTGTTTTTGGGCCAGCGATAAAATGCCTTCCTCTAGCTTTGCACCCAATCGATCAAGCTGCTCGTACACGCCGGGTTGTTGAAGGACTTCCAAACAAGCGATTCCAGCTAGCATGGAAGCTGGATTTCCTGCCATCGTCCCAGCTTGATAGGCAGGGCCTAATGGAGCGACTTCATCCATAATTTCTTTCTTGCCGCCATATGCGCCAATCGGCAATCCACCGCCAATGATTTTACCGAAAGCAGTTAAATCTGGCGTAAAGCCAAGCATCGTTTGCGCGGCTCCATAATGGAAACGGAATGCCGTGATGACTTCATCATAAACGACAAGAGCCCCTTTTTCTTTTGCAATTTCATGTACAGTTTGCAAGAACCCTTCCTTCGGTTCTACTATTCCGAAGTTGCCGACAATCGGTTCAACGAGGATACAAGCGACTTCTTCTCCCCATTTGTCCATCGCTTCACGGTATGCTTCCGGTTGATTGAATGGAATGGTAATCACTTCTTGCGCGATGGAAGCAGGCACACCGGCAGAGTCAGGTGTTCCAAGAGTTGCTGGACCGGAACCGGCAGCTACGAGCACAAGATCGGAGTGACCATGATAGCAGCCGGCAAACTTCATGATTTTCGTTCTGCCTGTATACGCCCGTGCCACTCGGATCGTCGTCATAACGGCTTCAGTCCCTGAATTGACAAAGCGTACTTTATCCATTCCTGGAATTGCGTCTTTTAGCATTTTAGCGAATTTCACTTCATGAGGGGTAGGTGTTCCATATAAGACCCCTGTTTTGGCTGCTTGTGTGATTGCTTCAGTAATATGAGGATGAGCATGGCCAGTAATGATCGGGCCATAAGCACCTAAGTAGTCGATGTATTTATTTCCGTCCACATCCCAGAAGTATGCACCTTCCGCTCGTTCCATAACAGTCGGGGCACCTCCGCCGACCGCTTTATATCCACGGGAAGGGCTGTTCACTCCTCCGACTATATGCTCGCACGCTTCGCGATAGATTTCTTCTGATTTGGTTCTGTTCATATTCATTTAGCCTCCGTTCAAATAACTGCTATTCCATTTTAAACAAAAATACTGCTTCACGCCAAAGAAATTGAAACTGAACGTTGTGTCCGGTACGATGGAGGAAAGAAAAGGAGTGATGATAATGGAGAAGTTGGAAGGAATGCCTGCACCAGAATTTCAATTGCCCGATGAAAAAGGGGAGCTCGTGTCATTACAGGACTTCGCTGGAGAAAAGTACGTCGTTCTTTATTTTTATCCAAAAGACGCGACGCCAGGCTGCACGACGCAAGCTTGCGATTTCCGGGATGCCCATGCGGATTTTGGCAAGTTGAATGCCGTCATTTTAGGAGTCAGCCCGGACAGCGGGGCATCTCATGAAAAGTTCATTGAAAAACAAGGATTGCCGTTTTCATTGCTCGTCGATGCAGATCATGCTGTCGCGGAGACATATGGCGTTTGGAAACTGAAAAAGAACTTCGGTAAAGAATATATGGGGATTGAACGTTCTACGTTCTTGATTGATCCAACAGGCACGGTAGTGAAGGAATGGCGAAAAGTATCTGTAAAAGGACATATTCAAGAAGTCTTAACTTCACTGGAGCAGTTAATCAACGCGTAAAACTAGGGGGAATCTGGTTGAAGGCCGCATTTACATTCAAAATAAAAGACACGCAATATGAAGAACTGACAAAGCAATTTCCCAATGTAACATTTAGCGTCTCTCCTTCAATTAAGGAAGCAGAAGTGGAAGATGCAAATATTATTGTGACTTATGGGGAAGATATCGATGAGGCCATATTGGACAAGGCAAGCGCCTTAGAATGGATCATGGTGGCTTCTGCGGGAGTAGAAAAAATGCCGTTGTCTGCAATTGCAGAGCGGAACATTGTGGTGAGCAACGTCAAAGGAATCCATAAGACGCCAATGGCAGAATCGGTGCTGGCGCATATTTTAGCGCTATGCCGTTCTCTGCCCGCCATTTATGAAAACCAAAAACGAAAGGAATGGAATAAGAAAGTCCATTCTGTTGAGTTATATGGTTCTACTGCGATGATTATCGGACCGGGTGCCATTGGGGCAGAAATTGGGCGTCTGCTGAAAGCGTTCGGAGTTAAGACGATCGGCTGCAACCGTTCCGGGAAACCTGTCGATTCGATGGATGATATTGTTGAATTCAGCAGGTTAGAAGAAGCGCTGCCGCAAGCTGACTTTGTCATATCTGTTTTGCCAAGTACGCCTGAAACGAAAGGTTTATTGACGGCGCGGCATTTTGATGCGATGAAATCCACTGCTGTTTTTATGAATTTCGGACGCGGGGATCTTGTTAAGGAAAAAGATATCGTGGAAGCCTTACAGTCCGGAAAAATCGGACATGCTGTGCTCGATGTTTTTGAAGAGGAACCGTTGCCGCTGGATAGCGTATTGTGGGAGTTGTCTAATGTAACCATCTCTCCTCATATTTCAAGCCATTCAAGAAATTACGTTCCAAGAGCCCTTGAAATTTTCAAGGAGAATTTAGTGAATTGGCAATCAGGAGACAGGCAGCTAATTAATTTATTGGATCCTGAACGAGGTTATTGATAATAGAAGGACCTGACATGATACTTCGCTCAGCAGATTTGTTGACAGCAGGCACCTCTTTTCAGTAAACTGATTATAATAATTATAAAGAGATAATCTTTTTGGATTGGGGTGTTAGCGATGTCTGAAGTCGCATTGAAAGACGCGCTGGTCACATTAAAAGAAAGTGGAGTACGTATTACACCACAACGGCATGCGATATTAGAATTCCTAATCTCTTCGGAGTCACATCCAACAGCTGATGAAATATATAAAGCATTAGAACACGACTTTCCTAATATGAGTGTTGCGACGGTTTATAACAATCTCCGTGTTTTCCGTAATGCAGGGCTTGTAAAAGAACTTACTTATGGTGATTCATCCAGCCGATTCGATTTCGTGACACATGATCATTATCATATTATTTGTGATCAATGCGGCACGATTGTCGATTTTCACCACCCGGGACTGGAAGAAGTGGAACACCTGGCATCACACGTAACGGGATTTAAAGTCAATTCACATCGCTTGGAAGTATACGGAACATGCCCGAAATGTGCGAACAACGCAGCTGCGAATTAATGTTGGGCGGGCTACTGAAACCGCTCAACTTGCAACAAAATAAAAAAATCCGGACCGCCAAACTAGGCGATCCGGATTTTTTTATTCTGTTTCCTTTTTACGTGAGGGACGATTATATGATTCGTCAAATTCCTTGCCTTCCAAAGCTGGGTCTAGTGTCAGCGGCTCCCTGCAATGGCCGCACATATCAACACGACCTAACATTTTGGTCTGTTTGCCGCAATTCGGACAAACAATTTGAACGGCTCGAGTCGAGAGGGTGCCGATCCAAGCGTACACAATCGTACTCGCTAGAATGGCCAGCATACCAATCACCATGAAAATCAACATAATGAGCTGATTGTTTTTGAAGAAGATACCAAAATACATGATGACAAAGCCGATGAAAACGAGAGAAAGTGCGAACGAACGGATCCTGTTTATTTTATTTTTGTACGGTTTCAATGAATAATCCTCCTAAAGGGCGATGCTATTGCCGGGTAGTGAAATTCAAATAATACCATAATGCTTCTAAACTAATATATCATAAATTCTATGTAATTCACGTAATGCGTTTTTATCGAAGAGCTATTATAATTGTCTCCATGGCTGAAATAGGTGAAGAAGGATTATGATGAATTGATGTCGAAAGTGAATAAACAGGGAGGGGTTAGGATGGAGCAGATTTTAAGACCGATCTATCAAGAACGGGCCAGTTCGCCAGAAACCTTGGGAGTCATCCTGTTGGAAAAACGTACAGATGGTGACCCGGTAACAGACACATTTGATGAGATATTACTTATTATCACTTCGAACAATGAGATACCGATATATACGAAACATTACACAGATGGCAATGGAAAAGCGGCCATGCATGTAATAAGTGAAAAGCAACTTCGAAAATGGTTGTTACTAGGCACGAAAAGAAAAGTAGTCGATTGGCTTTTTTACGGCAAGATCTATTTTGATCGAAACGAATTTGTGGAGAAGCTCAAGGAAGAGTTAAAAGAATATCCTTTCCATGGAAGAAGAGTGAAGATGGGGATTGAACTGTCCAAGTTGGTCAGATCCTACATGGAAGGAAAATCGTTTTTTGAGCGGAAGGATTATATGGACTCCTATCATCATGCGGTACAATCTCTCCATCATTTAGCGAGATTGGCGATTATAGAGTCTGGCTTATCACCGGAAGTGACAGTGTGGTCGCAAGTGAAGAAATTAGATCCTGCCATTTATAAATTGTATGAAGAACTTATTCTAAGCGAGGAACCAATTGAGAAGCGACTGGAATTAATGTTCCTAGCCAGCGAGTTTTTCATTCATAATAGAACAATGGATGGAGCAAGGCATATCCTCGATATCATGTCTGCTAAAAGAAGCTGGACGATCCAAGAGCTTCATGAACATGAGGAACTGAGGATGTACTCCATTAACCTAGAAGTATTAATTGAGTTTTTGGTTGAGAAAGGATTAATTGAGATCGTTAAATCCGATTCCAAAAATGAATTCGTATTCCACCGGGATTACAGCGCAACCCTTTCCCAGTAAAGAGATCGGAACCAGTATGAAGTCGCCGCTTGCCGAATCAAGTGGCGATGGAAAACGGTTTTGAAAAGTTTTTTTGGATTTCGTGTTGACACTTCTAGTTACCGCATGCTAATATAATATTCGTCGCTTGGGACAGCAACTTAGCAAGCCTGAAACAAGCGAAAAAACAAAATAAAAAAAGTGCTTGACTGAAAGAGGAAGCAATGGTAGATTAGAGAAGTCGCTTTTGAAGAAAAGCACAATGAACCTTGAAAACTGAACAGCAAAACGTCAACAATAAAGTCGAAACCCGACCTCGTCGGGAACACGACAAACACGAATCTTCGGATTCAAAATTGACATCTTAAATGATGCCAGCAGAAATCGAGCTACTCGAATTTCTTCGGAGTTTCTTCTATTAAAGAAGTACTTGCTGGTGACCGAGATGTAGTGCAGTGCTAGGAGACGAACGAGCGAAGGAGGGAGCGTACTACGGTACGTGACCGACTGAGCGAGTGAAGTCGACAACGCAATGCGCTGCAGATCGGTCGCCAGATTTATGGAGAGTTTGATCCTGGCTCAGGACGAACGCTGGCGGCGTGCCTAATACATGCAAGTCGAGCGGACAGATGGGAGCTTGCTCCCTGAAGTTAGCGGCGGACGGGTGAGTAACACGTGGGCAACCTGCCCTGCAGATGGGGATAACTCCGGGAAACCGGGGCTAATACCGAATAATCAGTTCCTCCGCATGGAGGAACTCTGAAAGACGGTTTCGGCTGTCACTGCAGGATGGGCCCGCGGCGCATTAGCTAGTTGGTGGGGTAACGGCCTACCAAGGCGACGATGCGTAGCCGACCTGAGAGGGTGATCGGCCACACTGGGACTGAGACACGGCCCAGACTCCTACGGGAGGCAGCAGTAGGGAATCTTCCACAATGGACGAAAGTCTGATGGAGCAACGCCGCGTGAGCGAAGAAGGTTTTCGGATCGTAAAGCTCTGTTGCGAGGGAAGAACACGTACGAGAGTAACTGCTCGTACCTTGACGGTACCTCGTCAGAAAGCCACGGCTAACTACGTGCCAGCAGCCGCGGTAATACGTAGGTGGCAAGCGTTGTCCGGAATTATTGGGCGTAAAGCGCGCGCAGGCGGTCCTTTAAGTCTGATGTGAAAGCCCACGGCTCAACCGTGGAGGGTCATTGGAAACTGGAGGACTTGAGTGCAGAAGAGGAAAGCGGAATTCCACGTGTAGCGGTGAAATGCGTAGAGATGTGGAGGAACACCAGTGGCGAAGGCGGCTTTCTGGTCTGTAACTGACGCTGAGGCGCGAAAGCGTGGGGAGCAAACAGGATTAGATACCCTGGTAGTCCACGCCGTAAACGATGAGTGCTAAGTGTTAGGGGGTTTCCGCCCCTTAGTGCTGCAGCTAACGCATTAAGCACTCCGCCTGGGGAGTACGGCCGCAAGGCTGAAACTCAAAGGAATTGACGGGGACCCGCACAAGCGGTGGAGCATGTGGTTTAATTCGAAGCAACGCGAAGAACCTTACCAGGTCTTGACATCCCGCTGACCGGCATGGAGACATGTCTTTCCCTTCGGGGACAGCGGTGACAGGTGGTGCATGGTTGTCGTCAGCTCGTGTCGTGAGATGTTGGGTTAAGTCCCGCAACGAGCGCAACCCTTGATCTTAGTTGCCAGCATTCAGTTGGGCACTCTAAGGTGACTGCCGGTGACAAACCGGAGGAAGGTGGGGATGACGTCAAATCATCATGCCCCTTATGACCTGGGCTACACACGTGCTACAATGGACGGTACAAAGGGCTGCGAACCCGCGAGGGGGAGCCAATCCCATAAAACCGTTCCCAGTTCGGATTGCAGGCTGCAACTCGCCTGCATGAAGCCGGAATCGCTAGTAATCGTGGATCAGCATGCCACGGTGAATACGTTCCCGGGTCTTGTACACACCGCCCGTCACACCACGAGAGTTTGTAACACCCGAAGTCGGTGGGGTAACCCTTACGGGAGCCAGCCGCCGAAGGTGGGACAGATGATTGGGGTGAAGTCGTAACAAGGTAGCCGTATCGGAAGGTGCGGCTGGATCACCTCCTTTCTAAGGATAATTACGGAATATGAACCTCCGGTTCATACGTTGACGTTTTGCGTTCAGTTTTGAAGGTTCA
>NZ_JAKMHX010000013.1 GCF_022048975.1 Sporosarcina cyprini | reverse complement strand
GAAACAATAATAAATTATGAAGATCGTGACATGATTCTAGAATGGGAAAATGGATTAAGGATTATTGGCGAGTTAGATACAGTTTTCGAAACGGATAATGGATTAGATGAGGATGATATAAATTATACAGAATATGATGCAGCTGTATTTAGAGTAAGCAAAATTTTATCTCATCCTAGTAAAAACAAAGGCGGTTTATATGATTGGTTAATACAAGAGAAAGGTTCATTGGTTGAAATTTCTCTCTATGATGACCCTCCAAGTGCAATTTTTTTAACTAACGGACAAAGTGTATGGAAAAGGGAAAATCAGAAATAAAAACGATGCATTAAACATATACCTTGATTGGCTAAATGCCTTTCAAGGTTTTATAAATGGTGAAGAATTAAAAGGCAAGAATTAAGAGATGCGACGCATTTTTATTTTAAAAAGTAGGTGAGAGAAAGTGTTGGCTGCAAGCTTCCAAGATGTTATTGAAAATTTCGACTTTAAAGATAGCGTGGTTACTGAAGTAAGATGGTCTGACAACCTAATGGACCTGATAGTTAATGTTGATTATTATTGGGATATTCAAGATGGGCATGATACTACAAGAATATTGAAGATTATTTTTGAAAGCTGCCAAAAAGTTGATTTCCAAATTAGCGGCGAAATTCCCTTATGCCCCGATTTAGTATGTACCAATGTAAAATTGGAGGAATAGGACTGTTTATAGACCTTGAATGCTTAATGTCTTCAAGGTTTTTTTGATAAATACTTACAAGGTTTTGCTACAAAAATAATGAAAGACGAGGTTATATAATGGTTGAAAGGTTAACAACGTCAATAGTACTGTATGGTGAAATTGGTTCCTTAAATTCAAATAAATGGTTATATTTTTATAACTATGTATTAAATTTTATTAAGTCAATAAATTTGTCCTCGAATTATATGGCTGTTTCTAGTGAATCAATTAAGAGTAGCAAAATTTCTCCTATAAGAAGAGGAGAAAAGAACTTATTGAGTGCAATCGAAAATAAAGAAGAAATTTCATCGTTATCTATATATAGTCTTCCGGATAATTTTGAAACAGCTGCTTATGATTATAATGCATATATATGTAGGACAAATAGATTAAAATATTCACATATAATAATCACGTTACCTATTGAGATATATATATATAAATTGACTATAAAGATTGAATTAAACAAAGAAACTAGAATATTCTCCGAACTAGAACCGATTAATAACCCTAATCATTCAAGTCAATTTTACTTCGATAGAGCGGCTCAGAGAATGGTAAGATGTCTGGTTAAGGAAAGCACTGTATTTCCTGAGAAAATGACATTTGAATCCCCAGGAGTTTAACTTGATTGGCTTTATGCCGTTCAAGTTTTATCTTAGTTGATTGAGATAACGAAATATTTAGAGGGAACTTTTGATGACAATTAAAGCTTCACATGAAAGGTGAATACCTAGTGCGTGGATTGGATAAAAAAAGAAAATATTTCTAGTAGCAACACCAACTACATCAGAAAAGTTTGGTGACAATAATTTAAAATTGTTGGGAAGTGAAGTGAATTGAACATAAAATGTGAAAAAGATAGAGGGTATATATTTAGCCCTAAAATTGTTAGAGAAGGTAATGAAGCGGAAACTAAATTTAATGGTATCTCTTTAGGTATGATTTATTGCGTTTACGGTACAATGCTCTACGAAGAAGGAGTCTACTATCTCATCTATGACGATTTTGAAATGCCGAATTGGTATCCAGCTGATTTGTTTACTGTGACATCGGGTTCTCTTCCTGAACAATGGTATTTTAAATATTTTGGTCAAAGTGAAAATCCAAGTGCTATATGGGGATATTATGAATTAGTGAATGTTGATAAACATTTTGATGGATTAGGTGAGCAAGAACAAGACGAAATAGATGTATTTCTTAAGAGAAAGAGTGAAATGTACAAATAAATATGTATTATTTGAAGGCGGTTTGCGGGAAAAGGTCAACTACTACCCAACGGTAAAAAAGAAAGAGTAGACCAATCAGAATAAAAGAAGAGGATTGTTTATGGAAGCAGACTCTTTATTTAAAACATTGATAGAGCATGAAGGTGTAGAGATCATAATAGAGTGGAACAGTGGATTAAGAATTGCAGGCAAAACAGTCACATTTTTTGAGTCAGACAATGGATTAGATGAGGATGATCCCGAGTACGCAGAATATTATGCAACTGTATTTCAAGTAATTAACATTTTATCACATCCTTCTACTAACGAAGGAAGTATGTGTAATTGGTTGAAACAAGAAAAATGCAACTTTAGCTGAGCCCGTTATCTCACATAAGAAAAAGAGTGATGGACCGACCAAAAGGACTTTACGTCTTTGAGGTTTATTTTTTTGCAAAACCTAATAATCCTCATGGTTTAAAGGGAAACTAATATTGTATGGCTCATTTTATCTTCTCAATTATCCAATCAACCTAAGTTGGCTAGCGTGTTTGCAGCAGTTAGGATTGTCTCAAAAAAATATCATATGGTTTTTACACTTTCCTTCGAAAAAGCATGGCATTGCTAACATAAAAGGCGTACCATTAGAGGGGTGACTTTGCGTGGTCCGGTCGAGAGTCCGATAAAGGGACGAAGACAAGGGCGGCGTGAGCAAAATCATACTATCATGCGCCAACTGAAAGCATTTGGATAATGCCTGAATTGGTCAGACATCATACATCTATAGTGAAGGAATGCCTTTTTGGCGATGATCGAGAGGAAGGAACAGGATAATGAGTGAACTAGCTGGACGTATCGAACATGATTTTTTAGGGGAGAAAGAGATTCCGAATGATGTGTATTACGGAATTCAAACGATGCGGGCAACGGAGAACTTCCCGATTACGAAGGAACGCATGCATCCGGAGTTGATCCGTGCCATCGGCGTGGTGAAGAAAGCGGCAGCCATCTCCAATCACTTTGTTAATGATTTGCCGAAGGAATTGGTCGTGGCGATTGTTCAAGCGGCAGATGAAGTGATTGAAGGGAAATTGGTGGATCATTTTATCGTGGATCCGATTCAAGGGGGCGCTGGCACTTCATTTAACATGAATGCGAATGAAGTCATTGCCAACCGTGCGCTTGAGATCATGGGCCAGCCGAAAGGCGATTACAGCATCGTTAGTCCGAACAACCATGTGAATATGTCTCAATCTACAAATGATGCATTTCCGACAGCTATCAAAATCGCGGCACAACGTCTTGTGAACGAGCTGTTGGAAGCGATGGATCAGCTCGTGGATGAGCTGAAAGGGAAAGAGCAGGAATTTGACGGCATCATTAAGATGGGAAGAACTCATTTGCAGGATGCGGTTCCGATTCGCCTGGGACAAGAGTTCGGCGCTTATCGCAGTGTCATCGAGCGGGATATTGAGCGTATCGCGCGGACGAAACCACTTCTTTCTTCCGTTAATATGGGAGCGACTGCCATCGGTACTGGGTTGAATGCGAATGCGGATTATATCGAAATGGTAGTCGATCAATTGAGCTCCATCAGCGGATTGCCTTTGCAATCGGCTGGGAATCTGATTGACTCCACGCAAAATACCGATGTCTATACGGAGCTATCTTCAGCGCTGAAAATCTGTATGATTAACCTTTCGAAAATGGCCAACGACTTGCGTCTCATGGCATCAGGTCCGAGAGCCGGCTTCAGTGAACTTAATCTTCCAGCCAGACAGCCAGGTTCCTCGATCATGCCGGGGAAAGTGAATCCGGTTATGGCTGAGGTGCTGAACCAAATCGCTTTCCAAGTAATCGGCAACGATCACACGATCAGTTTGGCTTCCGAAGCGGGCCAATTTGAATTGAATGTAATGGAGCCAGTGCTCGTCTATAATCTCTTGCAATCGCTGACGATTATGAAGAACGGAATCCAGGTGTTCCGGGAATATTGCATTAGCGGGATTACTGCAAATGCGGAGCGGATGAAAGAGTATGTGGAGAAGAGCATCGGTACATTGACTGCACTCAGCCCGTACATCGGCTATGAAATGTCCTCGAAAATCGCGCGGGAGTCGTTTGAAACGGGCGTGCCAATCAAGGAACTATGCCTTCATTACGAGGTATTGACGAATGAAGAACTGGATCGGTTGTTGAACCCGTTCCAGATGACTCAATTGAAAAATCGGGACCAAGTTGATCTCCAACTAAAATAATCCGAAGAAGCCGCCATCTCATTTTGAGGTGAACGGCTTCTTTTTATTGAAAGGATAGAGATATCCCTTTCACTAGTTTACTGAAAATAATGATTTATAACGGAGCAGTGGTAACGTATAATGGTGTACAAATGAATGGACTGCTGGGGGAATGAACGTGTTAGATTTACTAGTCATTATGTTGGAACGGGTCGGCACGATTGTGGCGGTGGCGTTCATCTTAACACGTTTCCGGTTTTTTAAAAATATGGTGCACCAAGATCGATTGGACCGGAAACAAGAGATGACTGCCATCTTGTTTTTCGGTTTTTTTGGCATCATCGGCACCTATTTTGGTGTCGCTTTCAATACGCAAACGTTGCATTTCAATAGCGTTTCTATTGAATTGACGATGGACGAGGCCATCGCCAATTCTCGGGTTATTGGAATTGTCGTTGCAGGGCTTTTAGGGGGATACCGATTAGGAGTTGGGGCCGGTTTGATTGCCGGCATACACCGGATGTCACTTGGCGGGTTCACTGCGATTTCCTGCGGAGTGTCTACCATTATTTCCGGCTTGCTTGCCAGTGCGTTTTATAAGCGCGGCAAGCATACAAAACCAGTCGCGGCTTTCGCTATTGGCGCGTTTGCAGAAACAATCCAGATGGTTTTGATTTTATTAATATCAGACCCATTTGAGAAAGCGCTGTCACTCGTGCAAACGATTGGATTGCCGATGATCCTGGCGAACGGTATCGGGACGGCTTTGTTCATGCTGATTGTTTACAATGTCATTGGAGATCAGGAGAAGGCGACAGCCATGCAAGCGCAGAAAACATTGCGGATTGCCGATCAAACCGTGGGGCATTTGCGAAAAGGGATGAATTCGGAGACGGCATTGGCGGTTTGCAATATTTTGTTCCGAGAACTGCAGCCGAGTGCAGTGGCGATGACAAATCGAACGGAAATCATGGCGCATGTAGGAATTGCCGATGACCATCATCAGACGGACAGCCCATTGCAGACGCATATTACAAAGGAAGTGCTCCGGCATGGGCAGCTTGTCGTGGCAGATGAAATGTCCATTCATTGTGTGAGGGAAGATTGTCCGCTTGGGGCGGCGGTTATTGCGCCGCTGAAATTACGCGATGAGACAGTCGGTACATTGAAGCTGTATTATCCTTCGGCGAAAGCTATTACGGATGTGAGCATCGAACTCATTTCGGGGCTCAGCGCCCTGCTAAGCAACCAGCTGGCCATTGCGGAGGCGGATCGGGCATACCAGCTTGCGAAGGAAGCGGAGATCAAAGCGTTGCAAGCGCAAATCAGTCCGCATTTCTTATTTAATTCCATGAATATTATTGTGTCTCTTATCCGTACAAATCCGGATGAAGCAAGACGCCTGCTCACATCGTTATCCTATTTTCTCCGTCAAAATCTGATGGGGACTACGATGGAAAAGGTGACGTTGGAACAGGAACTGTCTCATGTGAAAGCGTATTTGGAAATTGAGGAAGCGCGTTTTATCGATAAATTGCAAGTACACATTGATGTGGATCCAGCCGTATTGCAAGAAACGGTGCCGCCGCTCACCTTGCAGCCGCTCGTGGAAAATGCCATAAAACATGGAATCCGGGATATGGAGCGGAATAGTGTGGTGCGATTGATCATCCGGGATGTCGGAGACGCCATTGATATTATCGTGCAGGACAACGGCAAGGGAATCGCGGAGGAAAGGCGAGTGCTGCTTGGCGCGGAAAAGATGGAATCCGATTCGGGTACCGGCATGGGGCTATACAATGTCAACCGCCGATTGCTCATGACGTTTGGCAATCAGTCTGCACTGCATATCGGAAGTGAAAAAGACAAAGGGACAGAAATTTCATTTCAAATACCGAAAATGGGGGTGGCCGTATGAACCGGACAATTCGTGTTGTTGTAGTTGATGATGAGCGTTATGCGCGCGAGGAGCTCGCATACTTACTCGGAAAGCATGCATTCATCCAAATAGTGGGCGAGGCGGATTCGGGGGAAGCGGCGATTATGAAGGCGATTCAGCTCCAGCCGGACGTTCTGTTCCTGGATGTGGAAATGCCGAAAATGTCCGGAATGGAAGCGGCCAAGGCATTGCTTGGATTGAAAAAAGTGCCGCTTGTTGTATTCGCGACGGCATATCCCCAGTTCGCGGCGGAAGCGTTCCGGATTAACGCCGTGGATTATTTATTGAAGCCGTATGAGGAAGACCAGGTGACACAAACGATTATCCGCATTCAAGAGAAGCTGATGCCGAAAGAGAGTCCTGACTTGCGTTTAGGGAAGCTGGCAATTGAACTCGATGGAGAAATCGATTACATCCCGATCCAAGACATCTTATACATGTTCCGTGATGAGAAACTGACGAAGATTATCACAACACAGATGGAATATGACGTGAGGATGACGCTCAAGGAGCTGGAGAGCCGGTTGTCCTCCTATTCCTTCTTCAGGATTCATAAAGGATATCTCGTCAATTTGCTTCATGTCAGGCGTTTGACGCCATGGTTTAATGGGGCATATCAGCTGGAAGTCGAGGGGCGCGCCGAGAAGTTGTCGGTGAGCCGCAATTATGTTCGGGATTTACGGCATCGTCTGGAACTAACCTGAAATACACGATAATCTGCCATTCTGGCATGTTGCGCTGAATTCAAAGCATCTTATGAAAATATGTCCTATTGTAGGAAGATTTCCTCTAAACTGAATGAAACCGCTATCATTGGGGGAAGGGGAAGATAGGTATGATTACGTTTTTATTTGGTATTTTATTATTGATCGTCGGTTATTTCACGTACGGTAAGTTTATCGAGAAAATGTTCGGCGTGAAGGAAGACCGTGCGACACCAGCGTATACGAGTGCAGATGGGGTCGACTACGTTCCGATGAGCACGAAAAAGAACTCACTCATTCAATTATTGAACATTGCAGGGGTCGGACCGATCTTTGGACCGATCATGGGTGCGCTGTACGGGCCGGTTGCTTTTATCTGGATCGTCTTTGGCGCGATTTTCGCTGGAGCCGTTCATGATTACTTAACGGGAATGATTTCCATCCGTAACCGAGGTGCACATTTACCGGAACTGGCAGGGAAGTTCCTTGGCGGGTTCATGAAGCACGTTGTCAATGCATTTGCTATTCTTTTGTTAGTTTTGGTAGGTACTGTGTTCGTTTCGGCTCCTGCCGGATTGCTATACTCATTGATGAACGGCTGGATGGCAATGGGGATTATCGTTACGCTAATTTTTGCGTATTATATCTTCGCTACGCTCTTGCCGGTTGATAAGATTATTGGAAGGCTTTATCCGATTTTTGGCGCTTTGCTTATCATTAGTGCGGTCGGAGTCGGCGGTATGATGATTATTAAGGGTGTTGACATTCCAGAATTGACACTTGCGAATTTGCATCCTGATAATTTGCCGATTTTCCCACTATTGTTTTTGACCATTTCTTGCGGTGCGTTGTCTGGTTTCCATGCGACACAATCGCCGATTATTTCTAGGACGACACAAAAGGAAGGCCAAGGACGCAAGATTTTTTACGGCATGATGATTGCGGAAGCGATTATTGCGATGATCTGGGCGGCAGCTGGCATGTCCTTGTTCAACGGATATAATGGGTTGAACGAAATGTTAGCGGCAGGCGGACCTGGTTTAATCGTCAGCGAAGCGTCAACAATGATGCTGGGTGCAATTGGTGGTACTCTGGCAGTTCTAGGTGTTATCGTGTTGCCGATTACTTCAGGAGATACGGCATTCCGTAGCGCACGCATGATCGTTGCGGACTATTTCAAAATGCCGCAAGTGAAAATGACGAGCCGTCTATGGATTGCAGTTCCGATGTTTGTCATTTCCATCGCTTTGACACAAGTGGATTTCAATATCTTATGGCGTTACTTCTCATGGGCAAACCAATCGACTGCTGTTATCGCTTTGTTTGTCGGAGCTATGTACTTGTTTATTGCAGGTAAGAATTATTGGGTTGCTCTTATTCCGGGGACGTTTATGCTCATGGCGACAAACACCTATATTTTGAACGCCAGCATCGGATTCGGCTTGCCGATGAACGTTGCATACATTGGCGCAGGTGTCATTTCCTTCTTCATTGTCGCACTGTTCTTTGCAGCGGCTATTCGGGCTAGAAGAGCGCAGATTCCGCTCGAGGAAGATATTTCGCACTGGAAAGGTGCAACACAATAATCCTTCACATGTAAGGAATGAAAAAAAGAGGCAGGCGTTGTTCAACAGCGCCTGCCTCTTTCTCGTATGTTAACAAAAACAAGTCCCTCACATATACCACAGCAGATCCGCCTTCATCTTCTTACCTTTTGCACTCTTCTTGTCGACAACCTGCCACTGGCCATTTTCGTTTTTCAGTACATATAGCATATTGGTGCCATCGGATTTCTTAAAGACAATGTATCCTTCCGTCTCTTTCAAATAGGTAACAGGCAGGATGACATTTTTATTCGGAGGCTGTATGCCGGGATTCAAAATGTTAATGACGATGTCCTCTACGATGGCTTGAAGTGTATTGAAATCATTATTTTGTTCAGCCTGGTATTGCAACTGAGGGTACGTGTATTTTTCGAACGGCAAGACATTCAGATGAAAGGAGTGGGTAATATCCATTAAAACATCTTTGTAAAACTCATTGACCTTCCTTTCTTCTTCATCTCCTTCATGTTCTACTTCAACCAATGCAACACCGTCTGTTTGAATCTGAAACGTCATCTTTTCGGTTCCATAAGGTGGATTATCAGCGTTCTCAAAGGTTTTGATTTCCACTTGTACAGTAAAATCGAACCCTTCCTTTTGGTTGCGCTTCATGCTTACGATCGAGGCATCATTCAGTCGGTATGATTTTAAGTAACCATATTGTTGGATGATTCCTTCTGAAATCGAGGGGGCCAATGTGGTGAGAAACGCATCTTGAATCGTCTGGGACTCGATTTTCTGGTTCGCTTTCAACGTTTGAGGGAGTGCCAATAAAAGCATTCCGGCCAGCAATAACATCATGTATGTCTTTTTCATTGAGGATTTCCTCCTAAGTGGTGTTGTTCTTAGGATTTCCCATGAAAGCAAAACAATGCACAACTTTCGAACATATGCTTTTTCCTTGCGGCAATGCGATATAATGGTTGTATCCAAAAAACGTAGCGGGGGATTCGATGAAAAAGTATATAGGTGAAATAGGACTTTTATTGACAGCGATTATTTGGGGAAGCGGATTCGTAGGGAGTGCCATGGCGCTCGAATCATATACCCCTTATCAAATACTGGCAGGGCGGTTTTTAATTGGGGTCATTATTTTAGGCGTTGTGTTTTTCCCCAAGTTGAAAAAGATTTCAAAGAGCGTTCTCTGGAAAGGGGCCATTTTAGGTGTGTTCCTCTACATTGCATTCGCTTTGCAAACGGTCGGATTGCAGTACACGACGCCTTCTAAAAATGCATTTTTGACTGCAGTTAACGTGGTCATTGTCCCGTTTATCGGGCTATTGATTTATAAAAGGAAGCTCGATTTGTTTGAAGTGGGCGGCGCTGTTTTGGCAATGCTTGGGGTAGCTGTGCTGTCCCTGCAGCTGTCAGCCGACATCAATCTCGGCGATTTTCTTTCCTTATGCTGCGCAATTGCGTTCGCGTTCCATATCTTCTACACCTCTCGATTTGTGAAGAAGGAAGATGCCATCCATTTGACAATTGTCCAAATGGGAACTGCGGCCATCATTGGTTTTGTTGTTGTATTGGCTAGAGGAGAAACATCGTTTGACATGCAGCCGGAAGCTCTCACGTCGTTATTGTATTTAGGTGTATTTTCAACGACTATCGCGTTTTTATTACAAACGGTTGCACAGAAATTCATTTCTGAAACGAAAGCCGCCATTATCTTATCAACTGAATCGTTCTGGGGCATGGTGTTTTCCGTCATTCTACTTGGTGAAATTTTAACACTTCGCATGGGAATTGGTGCGATTTTGATTTTAGCTGCTATCATCTTGTCGGAAACAAAACTGGCCTTTTTGACAAAAAGGAAAGTGAAGCGGACTATCGGGTAGACGCTATTTAAAAGGGGACGAGGAGCATGGGGGCTATTACTATTGAGCCGCTTACGAAAAGAAATTGGGAAGAGGCGATGGCAATCGGGGTTTATGATAGCCAGAAGTCGTTCGTCCCATCGGTCGCGGAATGTTTGCGTTTGCTTATTTGAAGCCTTGGGATGAAGCGTTGGATCCATATGTTCTTTTAGTAGATAAAACGATCATTGGTGTTTTTTATCTTTCCTACACACCTGACAGCAAGGACAATTATTGGATTGGCGGATTTCAAATCGATAAGAGGCACCAAGGAAAGGGGTATGGATCGCAAGCACTACTACAAATCGTGAAGTTTGTAAAAGAGCGGCATCCCGCATGTTGCCTGCTTTCCTTGACAGTCGAAAAAGACAATCTGCATGCCATCCATCTATATGAGAAGTTCGGCTTTACTAGTGAGAAGAAAGAAAACGAGTATGCAGAAGTGATTTATACGTTCGATTTAGAGAAAAATATTTTCGGAAACGAATTGACTCGTCCCTAACAGACAGGTTTAGAGTGGAATAAAAGGAGGGTGTGTATGCTGTCGATTGGAAAAACAGCTAAGCTCGTAGGGGTGACAGTGAAGACGATTAAACATTACGAGGACATTGGGCTTATCCAACCGGCTTTTGTCAATCCCGATTCGGGCTACCGCTTTTATTCGCAGCACGAGCAGCAACAGCTTGTCCGTATTCGAACGTTGAGGAGTTTTGGCGTTTCCTTGGCCGACATTTTACGGGAAGGGGATGATCAAATGGACTCGTTATTACGCGAGAGAAGACAGCAAATTAAATTGGAAATTCAGGAACTGCAAGGAACAATGGAAGCGATTGAACGGAAACTGACCAAGGGGGACAATCAAATGGATACACGTATTGTGGAAAGCGGCGGATTTACAGTGAAAGGATATCAGGTGATCGGACCCGTATCGGATATTCCGGCGAAATGGGCCATTTTGAATGAGGACATTAAACAGCATGAGGTAGTGGCAGAAGAGTCGTTCGGTGTTTGTTTGAAGATGGAAGGCGATACGATTCACTACATCGCCGGACTGAAAGAAGACTTGGCACAAGAGTTGCCGGGATCAGATGAAGTCGTCATCCCAGCAGGCCGATTCATTGTGGCAAAGGTCGAGGGTGGCATACCGGGAATTCCAGCAACGTATGATGCGATTATTCAGATGGAAGATATTCAACTGCGGGATTGCTATGATTTTGAGCGATACGTCCATCCAGTCGGGGCAACGGAGGATGTTATTGAAATTTGGATGCCAATTGAGTGATTACTAGCGATGAATAATAGTAAGGGATAAGCAGTCCGTATAGAAGCTGCTTATCCCTATTTATTATTCACCGTCCTGATACGTCACAGCCGTCCCAGTTGCGATACACATCATCATGCCTTCACGAACGGTTTCAAAATCCAAATCAATGCCGATAATGGCGTTGGCCCCTAATCTTCTGGCGCGTTCCTCCATTTCGTTCAATGCGATTTGACGTCCTTCCGCAAGTTTATCCTCATAGGCGGCACTGCGTCCTCCGACGATATCCGTGACAGAGGCGAACAAATCCCGGACGATATTCGCTCCCATGATCGCCTCGCCTGATACAATCCCGTGATAGGTCACAATCGTTTTACCTTGCAATACATTTGTTGTTGTCTGTAACAAAATCATTCCTCCTTTGTCTTCTTCTTTACGTCTCTAGTATAACGGAAGTTCCATAATTAAGAAATTTATTGTAATTCCCAAACTACCTCCCGTATAGTAAATAAAAAAGGGGGAATGGAACATGGAAAAAAGGATTGAAACAATTGAAGGATTTACTGTTGCGGGATTTGAAATAAAGGGGTCAGTCGAAGAGATTCCTGCCTTGTGGGACAAGTTAAATGCTATGTTGTGTGACAAAGAGATAGCGGCAGATGATTCATTTGGCATCACGATGGCTATCAACGGCTCAGAATTTCATTATCTGGCAGGTGTTAAGGCCGAATGGACGGAAGGTGTAGAGGGACTGATAAGCCTCACAGTGCCTGGCGGCCGCTTCATCGTCGGAACAGTAGAAGGGGGAATCGAGATGATTCCGGCCATGTTCGATACACTGATGCAAACACCGGATGTTGAAATGCGTTATAGCTATGGGTTTGAGCGGTACATTCATCCAGATCCGTCAAAACCGTATGAAACGGAAGTTTGGGTTCCGATTGAGTAAAAGTTTCTAATGAAAAATGGAGGGATTCAGATGGTTACGATTGTACTCGCGCCTCATCAAGTGAAGTATGCTGAAGCCATCTCAACGTTGTCGTCTGCTCCAGAAATACGGGATGCGTTAGGGCTCAGTGCGGAGCAGACATCCAGAGAAGGGACGGAAGGTTTTATTACGTTTATTCAGGAGCAGGAAAACGAGGGGAAGCAATATTCGAGAGTCATACTGGACGATCAGGAAAACGTCATAGGCGTAATCACGCTAAAAGAATTAAATCCGGTAAAGAAAACAGGCCATATCGGAACGTGGATCGGATATCCCTATTGGGGAAAAGGATATAACGAAGCAGCTAAGCGGAAGTTATTATATACGGCCTTCACGGACCTTGACTTAAATATTGTTTTTGCAGGGGCGAAAAAGAAAAATGGGCGCTCACAAAGGGCACAAGAGAAGCTCCCTTATATCAAGTGTCATATGGAAAAGGAATATCCTGAAGAACATATGAACTTGGAAGCGCAAGTAGGAGAAGCTTGTATTCTGAATGTCATTGAAAAAGAGACATTTTTGAAGTGGTATCACAATAAAGAGTGATTTCTCTATTGACTCTTACGTAACGTCATACTTTATTGTAAACAAGGAAGGGAGGCGACGGAAATTGAAAGTGAAAGAAGTAGCAGAACTCTCGGGGGTCAGTGTGCGTACGCTGCATCATTACGACGATATCGGCCTGCTCGTTCCCGAGGATGTGACGGATGCCGGGTATCGACTGTATTCGGATGATAATGTGGCGACGCTCCAGCAAATTCTTTTTTTCCGTGAGCTAGGTTTCCCTTTAAAAAAGATAAAGGAATTGCTCGAACGTCCGTCATTTGACCGGCTGGAAGCATTTGAGCTGCAGCGTGAGATGCTAGTGGCGAAGCGTGGTCAGCTGGATGCCATGATTGCGACGATTGACAAGACGCTGCGGGCAGAGAAAGGAGAAATCAAAATGACGAATGAAGAGAAGTTCCGAGGATTTGATTTCAAAACGAATCCTTATGAACAGGAAGCGCGCGACCGATGGGGAGATGAAGCGGTAAATCAGGCAAATGAACGGATTGCCGGTGTGGAAGATGAATTGCAGGATGGGATGAATCGGATTTACACCAAGCTTGCCGAATTGCGAACTGTCGATCCGGCATCTCAAGAAGCGCAAGAGGCGATCGGGGAATGGTTTCACTTCCTGAACCGGATGGGACATTATTCGCCGGAGGCATTTGCTGGATTGGGTGAAATGTATGTAGCAGATGAACGGTTTACAAAAAACATTGATAGATTTGGTACGGGTTTGGCTATTTTCATGCGCGATGCGATGAAAGTGTATGCGGACCGCCAGTCCTAACAGAACGGGCATTGCCGCTTAGGCAGTGCTTTTTTCAATAGAAGCATTTTAAATCGACAAATAATAGCGGATGTACTACGATATGGATAGTGTCATAGGAAAGGGGCGGGGGAAAAGGTGTCAATCCATTTGATCTTGGGAAGAACGATTGGAAATGAAAAAATTATTAAGCGGCTTCAGGCTGAAGGGAATCACGCTATTATCGTTGTCGATGAAGCGCATAGCGGACCGCCGATAGATGAGGGAGATCTCCTCATTTATTCGCCTACTGATGCAGCCAAATATGTAAAGATGCACAAAGATGTAATTATCCATGCTTATCGTTGCCGCTCCCCTATTATGAATATTGATCGGTATGAATTTTAAACGCAGCCAAGTTCTGCGTTTTTTTAACCCCTCCAAGATTAGTTCGTTAAGCGAAACTCTTCCGATAGATGAAACTTCTTCCACCTGCAAAACGTATAATAGAATAGATAAACAAACGGCATGCAACTACGTCCGGAGTTGTAGAGAATTTCCGCCGATAGACGGTTTAGCTTCCCAAATAGTTGGTGCATACTGGTAGAGAGATAGACGAGTTAGGGGTTGGGATTATGGGGAAATCCATATATATCGTATTGACGGATACAGGAACGTTGCTCTCCAAAGCGATCGGCATGTATACGAGGAAGGACTTGAACCACGCCTCGATCGCATTTGATGAACATTTGACTGAGATATACAGCTTTGGCCGGAAGCAGCAGTACAATCCGTTTATCGGCGGGTTTGTAAGAGAGAACGTAACAGACGGCATATTCCGGGACGCTGATTGCGCCATCTATCGTTGTGAGGTCTCGACGGAGGCATACATGCGGATCAGGCAGAAAGTCCGGATGTTTGAGTTAAATCAAAAAATGTATAAATATAATTTTATTGGATTATTTGGTGTAGCCTTGAACAAGGAAATTAGGCGGAAACGCGCTTTCTTCTGCTCGCAATTTGTCGCAACTGTCATGCAGGAGAGCGAAAATCACCGTCTTGGTACGACACCATCTTTGACAATGCCACATCACCTGGTGGATATGCCCCATTTGGAATTGGTGTATGAAGGCGAGCTGCAACATTATTTGAATACCACTAGGGGTCCGGTGGAGACTCCGATCCGGATTGGCCTATTGAAAAGCCTGGCGTTCCGGCTACTTGCATAAAGAAGCTTCTTCTTGCCAAGGGGAGGCTTTTTTCGTTTTCGCATTTTGTGCGAATCCGTGCGATAATGGGAAGAAATGAAGATTAAAGGATGACACGATGACAAAAACAATAGATGTACAAGTAAACGCACAAAGTACGGCGGCTTTTAAAAAAGGCTATCCACTGATCTTGAAGGATGCCGTAGTCCAGCCAGAGGTCTTAAAAGAAGAAGGAACGATTATCCGTTTAGTGGACAAGTACGGGAAGTTTATCGCAAAAGGCTATTATGGCAACCAAAATAAAGGTGTCGGCTGGGTGTTGACCCGGAAGGACGAGGAGCCGATCGACTTTGCGTTTTTCGAATCACGCATGAAGTCCGCTTTTGCAAGACGTGAACTGTTGATGGAAGACCCCGAGACAAATGCGTTTCGCCTTTTTAATGGAGAAGGGGACGGAATCGGCGGCCTGACAATTGATTACTTCGACGGTTACTACGTAGTCAGCTGGTACAGCGAGGGCATCTACTCGATGAAACACCATGTGTATGGCGTGCTGGATAAGCTTGTGGAATATAAGGCGATTTACGAAAAGAAACGCTTTGATGGGAAAGGCCAATACGTCGAACAGGACGACTTCGTAAAAGGGACCCCAGGTGACTTTCCGATCATCGTCAAAGAAAACGGCATGAACTTTGCTGTGGACTTGAATGACGGGGCAATGACCGGAATTTTCTTGGATCAGCGTGATGTCCGAAAATCCATTCGGGATAACTATGCAGAAGGTAAAAACGTCTTGAATACATTCTCTTACACAGGAGCATTTTCCGTTGCCGCGGCACTTGGCGGTGCAGTCAAGACAACGAGCGTTGACTTAGCGAAGCGGAGCTTGCCGAAAACAATCGAGCAATTTAGCGTGAATGGAATTGATTACGAACAACAGGACATTAAAGTAATGGATGTGTTCGACTATTTCCGTTATGCAAAGCGCCATGAGTTGAAATTCGATCTCGTCGTACTAGATCCGCCGAGCTTTGCCCGTTCGAAGAAACACACATTCAGCACAGCGAAAGATTACCCGGCCTTATTGCAGGATGCTATCGCAATTACTGCAAAAAAGGGTATTATTGTCGCTTCAACAAACAACGCAAGCTTTGGCATGAAGAAGTTTAAAACATTTATTGAGAAAGCATTCAGCGAATCAGGATCTACGTATAAGATCTTGGAAGAGTCCTCGCTGCCGAAAGATTTCCGCACGAACCGGGACTTCCCTGAATTCAATTACTTAAAAGTCGTTATTTTGCAGAAGTTGAAATAAGGTATGAAAACCATCTCCGAGAGGGGGTGGTTTTTTTGTGTGCTCGGAGCGAGGGGGCAGGAAAATACGGGGGATGTAAGTGGAAACGGGTATGTGAACGATCTATTAATTTACGAAACTTACGAAACCTTAACATAGGGAGGATATGGGCTTAACAATTGGACCGTAGAATATGGGCTGTAGGGAGGCAAGCCATGGAGGTGGGGTTGACTGTAAAGATGAAACCCGTTTGCAGCTTGTTCATTTAAAAACTACCAATCAATCAACTGGAGGGAACAAATTGAAAACCATTTGTAGAATGCTTGGATTGCTGGCGCTGATGATGGTGCTTGGCGCTTGTGGAGACAAAAAGGAAGACAAGGCAAGTTCGGAACACAAAGTGTCGGCGGATAGTGGCAGGACAGAGATCACATATTGGTATGCATTCGGGGATAAAATCGGTGAAAACAATGAAAACCTCGTCAAGATGTTTAATGATTCGCAAGATAAAGTGCTGGTGAAGGCAGAGTTCCAAGGAAATTATGCCGATCTGCATTCGAAGACACAAGCGGCATTTGCTGCGAAAAATGCGCCTGAAGTGACGTTGAACGAAATTGCTTCCATCGGTGTGTTTGCGCGCTCCGGCATGACGGAAGATTTGACGCCTTTCATCGAGCGGGATTCGGATATTATGTTGAATGACTTTAATCCAGGGTTGATGGGCAACTCGTACGTAGATGGGAAAATCCATGGACTGCCGTATTTGCGCAGTACACCGATCCTTTACATGAATGTCGATATGCTGAAGGAGGCGGGACTTGATCCGGCTGGACCGAAGAATTGGAAGGAATTCGAAGAGTATTTGCGCGCTTTGACGGTTGAAGGAAAGTCTGTCGGGATGAGCATGCCAGTCGATATTTGGTTCTTCGAGGCATTTGTCGGAGCTGGTGGCGGCGACATGTTATCTGAGGATGAAAAACAAGTGACGTTTAACGGCGAAGCAGGCGTAGAGGCATTGGAGTTCTGGAAACGTCTGTCCAATGAAGGTGTTTTGAAGATTCCGGCTGGTGATGAGGCGTCCGCGCAGGCGGTCCAAGACTTTGCTAACGGGAGATCCGCGATGATTTTTGGATCGACAGCTGGCCTGACGAACAACTTGTCCATAGCAAAGGAAAATGGTTTTGAGTTAAATACAGCATTTATGCCAGCAAACAAAGTAAATGGTGTGCCGACTGGCGGTGCGAACCTTGTCATGACGGCAGGACTGTCTCCAGAAAAGCAGGAGGCGGCTTGGGAATTCATTAAATGGATGACAGCGAAAGAGCAGACAATCTATGCGAGCACATACACAGGCTACTTGCCGAGCAGATTATCCGCTGTGAATTCAGAGGAAATGCAAAATCTCTATAAGGAAACGCCTCAATATAAAGTGGCCGTCGATCAGCTTGAGTTTGGAAAAGCGCGTCCAATGGCAGACAGCTACCCGGAAATCGCAACGATTTTACGAGATGAAATCGCCAGATGCCTATTGGAAGGCACATCGCCAAAAGAGGCATTGGACCAAGCGGCGTCACTCGCCAACCCACTATTGAAATAAAGGCGCTCGGGGAGGCTGCCCTCCCCTTGCCTATTTAAAAAGGAGATGATCATGTTGAACTGGCTGGATGAATTGAAAGTGGTCATATTCGATCTGGATGGAACGTTATATCAGGATGATGCTTTTTTGGGCCGCTATCTTGCCTATATGCTGGAAGGGACTTTGGATGAAACAGAAGCTGCAGAAGTCGTCATGGAAGCATACGACATACTGGATGGAAGTCACTCTGTTCCGTTTGGATGCTTTTTTGACCGTCAGCAACATGTTGTGTACGAACATGAGAATTTCGAACCGACAGCCAGTTTTACATGGGAGGGCCTAAAGCAAGAGGAGAAGGAAATTGACCCTGCCTCGTTGCTGTTCATTGGAGATGTGTGGTGTGTTGCACACGTCTATGCAGAAAAATACAAGGTGCCTGCAGAGAAGCGGGCGAGTGCCTTTGAAAAAGTCCGTTATGAGATGATTCGCCAGCCGCATGGAATACGTCTGCATTCCCCTTTATTCGAAAGCATCCGGGCAATGAACGTAGAGCGGAAAATTTTCATGACGAATACACCAGGGGAGACCGGCCCTGCTTTCGTTCATTATTTAAATATCGGTACGCTGTTTGATGATTTCGTATTTGACGCGAGAAAACCGGTCGGCATGGAAACTATGGTCAAGAAACTGATCGAGGAAGGGTACGCTCCTCATGAGATCCTTTCAGTCGGAGATAATCCATTCAATGATTTGGCGCCAGTGAAACGCTTAGGCGGACGGACGTGCCTTATTTCACCGTATAGCCATTTCGGAGGTCATGCGTGGGATGGAGTGGTACAGACCGTGGAGGAGCTCGCTGCCTTTTTGCGCCAACCCTCTGCAGTGAAACTATGATCGGAAAAAGGAGATGAACGACAGTGGCGGAAATCAGGCTCGAGAATGTCGTGAAACGATTTAATGAGGATGAAGTGGTGAAGAACTTGAATCTGACCATTTCAGATGGGTCATTTACAGTGATCGTCGGCCCTTCCGGATGCGGGAAATCGACTACGCTTCGAATGATTGCCGGCCTGGAGTCACCGACGAGCGGCGACATTTGGATCGGCGACCAATGCGTTACGAATGTGGAGCCGGGGAAGCGCAACATCGCGATGGTGTTCCAAAACTACGCTTTGTACCCGACAATGACTGTGCGAAAGAATATTGAATTCGGCTTGGTAAATAAAAAGGTTCCGAAGGCAGAGCGAGAAGCATTGATTCAGGAGATCAGCGACATTGTTGGTCTTACGGAACACTTGGACAAAAAGCCGCAGCAGCTATCGGGCGGACAACGGCAGCGGGTGGCACTGGCCCGAGCGATGGTCAAGAAGCCAAAAGTATTTATTTTGGATGAGCCGCTGTCCAACCTTGACGCGAAATTGAGGGGGCAGATGAGACGTGAATTGATCCAGCTGCATAAGCGGCTTGGTACGACATTCATATACGTGACGCACGATCAGGTGGAAGCCATGTCGATGGGCGACCAGATCATTCTGTTGAATAAAGGCGTCGTGCAGCAGGTGGATTCCCCGATGAACATGTATCATGATCCGAATAATGTATTCACAGCAGAATTTATCGGCACTCCGGCAATGAACATTTTGGAGAGGGAGCGCCTTGAAATTTTCCTGCCAAGTCTATTGGACCGTGTCCGTCACGTTGGTTTCAAGCCAGAACACGCGCATATTAGCGCGGAGATGGAGAAGATGCCTGATCATCTGGTGATGAAAAGTGAAATCATTACAACCGAAACGCTTGGAGCGGAGACAATCTATACCGTTGTGAATCAAGCCGGCACAATGAACATCAAAAGTTTTACGGAACCGATCACGGATACGCAGAAAGTATATATCGCCATTCCGTTTGATCATTTGTACTTCTTTGACGAGAACGAGCAACGAATTCGCGCAACGGAAGTCCATATGGAAGCGCCAATGCCGGCAATGGTCGGAGGGGCTTGAGATGAGCTTAGGAAAAGCAAGGCCGTACATGATGATTTTCCCTGCCATTTTGGTGTTCACGCTATTTTTCATCTATCCAATCGGCTACATGATTTATTTAAGCTTCCATGATTGGAACTTCATCAGTCCAGATAAAAACTACGTCGGCTTTAACAATTTCACGGCGCTGTTACAAGATGCCAAGTTTATGCAGGTGCTTCGCAACACGTTCATTTATTCTGCGTTGACCGTTTCACTCACAATCAGCATTTCGTTGCTGCTGGCTTTATGGCTGAACCGCAAAGGCGCGATGTATGGTTTTGTCCAAGGGGCAATTTTCAGCCCGCATATCATTTCCCTCGTCTCCATCTCCATGCTGTGGATGTGGCTGATGGACACGGATTACGGCCTGCTCAATTGGTTCCTGAACCTATTTGGTATCTCGAATGTGCCGTGGCTGACAAATCCGAAGACGTCGTTATTGTCGCTCATTATCGTGGCGGTATGGAAAGGGATCGGGTATTACACGCTCATTTTCATTGCTGGCCTGCAAAGCATTCCGAAGGATATATACGAGGCTGCAGCACTGGATGACACAAGCAAGGTGCGGACGTTTTTCAAATTAACGCTGCCAATGCTGTCGCCAACTCTATTCTTCTTAACAATTATCGGGTTGATCGGCTCATTCCAAGTGTTTGAGACGATTTCCATCATGACAGGCGGCGGCCCGATTAATTCGACAAACACGATCGTTTATTACATTTATGAAAACGGCTTCCGTTTCTTTAAGATCGGTTATGCATCGACTGCAGGGGTCCTTCTGCTTGGCATCATTGGAGTATTTACAATCTTGTATTTCCGGCTATTATCACGGAAAGTCCATTACCAGTAAGGGGGAAGGAAGCAGATGAAAAAGAATCCGCTATGGAAGGTCCTCAATGGCATCGGGTTACTGATTTTAATCACAATATTCGCACTGCCTTTCGTCTGGATGATTTCCACCTCATTTAAGACATTGGGGGAGACGATGGTGTTTCCGCCAAAATGGATTCCAGACACCCTGCTTTGGGAAAATTTCTCGAAGGCCTGGAATTCAGGGCCATTCTTAAAATACTTCTTTAATAGCACCATTGTGGCGCTCGGTATTCTCGTGTTGCAATTTGCGACCATCATACCTGCTGCCTACGCGTTTGCCCGGTATAAATTCAAAGGCAGCAATTTCTTTTTCGGAGTGACGATGGTGACATTGATGATTCCGACACAGCTCATCTTTTTGCCGGTTTACCTGCAAATGAGTGCATGGGGTTTGCTTGACTCGTTATGGGCGCTCATCTTGCCATTTGCGTCGAGTGCATTCGGTATCTTCCTGTTGCGCCAGTCGTTCAAGCAAGTGCCGGAGGAGTTATTGGAGGCCGCACGACTGGATCAGGCGAGCGAATGGCAAATTATTATGCGGATTATGATTCCAATGGCGAAGCCGGTGTTAATCACCTTTGCGATGTTCAGCTTCATCGCCCATTGGAACGACTACTTTTGGCCTCTCGTCATGACGACGACCGATGCCTCGAGGACATTGCCGCTCGGCATTTCTAAGTTGCGTGAAGTGGATGGCGGTGTGGCATGGAATGTTTTAATGGCCGGCAATCTCATTCTTGTGGTGCCGATTCTATTCGTCTTCTTCTTCGCTCAACGGCAAATTATCCGTGCTTTTGTGTATACCGGGGTGAAGTGAGGAGAAAGGTTTCTGTTTATAAGTGGGGGCATAGTGTGCTTATGCTCGGTTACGGTAGGGTTATGCGCGGGTGGGCCTGGCTTATGCGCGTGTGTGATTGTGTTATGCGCGGGTGCCAGGAGGTTCGCGGGGGTCTCCCTAATCAAAACAATCCTCTGGCGCGCGAAATGCTCTTGACCAATCAAGTTTGGTTGAGTAGTTGGAACAATGTAGAACGCAATCCTGTTAGGTAAGCAAGTCTTCATTTATTACATCCGAAAAGGGGTTATAGCATGCGAAGATTAGTTGCACATCGAGGGTGGTCGGGCAGGGCGCCTGAGAATACGATGGCTGCTTTCATGATGGCGCTCGGTAACGATACCGTTGAAGCGATTGAGTTGGACGTGCATTTGTCGAAGGATGGCGTGCCGGTCGTCATTCATGATTTTACGCTGGAGCGCACGACGGATAGAAGTGGGCTGGTCGGGGATCACACTGTGGAGGAGTTACAACAGCTAGACGCAGGTTGTTGGTTTAACGGGCGTTTTGCGTATGAGCGCATTCCGACTTTGGAGGATGTCCTGTTGCTAGCAAAGGGTAGGAAGCGCCTGTTAGTTGAATTAAAACAGAAAGCCGGTTATTACAACGGATTGGAAGAGAAAGTGGTAGAGCTCATTCAACGCCATGGCATGACAGAGGAAGTGCTTGTCATTTCATTCGATCATGTATCCTTGCAGCAAGTGAAAGCTCTCGATCCGTCCATTGCGGTTGGTCCTATCTTTCTTGGCTTGCCAACGTTGATTGCCGAGCAAGTCAGACGGATGGAGGCGAGTTATATCGGCATCCATCATGAGTTCTTGTCGAAGGAATTAGTAGAGGCGGTGCAGCCGCTTGGGATTGAGCTTGGCGTCTGGACAGTCGATACTGCGGAGGATCTAGAGAGGCTGAATCGGCATTCCGATTCACTTGTCATTACAACTAATTTTCCGGAGCGACTTGTAACTCAACAAGAGAAAGTAGGTGTCTAAATGGATCAGCTGATGATTTCGTTCGTTATCCCTTCTTACAATGAAGCAGGGAATATTGCCTCGGTCATGGATGCCATTGCAAAAGAAATGCGTCATCAGCAGGCCTATTTTGAAGTGTTGTTCGTTGATGATGGAAGTACGGACGGGACGATGGATGAAATTCGAAGTGTGCTTCTTACGTATCCTGAAGCAGAGTATGTATCTTTCACACGGAACTTTGGGAAGGAGGCCGCCATCTTGGCTGGCTTGCAGCATGCGAACGGGCAGGCCGTCATTATTATGGACGCTGATCTGCAGCATCCCCCTTCTTTGATTCCCGAACTACTGCAAGGGTTTGAGGAAGGATATCATCAGGTCGTTGCAAAACGGAACCGGAAAGGGGATTCCAAAGTCCGTTCCTTTCTGTCGAGCTCCTATTATCGTCTCGTCAACCAAGCAATCGATGTCCGCCTGAGCGACGGGGAGGGAGATTTTCGGCTGCTTAGCAGAAAGGCGGTCGATTCCCTGCTTTTATTGAGTGAAAGCAACCGTTTTTCAAAAGGATTGTACGCTTGGATCGGCCTTGAACAGAAGACAATTACGTATGAAAATGTTGTGAGGCAGCATGGCGAGACAAAATGGTCATTTGGAAAGCTGCTCAATTATGCAATCGACGGCATCGTCTCCTTCAATACGAAGCCGCTCCGTCTCTGCTTCTACATGGGCTTGCTTTCGCTTGGGGCAGCGTTGCTATATATCGCCATTACATTACTTGGCATATTTAAAAATGGTGTTGCTGTGCCGGGTTATTTTACAACCATCTCATCTGTCCTGTTCCTCGGAGGCGTGCAGCTCGTATCGTTAGGTATTATCGGGGAGTATGTCGGGCGGATTTACAATGAAACGAAAAAGAGGCCGCATTATTTGGTCGGCCAATCGAGTACCGAAGTGAAAGGGAAACGGGATGTCCATGCGTCGATTCATCACTTATGAATTTAATAAATTCGCGCTCATCGGCATTGTGAATACAGGTGTGTACTATGCCCTTTACTTGGCCGGTCTTCATCTTGTCCATGTACCGTATGTGACGGCGCATTGGGTGGCTGTCGTTATAAGCATGATCGGTTCCTTCTTCTTGAACTGCTATGTGACATACGGAGTGAAACCGACATGGGCACGGTTTGTCCGCTTCCCACTGACGCAGGCTGTTAACGTGTTGGTCACATTCATCCTGCTATTTTTGCTGGTGGAATGGTTTGGCATGAACAGCAGTGCAGCTCCGATTGCGGCTCTTTTCGTGACGGTGCCAATTACTTTCGTTGTGACAGGGAAGGTGTTGAAAGCAGCATGAATGGTTGGAAGCATCCGAAACTTATACTCGGGATGGCTTGTCTTGCAGTGGCCATCCTAAGCCATCTCTTTTTCTTGTCGGAGTTTTTTCAAGACAGGTACATGACAGGGCTCAATGACGGTCTTTCGCAAATGATCCCATTCAAGTATTTCCTCTACAACTTATTCACGGAAGGAGAGTTTTTCTATTCGGAGAGCTTCGGACTTGGCGGAGGAGTCTTCTCGCAGTTAGGTTATTACTTCTCAACATCCCTCGTCTTCTATGTGACGGTCCTAATTACATTCCTTCTGGAAAAGATGGGCTGGATTTCTACACCGGATCTTTTTTACTGGGCAAATATCATACTCGTCATCAGTATTTTACGGATGACGTGCATTCTGGCATTGACTACATATTATTTTAGAAAGATCCGTTTCGCCAAGCTTCCCGCATTTATTGCGGCAACTCTGTACGCAACGTGCGTCATGTATTTCCGGCACGTGACGTATTGGGAATTCTTCGCGGATGCGATGCTATTCCTGCCGCTCCTTCTTATTGGCGTGGAATCCGTAATGCGAGAGGGGAAAGTGCGCTGGTTCATTGCCGCGTTGGCATTGAATATGATTGATAATTTCTATTTTGCGTACGTGAATTTTTTAATTGCGGGCATATATATCGTGTTCCGCTGGTTGTTTCCACTCTTTTTGGAGGAGACGAAAAAAGGAAAGCAGATCAAGCTGTTTCTGTTCGGCGGGCTAACAGGTGCCGGGCTCAGCGCTCCGTTTTTCATTCCGTCGGTATACGGTTATTTAAACAACTATAGGCCTCTTTTTGAAGATGCCATTCCATTGATTGGACCGGTAGATAATTTACTGCTGCATGGTCGGCTTATCATCTTGCCGGCATTTGTGGTGCTCTGTTTATTCATCGTTCCTCTATATAAAAAACGGGCGTTCCGCTTTTTTGCTGTCTTAACGATCACGTTATGCGTATTGCATTACAGTCCGATGGTCGGAAGTCTTTTCAACGGGCTGTCCGCTCCGCAATATCGCTGGGAACACTTCCTCGCTCTTGCAGCAGGCGGCGTGGCAGGAGCGGCTTTGCATCATTTGAAACTAGTCAGGTGGCGGGATCTGTTGATTGCCAGCGTCGCTAGCACTGCATTGTATGGGTTGTTTTTTATTGCTGATCCAAAGCTGAAAATAAAGTTTTATGAGTCGTATTTAATTATTTGTGCTGCTGTGACAATGGTGATTTTGCTGCTGTATGTCCTGAGGCGGAAGCGCTGGGCATTTTGGATGACGGCCGGCTTTCTAATTTTCTCAACGCTCCTTACGGCAAACATGTTCCAACAAGAGAAATTGACATATCGAGATAACGGGAAAAATAAGGGACCCTATTATGGCATCACGCGGGAGTACATGGAAAGTGAAGAATACTACGGAGTCGATCAGCGAACATTGATCCGCAAATTGCAGGAGATGAAAGATGATCCGCAAGCGCGTATTGATTGGATGGTCGATACCCGTAATAATACGCCGATCGTTCAGGACTTCAAGGGGATGAGTGTCTATTCTAGCATTTTGAATAAACACCTGTTGTATTTCTATTTAGACGATCTTGCTATTGATATGAGACGGGAAAGTGTAAGCCGCTATGCCTCTCTTGGCGATCGTGCCAATCTGTATGCCATATTGAACGGGTCCTATGTAATTCGGAAAGTTGGGGAAGAGAAGCTTGTGCCGTTTGGATTTAAAGAGATTGCCCGAGAAGGGGAGTATGTAGCGTATCAGAACGAGTACAGCTTGCCATTTGTGCGCACGACTTCGGCTATATACCAGGAAAGCGACTTGGAACGGGCGCCTGCGCTTGCGAAGGAACGAGCAATGCTGCAAGGAATCGTGCTGGAGGATGCCGCAAGCCAAGCGTCTTCTATTCCGGAACTGATGAACTTGATGGATCGTGCCGCGTTGGAACCGGTGGGCGGAACATATGAAGATGGCGTACTTGACGTAACAGAAGAGAGCGGAGGACTCGACGTTATAGTTAATAAGCCAGAATTACTGAAAGAAGATGTATTTCTATCGTTCTTCATTCAAAGGAAGAAGAATGACAAAGACTATATGATGACGGTCAATGACTTTGAGACGGAACGGAAGAAAAATGATTCCATCTACCGGACGAATGTGAATGAACTGACGATCCGTGTGCCGGCAGAGGAGAGGATCCACATTCGCCTCCCGAAAGGAAAATATGATGTGCGAGATTTTGCGTTGTATACAGAAGACTACGAGATCTTAAAAGAAGCGAAAAAAGAGAGCGTAGACAAACCGCAAGCCGTTGTCACATGGACTGGACATCATGCGAGTGTGAAGGTGGATAATACCAAGGGAGATTCGCATGTGGTGCTGCCGATTCCATATGAGCGCGGATGGACTGCGAAAGTCAATGGAGCAAAACAGGAAATTCTCCGTGCAAACTATGCCTTTACGGGACTTGAAATAGAGGATGGAATGAATGAGATTGAGCTGACGTACTATCCGCCGTTCTTTAGAGAATCATGGGCAGTGGCGGGTGCCACAGCAATTTTGTTGGCAGGGATTATGTATGGGAGACGGAAAAGGAAGAGATGAGTTGAAAAGGCACTTGGGTTATGTCCCGAGTGCCTTACAAGTTTTTTATTTATCGAGTGAATACAAAGCGATGACTTCTTCTGCGGTCATCATTTCATCGAAAGGCAAGAAACGGCAATACACTTCTTTGAAATCAACATCTCCTTCAAAGACGTCCACCAGTTCAAATACATCTAAAATGGTGACGAAACGCCAGGTCGTCTGTCCGCCAACTGCATTTTCGTATGTGTCATCAACAAAATGATTGCTGATTTTGGCTTCTATGTCCTCGCGGCTCGTAGACCGGAGCAATACAATCGTTTCCTCGAACGTCTTTGAGTTGTCTTCAATTGGTACGACGATGGATTCAAGCAGAAGTTTGACTGAATAGAGTTTCATTGAAGAGTCCCCCTTTGAATATTCACCACGTTATTTTCCTAATGATCTTTTTTGGTTCGATGTTTTCCTCTTTCTCTGACACCCTCTTTTGCATTGTAAAGAAACTCATATTCAAAATCTGGTTGGTCGACAAATGTGACAAAGGCCATATAGGCATTCCTTCGTTCATCCTTCCAGCTGAATGCTGTACGAATTTCTTGTATATCAGATGATTGATAGCCCTTTTCGTTAGTTACATATTCAAGTACTGCTTGACGTGTTTTCGCCAATTCTTTCTTGCTGCCATTAAAAAAGCTAGTAAGAAGAAAGCCAAAAACTAAAATTGCTGAAATTATCGTTGTCGAGAGTATTAGCCGTTTTTTAGTCATTTGTGCAGTCTCCTTTCAATTTGGGCTTAGCGTGACAGTAGGAGTCTGCTCGGATTTCGGCAAGATGGCTTCATAGCCTATTCTTCATAGCCAATAATAACTCCTTCTATTTCCTTTATCGGCAGTGGTCCAAAATCCTTGCTGTCCGTTCCTCGCCACCAATGATCGACGAGTAGGAACACCATATCGGCCTGAACTTTTACAGGGGCCATATCCATATTAAAATACTCCCTGAATCCTTGTTCAGAATCTTTGTTTTGTCGAGGCATAGTGTTGAAGTATTCTTCTTCTCCCATTCCGCGTACTGTTGCTTTTCCATAGAACGTATCCAGCTTCCTGCCATCAATAAACACTTGGCCGCTTTTTATTTCAACCGTCTCACCGGGCAATCCGACGACTCTTCCAATGTACATCTTTGGAATGGCGGGATTCTTCGCAGTCACAGAAGGTGGCATATGATAATAAACAGCCTGCCCGCGTTCTAAGCTATATGTGTTTGGTGAAACGACAAGCTTCCCATGTTCGTGGCTTTCAAAGTCATGGTTGCCACTATCCATCGCGTCGGAGCCCCATTCAATCAAAAATGTATGCTCCGTTTTTTCAGCTGTTTCAAGCCGTCTCGGTGTAACCTCGTCTGTAATCGATCCTTCCTGATCCATGTATGTTGGAGTGGAATATTCAATGCCATCTTCTCCGACATATCTGCGTGGGCCGAATTTCTGCAATGTATACTTGAAAGAACCTGAGGCAGAAATGGTGTATGTGTCACCACTTTTTGTAACGGTATAATTCGTATACTCTCCGGGAACTAAAGTTGGCTCCTTTATTTTATATCCTTTAAGTGCTTCCTCTTTATTCGCCTTTGACATTTGGATAAATGGAATAATGGATTGATCTTTAATCGTGAAGCTGTCTTTACTAAATCCAATCACATAATTTGTAGGACTTGTTCGACTTGTTTGCTCTAGATAAACTCCATTCCAAGAGGAGGTTACATCTCCACCAAGTTTTGCAGATGAACTTGAAAAATTAATATATACTCCAACAAATACGGAACAAAGGACGATTAGCGAAATGATGGTGGGAAGAAATGTCCGTTGGCGAAATGTCTTTGGAGGACGTGATGATTGAAACAAAAGACGCTGCACATTCTTTCGTTGCTCAGTACTTGGCTCAAATGCCTTTTCGAGCTGCTTCAATTCTTGGAAAATCTCTTCATCGGATAAGTGTTTCATTCGTAAACCCGCCTTTCTCTAATTCTTTCTTAAATGCCGCAAGTGCCCTCGATAAGCTCATTTTGACTTTTCCTTCTGAACAATTCAGGATAATGGATGTTTCCTTTGTGGAAAACTCCTGTATTTTGCGAAGAATAATCACGTGCTGGTAGCTTGGTTTCAGCTGGCGCAGTGCCTCGTAAAATTGAGTGTGTTGTGCGTTGAGAAGGGCGATTTCCTCGGTGGACGGTTCATGTTTGTAGCTCGGCATAGGAAGGTCAAATAAAGATGTGAGCGGCCTTTTCTTCCGGAAATAACTCATCGTCGTCGTATACGCGATACGAAAAATCCATGTTTTGATGGAGGAGTCTCCCTTAAATTGATGTTCATTTACCATGACTTTCATAAACGTCTCCTGCGTCAAATCTTCAGCAGTATGAACGTCTTTCACGAGCATGAAGATGTAACTATAGACGGCATCGAAAAAATCATTGAACCATTGTTCACTGGACATCATGTTCACCTCTCTTATCTACTACTTAGACGCAGGATTTGTAATTTGGTAACGTTTAGTAATGATTTGTGAAATAAGTAGCCAGAAACACAAAAAAACCGCCCCACTAAAAGGGCAGTCTAGAATAGTTCGATTCATAAAACCGGGCTTGTCGGAATCAGTGATACGGCACAGTTGCGATGCATGTCAGTTCCGCATGCGTCTGGCCGGTGTGTGAAGTGATTGATGTTATCGTAAATGATGGCTGCATTTTTTCTAAGCTCGTCGCTTTCGATATCGAGGGCGGCGACAATGATGGCCTCGTCTAGGATGTTGATGAGGCGGAAGGACGGTTGGTCCAGGCATGCGGCGGTTTGGACGAATGTCCAGTTGTCTTCTTTGACGATGGAGTCGCAATGCATATGGCCATTGAAGAACATGCCAATGCCTTTCTTTTGGTTCAGTAGGGAGCGCATATCGATATCGGGATGAATGGAGCCGTTTTCCCGTTCGGAGCCTGTTGTTGTGTTGTATACCGGGTGATGGGCAAAAACGAGCAATGGTTTTTCTTCAGAATGTTGGATGACGTGCTCGAACCATTCCAATTGCTCGTCGTCCATCCAGCCGCCCCAACTTTCGAAGTCGAGTTCGCGTGCTGTATCAAGAAAAGCGAAAACCGCTTCCTCTGTTTCGAATGAATGATAGCGTTTCTGGCCAGTCAATGCGAGCAATTCCTCTTTTGGCAATGTGTAGTTATCATGGTTTCCAAGGACGTGAATGAACTCACGGCGATCGCCGATCAAGGAAAAGATATTCCTCAGTTCGTGGGGCATGCCGTAGTTCGTCAAGTCGCCCAATGATACATGGAGGTCGGCGTCCACTTGCAGAAAATGATCGATAAATTCCTCGTAGAATGCAGCACGGGCCACAAGTAATCCCGGAATCCTCTCGTCGACGGCAGGGTAGTGCAGATCGCTGAACAATGCAATTTTCATGGTTTGGCTCCTTTCAAATTGTGATCAAGTTCATTGTAGGGGAGGAATATAAAGGGCGTGTTGGATTTGTGTTAATGGGTTGTAAATAATAAAAAACTTGCCAAGGGAGTACTTGGCAAGCGGGCTTATAAATCTTTCAATTCTTCATTTAGTTTCTTAGCTTGATTTTTAAAATATATATAAAATGCTGACCAGATGCAGGCATAGAGCAGCACAAAGATGCCCAGCATGCCCAAGAACCCTTTCATAGAGAATGGCACCCATCCTACAACGAAAGCAATGATGAAGTACAAAATACTGACGCTGAGAAAGTGGAGTACTGTCTGTACAGGCAATGTCAGCTTTTCATTGTCAAACAGTAGAGGGGTCACGGAGAAGAACCAGCCACAAAACATCGTACCCAGTGCATTGGTTACAAGAATTTCGGAGTTCAGTTTATCATGATTTCCAAAATAGATGACAGCGAAGATCGTCATGATTGTCAGAAATGATCCGAAAAAGATCCCGAGCACACTTCTGATTAAGAATGTTTTCATCCGTTTTTCCTCCTGTTCATTTTCAATGCTTCTTTTATTGCATTGACGTATGTCCGCGAAACATATTCCTTTGCGCCCGATTTGAAATAAACGCATAGAGTTCCGTTAAAAGAAGCCTCAAACCGGCTCAGTTCATGTAAGTTGGCGATGACGGATTTCGAGAGCCGGATAAATTTTGTGGTGGGCAGCATTTCCTCCAACTCATACAGCTTTTCCCGTAAGGCGAATGATCCTTCGCTTGTCACAGCGACGACCCCTTCCTTTTCTGTATGAAAATAATGGATGTCGTCCGGCTTTAGAATATGCTGCATATCTCCGTCTCGTCCGACGAGAAATTCGGTCTTTTTCCCTTTGAGGAAATCAAGGATCTCCTTTATAGAATCATCCACTTCATTGCAATGGATCGTCACTTTTGTCTCTTTGTAATCACTGTCGATGTCCAGTATCACTTTCACGAAATCCACCCCCAGAAAGTCTTTTATTCTCATCGTACCATGACTTACTTGCGGTTTTGATGTCTTGTTGCAAAACGGAGGGCGAATAATGCGAGAAGAATGCAGATGCCGATATAGCCAATTGAAATGAGCGACGCACGATCGAACTGAAACTGTCCATTCCAAACGGCTATGAAGAGTTGATTCATATGGTAGAGCGGGTTTACCTCAGCCATGTATTGTACAAATTTAGGCATCATGTCGATGGGCATCGCGAAACCTCCCGTGATCAAAACAATTTGAAACGTGACGATGGAAAACACGAGCGCCCCATTCACCGTTTTGAAAAAGGAGAAGATGGCTGAAGAGAGGACGAGCAGGATCGCGTTCAACAGCATGAACAGTCCAAATGACAGAAGAACGTTGACCCATTGAATCGATAAATTGTAGACAAATACACCGAGCAGAGTAACAAATAGATAACCGAAGCTTGTAACGATGATTGATTTCAAAATGCCTGACAGCAAAAGTATCCGTTTAGGAACCGGAGCAAGTGAAATTCTCTTCTCGACGCCGCTTACCCGGTTCAAAACCTGATCAAATCCGAAAGAGAAAAAGACGACGCCGAAGGAAATGAGCAAAATGAAGGACGGTGTATAGCTTTCTGCATAGCTTAAATTGCCGGCATAGGTGAAGCCTCCGTAAAGGGAACCCATGAACAGGTATGTCGCTGGGGGAACAATCAAAGTAAACACGACGTAAAACAGTTCTCTGGAAAACATCAACAAGTCATATCGTAATTGTGTAGCAATCATTTAAACTCCTCCTTATACCGCAACTTGTGTTAGATAAAATTCATGAATTGATTTAAAGCCGGAAGCGAGAATCCCTTCCGTTGAATCAAATACTTCCGCCACACCCTCGTTCAGCAACATGACCCGGTCGCAGTACAACTCGACTTCATCCATATTGTGCGTCGTCAGAAGGACCGTGCCACCCGTCCGTTTGTTGTACTCGGTAATATACGACCAGAGCATATTGCGCATATGGGGATCCAGGCCGGTTGTCGGCTCGTCGAGGATCAGCATCTTGGGTTCCGATAAAAACGCGATCGCGAGGCTGACGATTTGCTTCCAGCCGCCTGATAGTTTGTCAAAATACGTTTTCCGATGGTCCTGCAGCTTGAAGTCAGCAATAATCGTTTCCACATCGAGAGGTGATTGATAATACGCTTTAAAAAGCCTAAGCAATTCAATGACCTTTAAAGTCTTGTAAAACTGGGTCGGCTGCAGCACAGCTGAAAGCTGCTGCCTTATTTGCTCGCGCTGTTTATCAGATGCCTTGTTCAGCTCTTGGCCGAATAATCGAACCGTTCCTTGTTCGTACGATCTAAGCGTCAGCAAAATTTCTAGAAAGGTTGATTTCCCTGCCCCATTCTTTCCGATGATTCCAATGATATCTCCTGCATCTGCAGAAAAGTCGATTCCCTTCAGCACTTCCTTCGCTCCATATGCTTTTCGTAACCCCTCGACTCGAATAATTTCCAATGGTATCCCTCCGCGATTTCGTCTTTGTACTGCTACTATATCCAATCAAATCCTGTCATACAGCTGATTTTCGGTGACCCGCATGTTTTAGCCGGTCACATGCAGAAAAGGGCATGTTTGTTGCGGGAGGAATTAATTTCACGAAATCCAAACTTCCATGAGCTGCGTTTCGTTTACAATGTAGGAAAGGGGTGGCAATCGAATTGAATCGAAATGAACTGATCGAATTGATGGATCAGCATACAGAACATTTACTCCGCATCGCGTATTGCTATGTGATGGATCTCCACACGGCAGAGGATATCGTACAAGAGGTATTTATTAAATTTTATAGCAATCAACATAATTACGAAGAACGTGGAGAAGTCAGAGCCTATTTGGCTAAAATGACCGTGAATCGAAGCAAAGATTATTTGAGGAGCTGGAATTACCGAAAAGTACAGCTGCAGCATAAGTTTTCTCCGCAGGCAGGAAAGAGGAATTTGGATGGATTGGTTAAGAAAGAGGAGCAGCAACTAATAGGAGAAGCTATTTTGGCATTGCCGCTGAAACAGCGGGAAGTGCTCGTTCACTTTTATTTCAATGAAATGACCATTGCCGAGATTGCAAGCACTGTATCCATTCCGGAAAGTACAGTGAAAACACGGCTGACACGGGGGAGAGAGCTTTTGCGAAATCAGTTGAGAGGAATCGAATGGGAGGTGCTGCTCAATGAATAAGTTTTTGCCTTCGGAATTGAAAGATCTGTCGGAAAGCAAGGAACGGGTCATGCGAAACGTTTCAAATTCATTGGCACAAGAAACATCAAAAAGGAAATGGCCTTATTTGCTGATGACCGGAATTATTGTAGCTTGTTCCATGCTATTTGTTTTCCGAGTCGTTCTCGACGATCCACAAGCTGAAATGGGTAAGGAGACCCCGGTAGATATAGGGGACGTGCCTAAAGAAAAGGAGTCACCAAGTGACATCGCCGATTTGTCAAAGCCGGCTTTCACAGTTGAGCTGGGTAAGTTTTATTTAAATGGAGTGACGATGGGCGATTCACTGGAGGATGTCGTGGAACGACTGGGTAAGGATTATACACTGATTGATGATTTGGATGGTACAGGCGCGGACATGGGGCTTGATTATGAAGGCAAACTCATAGTGTTTTTATATAAAGATCAGGTGGAGACCCTTCTTTTCACTGATGTAGATTCCCAGTACGGTGAGCAGCTTTATAGGGATTATGGCGGAATCAAGTTTGTGTCAGAAAATTTGATGCGGTACATGTATTCAATGGAAAATTCGTACCTAATCAAAATGGAATTGGATGGAGATGGGAAGTTGCTCGTACGTCTCATGCAAAACGTTGACCCTAATTTTGCTTCACATCCCGGCTTTAAATACCAGCCAGAGGTGCCGGGACATACAGCGCGGATTTTATTGGATCCTACCCAGCCTATTTTGTCAGATGCAAATGAAAAATTTTATTTGCATGGCTTAACGTTAGGCGATCCGCAGGCCAAGGTCACTCAATACTTTGGAGACGACTATACTACGCAATACGAAGTGGAGGATGCTGATTATGCATTCGTATATGGTGATGAGATGGAATTCCGATTTGTTTTGGGCAAGCTGCAGTCCATCCGCTTTCTGAAAGTGGATGAATCATACTTTAACAGTGTGCTTGCAGGGTATGAAGGTGTCGATCTGTATTCGGAAGAAACTTCTCAAATGGTCAGCACGGAACATTCAGAGGATGGAGATTTAATTGTCAGTCTCCATTATGCCAAGTGAGATAAGAAGGAAGTGTCTGCGCGCGGACACTTCTTTTTTTCTTTGATAGAAGCAGGAATTCTTTTGTGCCGTCAGGAATAGATACGGGGTGGGGGGTGGCTTTGTGGTTTCATTACAACCAATAAAGAGAAGTAAACTGCGTATTTATCTTGGAAAGAAAGTATTTCGCTTGAAACGATATGGCGAGTGGTGGTGGGACGGCAAGCAGTATGCCATGACGAAGGCTGAAGATAAGCTTCCACATGTGGTTAAAAAGCATCGTACGCCGTTGCTCCGCCAGTTGAAAGACGTGGATATGCAGCTTCAACATAATAAAATTACAAATTTAAAATTAGCGGCGCGCCGAGTGAACGGCATCATCCTGCAACCGGGAGAAACGTTCTCCTATTGGCGGCTGATCGGCAATACGACGAGGCGCAAAGGGTATGTGGACGGGATGATTCTCCATTATGGCAAAGTGACCGTCGGGGTAGGCGGAGGGCTTTGCCAGCTGTCCAATTTGATCTATTGGATTACGCTGCATACGCCACTGACCGTAACGGAACGGTATCGCCATAGTTATGATGTGTTTCCGGATTCCAGCCGCAGCCAGCCGTTCGGCAGTGGAGCAACATGCGCCTTTAATTATTTGGATTTGCAAATTAAAAACGAAACAACAACCCCATACCAACTGATCGTCTACTTGACAGATACGCATCTGACTGGCGAGTGGCGGGCCGCATCGCCTGCAACACGGACATATAAAGTGTACGAAAAGGATCACCAATTCACCTTTGAATCATGGGGCGGCTATGTGCGGCATAACACCATTTTCCGGCATGTGTACGACCTGGACGGGAACCTCTTGGAAGACGAATTCGTCACGGAGAATCATGCGATTACAATGTATGAACCGTTTTTGACATATGAGGGGGAATGAAACATGATAGTGATGATTAATGGGGCATTTGGGGCGGGGAAGACGACGGTGGCTACAAAACTGATGGAACGGATGGATCACGCGTTGCTTTATGATCCTGAAATAGTAGGTTACATGCTGCGGGAAATGATTCCGAATGAAGTGAAGCTGCCTGTTGAGCAGACAGGTGATTTTCAGGATTTCCTAATGTGGAAAACGCTCGTCGTTGAAGTGGCCAAACAGTTGAAACAGACATATGGCCGGGACTTGATCGTGCCGATGACAATTTATAAAAAAGATTATTTTAATACGATTTATAAGGGCTTCTCTGAACTGGATGAGGAAACATTCCATTTCTGTCTAACGGCAGAGAAGCAGACGATTTTTAATCGGTTGCTGGCCCGTGGTGAAGAACCGGGCAATTGGTGTTTTGCACAGACGGATAAATGTCTGGAAGGCTATCAGGATTCGTGTTTTGAGCAATTTATTCAAACGGACCATCGAGATGTCGAGCAGATTGTGGATCTGATTTGTGCAGAAATCGGGTTCATTCCGAAAGGAGACGGCATGTATGTTGGGACTGAATAAAGACGTGGTTGCCTTGACGAAGCATGAGGAAGGCTGGCAAGCGCTATTTGTTCAGGAAAAAGCGCTACTGGAGACACTACTCGGTGATTTGGCTGTTGATATTCAGCATATTGGAAGCACGGCAATTCGGGGAATAGCGGCAAAACCGCTGCTTGATGTACTCATTGGAGTCCGAAGTTTAGACGACGTCGCCAGATTTGACTTGCACGCATTGAAAGATGCGGATATCTATCGACTCAAGGCAGAAGTGGAAGGGAAAGTGGTATTCGCAAAGTTTTCGGACCTTCATGAACTGACGAAAACCCATGTCTATCATGTCGTGGAATATGGAGGCGAGTGGTGGAAGGCCCATACATCTTTCCGGGATTATTTAAATGATCACCCGGACGTCGCTAAGGCGTACGAAACGTTGAAATGGGAGCTTGCCCGGAAATATCCGGATAATGAAAGGCAATACTCGGACGCAAAGAAATCGTTTGTCGACCGGATTGTTGCCCTAAGCCGATAAATTTGTAGAGCAGCCAAAGTTCAAAGGCTGCTCTTTTTTTATTGAACTGCAGAAAAGGGCAGGGAAACGATCAGGCTTTATGGAATAAATAGACTAAAGGGGGAATTGATATGGTGATCGTCGAGAGAGAGAAGATTTCCATCCGGGAATTGATAGAAGAAGACAAATACATAATGACCAAATGGCTATCGGACCCGGCGGTACTGCAATTCTATGAAGGACGTGACCGGCCTGCTGATTTGAAGCAGGTGGAGGAGGACTTCTTTGGCGAGCCCGATGAAGAAACAAGATGCCTGATCATGTACGATCATGCGCCTATCGGGTATCTTCAATTCTACCCAATTGAGGAAGAAGAAAGAGAGCTATATGGCTATGAAGCGGATGAAGTCATTTTCGGAATGGACCAATTCATTGGCGAGCCTGATTTCTGGAATCGTGGTATCGGTACGCAGCTTGTCCAAACCGTCGTCGATTATCTGATCAATGAACTACACGTGAACAGAGTTGTCATGGATCCGCAAACTTGGAATGAACGTGCGCTGCGGTGTTATGAAAAATGCGGATTCCGGAAAGTGAAACTGCTGCCAAAGCGGGAGTGGCATGAAGGCGAGTTTCGCGACTGCTGGCTAATTGAGTATGTGGCAAAGTCTAGGGATCGGGCTGCTGTCGTCATGGAGTTGGAGGGACAGATGGCGCTCATCAGGAGGAAGAAAAGTGGCCGGGAATACTACGTCTTCCCTGGCGGGGGAATTGAGCCGGGAGAAAGCCCCGAACAAGCGGCCAAGCGGGAAGCGTTTGAGGAACTGGGCGTGGAAGTGGAAATAGGAGAACGCCTCGGCCTAATTGAATACAACGGTACACAGCACTTTTTCCGGGCAGCTATCCGAGCCGGAACATTTGGAACGGGCACAGGCGAGGAATATGGAGCAGCACGCAATCAGGGAACCTATGAACCGATGTGGGTGCCGATCGAAAGGCTGGACTCTCTCGATATTCGTCCGCATAGCATAGTGAAGGCCATACAAGCTGGGAAGAGGGGGAAGACATGGAACGAGTAGACGCTTTGAAAGCGGCTGAAATGTTTATTCATAAATACTATCCGGATTGCACGGCCGCCCTGCTTGCAGGCAGTGTTGTGCGGGGAGAAGCGACAGAAACATCCGATTTGGACATCATCGTGTTCGATGACGATAAGGGGCCGTATCGGGAATCGGTTATCGCTTTTGATTGGCCGGTTGAAGTGTTTGTCCATAATAAGACCTCTTATCAATCGTTTTTTGAATCCGACATCGAGAGAGCGAGGCCATCCTTGCTGCGGATGATTTCTGAAGGCATTGTACTCATTGATGCGGAGATTGTTCAAATCGTCAAGCAGCAGGCCGATGAGTTGCTAAAGAAAGGTCCTGCACCGTGGTCCGAACAAACGCTGAGAACGAAGCGTTATATGCTGACAGATGCGTTAGATGATTTTCAGGGTTCGACGGATGAAGCAGAAGCGATTTTCATCGCGAATACACTTGCTGATCGCTTGCATGAGTTTTTCTTACGCACGAATGGAAGATGGATTGGTGACTCCAAGTGGGTCGTTCGAGCGTTGCGTGAATTTGATCCGGTATTTACCGATAGGTTTGTAACGGTGTTCGATGAATTTTATCGCACGCGGAATAAGCACGCAGTCATCGAGTTGGTGGAGGAAGTGTTAACACCTTTTGGCGGTCGGTTATTTGAAGGGTATTCAGTAGGGAAGTAAAGGAGCGGTCAGAGGGAACGAGAAATAGGAGGTGCAGAGATGGCTTCGATTTCAGTTGATTGGTATGGGCATATCGTCCAGCTGACGTTTATGCGGCAGCTGATGCCCGAACGAGAATTGATTACGAGTGTGCACGCATTCTGCTTCCATGAGGAACAGCTGCTAATGGTGAATTTGAATGATCGGGGTTGGGATTTTCCGGGCGGCCACATAGAAAAGGGAGAAACCGCCGAAGCATGCCTCGAACGGGAAGTGCTGGAGGAGGCTTATGTGAGAGGACCGTCCCGTCTCCTTGGCGCCATAGAAGTGAATCATGATGCAAATCCATTGTGGAATGAATCAAGTCCCTATCCAAAGGTAGGCTATCAGTTAATGTACCGGATGAATATAACAGAATTCCTCCCCTTTGCGGGTGAACATGAATCGACCGAACGGCTGCTGATCCGACCTGAGGAAGTAGCCGACTACTATACAGACTGGCATGAGGTGTATGAAGCAGTTATGGAGGAGGCGAAACGGCATGCAGATCGAACCTGTACAACCGAAACATATGGAAATTAGACGGCTGGGAAACGCAGAGACGCCACCCTATGATTTGCTGTTGCTTGCGGACCCTTCTTTGGTACTCGTCGAAAGATATTTGAAAGAAGGCGAGTGCTTCCTCTATGAAATGGATGGGGAAATCATCGGTGTCTTCGTCCTTCTCATGCTGAATCCCGAGACTGTTGAAATTAAAAACGTCGCTGTTAGTGAAGCTATGCAAGGGAAAGGGATTGGCAAACAGCTGGTGCAGGCAGCAATTCGGCTGGCTGATGAAATCGGCTATCGTAACGTTGAAATCGGCACCGGTAACTCAAGCGTGAACCAGCTGGCGCTGTATCAAAAATGTGGATTCCGGATCGTCGAAATCATTCATGATTTTTTTACGTTTCATTACAAGGAAGAGATTGTAGAGAACGGAATTGTGTGCCGGGATATGATCCGGCTGCGAATGGAACTGTCATAAGAGAAAAAGCCGAGCGGATGGAACTGACACAAATATGTCGGATGACAAAAGCCGCATCACCACGTACGCTAAAAGTAACATAATGCGTGAGAGGTGGATCGTCATGAAACGTCTACTGGCAGCAGCCGTTCTGTCCGCGATCGTATTGACGGGATGTTCCTACGAGTATGCAAATGAAGACGGATACCGGATGGCCGTGATCAATGAAGGATTCCCGGTCCCGAAAAATGCGTATGAAGTAAAACCGGAAGACTGCACAACGGAAATTGCGAAATCAGCCAAATACAAACTGAAAAATATCGGTGACGCCGAAGGAACGCCGCCCGCCGAATACTTGGCTGAAATCGAAAAATGGGGTTGGACGGAACTGACCGACAAACGGATCGGCAATACCCATTACTATGAAAAAGAGGGCAAAATCATTTCTCTCATCATACAGAAAAATGTATTTGATGTGTTTGAAATGAGTGACGACGTGGATTTGTGAGTAATGCAGATAGCATTGGGTAATGTCGGAGAGGTTTGATTGTTAAAATTCGAGTTTGAACGGGGATAAGCTAGGCTGGACGTTAGAAAATCAGAGCGAACGCCAGAATCCGTGGTTGAACGCCAGAAAACGGGAACGAACGCCAGAATCCGTGGCTGAACGCCAGAAAACCGGAGCGAACGCCAGAATCCGTGGTTGAACGCCAGAAAACTGGAGCGAACGCCAGAACCCGCGTCTGAACGCCAGAAAACCGGAGCGAACGCCAGAATCCGCGTCTGAACGCCAGAAAACGGGAACGAACGCCAGAATCCGTGGTTGAACGCCAGAAAACTGGAGCGAACGCCAGAACCCACGGGTGCCCGCCAAAAATCTTGGTTACCCGCCAAAACCTCGAGCACTCCGCCAAATAATGAGGTTGAGCGCCAAATAGTGAGCTGCACGCGCCAAATAAGCTGGCTGGCGCGCCAAATAAACAAAAGACGCGCCAAAATTGATCTACAGTGCGCCAAATAGTAGAGTTTATCGCCAAATGCCTATACGATGCGCCAAATCACATGGCGATAGGAAAAATCAGCTGCCATCCTATTATAGAACGAACCTGTAGAAACAGACTTCAACGCTAAAACGAAAAGGCACCCCGTCGAACTGGGATGCCTTCTTTTTTATCTCCTCATTTTCCTCACCAATAACGCGGTTCCTATGCTAAATAACACGAGGAATAGGATGCCGGATGTGAGTAAGTTAACAGGTGTTAAGAGGCCGAATGCGAGTGCGATAAAAGACAATAGGATAAGCAGGTATGCCATGTCGTCACGAACCGAGGATGCCGAATGCGTGCAAGACTCTTACATGATCAAGGGTCAAGACGCCGCTCCATTCCATTTTTGCTCGTTGGAACTCTTCCTCGAACTGTCCCCACGCCCATGCCGGTTTCCAGCTGCCGTCCCCGTCTTGCGTGGAGAGGAGGTGCTCGATGTTTGCCGGGATACTGTCTTTGAACAAGTCGGCAAAAGGGGAGTCCGGTGATGTTACAATCTGCAAAGGAAGCAGGCAATAGCCGCTCCATTTGTCCGGATTTGTCGTGACGTTGGCAACAAGAAGTTCATTTACTTTGCCTGCGATCCTGTTTGCTTCAGATTCCGGCAGTGCATCCATCAGTCTCACGATGCATTGGATTTCATGATGGTCGCTTGCTGTTAATTGGCATACGTATTCCACGGCGAAGTCTGTCAGTTTGCCGAGTAATTCCTCGGGTACTAGTGTTTTATAATGGTGGAGCAGGCCAATCATTTCAGCGCTTGGATTGCCCCAAGGCCAGTCGCCGCCGTAATTCCACCAAATCGCGCGAGGCGCTGTTTCGACTTCTTTCGGGACGATTTCCCAGCCCATGCGTTCTTCGTCAAATGTCTCGAGTACATAGCGAACTGCACGTTGAACCATCTCATTAGACGCATCGGCTCCAATCGAAACCAGATGCCGCAGCCCGATGGTTGTCGCTAGTGCAGAGGAAGCCGAGCATCTGAAATCGGGTTCCAAGCCATTGCCAAACCCGCCATCCTTATTTTGATATTTCTTCAGTTCTTCCATTACCTTTTCCGCGGAGCCGTTTTCAAACTCATATTCATACAATGCGCGTTCCAACGGTCTTGCCTGTTCTTTCAAAAAGGCAGTTGCCCGTGTCTTTATTTCAATTGCCAGCTGATTTTCCATGCTTCCCACTTCCCCATTCCCATGATGCTGTACTACTTCTCCTTCATGTATGAAATATCCTGCTGGCATGAAAAAAGCATTCCATCGGTTGGATGGAATGCCCGCAGTGTTACTTAAAAGTCATGCTCAGCCAAAGTTTTGGCAATGGAATCCTCGATCGGCGTGACTGGGCCGTTGACGTAGTTATTAATCATGACAGAGAAAATTAATTCTGTGCCGTCTTTCGCTGTCACGTAGCCAGTCAAAGTGGAGACGCCTGTGATGGAGCCGGTTTTCGCTTTCACATTACCCGCTGCTGCACTTCCACCCATCCGGTTGCGAAGTGTGCCGCCAATCATGCGGTCTTCATTTCCGGCAACAGGCAAGGCAGCTTCAAATGCTGGGAACCAGCTTTTATCTTGAATGCGATAGAGCAATGTCGATAAGTCGTCGGCGGAGACGAGATTTTTATGCGACATGCCGGAGCCGTCCCGCAATACGATGGAGTCTGTGTTTAGGCCGAAACCTTTCAGCGTATTCTTCATCACACCTAATCCAGCATCCCAGCTTCCGTCGCCTGCTTTCACTCTTCCCATTTCTTTCACGAGCGTCTCAGCGTGCCCGTTATTGCTCAGCTTCATGAAAGGGATGTATAGATCTTTCAGTGGCATGGACTTCTTTGTCGCAAGAACGGTAGCGTTGGCTGGGGCTACACCTGTTTTTACTTTCCCATTGCCAATTAATTGAATGCCTTGATCCTTCAATGATTTATGGAACACATCCAATGTCAGTTCGGTCGGTTCCCAAACAGCCGTCCAGGAACGCGATCTCGTTCCGTCCACAGGGATATTGCCTTCGATGAAAATTCGGTTTGTACCGTGTTCCCGCTCGATGGAGATGGTTTTCTTTTCATCTTTCCCAACTGTCTTGGCATTGTTGACGATTTCTACAGAATCAGTGGCAGGCGTGACTGTTACTACAGATGGATCACCCGCCTTTGCAGCCGCGTTTACTTCGACGATAACTGTTCCCGCATCATAATCGTCATTTGGAGAAAGGGTCAAAGCCGAAACTTGTGCACCGACGTAGTTATGCTCGTCAGACCAGTTCAAATCCTGGGAATAGCGGACGTTGTCGTACCAGCTATCATCAGCGACAAGATCGCCGTTTATTTTCGTTATGCCTTGTGCTTTTAATTGCTTTGCGAATTCATCAAGATCTTCCTTCAATAATGTTGGGTCGCCTTTGCCTTTCAAGTAAAGCGTACCTTTTAACTGGCCGCCTTTTACTTCGCCGTCCGTCAGCACTTCTGTCGAGAACTGATAGTCAGGGCCAAGAACGTCAAGCGCTGCGGCTCCGGTCAACAGTTTCATATTGGACGCGGGACGAAGCCGGATGTCCCCGAATTGGGAATAGACGATGTCGCCAGTTGAGCGATTGCGGACGGTGACGCCTGTAATTCCGCCGGACAGTTTTGAATCTTGCAGGATGGTATCAAGTTTCTTTTCTAAGGAGGTGGATTCTATAGTTGAGCTGGATGTCAAAGTTGAGGATGCCACTGCTGTCTGTTGGGTTTCATAGGCGACTGGCGAGAGGAGAACGGCTGCCATCGCTGCGGTGAGAAAAGTTCGTTTCCCCCATTGTTTCTGTTTTGTCACATTTTGCACGTCCTTTCATTTTTCATATATTTTACTACAGACGATCAAGCGGTAGGTTGATTACTTACAGAAAATTAATAATTGATAAATAAGAACCACTGGCAGCTAGTCCTTTTGTTCGTAAATTGAAACTTCTCCAGGACTATTCCGTAAAGTAGAAAGAGGTGATTTCAATGAAGTGGATGAAATGGATTCCTTTTGTAGCATGTTTCTTGCTGTTGCTGCCTATACAAGCCCAAGCGGTCGATTTTTCAATAAAAGGCGCGACCATTGATGCCTATTTAAAAGAAACCGGCGACGTGGAAATTGTCGAACGGTATGAGTATGACTTTGATGGTAAATTTAATGGCGTAACGCGAGGAATCGTCACGAAACCTGGAACGTCCATCAATTCATTCAGCGCATTCGAGAATGGAAAAGCGCTGAAGGTTGAGAAGGAGAACCAGCTCTATAAGATTTATCGGAAGGGCAAGGATGAAAATATCTTAGTCGAGTTGCAATACACAATCGTCAATGGCGTAGAGAAATATGAAGACGGCGCACAGTTCTTCTGGGCATTTTTCGATAAAAATAATGAATCCTCATATGATGAGATGATCATTCGAGTTCATCCGCCAAGTATGGAGAAGCCGATTGATTATTTGGGTTACGACATAGCATACCAAACTGGTACAGTTCAACAAGATGGAAGTATCCTATTCAGCTTAGGGGAAGTTCCATCTGAAACATCGGCGGATGTGCGGGCCATCTATCCGGCTTCTTTATTCCCGCAGGCAAAGGAAGTGCCCGGCTCAGGTCTCCGTGAGCTCGAAGAGGATCGGCAACAATTCATTTTGAAGGCAGAACGGCGCGAGCAGATGAAAACGATATTGCTAGCTGCATTGATTGCCATGACAGGCCTGTTGGTCTTACTCGTCTTTTCGGCGTACCTGAAGAGACGCGCCCAGTATCGATACGCCGTGGAACAGCTGGCGGGAAGAGGCTTTGGCATACCGGACGACCAGCTCAGCATTCCGGCAGCTATCTTCTTCACTCAGGATGGAAACATGAAGCCAGAGGCCATGTCAGCGGCTTTGCTCGACCTCGTCAGGAAAGGAAATGTCCGGCAAGCAGCTGAGGACCAATTTGAATTGATTCGTCCTGATGCAGAGCTGCCGCATGAACAGCGGCTTATCAAGCTGTTGTTCCACCAAATCGGGGACGGCAACATGTTTACAGCAGATATGCTAAAGAAGTATATGGAACAGGCCAAGAATATAGAAGCTTACAGTGCAGAAAAAACGGTATGGGTGCAAGAAATCAAAAATGAGGTGGATCAAGCTGGGCTTTATGCCAATCGGCGTGCCTACCGGTCCAGCTTATGGCTGCTCGCATTAGGGTATGTAGCTTTGACAGTCCTAGCCATTGTGTATGACATCTTTCCATTATTGATCGGAACGATAATTCTTACATTCGCCTCTGCATTGCTTGCTGCATTCTACAAGCCCCGGAGCGTGGAAGGGCATGAAGTGGCGATCCAGTGGGAACGGTTCCTTGCTAATTTTGACTTTTCGAAATGGCAGCGTTTCCCGCAGGATGACAAAATTCGTTCCTACTTATATGGCGTGGGGATAGGAGATGCGACTTTGACTGCGAAAGCCAATCCCTTTGAACATGCAGACGAGTCAGCTTATCAGCGACGTACGGATTCGGCAGTTCTCTATAATCCAATGTTCATGGCGACATCATTTTCCCAGGCCAACGAAACGGCTACTGCCCATTTAAGTAGTTCCTCGTCATCCTCGACATCTTCCAGCAGCGGAAGCGGCGGAGGATCTGGCGCGTTCTGAATATAGCTGTCTCAACTTAGTTGAGGCAGTTTTTCTATGGAAATAAACTCAACATCTATTAGAAATGCCGGAACTCATTATATACCCGTGATAAAAGATAGTATTTTCAAACAACTATTGATATCTGTTAATTATCCGGTAGAATGAAATAGATTAGGTAGTCGAAATCTGTCGAAGGGAGTGAGCGGTGATGGAATATACGCTATCTCCATTAGGTGATCAGGCGGTTGTCATTGAGGTGGACTGTGATATTAGCATAGAAGCACAGGATAAAGTGCTAGCTGTGTCGGCACGTTTGGAGGAAGAGGCGCCCGAGTGGATGGTAGAAGTGGTTCCTGCCTATACGTCAGTGACTGTATTTTACCGGCTTGGCGTTTTCGTAGAGGGAAATCCATATGCAGAGGTTTGTAAGCGGATTCATGAGATTTTGGCCGGTGTTGAGGCCAGTCGCGCAGGGAGTCCAAAAACGGTTCGGATACCGGTACTCTATGGCGGAGAGTGGGGGCCGGACTTGGAATTTGTTGCACAGCACAATGGATGTACACCCGAGGAAGTTATCTCTATACATTCCTCCGGAGAATATCTTGTACATATGATCGGATTTGCTCCAGGTTTTCCTTTCGTTGGCGGAATGTCTGAGAAGATTGCGGCACCTCGAAGAAAGACGCCGCGCTTGCGGATTCCTGCACGCACCGTCGGCATTGCGGGGAAGCAGACAGGCGTGTATCCGATCGAGACGCCGGGTGGCTGGCAGTTAATTGGCCGGACGCCGCTTGAACTATTTCTGCCGGAACAGGATCCTCCCAGCTTATTAGCGGCAGGGGACCGAATCGAATTTTACCCGATTTCGCAAAAGGAATACGAAGAATTGCGGGGTGGGCGACCATGATTACTGTGAGAAAGGCTGGATTAAGTGACACGATCCAAGACCTCGGGCGGTTCGGCTATCAGAAATATGGAGTGGTGACGAGCGGTGCAATGGATGCATTCGCTCATCGGGTTGCCAACTTGCTTGTTGGAAATGAAGAAACGGAAGGTACGCTTGAAATGACGCTAGTTGGTCCGTGTTTATATTTTGAAGAACATGCGGTGATTGCGCTTTGCGGAGGGGATATGTCTGCTTCCATAGAAGGCAAACCAATCCCGATGTGGAAGCCGGTGTTCATTCAAAAAGGGACAGAACTGAAAATGGGTCCGGCTGTAGCCGGTTGTCGGATGTACCTGGCGGTGGCGGGTGGCTTTGAAGTGCCCATTGTAATGGGCAGCCATGCCACTTATTTAAAAGCTGGAATCGGCGGCTGTGAGGGGCGCGTTCTGAAGAAAGGTGACAGGCTCCGTTTCAAGGCGAGGAAGGGACAGGCAGAACAAATCTTTTCTCGATTGGTTTGTGATGAACAATGTATACAGTCGACCGACTGGACGATTGCGAACAATGTGCTTCCCGCCCTTGCAGATCAATATGAAATCAGGGCGATCAAAGGTCGCCAATACAGTTTGTTTTCTGAAGAAAGCAGGAGGCTCTTTGAGACGGGGCTATTTGCCGTCAGTTCACAATCCGATCGAATGGGATATCGGTTGGCTGGGCCTTCACTGCGTTTGGAGGAGGAGCAGGAATTGATTTCTGAAGCTGTATCCTTTGGCTCGATTCAAGTGCCGGCAGATGGGAATCCGATCATTTTGATGGCGGATCGGCAGACGACCGGAGGATATCCGAAAATTGGACAAGTGGCTTCCATAGATTTGACTCTGGTCGCACAAGCGAGACCTGGGAATTACTTGACCTTCCGGGAAATTTCACTCGAGAAGGCGCAGGAATTATATCTTCGCAGAGAAAAGAACATTCAGGATCTGAAAACAGGAATTGCATTGAAATTTCGATAGGAGGTTGAACCGTGGAATACAAAGTAGATTTGAATTGTGATATGGGGGAAAGCTTTGGCGCCTATCAGATGGGAAATGATGCAGACATTTTGGAGACAATTTCTTCCGCCAACATTGCCTGCGGGTTTCATGCGGGCGATCCGGCGACGATGCGGAAGACCGTGCAGATGGCGCTGCAGAAGAATGTTGGAATCGGCGTCCATCCGGGCTTGCCGGATTTGACAGGGTTCGGCCGACGGGAAATGGCGATCACACCGGATGAGGCATACGATCTCGTTGTTTATCAGATTGGGGCACTCTACGGCTTTGTCCGGGCGGAAGGCGGTCGGTTGCAGCATGTGAAGCCGCACGGGGCGCTTTATAACATGGCGGCAAAGGATGAAGCACTATCCGATGCAATCGCGCGAGCAGTATATAAGGTGGATCCGGAATTGATTCTCTTCGGGCTTGCGGGCAGTGAACTCGTTTTGGCGGGGGAACGAATCGGCTTGAAAACCGCCAATGAAGTGTTTTCCGACCGGACTTACCAAGCGGACGGATCGCTGACGTCTCGGCGGGAATCAAATGCACTCATTACCGACCATGCAATTGCCATCCAGCAGATCGTCAAGATGGTGAAGGAAGGTAAAGTGCAGGCGACTGACGGAACAGAAGTGGCCATTAAAGCCGATACGATCTGCATCCATGGGGACGGGAAAACAGCGCTTGAGTTCGCGCGGCAAATACCGGGTGCATTACGTGAAGAAGGTATCGAAATAAACAAAATCAGCAGTTTCTTATAATGAAAAATGGGGTGGGGCATGTGAACGCTAAAGCGATAATGAAGAACCAAAACAAAGGGGTTTTACTCGGTGCAGCTTTCTTAATGGCGACGTCTGCGATCGGTCCGGGTTTTTTAACACAAACTACGTATTTTACAGAGACGCTTCTCGCGAGTTTCGGTTTTGTTATCTTAATTTCAATTATCATTGATATCGGTGCCCAAATGAATATATGGCGGATTATCGCTGTATCAGAGAAGCGGGCGCAAGATATTGCAAATGATGTATTTCCGGGGCTTGGGTTTCTGCTCGCAGCGCTGGTCGTGGCTGGGGGGCTTGCATTCAACATCGGTAACATTGGTGGCGCAGGGCTCGGCACAAATGTGTTATTCGGAATGTCACCGGAAGTTGGAGGCCTGCTAAGCGGACTATTGGCCATCGGCATTTTCATCGTCCGGGAAGCGGGGAAGATTATGGACCGCTTCGTGCAAATATTAGGGTTTGTCATGATCGGTTTGACACTCTTTGTCATGTTCAATGCGGTTCCGCCGGTCGGTGAAGCGGTCACAAGGACGTTTGTACCGACTGAAATCAGTTTGATTGCTATTGTGACGCTTGTAGGTGGAACAGTAGGCGGCTATATCACATTTGCAGGTGGGCATCGTTTAATCGACGCCGGCGTTAAAGGAAAAGAAGCGCTGCCGGAAGTGACGAGAAGCTCAATTTTTGCGATTCTCATTGCATCGCTCATGCGCATTCTGCTCTTTCTTGCGACATTAGGTGTTGTCAGTAAAGGGCTTGCGCTCGATCCGGCCAATCCGCCAGCATCCGTATTCCAATTGGCGGCAGGCAATGTCGGTTATAAAATTTTCGGCGTCGTCATGTGGTCGGCTGCCATTACGTCCGTTGTCGGCTGTGCGTATACATCCGTGTCGTTCATCCGGACATTCCATCCGAAGCTGGAGAAGCATTATAAGTGGATCATTATGGCGTTCATCGCTATCTCGACGCTTGTCTTTATTATCATCGGAAGACCAGTGAAGATATTGATTCTCGTGGGCTCGTTGAATGGTCTTATTTTACCTCTGGCACTTGGCGTTATGCTTGTGGCAGCGTATCGCGTTAAAATTGTCGGTGACTATAAGCATCCTCTTTGGATGACTATTTTTGGGTTGATTGTCGTCGTTTCGATGGGCTACATGGGGATTTATACGTTAATTAATGATATTCCGAAGCTATTTCAATAAAGGATAGGTACAAAAAAAGGGTATTCTCTTTTCTCTGACGAATTTATGCAGGAAACAAACTGCTTGGAGGGGAAAAGAATGATACGCAAGCTAGGACAAGTCATGTTGTACGTGAATGATCAAGAGAAGGCAATGCAGTTTTGGACAGAAAAAGTCGGGTTTCATGTACTGGCTGATGAGACGGCCGGACCGATGAGATGGATTGAGATCGCTCCCGCGCAAGATTCCGAAACGAGCCTGGTTCTTCACGACAAGGAAGCCGTTGCCCGCATGTCGCCGGGCTTGCATCTAGGCACGCCTTCCCTCTTATTCTATTCAGACCGCTTTGAACAGCTTCGCAGCCAGCTGTTGGAACACCAAGTGACAGTTGGAGAAATAATGGAGATGCCATCGGGCAGGACATTCAACTTTGCGGATGAAGAAGAGAATTACTTTGCTGTAATGGAAATGAAGTGAGAAAAAACCGCCTTTCAAAAGAAGGGCGGTTTTACTTTTGTTTTATTCACCTAAGTCGACGTTATGATAGACTTGCTGAACGTCTTCCAAGTCTTCCAGGGCATCTATCATTTTCTCAAATTGTGCTTGTGCATCCGGATCTAACGTGACGTCGTTTTGCGCGAGCATTGTTAGTTCAGCGACAGAGAATTCTGTAATGCCGGCATTCTTGAATGCTTCTTGCACTGCATGGAATTGATCTGGCTCTGCATAGACGATGACCGTCTCTTCTTCTTCCATAATGTCACGGACTTCAACGTCCGCTTCCATTAGAAGCTCCAGAACGTCATCGGCTGTTTTTCCTTCCAGGGCGAATACCGCAGTTGCATCGAACATGTAGGCAACGGATCCGCTGACGCCCATGTTGCCGCCATTTTTCCCAAAGGCTGCACGCACTTCAGAAGCTGTCCGGTTAACGTTGTTGGTCAACGCATCAACGATTACCATGGAGCCGTTTGGCCCGAAGCCCTCGTATCGAAGCTCATCATAGTTCTCTTCCGCTCCGCCTTTCGCCTTCTCAATGGCACGGTCGATGATCGCTCTAGGGACATTATATGTTTTCGCGCGTTCCACGACCATTTTGAGCACTTGGTTCAATTCCGGATCCGGTTCGCCTTGTTTTGCTGCTACATAAAGTTCACGTCCGAACTTAGCGTAAATACGGCTTGTATTTGCATCTTTGGACGCTTTTTTCTCTTTAATATTATTCCATTTACGGCCCATCGTTACCACTCTCTTTCGATATGAGCTTAAAATTCTTTCAACTCACCGAGTTGATTAAAGTAATCGAGTTATTATACACCTTTGGGGGGAATGAAGACAAGTGAAACATTCGGATACTTCGGTTATTAGCAGGGGATTTGATAAGCAGGAGGGGGAGTGCTTGCTAGATGGCAAGTTTCCCTTTTTATCAGCAATAAAGTGCATTATACTAAGAGTGGCACTGCATTTTCGAAATAGAAAGGAAACGTGGGCATGAATCTTGTATATCAAGGCAAGACGAAAGATGTGTATCAGTTGGAAGACGGCAATGTACTATTGAAGTTCAAAGACGACGTGACCGGTGAGGATGGGGTGTTTGACCCTGGCGCCAACACGGTAGGATTGACGATTGAAGGGGCAGGACAATCCGGTCTTCGCATGACAAAGTTTTTCTTTGAGAAATTGGCGGAGAAAGGGATACCGACCCATTATGTTGATGCGGATATCGATGAAGTTCACATGACAGTGAAGCCGGCAACTGTGTTCGGAAAAGGGTTGGAAGTCATTTGCCGTTTTCGGGCAGTCGGCAGCTTCTTGAGAAGGTACGGCGCCTATTGTGAAGAAGGGCAGCCGCTAGATGCATTTGTTGAAGTGACGATCAAAGATGACGATCGCAACGATCCTCCGATCACCAAGGATGCGCTCGCCCAGCTCGGCATTTTGACGAATGAGGAATATGACATTTTGGAGCCATTGACGAAACAAATAGCGACTGAAGTGAAAGATATCCTCGCTGGCAAAGGGCTCGACTTATATGACATCAAACTGGAATTTGGCCGAGATGCACAAGGGAACATCATGCTTATCGATGAAATTTCCGGCGGCAATATGCGGGTTTATCAAGAAGGTACATATATTCCTCCTCTGGAACTTGAAAAATTAGTACTGGCATAATACGGTATCGTCGCTCTTCCAATCGGAAGGGTGGCGTTTTTTTTGTGGTTTTATTTACCACTCATAAACTTTAAGAAATCGGGCAAGTCTTGGCAGGACAAGACAACTAGGAGGTAGTTGAAATGAAGACAATGAAAACCTGGCCATTGCTTTTGCTCGCAGCTATGTTATTTATTGCAGGCTGTTCAAAGAAGGATACGAAGCTTCCGGTAAGCGCGGAGAAGATGGAAGCGATTGTTTCACCACTGATCAATAAGGATGGAACGGAAATCGGGAAGGTGACAATGAGTGAGGATGAGAAAGGCGTCACCATCAGCATTACAGCTGAAGGATTGCCGCCAGGGCTGCATGGAGTCCACATCCATGAGACGGGCGTTTGCACACCTCCAACATTCGAATCAGCGGGAGGTCATTTCAATCCGACGAAAAAAGAGCATGGTTTCGACAACCCGAAAGGCTTCCATTTAGGCGATTTGCCGAATGTTGAAGTGGGAGAAGACGGGAAAGTGGAGGCGCAAGTGACGACGGCGGACCTCACATTGAAGCCAGGAGCTGAAATGTCACTGCTCGACAAAGATGGCAGTGCCCTCGTCATCCATGAAGGGCAAGATGATTATAAGACCGATCCGGCAGGCAATTCGGGCGCACGGATTGCATGTGCGGAAATTAATAAGAAGTGACAAAAACCGGTAGCAAGCGCTAATGGCCTGCTACCGGTTTTCCGTTTTTCTATGGTTTCAAAATAACTTTAATGCAATCATCTTCATGTTCGAAGAAATGATGATAAGCGGCAGATGCTTCTTCCAGCGGTACGACGTGCGTAATGATTTCCGTCGGATTAAACTCGCCATTTTTGATTTTCTCGAACAGCATAGGCATGTAATGGATGACCGGGGCTTGTCCCATTTTCAGCGTAATGTTTCGTTCAAATAGATTACCTAGCGGGAACATGTTATAGAACATGCCATAGACGCCGGTCAATTGGATGGTCCCGAATTTCCGGACAGCTTGATGGCCGATTTCCAATGCGCTTAATGTCCCGCCTTGAACTTTCATCTTCTGGCCAATCTTCTCCAGCATATTCTTCTTTCCATCCATACCGACACAGTCGATGACGATATCGACGCCGCCTTTCGTCAATTCTTTAATATGCGCTCCCATATTGTCATAGTCCTCGAAATTGAAAGCTTCCACGTTGTTCATTTTCACAGCATGGTTCAACCGGTAAGGAACATGATCGATTGCGATAACGCGTTTTGCCCCTTTCATCCAAGCGAACTTTTGCGCCATAAGACCGACTGGACCGCATCCTAGGACGGCAACCGTATCCCCAGGAGAAACACCGGCATGTTCTACACTCCAATAAGCGGTAGGCAAGACGTCGGACATGAACAAAAGTGCTTCATCTGGCAGTTCACAAGATTCCGGGATGACAAAAGGTGTGGCATTGCCGTATGGAACGCGTAAGTATTCTGCTTGCCCTCCAGGGTAGTTGCCATACCGTTCGGTAAATCCGAAATAACCGCCAGTGTCCATATGTGGGTTCGGATTGGAGTTGTCACATTGGCTTTCCATTTCATGCTGGCAATAAAAACATTCACCGCAGGAAATATTAAAAGGGATCACAACACGATCACCCTTTTTCACCTTTGTCACGCCGGGGCCGACTTCTTCCACAATTCCCATGGGCTCATGGCCGATAACGTAATCCTTATGTGCAGGCAAAGCTCCGGCATAAATATGCAAGTCGGAACCACATATGGCGGTCGAAGTGATGCGCACAATAATATCATCGGGGTTCTCAATCTTCGGCGCCTCAACTTTCTTGACCTGAATGTCCTTTACTCCTTGAAACGTGACCGCTTTCATTGAATCCCTCCTCGTATCGTATCTTCTTATGTTCCCCTGAAAGAAGTCGACTAACCGTGAGATAGGGAATTCCTGAAAATTTTATTTTAAAATGAAGTTTTCTGTATAATATGGCTGTGAGTTTTCATTAAAAGCAACGCCGATGCCAAGGTGGCTATAGTCTTTTATTAATATATTGTCACGATGCCCCTTGGAATTCATCAAGCCTTCGTGGGCAAAAATACTGCTCGATTGACCGTATGCCAAATTTTCTCCGGCTCTGATGAATTGGATGTGATCGTCCTTCATCCGGTCGAATGGTGATTTGCCTTGTAAATTGTCATGGCTGAAATAGTCATTGTCGGCCATATCTAAACTGTGATTCCTTGCTGTTTCGGAAACACGCTCATCCCATGAAAGGATGGACCGCCCGTGACGGACTCGGGCTGCATTCGTCAAATCGTACAGTTGTTGTTCAAAACCGAGCCGTAGAGCCGGATCCGCCATAGCGTACAAATCGGGCTTCTTCCGCTCCAATTCCGTTGTAACCAGCTGCACCGCCGTGACGGTTGTGCCTTGATGGAGATCGTAGAAGACATATGTGTAGATATCTCCCTGCTTGAAAACATCCATGCCTTCATCCTCTTGCAGTACGTAAATGTTTAAGCCTTTGCGAATTTCCGTCACCGGTTCGCCGAGCGCTTTGCGTACCTCGGCTTTCGGGGTGCCGTAGGCAATGCCGTTTGTAGACGAGACAAGATCGTCGTTTGTGTAAATGGCCGCGACTTTTTTATTTTTCCCAAACGCGATCATAACAAAGTTTTGATAGTCTTCATGGTAGGTAAGCCAATCGGTGCCGTATTCGTTTCTCGAATGGCTCTTTGGTTCGCCGAGCTCCCTCTTCACGTCTTCCTCGGACGATCCGATTTCAATATTGTGAATGGAAATCGGTGAAAGTACGGGTTTTTCCAAAGCGGGTTTGGGCACTTCTTTTGGTACAACCGCATCCCAATCCGCTGTTTTGGCAGAGATGAAGTAGAGGAAATGATCCCATTTATCCCGGATTGTATCTATGGTGGAGGACACGCTTTCGTTATTGAAAAATGTCTCGACCCTCTCATCGACAGGTTGTAAAAATGAAAGGTCGATATGCTTGGACACCGGCTCTTCCCATAATGGCTTCGCCAAGTACAAGGCAACTATGAATATAATGAAGAGTAACAGCCGCTTCACTAGAGATCGCCTCCTTCCTATTTATTGTATCCGTTTTTTCGAGCTGGAATACAGCAAGAGCTCTTTAGATTTGATTTCCGTTTGTGAAAGCGCAGAAACCTTGTATACTTAAAGAATAATGAAGGACCCGGAAATGTGGGGGAGGCGTTGTCATGTTTAGTGGGTTGAGTTCCATACCGAGTTGGTTTTATATGCTGGCGTTTGCGGTCGTCATCTTATTAGTGATTTTTATCGAATGGAAAACGAGGTGACAGGAGATGGCAGGCGGAAAAACAAAAAGGCAGAAGCCGAAAGTGTCTTCTGAATTAGAGGAAATTCGTGCGGAGGATTGCTGGCGCCGGGATGGTTTTATTGAAAACGTCCGGATTGTTGATGGAATACTGGGTGGGGAAGAAGCGCGCATTGTTTTTGACGGCTGTCTCTTAAAGGATGTATCCTTTGCCAATGCGACTTTCCACGATGTGGAGTTTGTCGATGTCATTTTTGAAACATGTGATTTCTCTAACGTCCAATTGGAGCATGCTGTGTTCCATCGCTGCGAAATAAAAGGCTCCAAGCTGACTGGAGCGAACTTTGCGAATTCAAAGTTGTCTCATACATTATTCCAGTCTTGCGATGGGCGGTATGTCAATTTCAGCTTTGCCGAGCTGAAGGAAGTAGATTTCGTGGAATGTCATCTGCCCGATGCAGATCTTTATGAGAGCGTTGGGACAGGCTTTCGTTTTGATAAATGCCAAATCGATAACATCAATTTGGCGGAAACCGATTTGGATGGAGTCGATCTATCGACAAGCAGCTATGACCGGATTGAAGTGACGCTGACCAAAGTAGGGGGATGCATTGTATCCCGAGAGCAGGCAATGGGGTTTGCACGCATGCTGGGCTTAACAGTAAAAGAGGAATAATGGTATACTGAAACACAACCTGAGGATAGAAAGAGTGGCAAAACAATGTTGACATTTGAACAGAAGCAAAAAATCATTGAATCCTTTCCTGAATTGACGCGGAAAGAGGTTTCCTTAAAACGCCTGAATTATCATTATGAAGACAGCTTGTATGAGAAAACAATTGTCGTGCAGCATTTGCATCCGAACGGGAATGGCTATGTGTATGTCGAGGGGATTTCGGGCTACACACCGGATGACCGGGGGCTCGTCAATATCCGCGAGGCGTCGGAAGAAGAATTGCGCCGGACAATTGAAGATGCAATACGTGGTTTATCGACAGAAGAGCAATGGGACGAAGAGGAATCGATCGAGGAAGCTTGGGTGAATGACCAAGGCCAGAAGCTGACGTTGCTCGAGGAGGAAGGCTTTTTCAATATCTACCATGGCTATAACTTGGAAGAAAGCTTCGGGGATTACGGAGAAGCGGTCGATTACTTAAAAGAAGAGAGATTCAAACGCAGCGGGGGAGATAGAAAATGAAAGGCAAGACGCTCGTTATCGGGTTGATTCTTTTTGTTATCATCGTTGTAGCTGTTATCTATTTCGCTATGATGGCCCAGTTCAAGAAAGATGAGAATGCATGGGAGCCAATCGACTCTGAGTTGCATATGATAACGGAGAACGGGATATATTGAGAGGAACGCACACTTGGATGGAAATCCGGGTGTGTTTCTTTTTGCTTTCAATAAAAAACCATCTGCACGCAGTACGTGCAGATGGAATCAATCAATGCCAATTGCCGGCTTTGTATGGACCTTTTCGGAATGGCAGCCACCAGTTCCATTTGCCGAACAGTTTCATCAGACTTGGAACGAGCAACAGGCGGATAATGGTCGCATCGATGGCAACGGCGATCGCAATGCCGACGCCAATCTGTTTGACGGGCATGACATCTGTAAAAGCGAATGCGCCGGTCAGGACAATCATGATCAGGGCAGCGGACGTAATAATTTTGCTCGTGGCCGCAAGCCCTTCTACGGTGGAGTGATCATTGTCCAATGTATTGGCGTACTCTTCCTGCATCCGTGAAATGAGGAACACTTCATAGTCCATGCTTAAGCCGAAGACAAGGCTGAAGATGATAACCGGGATAATCAAGGCAATCGTGCCGGGATGTAACCCAAAGTGGCCGTATTGGAAAATGTAAACCAAAATTCCGAAAGTCGCGGACAAGCCGATAATATTCATAAGAATAGCTTTGATCGGTATTAAAATCGAGCGGAACGCGATCATTAAGATAATCATGGTAGAAATGACGATCAGCAATAGGACGGATAAAAGATTATCGAAGATCTCATCAAAGATTTCCTGATTGAACTTCGGTTGACCACCGATTAGCAAATTCCATTCAGTTTTGCGAGTCGACCAATCCCGAACCCAATCTTGTGCCTCATCCGAAGTACCGCCAGCGCTCAAGGTGACTGGGATGAGTAATTGCTTTCCTTGGACAAACGAGTCAAGCAATGGGGCAAGCTGCGCTTTCATTTCAGGAACTTGGAGTGCCTGCTCCCATTCGGCAGGTGAAGCAATGCCGCTCGCTGAATAGATCGTCGTTGCCGAATCAACCAAAGGGTCGGACGTTAATTCATCTTGCAACTGTTTCATCGACTCAAGTCCGTTCATATCCGACCAACCGTTTTTCCGTTCCGCTATGACATAAACAGAAGATTGATCACCTAAACCGAACGTCTCATCCATCAGTTCATAGGAAGATCTCGTATCATAGGAGGTTGGCAGAGAATCAATCTGCGGAATCGTTAATTCCATATTCTTCGCCGGAATTAGGGCTGTGCCGAGCAACACAAGCGCAATAATCGTAATGAGGATCGGACGCTTGATTACCCCTTTGGCAAATTGCCGCCAACGATTTGCCCCGTTCTCTTTCACTTTCAGTATCTGCCCTTTATTAATCCGATCACCAAGCAGGATGAGGATCGAGGGCAGTAACGTGATCGAGCTGAGAACAGCCATGCCGACGATAATCATTCCGCCGAGCGCGATGTTCTGGAAGATTTCAACTCGAATGAGCAACAATGCACCTAGCCCGATGAAAACGCAAAATGCCGAAAAGATGACAGAGCGTCCGGCAGTGCGGATGGTTGTTGCCACAGCTTCCATGATTTCACTCTTTTTTCGCTCCTCCCGGTACCGGCTGATGAAAAGAAGGGAGAAATCGATGCTTAGCGCAAGTCCTAGCATGGGAACAATATTTAAGACGAAAATGGATAAGTCCATCTGACCGCCGAGTAGCGACAGAACACCGAATGCTGAAACGACCGTCGCAATGCCGACAAATAGCGGTACAAGCGAGGCAGCGACAGAACCGAAAGCGAATAACAGCACGATAATTGCGATCGGTAGGCCAATCGCCTCCGCTTTCATCAGATCTCGCTGGCTGGCTGTATTGATGTCTTTTGTAATGGCAGATTGACCAGTTAAAGTGACGCCTTTTTTATCCCCAATCGCCTCCCGGATCAACGTAACGACGTCCGCCCGGTCCTTTTCAGGTTCGTTGAAATGAAGCAGTGCATAGGATACTTCCTTGGAATATTGCTTTTCATGATCTAGTGGCGAATCTATTTCCGAAACGACATTCAATTTATTGATTCGGGACAAAGTCGATTCGATTGCATCGTCCGGCACGTGATCGAATACGACAAACATCGTTTCGGCGGGTAATTCGAATGTTTCGGAAGCCATTTTCATCACTTGCTCATGTTCCGCGTCCATCCGGAATCCATCACCAGCAAGTAAGCCGGGGAGCCGGATGGCGAAAATTGCCATGATGATGACGAAAAGAATCCAAAGCGCCACGATGTACTTATGTGCGGAGGTAACTAAACGGGAAAGCAGCCGCATACTACCGTCCTCCTTTGTATGTATAGTTGATGTTCCTATCTTACCGGATTCTGCCACCAATGTCTCTTTTGAAATAAAAAAACCACTCTCCGAAGAGAGTGGTTTTGGAAAGTCAAATTAGTTTTTTGTAACGTTTGTAGCTTGAAGTCCACGTTGACCTTGTTCGATTTCGAAACTAACGTCTTGGCCTTCTTCAAGAGTTTTGAAGCCGTCGCCTTGGATAGCGGAGAAGTGTACGAATACATCGTCGCCATCTTCACGTTCGATGAAGCCATAACCTTTTTCTGCGTTAAACCATTTTACTTTACCTTGTTCCATGTTTGTTTCCTCCTCGTGTGCTATGCACACATTGTGTTACTATCCTTGCTCAAGTCTTGAAGCGGTCAAACCGTCACGCCGAACAAAAATAATTCTCCTTTATCATAACAGAGCTATTTTGACAATGCAAGTGAAAAGAATTTATTTAGAAAATAAGTTTAGCAATTGATAAAGAATTGCGGCAATCGTAGCAGAAATCGGCATGGTAATTACCCATGTGATGACGATCTTTTTGGCCACTCCCCATTTAACACCCTTGACACGTTGTGCAGAGCCAACGCCCATAATGGCAGAAGAGATGACATGCGTCGTACTGACCGGCAAATGGATCAGCGTGGCGCCGAAAATGATCGCCGCCGAACTGAGATCGGCTGCAGCGCCGTTCACCGGACGGATCTTCATGATTTTGCCGCCGACTGTTTTTATAATTTTATAGCCGCCAATAGATGTTCCGAGTCCCATTGCTGTTGCAGCGGCAATTCGAACCCATAATTGGATATCGTCGCCGGTTTGCATATTGGCTGCAATCAACGCCATGGTAATGATCCCCATTGCTTTCTGGGCATCATTTGTCCCGTGAGTGAATGATTGTAAGGCCGCTGTTCCAATTTGCAAGTAACGGATTCGTTTATTTTCCTTAAACAAATTGCGGTTCTTTAAGACGACTTTGAAGATCGACATCACGAGAAAACCGACCGCTATCGCAATAAATGGCGAAATGATCAGCGCTTCCAAGATTTTTATGAAGCCGCTATAGTTCAAGACGGCAAAACCAGCAGCAGAGATGGCGGCCCCTGCAATGGAACCGATCAATGCATGGGACGAACTTGAAGGAATTCCAAAATACCAAGTGACCAAATTCCAGATAATCGCTGAAATGAGGGCAGCTAAAATGACGAGAGAACCGTTTTCCAGCACAAATGGGTCTACGATATCCTTCGAAATGGTTTTAGCAACACCGGTAAAAGTCAAAGCGCCTATAAAATTCATGATAGCGGCCATATAAATGGCCGTGCGCGGTTTCAGAGCCCGAGTTGATACAGAAGTAGCAATGGCATTCGCGGTGTCGTGGAATCCATTGATAAAATCAAATGCCAAAGCAAAAATTACAATGAGAACGGTGAGTATTACAAATGTATCCATCTGCTTACCCCTTACGCATTACGCATGATGATCGTTTCGATTGTGTTCGCTACGTCTTGGCAGTGGTCAGCAATATCTTCCAACAGCTCGTACATGTCCTTGAACTGGATGATGCGGATCGGATCTTTCTCCCGAAGGAAAAGCTGTTTGATCGAGGTGCGCAGCACTTCGTCGCAAATCCGTTCATATTCTTTAATCTGTACAGCATGATCTCGCATCGCGACAAGTTTCTTGCGCGCTAGCAATTCCATGGCCTTCACAATTTCGTCTGAACTTTTAACGATGTTCTCCATGAATTTTTGAATATATTCATCAATTTCTGTAAGGGAGAACATTTCCAAATTCGCTACAAAATGCTCGATGCCATCAAGGATATCATCCATTTTGATAGCCAGCTGCAATATATCTTCCCGTTCAATCGGTGTCATGAAAGATGTATTCAATTTCGAGATCAAATCATGGATCAGATCATCACCCTCGGTCTCGTACTTCTTCAATTGAACACTTACTTCTTTCAAGTCAGCGACTGATGTCACTTTAAAGTCATTGGCATAGTGCATCGCTTCTTTCACATGTTCTGCAATCGTGAGCAATGCTGAGAAAAATGGATCGGTTTTACGTGGACTAAACATGTCAAGCCTCCATCCGTTTCCGGAATCAATTTCAGTATTCCTATCATAGCAAATTTCGACAAAAAACCATACAAATTTTATTTGCGGACTTTAAAAGAATTTACTTTAAATGTGAATGAATGATGAAATATTCGGCTGCCGGTTTTTTTGAAAAAGTTTTCGATAATTGAAACTTATAGGAGGATGGGCCGTATATATAACCGAGTAGGAAAGAAGGAAGCGGAGGTGTTGGCTTTGGAACTGTTTGGCATGCCGATTGTGCAAGTTTATCTGACTGTCCTTATTATTGCTGGTCTAGCTACAATATTATACATCTTCTTCAGTGATATCGCGGAGGGGATCGGTGAAGGCAGTCCATTTCTAGATCCAGCTGTCATTTTGGCATTTATTACATTCACCGCGGCAATCGGGTATATCCTGGAATTAGTGACAGGATGGAATCATAGCCTTATCTTGGTTGTGTCGCTTGTCGGTGCTATCCTGCTGGACGTACTCCTCTATTTTTTCGTACTCCTACCATTGAAATCTGCGGAGGTTTCGATGACGTACACCGATGAATCGTTAACCGGCCAGGTCGGCAAAGTCATTGTGCCGATTCCGGTGGACGGCTTCGGCGAAATCATCATTGAAACAGTGAACGGCATCATTAACAAGCGAGCGGCGGGCTATGAGAACGAACCGATCGAGTACGGCAAGGAAGTGCTTGTTATTGAAGTGAAGGAAGGCACATTCATCGTCAAGGAGTATGAACCGTTCCGTTTTTCGTAAGATCAAACTAATAAATTATTATAAGGGGGAATTGCGATGCCAAGTATTTTTATTATCATTGGGATTGTGGCATTTATTCTGCTAGCCATCATCCTTGTCTACGTCTCGAAGTACAAGACGGTCGGACCGGATGAAGCGCTAATCGTGACAGGAAGCTATCTCGGCTCCAAAAATGTACATACGGATGATTCCGGAAACCGGATCAAAATCATTCGTGGTGGCGGTACGTTCGTCTTCCCGGTATTCCAGCAATCGGAACCGCTCAGCTTACTTTCAAGCAAATTGGAAGTAACAACACCAGAAGTATACACGGAACAAGGTGTTCCAGTGATGGCCGACGGCACAGCCATCATCAAGATTGGCGGTTCCATCTCGGAAATCGCAACGGCGGCCGAACAATTTTTAGGAAAATCAAAGGATGACCGTGAAAATGAAGCGAAAGAAGTTCTAGAAGGCCATTTGCGCTCCATCTTAGGCTCGATGACGGTCGAGGAGATCTATAAGAACCGTGATAAGTTCTCACAAGAAGTACAGCGGGTTGCTTCGCAAGACCTTGCGAAAATGGGGCTTGTCATTGTCTCCTTTACTATTAAAGATGTGCGCGATAAGAACGGATATCTTGATTCATTAGGGAAGCCGAGGATCGCACAAGTAAAACGCGACGCTGATATTGCAACTGCAGAAGCGGAAAAAGAAACGCGCATCAAAAATGCTGAAGCATCGAAGGAAGCACAAAAGGCTGAAATTGAGCGTGCTACTGAAATTGCTGAAGCAGAAAAAGAAAACCAGTTGAAAGTGGCCGAGTACCGCCGAGAGCAAGACGTGGCGAAAGCGCGGGCGGACCAAGCATATGAACTGGAATCCGCACGGGCTAAACAAGAAGTAACCGAGCAAGAGATGCAAGTCCGCATCATTGAGCGTCAAAAGCAAATCGAATTGGAAGAGAAAGAGATCTTGCGTCGGGAAAGACAGTACGACTCCGAAGTTAAGAAAAAGGCAGACGCCGACCGTTATGCGATTGAGCAAAACGCAGCGGCTGAAAAATCCCGTCAGTTGGCAGAAGCCGATGCTGAAAAATACCGCATCGAGGCTAGAGCCGCTGCCGAAGCGGAAAAAATTCGGCTTGATGGTTTGGCAAAAGCCGACTCGCAACGGGCACAAGGGGAATCCGAAGCCGATGTCATTCGTCTTAAAGGTCTCGCCGAAGCCGAAGCCAAGCGCAAAATTGCGGAAGCCTTCGAACAGTATGGCCAGGCAGCTGTCCTTGATATGATTGTCCGCATGATTCCTGAATATGCGAAACAAGTCGCAAGCCCACTATCCAACATCGACAAGATCACGGTTGTGGACACGGGCGGCGGCGAAGGTGGCGGCGCCAACAAAGTAACCTCCTACGCAACGAATCTCATGTCCACGCTGCAAGAATCCCTAAAGGCTTCTTCCGGCATCGACGTCAAAGAAATGATGGAAAGCTACGTAGGCAAAAACACGCTACGCCCTAGCATCGACCGACTGACCGAAGAACTATCTGCTACTAAATCGGGTGCTGGTGTTGCTGCAAAAGAAGAAAATTCGTCGACAGAAGAATAATTGATAGAGTGCCCCCGACCCGCCTGGCGGATCGGGGGTTTTTTGGTTTAGGGGGTGGGGGTCGACTGAAATGTTTGCTACCCCCTTACTTGTACGTAGTTGTAGTGAAGACCACGAGAATGTTAAATCATTAGATTGTATTTCTAGATACATGGAATGCAATGATTGTGACCGTTTTGGCTAATATGAATAATTAACAATTACTCCTTTATTGGTTTGCCAAATGTCTTTAATTTTATTTTTTTTAAGGTCATAGTAAGAAAGCACACTTTTCTCGGGGATTTCCAAAGCATTGTAATGATTTTTATTTTTTTTAAAGCTGGATAAAAAGAAAAAGCCTTCATTTTTTTCATCATATTTAACAGCCCTAATTTTTGAATACTTCGATTGGGTATTAAACAATGGTTTTATTTTTTTTGTGTTGACATCTATTTCTACAACATAAGATAAAGGGCTAATTAAGTCTTCATCATAACTTAACAACAATGCTTCTTGATCAGGTGAAAATGAGACCCCACTAATAAATACTTCCATAGTAGTAATACGTTTTTCCATATTTCCACTGATATCATAAATGTCAATACTGTATTTAGGAGGAAGTAATATGGTTTGATTTTCATTAGCTTCTTCAAGTTTCTTTGTGTCCTCGGCTTGTGAATAGGATGCTATAACTAATTTATTGTTATTTTTGTTGTAGTCAAAGTTTAAAATACTTTTATCTGTATTAGTCTCGTCCCAAATTTTCAACTCCTTTGTCTCTATATCGTAGGTAGCAATATGAAAATTACGATTTTCATTCTTCAACAAAACTCTCATAAAGATTGTTGTCTCTGTTTTGTCGATTTGGATAAAATCCACATTATTTACTTCACTTGTTAATTGTTTTGTTTGATTAGTTTTCAAGTTCTTTACAAATAATTGCATTGTATTGTCTTTTGCTTTATCAGCAAAATACAGGCTATTAGAGTGCTCAGAGAAAGCGAAGGCCGTGTAGTCTACTATATCCTTCTTTAAAAGTACCTTGTTTTCTTGAGACGTTTGATTATATTGATAAAATATGTTTACAAGACTCTTTGGGTCAAATAGATTTATATATAAATTAGTTAAAGTTACAGACTTATCCGAAAGGTCTTCCTTATCATTAATTAATTCATTTCTAAATAAAAAAAGTATAACAACAATTATAATAAAAAAAGTAATTTTTCTCTTCATAGCTATCTTCCTCCCGGTTGTACATCATAAAAAAATCTGGATAAATGTGTTTTATCCAGATTTTTGTTAGAAATTACTGAGGATCCATATCGGTTGCTTCGGGATTCTCGACTGATCCGCGTAAATCATACCATTCGATTCGGGCTCTTTCGATATATCCATCTTTTTTAATTCCACCAAGGTAAACAAATGTCTCTGGTAGAACATCAAGAACAACCCCGTATTTACTGAAATCACCTATATCCCACTTTTCAAGCCACTTTGACTTATTAGTATCCAGATTTGTTGCTGAAATTTTAGTCCCTTTGGGCAAATAACTGTGAGAACGATCGACTGCACAATCATTTTCTGTCATTAATTTCCCATCAGACCCTTTATTAACTGGGTTATAAAAACTGATTTTACCGTGTTTTACAACTGCTTCAGCTTTAACAATTGAGTTTCCAAATGTCGGTAGTACCGTTAGTAACAACAAAACGATGAAAATAAAACAAAATCTTTTCTTCAAGCCATTTTCTCCTCCTGTTTAAATGCTAGATTGTAAAACTTTTATACCCTTTACTTTTATGCTATAAATGATTTCTTATGACAAAAAATAATTTAAGCTCATCATGCAAATCGGTCGTCTAACCCAACGCAAAGATTCAATAGCAATATCAAAGTATGCATGAGGCAGCCCGGGATTTTCCTCCATCGGCGATTCAACTAAATGGACAGGCGCTTTGCTCTCCTTCAGAAACTCCTTCGCCGTATCAATCTGTGTCTTTGAAAGATCAATTCCCCAAAGCTCTGATATCCTTAGGTTATTCATATATTTCTGATAATTAATACTCCCACAACCGATATATAGCACCTTCATCTCAGCCACGCCACCAAGTTAATTCAAATCTTCTTCTCTAGGCGCAAGCGGCCCAGAGTAGGTAGTCCCAATTATTAGGCCTTTTTTGAAATAGTTGAATAAAATCTAATGTGTAATTCGAACATAATGTTCAATAGAAGAGTTAATTAGGCGGTCCGGCGCTTTGACGGCGTAAAGAAGCGTCCGGGATTGTCTAACGCCTTGAGAAACCTTCATAGGATTGCCACCAGCTGAACGCCAGAGAGTTGAGTTGAACGTCAGAACTGCCGCCCGAACGCCAGAAAAAATGAATGAACGCCAGACCCGACGTCCGAACGCCAGAAAGCTGGGTTGAACGCCAGAACTGCCGCCCGAACGCCAGAAAGTTGAGTTGAACGCCAGAACTGCCGCCCGAACGCCAGAATCTCGAGCTGAACGCCAGAATTGCCGTCCGAGCGCCAGAAAGCTGAGTTGAACGCCAGAACTGCCGCCCGAACGCCAGAATCTCGAGCTGAACGCCAGAACTGCCGTCCGAGCGCCAGAAAGTTGAGCTGAACGCCAGAATCGCTGTCCGAATGCCAGAATCTCCAGTTGAACGCCAGAAATCACACCGCTTCCACTGTTCCCCGCTAGAACCCCACCCCATTCTTAAGAAATTCTTCATTTTCCCCCTCACTCCCTCTTAAGATTCGCCGCCTATACTGGAACTACAAATGAAACAAATGGAGGTTGCAGGATGATTGAGGTTCGGGAGTTGTATCATTCGTTTAAGATTGGCAAGAAGGGCAAGGAGAAGGAAGTCCCTGTGCTGAAAGGGTTGAATTTTTCGATTCAGAAGGGCGAGATTGTTTCCATTGTGGGACGGAGCGGGTCGGGGAAGTCGACGTTGCTGCATATATTGGCGGGGTTTTTGACGCCGGATCGGGGGACGATTCGGGTGGGTGGCACGATGACGACCTCTTACTCGGAGGCGGAGCGGGCGGCGTTTCGGCTTTCGACGTATGGGTTTATTTTTCAGAACTTCCAGCTGATGCCGGGGTTGACGGCGTTTGAGAATGTGGAGTTGCCGCTTACGTTGAGCGGGGTGGACCGGGCCATCCGGAAGGAGAAGGTGAATGAACTGCTGAAGCTGGTAGGATTGACGGACGTGCAGCATCATTATCCGAATGAGTTGTCCGGCGGGCAGCAGCAGAGGGTGAGTATCGCGCGTGCGCTAATCACAGATCCGCCGATTATTTTCGCGGACGAGCCGACGGGGAGTTTGGATTCGGAGACGGAGCAGGATATTCTGCTGTTGATTCAGTCGTTGAATAAAACCCGCGGGATTACGTTCATTATCATTACGCATGACGACACGGTAGCGGAGACGGCAGACCGGATGTATCGCATGCACGATGGCGAATTGAAGGAAGGAGGCGTAACCCATGCAGTTTAAGGATCAACTGGATTTTGTCCGGCAGCATATTAAGAAGAATAAGTTGCGCGTGTTCATGACCATTCTGGCTGCGACTATGGGAACGGCCTTTCTAATCGTTCTGGCATCGGTCGGTTTCGGAATCCATGATACGATGCGCAAAGAGATTTTGGATAATCGCGTGGTAAATGAAATTGAAGTGTATTCGGAACAAATGGATGAGTCGACAGTCGAGAAACTGAAGAAACGTGACCATGTCAAAGCGGTTGTGTATCGGCAATCCATGAACCTGCAGTCTTCGACAAACCTAGATGGCTTCGAAGGAAATCAGCAGCTCATCATCACTGATTTTAAAGAGGAGGGGAAAGTAGGCTTTGCCCTGAAGGAAGGGCGTCTACCGAAATCCGCAAATGAGGTTGTGGTCGGCAGTCATTTTGCCCAGAATCTGATAGAGCCGGGTGAGGATCCGGAGTTGCCTGTGACGTACGATGGTGAGCTGATTGGAACACAGTTTACGTATCAGATGGGGTTATATGAAGAACAAGATTTATTCCCGGAGGAGACGGCATTTACGATTGTCGGTATTGCAAAAGAACCTGCGAAAGATTGGATTCAGGATGCTAATATCTATGCGGATGAAAGCATTATCCCTTCCTTGAATCAAATATACCAGGCCAATGTCGAAGAACCGGATGGCCAATTGTTTTATGGCAACGTAAAAATGTACGCAGACAAGTTGGAAAATGTGAAGACTGTGAGCAACGCATTGAAGGAAGAAGGATATTCTGTTTACTCCATTGCTGACCAGTTAGAACAGATTGATGTGTTTTTCCTTGCGTTCAAAGCAGGCCTGGTGTTTGTCGGAACCATCGCCATCTTGATTGCTTCAATTGGTATTTTTAACACAATGACGATGGCTGTGACAGAACGGACCCGTGAAATCGGCGTCATGAAAGCGATCGGCGCGAGTCCTAAATTAATTCAGCGGCTTTTCTTAATGGAGAGTGCATGGATCGGCATTTTAGGGACGGTGATTGCTGTCATCCTATCGTATGGCATCAGTTATATAGCGAATTTGGTCTTGCCGATGATTGTTTCGGCTGCGCTAAGCGAAGAGGATCTCGGTGGGATGAATGTGACATTTTCCATTATTCCATGGCAGCTCGTACTTATCGCCTCCGCCATCAGTATTACAGTTGCGATGGTTTCAGGATGGCGTCCAGCGAGAAAGGCAACTAAAATCGATGTAATCCAAGCTTTACGTCAAGAATTATAATAAAATAATCTATTAATTCTAAAAACATGATAGCCAGCTCTGCCCTCCTCCTGTATAATGAAGAAAAATGGGATATACAGTCGAATTATGACGGGCGGAGGGTGCCGATGAAGGGGAAAATGAGGAAGGTCTGGCAGAAGGAGAAGAGCGGTCGCCCCGTGCTATATCTGTCTTCTGGAACGGTTACGCTGATGGAGAGGCGTCAAAATATCGCGGAAGCGGTTTTTGCTTTGCCGCCGGGCGGCTCGTTTTGCGCGCAATATAATCCAGATCATGCCACGGTGGAGCAGTATACGTTAGTTAGCGGTAGGATGGATTATGAACATGCAGGCAGCAGGCGGAGAATGAAAATTGGAGAGACAGTCGATGCCTCCCAACATGCCAAAGTAATTACATTCTACGCGTTATCGGACGCAGAAGTGGTGATCCATATGGATGCGCCATTTTACGAGAAAAATTTCTCTGAGATGCAATTGCTTCAGCGTGAAATGGATGCAGTGGCCCAGGTCGATGGCTATACGTATCAGCACTGTGATCGCATCAGGCAATACGCCATTGAAGTATGGAAGAAGTTTGATCGGCCTGCCGCCAGCTTAAAGCTGATGAGGTGGGGAGCTTACTTCCATGACCTCGGGAAATTGGCAATTCCGCCCGACATATTGAATAAACCAGGAAAACTTACCCCGGCGGAATGGGACATTATGAAATCCCATTCGCAGAGAGGGGCGGACATGCTTCGGAATCATCCGGTGGAATGGCTGAGAGAGGCGGCCTATATCGTAGAGCAGCATCATGAACGGTATGATGGCAAAGGGTATCCTTTCGGTTTAAAAGAAGAGGAAATCTCCTTGGAAGCGGCCATTGTCTCTGTTGTGGATGCCTTTGACGCGATGACGACGGATCGCGTCTACAAGAAAGCTATGCCCGTAGATACTGCTTTGGAAGAATTATTGAATGAAAAAGGGAAGCAATTCAACCCGGCGGTGGTGGACGCTTTTGTGGAAGTCATAGAAGAGAAGAAGGGCGAGATTGGATGGACTATGTTCGAGCAATGCGAAAGCTGATTGGCCAGCGTCCTCTATTGACGGTGGGTTGTGGCGTCATTTTGACGAAAGATGATCGTATTTTGCTTCAGCACCGCGCAGATGAGGATAATTGGTGTATCCCGGGTGGTGTGATGGAAATCGGGGAAACGTTTGAGGAAACAGCTAGGCGGGAGACATTGGAAGAGACGGGTCTTCATGTGAATCAATTGCAATTGTTCGGCCTCTATTCAGGCGATGCCTGTTTTGTCACCTATCCGAATGGAGATGAAACGTATAGCGTCCAGGTGATCTTCATCACATCAGATTTCAGCGGCAGCCTCCAGCAGAGCGGAGTGGAAAGCAAAGCCCATCATTACTTCGGAAAAGAGGAGCTGCCTTTGAATCTAAACCCGCGCCAACGCCAATTCATCGAAGAATGGGCGGCAGGGAAAAATTTCATAGAATGACGACTGAGACCTGGGAGACCGGGTCTTTTCATTTTATTTCCCAGACGAAAAAGTGCATGATAGAAGAAGGAGTTTCATTCTATTTTCGAAAGGCGGAGGAAGTATGGAATATCGTATCGAGCATGACACGTTTGGAGAAATTAAAGTTCCGGCAGATAAGCTATGGGGTGCACAAACCCAGCGGAGTAAACAAAACTTCAAAATCGGCGGCGAGCGGATTCCACTCGGAGTCATTCGTGCGTTTGCACATCTGAAGAAATCGGCTGCCATCGCAAGCCATTCGTTCGGAAATTTGTCCGAAGCGAAAATGAAGGCGATTGTCGCGGCAGCGGAAGAAGTGCTGGAAGGTAAATGGGACGACCATTTCCCGCTCGTCGTCTGGCAGACCGGTAGCGGTACGCAATCGAATATGAATATGAATGAAGTGTTAGCAAACAGAGGTAACCAGCTGCTTGAGGAATGGGGAGAGGAAGAACGCCTCCATCCGAATGATGATGTGAATAAATCCCAAAGTTCCAATGATACATTCCCGACAGCCCTGCATGTGGCGGGTGTCATCGCAGTAGAACGTGACGTATTACCGGCGATTGCCGTGTTAAAAGAAACACTCGGAAAAAAATCCGAGGCATTCATGGATGTTATTAAAATCGGCCGTACGCATTTGCAAGATGCGACGCCTCTCACGCTTGGACAGGAAATAAGCGGGTGGCACCGGATGCTGGAAAAGACCGAGCGCATGCTGAAGGATAGCGTTCAATCGATGAAGGAGCTTGCCATTGGCGGCACTGCGGTCGGTACAGGATTGAACGCACCGAAAGGCTTCGGAGACAAAGTAGCCGAGGAAATCTCGAAATCGGTCGGCATCGAGTTCACGTCCGCGTCGAATAAATTCCATGCCCTTACCAGCTATGATGAAGTCGTCTACACACATGGCGCGCTCAAAGCACTCGCGGCAGATTTAATGAAAATCGCGAATGATGTGCGCTGGCTGGCAAGCGGACCGCGTTCGGGCATCGGGGAAATCACCATTCCTGAAAATGAACCGGGCAGCTCCATCATGCCGGGGAAAGTGAACCCGACACAAAGTGAAGCGCTGACAATGGTCGTTGCACAAGTTATGGGGAATGACGCGACAATTGGCTTTGCGGCAAGCCAAGGGAATTTTGAATTGAATGTATTCAAGCCGGTCATCATTTACAACTTCCTACAATCCGCGAAGTTGCTCGCAGACGGTATGCATAGCTTCAATGATAATTGTGCAGTCGGCATCGAGCCGAACCGCGAGGAAATTGATCGCAAAGTGAAGAACTCGCTTATGCTCGTAACAGCATTGAATCCGCATATCGGTTACGAAAATGCGGCTAAAATCGCAAAGACGGCTCATAAGGAAGGTACAACATTGAAAGAGGCGGCGCTCAAAACGGGTTTATTGACGGAAGAGCAGTTCGATGAATATGTCGATCCGTCCAAAATGATCGGCCGGTAAGCATGGAGAAGTCATTATGCCCCTACTGTCATTTGACCGAAGATCCCGAGCAGCAGATCCTATTCGAAAACGAGACATGTGCCTATATCCAGAAGGCTTCTGAGCAGACCGTTTTGGAAGGCAGCGGGTTAATTGTCCCGAAGCGTCATGTACAAGACGTGTTCGGGCTGACAGAAAACGAATGGCGGGATACGCAGGAGCTGCTTTTAAAGGCGAAGGATTATTTGGAAGAGCGGTATGACCATGAAGGTTATACCGTCGGCTGGAACACGGGTGAAGTCGGGGGACAGTCCATCATGCATGCGCATTTGCATGTGATCCCTCGTTTTTCGGATGAGCCGTTTGCGGGAAAGGGGATCAGGTATTGGATCAAACAAGACAAAAATGCACGGAAAATGCATGGATTGTCCACAAAGTTGTAACCCTCTTGCATCCGGAACTCCGTTATGATGGAAGGACATTACAATATAAAGGAGTAGACATGAATGATGAAAAAGCTCATGCCTATCATTGCGATACTTGTGCTTGTCCTTTCCGCATGCGGAGACAAGTCGAAAGAAAACGGCTCGGCCCATAAAGAGATGGAAGTCGGTCATGAAAAGCATTTGCCGAACGGTGATTTGCAGGAAGTAACGGAATCGGCTGCAGTGCTGCCGAAGTTCTTGGATGACAAACCGGAAGATATGCGGCTTGTGTACCAAGTGGCGGCTAATGCTGAAGATGTCTTGGCTTACATGCCTTGCTATTGCGGTTGTGGTGAAAGCGCGGGCCACGGCAGCAATTTAAATTGCTTCGTCGATGAAATTCGCGAGGATGGATCTGTTGTATGGGACGATCACGGCACTCGTTGCCTCGTCTGCTTGGAAATTGCGGCGAAATCTGTCCAAATGAAGCAAGAAGGCAAATCAATGAAGGAAATCCGTGAATACATTGATAGCACATATAGTGAGGGTTATGCTGAACCAACCGACACACCGATGCCTGCATAAGGTGACTGGTGTTCCCGGCAAGTCTAAACAAAGACTTGCCGTTTTTTTGTTTATTGTAACATCTCAGTTGCATGAAAGAAGACAAGCGAATATACTTAATTGAACAGTGGTCAAATAAATGCCAGGAGGTGATTTACATTCTAGTAGGGTTGCAAACAATCAACATCATGCTGCGCTTTCTGTTAGAGCTGTTCGGGCTGGCCATCTATGGATATGCAGGGTATAAATTAGGGGCAACACCAATGATGAAAATTGGATTATCTATAGGGCTGCCTTTCAGCGTTGCAGTCATTTGGGGATTATTCGGTTCTCCTCAAGCAGCAGTACAGGTACCAGCGAGCCTTCATGCAGTACTAGAGGGCATTATTTTTCTAACTCCGGCAGTGTTACTTCTTTTTATTGGGAAAGGAGTGCTTGGATGGGGGTATGGGCTACTTGTTGTAGTGAACCGGATTTTCATATCGGTTTGGGAGCAGTAGGTGATTCTTGCGAAAAGTAGGCGTTTGTTTTACTCTGAATTGAACAGTGGTCAATCAAGGAGGAGCTCAAATGTCTGCAAGAAGAACGGCCAATGAAGAGCTGACGAGGGAAGCCATACTGGACACGGCCCGGCAGCTGTTCATTGAAAATGGGTATGACAAAACATCGATGAGGCAAGTGGCAACCGAATTAAAGTGCAGTCATGGCGCCATTTATTATCATTTCAAGAACAAGGCGGATTTATTCCAAGCGGTCGTCTCATATGATTTTTCAAAGTTGGATATTCTCATTGATGAGATCATGGCAACTGACTCGCAGCCTCTGGAAAAATGCCGTGAGATTTTATTGAAGTATATCAAGTTCGGCCTTCAAAACAAAAGCCATTATGAAATGATGTTCATGCTGAAGGATCAAGAAGTGCAAGGCTATTTGCAGGATCATCCGAATCAAAGCTACGAGAAGTTTGCGGACGCCTTGCATTTGCTGACGAATGGCCAGATGACCATTAAAAATATGTGGTGTTTGTTTTTATCACTGCATGGATTTGTATCGTATTATTGCTACACCTCCCAAACATTTGACGATGTGCAGGTTTTAGCGGAGGCGCATGTGGCTTTCTTGATGAAGGGGATGTAATGGTCCCTTTTTGAATTTAATTGAACAGTGGTTAATTAAAAGGAGGAATAAGAATGAAAAAAGCGATTGTCCTTGGAGCTTCAGGAGGAATGGGATATTCTCTTGTCAATGAATTGACTGGAAGAGGTATAGAGGTAGTTGCATTTGCAAGAAACGAAGCGAAGCTGCAGTCATTGTTTGCTTCAAATCCATTCGTCAGAATCCAGCCTGGGGATGTACTGGACAGGGAAGTGGTGTACATGGCGTCAGCAGATGTCGATACAGTCTTCCATTCCGTGAGCATTTCCTATGAGCAGTGGAATGAAAAACTGCCGCGCATTATGAGGAATGTGATGGATGTGGCAAAAGGACGTAAGCTTGTCGTAGTGGACAATGTCTATGCTTACGGCAGGCAAGATGGCAAAAGAGTTTCAGAGGAGACCGAGAAAAATCCGCACACAAAAAAGGGAAAGCTACGCTTGGCGTTGGAGCAGGAGCTAAAAGCATCCGAAATTCCTTATATCATTGCTCATTTTCCAGACTTCTATGGACCGCATGCTGGCAATACGATTCTCCATCATACACTTAAAAGTGTCCTATTAAATAAAAAATCGGGGTATGTAGGCAGTTTGGATATCCCACGGGAATTCATTTTTACTCCGGACGGCGCCAAGGCGCTTGTAGAACTGGCGATGAACGAGAGCGCATACGGCCAAAACTGGAATATTCCCGGCGAGCGTCTGGTGACGGGAAATGAACTCGTCGATATGATCCGTAGTCTGACTGGCTATGATAAAAAAGTCAGCTCGGTTACAAAGCGAATGATCCGATTAGCCGGCCTCTTCAATCCATTTATGCGGGAATTTCTTGAACTGTCCTATTTATACGAGCATCCATTCCAACTTGATGGCCGCAAATATGAAAGGGAGATCGGGGCTCTCCCGAGAACGCCGTATGAGGAAGGGCTCAGGCAGACACTGGCTTTTCAAGCAGCCGAAGTAAATTAAAAATGCCGGTAAGGGAAGGAGTGCCTTCTCTTACCGACTTTTAACATCAGATACCTGGCAAGATGCCACTGAACAAACTGAGTAGGTAGACCATGGCAAGCGCAGTCAGGCCGGCGATGAAGCCGCCGACAGACCAGGCTTGAATCGTTTGGGGAATCGTGAGACGCCCGAATTTATTAACAACCCAAAAGCCCGAGTCGTTCGGCAAGGACAATCCGATTGCCCCTGCACAGATGGCGAGTCCGAGTAAAATCGGAGAGGCGCCGAGTTCGACGGCCATCGGTCCCAAAATAGAGGAAGTCGTAACGAGCGCGACTGTCGCAGAACCGAGGGAAGCCCGTAGAATCTGAGAAAAAATGAATGCCAGAACGAGCACAGGAATGCTCCATCCTTGCATCGTGCCAATCAAGTAATCGCCGATGCCGCTTTGGTTAATGACGGTGCCGAATGCTCCACCTGCGCCGGTAACGAGAATAATCATCCCGGCAGAGTTGATGGCTTCGTCATAGAGATCCTTGTATGGAACCGAAATATAAGGGCGCAATACAATAAGCGCGACAATTACACTAATGAGCAAGGCAACGTTTTTATCCCCGATGAACCCGAGGATGTGGGATAGTGTCCCTTCCTCCAGCCATAATTGGGTCACGGTATTCAATAGGATCAAAATGATCGGCAAGCCGAGCATGAAAAACGATAAGCCAGTGGAAATTTCTTTCCGCGGTGCAGCGACCGGATCGGCAATCATTTCTTCTTCCGTAACATCTGCGTCCGTTTTGATTCGCTTACCGATGAATGTGCCGTACAAGTACCCGCCCACCATAGCGGCAGGGATCGCACAAATGATTCCGTACAGAATGAAGAGGCCGAGATCTGCCCCCGTGTTTTCCGCAACGACGAGCGGTCCAGGCGTCGGTGCGATCATACTATGAGAGACAATCAAACCGATACCGAGTGCCGTAACGAAAGTGACAATCGAGATGCCAGTTCTTCTGGACAAGCTTCTGACTAATCCGCTCAAAATGACAAATGCAGCGTCAAAGAAAACGGGAATCGATACGGCGACCCCTGTCAAGGACAGTCCTGCCGCCGACCGTTTGATGCCGAACACACGCAACACGGCTTGGGCAATCTTCTCAATTGCACCCGAAACACCTAAGAATTGTCCGAAGACGACACCGAGACCGATAAGAATCCCGACGCCAGTTAACGTATTCCCGAAGCCCGTCGCGACGGTTTTCGGAATATCCGCAAGCGGGAAGCCGAGTGCCAGGGCAGCAACGAGAGCCACGCTGATCAGTGAAATGAACGGCTCAACTTTTAATTTGAGAATCAAGAAAAACAATGCGGCCAACGCCAGGAGGAAAATCACAATGAGCATATTGCCTTCAACCATTTCATAACCCCTTTTCTCTTTAAGATTCCAATTCTTGAACGACTTTCTTTAATGTATCTACTTCACCGACGTTACCCGGGAAGATAATATAAGGGATGCCCGGGAAACGACTCTCCGGACCTGTCTGCCAAACAGGAACACCAGGAGCGACCTGCCCCATCACTTCCGCTTTCTTTACACCTAACCCTTTTGTCCCAACGTCGCTTGACGTGATGCCGCCTTTCGCGATTACATAGGATGGGCTCGGATTACAATTGTGGACGAACCGCGTCATCGCATCGGAAATGGAGACGGACAAAGCCAGCTCTTCCTCTTTCCGGCCTTCACCCAAGTCGAGCCGCTGTCGGGATGTGTAAACACAAACCGTCTGGCCCTCACTGATTTTCTGATTGATGAGTTGCTGAATGCGCGCTTGTTCGTCTGTAAACTCATTGCCGTTTTGGACGAGATGGCAATCAAATTCGATGAAATGAATGCCCGATACATGACGAAGCTCATTCAGCTGATCGGTTGTCTTCTGTACGTGAGAGCCGACGATGATCAATCCACCGTTGTTGGAGGCTTCATTGACCAGTTCGCTCTTGGTCAAATACGGTTTGCTTGAAACGTCGCCAATGACTTTCGTAAAGGAAGCAGCCGTACGGAATAAAAACCGTTTCCCTTTTGCAATCGCCCGCAAGAGGGCAATGGAAAAGGCTTTGACATCGTCTTCAGAGACGGCGTTGACGACTACTTTTTGAAAGCTACTTAGACGGAATAATTTATCAGCAATCAAATCAATGGAGAGCGAGCGCAATTCCTCCAAGGAAATGGATACAACGTTATCTGCCGGATAAGCGCCTTCGGTTTTTTCGGCTATCCATTGTTTCAAATCGTTGCTTTGGAAGCCGAACATCCGGTCTTTCGCAAATTCGGTCTCTCCGGCAGGCACATAGTCGCCGCCTTGCTTAACGTAATGGATATCACCGATTGTTTCCCGGCCGCCTTCTTTAAAGAACGGCAAAATAATCTCTCCGTCGATCTCTTGTCCCATATTGCTTTCCAACGTTTCTCGCAATACTTCCGTTTCGAGTGGGTAATGGCCGCGCAACGTGGAATCCCCGCGACTGATCAACAGGAAAGGCAGCTTCATTTCTGTCGAAACCTTCGCAATCCGTTCAGCGATATCCGTATGCACTTTTCTTGTCTCATCAGGCGAAAAGGATCTCGAGTTAGTTAATAGAAACACCATTTGGCGTTCTTCGTGGAACACTGCACGAATCGTTTCCAGTGACCAGTCCGTAAAGACCGGAATGCCATGCACCGTCTGGACACCCGTTGGATCATCGTCGAGCACAATGATCTTTTGGGTGAATGAAGGACGTTCCTGCTGCCATAACTTTTCAAGTTCCTCGCTATAGTTCGGGAGCTGCTGGACCTGTTCCGCTATATTCGCCACGATTATTTCCCGCCTTTCGGCACTTCGAAATTCGCCAACTTCTCGTAATACTGGATGACACCCGAATGGTCATCTGTCTCTTTACCATCCACTTTAAGCGCATGGAACATTTCAAGGACATTTGATGTGAGCGGCATCGGCACGCCAATGTCACGGCCTGCGTTCACGACATTCGTTAAATCTTTCATATTAATATCAATCCGTCCGCCTGGTGCAAAATTTCGTTCCAGGATCAGCGGGATTTTGGCATCGAGTACCGCACTTCCGGCAAGTCCGCCACGGATCGCTTGGTACATTTTTTCAATATCAACGCCAGCTTTGGCAGCAAGCACAACCGCTTCGGACATTGCGGCCATTGTGACGTTCACTAGGATTTGATTCGCGAGCTTTGTCGTAGAGCCGCTTCCGCTACCGCCAACATGCGTTACATCGCTTCCCATCGCTTCCAGTACTGGACGGCTTTTAGCGAGTGCCTCTTCGTCGCCGCCTACCATAATGGACAGAGTGCCGTCTTCTGCTTTCGGCTGGCCACCGCTTACCGGAGCATCGAGGAAGGAAGCGTCATATGCCTTCAATTTCTCCGCGCAGGCAACTGAGTCGACAGGGGATACTGAGCTCATATCAATGACAATGGAACCCGCCTGCAAACCTTCTGCGACACCTTCAGGGCCAAATAATACGTGTTCCACAATTTTAGCGTTCGGCAGCATTGTAATGATGAAATCGCTTCCATCTGCCGCCTCTCTTGGCGTTTTTGCCTCTTGGGCACCCTCTATAACAACGGCCTTTCGTGCTTCTTCACTCACGTCGAACGCGCGAACTTCAAAACCGGCCTTCAGCAAATTGAGGACCATCGGACGGCCCATGATTCCTAGACCAACAAAACCAACTTTCATGGGAAAGCCTCCTTCGTATCTGTCGAATTGCAATTTGAGTATACAATAATAATTCTGACTTGTATACAATACGATTATAATTGCATACAATAACCTGTTCTTGTCCATCATCCTGTATACTATGGGTAAGAACAGGGGGTGCGACATGGAACAGCATGCGGGAACCGCACAGTTGCTGGCGTACGAAACGATTCGGGAGCAAATTGTTACGGGTTCGTATCCCGGCGGCATGAAGCTGGTGGAGGAACGATTGGCTGAGGAGATTGGAGTAAGCCGAACTCCGATTCGTGAAGCCATCCGCCGCCTGGAGCAGGAAGGGTTGATCAAACGAAAAAAGGTGATCAAACCGACAGAACAGGACATGCGCCACATTTTCCAAATGAGGATGCTCATTGAAAGTCATGCCGCCAAGATGGCTGCGACGTACATGGTGGAAGAAGACATCGAGAAGTTGAAAGCCTCCATTGAACAGGCGAAAACCGGGACACATGATGAAATTGTCAAGGCGAATAAACGATTCCATGACTTGATTGTCAAGGAGAGCCGAAACCCGATCATGATTGAAACCGTAGATAAAATGCAGTCCATCATCTATTTGTTCAGCAGGGCTGTTGTCTTCCACAAACGTCCGTTTCTGCTCGAGGAGCATGAACAAATTTGCGAGGCCATCCGCAATCGGGAAATCGAGGAAGCCGGACGGTTAATGGAGCAGCATTTGAAAGCAGATTTGGAGTTCACTTTAAATATCGTCAAATAGGACCGGTTTGATTCATTTTAGGATAAGCCAAGAAGGCGCTGAGTCGCTTTGATTGACAAACTGACATTCACTTTTCTGAATTTGTGCGTAGGACTTTAAATTTCCTGCAAAAGGGTTTATGATGTGGGAATGAATTTGGATAACCGGTGCATAGTCGTACCGGATGACACTCTATTTCATTAGCAAATGAGGGAGAGATGAAATGGTTTTCGAAGGCAATAGTAAAATCCGGAGAAAAATCTATCAGGCACTCGAAGGATTAACAGATGAAGAATTTAACGGCAAACCATCTGGCGGCGGCTGGTCCCCTAAACAGATCCTGGAGCATCTGACGTTGATGGAAACTTATATAGCAACAAAGATATTGAGGGAAATGAAAAACCCGGATAGCCTCCGGGCTTCTAAAAAGCTCATCCTATTGGCGAGCGACCGGGTCGTAAACGTGAACCTGCCGGAGCAGACACATCCGACGGACCACTATAAAACAATTGCAGATTTAAAAGAAGAGCTTCATAATTCTAGAATCTATCTGCTAGACGTATATGATGCCAGCTGCAAAGATGCATTGCGGGACAAATCATTTGCCCATCCGAACTACGGGCATCTCCCGCTCATCCAATGGTTTCCGTTCATCGGACTCTACGAAAAATGCCATTTAAAGCGTCTCCGGAAGACAATTGACGAATTGAAAATGGAGAACCGTCCTTTCGAGCCAGTCGGTGGACGGAACGACTGATCCCAATGCGATTAAAGCATTGGGATTTTTTTTATGGGAATTAACCTTGCCACATAGCATAAACGAAAATCGTCCAAAATAAAGTCGCAATCGCAACCGGAAGAATGATTACTAGCAAAAGCGCATCTTGTGATGTAGAGCCCTTTTTGAAGTGCTTGAATATGACTAACATAATCGCTGCTAGTGAAAAAAGAACAGCGAACCCAGCTCCGGCGTTAAACCATAAGAAAGAATGACCGGTCCAATAAAACATGTCTTGGAAGAAATAACCGAAGAGTCCCCCGATCATGGCAAATAGTAAGGCAATCCATAAGGTGAATTTCATGTAAGAACCTCCTATACTTTTCTTTTTTACTAGAACGTAACATGAAAAAGGATGTTCCCAGAGCATAGAATTTTCTTTGCGGAATTGTAACGAAGGGGTGATCAATTCAAATTAGACGGGGATAGAAAGAGTTGACCCGGTGATAGAAATAATTTAGGCGGTGATAGAAGGGGATTACCCGGTGATTGGAACGATTCAGCCGGTGATAGAAGGAATTTACCCGGTGATAGACATTAGAGCGAATTCACACGGTTCCTGCCTCTACTCAATGAACATCCGCTCCTCAACACTTCACATAAAAAATCCCCATGCACAATGCACGGGGATGCTTATCAGTGAATATACACATCACTCACCAAGTGTTTTTGAATCACGTCGGTTGGAATTTCAAATGTTACAATTCCCATATAGCCGGGGGCCACCTCGTATTTATCGAAGGAGATAATGAGTTTGCCTTCGTCGCTAATGTAGAAGGATTGATCGGGTTTGATTGTTGTGAAGCCGTCAAGGTCTGCTCCGAAATAGGAGATGTTTTCGTCTTCTGCCATTTGTCGTTTCATTTCGCCTGCAATGTAATTGTTGATTGCTTCGATATATTGATCGTTTTTGAAGAGGCTTGGCAACGTAATCAAAACATTGTCCACCTTATCCACTGTGTCATATTTCATGACAGTGGAGGAAGAAGCGACGGTATTGACTTCGTAGCGCGCGATGGACAGAATGCGGTCGTTGTCCGTTTTGACTTCGTAGCCGACGTCCATTCCCATATGGCCGCCTCCCGTTTTCTCCAGCTCGGCGATGTCTTTTTGGAACTGCTCGTATAATGCTTTGTTTTCGTTCAAATATTTTTCATTCAAAGCAGCCTCCAAGTCCTTGTCGCCAAGTCCTGTAATGCCCGGTGTGGAAACGTCTGCATCATATGTTTTTTCGTTGAATGAAATCTGTTGGACGGTTAACACTTCAACAAGTGATCCGAGAACAGGCACTTTCGCCATGGCCTTAGCCAAATCAGGGCTGACATTGATGCTTCCGACGAAAAGGGCAGCCGCCGCAGCTGTGCCAATTAACCAGTTCCTCATCATTGGCCGTTTCGCTTTTTTCTGTTTCGCTTCACGGATGGATCGCTTTACTACACCCGCCAGCTCTTCTGGAATGTCTACAGACTCATATTCCTTTTTCAATTCGTCAAATTTACTCATACGTTGTACTCCTCTCCCATTTCCACTCGTAACTTCCGCAAAGCCGCATATAACCGGGTTTTCACCGTGTTTACATTGTCTCCCGTGATAGCGGCAATTTCATCGATTTTTAGGTCCTCAAAAAAGCGTAAAATAATGATGGTCTTATGCACGGCCGGCAACTCATCAATTGCATCCCGCAAGTCGAGGTCGGCCTTGCCATCTGTAGAGGCAGGAAGATGCGTACCTAGGATTTCATCATCCATGACAGAAATCCGCCCGTTTTTACGCAGAAAATCAATGGCTGTATTCACGACGATCCGGTAAAACCAGGTCTTCAGGTATTTCACTTCCTCCAGCCGGTCCACGGAGCGGAGAGCTTTCAAGATCGACTCCTGCACGATATCCAGTGCATTGTCCTTGTTTTTTACATAGCTATAAGCAAGTCGGTAGTGGGCTTGCTGGTGTTCCACAATAAAATCCTCTACCAATTTGAACTTTTCATCTTTTGTCATGACAAATCAAATCACCTTCTATAGAAATAACGCCAGCGCGCTTGCGTCTCATAAAGTTGGACGGAGTTGGGAGAGAAATAGTTTGGAGCTATCAAATCATAATTAGTAAAACATTAACGTAAGGCTCATGGTATAATTTTCTTACAATTAGCTCGGAGGAAGAGTGGAAACGTGAGATTCTATCTATTTCTTGCCATTCGTAACTGTCTTTATTATAAACGCTTAGTATGCACCTGAAGAAGAAATAGGAAATGTCTAAGTGTCAACAATTGACATTCCATCTGATGCAAAAGAAAGAACAAATGAAGAATGATGTACTAGAACTTGTAGAACAGGAGATGAGCAAACAATGAAGGATTTGAAGTTGGACAATCGGCCATTTGTCGCCTCATGGAGCGGCGGAAAGGATTCGGCACTCGCTTTTTACCGTGCGGTAGAGGCAGGCGGGGAACCGAAACGGATGTGGACGATGTTTGAAACGGATGAGGAGCGTTCCAAATCACATGCCTTGCCATTTGCGGTAGTGCAAGCGCAAGCGGAGAGCATTGGGGTTTCGTTCATGACGCGGGGCTCAGACTGGAATGGGTACGAAGCACAATTTCTTGATGCGATGAAAGAATGTGTCGACGCAGGCGTTACGACTGGAGTCTTCGGTGACATTGATCTGGAAGACCATTTGAAGTGGGTGCAACAGACGTGCGCCAAGGTCGGGATGGAGGCTGTGCATCCATTATGGATGGAGCCGCGCAGGGCGTTGCTGGAGGAATTCGTTCAAGCCGGATTTGAAGCATATATTGTGGTAGTGAACACAAAAATGATGCCTGCAGAGTTCATCGGCCGGGAATTTACGATTGAACTAATGGATGAACTGGAGGCGCTCGGCATTGATGCATGCGGGGAGTCAGGTGAATTTCATACCGTTGTCGTCGATGGACCGATTTTTAGCAAGCGGGTGCCAATCGTATTTAAACAGCAACATGAACGGGACGGCTATGTATTTCTGGAAGTGCAGTTGGAGGCATAACGATAGAAAGGGGGAGGGGGGAATGGACGTCAAACAAGCGCTGGGGGAAGCGTTTCGACTTTTTGACGCAGGCGAGTTAGAGGAGAGTAAATCGATTTACCGGCAATGCCTGGAACAGGCGGAAAACAGGGAGGACGAACAGAGTGCGTTGCATGGACTTGGTTTTGCCCTTGCGATGAAGGAAGAGTGGCAAGAGGCACTGGAGTGCTACGAGAAACTGCATAGCTGGGCAGTGGAAGAGCGCGATATTTCAGATGAAGCGATTGCACTTCATCAAATCGGCATGGTACATCGAATGCGCGGCGCATATGATCTTGCCAAAGAGGCATTTACTCAAGAGCTTGCGCATCGCAACGCAAGATTGCCTGAGAATCACGTTGGCTTTTCCGCTGTCGCTTATGAGCTGGGTCTCATAGCATTGACTGAAAAACGGATTCAGGAAGCATTCCGCTGTTTTGAGGAAGCCTTGCGGCAAGGCGAACTAGCCGGTTGTGGCATTTGTATCGGGTGTGCTCATCAGGGGCTTGGCCAAACATATAAAGAAACAGGGGGATTGGAGCAATCGCGCAGTCATTTCATGCGGAGCGCTGAAGCGTTTGAAAAGGGTGGAGATGCACGGGCCGCCGCTGAGGCAAGGAGTATGGCAGAGTGAAGCGGATCCTGTTCCTTTGTTTATTGGTGTTTACACTGCCCACAGTTGGAGCATGTCATGGATCAGGTTACCCCACAATTCAACTGGGAAATGTGCAGGCAAACGAAACAATAGAAGCCACTGACGTCATTCCCTTTCGAATAGAAGGAAAAGTACCGGATGATGAAATATATGTTTTCACTATAGAACGCTACGTTGACGGGCAAAGTATAGGTGACTCAGTCTTAATGTTTGGGGATTTGACAGCAAAAGCGGATATGGCGTTCGGCGTGACAAGTGACCTCCAACAAGACTGTTTGACGTTTTCCTTCCAGAAACCGAATGAAGCCACCTCTATAACAATTGATGGCACTACCGAATTTGGTACTATCGGAACGATGCTTAAGGGCAAGATTGATATTCCGCTTGAAGAATCTGTCTATATAGCATACTGGATCGGATCAGACGATGGGACATTTCACTTTTCCTCTCCGAAGGAAGAAGGGTATGCTTCATTACTAAAAAACAAGCAATGTTTTCTCGTAAAGGTGGAACGCCAAAAGTGGTCCAATACTAACCGGGAGTGAGCCAGTGAAAAAACTACAGTTATCTGTCCTATTGAGTTTAGTGCTGATGCTAAGTGGCTGCGCTGTGGGTGGAAAGATGTACATCAAGGCGAACATGGTGAACGATGAAACGGACAATACGATGAAAAAGAACAATGTACAGCTTTCACTTTACGGAAACTTGGAAGAGAATGAAGAGCTAGTATTCACAGTCGAGCAATATGAGGAAGGAAACAAAATGAGAGATCCGATGGTTCTCCCGTTAGCTGGAAATCTAAAGGAATACCGAAAGATGAGTTTTATCGTGAAGAATGACATCTACGAGGAACAGCAAACGATATCACTGGGACCGGCAGATGAAATGGAATCGGTGATCATAGAGGGGCTGTATGGCAGTTATGGAGGGGATGCACTCCATGACGGGAAAAAACAACTTCACCTGGAGAAGCCAATCTATCTAGCTTTCTGGGTCGGCTCACAAGATGACCGTATCACCATTGTGCCGAAGCGGGCTATTGGCATAGAGCCGCTGAAGGAGAATGGCCGACTCTTTCTGCTGAAAGTTGAACGGAAGGCGAAGGCTGACTAGCATGGCAAGCGACCAAGCGCCCGTCTGCTTGAAAGCCTTTTTTTATTTTCATATAATGAACTCCTTGGTTTTTATTAACTAGATTATATACCCGATTCAATAGACTGTGAAACATTAAAAAGGAAGTCAGGGGAGAGAATGAGAAGACCAGCTCGGCAGATTCAGGATGTAGTAGAACAAACGATTCGAGATGTGGAAATGGAGGTCGCTGTAAAGCAGGAGGCAACAGGGGTCAATATGATGTACGATTTCATCAAACATGAAGTCCTCATCGATATGGAACGCATACGAAAGGCGTACGGGGAACTTCATGAATCCATGCCTTTCGAAACCTATATCCGCACATTGACCATTCATGAACTCGGCCATGCGATGGACCGGGAAGCGTTGCTTGCCTCGTTGGACCGCGCTGTGGAAATAATCAAATCGAAGAAACAGGCTTGTGCGGAAAAGCGCGATCGCGATTTGCCGTTTCTGGAAATGCTAATTGAAGAGCATGAACGGGACATCGTCTTTGAAGAAACGGCTTGGGTAAATGCAGAACTGTTGAACCGTTACTACGAGATTATCGATTGGCATGATTTCTTGAAGGTGAAGGAGCATAGCTTGGCCTCCTACCAGACGTCCTATGAAAAGGATTTGGCCATCTATCAAGAAAGGAAAGTCACGCAGGATTCATTAGCTATCATTTAATTATTATTGCAAAAAGACCGTCTGCCGATTATCGGCGACGGTCTTTTTGGTCAAGTAGAACTAGAGCGGGCAACCTCAGCCTTTTTCATTCTTTTATAATGAATCCAAGAAGAAAATAAGGTGATGACAATGCCTGCCGAATGCATTTTGATAAAAAATGAATATTGCTCGATTACCGCTAAAACGGTACCAAGAATGAAAAAGAGCAATATCCCTACCATGGCGTAAAATAATCGTCTCTCCAATGACTTTACTCCTTCACTCAGCTATTTTTCTTGTTAGGCTTCCTCCACATCCACCAAGAAAATACGTTCCTCGAAACCGCCGCGCTTCTCTGCTTTTTGCGCACGGATCTTTTCCAACTCATCAAATGAGATTTCATAGTAAGAAGCAGCTGCATGAATGAGCTCAAGTAAATCGGCCATTTCCTCGATGGCATCCTCGGCATTTTCGGCCGCTTCGTATTCGGCCAGTTCTTCGTGCATTTTCTTGTTCAGTTCTGTTATGTACTCCTCATCACCGAGGAGCCGGGTATGGCATACTTGACCGGCATCCTGAATGACCTTTGGAATGAGATCTCGAACGAGTTTATTGTATGTCGGCATAAAACCACTCCTATTTCATTCGGCTATTGCCTACATTCTACAAAAGGGATGGATGCTCCTTCCCGAAAACTCTTTTTGATAATTGGTTACTTACCTGCTCTGTTGCCAGCCAACTTATGCCTGACCTCAAGTCAGGAACCCATACTCCTTTAATTCCTTTTCAAGAAACGGTTTGGTGTGAAGCATGTCGCGGAAAGCTTCATACCGGCCAACGTCTGCGCTTGTCGGTGTCTTGCGGGTCCGATAGGCACGAATCAGGATATTCTTTGGCGTATGTGCCAGATCAATGAATTCAAGCAGCTGGGCATCGTAGCCGACAAGTGTGAGCAGTTCAGCCCGAATCGAATCGGTTGCAAGTGCAGAAAAACGCTCTTTGATCAATCCATGCTGCAGCATGACGTCGAGTTCAGGCGCGGCCACTTGGGAAAAGAGTTCATGCTGGCAGCACGGAACGCTTAAAATGACTTCGGCTCCCCATTTCACTGCGCGGGCAAGGGCCATATCCGTTGCCACGTCGCACGCATGCAAGGTGACGACCATGTCGACCGCTGTTTCCTCGTTGTAGTCATTAATATCCCCGACGAGAAACTCCAGTTGCTTGTAATCGAGGTCTTGGGCGATACTATTGCATTCTTCAATGACTTCCTTTTTTAGATCGAGGCCCGTGACCCGGATGTCGAGCCCTTTTTCGATATGCAAATAATGATACAGGGCGAACGTGAGATAGGATTTTCCAGAGCCGAAATCTAGAATCCGTACTGGACGGTCCTTTGGCAAGTACTCGAGTGCATCGTCAATAAATTCGATAAAGCGATTGATTTGCCGGAATTTATCATACTTCTGCTTTTTTACTTTGCCTTCTGCTGTCTGAACGCCTAACCGGATCAGGAACGGATAAGGTGTGGATTCATCCAATAAGTAATTTTTCTTTCGGTTATGAGAAAGATCCGCCACCTTGCGTTCCGCTGTTTTTTCCGATTTCCAAGAGACCTTGAATTTTTTGGAGAGCTGGATATGTACATTCTCCTCGGTAAATTCGGCTTGCATTTGCTTAAATTGCTCCATCAGCTGTTGAAGTGCACTGCGGATATCGCCAATTTTTACGTTGTCATGTTTGAGGATCCGTTCATAGTGATATTCGAATTGGATGTGCAATTCGTTTTTTATTTCAACAGGCTTGAGCTTTACTTTAGACAAGCCTTCCGATTTATGGCGCGGCTGGCTGGCGGTTGCTCGGATCAGTTGGCCGTTTGACAGCCGTTCCGCCAGTTCGTTGATCAATTGTTCAAATTCCATTTAGGTGGACTCCTTTACGGTCAAATTCTGTATCCACAGAATAGCAAAAGGGGCCAGCAATTGCTAACCCCTTGCATGCTTATTAATAAGAAGTAATGTGGTCAAAAGGAATTTCCTTTGCATTGCGGTAGAGCTGGATGTTGTCAAAGTCACGATCTGCAGTTAATTTGAAAATATATCGTTTCAGCATTCCCGCTTCATCATCGGGGCTGTTCTTTATGTGAAGTGCGAGGGTCGCCCCCTCATCTTTGACCGACATGGTGACCGCACTATATGCATAAACGACAATATAGCGCTGTCTCTTTTGATCGGTAATCATTTGAACGTTTTCAGAGGTGGCTGGTTGAATTGATTCCAGCAATTCCGAATCGGCCTTCTCAGGTTGGACTTCTTGTATAGATAATTCGTTGCTGCAGGCGGATACAAGGAGCATGATTCCAAACAGGATTGCCAAACCTATTCTCATTTCATCTCAAACCCGCGTTTCTCCAAAAACTCCCTCATATACGTCCGTTTCGGTTCGTGGAGGAACTCTGCCATCTGCTGGCTCCAGGCCGTGTCTTTTTGGTTGGAACCTCGGTGCAAGTAATAGTCGTGCATCGTTTGGTCATAGGCTTGCAAGAGATCATCGTATTTGGAAGCATCGTAGCTGTTTTCATGAATGATGGCTTCCACCGGCAGTCTCGGTTTAACTTCATTTGCCTCATCAGGTACACCGATGGACATGGCGAACATGGGAGCGACACCTTTTGGCAAGTCGAGCAGCTCGCTGATTTCTTCAGGTGCATTCCGAACACCGCCAATGTAGCAGATGCCGTATCCTTTCGATTCAGCGGCAATGGCGACATTTTGGGCAAAGAGCGCGACGTCGATAGAACCAACAAGCAGATTTTCAGCAAACGAGTAATCAATTGTCTTGTCGTGAAGTGCAGCGGCTCTTTCTAAGCGTGCATAGTCGGCACAAAAGATGAGGATGGCGCCGGCTGATAAAAATTGCCGTTTGTTCTTTGAAAGCTCCGCCAGTTTCTCACGCTTAGTTGTATCTGTCACATGGATGACGGAGTAGGCTTGAACAAAATGGGAGCTTGCGGCATGCTGACCTGCGTGGACCAATTCCCGAACTTCTTCGTAAGACAGTTGTACGTCTTTGTATTTTCTTACAGATGCATGGGATGTTAGTAGTTCCATGACCATATTTATCCCTCCAAATACATTTATTTTTGTGAAATCAGGGTATGTATATGACATTACCATATGTTTTGAAAAGGGGTGTGTCTTGTGAACTGGTTGGAAGGAATTTCGATGACAACAACGATCCTCGTATTGGTGCTTGTCGTCGTGCCAATCTCCATAGCTATTTTCATTTTTTTCTATGACAAGCGTCAGAAGCAGCATGCGATTTTGCGGAATTACCCGATTTTGGGGAGGCTTCGTTACACGACGGAAAAAGCGGGACCTGAATTAAGGCAATATTTATTTGAAGGTGATAATGAAGGAAAGCCGTTCAGTCGTGCGGAGTACTTGCATATGGTGCTGCCGGGGAAATACTTAAGCGGCATCATCGGTTTTGGGTCCAAGCGTGATTTTGAAGGGGCAGGCTTTTATATCCGCAATGCGATGTTTACGAAGCAGAATGAAGAGATGCGGGTGGATAATGAGGATTTAGTTACAACGATGCGATACCATATCGACGAGGAAGGGCTTCTCTCCAGACATGAACATCGGGAAGAGGTGCCTGCTTTGCCATGGTTATTGCCGGAAGAGGATGCGATTGTCATCGGGCCGGATTGCCGGCATCCTTTTCATGTCCGCAGTCTGCTCGGCCAGTCGGCGATGAGTTATGGCGCTCTCGGACAAAATGCCATCACCGCCCTGTCAAAAGGGATTGGGATGGCGAAAGAAGCATGGATGAATACGGGAGAGGGGGGGCTCTCACCGTATCATCTTGCGGGGGATGCTCATATTATTGCCCAAATAGGTTCCGGTTTATTCGGCTTTCGGACAGAAGATGGAGAATTTAGTTGGGAACGGCTGACGGAAAAGGCAGAGCTTCCGCAAGTGAAGGCATTTGAAATTAAAATGGCGCAAGGTGCCAAGATGCGCGGAGGCCATGTAGAAGGGGAGAAGGTAACAGAAGAAATTGCGAAGATCCGGAATGTCACTCCTTATACGACCATCAACAGTCCAAACCGTTTCAAACAATTTTCGGATTACCCGACGTTGTTTGATTTCATTGAAAAGATCCGAGACCATACGGGCAAGCCGGTAGGCATTAAAATTGTGATCGGCGGCAAGCAGGATGCAGAAGAACTCGCCTCTTTCATGCAGGAAACGGGGAAAGGTCCCGATTTCATTTCACTGGACGGAGCGGAAGGCGGTTCAGGGGCCACTTATCAGGATCTGGCAGACAGTGTCGGTTTGCCACTTCGTTCGTCACTCATCTTGCTGGATGATGCCCTCCGGAAATATGAAGTTCGGGATCGGGTGAAAGTGATCGCCTCCGGCAAAATCACGACGCCTGACAAAGCGGCGATCGCCTTGGCAATGGGTGCGGATCTAGTACAAGTGGCCCGCGGATTCATGATTTCGGTTGGCTGCATCATGGCCCAGCGCTGCCATACGAATGATTGCCCGGCCGGAGTCGCGACGACAGACCCGAAACTGCAGAAAGGATTGGTTGTCGAAGAGAAAAAATTCCGTGTGACCAATTATATTTTGACGATGCGTGAAGGATTATTTCGAATTGCAGCAGCAGCCGGCCTTGATTCTCCGACAAAACTCGAGCGGCATCATATTGTATACAAAGATGAACGGGGCCGAGTGTACCCGGTTGAATAATGTAAGCCATTCCGCCTATTTAGCGGAATGGCTTTTTGATTATGAAGACTCAGAATCTTTTGTTTCGTTTGTCTAAGCTTTGTGATAATATGGAAAGTAAGGGGAGAAATATTTAGGGAAGGGAGCATGACGATGTCTTTAGTGAATCAAACCGTTGGGCAAATCATAAGAGAACGCGCTAAGATGCATCCTGAACAGGAAGCCTATGTCTATCCCGAACTGAATATCCGGCGGAATTACGCTCAATTCGACAAAGAGACAGACGAATTGGCAAAGGCATTCATCGGCATGGGCATCCAAAAAGGAGAGCATGTCGCCATTTGGTCGGATAATAAGAGAGAATGGCTGCTGAGCCAGTTTGCTACTGGCAAGATGGGCGCGGTGTTAGTCACAGTCAATACGAACTATCAAGCTGCAGAACTAGAGTATTTATTAAAACAGTCGGATGCAACGACATTAATTTTAGATGAGGGCTTTAAGGGGACGAGTTATATCGACATTATTCGGACGATATGCCCTGAGCTGCTCGACAGCCGGAATGGCCGGATCGAAAGTGCCAAGCTTCCGAAGCTGAAACGGGTCATCCTAATGACAGATCGGGCAGAGCCGGGCATTTACAAATGGTCTGAGTTTTTAGCGCATGCCGCCGGTGTATCAGACGATGAATTGGAGTGGAGATTCACCACGTTAGACCCGCAAGATGTGATCAATATTCAGTATACCTCGGGGACAACCGGGTTCCCGAAGGGTGTCATGCTGACTCATTATAATGTCGTGAATAACGGAAAACTAATCGGTGATTATATGAACTTGTCCGAGGCAGACCGGATGTGCATTCCTGTACCGTTCTTCCACTGTTTCGGCTGTGTGCTTGGCACCATGGCTGCTGTTACTCACGGCACAACTATGGTCATTGTGGAGCAATTTGATCCGTTGGCTGTGCTGGAGGCAGTTCAGGATGAAAGATGTACCGCCCTGCACGGAGTTCCTACGATGTTTATTGCGGAACTCAACCATCCGGACTTTAAAAAGTATGATACTTCATCGCTTCGGACGGGAATCATGGCCGGATCGACTTGTCCAATTGAAGTCATGAAGCAAGTAATCCATGATATGGGCGCGAGTGAAATTACGATCTGTTATGGCCAGACGGAATCGTCACCGGTCATCACGCAAACAAGGACGGATGATCCGATTGAAAAGCGTGTGTCAACAGTTGGCAAACCGCATCCTCATGTCGAAGTAAAGATCATCGACCCGCTTACAGGGGAAGAAGTGCCGATTGGGACCCCTGGAGAACTGTGCACACGCGGTTATCATGTGATGAAAGGCTACTATAACAACGAGGAAGCAACGCAGGACGCCATCGATCCGGAAGGCTGGCTGCACACAGGAGATATTGCGGTGATGGATGAAGAAGGTTATATCGATATTACCGGTAGGATTAAAGACGTTATCATCCGCGGAGGGGAGAATATTTATCCGCGTGAGGTGGAGGAATTCCTGTATCAGCACCCTGGCATTTCAGATGTGCAAATTGTTGGTGTGCCAGACCCGAAATACGGGGAAGAGCTGATGGCTTGGATTATTCCAAAAGAAGGTGCCAAACTGGATGAAGTGTCCGTCCGGGAATTTTGTAAAGGCAATATCTCCTATCATAAAATTCCGAAATACATCATGTTTACTAAAGAGTACCCGATGACGGCGTCGGGCAAAATCCAAAAGTTCAAGTTGCGGGAGATGGCAGTAGAAGAGGCGCTTATGCGCCAATGATCTATCGCGATTGATTAAAGATAGCAAAATAAAGAAGAGGCAGAGTCATTCGACTGCCTCTTCTTTATTTGTAAAGTGTATCTTGAAGAGAACCATCTGCATGGTATATCTCTAAGATACCATCTTTGTCATTTACATAAGGCTTTGCCTTATCGAGCAGATCCTCTTTCGCAGCTTCCTTATAAATTGCACGGTCTCCGCCCTTTTCCACCAGGATCCAATCTTCTTCCTTTGGCTTCACCTCATATGTGGTCCGGCTGTTGTCATCGCCATGCACATACTCCCGTGCTTTCGAAATGGCGATTGCTATGGCACGACCTTCGTCGTACTTCTCTTCTAGCAAGGCATTTGCAATTTCGATTGCTTTATGGCGTACCTCTTTATCCAAATTCTTAAATGATGCGGGGTAATCATGCTCGTCCCATGGCATACAAATCGCCTCCTTACGAGCCAATTCCCGATGCGCTCTTTCTGTAAACCTATTTGCGCCCCGTTGTCTTTTGCCACTCGAAAAATGGTTCCAGTGCATTTTCGCATGCTACTTGGATGAAGGGGACAAGTCGTTGTTCACCGGGCAAATCCTGGTCGGTAAAATAGCGTTCCAGCGGGTTTGGAAAACTGGCCTCCTCAGAAGCTTCTTGTTTGCTGCAGGAATAATAGATGTGACCGACAGTTGACCAATACGCTGCTCCTAAACACATCGGGCAAGGCTCGCCGCTTGCATACAGGACACAATCCGACAAGTCAATCGATTGCTGCGCTTCGCATGCTTCGCGAATTGCCGACATTTCTGCGTGAGCAGAAGGATCATGCAGTACATGTACTTGGTTTGTCCCTTTACCAATGATCTTTCCGTCACGCACTACGATAGCGGCAAAAGGGCCGCCTCCACTCTTTACATTTTCCACTGCCATTTCAATTGTTACGGATAACCATTCCTCGTGTGTCAATATAAAAACCTCCTGTCGAATATTCAGCATTTCCCGGGAAATACTCCGGAATAATAAATATTTTGTCATCCATACTATTCGGGACAGAGCAGAAAATTCCTGCTTTCTTTTTGTGTTGACAATGATATGATAAATTAAATAAGAAAGGGGAGATTCTATGTCAAATGATGTATATCAACTAATTGCCATTATTTTATACATGGCGGCAATGCTGTTCATCGGCTGGTATTCATTCAGACGGACAGCAAATTTGACGGATTACATGCTGGGCGGACGCTCGTTAGGTCCTGCTGTTACAGCATTGAGTGCGGGAGCCGCGGATATGTCCGGCTGGTTGCTCATGGGATTGCCTGGTGCTATTTACCTGAACGGACTAGGTGAAGCTTGGATTGCGGTGGGGCTGACAATCGGTGCCTACTTGAACTGGCTATTGGTTGCACCTCGTCTTCGTGTATATACACAAGTTTCCAATGATTCCATTACAATTCCTAGTTACTTGGAAAATCGTCTAAAGGATAAATCCAGATTATTGCGGATTGCATCCGGTATTATCATTTTAGTTTTCTTCACATTTTATGTTTCATCCGGAATGGTTGCAGGCGGCAAATTTTTCTTGAGTTCTTTCGGACTTGATTACCATGTCGGCCTATTGATTGTGTCCGCCGTTGTTATCGCTTATACGCTGTTCGGAGGATTTTTGGCAGTTAGTTACACTGATTTTGTACAAGGCCTTATCATGTTCTTAGCATTGCTTCTTGTACCGATTGTAGGCGTATTCATTACAGGAGGTATACCGGAGACGACTGCGACAATCCGGGAAGTGAATCCTGACATGCTAAGCCTTGTCAAAGGGGTCACGCTCGTCGGAGTTATTTCTTCCGTTGCTTGGGGTCTCGGCTATTTCGGGCAACCGCATATTATCGTGCGTTTCATGGCCATCAAATCCGTCAAGGAAACGAAGAGTGCCCGCCGAATTGGAATTGGCTGGATGATTCTCAGCTTGTTCGGAGCGATTGCAACTGCTTTAGTTGGGATTGCTTACTATCACCAAAATACGAATGTGGAATTGGTCGATGCGGAAACAGTTTTCATCTCCCTTGGTCAAATCATTTTCCATCCTTTCATTGCAGGGATTATGTTAGCTGCGGTTCTGGCAGCTGTTATGAGTACGATTTCATCTCAATTGATCGTAACCTCTTCCGCTTTGATTGAAGACTTGTATAAGGCAGTCATCAAAACGGATGCATCGGACAAACAGTACGTTTTCCTTGGAAGAATGGCAGTTCTAGTTGTTTCTCTAATCGCGATGGCGCTTGCTTGGCCGAACAAAGAATCCATCTTGAAGCTCGTTTCATTCGCATGGGCTGGTTTTGGCGGAGCGTTCGGTCCAATCATTATCTTGTCGTTGTACTGGCGTAAAATTACGGCAGCCGGCGCATTGTGGGGTATGGTAGCAGGAGCGATCACGGTTGGCGTGTGGGGCAACATTAAAGCGTTGTCAGATACGCTCTATGAAATTGTTCCAGGTTTTGCGATCTGTCTGATCGTGACAGTAATTGTCAGTTTGATCACATATCGTCCTAACAAAGAAATTAACAGGGAATTCTCAGAAGCGATGGAATTGCTTGAGAAGGAAAGATAAGTGAATGTGACCGTCCTTTGGGGCGGTCTCAGACTGTAGGCAAACTCGAGAAATTACGGAGTTTGCCTACAGTCTTTTATTTGTCGATGGAATTTGAGTGTGTTGTGGCTTAATCGTGAGGTTCAGGAAAACATACGAGCGGTTGGCGAGGATATACGAGAGGTTCGGAGCAACATACGAGCGGTCTTTTCAATAATCGAGAGGTATGCGAAATATACGAGCGGTTGTCCAACTTAATCGAGAGGTATTATGAATATACGAGTGGTCGTCTAACTTAATCGAGCGGTTCGAAATTTGACAAGTCCTCCCCAGTTTAATCGGGTACTCCTGCAAATTCACCCGTCGCTCAAATCGAACATACGATCATCGTCAACAAAGACGAACGGACCAAGCAGTTCTGAGACCGTCCTTCGGGGCGGTCTTTTTTTGTGCAATTTCTTTCATGGAATATATCTACTTGGTATGATACGAGTATGAGAGTTTAGGAGAGAGGGTGCATGCGTGAAATACTTGAAAATCGGTGCCGTGGTACTGGTGATTGTTCTGTTGCCTTGGTTTGTTTGGCAAGTGCAATCTGATAAAAAGATAAAGTTTGCCGTATGGGAAACGTCTGGGGAAGAAGCATCTATTCAAGGGGTATCATGGCTCTTGCGCTATATGAAAATTCCCGGACCGGAACGGGTGAAGGATGCAACGGATTTTGAGGAGGCGGATGTTATTTATGTGCCTTCTACAACGAATCAAGCTGTGCAAATGGACATGGAAACCCTGAATGGAATCAGGACAGCCATGAGTAAACGACATGCGACAGTCGTCTTTGAATTTGATTCGCTGTCGTCCAGTATGGATTCTGATATTCAATCGGCTGCCTCCGAGTTGGTCGGTATCCGCCAGACGGGTTGGAATGGCCGCTATGTGAAGGATTTATCAAAAAGCAATGAGGATTTGCCTGAATGGTCTGTTGGCGGATACGAAAAGACATCCGGCCAATCCTGGTCATTTACCGGACCGGGCTACTTGTTTGTGAATGAAAATACAGAAGAAGTCGTTGTATTTTCAGAGGAAAAGGGGGATATCGAAAGTACAGGCAACATTCTTCGTTTTACCGAAAAAGGGAAAACGGTTTTTGGCATTACGGAAAGCCCTCTCTATGAAGGGTGGTTCGACGTGGTGGAAGCAATCGGAGATGAAGGGGAGGCCATGGCAGAGTTTTCGCTAGGTCTTACTGCGAAAGGAAAAGAACAAGCAAAAGCAGCCGGGCTTCCTGCAAGCTTCCCGGCAATTGTGCAAAATAGAGGAAATTATTATTTGTCTGGTGAGTTCAGTACTGTGGAAGAGGTTCCGTCCATTTATCAGTATGCTGGCTATGCAAAAATGCATCAATGGGTTTCTGGTTTTGATTCTTCGTCAGATCGTGCATTTTTCTGGCGTACGTATGTGCCGGTCATGCAAGCGATCTTAAAAGACCATCTAGATAAGGAGGCCCCAAAAAAGAAAGAGAATAAAGTGCTCGAGAAGACTGTGTCTGGCCTAACCTATTCTTCCCGGATTGAAGAAGGCAAGTTTGAAGTATTACAAAATGGAGCTTGGAAGCCAATGACGGTGAAAGGAGTCAACCTCGGCATGGGTCGGCCGGGTTCATTTCCAGGAGAGGCTGCCATCACGAAAGAGGAATATAGCAGATGGTTTAAGCAGATTGGGGAAATGAATGCCAACACAATCCGGGTGTACACCTTGCATCCGCCTGCCTTCTATGATGCGTTGCTGGAGTACAACGAAACTCATGATCAAAAGCTCTATGTCCTGCATGGCATTTGGGCGGATGAGGCACCTTTGGAGGAGACGCTCGATGCCTTCACACCTGAAATCGTCCAAACGTTTGAGGAAGAGATGAAACGGATTGCCGATGTAATCCATGGAAATGCAACTGTGAAGCCACGGCCAGGCCATGCTTCAGGTGTCTACGCATCCGATGTGTCTGAATATGTCTCGGGCTGGGTTATCGGGATCGAGTGGTATCCTCATATGGTCGCCAATATGAAAGAAGTGTACGCCGAACGTCCACAGTACGAAGGAAAGCATATTCGTACGAATGGGGGAGAAGGATTTGAGCTTTGGCTCGCTGAACGAATGGACAATTTGCTATCCTACGAGGCAGATACGTACGGCTGGACCCGTCCGATCAGCTATACGAATTGGGTGACGACGGATCACCTGGAACAGCCGGCCGAGCCGAGCGAGCAGGAAGACATGGCTAGCGTTCATCCTGACCATATCCAGTTTATCCGGGAGGAACAGGAGGCAGGCATGTTCGCTTCCTATCACGTATATCCGTATTATCCGGATTTCTTGAATTTGGAGAAAAAGTATACCGAGTTTATTGACTATCGTGGTGAAAAGAATAATTATGCCGGCTATTTAAATGATTTGCATCAGTCGACTAAAACACCAATTTTAATTGCGGAATTTGGGTTGCCGGCTTCCCGAGGGATGACGCATGAGAATGTGAACGGCTGGAACCAGGGCTTTCATTCCGAGGAGGAACAAGGTCATATATTAAGCAGGCTCTATGAAGATATCATTCACGAGGGATTGATGGGCGGTCTCGTTTTCACGTGGCAGGATGAATGGTTTAAACGGACGTGGAATACGATGGACCTAGATAATCCCGACAGGCGTCCATTCTGGTCGAATGTCCAAACAAACGAACAGAACTTTGGATTGCTGAGCTTTAATACGTTGTCGATCCAGGTGGACGGGGAGACGGAGGATTGGAAGGGAATCGCTCCTGCCTTTGAATCGTCTGACGGCGAAATTGAGAAAATGTATGTTCATTATGATGAAGCCTATCTGTATTTGAGAGCAGATTTGAAAAAAAATGCGGGACGCTGGCTGGAGGATACCGAGGCACATTTTCTTTTGGATACTGCTCCGGAACAGGGAAGCCGTTCATCCAATCAGCTGCCCGGTGTGGAGCTGGCGAAACCGACAGCTGATTTCCACATCAGCTTGACGTCCAAGGATGACAGCAAGGCATTTGTGCAAGCAGCGTATGATCCTTTTTATTACATGTATGGCGTCGAGCTGAATATGTTGAAAATGGATGGTCCGTTGCCGAAACAAGGAGATGTGAGCTTTCATCCGATCCGCTTCGCGTTGAATAAAGAAATGACACGTCCAGACACGGGAGAAGTCATGCCGTTTTCTTATTACGAGACAGGGAAGCTGCAGTTTGGCAATGGAAATCCAGATGCCACTTCGTACAATTCCTTGACGGACTTTGCGGTTTCAGAGGACGGCAAGGTACTGGAGGTCCGTTTGCCGTGGCTTCTGCTGAATTTTAAAGACCCGAGCCAGCGAGAAGTAATGGGGAATTTATATGACGGGAAAGGCCTGGCCAGCAGCCGGACCATTGACGATATCGGTGTGTATCTGGCTGCCATGAATGATAAGGGGAAACTGCTTCAACTAGCGCCTAATGCAAAAGATGGCTACCGGTATACGTGGGACACTTGGGAAGAACCACCGCATACAGAACGCTTGAAGCAATCCTACACGATTTTGCAGCAGCTTTTTAAAACGATAGAATAGCAAGAACCCCCGTCATCGTGTGACGGGGGTTCCTTGTATATTCTCATATAAATCATCCTTCATTTGAAGAAATGCCTTTACGTTCCATGTTCCCCCATTCAGCCTTTTTCTTGAAGGTATTCACTAACCCTTCGATTCGCCAAAGAACGAGTAGCGGGCGATACCAAAGTGATTCGGTCAAAGCCCAGACGAACAAGACAATCAAATGCCGAACTTTAGGGTATTTGTGTAATGTCAGTTCCTCAAGCAGCACCGCGAGAGAAGATATAAACGAACCGTACAGGATGGAAACAGCAAAGATCGTTCCGACAATGACTGGGTTCAGGATATCAAAAAAGACACCGATAATAATAATGAGGAAACCGATCAGTTCCACAACAGAGCCGAGTAATTCGACAAATAGGAAATAAGGGAAGGTCACCAGCCCCACGGCACCATAGGCTGGATTGAACAGCATTTTCTTATGTGCCAGCAATGTTTCCGCAAGCCCACGCTGCCAGCGGACCCGTTGTTTTCGTAACACGCTGAACGTGTCCGGTGCTTCCGTCCAGCAGACGGGATCCGGGATATACTCAATCCGTTTCTTCAGTTTGTTCTCGATATTGACCCGATGAAGCCGGACGATCAGTTCCATGTCTTCTCCGATTAGGCCTTCTGTATAGCCGCCGGCATGGATGACAGCGCCTTTATTGAACAATCCGAACGCTCCTGAGACGATGAGCAGCTGATTGAATCGGCTGAAACCAAGACGTCCTATCAAAAATGCGCGCAAATATTCGATGATCTGCATGATGACGATCGGCTTGTGTGGCAAATCGATTTTTTCGACTTGGCTGCGCGAAATGGTGATGCCATTCGCGATACGGACGGAACCTCCTACTGCAATGACTTCCTCTTCCGAATCGATGATCGGTTTCATCGTTTTCATTAGCGCATCCTGCTCTAAAATGGAATCACCGTCGATGGCGCAAAAATATGGATAAACAGACGCGTTGATGCCGCAATTAAGGGCATCCGCTTTCCCGCCATTTTCTTTTGAAATCACTTTCACCGTTGGATAAGCTGCCGATTGATAAATCCCTTTAATGGGCTTTGATGGTAGCGTGAGCCTTGTCGCATGATTCACTTGTCTCATCTGGAAAGCGCTGATCAGCTTGGCCAATGTCTGGTCTTTGGAGCCGTCGTCAATGACGACAATTTCATACTCCGGGTAATCCAAAGTCAATAGTGAACGAACCGTAGAAATGACGCCGACTTCCTCATTGTAGGCAGGTACAAGGATGGACACAGGGTAGGTCCGATCCTTCAACGAAAGATCATCTAGAATGGATCGTTTCTCCAATTTACCTTCCCGCATTACTTTCCGCATGGAGGATAGGAAAAGAAATAAATAGCTGATCGCTGTCCCCGCCATAAAAAGGATAACAAAAGCTGATAAACTGCTGAGTGCGATGAAGAGTGCATTATGCATAAGCATTCGACCTGCTTTCCGTACTGAGCCATTGACTTGCCATGTCACGGGCGAAGGAATCCGGATGGTTCTTCACGTAGTACATCAATTTCTCAGCCCCCTCTACTTCCAGGATTGTTTCTGCGGCAGCGTATCGGACCCACCATTCAGTATCGCCGAGTAATTGGCCGAGCTCTTCCGAAAACTGGTGTATGTCAAGTTTCCGAACAGTTTGAGCGACCAACATCCGCTCTTGCCATTGGTCCGAAAAGAAAAATGGGCGCAACAGCTCCGGCGCGTGCATATAGTACAGGTTGCCAATCGTTTTTAACGCCTGAATACGAACTTCCGGGAGATCACTTGCCAGCGCCGCTTCCACCTGGGCAATCTGTTCCTGTACTTCTCGGTCGCCGATCCGTTGCAAATAGGCGCATTGATAGGATGGATTGTCGGTCTCCTCATAAAAGGCAAGCAACTGTAAGTCGGCTTCCGCGGGAAAGCGCAATAAGACATCCCGGTAAAATTTCTGGGAATGCTGATTTCCTGAATAGACAGCAGGCAGTATGGATGTATCGCCAAGAGAAGCCAGTGTGCGGGCCATCTGTTTTTTCTCTTCATTCCACAAGGGCATCTTCTGAAACTTGGATTGTAAGAGAGGTGCAAGCCCTTTCATTTGGAACGATTGGATATAATACAGTACATTCATGCGGACAGGCCATGAAGGGTCTTCCAATGCACGTTCATAAGGTTTGTGCAAAGCAGCGAAAGCGGTTGAACGGACTTTCTCTTGAATGGCATCGTCACGCGTGGAAGACATAATATCACTAGCCAATCGTTGTGCAACACGATAATCATTTTTCAGTTTGGCGACATCCAGATCTGACTCGCCGTATAAATAGGAAACGAATTCTGGCAGCAGCTCGGCATAGCGTTGCTGCTCCTTCCGTTCTGCGCGGTTTCGCCGCACTTTGCGCCAAATCAATATGGCGAGGAGGATGACTTGCAGGGCTGCTAAAATGCTGATGGTCCAACCAATAATCGACAGATCCACATTCATTTGAATAACCTCGTCATAAGCCGCTGCACGCGAAGCGCTACTTCTTTTGGACGGAACGGCTTGGTGATGTAATCATCTGCACCGGCTTCCAATGCATGCTCCATGTCCAAGGAGCCAGATCTGGACGTCAACATGAAAATAAGGATGTTTTTATTCGAATAGGTGGAACGGATATGAGAGAGTACTTCAAACCCGGTCATCTTCGGCATGATGCCATCCAGAATGATGGCATAATAATTTTTAGAATCATACCAATCGGCGGCAACGAAGTCTACCCCATTCTTAAATGTGATAATCTTTATCTCGCTATCTTCTATTTGTATGGTAGAGAATTGTTGCTTCATTATTTCTAATGCGATCGGATCATCGTCGATTAGAATAATTTCTACTGTCCGGGAAGATAGAGGTTCCGCTAACTTTTCATCGGAATGTTTGCGTGAAGATAAGAATTGGTCTACTTTTCGTTTGAAAGCGATTCGTGACTGCAAAAGATGGTGGAAAGCTTGCTGATCCACAGGCCGAGCCACGAAATCGAATGCGCCTTGCTCGAATAATTTTTCCTTGCCGAAGTTCGATGGCGGTTCACCGATGATGAGCAATGGAATCAGGCGATTCAATGCTTGTTCAGCCAGCTCATTAATTTCCGAGAGCAATGTCATAGCAGCCATAGATGGGAGAGAAAGTACAATGACGGATGGATGCAGGACATCGAGGCGGTCCAGACCTTCTTGGATTGATTTTACCGTTGCGCCAGGCAGCTGCTCCGAGTCCAGAAGTTCTGATATCCACTCGGTTTCCGATGACGAACTACTGATATGAAGAACAAAGGGGGTATCCATGCAAACACCTTCCTTTCGATAAATATAAAATATATTGTATGAGTACCCTTATTTAATTAACACATGCAATGCAATGCAATTCAACAACTTGATGCTATCATGTAGAGTAATAGATAGCCACTATAAAGAGGAGGAGTTTGGGGTATGAAATTGGATCATGTCGTATATTTCACACAAAATAGTCCGGTTGAAGTTGTCCGGCGGCAAGCGGAAGAAGGACGGCATGCTGTTGAAGGAGGCCGTCATGAGAAATGGGGAACGCATAATGCGTTATTATATGTTGGTAATGCGTATGTGGAATGGCTGGCAGTCGAGAAGCCGGAGCTTGCCAGTCAAGTGGACCACCCGCTGACGCGTCTTCTCTTGTACGATCTTCCGGATGGCGAAGGCTGGGGGACACTCTGTCTCTCGGTGGAAGGCATCGAAGAGTTTCAGGAAGAAGTCGAAAATAAAGGATTTCAAACATCGGGAGTGTTGGAAGCCCAGCGTCGAACGGCCCAAGGAGAATTGAAAAAGTGGAAGATGCTTTTTATCGACCAGCCGGTCACCGATGAGCTCCCTTATCCGTTTTTCATTGAATGGGATGAGCCAGAAGATGTCCGCATGGAGAAATTAAAAAAAGAAGGTGCACTGTCTCCTGAAAATGAAAAGCTGGACATCCGGGAATGCATCTTTCATGTGCAAGATCCATTAAAAGAGACAGGTGAGTGGGCGGTTCTCCTTTCACAGAAAGTAGGGGATGATCATTCCATCCGTTTGGAAAACGTAAAGTTGTCATTTCATCAACAGGATGAGGGAAAAGAAAGATTGGCAGACGTCATCATTGGCAAAACTGAAGCATAAAAGCAGGTAACAACTGAAAGGGGCCATCTATGGATATCTTAGTGGAATATGCAGTGCTCGTCGGAGTGAAAGAAGCGGATGATGAGCATTTCGAATATGAAATGGAAGAACTGAAAAACTTGGCGGAAGCAATCGACGTGACAGTAGTCGGGAGTGTGACGCAAAACTTGGAACGACGCAATCCGACACATTATGTCGGAAAGGGAAAAGTCGATGAGATCCGCCACATGTATGAAACGACAGATGCGAATCTAGTCATCTTTAATGATGAACTGACGCCCTCTCAAATCCGAAACTTGGAAGCCGAGCTGGAAGTGAAGGTGATTGACCGGACGATGCTCATCCTCGATATTTTTGCCCGGCGCGCCCGGACGCACGAGGCACGCATGCAAGTGGAACTGGCGCAATTGCAATATACGCTGCCGCGGCTTGTCGGTTTGCGAGCTTCTCTGAGCAGGCAAGGCGGCGGCACAGGCGGAGGTTTCCAGAATAAAGGGGCCGGGGAGACGAAATTGGAGCTCGACCGCCGGAAGATCGAGGACCAGATTGCCAAGCTTCGAAGAGACTTGGAACACGCAAAAGATCAACGGGAAACGCAGCGGAAGCAACGAAAGAAAAGCGGCATCCCGGTCGTTTCCATTGTCGGCTATACAAACGCCGGCAAATCGACGTTGCTGAATCAGTTATTGCTTCGGATGGATGAGTCCAATGCCAAGCAAGTTTTTGAAAAGGATATGCTGTTTGCGACGCTTGATACATCTGTGCGCAAGGTCCGTCTTCAAGATCATAAAGAATTCCTTCTAACAGATACTGTCGGCTTTGTTTCCAAGCTGCCACATCATTTAGTCAAGGCTTTCCGCTCGACGTTGGAGGAGGCGCGGGAAGCAGATCTCCTCTTGCATGTCGTGGATGTCTCCAATCCAGAGCATGATTATATGATGAAAGTTACGGAGGAAACATTGGAGGACGTCGGAGTAGAGAATATACAGACCCTTCATATCTATAACAAATCAGATATGGCGATGATCGAATATCCACGGGTTCATGGCGATAATGTTTGGATCTCGGCTAAAGAAGGCGAAGGGCTGGATGAATTGATTGCACTGATCAAAAAGCATATCTTTGAACAGTATATAACATGCAAATTACGGCTTCCCTTTGATCGTGGCGATCTTGTTTCGTTTCTGAATGAAAAAGCGACTGTCAAGCGGACAGAGTATGAGGAAGACGGGACGGTCCTGACGGTAGAAATGCCGGAAGCCCTGAAGTCTCGTTTCGATCCCTATATAATCAGTCATTAACAAAAATAGGCACCGCACTGGATCAACCAGTAGCGGTGCCGCTTTTATGATATAAGAGAAAGGGGGGTGGGATATAAAGAGTATACCCTTTCATAGGAAGAATATACGTGAGTAAGGACTCTTTTAATTATTTGGGCAAAAAATCCCGGAAAGTGGATAGATTATAAGTCGAATGTCGTGATTTTAATAGATTATGAAACTAATGTAGAAACCTGTCGTATGTAACACAGCAACACAAATTATCATCCGAAAGGAAGCGTTACATTTGAAGAAATGGTTAAAAGTAATTGGAGCCGGAGTATTGGCATTCTCGCTAGCCGCTTGCGGTAGCCAAGCAGAACCGAAAACAACGGTCGATGCCGAGACAGGCAAGGAAAAGGAAACTACAGATATTAGCAAAATGACGGCTCAAGAAGTATACGAGAAGGCAATGGCAGTCAGCCAAGAGCAAAAGAGCATGCATACGGACATGGATATTGAGCAAGTCATGAAATCCGGCGGCGAGACAGTTAATAGTAAAATTACGTTGAATATGGATGCAGTAGTTGAGCCGATGACGATTCACCAAACAATGAAAATGGATATGGGTGAATACGGTCAGAATGAAATGGAAATGTATATCTCTGAAAAAGAAGTTTACATGAACGATGCTGAAACTGGTCAGTGGATCAAGTTCCCTGAGGAATTTGCTGCTGAAATGTTTGAAGAGTTGGCCGGTGAAGATCCAACATTAGACATGAAGTTATTCAAGGACTATGTTGATGAGTTCAAATTCGAACAGACAGATGACTCCTATATCCTAAAATTAAAAGCGTCTGGCGAAAAGTTTGAAAAGCTCTTGAAGCAAATGGAAGAAGATCAAGCAAGCGGTGCGGAAGCTGAAGCGGAAGAAATGACATTGCATGATGTCTACTTTGAAATCTACATCGATAAAGAAACTTTCTACACAACTGCTTTCAATATGGACATGAGCCTCGATATGGTTATCGATGGGGAAACAGTCAACACAGATCAAAAAGTGAAGGCTGTTATCACGAAAATCAACGAAGTTGAAGTGACAGTCCCACAAGATGTTGTTGACAATGCAGTTGATATGAGCGAATTAATGGGTGAATAAAAAAACAGCACTGCCTGACAGAAATGTCGTGGGCAGTGCTTTTTTTATAAAAGAAAGGGGTGGGATGGTAGTAGTATTCCCACGGAAGCACGCATGTAAACCTATAAGATTTGAATTCTTTCCTATTGTGAAGAATGGGAGGTGGGAGGGGGACATATAGATGGGATAGCCGAATGCGAGAGCAATGCGTTTTTAGTTCAATGGAGTCCACCTGAAAGCTGAAATCAGCACCTCACATTTTTTCTTCATTCTCACTGCCGCACCGATTTTTCCTCCAATCAAACCTCTGCCGCCAGATGTTAAAATCCCGTCACAAATGCCTCAAACTTCATAACGAAGCGCTTTGCCCAACCCATTGCATGCTGGAAGGGGAGCACTTTCTTATTCAGTGATAATCATTTTCAGTTACAGGTTGACACTCCATTCATTCCTGCTATAATTGAATTTGCAGCTAATTGATAATCGTTTTCATCTGATGTTTCTCAATTAGAAGCAAATATTCGATATCGGGGATTTTATCTTCATGAAGAAACGCTATTTGATCATCGCACTCATCTTGCTCTCATTCCTATCGCTCTTTGTAGGGGTGAGCCATATAACACCGATGGATCTGCTAGATTTTAAGTCGGAGGAAACTGAAATATTCCTGATCAGCCGTTTGCCGAGACTAGTCGCCATTTTACTCGCCGGCGCCGGCATGAGCATCGCTGGCCTCATCATGCAGCAGCTGAGCCGGAATAAGTTTGTTTCGCCAACGACAGCAGGTACACTCGATGCCACTCGTTTGGGCATACTCGTTTCGATGCTATTATTCACGAACGCCTCCATGCTGGAAAAAATGGCTGTCGCGTTTGCATTTGCACTTGCCGGCACTTTGCTGTTTATGCAAATCCTTGACCGGATCAAGTTCAAGGATGCGATTTTCATTCCGCTGGTCGGTCTGATGTTTGGGAATATTCTATCGTCGATCACAACGTTCTTTGCGTATAAATCGAATGTCATCCAGAATATGTCGGCTTGGCTGCAAGGGGACTTTTCGATGATCATGAAGGGTCGTTATGAGCTTTTATACATAAGCATCCCGGTGCTTATCATTACGTATCTGTATGCCAACCGGTTTACGGTTGCCGGAATGGGCGAAGATTTTTCGAAAAATCTGGGCCTTGCTTACAAACGGATTGTCAACATCGGTTTGATCCTCGTTGCCTTAATTACAACGACGGTCGTTTTGACAGTCGGGATGATCCCGTTCCTAGGATTAATCATTCCGAATATCGTCTCGATCTTCAAAGGGGATCACTTGCAAAAAACATTACCGCACACAGCGTTGTTAGGAGCTATTTTCCTGCTGATTTGTGATATTCTTGGTCGGGTTCTCATTTACCCTTATGAAATATCCATCAGTTTGATGGTCGGAGTAATCGGCAGCGGAATCTTCCTCTATCTGTTATTTAGGAGGAAAGCCTATGCGTAACTCAAATAAAATGATCATTCTGGCATCGCTCGCTGCTCTGTTCTGCGGACTGTATTTATTCCATGAATTGAATGGAAGCTATGATTATGCATTGCCGCGCCGAGGCACCAAGGTACTAGCTATGGCGCTCACTGGAGTGGCGATCGCTTACTCGACCGTCATATTCCAGACGATTACACATAACCGGATCCTCACTCCAAGCATTATGGGATTGGATTCACTCTATATATTGCTTCAAACAGTCGTTATCTTTTTCCTCGGTTCCAGCCATATTACAATTGTGAACCGGCATGTGAACTTTATTCTATCTGTTGCGACTATGGTTGTTTTCGCTTTGATTCTCTATCAGTTTTTATTTAAAAGAGGAAAGCAACCGATTTACTTCTTGCTGCTGGTCGGGATCATTATCGGGACATTCTTCCAGAGCATCTCGACATTCCTGCAAGTGCTGATTGATCCGAATGAGTTCCTTCGGGTGCAGGATAAAATGTTCGCCAGCTTTAATAATGTTAGCGGCGAGCTCGTTTGGTGGGCTTTGGCAATTGTCATTCTCATGTTCCTGATCGGCATGCGGTCGTTCAATGAACTGGATGTTCTTTCCCTCGGAAGGGATACGGCGATTAATTTAGGGGTTTCCTATGACAAAGTCGTCAAACTGATGCTTGTCATTGCGGCTGTGCTGATTTCGGTTTCAACAGCACTCGTTGGCCCTATTACATTTTTCGGCCTCATCGTTGCCAACTTGTCCTATCAGTTTTTCAAGACTTACAAGCATTCGGTCCTGATTGCAGGCGCTTCGATCATGAGTATTATCGCGCTTGTCGGCGGTCAATGGGTTGTGGAGCGAGTCTTCACATTCTCTACTACGCTTAGTGTCATTATCAATTTTGTCGGTGGCGTGTACTTCATCTATCTACTGTTAAAGGAGAGTCGATCTTCATGATTCAAGTTCGTGAGCTGTCGAAGTTTTATGGGAAGAAAGCGGTTGTGGAAAAGGTGAATGTCAATATTCACCGCGGTAAAATCACTTCTTTCATCGGTCCGAATGGTGCGGGAAAATCGACACTCCTTTCGATGGTAAGCCGTCTGCTTGATGCAGATACAGGTGAAGTGCTAGTCGACAATGATAACGTCAAGAAAATGAAGTCCAATGATTTTTCAAAGCGGGTATCAATCCTGCGGCAATCCAACTACATGAATGTCCGTTTGACCATACGAGAGCTTGTTTCGTTTGGCCGTTTCCCTCATTCCAAGGGCCATTTAAATGCCGAGGATATCCGAATCGTCGAACAGGCGATGGAGTATATGGAACTAATGGATATGCAACATGAATATTTGGATGAATTATCAGGCGGGCAGCGCCAAAGGGCATTTATTGCCATGGTTATCGCCCAGGATACGGATTATATCTTGCTTGACGAACCACTCAACAATCTCGATATGAAACACTCGGTTCAAATAATGAAGATTTTGCGACGTCTCGTTGAGGATCTTGGGAAAACAGTTGTCATCGTTTTGCATGATATCAATTTCGCATCGGTTTATTCCGACCGGATTGTCGCTCTGAAGGATGGCCGTGTCGTCAAAGACGGTCCGACAGAGGAAATTATCAATTCGGACGCGCTAAAAGAAATTTATGACATGGATATCCCGATACAAAAGATGAACAACTGTAATATTTGTGTGTACTTTAATTCATAAAAACGATAAAAGGATGGTTTAGGATGAAAAAGTTCTCAATTACGCTGCTGCTTGCAGCATTAATGCTTGTACTTGCCGCTTGCGGAAGCAAATCAGACGACAAATCGTCATCAAAAGATTCCAATGGTTCTTCAGAGCCTGCACAATCGGAAACAGTTTCTGTCAAACATGAATATGGAGACGTGGAAGTTCCAAAAAATCCTGAAAAAGTTGTCGTGTTCGACTTCGGTACTCTCGATACTTTAGATGATCTAGGCGTTGAAGTAGCAGGTCTGCCACGCGCTAACGTACCAGGTTACCTGTCCAAATATGATGATGACAAGTATGCAAACCTAGGCAGCTTGAAGGAACCTGATTTCGAAGCGATCCACGCGTTGAAGCCGGATGTCATTTTCATTTCGGCTCGTCAAGCGGATTTGTATGACCAATTTGCTGAAATCGCTCCAACTGTCTATGTTGGCTTGGATACAGCGAACTACATGGAATCGTTCAAGCATAATGCGGAATTGATGGGTGAGATTTTCGGCAAAGAAGATCAAGTGAAAGCGGAACTGGAAGACATCGATAAGCGTATTGAAGCAGTCAAAGAAAAAACTGAAGGTTTGGATGCAAAAGGATTGATCGTGCTTGCAACAGAAGGTAAAGTGAGCGCATACGGCCCAAGTTCACGCTTCGGCTTGATCCATGACGTGTTTGGCGTCCAGCCGGCAGACGAAAAAATTGAAATCTCTACACACGGCCAAAACATTACATTTGAATATATTTTAGAAAAGAATCCAGACATCCTTTATGTCGTTGACCGCGATGCGGCTATCGGCAACGGGGCGAGCGCAAAAGGTTCCATCGAGAACGACCTTGTCAAAAAGACAAATGCGTATCAAAACGGAAAAATCGTTTACTTGAACGGTGAGTACTGGTACTTGTCCGGTGGCGGTTTGATTTCAATGAAAGAAATGATTTCGGAAGTAGAAGCAGGACTATAAAATCACAAGATCCATCTACCATCAAGGTAGGTGGATCTTTTTTTACCGGAAAATAAGGTAATTTAATAGCTATTTGTGTTTTCATTACCTTTAGCCGAGCGCGCCGGGAAGGCGTCTATGCTACGATAGAAAAAAAGGAGCCGGGAAGAAGGGACGAGGTATGGTGGAGTCTGTCGTAGTCAAGGCGTCAACATTGGAAGAGGCAATTGAGCAGGCGCTTGTGGAACTGGGTTTGAAAAAGAGAAAAGAGATGGACATTGAATTGCTGACGGAATTGTATGTGCCTGGCCAGGCGGTAGAATTGAAGGCGTTCCGGCGTCAACAAACGGAAGACTTGGCGAACAGTGAAGGCACGGCTTTGATGATGAATGGCGACGTGGATCGCAGTACCGGAAATCTCAGATCAAGCGGAGATCTTCACATTACAGGCAATGTCCAACCCTCTCTGTTCATTGAATCAGTCGGAAGCATTATGATCGGAGGCACTGTTCAAAAAGCAATTGTGGAAGGGGAAAGGACAGTACGGATTAGCGGCAATGTGCTGTCCTCTGCCATTCATGTTGGCGTCCGCGATGCATTGGAAAATGAATTGTCTCTACGGCTGGAAGGGGTCGTCCACTACTTGGAACGCATCGACCGGGCGATCAGTGAAATTCTTGTTGTACGGGACAGGTCTCCTGAGGAGATTGATGCGGCGGAACTGAACCGTCTCTTCCACTGGATTCTGGAGGAGAAGTTCCTTCCATTCCAGAGGATGAAACAGGAGTTTATTCAAAAGGTGAAAAAACATACATCGCAGCTTTCGGATGATTGGGAGGTATTAGCCGACCACCTGTACAATGTTTTGTCCGATACTGTGAAGTCTGGCGTCCGAAATGCCCAGGATTTTTCCCGGCTTGTGAGAGAGGCAAGACAGATGCATGACCGCCATGCAGAGGATGGAAAGCTCGATTCCCTTCTGGAGTTGCCATATGCACTCAATAGTGTCCTCACTTGCAACGGAACGATTACGGTGACAGATAGAGGTCTTTGCAATTGTTCCGTATCCGCTAGAAGAGATGTCTACGTGGAAGGCATCTGCAGGGGCGGAGAGATGTATGCGGATCAAAAAATTTCCGTCTTAGAATCTGGTTCATCGACAGGTGGGAAGACAGTTTTGAAAACGAGTGAGTCAGGCACAATCACCATCGGAATGGCGAGAGCAGGCACTGAACTGTGGGTAGGGACTGAATGTCATTTGGTAGAGAAGGATCAGGTCGGTGTTTTTGCAAGAATGGTGGATGGGAAGCTGATTGTATAAGCATGAATACGTAGGGAAGAACGATCTTCTAGAATGAAAAGGAGCCTCTTTGGAAAAAATCTTCTTGTTAAGTTGTGAATCTCGAACTATAATTACACGTGTCAAGACACTTACAAGCGAGGAGATTTTTTCACTTGAAAACAACAAAGAAATTATCCCGTAACCGGCTGTTAGCCATCGCCGGAACGGGTTGGATGTTTGATGCAATGGATGTGGGGATCTTGTCCTTTGTCATCGCTGCAGTCGCGGTGGAGTGGCATTTATCCCCTGCGGAGATGGGCTGGATCGGCAGTGTTAACTCGATCGGGATGGCGGTCGGCGCATTTGCATTCGGTTTGCTGGCGGATCGGATTGGGCGGAAGTCAGTATTTATGATGACCCTCGTCCTCTTTTCCGTGGCGAGCGGCTTGTCGGCCCTCACTTCCACGCTGCTTATCTTTTTACTACTCCGGTTTCTCGTAGGGGCGGGGCTTGGCGGAGAATTGCCGGTCGCCTCCACGCTAGTCTCTGAAAGTGTAAAGGCACATGAACGGGGCCGGGTGGTCGTCCTGCTGGAAAGCTTTTGGGCGGTCGGTTGGCTGATTGCCGCGTTGATTGCATACTTTATCATTCCGGAATTCGGCTGGCGGGTGGCATTAGTGCTAACGGCACTGCCTGCATTCTACGCAATTTATTTGCGGCGAAACTTGCCGGACTCCCCGAAGTTTGAGGCAGAAGGCAAGCCGAAGCAATCGGTCTGGTTCAAAATAAAATCTATTTGGATCAAGCCATATGGACGCCGGACGCTCATGCTGTGGATTGTCTGGTTCACCGTTGTCTTTTCCTACTATGGCATGTTCCTGTGGCTGCCGAGCGTCATGGTCCTCAAAGGGTTTGATATGATCAAAAGCTTCGGCTATGTACTTTTGATGACATTGGCTCAACTGCCGGGATACTTCACGGCCGCTTGGCTGATCGAACGGGCAGGAAGGAAATTTGTGCTGGCCACCTATCTTCTGGGAACAGCGGCCAGCGCGTTCTTCTTCGGCAATGCCGATCACCTTGTCTGGCTTCTCACCTCGGGCGCATTCCTGTCGTTTTTTAACTTGGGTGCATGGGGCGCATTGTATGCTTATTCTCCCGAGCAATATCCGACAGAAGTACGTGCCACGGGTTCCGGGATGGCCGCTGCGGTCGGACGGATCGGCGGCATCTTCGGTCCCTTGCTTGTCGGCTGGCTGCTGACCGCAGGCTACGATTTCGGGGTCATCTTCTCCATCTTTTGCGGCGCGATACTAATTGGTGTTATCGCGGTACTAACGCTAGGAACGGAAACGAAACAAATGGAACTGGAATGAAGGAGCCGCCTGGGAGCGGCTCTTTTATTATGTGGATAGAAACCGGAATTACGTAGGAATAAGAAGATTCGCGAAAACTAAGATGTCTGGTGGCACCCACGCATACCCGGGAGCCACCCGCGCATAACCAGGAGCCACCCACGCATAATCGGCTGCCACCCGCGCATACCCGGGAGCCACCCGCGCATAACCAGGAGCCACCCGCGCATAACCGGGTGCCACCCACGCATAACTAGGTTCCACCCGCGCATAAGCCCGAGCCACCCGCGCATACCCAGGGGCACCCGCGCATACCCCGGTCTCACTCGCGCATAACCGTCCCCCCAAACCAAAACACTCCATGTAAAAGAAAATCTCCTCCCCAACAAATCAATCCCAATTGTTATCACTTGTATCCACCCCAACTTTCTAGCAAACTGGTACATAGTTGTAAAGTATAAGGAGAATCAGATGAAATTAATGAAGAAGATTGCGAAAGAGGGTATCTTGCTTTTTGTCTGTTATGTGTTTGTCAGTTTGTTCATTGAAGATTTGACAGAGTTTCTGGAAGTACGACAAGAATCAAAAGGTGAGCAGACGGAAGCGATGGTGTACGGCAAGACAGGCGTGAAGGATTTGTTCGGTGATCTGGATTATATTGCAACGCTGCAAATGATGGATCAATGGAGAAATCCGATTAGGCTGGATCCGGGAACGTTTGTCCAATTGACGAAGGAACAGTTCGAAGCAGTGGAAGTATACGAAACCATTCCGGTTTTTCAAATTGGGCAAAGTTTCTACAGTGATTTGGATGTAAAGGGCTCATTCAGTGAGTTTCCGATTTTGTTGCTCATCTGGTCGGTCTACCCACTGGGTTACCTTTTGTATATATTGTTGAAAATACCGGCGTTCAATCGATGGTTGGATCGACAAGACAAGCTGTTCAACATTTTTTCTCCATACATTTTTCTGGGCGTTATCGCGATCGGTCTCTTGTACTCCTACTGGACAGCGATTCCGGTCATTCAAAACGTCGCAGAGAGGTTTGCGCGTGGTGAGCAAGTGGAGACAGTTGCCGAAGTTGGAGATACTTATTATGAGAGAAGAAGCAATCGATACGAAAACAGAATTTATTACTTGATGCTAACATTTGAAACGGAAGATGGCGAACGGATACATGTTAGCAAAGAGGTGACGGGATCGGTTTACGACAAGCAGGATGGCACACTTCCAATCCGTTATATGAAAGACAACCCCTACAATGTGTTTGTATCGAAGATCGATGCCTGGAGCGTGGTTCAACTCGCTTTTAATTCTCGGATGATGATTTATTACGTGACGATCGTCTTGACATGGCTGGTCGGCTTAGCGTTCATCATGATGCGGCGCAAAAGACGGACGGGTTCCTACTATAAAGGCGAGCGGCCGCTGAAGCCGAAGTATCAGAAACAACAGTCAAAGAAGCAGCATCCAAAATTAAACGACAAATCGCAGAAGCATAACCAAAAGAATAGCCGAAATGCCAAACGCCTTAAAAAACGGTAGGCACGGAATAGGACTCTATGATTCATCTCAGAGGGAACGGGTAAAGATGGATAGATTTCTCTGAATGAAGAATAGGAGGGAGCAGATTGAACAAGCGGGTTTCATTTCTCCTGCTTGTCTTCGCATTGGTCTTGAGTCTGGCCGCGTGCAGCAATAAAACCGATGAGTCGGACTCCTCTAAGGACAGCAACACATCGAATGGCGAACAGTCCGGTACGGACCAACAGGAAGACGGCAAGGACACAGATGTGAAGAATGACTTGACGATCGGTTTGACAATGGACGAATTCGAGGAGGCGTTTAATGCCAATGCAGAAAGGCGAAAACTCCCCTTTACAATTAAGGATTATGAATGGCTGGAGAACGATGGTATGCGGACGGCATCCATCCAATTGGATAAAGATGTTCTGCTGAGCGTCATTGAGATGCCTGAAAACAAGGAAATCAAAGCAATCAAGCTGGAACTTGAGGGCATTGAGGCGCCACGAGAGGATGCGAATGTCCTCATGGAGACGGTTATTGAATCTGTCCAGCCGGAATTAAATGATGAGGAGAAACAACGCATTCTGGATGAAGTATATCCCCTCAAAGAAGAGACGTCCGAAGCATTTGAGCGGACGAATCGGGAATCGTATTGGGAAGACTTCCATTATATTTTGCGTTATGAGCAGTCGAATTGGTACGAGTTTATCGTAGCCAACCGAGAGGATACGCAGTTTTCGAAGGACTAAGCCAGGCCCCTGTTCAAGGGGTCTTTTTCCATTTTGAAACTTCTTCCTGCCTTCTTTCGTAATAAAACGAAGGGGGTTATTCCAATGGCAAAAGAAACTTTTCAAGTGAGTATATCGCCTAGAGAGGCGAGAGATTTGATTGAAAATGAAATATTGCAGCGTAACATTAGCGGGACGCTGGTTGACAGTTATTCCCGTCAGGTCGGCGAGTACGAAATGCATGTGCTGATCATGGAGAAGTATTATATGCGGTCCAATAATCGGGCGTCGGTGACGTCGACTATTGATAATTTCGATGGCGTGACGACTGTCCATGTGGTGGCAGCTGGCAGCTCGGAAGGTGTGTTCTTCCGTTTTGACTGGGGCGCTGGCAGTAATTTTGCGAATAGCGTCGCCAGAGCGCTTGCACCTCACCGGATCGGAGGGGAAGATCGCTTTGATTTCTGAAGTGATGGGCAAGTTCGCAGAGGAGCCGCTCACGAACTATGAAATATTGCGAGATAAAGAAAGGCTTGTTGCAAAAGTCGTAGTGAATGGAGTCACATTTTATTTGAAGGGTGAAAAAATCGAGAAACCATTCCTTGAAAGGTTAATAGCCTTTATCCATGAGGCGAGCAGGTCCGGCTTGCCGTATATCGGACCTGAAAAAACGCTGGACGGGGCAGATTATGTGGAGCATGAGGGCTTGCTGTTCATTCTCGAACGGAAAGGCGAAGGGGCAGAAGTGGAAGGAATCAATCTGCGGCAGATAGAAGAGATCGCCTGTTTGATGGGGAAGGAACATGCCCTTTCCCTCTCCCGAGAGCTGCGGCTTGGCAGGGGGACTTCCTGGGGAATGTTCGGCGGCAATGCGACTGATGCGCTCGGCGATTACGACGAAAATGAATTATGCTTTCTGGACTTGACGCGGGTGCTGGAGGAGAATGGTTCCTTCCTGGAGGAACTGTACTTGATACGCAGTCTATATGAATCTAGGCGAGCGGCACTCGAACAAGTTTGGGACGACCTGCCAATCGGAGCAACGCAAGGCGATTTGGCACCGTACAATATGCTTTTTAATGGCAATCGGATATCTGCTGTGTATGATTATGATATCGCTGGTGATGAGCGCTTTGTGAATTTTAGTGTAGCAAGTGCTATCTACCTCGCCTGGCATTATGATGGATTCAAAGGGGAAGAATCTGAAGAAGAGCGGTATGAAGCCTTCTTGGCGGCCTACACGAGAGAGCGGCCCTTTACGGAGCTTGAATTACAGGTCATCCCGGATTTGATCGCAGTCATCCGGCCTTTCCGGTATGATCGGGTGGAGAACGGGATTGAACAGATTAAACAGGGCAAAGGAAAGCAATTTATCGAGGAGACGATTTCTTTATTACAATCCTGAAAGGGAGTGATCTGATGTTCCGGATACCTGAATCGGTTGCGGAGCTTGGACGTAAGCGAATTGAAGGCTTTCCTGTTGAAGGGTTCGTTTACGGAGAAGGACCGCAAAACCCCGAAATAATGCTCATTGGCGAAGCGCCGGGGGAATTTGAAATCGTGGATGGCATCCCGTTTATCGGGCGAGCGGGCAAAGAACTCATGAAATCACTTGCGACAATCGGTTTGACTCGAGAAGACGTCTACATAACGAGTGCCGTCCGCAGCAGGCCCTATAAGTGGGGAACGAAAAAGGAACGGGATGGCACGGTCGTGAAACGGAAGTACAACCGGCCTCCTACGCAGAAGGAAATTATTGCTCATGCCCCCGTATTGGATTATGAGCTGACGCATGTGAAGCCGAAACTAATTGTAACCCTTGGCAATGTCGGGTTGCAGCGTCTGCTCGGAAAAGAGGCGAAAGTGACCGAATTGCACGGACAGCTGATCACAGGGCCAATCCGCCATTTAGAAAGTTTAGATGGCAGTACATTTGGATGGACGGAGAAAACGTACTCGATTGTTCCGACATTCCATCCGGCCTCCATCTTTTACCGGCCTTCGCTTCGTCCTTGGTTGGAGGCGGATTGGCTGGAAATCGGCCGCCTTTTGGAAGGACGCTAATTCATGCAGCAATATGAGAGAGTGCTCATCATCGGTAGCAGTGGGGCGGGGAAGTCAACGCTTTCCAGGGAGCTGGCGGAGAGAACAGGTTTGCCCGTCCTGCATTTAGATGCGTTATTTTGGAAGGAAGGCTGGACGCCAACTCCTAAGGCGGAATTCCGTGCAGCCCTGCAAGAAGAACTGGAGAAGCCAAAGTGGATTATCGATGGCAATTTCAATTCTACGATCGAAATGCGGGCAGCGTATGCGGATTTGGTCATCTTCCTCGACTTCCCGAATTGGCTTTGTGCTGCGCGGGTGCTGAAACGGCGCTGGATGTACAGGGGAACAACGCGCCCGGATATGGGAGAAGGGTGTCCTGAGAAAGTGGATTGGGAATTCATTAAGTTCATCTGGACCTATCCAAAGAAAAAACGTCCCGGCGTCCTTGAGATGCTGGGCCGTTGCAATGCGGATATCCTCATTTTGAAGAATCCCGCTGAGCAGAAAAAGTGGCTCGAAAATCTGAAAGGGATCGGGTGAATGCATTGGAAAAAGAAGTACATGCCAAAGGATCAATGAAAGAATTTTTTAGTTTGCTGAAACAGTTGGATTGGCCGAAGGGAAAGACTGCGCTGGCACTCACCCTCGCATTGTTTTCAACCATTGCGAGCCTCGCCGTCCCGCTCGTCACAAGGGAGCTTGTCGATTCGTTGACACAAGCGTCCTTCACCTGGCAGACCGGGGCTTTCCTATTTGTCGTTTTTATCTTACAGGCGGTACTCGGCGGTGTCTCGTTCTATCTGCTTGCCTATATTGGGGAGACCATTGTCGCTGACCTCAGGAGCAGGCTTTGGGCGAAGATCCTAAGGCTCCCAGTCTCCTATTACGATGACAATGAAACCGGAGAAACGATGAGCCGGATTACGCAGGATACGACGATGTTGAAGACGCTTGTGTCTGATCATATGGTCAGTTTTATTACAGGCATCATCTCCATTATCGGAGCGGTCGCCATTTTGCTATTCCTTGATTGGAAAATGACGCTCATTATGTTGATTAGCGTGCCTGTCAGCTTTGCAATCATTATGCCGCTTGGGAGAATCATGCATAAAATTGCGAAGGCCACGCAAGGAGAAATGGCTAAGTTTTCCGGCCACTTGGGACGTGTGCTAGGGGAAATTCGTTTAGTGAAGGCGTATCGTGCGGAACCTGCTGAGGAGGAGAATGGGCGGAAGGCGATTCGTTCGCTCTTTTCTTTCGGTTTAAAAGAAGCGAAAATCCAGGCGATCATTTCGCCTGTAATGACGCTCGTAATGATGGGCATTCTCGTCGTCATTCTTGGCTATGGCGGAGCGCAAGTATCGAGAGGCGAGTTATCAGCCGGAACATTGGTAGCGATCATCTTCCTCATGTTCCAGATCATCATGCCATTTGCCCAGATGGCGCAAGTCTTTACCATCTTCCAGAAAGCTGTCGGAGCTACGGACCGGATCCAGCAAATCTTGCAGATGGAGAGCGAGCCGGCTGATGGAACGCAATTGGCGGTGGACGGAGCCATCCAGTTTGACGACGTCAGCTTCTCCTATGAATCCGGCAAAGAAGTGCTGAAAGGCCTCTCGTTCAACGCGGCACCCGGGACCGTTACGGCATTTGTCGGACCGAGCGGTGGCGGAAAGACGACGATCTTTTCGTTAATTGAACGGTTCTATTCTCCGACAGAAGGGGAAATACGGCTCGGTGCTTACCCGATTCATGATATGTCGCTCTCTGATTGGCGAAAGAAAATAGGATATGTCTCTCAGGAAAGTCCGCTGTTAAGCGGAACAATCATTGATAACATTGCCTATGGATTGGATCAACGGCCATCTCTTGAAGAAGTACGGAAGGCGGCAGAGGCGGCCAATGCGCTTGCCTTCATTGAGGAAATGCCGGATGGGTTCGATACTCTTGTAGGCGAGCGGGGCATGAAACTGTCGGGCGGCCAGCGCCAGCGGATTGCGATTGCACGTGCATTGCTTCATAATCCGGAGATCCTGCTTCTCGATGAAGCGACTTCCAATTTGGACAGCGGCTCCGAAACGCATGTGCAGGAAGCACTCCAGCGTTTGATGGAAGGGCGGACGACATTGATTATCGCCCACCGGTTGGCGACAGTCATTCATGCGGATCAACTTATTTTTCTGGAAGCTGGCCGGATCACCGGTATTGGGACGCACGAGGAATTGGCAGCAAAGCATACCTTATATCGGGAGTTTGCTGAAGGGCAAGGGTTGTTTGCATAAAGAAGAGAAAATCATAATTCTGTAATTTTTAATAAGAGTTGATGTATATGAAAAATGTACACCCCAAATTTTAGGCGTGTACATTTTTTTATTGATGCACCACTGCTTCTAGTCATTATTCAGCCAACTGCCTAATAGCTCATCGAAAAAGAGTCTAGGTGCAGATTGTTGCTGCTTATCTTGTAGATGGCTTTTGGCGACGGCCATCATATTTAGCTTCGGCACTATGAATATATATTGCCCATAAAGACCATTAGCATAATAGTAGTCAATGGGGTGGAGCGTGCTTTCATAAGTCCATAGCTGATATCCATATCCAGCTTTACCTTCTCTTTCGGTGTCAAAATGTTGATATGGAGTTTTCGCCTGATTGAGCCAGCTGGAAGAAATAATCTGTTTTGAATCAAACCTTCCTTCGTGTAAGAATAATGAACCAATCTTCACCATATCCTCCACGTTTAATGAGAGACTAAAACCACCACCATTAATTCCTTGCGGATCCTTCACCCATATATATTTATGTATTCCTAATGGATAAAATAAGTGTCTTTCAGCAAATGCCGCGGTGGTAAGTCCAGAAATCTTCTGAATGATTGCGCTTAGCAGATGAGAGTCTCCTGAATTATACTGAAAGGTGGAGCCTGGTTTATGTATAACAGGTTGTTCTACAATGAATTTGATCCAATTTTTTGATCCTTGGAACTGTCCGGCTTGTAAGCCCGAAGTCATGGTGAGCAAATGGAAGATCGTAATTTCTCTCTTTTGTGGATCCTTAAGCGCATCTAGTTCTGGGAAATAGTTTTGAATCGGTTCATGAATATTTGTAATCATCCCTTTGTCCACCATAATTCCAATTAAGATAGAAACTATACTCTTGGTAATCGAATACACTTTAGCCGGCTTCTCTGCAACTTTTTTATTCTTCAAGTATTCGAAGATCCGGTTTTCCCCTTGATAAATGACAAAAGCTTCAATTTTAATGCTTTTAAGTTTCTTTTCTAACTCAATAAAGGATGCTTCATTCAAATTTTTTCCCCCTTCAAAAACACTGCAAATTTTACTCCCTTCCCCTGTACTTTCGCAGGAATTGCACAAATCTTCTGGTTCGCACTTTTCCATTTAGGGTATCGTGAGAGAAGGGCTGTTCAGTTTGTTTTGACAGGGAAGCGGGCCGCATTCTTTTCCATTTTGGACCGGGCTGCTTCCTCCAAGTCAATTCCAATTGCCTCCGCGAATTGCAAAAGGTAAATGAACACATCGGCCGCCTCTTCGGCGATTTCATCTTTCCGCAACGTGATGGCGTCTTCAGGAGCCTCCCATTGGAAATGCTCCAGCAGTTCACTCGCTTCAAGCGATACCGAAATGGCGAGGTTTCGTGCATCGTGATTGCCTGTCCAGCCACGCTCATCTGTGAATTGACGGATTTCTTTTTGCAGTTGTTTCATACTCAACACCCCTATGTGTTTTCTTTGAGTATACGTGAAACATTTCCCATAATGAAGTTGAATATTTTGTCGCGATCAAGACATTGGATGATTGGAGTGGAGAAGTTGTACAAGCCAATTGATAAAGATTTTTTTGAACTGCCTGTTTTACAGCTTGCACGTGAACTGGTCGGACAGTACATCGTTCACGAACGTCCGGAAGGCTTGCTTGTTGCGCGCATCGTGGAAACCGAAGCGTATCATGGCCCTGAGGACCGGGCGGCACATAGTTTTGGCAACCGTCGGACGAAGCGAACGGAAGTCATGTTTGGTGAACCCGGCATGGTCTATACGTACCAGATGCATACCCATACACTAATGAACGTAGTCAGCGGTCCTATCGGAACACCGCATGCCGTATTGATCCGCGCGGGTGAGCCGGTGGAAGGACTGGAGTGTATGAAGGGGAACCGAGGGGAGCACTTGCGGATGATTGATTGGACAAACGGACCGGGGAAGCTGTCGAAGGCGCTTGGAGTGACAATGAAGTATTACGGTCATCACTGGGGAGATGAACCGCTTTTCATTTCCGAAGGTCCGGGAGCACAGCGAGTTGAAAGCGGTCCTCGCGTCGGTATCGGTAACTCGGGGGAAGCGGTCCATTACCCATGGCGTTTCTATGAAACAGATAATCCGTATGTGTCGAAGTACCGTCCTTGAGTTTATTCCCTTATTCTGAAGGGAATAGACGAAAGTGAGACATTAGCATATTCTGAAGGAGAGTGGAATCAAATGGCAAAGATTGCTACAGTACTGACGAATCTATTCGAGGACTCGGAATATACGGAACCGGCGTCCGCTTACAAAGAAGCGGGACATGACGTCGTGACGATTGAAAAAGAAGCAGGCAAGGAAGTAAAAGGAAAACAAGGACAATCGACGGTGAAGATTGATAAAGGGATTGATGACGTCAATCCGGATGACTTTGATGCATTATTCATCCCCGGCGGCTTTTCACCCGATCAGCTTCGGGCTGATGACCGTTTCGTCCAATTTGCGAAGCGTTTCATGGACGACAAGAAACCGGTATTCGCCATCTGCCATGGCCCACAATTGCTTATCACAGCGAAAACGCTGGAAGGACGCGATGCGACAGGCTACAAATCCATCCAAGTCGATATGGAATACGCCGGCGCCAAATTCGCGGACAAAGAAGTAGTCGTCTGCCAAAACCAGCTGGTGACGAGCCGAACACCTGATGACATTCCGGCGTTCGTCCGTGAATCTGTGAAACTGCTAGAAAAGTAATCTATAAGGAAGATCTGGGTTCGGAATCATGCCGAATCCAGGTCTTTTCATTTGGGTAATACTCTATGGGTTTTATTACCAATAGAGGTCCTTGTAATCACAATGTACTAACTTTTTAAAAGAATAGTTGAAATCAAATCAAATGCATGGTAGATTGAAGCGGGACAAAAAGAAGTGCATTTAATATTCGGATTATTTTGCACAAATCACACACATATCGTTCAACTACAGGGGGGACACCATGAAAAGGGTTTTAAAAATGGGAAGCGCTTTCATCGGAATTATTGTCGGTGCAGGATTTGCTTCTGGTCAGGAAATACTTCAATATTTTACTAGTTTCGGTTTGATGGGTATTGCCGCTGCAATTTTATCGACGGCCCTGTTCGCTTATTTAGGAATGGTGTTGACACGGCTTGGAAGCCGGATGCAGACGGAATCTTACAAAGATGTTATTTATAAAATTAGTGGCAAGTATATAGGGTTTATTGTGGACTATGTCATTATTTTCACGTTGTTTGGCGTTGGAGCCGTCATGTTGGCGGGAGCAGGAGCGAATTTAAATCAGCAGTTCGGCTTGCCGGTATTTGTCGGCAGTCTGTTGATGGTCGTTCTGGTCTTCCTGACGATATTATTGAATGTGGACAAGGTTGTTGCAGTTATTGGAAGTATCACTCCATTTCTTATTCTGGCGGTCATTGTCGTATCGGTTTATGCACTTGCGACAATGGATACGTCTTTTGCGGTGTTAAATCCGATTGCGAATGACGTTCCTACGACATTGCCGAATTGGTTCATTTCGGGAATCAATTATGTGTCCTTTAATATCGCAGTGGGCGCATCAATGTCCATCGTTATGGGGAGTGCCGAGAAGGATGAGAAAGTCGCAGCTTGGGGCGGGTTTGTCGGAGGCTTAGGGCTTGGAGTTCTGATCTTATTGAGCCACTTGGCAATTTTCGCGAAGGTGGAAACTGTAGCAGATGCAGATTTGCCAATGCTCGTTATCATTAATGAAATCTCTCCGGCATTTGGTATTTTCATGGCGTTCGTTCTGTATGGCATGATCTTCAATACAGCCGTCAGTATGTTTTACGCTTTCGGCGCACGCTTCGTTAAGATTGGTACGCCGAACTTCAAGTGGTTCATCTTAATCACATTGGTGATTGGATTTGTCTTGAGTTTTGTCGGATTTAAAAATCTGGTAGCCAATTTCTATAATTTCATCGGTTACGTCGGCCTCTTCCTCGTAGCTGCACTCATCTTCGCTTCCTTCCGCTTGCCGGAAAAAGTGAGACGATAAAAATACCGCACCGCTCCCATAATAGGGAGGGTGCGGTTTTTCTTTATGGCTTGACCAGCTCAAGCTCTTCAGCAGGCCCGAAGAATTCAAAATGGATTTTATCTTGGGAAATGCCCAAGTCGTAAAGATTGGAGACGATCGCTTGCATGAATGGAGTTGGTCCGCATACGTATACATCGCTTCCGTCGATCACATGCTTTTTCAAGAAGTCTTTTGTAATAAATCCATCGCCTTCTTCGGAATAAAGCACTTCATATGTCGAATTTGGCAATTCGCTGTTCATCTTGCGTAATACTTCATCAAACGCCTGGTGATTGCGGGTCCGTGCGGAATGCAAGAAGGCGACTTGGCGTTCTGGTGTATTTTTGGCGATGTAATCGTACATGGCCATCATCGGTGTGAGGCCGACACCGCCGCTAATTAATGTGACCGGGCTGCTGCTTTCCGTATCAAGATGGAAGTCACCTGCTGGCGCACTCACTTCGATTTTGTCGCCGACATTCATTTCTTTATGGAGATACACGGAGACTTTTCCGCCAGGTGCGTTTTCATCCTCCCGTTTAATGGAGAGACGGAAGCGTTCGCCATCAGGAGCTTGCGACAAGCTGTATTGGCGGTTCAAAATATGCTCTTCACCCGGGATGCGGAAACGGATCGTAATATATTGGCCAGGTTTGTAGTCAGGCAATGTTTTGCCGTCTGCCGGTTTTAAATAAAACGAAGTAATAACATCGCTCTCTTTCACTTTCTCATCGATAATAAATTCCTTGAATGTTCTCCAGCCGCCTTCTGCTTGTTCAGCTGCATCATACATCTGCTGTTCCACGCCAATGAACGCATCTGCAATCACGCCATAGGCTTCTCCCCATGCTTCCAGGATTTCTGGTGTCGCTGCATCTCCAAGCACTTCTTTAATAGCGCCTAGTAAATGCTGGCCGACAATCGGGTATTGTTCCGGCTGAATGCCGAGTGAGCGGTGTTTATGTCCAATCTGCACGACGGCAGGTACAATCGCTTCCAAGTTGTCGATATATTTGGCGGCAGCGAGGACTGTGTTGGCAAGCGCCGTCTGTTGGCGTCCTTTCGATTGATTGGCATGGTTAAAAATATCAAGAAGCTCAGGATGAGCTGCGAACATGTTTTTATAAAAAGTTGTTGTAATTGTTTTGCCGTGTTGTTCAAGGACGGGTACGGTGGATTTAACGATATCAATAGTTTTTTGCGAAAGCATGTGAAGCACTACCTTTCTTGTTTTTGATAATTTCACTATAAACCTGATTACGCTTTAAAGCTATATTTAAAATACATGTTTAAATCACCTGTACGATTTTGTACACATTTCTTTCACGAAAATGCCACAGTCGCTATAATAGTGTGAGAAAGAGCGGTGAGATTATGCGTTTAACGATGTATACAGATTTTTCATTGCGTGTTCTCATCTTTTTAGGGGCAAAAGAAGAGGGCGAGTTATCGACGATCCAAGAGATATCCGATAGCTTTCAAATATCGAAAAACCATTTAACGAAGGTCGTCCATGAACTTGGGAAGATGGGATTGATTGAAACCATTCGCGGCAGAGGTGGCGGCATACGGCTGAAAGTTGATCCGAAGGACATTAACATCGGCGAGCTTGTCCGCAAGACGGAAGACGATTTTTACTTGGTCGAATGCTTCAATTCCGATTCGAACCTATGCGCATTGGCACCGGCATGCCGTTTAAAGGGTGTTTTGCAGGAAGCGCTGCTGGCATACTTCGCCGTATTGGATCGCTATACGATTGCGGACTTTGTCGTGAATCGTGATGAAATAGCCGCAATTTTGTTCGATCGGCCTTTATGATAAACTAGAAACTGAAAAGATAATTGCAGGAGGGACAGGCATGGGTAAAGTACTAGTATTCGGGCATAAAAATCCTGATACAGATTCAATTACAGCAGCAATCAGCTATGCATATTTAAAACAACAAATTGGAATGGACGCGGAAGCAGTGCGTCTTGGTTCCATTTCTGGAGAAACGGCGTATGCGCTTGCGCAGTTCGGATTTGAAGCGCCACGTTTAATTGAAAAAGCAAAACCGGACGCATCACAGGTCATCCTCGTGGACCATAATGAGAAGCAGCAGAGCGTTGATGATTTAGATGAGGTTCAAGTGATTGAAGTAATCGACCACCACCGGATTGCCAACTTCCAAACGAGCGATCCGCTTTACTACCGCGCAGAGCCGGTAGGTTGCACAGCGACGATTTTGAATAAGTTGTACAAAGAGCACGGCGTTGAGATTCCAAAGAATATTGCGGGTCTTATGCTGTCGGCAATCATTTCCGATTCTCTGCTATTTAAATCGCCTACCTTCACAGCTGAGGATCAAGCAGCCGCGGATGAGCTGGCGGCTATTGCAGAAGTCGATGCAGCAGTATATGGCCTTGAAATGCTTAAAGCGGGGGCTGACTTGAGCGGAAAATCGCTTGAAGAGCTTATTACGCTAGATGCGAAAGAATTTACGATGGGCGATAAGAAAGTGGAAATTGCCCAAGTGAATGCGGTTGATGTGTCGGATGTACTGAGCCGCCAGGACGAGTTGGAAGTTTTATTGAACAGCATTATTGAGGAGAAGGAATTAGACCTGTTCTTCTTCGTTGTAACGGATATTCTCAATAACGATTCCGTTGTCTTGGCATTAGGAACGGCCGCTGAGCGTGCGTGCGCGGCATTCCAAGTAGGATTGGACAACAATTGCGCGACGCTGAAAGGTGTCGTTTCAAGGAAGAAACAAATCGTTCCAATTCTAACTGAAGCGTTGAAATGAAAAAAAGGAAGAGTGGCCATAACGTAGGCTGCTCTTCCTTTTTTGTCTGTCATGATTCCAATAAGTAACGCAAATACCGTTCCGGCTCATTCAGGAAGTTCTTTGTCAGGCTGACATGCTCCATCTCCTCGTAACGAACGGACTGCAACTGTCCATCCGTCACTTCATAAAGATCTGCTCCCGGGTAAGCCATCAATATAGGGGAATGGGTCGAAATGAGAAAAGTGGCTCCTTCCTTTACAAAGTCATGAATCAAAGCGAGCAATGACAATTGCCGTTGTGGAGACAGAGGTGCTTCCGGCTCGTCTAATATATAGAAGCCACCGGGACGGAAGCGAGCCTGGAACAGTTGGAGGAAACTCTCGCCATGCGACAGTTTGTCCAGTCCATCTCCATATAATGTATGTAAGTCGTGATACGTCCTGGCGTAAGGAAGCACTTCTAAGCTGAATGGATCCCGCGCACGGATTTCATCCACCTTCTCCTTCGCCTCCTCTTTAATGAGCGCCAGGTTGCGTGTGTATGTTACATAATCGGCAGCCCGGAAGAAAAAGCCGTTTCTCGTTTTTACGGACCATGTCAATTTCAGTTCATCCGCAAGCGCAAAGGCGGGTGAAAAACGCTGCTCCCGTTCCATCGGTTCACCGCTGATCAGAATGCATTCGGCGGCTGCCGCGATGCCTTCCAACAATGTGGTCTTTCCACAGCCGTTATCACCAGCGATGATGGTCACCGGGCTTTCGATGGTCAGGGAATCAAAGTTACGGACAATGTCTGTGTTGAATGGATACTCGCCGTTCGGAAAAGATCCGCGACGCCTGATTTCTCGTAAAGACAAAAGAACACCCCTTTTCGCTTTTATTATAGCGCAAAGGAGTGCACAAATTCATTGATTTCTGAAGTGTTAATCCAAATCGAGCGGCTTCGTCGCCGGGCCTTCCAGCACGGAGCCGTCTTTTCGGAATCGGGAACCGTGACACGGGCAATCCCACGTTTCATCGGCTTCATTCCAGCGGGTGCGGCATCCCATATGCGTGCAAATTGGAGAATTCGTCCGAGTGAGATGCCCGCCTGTGAATTCCTTCAGTACAAGTCCGGTATTTCGCAGTGCCTGTACGAGGAATGAACCGAATTCCGTCCGATTTGGCGCGTAGAGGGAGGACGCTTTGTTTTTCCTTCCAACGATGTGATCGGCGACAATCCGTGCGGACACCATCGAGTTGGACATGCCCCATTTCCGAAAGCCGGTGTTTAAATAGACATAAGGCATGCTCGAATCAATCGGACCCGCATAAGGGACTAAATCCGGTGTGGACGGATCTTGGGCAGACCAGGCATTCGTCAAGTTCTCCAAGTGGAACGTATTCCGCAATTCAGAGGACAGAATATTATAATGCACTTGGGTGTCCTTCTCCATGCCTGCTTGATGGGCTTGGCCAGCCAACATGAAATACGTCTTTCCATCAATGGCAGCCGTACGGACCGACCGTTTCGGATTGTCGACGGAAATGTACTGGCCTTTCAGCGGCATATCGGCTTTGCCTGCTACGATATAGGACCGGTCGACAACGAGCTTCAATACTTGCAGTCCACGGATCGCCTCAATCGGATAATGCGTGCACAATACGAGCTCATTAAACTCGATATGATGGCCGGATTGTGTAAATAGAAGCCTTTTCTTCAAATCCATCGCTCTAATGTCCGAGTGCTCGAAAATCCGGGCGCCGGCTTTGACGGCTAGTTTCGCAAGATGCTGTCCAAACCGGACGGGGTGAAGCTGTCCTTGCCCTTTGATTGCGAGAGTGGCCTCTGTTTTGATCGGCAACTCCGATTGCCAGTTCAGTTCACCGGGAATGCCGATATCTTTGTAAGCTTCCATTTCATCTTGCAGCTGTTCTGTTCCCAGTTTTGTCTGGGAAAATAATACGGAATTCGAAGTCCGGTATTCATCACCCTCCGAAATGGATTGGCCAAACCGAACCGCTTCCTCATTCACTTCATAATAAATTCTTGCATTGTCCCGGCCGAATTGTTTAATGAGATTGGCATAGACGAGATCATGCTGGACCGTCAATTTACCGGTCGAATTGCCCGTTGCACCTTCTAAAATCATCTCTTTTTCTACCAGGATAACATCCTTTCCTTCCTTCGCGAGGAAATAAGCAGTTGCGATCCCGCTTAACCCGCCTCCTATTATGCAGACATCACAGGACAAATCGTCTGTGACGGCAGGATAGGGATCCCGGGGATAGGCTGTATCCAGCCATAATGAATTGATCATTGTCAACCCTCCATCTGATACTCTAATTGAATAGACTAGGCATATACATTGTTACCAGATTCAATTGATTCTAAAATCAACTTATAAGAAGTAAGTCTCCGTGAGCGTGGTCTATTCAGGAACAAGCACGGTTTCATAGAGGCATATAGAAGAAAGGTGCTGAAAGTATGAAAATTGAAATATGGTCTGATTATGTCTGTCCGTTTTGCTACATCGGGAAACGGCGTCTGGAGGAAGCTCTTCAGTCAACCCAGTTGGCAGGGCAAGCGGAAGTCGAGTTTAAAGCGTTCCAGCTTGATCCGAATACACCCGAGGATTCCGATCAATCTATGGTAGCAGGTCTTGCGAAGAAATACGGTGTCAGCCTGCAAGAGGCCGAACGGATGGTAGAGAATGTTGCGGAGCAGGCGAAAACAGTCGGGCTTCATTATTCGAAAGAGATGAAAGTGTCCAATACGTTTAAAGCGCATCAGATTGCGAAGCTAGCGGAACAGGAAGGGAAGGCTGCTGTAGTAACAGAAGGTCTCATGAAGGCTCACTTCATTGATGCGGAAGCGATCGGGAAGAAAGATGTACTGATCCGCATTGCAGAGGAAGCCGGTATTGCTGGCAGCCGTGCTGAGCAAGCACTGGATACGAATGAATTTGCAGAGGATGTCAAACGTGATATTACAGAAGCGGGTCAGCTAGGCGTCCAGGGTGTACCGTTCTTTGTCATCAACCGAAAATATGCGATATCTGGCGCTCAGCCTGCTGCAGTTTTTGAAGAGGCATTGCGTAAAGTGGCACAGGAAGAAGGCGTGCAGCCGTCATTCCAAGTGCTGGGCGATGAAGAGGAAGGGGTTTGCAAGGACGACAGCTGCTCCATCTGATGATGGTTGCAGCTCTCTTTTCTAGATAGAGAGGGTAGTAAGGAACTATGCAGTAGTGGTTACGTGTTCTTCCGGGTAGGTTGAAGGGACCGTTCTGCGTCAGAATATGTTGATATCGAGATAGTTGAAAGGAATAATTCCTTGTCAAAAATGTTGATAGCACGCATACTTATAAGTTGGAAGGGTTTTATCATCAGAACGAAACGAGTTCAGTATGGAAGACCTGATGCAAAGATATAAGTTTGAAGTTGACCAGGATGGTTCGCTCACCTAACTTGGAAAGGATTGTGGGAAGATGGCAAAACATCAATGGTTTGATGAGCTGAAAAAGGAAATAACGCAAGGGGTCGTCCTGATGGATGAACCGTTAAGCAAATATACGAAGACAAAACTAGGGGGCGCAGCAGATCTGCTCGTCATTCCTGGAACAATCGAAGAAATGGAATACGCTGTAACCTATGCAGACCGTAATAACGTACCGATTTTGCTGTTGGGAAATGGATCGAATATGGTCGTCCGTGATGGTGGGGTACGGGGAATCGTCCTGCATATGGCCAAGTTGGATGCCATACGGATTGCAGGGACGTCAGTGCATGCAGAAGCAGGAGCGCACATTATTGATGTCTCCAGGAAAGCGGCAGAAGCGGTATTGACCGGCCTTGAATTCGCATGCGGCATTCCGGGATCTGTCGGCGGTGCGATGGCGATGAATGCCGGCGCCTATGGCGGAGAGATCAAAGATATAATCGTTCAAGCAACGGTTATGGATCAAACAGGCAAGATCTTTGTTCTGTCGAAAGACGAATTGGACCTCGGGTATCGCCACAGCATCATCTCAGATAAAGGCTACTATGTCCTTTCAGCCGATTTTGAACTGGCGGTTGGCGACAAGGAAGCGATCGATGCTAAAATAGCCGATTTGACGTATCAGCGGGAATCCAAACAGCCGCTCGAATACCCATCTGCAGGCAGTGTCTTCAAACGGCCTCCGGGTTATTTTGCCGGCAAGCTGATCCAGGACAGCGGTTTGCAGGGAAAAGGGTTTGGCGGTGCGGAAGTATCAACGAAGCACGCAGGCTTTATTGTCAATAAAGACAATGCAACGGCAACGGACTACATCAAGACGATCGAAATGGTTAAAAGGGAAGTAAAGGACCGTTTTGATGTGGAGCTGGAGATGGAAGTGAAAATTGTAGGAGAAGAATGAGCGCACATGATAAATGGCGGATGACCCTGGAGAGGCCGTCCGCCATTTCATGCGTTTGCATCTATAATTGAATTTTGCAGCTGATCAACGACGGATCAGTTACGATATCGTCTATGATAGGGACTTGACACATTTTATTGTTATGCATGAATTTAAAGATCCCGTTGTTGAAGTCGGTACCAATCTCTTTGAAGAAGATTCCTTCGAATCTCGCATCCTTTGAGAGGGTAAACATAATCCGATAACCCGTGCCGTCTTCTACAAGATACGCGCGGACGCCTTTTTCAAACATCCCTTCGCTTTCATCTTTAATATAGCGTGCAACGGAAACGACATGGAAATCAACGAACGTAATTTCACGCAAAAGCACATTCATGAACGAGCCTTTTGTGATTTCTTCCCATCTGCTTTGGGCGGTTTGCCCAATGATGATTTGCGTAATGTTGTGCTGGTGTGCGATTTCTTTAATCACTTTGGCGGTAGGACGTCTTTCATTATCACAGATAATGAAGTCCTCCACTTCCAATTCTTCGGCAAGTTGTCGCCATCTATCGATGTATTGTGATTTCTCAGCATCGAAATCATCGAGCGGGAGTGGATCGACAGTTAGAATATATAAGGGACAGTCCATGATGCTTGCCATCTTATGCCCACGCCGGATGAGACGTTCACCATTCGGACCGTAGTAGACACATACGAGAATGCTCTCGTCCATACGGCCTTTTACTTTGCCCATGAAAGTTTTCACCTCTTGATCATGTTTTTCAAAACGTATAGTACTACATGAAAACCAAACCATTATAGCTGATACGCCATACTTACACAAGGTGAAACCTGATAGGTCGCTTTTTATGCACTCAATTTGCGAGTCATGTATAATTTACCTAGTACCCGTTTGGTTTCCTCTTCTAAAAGTTGCCTTTGGCTACCTATTATCCTTGTAGCGGTGGGAAGAGTCAAGTGGACTCTCCATTTTCATACAAGTGATCTTGAATCTTTTCCCCTCAAGCCATTTCAAACGCTGAATATCGGGAAAATGTCCTTTTACCGAATGGTTGGGATTGCACGCATTCCATCTAGGTAAAATCACGTTCTACCACCTATAGTCTGACCAAAATGTGTATTGGAGGTCTCTCTATTTTGATTGTCTTATTAGCAATTTTCTTTCCCTTCTTCATGGCTTTCTTTGTTCCGTTTCTCTATAAACGGATTCATAGCAAGCATATAGGCTGGTTTGTATTACTCGTCCCCATTCTATTATTCATCCTATTAGCCAGTTTTGTGCCCTCGGTAGCCGGCGGCGCCTATTATACATATACGGTTCATTGGATTGATTCGTTCGGAATCAACTTCACAACGAACCTGGATGGACTCAGCATGATTTTTGGCCTGCTCATTACAGGGGTCGGAAGTCTGGTTATCCTTTACTCCATATATTATTTGTCCGAACGGGAAGCACTCGGGCGCTTTTATGTGTATTTGCTCATGTTCATGGGAGCGATGCTCGGTGTGGTGTTCTCTGATAATGTCATGGTCCTCTATGTTTTTTGGGAACTGACCAGTATTTCATCCTTCTTATTAATAGCCTTCTGGTACCACCGGAAGCAGTCGAGGTATGGAGCGAAAAAATCAATGCTCATTACCGTATCGGGCGGGGTTGCGATGCTGGCAGGTTTTCTCATGCTGCATACGCTGACCGGCACGTTCAGTCTACGAGAAATGGTAGGCGAAATCGGAAATCTGGATAAGACAGATCCGTTATTTTACATGGCCATGATCTTAATCCTCTTAGGAGCTTTTACGAAATCCGCGCAGTTTCCGTTTCATATTTGGCTGCCGGACGCGATGGAAGCACCTACACCCGTCAGTGCTTATTTGCACTCAGCGACGATGGTTAAAGCGGGAATATACCTCGTAGCACGCTTTACCCCAATATTCGGCGGGGAGGCCGTATGGTTTTATTCGGTCACGTGCGTTGGAATATTCACTCTGTTTTGGGGTTCGTTTAATGCGGTCCGTCAAACCGACTTAAAAGCGCTGCTCGCCTATTCAACGATCAGTCAATTAGGTCTCATCATGAGTTTGCTTGGGATTGGATCCATGGCCGTCTCGAACAGTAATGAATCAAACGTGATTATTTTTACTGCTGCTACGTTTGCAGGGCTGTTCCATCTCATCAACCACTCCACGTTCAAAGGAGCGCTGTTCATGGTCGTTGGTATAGTCGACCATGAATTAGGAACGAGGGATATCCGGCGTTTGGGCGGTTTGATGTCATTCATGCCGTTGACGTTTACCGTTGCATTGATCGGCAGCTTTTCCATGGCAGGACTGCCGCCGTTTAACGGCTTCCTGAGCAAGGAAATGTTTTTCGAAGCGGTTGTACAGCTGAGCCGATTGGATGTAGTTTCGAATGAAGCCCTGCGCATTCTCATTCCTGTTGTTGCCTGGGTTGCGAGCGTGTTTACGTTCATCTATTCCATGATTATTGTATTCAAGACGTTTCTAGGCATGCCTCAATCTGACCGCGTTGATAAAGAAGCCCATGAACCGCCGGTCGGCATGCTGGTTGCACCATTTGTACTGTCATTTCTGGTCATCGGGATCTTCATCTTCCCGAATGGGATCGGCCGCTATCTGCTGACGCCTGCCATGGCGGCAGTGTTTCCGATGCATCGCGATTTGAAAGGGCTCGTTCCGCATATTTCCGCGTGGCATGGGGTGAATCCCCAACTGCTCATGACAGTGGGCGTCATTGTGGCAGGAAGCTTGCTGTATATTTCATTTAAACGATGGAAAAAAGTCTATGCGCTAGGTCCGCTTCGCTGGAACTTGGATTCAATCTATAATTTTGTGTTGACGAAAACCGAGAGTGGTTCCAACATGCTCACTGGACGTTATATGACAGGATATCTTAGGGATTATTTTGTGTACATTTTTTCATTTTTTATTGTGGTAGCAGTCGGCGGGCTGTTGTGGATTGGAAGCCTTGAAATTGACTTGTCCAAAGACGCGGCTGTGACAGTGAACGAATATATCATTATTGCGGTCATGATGCTTGCAGGTCTGGCAATTCTGGTGGCGAAGTCTCGGAAAACAGCAATTTTGCTGAATGGTGTGCTTGGATATTCCATTGCTATCCTATTTGTAGTGCTTCGGGCGCCTGACTTGGCGCTGACTCAGATTGTCGTGGAAACCGTGACGACTGTGCTATTTCTATTATGTTTTTATTTCTTGCCGGAATGGAAACGAGAGGATGCAAAGAGATCGACAAAGCTGGTCAACGGCTTCATTGCAGTTGCGGTCGGTTCGATTGTGACGATCTTGGCGCTGATGGTGCAAGGGAATAAACTCTTTACGTCCATCTCCTTCTATTTTGAGGATGCATACCGTTTGGCAGGCGGCAAAAATATAGTGAATACCATATTAGGGGACTTCCGTGCTTTTGATACGATGCTGGAAGTAGTCGTTCTCTTCATTGCAGGGATTGGCGTCTTCTCTTTAATTAAACTGAAAGCGAAGAAAGGGGAGAAGGATATTGGAAATCAATGATGTCATTTTAAAGACAGTCACCAAGATAATCGTGTTCATCATTCTGACGTTCGGCATTGAGTTGTTCCTATCAGGCCATCACGAGCCGGGAGGCGGTTTCATCGGTGGGCTTGTCCTTTCTTCGGCTTTTGTGTTGCTGTATTTGGTGCACGATATCGAGACGGTGCATAATGGAATTCCGTTTGATTTTAAAAAGATTGCGGCATTCGGCGTATTCTTGGCAGTCGGATCCGGTATTGTATCTGTCTTGTTCGGCACGAAATTTCTTGGACAAGGTTCACGTGTATTTGATTTGCCGATTTTCGGGGAAACAGAAATTTCCTCTGTCATTGTATTTGAAGCGGGTGTCGCTTTGACGGTTGTTGGCGTAGTGGTCACGATCATATTAAGTATTAGTGAGGATGTGTAACGATGGAGACGTTAATTACATTACTCGTCGGGGTGCTTGTGACTATCGCTGTTTACTTATTGCTTTCTAAAAACATGATCCGGGTCATTTTGGGGACGGCCATTCTATCCCATGCGATCCACCTGCTGATCTTGACGATGGGCGGCTTGAAAAAGGGCGGCGTTCCATTAATCGAGGGAGAAGCGGGCAGCTATACGGATGCCTTACCGCAAGCGCTCATCTTGACTGCGATCGTCATCAGTTTTGCGGTTACCGCATTTTTGCTTGTCTTGGCGTATCGCACGTACAAGGAAACGGGCTCGGATAATCTCGATGCATTGAGAGGGGTTAATGATGAATAATTTTCTTGTCATGCCAATGGTCGCCCCATTAGTTACAGGAATTATCCTGATTTTCCTGCGGTCAAACGTATTATTGCAACGGATTCTTGCAATGATCTCCATTGTGTTGACTGCTGGAGCTGGTGTGTACATACTGAATCGCATTCAATTGGATGGCATTTTGCGTCTCGACTTCGGCGGGTGGATGCCCCCGTACGGCATTTTGTTTGTAGCGGATTCCTTTGCGTCGCTGCTTGTGCTGACGTCAACGGTCGTGACAGGCATCGTGCTTCTCTATTCCTTTGCCTCTACGGCCAGGGCCGAAGAGAAGATGTTTTATTACCCATTCATCTTCTTTCTTCTGGCAGGCGTGAATGGCTCCTTTTTAACCGGTGACATTTTTAACTTGTTCGTCTGTTTTGAAGTGATGCTGTTGTCCTCCTATGCGCTCATCACCTTGGGCGGACGGAAGGTGCAATTGGTGGAATCCATTAAATACATATCGATCAATGTGCTGTCCTCCTGGTTCTTCCTGCTCGCAATCGCGTATTTATACGGAACCGTCGGAACGTTGAATATGGCACATTTATCGGTTCGAGTGGCGGAAGTCGGACAGGGGCCTTTGTTGACCGTCATCAGTTTGATCTTTTTAATTGTCTTCAGTTTGAAAGCCGGGCTTCTGCTGTACTTCTGGCTGCCTGGTTCGTACAGTGCGCCTCCGACAGCAGTGGCGGCGCTCTTCGGTGCATTGCTCACGAAGGTCGGCATCTACGCGATGTTCCGTGTTTTCACCTTGATTTTCTATCATGAGCCGGGGGTGACTCATACGCTGATTGCCATCATGGCCATTCTCACGATGGTCGGAGGGAGCATTGGAGCACTTGCATTTCAAGATATTCGGCAAATCGTTTCGTATAATGTCATCATTTCCGTCGGATTCATTCTCATCGGCTTGGTCGTATCGACGGACTCGGCATTCCAAGGAGCGGTCTATTATTTAATTCACGACATGATCAGCAAGGCGCTCTTATTCCTGTTAGCCGGGACGATGATTTATTTGACCGGAAAGTCGAAAATCGAGGAGATGAGCGGGTTGATACGGAATTACCCGCTGATCGGCTGGCTGTTTTTCATTACGATGCTGGCAATAGCCGGAATTCCACCGCTTAGCGGATTCATCGGGAAGGTGTTAATTGGCCAGGGAGCGATCGAGGCGAAGGCGTATGTGCTGCTTGGCGTCGGCTTCCTTTCCAGCATTTTCGTCCTCTATTCACTGCTGCGGATCTTCCTGAATTCCTTCTGGGGCGAAACAATCATCAGTGAAGATGAGGAGCGGCCTTTGAAGAGAGGAATGGCGATACCGGTGTTGCTGCTCGGTATTTTGACCGTAGTACTCGGTTTTGGACCGGAACTGCTCGCACCTTATGTGAGTGACGCTGCGAATACTTTGGCAAATCCGGACGTCTATATCGAGGCTGTGATGAATGGGAAGGACTGATGTGAAGATGGCGATTGATCCGAAGAGAGGTGAACGGCTATGCCCGCCCAGCTGCTATTAAACTTATTCATTGCGTTTCTGTGGATGACGTTGATGGATGAAGATGAATTGAATTTCACAACCTTTTTAACCGGTTTTATTGTCGGGATCGGAATCATCTTTTTCATGCACCGTTTTTTCGGCACTCAATTTTATTTAAGACGGTTATACGCGTCGATTAAATTGATGTTCCGGTTCATTTGGGAGCTGACCCAGTCGAGCGCAATTGTACTCAAGCAGATACTGAGCCCCCGTTTGAACATCAAACCCGGCATCTTTAAATACGAAACAGAGTTGAAAAGCGACGTAGAAGTGACGATGCTCTCCATGCTGCTGACACTGACCCCGGGTTCGGTCGTCATGGAAGTGACACCAGAGGGAAATGTCTTATACATTCATGCGATGGATGTGGAGCAATCGAGAGAAGCACTGCTGAAACAACTGCGAAATTTTGAAAAAGCCATCAAGGAGGTGACCCGCTAATGATCAAACTCATGCTTGCCGTATCGATTATACTGTTTGCCATCACGATCGGTATCGCCGTCGTTCGGATCATCCTGGGTCCCTCGATGCCGGACCGCGTCATTGCGCTCGACGTCATCGGCGTCAACCTGATCGCGACTATTGCTGTATTTTCAGTCATCATGAAAACAAAAGCGTTTCTGGAAGTCATCTTAATATTAGGGATCCTCTCCTTTATTGGCACGATCGCCTTTTCCAGATCGCTGGAGAGGAGGGTTATCGTTGAGCATCGAAAAGATCGGTGAATACGCAGGCGCCATCCTCATCCTGACAGGCGGCATCGCCAGCGTCATCAGCGTATTCGGCCTCATCCGACTGCCTGATGTATACACGAGATCCCACGCCGCAACAAAAAGCTCCACGCTGGCTGTCTTATTAACCTTATCCGGCGCGTTCCTTTACTTCCTATCGACCGAGCACTTCATCAGCGTCCGTCTGCTGCTCGGCATCATCTTCGTCTTCCTCACCGCCCCGGTAGCCGGCCACCTCATCATTCGAGCCGCCTACCGTTCCAACGTAAAGCTGGCGGACATCTCAACAGAAGACGAACTATACGATGTGCTGCATAAAAAAGAAAGCGAAAAGGAGACACCATGATGCGTGTCTCCTTTTTGATTTGGCGTAACTGGTTCTCGAGCCGACTATTTGTAAAAAGCGAAAGTTTTTGGAAAGTGGTGTGGCGAACCGCTCGTATATTCGTGTCTACCGCTCGTATATCAGAACGAACCACTCGTATAATCGGGTAACCGCTCGTATAACGTGTAGACCGCTCGTATACTCCTGTGACCTCTCGTATCCCTCTTCGAACCGCTCGAATATGCATCCGAACCGCTCGTATAAATTAGGAGACTTCCCGAATCTTAAAGCGACTGCTGATAAACAGCGAAAGTCCTTGGAAAGTGGCGAACCGCTCATATATTCGTGTCTACCGCTCGTATATCAGAACGAACCACTCGTATAATCCGGCAACCGCTCGTATATCGCGTGGACCGCTCGTATAATCCTGTAACCTCTCGTATCTCGCGGCGAACCGCTCGTATATGCCCCCGGACCGCTCGTATAATCTGGCTACTTCCCGAATCTCGAATCGACTACTTGTAAAAAGCGAGAGTCTCCTGGAAAATGCCAACCGCTCATATATTCCTGTCTACCGCTCGTATATCAGAATGAACCACTCGTATAATCCGGCAACCGCTCGTATATCAGAATGAACCACTCGTATAATCCGGCAACCGCTCGTATATCACGTGGACCGCTCGTATATGCGCCCGAACCGCTCGTATATTTCCACGACCTCCCGAATGTTAAAGCAACCTCTCGTTATGCCACTCGAATTAAAGCTCAATTCCTTCCTATTCGTTCATTCCATCAGGAAACGACTACTTCTCTATTAGCCACCGCTTACAAACGGCCATCGCTCCACAACCCTTCCGAGGCGACCAGTTGTGTCCTCGGCATGAATTAAGGACTGGTAGACGGCTTCTTCAGTTGCGTCGATTACTGCCTCAAACAGGGTATTCATGATGGCATGATCATCCCGCAGGAAGGCGGTCGGCTGGTCTGTCATGGAGCTGCTTGTGTGCGTGACCGGATTTGCGTTGGAGAAGGCGATGATGATGTCGCCGCTGCCGTTATGGATGTTGGTGCCGGTGCGGCCCAGCCCGATGGCGGCTCGTTTGGCGAACCGTTTTAGTTGTCTTTCGTTTACAGGGGCGTCTGTCGCAACGATGATGATGACCGAGCCGTCGGGTCTGGCGGCCGGTTCATCTAATGTCGGCATCTGTTCCTGAGTGCTCATGCCGTTTCGGGCGAGCCATTCATTGATTCTGCATTCTTCTGGTTTCCCGAAGTTCGTCAAGGTTAGCACGCCGACGGTAAAGTTTTGGTCTTCCGCTGAAACGATGCGGGAAGAGGAGCCGATGCCGCCTTTTGCACCGTAGCAGATCATGCCTTTTCCTGCACCGACAGCTCCTTGCGTGACGGGGCCTTCTGTTGCTGATTGAATTGCTTCTATGGCATGGGCTGGCTGGACGGCCAGTAGCCTGATTGAGTTTAAATAGCTGTCATTGCATTCTCCCACGACGACATTCAAAGTGCTGGTCGTATCGCCGATCGCGGGGTTTTCATCGAGCATATGCCGCAGCGTGCCTTCGAGTACGGCGGCCACGCTGAATGTATTTGTCAGCATGATTGGTGATTCCATAAGACCGAGTTCGTCCACTTGGACGAGCCCCGCCGTTTTCCCGAAACCGTTCAAGACGAAGCTGGCGGCTCGCACTTTCTGTTCGAATACATTGTCGCCGTGTGGCAATAGGGCGGTGACGCCTGTACACAAGCAATCTTCTCCCCGTTGTTCCTCAACCGTGACATGCCCCACTCGGACGCCTGGCACGTCTGTAATCGCATTCCATTTTCCGCGCTCCATTCGATCACCTGCATTCATAAATTTTGTCTCTCCATACAATTCTACACGAGAAGAAAATCCCCTTCTGCAGAATAATCAAATGATTGTTTGATTGTCCTTGCTTTTCCAGTGAAAGAAGCATACACTACATACAAACAATCATTTGAATGAGGTGGGTAAGATGGTGAACCGAGATACTTGTGATGTAACAGTTATCCATGAAGAAGTCGTCGAGGAAGTAAGGGAGACGCTTCCTGCAGTCGGAGGGATGGTGCAAATTTTTAAAGCGCTGGCTGATGAAACCCGTCTCAAGATTGCCTATTCTTTGACGTTGAAAGACGAATTATGTGTTTGTGATGTGGCGGCTATCATCGGTTCTTCTAATGCAACGGCCTCTCATCATTTACGATATTTGCGGGAAAATGGACTGGCTAAATCGGAAAAGAAAGGGAAGATGGTTTACTATTCACTTGCCGATCATCACATCCATGATTTACTGAGCATTTCACATGACCATGCAGCGGAAGGTGATGACCATGACCACAATGGATAAAAAAGAATTCCGTCTCGAGAACTTGAGCTGTGCCAATTGTGCAATGAAGTTCGAGAACAATATAAAAAAGCTTCCTTCCGTTTCTGAAGTACAGGTGAATTTCGGGGCATCGAAGCTGTCGGTTATCGGGGATGCCTCAATGGAAGAATTAGAAGCGGCTGGTGCGTTTGATGGAATTAAAGTGGTTCCGCTGTCGCAAAGGAAAGTGGAGAAGAAAGTACCGTTTTTCAAACGGAAGGAAAATATTGTCACGGCCTTGTCGCTCATCTTCCTGATAGCGGGTCTACTGGTTTCTCATCTAAGTAACGCGGCTATGACCGGTGTTGTTTTATACGGCCTCTCGATTGTGGTTGGCGGGGTAGGCATTTTCAAAACAGGTTTCATGAATTTAATTCGTCTTGAATTCGACATGAAGACGCTCATGACCATAGCCATCATTGGCGCGGCTATCATTGGTGAATGGCAAGAAGCTGCAGTCGTCGTTTTCCTATTTGCGGTGAGTGAGGCGCTGGAAGCGTACTCGATGAACAAAGCGAGGCAATCCATTCAGCAGCTGATGGATATCGCACCGCCTACTGCTATGGTGAAACAGAATGGCCAGTTAGTTGAAATGGAAACGGAACAGATTGTAGTTGGAGATATTATGCTCGTCAAGCCGGGCCAAAAGATTGCCATGGATGGCGTTGTCATTTCGGGGAAGTCAACTGTGAACCAGGCCGCGATTACCGGAGAATCAGTCCCTGTGATGAAGGAATTAAATGATGAGGTGTTTGCTGGAACGTTGAACGAAGAAGGCGCACTTGAAATTAAAGTGACAAAGCTTGTCCACGATACGACGATCGCAAAGATCATCCACATGGTAGAAGATGCGCAGGCAGAGAAAGCGCCGTCCCAGAAGTTTGTAGACAAATTTGCTAAATACTACACGCCGATCATTATTTTAATAGCATTCCTTGTTGCCATTGTACCTCCACTTTTCGGCGGTGAGTGGCACCAGTGGATCTACCAAGGACTGGCGGTGCTCGTTGTTGGCTGTCCATGCGCCCTCGTTGTTTCGACGCCTGTTGCCATTGTCACAGCGATCGGCAATGCCGCGCGTAAAGGTGTATTAATTAAAGGCGGCGTTCATTTAGAAGAGATGGGACGTTTGGACGCCATTGCTTTTGATAAAACCGGAACACTGACGAAAGGTTATCCGGAGGTGACGGATTTTGTGGCGGCACCGTCTGTCGATACTCTTGCACTTTTAGGCAAAATTGCAGCGGTGGAGTCCATGTCACAGCATCCACTGGCGAAGGCCATCGTCCAGTATGCAAAAGCAGAAGGGGCGCAGCTTGCCGAAGTGGAGAATTTTCAATCGGTGACAGGCAAAGGAGCGTATGCCGATGTTTCAGGGGAGACGATTCATATTGGTAGTCTCCAATGGATTTCGGAGCTCGCAGAAGTCCCGCAGGATTTGCTGGAGCGGGCAAGAACTCTTCAAAATGAAGGGAAATCAGTCATGGCGTGTGCTGCGTCTGGAAGCTTCCAAGCATTGATTGCTGTCGCGGATCCTGTCCGCCAAGAGAGCCAGGACGTATTAGAACGCTTGAAATCCGTAGGGATCCGCCACACTGTCATGCTGACCGGCGACCATGAAACGACCGCTCAGGCGATAGCCCAAGCTATTGGAGTGACGGACGTCCGGGCTAGTTTGATGCCGGAGGATAAACTCACAGCCATCAAAGAATTAAAAAGCCGTTATGGACGTGTTGCCATGGTCGGTGACGGCATCAATGACGCGCCAGCGCTTGCCGCTTCATCAATCGGCATTGCGATGGGAGGAGCCGGAACAGATGCGGCTCTGGAGACGGCAGACATCGCCTTAATGGCGGATGATTTAAATCAATTGCCATATACAATGAAATTAAGCCGAAAAACATTGCAGATTATCAAAGAAAATATTATGTTTGCATTAGGCTTAAAAATTGTAGCGCTGCTGTTGATCATTCCAGGATGGTTGACGTTGTGGATCGCCATATTCGCAGATATGGGTGCAACGTTGCTCGTTGTATTGAATTCCTTGCGATTGATGCGCATCCAAAAGTGAGGAGCGGCGGAGAGACGGAGGGATAGGCAATGCAATTGAGAGAATGGACGATCGAGGAACAGGAGCAGCTGATTCATTTTTTGACGACGAATACATGGCCGTTCCATGGCAATGCACATTTGGAACGGGATTTGATTGAGAAAACGATTGAAGAGGGCGGCTATGAATCCGATGAGGTGAAAACATTCTGGGTGGAGAATGAAACCGGGGATATAGTCGGCATCGTTAAAATTTATGATCTGCAAGATGAAATCCCGCTATTTGATTTGCGGATTGCGGATCGATACCGTGGATTCGGGTACGGACCGAAAGCGTTGCGGCTCGTTACGGAATACGTTTTCGGTCTTCCGGAGGATAAAATCCGGCTGGAGGGGCATACGAGACAGGATAACTTGGCGATGCGGAAGACGTTTGAACGGGCTGGGTTCGTCAAAGAAGCCCATTTGCGGAACGCTTGGTTTTCGCCGAAAGAGAACTCCTATTACGATGCCGTGACGTATGGAATGACACGCGAGGATTTCCTTGCGGGCACGACGACTCCCGTCCAGTGGGAGGATGAGCAATTCAGCAAGAAAATTGGTGTGAAACGAATACCGAGTTTTCCGGATCGTTTCGAATCCGAACGGCTGATTATCCGGATGCCCGATATGGGAGATGCGCTGGATGTATGGAATGCGCAGCGCAACTCATTGCCTGCCTTGCGGGAATGGATGATTTGGGCGCAGACCATGCCAGAACTGGCGACAGTGGAAGAAAACTTGCGGAAAGCGATTGCGGATTTCATTACGAGGGATGATTTGCGCCTCCATCTTTTTTCGAAGGAGACAGGTGAATTCATCGGATCGTCAGGATTGCATCAAATCAATTGGAAGATACCGAAGTTTGAAATCGGCTATTGGATTGATTCGAGATTCGAAGGGCACGGTTATATGACCGAAGCGGTAAAGCGGATTACCCGTTTTGCATTTGAGGAGCTCGGGGCCAACCGGGTGGAAATTCGCTGTGATGAAGAAAATATAAGAAGCCGGTCGGTTGCCGAGCGGGCAGGTTATCAGTTGGAAGGCCTCCTGCACCAAGATTCATTGTCTGCCGATGGAAAACAGTTACGAAATACGTGTATCTATGCGAAAATAGAAATAGATTCAAAATGAAAAGGATGCCTATAAGGCATCCTTTCCGCTACACTGATCGTCGTCCGGTCAAAAGTTGAATGACAAAGATGATTCCGGCAATGATAAGTAATAGATGAATTAGCCCTCCGCCGATTTTCATTGCAAAACCGATGATCCAGAAAGCTAGTAAAAGTACGATGATAAACCATAATACTTTACCCATATTATTCACTCCTTTGAGTTGGTATTTTGAATTTACCCCGATTGAAGGAAATGTAAACAGGGACGGCAAGGTCGTCAGCGGAGGTTCAATCCTCGGCAGGAAGGGAAAGGTACATAGCATAGGGGGTGACAGAGTGGCAACACCTAGTATGGAAGACTATATCGAACAGATTTATTTGCAATATGAGGCACGAGGAGAAGCGCGTGTTTCAGATGTCGCCGAAGCACTGGCGGTACTCCCTTCATCTGTAACGAAAATGGCACAGCGCCTGGACCGGGAAGGGTATCTTGTATATGAGCGATACAGAGGACTGGAGCTGACAGAGAAAGGAATGAAGTTCGGCAAGAAACTGGTTCACCGCCACGAATTGCTAGAACAGTTTCTGCGGCTGATCGGTGTTGATGAAGAGAATATCTACAGAGATGTGGAAGGGATAGAACATCATCTGAGCTGGAACGCGATGGATCGGATTACAGATCTGGTCGAGGCGATGGAGGAAGATGAGGAGTTTGTCCGCAAAATGAAAGAGAAGCAATCCACTTGACGGAAGGATCGGATATATTTGGAACAATTACAATCAGGTTATATTACGGCGCTAACAGTGCTGCGGAGCGAAGGATCCCGCTGGGTGCTAGACGGGAAGGATACAGAGATCATGCTGAACGCATCCGAAGTGGAGGCGTCTATTGAGGCGGGCGCTCAGATTGATGTCTTTCTCTATAAAAACCGGCGCGGAGAGCTCGCAGCGACGGCAAGCATACCGAACATGACATGCGACACGTTCGGTTGGGCACGAGTCATCCGTTTGGACGAGAATGAAGGCGCATATGTCGATATCGGCTCTTCCTTTGAAGTGTTGATTAACCGGGCAGATCTGCCACGGCTTAAATCGCTTTGGCCACAAGTGAATGACGAATTGTTCATGACACTCCGAACGGATCTCGGCGGCACCATTTTCGGCAGACTGGCAACTGAAGAACGGGTCCAGGAATTGATTGCCGATGCACCGGAATCGCTTCGCAATCAAAATCTGAAGGCGAGGGCATACCGCTTGCTGCCTGTCGGGTCGTTCCTGTTAAGCCAGCCGGAGCTTTATCGAATTTTCATCCATCAGACGGAACGGGAACACGAGCCACGTCTCGGTGAAGAAGTGGATGTCCGCATTATCGGCGTCCGGGATGATGGCACCTTGAATGGCTCATTATTGCCGCGTAAACAAGATCGGCTAGGGGATGACGCACAGGCCATTCTGGATTACCTAAACGAAGTCGGCGGGAAAATGCCGTTCGGGGATAAATCAACTCCAGAAGAAATCCAAGAAATGTTCGGCATCAGCAAAGCCGCATTTAAAAGAGCACTCGGGAAATTGATGAAAGAACGGCGTATCAGCCAAGAGGATGGATGGACCCATCTGAAGTGAGGGAACTTTTTTATATCCATATCGTACTAATCGATAGATAAGGAGGGGCACTGGTCTATGAAACGATTAACAGCGATCATGGCGGCAAGTTTACTATTTTGCGGGATGTTCGTAACATCATCCGCGCAAGCTGAAAAAGCGGTGGATGAAAAATTAGGGGTACCGGTCGTCGTTTATGGCGCCAATCTGTCTGATGCGGAAAAAGAGAGCGTCAAGAAGAGTCTGAAGGTTGAAGAAGAAGCGGAAGTCGAAGAAATTCTCGTCGATGGATCCGATTTGGTTAAATATATAAAAGACGGCGATCCGAAGGCGCGTATGTATTCTTCGGCCAAAATTACGCGGAAAGATGCAGGGAAAGGTTTGCAGATTTCCATTGTCACGCCAGGTAATATTACGCAAGTGACGTCTGATATGTATGCGACGGCCATGCTGACTGCGGGCATCGAGGATGCGGTCGTAGAAGTGGCGGCACCAAAAGCGGTAACCGGCCATTCGGCGCTTGTTGGTATCTATAAAGCGTACGAGGTGTCAGGAGAAAAACTTGATACGGAACGGACGGACGTTGCGAATGATGAATTGAGCCTGGCAACGAAGTTTTCAGGTAATGGCATTGATGAGGATAAAGTAGCGGAATTGTTGACGGAAATTAAAAAACAGATTGCCGAAAACAAACCGGCTACAAAAGAAGAAGTTGAAAAGATCGTCAATGAGCAATTGAAAAAGTTGAACATTGAGTTGAGCGACGCGGACCGTCAGCTTCTTATTGATCTAATGGACCGTATTCGGAATTTGGATATCGATTTCAATAAATTATCTGAACAGCTGAATGATATGGCGGCGACGATCAAAGAGAAGCTAGGTGACATCGATCCCGGTTTTTGGGATAAAGTGAAGCAATTCTTCACGGATTTGTTTGACTCAATCAAATCATGGTTCCAATAAAAATGTAGTAACAATTGTTTGACAACGTTTTCTTTCCATCGGTAAACTAGTGAAAAGGAGTGGTATGATGAGTTTTGAATTCGCGGAATTAGGCGGAGATGCATTTGCTTTCCAACTGAAGAAAGACGGTAAGATGCAGGCAGAAATTACGTGGACCATGCTGGGTGATGTCATGGTGATGGATCATACATTCGTTTCACAGGACTTGCGCGGGCAAGGCGTCGCGAAAAAACTGCTTGACCGTGCGGCAGAGTATGCACGCGAGCATGAGTATCGGATGGAAGCGGTCTGCTCCTATGTCGTCACGGCATTTGAACGGTACAAAGAATACGAGGATGTAAAAGCATAATAAAAAGAAGGCGGTTCCCTATTAGCGGAATCGCCTTCTTCTATGTCCGAAATGCAAAAAGTGACTGCATCATAATCCCCAAGCCAGTGTGACGACGTAGACAATACTCGTCAAGATGGATGCCCCTGCGACGGTATAAAGCATGTCCGTCTGAGTGAATGGTATGTTTTTACCCATTTTCATGCTCTCCTTTCGCTTCAAAAGGTGATTTTTCTACTAGTTATTTTATACCCGTTCTCTGAAAATATGAAACGTTCTACCCGAAAAATAAAAAAAGCGAAACTTCCAGCGCTGGATGACGTATAATTGGTGTGCATAAACTTTATATGAAGGAAGTGGAATCATGAATCGCACAGCGGAAAAGGTATTATCTATTATTGCGGTCGTTCTGACAGCACTCGGAACAGTAGGAGCATTCTTCGGCGTCGGCATGCTGAAATTAATTACGAGCGACCCGGCGTTCAGAAGTGAAATGGAAATGGAGCTTCTCAGTGATCCGACCTTTACACCACAAGACGTGGAAATGTTCTTCAATGTTTTCGATATTCTCGGCGGTGTTATCTGGCTGATCATCATCGCTTTGATGATTAGTCTTGTGTTGAATATCATCGGGATCGTCAATATTTGGAACAATAAAAATGCGAAATTGGCGGGGATCATGTTCATCATCGCAGGTGTGTTAGGCGGAGTACTTTCACTGTCTTCCATCTTGCTGTATGTAGCAGGCATCCTTTGCTTCACAAAGAAGCCGCCGCTTCAAGATGAGCCAATTATGGATTCGGCGTACAACGAAAACTCCGATACAATGCGGCCATTGTAAGACGACGCTTTCCTCTTAAAAGGGGGAAAGCGTTTTTTAGGTTTTAATAACAATAAAAACGCCTCCCGGGGAAGGAGAGGCGTAGAGTCCGATTATACAAGAATCGGTTCGTGTATATAGTAAACATATTGGGCGGTTACGACTGGGAAACCTTCAAAATACTCATCGAATTCATCGAGCAGTTGAAAGCCTTGTTTCTCATAGAAAGCCCGGGCCATTTCGTTGCGGCCGTCGACGTAAACGAACAGCTGCTTGGCCGTACGCAGTGAATGGAGGGCATACTCCATCAGCTGTTTGCCAAAGCCTGCTTGCTGGTAATCAGGAAGTATGTACATCGCTGTCAATTCAGAATCACCGTCTTCATCCTCTTTCGTATAATTGAGGAATCCGATTGGTACACCTTCGCATTCGGCAATAAGGACACAAGTCTTTTCCATGCGTTTTTGCAACATGGCGTGAGAATAGGTGCGGGAAAGGAAGTTCAATTGAATGTCTTCCGGAATGATCCCTTGATACGTTTCATTCCATGTAATGCGTGCTATTTGCTGTACATGGCCGATATCTTCGGCCGTCATCGGTCGAATCATGTCACTGTCACCTCAGCAATCCTTTCTGCTATCATAACAAATAATAGATTCAGAAACTATGCTTGTAATCATAATGAAATAAATATTTCTTATTAGTCATGATAGGAAGGAAGAGTGACGATATGGAGTGGAACTGCCAAATGCTTAGCCAGATGGAAGGAAGAGAAGTATACGATATGCTGCGACTTCGTGTGGATGTGTTTGTCGTTGAACAATGCTGCGCATATCCGGAGTTGGATGGACTGGATATTGAGGCAATCCATATTATTGGGAGAGATTCTCTCGGCATTGCTGCCTACGCACGCCTGCTCCCGCCGGGCGTGAAATATAACGCACCCGCCATTGGAAGAGTAATAGTCCGGCCGGATCGGCGGGGAACAGGACTCGGCCACGAATTAATGAAAAAAGCTCTGGCCCGGTCTGTATCGGAATGGGCTCCAGAGCAAATTCGGCTACAAGCGCAATTTCATCTGAAAGACTTCTACGAAGGTCATGGATTTGCAGCCATATCGGAGCCTTATGATGAAGATGGCATTCCTCATATCGATATGGTCTGGGCGGCCGGAGAAGACTCATAAGTTTTTAAATGCTTGGAATAGGGTATACTAGTTCTATAATATAACGATTAAAGATGAGGAGTGATCGGCATGGCACGAAAACGTGGAAATGGTTTATTGCTAGCGACTATCGCAGCAGGTGCATATGCGTATTTCAGTAAAAAAGAAAACCGGGATAAAGCCCAAGTCGCCTTTAATAATATGAAGACGAAAGTGGAGTCGTTCATTAATACCCAAAAATTGAACCGGTCCGATGCGACAAAACCTGGCCATTCGGATCCGTATGATTTGCAAGACAATAAAATGGTGAGTGAGGGCTCCCAGACGAGTGTCCATTACTATAACCAAGAAGTAGAAGATAAATCCAAAGAATCCGAAGAGGACGGCCTCTACCGGAAAAAGCAGACAGCTAATCTGACTGACACGGATTCCAAAACAGACAATCAAGACGATACCAATTCGTCTGATACAAAAAAGGATGAATAACAAAGTACGCTTCCTGTAAAAAGGGGGCGTATTTTTTATGGATACGGCCCAGATAAACCTTGCCAGAGAGGGAATGGACACGAGGAAGTGAATGATTTGCAGAAGGAGAGGGAAGATTCATTGGTATTGACGGCGGTTTTCCTGTATAATTTTCTGTAGCTTAAATTAGTGAAGGTGAATCTATTGAAAAAAAGAATTGGTCTATTCACAATATTAACGACCGCCGCCGTTTTTCTGAGTGGCTGTGCCGGGGTACAAAATCAGGAAGGCACATTTTATAATATTTTCGTCAAACCGATGGAGTGGCTCCTGCATTACTTAGGAGAGACATTCAATGGCAGCTACGGCCTTGCCATCGTGCTCATAACGGTTGGTGTCCGTCTGATCCTTATGCCGCTGATGCTTAGAAACTATAAGTCCCAGCAGGAGATGAAAGTGAAGATGGATGCGCTTCGTCCGGAAATGGAAGACATTCAAAAGCGTTTGAAAGTGGCTCGTGAAAAGCAGGACAAGGACGAGCAGATGAAATTGCAGCAAGAGATGATGGGGCTATACTCGAAGCATGGCGTCAATCCATTAAATATGGGCTGCCTGCCGTTGATCATCCAGATGCCGATCATCATGGGCTTGTATTTCGCTATTCTTTACGCGCCGCCAGAAGTAAAGGATCACCAATTCCTGTGGTTCCAGCTCGGCCAACCCGATTTGATCATGATGTTTATCGCGGGTGCTGTTTATTTCGTACAGGCACGCGTATCTCTCTGGACAATGCCAGAGCAGCAGAAACAACAAATGAAATTGTTCATCTACATGTCACCAATCATGATTATGTTCATTTCATTCAAAGCAATGGCGGCATTGCCGCTCTACTGGACAATCGGTGGACTTTTGCTTGTATTCCAAACTTATTTGGGCCGCAAGTTCTATTACAAAGAAGTCACGCCGGGTGCTGCAGTAGAAGAAAAGAAATAAGTTGAAACTGGGCTGGAGAGCGATCTCCAGCCTTTTTGGAGGGATGGAACTTGAATGCTAAACGGGTATTGGGAATCGCAATTGCCATTGCTGCCTTAACGTCCCTATTTTTTATCATTAGACTGAATCTGGATTTTGCCATCTTATCGATGATGGTGTTGTTTGCGATGACCAATGCTTACCGAGCGGTGTCCTTCAAACAACAGGGGCTGGAGAAAGAGTCCAGATGGATGCGCTGGCTGGCAATCGTTTTTGGACTGGCTTTCTTCGTTATTCTTGCTTTAATCATCACATGAAAAAAGGGCGATCTCTTGGAACCGAATTTCAATGAGAACGTCCTTTTTCTTTGTCAGCGATCCAACTGTTTCCGGTTGGCCCAGGCTATGGCCAGAGCAGGTACGGAACAGACCATCATTCCGAGGAAGGCGGCGCCTGGCGACATGTCATACAACACACCTGCCGGGAAAGTGAGAAGCGCTGTACTGAGACTCATGGCAACGGCTGCGTACAATCCTTGGGCCGAGGCGATTTGAGTATGGGGCAGCCTTTTCGATAAAAACTGGATAAATGCGTAATGCGCGACTCCAAAAGACAGTGAGTGAAGCACTTGAGTCCCGACAAACACAGCTGTTGTCGGAAACAGGTAAATGAGCAGCCAGCGTACAGATGAACCGATGGCCGCGATGATGAACATATTGGATACCTTAACGTTCTCCAGCAAGCGATCCGCTCTTGTGAAGAAAAGAATTTCAAAGAGAACCGCGATATTCAAGATGATGCCGATAAAAAAGCCGTTGACGCCAAGATCATCCAAAAAGATGAATCCATAATTGTAGTAAGAGGCGTGGGCGCCTTGCAGCAGAATGGCCAGGATGATGACGGGCAGAAAGCCGGATGTCTTGAAGAGTGCACGGAGGCCGGCACCTGGTTCCCGTACTGCGACTCTTTTTGGCTGTGCATCCAATACGGCAGGACCGGTCCGCATAAAGAAAAGAACCATCACGATGAGACCGCCGATCATTAAAAATAAGATGGCGCGCTCGCTCCATATGGCGGTCGCTGCACCGACCAATAAGAGGGCAATCGTATAGCCGATCGAACCGAACGACCGGCTTTTCCCATAATGAATCCGTTCATGCTGCATAAGCACGGAAGCCCCGCTTTCCACTGCGGGTAAAATCATCGGATAGACCGCGCTGAACAGAACGGTGATAATGAGCAACGGTACGTATGAAGAATCAGGTATGTATAGCAGGGTGAGCAGCAAGGAAATAACAGCTGTCCATTTAATGACGCGTATGTAAGACAGCCTTCTTGTTAAGAAAGGAAAGACGAAAAAGGTTGAAAAGGAGCGTGCAATCATGCCGGCTCCCATGATGGCGCTGGCGGCTGGGGCGCTTAATCCTTTTTCAATAGTTAGCCAGCCGGTCCAGTACGGCAAAAAGATGCCCCATGTGAAAAAGAAGACTAGAAAGCTCATGGAAAGCCATCGTTGATTCATAGAAAAGATCCTCGCAATCCGACGAAACTGTAATAAAAAAATAGAACCTGGCCCACACATCCGAGAGAAATGATGATAGACTAGAAGAGGTGAACTTCACCCTATTTAGATTTTACATAGTTATCGCTACAGAAGGAAGGCAAATGATTAATGAACCGTAGAGCCAAACATAAAAAAAAGTCGAAACTGACATTGACGATTACGCTGACTTTGACAGCCATCCTAATGACTGCTGTCGTTGTCTGGATTGGAATAAATGACTGGGATCTTGAAAAAAGCCTGGAGCAGATCGGTGTGAAACAGGAAGAAGCACCAGAGACAGTACAAGAAGATTTACCGCAATTGGAAGAAGAACCGTCTGAGGAGCCAGGCGTGACCGAGGAAGAACCGAAAGGCACAGAAGAAGCAGGGGAGCCGGAGGAAGTGAAGCCGGAGGAGCCGGAACAACCAAAGGAAGAGCCTGCTGAACCAGCTGTGCCGGCAAAGCCAGAGAAGAAAGATACGCCGAAAACTGAGTCTAAACCGGAAACGAAGCCGAATGCAACGAAGAAACCACCTGTGACGGATGATAACGGTTATATCGCAGGACAAAAGCTCCCAGACAAACCGACATACATTAATGGAATTTTGATTGCCAATAAAAAGTACCCGCTTCCAAGCACGTATGCGCCAGGAGAAAGCAAGGATGCGAGAGCCGCATTTGATGAAATGGCTGCCGAAGCGAAACTGTCCAATATTAATCTGACGGCTTTCAGCACATACCGTTCCTATGATTACCAAGTGTCCCTTTACGACCGCTATGTGAAAAGAGATGGCAAAGCGGCTGCTGACCGCTATAGCGCGCGTCCCGGCTACTCTGAGCATCAGACCGGACTGGCATTTGATATTGGGGAAGAGAATAATCAAAGCCACTGGGCGTCCTCCTCGTTTGGGGAAACTGAAGCGGGCAAATGGGTTGCCGATAATGCGCACCGCTATGGGTTCATCTTGCGTTATCCAAAAGGAAAAGAAGCGATTACCGGCTATATGCATGAAGCATGGCACTTCCGCTATGTGGGCAAAGACATCGCAACAGATATTCACAACCGCAAAATCACGCTGGAAGAATATTTAGGAATTAAATAACAGAGAAAAGACCTCCTTGCCATCATGAGCAAGGAGGTCTTTTGATTATAAAATCGGTGATAGCAAACGGGACACCGATTCTTTAATTTTGATGCCGCGGGATCGCTTCAAATACATGTCGTACGTCAATTCTGTAGATAATTGCATATCCTGTTCAAACAGCTCTGCCAACTCATGTGATTTTTCTCGATCGTAAATAAATGCGTTAATCTCAAAGTTCAGCTTGAAGCTGCGGACATCGATATTTGCTGTGCCGACCGTCGACAGTTCATCATCCACTACAATTTGTTTCGAATGGATGAAGCCGTTCTCGTAAATGTATACTTTGGCGCCAGCTTTCAACAGTTTGCCGACATTGGAATAAGTGGCCCAGTATACAAACATATGGTCCGGCTTGTTTGGAATCATAATTCGGACGTCTACACCTGACAGGCAGGCGATCCGCAAGGCGTCAAGGAAGCTGACATCCGGAATAAAGTACGGTGTCTGGATGTAAATATATTCTTTCGCCAGAAAAATCATCTTCAAATAGCCGTCTTTAATTTGCTCCCATTCCGCATCCGGTCCGCTCGAGACAATTTGCAGCCCGACGGATCCTTTCCGAGGAATGGCCGGGAATAAGCGTTCATCATAAATGATATTATGCTTCTCCGATGCCTGGTTCCAATCCAAAATGAAACGTGTCTGTAATGGATGAACGGCACTTCCCTCAATGCGGAGATGGGTGTCGCGCCAATAGCCGAAACGCTTGTTCAATCCGAGGTATTCATCCCCCACATTAAATCCGCCAACATAACCGATGCGGCCGTCGATGACGACGATCTTCCGGTGGTTTCGATAGTTTAATCGTGGATTGATAAGCGGCAGGATGGCCGGGAAAAAGGCGGCCACTTCTCCGCCTGCCTCGACGAGCGCTTTCAAATGCCGCACGTGAAGACCGCGCGAACCGATATCGTCGAATAGGACACGGACCTTCACGCCTTGTTTGGCTTTCCGGATTAAAATATCCATGATCCGTTTTCCGAGCGTATCCAATCGTAAAATATAATATTGGAAATGAATATGGTCTTTCGCTGCTTCCAAATCCTTGATGAGTGATTCAAATTTGACGGCTCCGTCATTAAAAATCTGCACGTCATTGTCCTGAGTTAGAACCGCATGATTATTTCGTAGATGTAAATAGATCATGTCTTTGTAGTGGGCTGTATCATCCAGCCGGAAATCGAGAGTATCCTTTTCAATCGCCTCGATTTGATAGTCGATCAACTGATCAATGCCGATCTTATTTCGATCTTCCCAGCGGAATAGCTGTCTTTCCCTCAACTGCCGCCCGAGAAGCAGGTAGATGAAGAATCCGAAAAAAGGTATGAAAAATAATACGAGAAGCCATGCCCACGTTGCGGTTGGATCTCGCCTCTCCAAAAAGATAAGAGCGATCGCCAGGAATATGTTCAGGATCAAGATCGCTGTAACACTAATACTGATCAATTGAGCCATATGCGTCCCCCTTTCTGTAGAAATCCCCTAAGACACAGTATACCTGAAAATGATGGAATAAGAAGGCTATGAATCAATGCAAATGACAACTTTTCCACTGTGCTACGCTAAAACCTACTTGACTGATTGGTTTTAGGGGTTTATAGTATTTTTTATCATTAGTTGTTTAGGAGGAAAAGAAGTTGGATACCCTATTGCTTTTAGTTAATATAATCGGTTTGCTTCTGCTGGTCGGTATTCTATATCGTATGCATCAGAAAAAGGTTTCGTTTTCAAAACGGGTATTTACCGGATTAGGGCTTGGGATTCTTTATGGTCTCATCTTGCATTTCGCATACGGTACGGACTCGGCTATTTTGAAGGATTCCATGCCTTGGTTTAATATCATTGGTACCGGCTATGTGAAATTGCTTCAAATGATTGTTATGCCACTTGTTTTCATTTCAATACTTGGAGCCTTTACGAAAGTGACAATCGGAAAGAACTTTGGTAAAACGGCGGCGACCATTTTAGGCATGCTCGTCGGCACCACGGCCATCGCTGCCATCATCGGAATTTCCGCATCGTTAGTCTTCGGCCTTGATGCGTCGGATATCGTGCAAGGTGAAGCGGAAGCTACCCGCGGCGCTTCCATTGAAGAAACGTCTGCCACTGTGGCAGATCGCGCATTGCCGGAACAAATCATTGATTTATTGCCAGCTAACCCGTTTCAGGATCTAACTGGCGCGCGTCCGACTTCCACAATCGGCGTTGTCATTTTTGCCGCATTCCTCGGCTTTGCCTACTTGGCACTTGTTCGACGAGACGAAGAAAATGCAACGCTTGTGAAAAAAGGAATTGACGCGATCTACTCTTTAATTATGGGTGTTGTGCGGATCGTCCTCCGCTTGACACCATATGGCATTTTGGCGATTATCGCCCGAACGGTGGCGACATCTGATTTTGGCGCCATCTACAATCTCGGTAAATTCGTTCTTGCTTCTTATGTTGCGCTGATCGTCATGTTCGGCATTCACTTGCTCATTATGACGCTATCCGGCCTCAATCCAATTACGTATGTGAAGAAAGTTTCGGAGGCATTGCTCTTCGCATTTTCTTCAAGATCGAGTGCTGGTACATTACCACTTACGATTAAAACGCAAACCAACCGGCTAGGCGTGCCGGATGGAATTGCAAATTTTGCAGGTTCATTTGGTCTATCCATCGGGCAAAATGGCTGTGCGGGCATCTATCCTGCCATGCTTGCTGTCATGATTGCGCCGACTGTCGGACAAAATCCATTAGAACCGATGTTTCTGCTCACACTGGTCGCCATTGTGGCCATCAGCTCATTCGGTGTAGCAGGTGTCGGCGGCGGTGCAACATTTGCTGCGATCCTCGTATTGTCTGCATTGAACTTGCCAGTGGCACTGGCCGGGCTGTTGATTTCCGTTGAACCGCTCATCGATATGGGACGGACGGCGCTCAATGTCAGCGGGGCGATGACGGCAGGCGTGACGACGGCGAAAGTGACTGGAGAATTGGATAAAGAAACGTATAATGAATCACTGGATAATCAACCAATCGAAGCATAATAAAAATCCGCAGAAGGCACTAGGCCAACTGCGGATTTTTTACATCAATTGCTCATATGTTTGGTGGACGGATTTTTTATAATGGGAATCGGGCAATACAGAGATATGATCCCATGCACGTTGCGCCCATTCTTTTGCTTTTTCAATTTCCCCAATGGCAGCATAGCTCTTTGCTAAATACGCTTCGCCTTCGTAGAAAAGTGATAAGTCGATCGGGTGTTTAATGTATTTCATCACATTCACCTGTAGAAGCGACTCGATGGCTTCCTCATAACGGCCGACTCCAAATAATGCTTTGCCTGTTTCTAAATAGACATACGGACTAAACCCATCTTCGGCATGCAAGGACTCCGAGTATTTCTCCATGAGACTAAGCGCTTGCTCGTACTCATGACAATAGGATGTCAGCCGATGGATGTCTAAGAAGCGCGTAAAGTCTAGTGGTTCCTCGTCATCAATGAACTTCGAGTAATGGATTAATTTATTGCGATAGTCTTCCATCTTCTCTTCATCGTATGACATGAGCGCCTGAATGGCAGCGAGCCGATACAAATGGTCCACCTTATAAAAGACTTGCTGCTCTTTCGAATAATTTATTGCCTGTTCCATCACATTTGTTGCGGTTTCCGAATCCCCTACGGCAAAATGCAAGACTGCTTCATGATAGTCTAGGTCGATACGGGTCATCGCTTCTATATAGGCGTGGGTAGATTCAATATATTTGCGTTCCTCCAGCATGGTAGCCAAAGCTCCGGTGTAATCAGGTACAGCAAATTTTGCCATAGCACGAAAAATTCCAACGGCTGCCCGGCGGTATATAATATGTAAATCCTCGTAAATATTCGCTGCACGATCCGTATAGGTATGCCAGCTCTCGTCGTTTTCAAAATAAAGAGCTCGGCCGTACAAATCCAACAGTCGGGCGGATTCATAGTTCTTCGTTAACTTTGGCAAAACAGGTTCAATTAGTTTAAGAATCTGCTTGTGCTCATTCGTTACTTCATCATAAGGTACATGATATAGAGCGTCTGCCTTTTCAATTATACTTCTTAATTCTTCTATATTACCTTCTTCCAATAACACAGCAACTTCCACTTCCAGACGTGAAGCGATATACGTCAGGCTCTCCATCGAAGGATTGGCCTTATTGTTCTCAATTAAACTGAGCATGCCCTTCGTCAGCTGATCGCCAGCCAATGCTTCTAATGTCATTTTACGCTGCTTGCGCAATGTGCGAATACGTTCTCCGAGTGTATCGATCAGGCACACCTCCAATTACTTATTCATATTGTTTAATTATATTAAACTTTTGCTTGAAAGGGAAGAGGGAGCATGATATGCTTTGTTTAATTAAATTAAACTTTTTAAAATGGGGTGTTAGGGAATGGATCAAGCAATGAAACTAAAACGTGCTACTTATCATATGTGGACCTTTACAATTAGTAAGTTAATTTCCGGATTTGGTGCGCACGTATATGCTTTTGCCGTCAGTTTTTACATTTTGCAATTAACAGGCTCTGCAACGAACTTTGCGATGAATCTTATTTGCAGTCTAGTGCCGCGTACGTTGATAGCGCCATTTGCAGGTTACGCCGCGGATAAATATTCGAGGAAGACGATTGTCATTGTGGCGCAAATTGCTTCGACACTTGCAATTGGGGGATTACTGACTGTTAGTTTGACAACAGGACTGTCATTGCTTGCTATTTATACAACGACCGTTGTTTTATCATTGGCATCTACGTTCTCAGGCGTAACATTCAGTTCGTCAATTACGGGGTTGATTGATGAAAACCGGATTCAACGGGCGATGGCGTTGAATCAGATGTCTATATCCTTCGCAGCAATCGGGGGGCCGGCAGTCGGAGGGATTCTATATGGAACTGTATCAATGAACACGTTCCTGATCGTATATATGGCAGCTTCCACAGTGGCGATCTTGCTAGAAGCTACTATGAATTTCAAGCTTTTCGCCAATCGGAAGGAAAAGACGGAAGAAGAGCAGAAAGAAACAATGTGGCAAAGCATGAAAGCGGGAGTTTTCTATTTACGCCAGCAGCCAATTCTCATGATGATCATTTGGATCTCCTTATTCATTAACTTTCTGTTTGGCGCATTCCAAGTCGGCTTTTCTTTTATCTTAATTGAAAAACTGAAAATGGTTTCCACACGCTTCGGTATGGTGGAAGGGGCACTCGCGGTCGGCATGTTGCTCATGTCCATCTATTTCTCTGTACGCAAAGAAGTAAAGTTTCCACTGCTCGTATCGAAATGGGGAATTGTTGTATTTGGAATCCTGCTCATGATTGTTCCTCTGCCATTGCTCGTGAGTATGCATCCTAACGTCTTTTTTGCTTACTATTTGGTTATTATCTTCGGCTTCGGCGTCAATATGATGATTGTCAATACACCGATGCAAGTCATGTTCCAGAAGGTAATCGACGACGATTTCAAGGGCCGTGTATTTGCGTTGCTCGAAACGATGGCAATGGCGCTCATGCCGCTCGGTGTCGTCATCTATGGTTTCCTATATGATTTCGTGCCGGCCCAGTGGATTTTGATCGTTTCAGGAGCCATCCTAATTGGGGTTGTCCTGTTTATGGCGCGCCCATCTATTATTCGTAAGGCCTATCCAGAACTTGCGGAAAAGAAAAAGGTGAAAGCAAACGTAGCAACAGAACAGTAATTCAAGGGGGAATGGGGAATTGTTAAAAATCGCAGAAGAGATCGTACACATTATGCACAATGATTATGCGGGCTGCATGGATAAAAAGGGATGGGACGCACCGGATGCCTTTTTGGAAAAGGTGAAGCAGGCTCCAAACCTTTCATCGAAGGAATTTCTTGAGCTGGTGAATGATTACTTGCTTGATTTCAAAGATAAACACCTTTATATGATAGCGGGTGGGGAAGCGGTAGAGAAACCGAAAACGCGGGGATTCAGTGTCAGGCGTTATGAAGATAAGCTCTATATTACAAAAGTCGATTCAGATGACAGGCTAATACCAGGCATGCGGTTAATTTCCGCGGGGGGAATGAGCATTCCTGAATTACGGGAGAAGCATCATCGTCTGCTGTCCGAGAACCATCCGGAGCGGGAGAACTGGGCGCCGATTCTTTTGCAGTATGAAGAAGGAATTGTAGAGGATCTGGAAGGGAATCAACAGCACATCACCTTCCGGCTGTTCGAAAAGAAGCCGTTTGTGCCGGAATATTCACTTCGCCAGCTGGAAGAGGGACCCGTGCTGCTGACGATGACGGACTTCGCCAACCCGGATGCGATTGCTAAATTGGTGGAAGAGCATAAGGACCTGTTGGAAACGGCTGAACAATGGATTATTGATGTGCGTGTTAACAATGGGGGAAGTGACGCGAGCTATTTCCCGCTACTACCGTATTTGGTGCCGGAAGAGGGATGGGAGTTTGGAGATTCCGATGAAACGATGATTTTTAATTGCACGGAGGCGAGCTGCGACCGAGTTGTTCAGGACCTCGATAACGAACTGGCAAACGTGGATGATGAACATTTCCGGCAGGTCTTACACATCATTAAACGGGAGTGGACACGGAATCGGGGGAAAGGCTTCGTCGAGTTTGATTTTGGCGGTGCAGTAGAGGACACATTCGTCAAAGGTTTGAAAAATCCCTCGAAAATCATTGTTCTAACGGACAATATGTGCGGCAGCGCTGGCGATTCTTTCGTAGAACATGTCAAAGAATTGAGCAAAGTGACCGTTATCGGCCGGGCGACACTCGGGGTGAATGATTATGCGAACCTTGCCTCTGCGAGCTGGGATGGTTACACGCTGATGTATCCGACCTCCCGGCTTTCCCGAATTGATAAAGGAAAGGGGATGACAGGCGTTGGCATCACGCCACATATTCATATCCCTTGGACGCCGGATCATATTGCAGGTGACCCGGACCTAGAGCAGGCATTAGCTATGTTAAAATGTGCGGTTGAATATTAATTACGGAATAAAAAAGACCGCCTGGCTGGATGCCGGCGGTCTGTCTTTAATTTGCTGTTGCTTCGATGGAACGAAGTGACTTAATTGATTTTCGGAATAGAACAATCCAGACAATCGAGAGAATGGCGAGACCCGCGGAAATATAATAAATATCCCCGTTCATGCGGGTGAGCAACCATGCGAACAGAACCGGTGCAATGATTCGTCCCATATTATCCATAGAATAGGTCATGCCTGCTGCCGTCCCGTATTTGCCGCCGGATTCCTTGGATGTTAAGGAAACGAGCACGGTACGTGATAAAGCATTCCCTGCGGTGAACACGCTGAGCGAAAAGCCGGCCCAGAACAGGCTGGAGGTAAACGGAATCATGAGAAGCCCGATCGCCGTCACAACCTGTGCCCCTAAAATCCACTTCGCCTCGCTGCCATTTTTTACCCGACGGACAACGCCGCCTTGGATGGCCGCGTCCACAAAACCGCTCGCCATGAACAGATAGCCCACCTGCTTCGGTGTAATATCGATTTTGGAAATCTGGAATAACTGGAATGTGGATTCAATGCCAGCCAGTATTAATGTAATCATGAATGATAACAGAAACAGATTGCGAATCCGGTATTGCCAGAGCACAAGTCCGCCTTTTGGTAGGAGAGCGCGTTTATTTGCCTCGCCTTGGCGTTCTGGCTCTTGCAAGATGATGCTCGCATAAATCAGGATAACAAGTGTCAGGATGCCAGACGTAAGGAATGGCGTCTGCAAGCTAATATCCCCAAGCACTCCGCCGAGAGCTGGTCCGAAAATGAAACCTAATCCAATCGACATGCCAAGGAAGCCCATATACTGGTTTCGGTTCTCTTCTGTCGTCATATCCCCGACAAAGCCGGTGACGGCCGTATAAAGGGCGCCTGAGAAAATACCGCCGACAATCCGGGATACATACAAGAGAGTCAAATTATCGATGAATAAAGCAAAGAGAAAGAAGCTCAAACTAAATCCGACTAGCCCGACCATAATCAGTTTCTTCCGGCCTGTCCGATCGGATAAGGAACCCCATAAAGGCGCCGTGAAAAACGAAGCGAGCGAATACACGGTCAACAGCCCGCCAACATGGACTTCAGACAACTGCTGCTGGACAATCACTTCAGGAAGAACAGGAATGATAATCCCGAACCCCAGATAGACAAAAAATTGAACAGACATTAAAAGTACAATCGACTTTTTCATGAAAACCCTACCTGCTTTCCACACAATTCATACAGTCATTCTACTCTGGAACGCACCCATACACAAAGAATATCGCCTATACAATGGCAAAGAAGCCAATTCATCGAACTATATACTTGGAAAAAATTAAAACAGGAGACTTTATCGGCTCCATGTATAAGACATTTACAAAAAACCTAAAATTGTAACATAATTGAAAGATTTAAATGTGCCAAGGAGTGGTATGATGGAGATAACGATAAAATGGAACAATTTTCATTCATCCAGTGAAACCTTCCATATGAAAAACACGTCTAAAACAGTAAGCAGAAAGGTCGAGGTGGAAAGATGGCTAAAGATAAAGTTGACTTGAAAAAGATCATCTCCAATTTGGCGAAACTCGGTGTGTCGGCTACCGTGACGAAGTCCCGTCTGGATATGCTGAAAGCACTCGCGCCACCCATACAAGACCCGCATATACAGTCACAGTGAAAGAAAGCAGCCTGCTTCGAAGAAAAATCGAACAGGCTGCTTCTTTTTTTGATTTCCCAAATAATAAAACCAGCTGCCACAAGACAGCCGGTTCCTCAATCATCATCATTCGAACTAAACATATACGTCCGATGATGGAACTTCATACTGAACACAAGTCCGATGGCCAGCATATTCCCCATGAGCGAGCTTCCGCCGTAACTGATGAAAGGAAGCGGGATACCCGTGATCGGCAATAGCTGAATCGTCATCCCAATGTTTTCGAACACATGGAAGGTGATCATGGCGATAATGCCTGCACAAATATACGTACTGAACGGATCTTTTAATTCAAGCGTGATCTTCGTCATATGATAAATGAGGAAGAAGTATAGACAGATGACGACGCTGGCGCCGATGAAGCCCCAGTCCTCGCCAATCACACTGAAGATGAAGTCGGTATGACTTTCCGGCACATATACTTCCCGGCCTTGATAGCCTTTACCGAAAATCTCGCCCGACCCGATCGCATTCAGTGATGTGATCAAGTGGCGGCCCTCGTCAGATGCATAGGAATACGGATCGAGCCACGTATAAATACGCATGAACTGATACTTTTGAAAGCCAAGCTTGAAAAGGAAATCTTGCGCATATAGCGCCATCCAAAGCATTGCTGTTCCGAGTGATACCCCAACTGCGAAAATCGGGAGGATGATACGCCATGTAATGCCGGCAACGACAATAAGCGCGGCCGTGATGGCTAAAAATACGAGGCCTGTTCCAAGGTCAGGCTGCTTCATGATGAAGAATAATGGAACGAGCAAAAGGCCGAGAATTTTCCCGAGCAGCAAGAAATCGCTTTTTATCGTCTTATCCAAATATTTTTCATGGTGCTTCGTAATCATCCGTGCCAAGCCGATAATGAAGAACGTTTTCATGAATTCGGCAGGCTGGATGCTGCCGACACCTGGAAGGTGGAACCAGCTTTTTGCGTTATTTCGCCGTGCCACAAGCTCCATACTCTCTGGCAAGACATATAATAATGCCAGGAGGAAGACGCCGCCTCCATAAATGATCCATGCCGCTTTCTTGTATTGCTCCGGTTCCAAATACATCGTTAAGGCGATAATAACGGCCCCCACCGCATACCATTGGATCTGGGAAGGGATGAAGTTGATGTTATATTGGCCGGTTGTCTGTGCGGATGAAATGGCGATGAGGCTAATCACGCCAAATAATAGAAGTATAAAGGCCAAGGTCCAGTCAAATCGGTCCGATGGTCGATTATCTAATTTCATATGAAGTCACCTTATTAGTAGAGGATAGAAAACCTAAGAAATTATTATACAGGAATTTCTTCGACAAATGGCAAATGAAATATTTCCAATGGATTCAAACATCATCTTCTGAATCGAACATATACGTCCGGTGATGGAACTTAATGCTGAAAATCAGGCCGATGGCAAGCATATTGCTGAACAGGGAACTGCCCCCGTAACTGATAAAAGGCAAAGGAATTCCCGTAATTGGCAGCAGCTGAATGTTCATTCCGATATTTTCAATGACGTGAAAGGCAATCATAGCGGCAATGCCTGTGCACACATAGATGCTGAAAAGATCCTTCAACCCGAGCGCCACTTTCGTCAAATGATAGATCAGAACGAAGAATAGTGTAATGACAAGGCTGGCACCGATGAATCCGTACTCTTCGCCAATAACGCTAAAAATGAAATCGGTATGATTCTCGGGAATGTAGACAACTCGTCCTTGAAAGCCTTTGCCCGTCATCTCACCTGAACCGATCGCGGTCATAGCTGTAATGAGATTATAACCTTCATCGGATGGATAGGAGTATGGGTCCAACCATGAATACACCCGCTTGAATTGGTACCGCGAGAAACCGAGTGTTTCCTCCATGAAGTCCTGTGCATACAGAGCCATCCAAAGTAAACCAGCTCCCATTGCAGTACCTGCTGAGAATAAAGGAAGGAGAATCTTCCATGAGATGCCTGCAACGAGGACGATAGCCGCCGTGATGGCGATGAAGACGAGAGATGTTCCTAAATCCGGCTGCTTGACGATAAAAGCAAGCGGCAGTATAAGGACTATGGCGATTTTCCCAAGCAAGAGCAAGTCAGATCGGAGTGTCTGTACTTCATTCTTTTCATGATGAGCACTCACAAGCCGTGCCATCCCTAAGATGAAAAAAGTTTTAATGAATTCGGAAGGCTGGATTCTACCGATGACAGGCAAGGTGAGCCATCTTTTCGCTCCCATCCGGACTTCAGCAATCTGCCCTTCACCGCCTGGCGCAACCATCAGAAAAGCCAAAAGGCAAACACCGAACCCGTAAAGGATCCAAGCAATTTTTTTATATTGATCGGGGTCGAAATACATGGCCATGGCGACAATCAAAGCACCACATACATACCACCGAACTTGTAAAAGGGAAAAATTTGCGTTGTATTGGCCGGATGTCTGAGCTGAGGCGATCACGGTCACGCTAATAATACAAAACAACAAAAGAATAAAGGCAAGCGTCCAATCAAAACGGTCCGCAGGCCTGTTTGAGAGCTTCACTGCATTCACCTTTTCTACAATTCCTATTTCCGGATCAACACCTACTATTCAAAATCGTTGATAAAAACAGGGTATCTATCAGTATAGCGTACCCGTTTACTTGATTCATATCAAACTATTGGACGAAACGCCCCCTTGAAAGTTGCAAAGACATAGAGAAGAGTTCCTATTGTGGGATAGTATTTTAATGATTTGTTCATGAGCGATTTAATTCATGGTAAACTGAGAGAATGAAATCTAACGGCGAGCGAGGGAATTCAATGAAAAAACGACTAGGTTTATTATATGGCGGGAAATCGGCTGAGCACGAAGTGTCACTGTCAACGGCACGCGCAGTCACGAATGCAATTGATTTCGGAAAGTACGACGTTATTCCGGTTTATATCACCTATGAAGGGGAATGGCGGAAGGGAGAACCGTTGCAGGCACCGGCTGCTACGATTGAAGAATTGCGGCTGGAGAGGGAGACAGCACGTCCTGACAGTATCCATGACTTCTTGAATGGCAGTGCTGGAACACCGGACATCATCCTGCCTCTATTGCACGGCACGAACGGAGAAGACGGCACAGTGCAAGGGCTTCTGGAAGTGATGAATATCCCATACGCCGGTAATGGCGTGCTCGCGTCATCTGCCGGGATGGATAAAGTCGTCATGAAGCAGCTATTTGCCCATGCCGGATTAAAACAAGTCGGTTACGTTCATTTTCTTCGGAATGAATGGCAGGCAGAGAAAGAGAAGCTTGTAGACAAGATGGAGACCGAATTATCTTGGCCTATGTTTGTGAAACCGGCCAATTTAGGTTCAAGTGTCGGTATCAGCAAAGCGGAAGATCGGGAAAGCCTAGTAGCTGCGGTAGAGTTTGCACTGAAATTTGACCGTAAGATCATTGTGGAACAAGGTGTAGTGGCAAGTGAAATCGAAGTCGCTGTGCTCGGCAACGATAAGCCTGCTTGTTCCGTCCTCGGTGAAATTAAGCCGGTTGCCTCCTTTTATGATTATGAAGCGAAGTACCAGGATGGCAATACAGAGCTTGTCATCCCGGCACAAGTTACAGACGCGGTCGAAAGCGAATTAAAGGAAATGGCGATTCGCGCCTTTAAAGTGCTCGATTGTGCAGGGCTAGTGCGTGCGGACTTTTTCGTCACGGCAGACGATGAAGTGCTCATCAATGAAGTAAACACAATGCCCGGCTTTACGCCGACAAGCATGTTCCCGCTCCTTTGGCAGCATTCAGGGCTTACGTACCCAGAGCTCATCGACCGGCTGATCGACTTGGCATGGGAACGGCACGAAGAAAAGAAGAAAATACAATACACGATGGATTGAGGCGAATGAATTGAGAAAGCAATTGGCAGATATCGCAAATTGGTTAGGTGCAAAAGGACAGCATATGGAGAATGTCGTTGTAACAGGCGCATCGATCGACACGCGTACGATTTCGGAAGGGGAGCTGTTCATTCCCTTTCGGGGAGAACATGTAAACGGCCACCGATTTGTGCAGCAGGCGATCGAAAAGGGCGCAGCTGCTTCTTTGTGGCTACTCGATGAACCGAATCCGCCCGCTGATATTCCACTTGTTTTTGTTGAGGATGGCGAGCTGGCGCTTCAGCAAATGGCGAGAAGCTACCGCGATGAATTGACGTGCATGGTAATCGGCGTCACTGGTTCGAACGGGAAAACGTCAACGAAAGATTTGATTGCCAGCGTTCTGAGCCCTTATTTCCAAGTACGGAAAACGGAAGGGAACTTCAATAACGAACTGGGACTCCCGATGACACTTCTCTCGCTAGACCCGGAAACCGAAGTCGCTGTGCTCGAGATGGGGATGAGCGGCTTTGGCGAAATCTCTTTCCTTTCTCATTTGGCGAAGCCGCATTACGCGGTCATTACGAATATCGGTGAAGCACATTTGCAAGATCTCGGTTCCCGGGAAGGAATTGCGAAAGCGAAATTTGAAATTATTGACGGGTTCAGTAAGGACGGCATCCTCTTTTATGATGGGGATGAGCCACTTCTCAGAGATCGTGTCGCTCAGGTGGATATCCATACCGTTTCATTCGGGACGGGAAAAGAGGCGGCATTCCGACTTGTTTCGATGGATTCTGGCGACGAAGGAAGCAAGTTCTCGGTGGAAGGTGTCGTGAACGGTGACTTCACGATTCCGGTCTACGGTTCCCATCAAGTGAAAAATGCCCTTGCTGCCATCCTCATCGCTCACGAGCTCGGCCTTACCAACGATCAGATTGCAAAGGCGCTGCGCCAAGCCCGTTTGACAGATATGCGGATGCAGCCGATTTTGCATAGCAGCGGTGCGTTGTTTATTAATGACGCCTACAATGCTGCTCCGACATCAATGCGTGCGGCGATCCGGTTCTTGCAGGAAACTCATTTACGAAATGAAAAATGGATTGTTCTGGGCGATATGCTGGAACTTGGTGATGATGAGCGTCTTTACCATGAATCACTCGCTGACGATCTAGCAACACTAGACGTTAAGGGGATCTGTCTCTTTGGTCCTCGGATGAAGTGGCTGTACGACGTGTTGCAGAAGCAAGGGAAAGAAAATCGACAACTGATATGGTCGGAAACGGACTATGAATCAATTGCGGAACCATTGCGGAAAGTCATGAATGCAAATTCCATCATTCTGTTGAAAGGCTCGAGAGGCATGGAGCTGGAACGGGTTGTGGAAAGTTTGCTGGAACAATGAAAACGGGTGTGCTTGTCATCCATGGATTTACGGGCGGGCCGTTTGAAGTCCGCCCATTCATCCACTATTTGAAGGATCATACGGACTGGAATATTTCCGTTCCGACCTTGCCGGGACACGGCCTTCCCCCGAATTTGCGCGGCATTTCGGCGGAAGCATGGATGATGGAAGCGGAGCTGGCGCTGAAACGACTCCTAAAGGAATCGGATCGCGTCATCCTCGCCGGCTTCTCCATGGGCGGTCTGATCGCTATGTATTTGAGCTTGCGCTACCCTGTGGACAAATTGGTCCTTTTAAGCGCGGCAGCCAAGTACATCAGTCCGAAAGTGATGCTGGCGGATATCGTAAAGATGCTGACTGAATCGGTGACGAAAAAGCACTCGCCGAACACGTTTTATCACTTGTATGACTATAAGCTGGCCAATACACCGCTGCAATCGGCCGTCGAATTTTTGCGGCTGAACCGAATGGTCGTCCCCTATTATCATCAGATCACGACCCCGGTATGCATTGTCCAAGGGAAGAAGGATGAAATCGTCCCATTTGCAACGGGCGAGCATTTGTATCAGTCACTGGGCTCCACCGAAAAGCATCTCATCATTTCGGAGTCAGGCAAACATCATATTTGCTACAGCGATGATTCGGCGGATTGGTTTTCCGAAGTTCTCGCATTCATGCAAAAGGATACAGGCGTTTTCTGATTATTGGTTTTTAAGCGGATTGATTGCGGAACAGCCAATCGCGTGGTAAACTACTATGAGTATTGGATACATTTACATGAGACTCTTCCTGTGTGAAGAGTACTTTTTTTTGAATAAAACGGTTTGCTGCCCTCATCAGGACGCCAAGCCGCTCGGCAAAGACCGGGCTTTCCTTTTCAACGAATGCCTCTGATTTTACTGGAAGTTCGACTTAACTTCCGCCCACTCCAGAGAAACCAAAATATCGGAAACGTTCCCATATCAGTTAAGGCTCGAATTTGCCGCGCTTTCATTTGCAAATGTAACCAATTGCTAAATGAAGAAACTAAAGGAGATTGAGTAGTTTGACAAAATTTTCAGACTTGAACATTAGCGAATCCACGCAGAAATCATTACAGCGCATGGGGTTCGAAGAAGCAACACCGATTCAAGAAGGCACAATCACATTTGGCATGGAAGGACGCGACGTCATCGGCCAGGCCCAAACAGGTACTGGTAAGACTGCTGCTTTTGGTATTCCGATTATCGAGAAAATCGATATGAACGACCCTTCTGTACAGGCTTTGATCATCGCGCCGACACGTGAGCTTGCCATCCAAGTATCCGAAGAGATCTACAAAATCGGCTACGGCAAACGTGCTCGTGTGCTGACAGTGTACGGAGGTCAAGAAATCGGGCGTCAAATTCGCGCTTTACGCAATAATCCACAAATCGTTGTGGGAACTCCGGGACGTATTTTGGACCATATCAACCGCAGAACATTGAAATTGAACAATGTGCAGACACTTGTTCTTGACGAAGCGGATGAAATGTTGAACATGGGCTTCATTGAAGACATCAACACAATTCTTGAGAACGTACCGGCTGAACGCCAGACGCTTCTGTTCTCAGCGACAATGCCTGGACCGATCCGCAAAATCGCAGAAACGTTCATGAAGGATCCGGAAATCGTTAAAATCAAATCAAAAGAAATGACAGTCGAGAACATTGAACAATTTTTCGTGAAATCACAGGAAAGCGAAAAATTTGATATCCTGACACGTCTGTTGAATGTACATCAGCCTGAACTGGCTATCGTATTCGGCCGCACAAAGCGCCGTGTCGATGAACTATCCCACGCACTTAGCATTCGCGGTTACTTGGCGGAAGGGATCCATGGCGACTTGACGCAAGCGAAACGGATGTCCGTTCTTCGCCAATTCAAAGATAATAAAATCGATGTCCTCGTTGCAACTGACGTTGCTGCCCGTGGACTTGATATTTCAGGTGTCACACATGTTTACAACTTTGACATTCCGCAAGATCCTGAAAGCTATGTACACCGAATCGGCCGTACAGGACGCGCAGGAAAAAGCGGTGTTGCTGTCACATTCGTAACACCACGTGAAATGAGTTACCTCCGTGTAGTGGAAGAAACAACGAAAAAGCGGATGACACCATTGCAGCCGCCGACATCTGACGAAGCACTCATCGGCCAACAACGTTTGGCGATGGAGCAATTGACAGAGATCGTTGAGAAAAACCAACTAGGCGACTACAAGCAAATGGCTTCCGAAATGCTAGAGAAATTCGAAGCGCATGACCTTGTCGCAGCTGCGTTGAAATCGTTGACGAAAGAGCCGGACGATACGCCGGTTAAAATTACGGAAGAGCGTCCATTGCCATCCCGCAAAACGCAATCCCGTGACCGTGGCGGCTACAAAGGCAGCCGTGGCGGCGGTCGCTCATTCGGCGGTGGCCGTGGCTATGGCGGCAACCGTCGCAGCGGCAATCGCGAAGGTGGAGGACGTCGCGAACGTTCTTCAAAACCAAGAAACGACAGATAATCAAAGAATGAATCCAGGGAACGTGTAGACGTCCCCTGGATTTTTTGTGTTATCAAGGGATGCGATTTGGAATGGCTAATACCATTAAGAGTGAGTAGTATGGTGAGGAGGGGGCTTATCGGTAAATTCGGGGAGATGACCGGTACCTGTTTCTAAGTGATCGATGACTAACTCTGAGTGACCGATAAAAAAGAGGTTGATCGATAAGTCTTGGGGAATGACCAATAAGTGTTCCGAAGTGATCGATAAAACTGAGGAAGTGACCGATACCTGTTCCAAGTGACCGATAAATCTGTGGCGATGACCTGTAGCATTTTGTTTAATTTAAAATAAGCCATTCACGATCTTCAGGCAATTCGCATGCAGAGGTGAAACGTTTTTTAACTTCAGTCGTATAAGAGGATAAGAAAGAAGGAAAATGAGGTGTTTATTCGTGAGACCGCAACCGGCAAATCAAATATCGAGAAAAGGCCTGAAGGTGTGGAGGCTGTATGGTATTATCCAGACCAGTATTCTGACGCTGTTGGCAATTGGTTTCGGTGTACTGGTATACATAAATGATTGGTATTCGTGGATATATGTCGCTGCAGCGGCAGTGGTCATTGTCGATTCCTATATCTCCATTTATTTGATTCCCAAAATCAGATGGATGCGGTGGAGGTACGAAGTCAGGGAGTCTGAAATTGAGTTGCAGCATGGCTTGTTTATTGTGAAACGGACACTAATTCCTATGGTGCGCGTGCAACATGTCGACACGTCGCAAGGCCCGATTTTGAAGAAATACGGACTCGCTGTCATTACCATATCAACGGCTGCGACCAATCATTCAATTCCGGCGCTTGAGATGGGAGAAGCGGACGAATTGAGAAATCGGATTTCGGTTCTGGCAAGGGTGGCGGAAGACGATGTCTGAACAACGATATCGATTGCATTGGGTTACTGCGATTATCGAAACGCTAAAAGCGGCGAAAGAAGCGATCCTCCCGCTTATCGTCCTGCTATTTGCGAATGGACGCAGAGATTGGAATACTGGCCTTTGGTACATCGATTATTTATCATTCCTCATTTTAGGCGGTCTGATTATTCTATTGTCAGTCAGTGGACTTATCAAGTGGCTGCGATTTCAATATTGGTTTGAAGACGATGAATTGCGAATCGAATCAGGCTTGTTCGTACGGAAAAAGCGATACATTCCATTTGAGCGGATTCAAAGCCTTGATTACACGGAAGGGATTTTTCATCGTCCGTTTAAACTGGTGAAAGTGAATGTGGAAACAGCCGGCAGCTCCTCCTTGAAAAAGTCGGAGGGAGAATTGACCGCCATCACGAAAGAGGCGGCTCGGCAAATCGAACAGCATATGGCGGAGGCGAAGCGGAAACGCAAGCAGCCGATTGCTGATGATCTTTTGAATGAAGAATCGTTTCATGAGGAAACGGTGGAGACGGTAAAAGAAAAAGCACATAAAGTATTTGCCCTTACCTCGAAGGATTTGTTCATCCTGGCGACCACTTCGGGAGGAATAGGTGTCATCTTGTCTGGTGTAGCTATTTTCCTTTCGCAATTTGGGGATCTTATTCCATACGAATGGATTTTTGATGAATTCGCTTCGTTCGTAAAATTTGGCGTTCTCATTGTCGGGCTTGTCGTATTTGCCGGTCTCGTCGGTGTATGGCTTCTTTCGGTCATCATGACGTTCTTCTCCTACTATGGGTTTACCGTATCATTAGAGGAGGATGATATTGTCATCACGAGGGGCTTGCTTGAAAAAAAGAGAGTGACCGTGCCGCTAAAACGGGTGCAAAGTATCAGTGTTATTCAGAATCCGTTGCGCCAGCCATTCGGTTATGCTTCGGTTTCCATCCATAGTGCGGGTGGGGGAGTCGGTGATGGAGCAAAAATCAACCTGTTCCCTCTAGTAAAGAAAAAAGATGTACAGGAGAGATTGGAAGCCATTTTTCCAAACTATCATTTTGAGGAACCGACAACCAAACTCCCAAAGCGTGGAAAAGCATTTTTCTACCGAATTGATTTCCTTTGGATGCTGCCGGTAATCGGAGCATTGACGTACTTCTTTTTCCCTTACGGTCTGCTGTCGTTGCTTATCATTCCGGTCATTATCGCATTTGGTCTCTGGCAATATCGATCAGGAGCATACGCCATCTATGATAGCCAACTAACGATGCGTTTTCGCGGCATCAGCCTGCAAACCGCCTACATGACAAAAAGAAGAATTCAATCATTGGAAATGAAACAAAGCTACTTCAACAAACGGAAACAGGTTGCTACTATCGTGGCCAGTGCCAAATCCGGCATGGGGCAGCACCGCGGCATCATTCACTTTATGGAAGAAGCGGAAGCGGAACGCATATTAAGCTGGTATGAAAAGCGCTTGGCGCACAAGGCTGCGCCGCTGCTCCACTTTACGGACGAAACGTTGGAAGGCGAATAAAAAACGAAGACACGGCCCGGATCGTATCGGGCCGTTATTTTTGTAGATGTAGATGTGACAGGAGGTTCTACGACACAACATGGGAACATTGTAAGATGAACTTTACGAATTCTTCATCTGTCTGCGCCATTTTGTAAACCGCCAACCCCTGTATCTGTTTGCGAACCGCTCGTATATACTCGGGAACCACTCGTATAATGCAGCGACCGCTCGTATATGCCTGCGAACCACTCGAATAAGTCAGCGACCGCTCGTATATGCTTGCGAACCACTCGTAAAGTGCGGCAACCGCTCGTAAATGCTTGCGAACCATTCGAATAAGTCAGCAACTGAGTCAAGTCCTTAATCCAGCGACTGCTCGTATATACTCGGGAACGTAAATGTTCGCGAACCACTCGTATAATGCAGCAACCGCTCGTAAATGTTCGCGAACCACTCGAATAAGTCAGCAACCGCTCGTAAATGCTTGCGAACCACTCGTATAATGCAGCAACTGCTCGTAAATGCTCGCGAACCACTCGTATAATGCAGCGACCGCTCGTATATGCTCGCGAACCACTCGTAAAGTGCAGCAACCGCTCGTAAATGTTCGCGAACCACTCGTAAAGTGCGGCAACCGCTCGTAAATGCTTGCGAACCACTCGTATAAGTCAGCGACCGCTCGTATATACGCGGGAACCACTCGAATATTGCAGCGACCGCTCGTAAATGCTCGCGAACCACTCGTAAAATGCAGCAACCGCTCGTAAATGTTCGCGAACCACTCGAATAAGTCCGCAACCGCTCGTATACACTCGGGAGCCACTCGTGAAGTGCAGCAACCGCTCGTATATGCCTGCGAACCACTCGTATCCTCCTCGGAGCACTCCCCCACAAACAAAAAAACCACCTGCCTGTATGCAGCAAGTGGCGGATGGTTATCGCCAGCGGACGATTCGCTTCGGATGGAAGTAGCCGAGTCCGATGATGAAGCCGACGATGAGGCCGGTGAGATGGCCGATGATGTCGATGTTTGGTTGGACGAAGGTCATGACGACACTGATAATGATCATTGGCAAAATGATCTGGCGTAATTGGGGCAGGACGTTTTTTGTATAATAGACAAGCGCGCCGAATGCACCCAGGATGCCGAAAATTGCGCCGCTCGCTCCGACGTGGGAATAGTCGAGATCTTGCAGAAAGAACGCTGCAATGTTGCCGAAAATGCCAGATAGTAAATAAATGGTGATGAAACGGGCTTTGCCTGCGATGCGTTCCAGTTCGGGACCAAAAATGAACAACGAGAACATATTGAAAAGCAAATGCATAAGTCCGCCATGAAGGAACATCGGTGTAACGAGGCGCCACCATTCTCCTGCTGCGATTCCGTAATTGAATCCGATGCCGAGGAGATACAGTCGGCCATTGAAAGACGTTACAATATAGATAACGATATTCAAAGCAATTAAAAACGAAACGACCGGATATAATCGAATATATTGAGAAAAATTTTCTCTGCGTATGAACATGATTTCACCTCAATCTTAGGATTCATTATACCGTTTGTCATTACATATTGAAAAGGGGAGAGACTCTGGATGATTACTGGTATCGGTCTGGATATAGTAGAGCTTGCCCGAATTGCGGATGCGGATGTGCGATCGGCTAAGTTTCGGGAGCGTGTGTTGACGAAGCGGGAGCTTGCGAGGTACAGCGAGCTGCGAGGCAACCGGCGCATTGAATTTTTGGCCGGTCGGTTTGCTGCAAAGGAGGCGTATGCCAAAGCGAATGGAACGGGCATTGGACACATGTGCGGCTTTCAAGATATTGAAATTCTTTCGGAGCCGGGCGGAAAGCCGGTGATTTATTTTCAAGGACACCTGGCTGACGGCTTTGTTTCCATCACCCATACGAAAACAGTGGCCGCGGCCCAAGTCATTTTGCAAGGTTAACCTAAACGCCCGTGCAGCTTTTTTTCATCAAAATAAAAATGAATGAGCCAAGCTCGCATAATTGTTCGTCCACCCTCATAAGATGACCTACCTGATTGAAATGAGAAAGGATGAACAGTATGCGCACCCGTATAGTTGCTTTAATGTTGGTTATGGTCATGGTTCTTCTCGCAGCATGTGGATCTCCCTCAAAAGAAGATGTTATGAAGAAGCTCAGCGGAAAATGGAATGACTCGAAGGGGTATGAGTTGCAGGCGACAATGGAAATTAAAACAGGTGCGGAGCCGCGGTTGTATGATGTAACGGTTTGGCATACAAAGCCTGATTTCTACAAGGTCAGTGTCACGCAAGGCGGAACACAGGATTCCCAGATGATTGTTCGCAATGAAGAAGGAGTCTTCGTTGTCACGCCATCTCTTGGAAAAACGTATAAATTCCAAAGTGATTGGCCGACGCAGAATAGTATGGGGTATTTGATCGGCTCCCTCTCCGATGATATTAAAGCGGATAAGGAAGCAAAAATGACAGAAAAGGATAAGACTTATGTTTTTGAGACGGCGACACGGAACAATCACAAAAAAGTGTTGCCGACCCAGGAAATTCATATTGATAAAAAGACACTGCTGCCAAAACATGTCTCCGTCCTGGATGCCAATAAAGAAGAAAAGATTCGTATTACGTTCTCCAAAATTACACTAGGCATCGAGCATCGCCCGTCAGATTTCGCAGTGGATAAGGAAGACAAGGGAACTGAAAAACCGAAAGCTGATGAAAGTACAGATCAAAAAGATCAGCAAACGTACTACCCGAACTTGAATTGGGAAGATACAACACTGTTGAGTGAACAAACTGCGGCGACTGACGATGGAACTCGATTCTTCTTGACGTATGGCGGTGGCAAGAGAGAGTTTGTTGTTGTCCAGGAACCTGCCAAAGCACCTGATAATCAAATGCCTGTCTCCATCGAAGGAGATCCGGTCGATTTAGGATTCGCAGTGGCAGCATTGACTGAAACATCCATTCGCTGGGAGCAGAACGGGGTTGCCTTCTTCGTCGCATCCAACACATTGTCGAAAGAAGAACTTATTGAAGTGGCTTCCTCTATGGCGGCAGATAATGTAAAATAAAGGAATACCCATAATGTGTTCTGCTACACTGAAATTGATTTGACGAGACAGCGGCGCAACGGGGATAATGGTTTCAAACAATACAACAAAAGAGGGATCATCGTGAAGGAAGCCAATTATCGCCCAACCGTAGCCGCTGTCAAACTTGAAGCGATTAAACGGAATGTGCAGAATTTGAAAGCGTATTTAAAAAATAACACCGAGGTCATAGCCGTCGTGAAAGCTGACGGCTATGGCCATGGTGAGGTTGAAACGGCTCGTGCCGCTATTGAGGCGGGGGCAATCATGGTGGCGGTTGCAACGCCTGATGAAGCAGTGCGCCTCCGGGACGGGGGAATCCGTGCAGATATTCTAGTCATGGGGCCATCTCCTGCAGCGTTCGCTGCCAAGGCGCTGGATGATAATATTACGGTCACAGTTTCTGATGCGGGCTGGATTGCGCAGGCTGCAGAAATTCTACAAGGAAATCAGAACAAGCTGAAAATCCACATTAAGGTGGATAGCGGAATGGGCCGAATTGGCCTGCGAAGCAAAGAAGAGCTCCAAGCTCTTCTCGAAGAAGTGGAGAGAAGTGGGCAATTCGAAATTGATGGCATCTTCACCCATTTTGCTTGCGCGGACGAACCGGATTCTTGTAGGACAGAAGAGCAGTTTGAGACGTTCATGGCCATTGTTGGGGCGATGCCGATCAAGCCAAGACTCGTTCATGCTTCTAATAGTGCAGCCACTTTGCTGTACCCGGATTTCGCACTTGATGCTGTCCGGTTTGGCATCAGTTTGTACGGAGTGGCTCCGTCCCCGTACACCAGCACGAAACTTCCATTCCAACTGGAACGGGCTATGTCGATTGAAACGGAACTAGCCTATGTGAAGATGTTGCCAAAAGGAAACCGGATCAGTTATGGTGGTACGTACGAGACTTCCGAAGATGAATGGATCGGCACGATTCCGGTTGGTTATGCGGATGGTCTGCGCCGTGGCCTGCGGGGTCAGGAAGTATTGATTCAAGGTGAACGCATGCCGATTGTCGGCACAATTTGCATGGATCAGTGTATGGTCAGATTGCCGCGTGAGCTCCCGGTTGGTGAAAAAGTGACTCTCATCGGCAGGCAGGGGGAAGAAGAAATCCTGTTTGAGGATTGGGCAGAAGCGCTTGGCACCATTCCTTATGAGATTATGGTTTCGATTTCCAAGCGGGTACCGAGAATATATTGAGACGGAAATGGGTATGATCATTTTATACGTACTTTCGACAAACTCCACTTCATTATGAAGATTCTTGTCAATAAAATACCTTCTATGTCTTCTCATTGTCGAAGTTCAATGGTAAGATGAAGTAGAATAGAATCGATCGAGGGAACGGGGTCTGTCGGAGGTGCTAGTATTGCGAGAGAAAAAGAACATCAAGGAAGTAATCGTGAAAATTCCTAAAAAGATGTTAAACGAAATTGAACATACGGTCGTCCATCAGGAGCCGGAGCGTGAAGAATTCGTATATGTTTCGACAAAACGCTACGTTACCGATTACGAAGCGGAGACGATCCGCGAAGTGATGATGAAAGGGTACGTTGAAATGTCGCAAATCAACTTGAAAATTGCAAAAGAATGCTTGCATGCAGAGCTCGAGGCCCAGCATACGATGGAACGTCTCGTTAGCGGAGGATGAAAATTTGGCGATAAAACGTGGAGACGTCTTTTTTGCAGACCTGTCGCCTGTCGTTGGTTCCGAACAGGGCGGTACGAGACCGGTTCTAGTCATTCAAAATGATATAGGCAACCGGTTCAGTCCGACGGTGATTGTTGCGGCAATCACTGCGCAAATTCAAAAAGCAAAATTGCCGACACATGTTGAAATCGATGCAGAACGGTATGGATTCGAGCGGGATTCGGTCATCCTGCTCGAACAAGTTCGCACAATCGACAAGTCTAGGCTCACAGACAAAATCACCCACTTGGATGAGCAATTGATGGAAAGAGTGGATGAAGCACTCGAAGTCAGCTTCGGGTTGATCAAATTTTAGCATACATAATCAAAATGGCATTATTGGACTTTGCCGTAGAAGGTCCACTAATGCCATTTTATTTTTTTACAACAAATTGGTATGCTTAGTAAGAGCGGGCCGTCACCTACATAGAATCGACACGATGTCGAAAACAGAAATTCAATTTGCCCCCGCTTTATCGGCTCAAATTGGATTATTTTTAATTTATTTGCGTAAAAGATGTTTCATTCGCCAATTTTCGTTACAATGGTTATAGGAAATGAATGAATCTGCGCATGTGTAAGAAATACCTGCTCGATTTAAATTGGAATAAGGAGCAACAGATATAGTAGCCCCGGCTGGAAACAAACAGAAAACCAGCGGCTGGATCGGCTATCATTCTGTAAAGAGCCAATTTGATTGCGATGTTCGCATGAATGGCACCTTAATGGCCCGTAATCATGGGCTTGTAAGGAGCTTATTTGGTTTTCTTGAAATAAGTACGTAATGGGCAGCAATGCTTGAAATACCACGATATTTGACGAGGAGGCATATAGGGAGTCATGAACAAACTCATGGTAGAAAGTATTAATGAACACATGGACGAAATCATCGAGCGCTGGATCGCTAGGATGAAAGAGGAGAAAGGAGAACGCTTTTTCCACTTCATGCCTGACCATCTTGTGGAAAAGACAAGCCGAGAATTCGCCGAATTGATGACCTCCAATATCATGGAAACGAACTCCATTGATAGTAATAAACTGAATGACTTCACAGAGAAGGTCGTCCGGTTTGGCTGGTCGATCAAATTTGTCAATAAGGCAATTGACAATTTCTCTTTTGTTGTTTTTGGTTTATTGGAAGACAAAGGTATTATTAATACAGGTAATTTACGCCGTTTTCTCGAGACATTCACGATATGGATCAGCCCGCTTCGGGAAAGCATCATTGATGCCTATTCTACTGAGTGGGAACGGACTGTGAGCTTGCAAAAAATTGCATTGCAAGAATTGTCAGCTTCCCTCATTCCAGTATTCGACAAAATATCGGTTATGCCGCTCGTCGGTACCATCGATACGGAACGGGCTAAATTGATTATGGAAAACCTATTAGAAGGGGTCGTAAGCCAACGCGCTGAAGTTGTCCTTCTCGATATAACAGGCGTCCCAGTCGTCGACACGATGGTGGCCCATCATATCATACAAGCGGCGGACGCGGTTCGGCTGGTAGGAGCAAAGTGCATGCTTGTCGGCATTCGTCCGGAAATTGCTCAAACGATTGTAGCCTTGGGGATTAACTTACATGATTTCACAACGAAGAGTACGTTGCAAAAAGGAATGCAGGCTGCATTGGCAATGACAAACCGAGAAATTGTGGAGGTGCATGGGGAATGAAAACCCGAATTCCAATATTAAAGTTGAATGACGTTCTCATCGTGTCGATCCAATGGGAATTAGATGATCAGACAGCGATTCAATTCCAAGAAGATTTGCTCACGAAGATGCATGAAACGTCAGCGCTAGGAGTAGTCATCGACTTGACACCGATTGACTTCATCGATTCATTCATTGCAAAAGTGCTGGGCGACGTGATCAATATGACAGGTCTGATGGGAGCAAAAGTTGTGATAACTGGAATCCAACCCGCTGTTGCCATTACATTGATTGAACTAGGAATCCGTATGGAAAATGTCATGACAGCACTTGACTTGGAAAACGGGTTGGATAAACTTTATAAAGAATTGGAGGCCTGACCATGAGTTATCGGTCTTCTGTAGATATATACACGGAGTGGGATATTGTTGCTGCACGGCAAATGGGCCGGAATGAAGCAAAAAAGACCGGTTTCGGCACTGTTGACCAGGCCCGTATTACGACAGCAATCAGTGAGCTGGCTAGGAATATTTATCTGTACGCTGGCAAAGGTAAAATTGAAATTGAGAGAATTAGTGAAGATGGTTCTTTTGGAATTAAAATCATCGCCTCGGATGAAGGACCGGGCATCAGCGATCTTCGAAAGGTAATGGAAGACGGCTATTCCACTTCAGGGGGATTAGGCGCAGGCATGCCAGGCGTTAAGAGGTTGATGGACGATTTCAAGGTTGTTTCTGAACCGGGCGTCGGTACAACTATTACCGCAAAGAAATGGCTCCATTAAGATAGGAGGATGAAGGATGCCTCGGGAAGTCGGTCGGCAGTACAAAGAAATATTAAAGAAATATATCGACAGTCAAAGTGAAGAGGATTTATACGTCGGGCAGCAATTCAGCAGGCGGTTCATCGAGAAGCAAATAGCGCCGGAAGATGTTATAAGTATCCACAAATCAGCACTGCTTGAACTGCTGCCGGACTTACGAGAAGAAGTATGGGATTCCATGGACTTCCTTATTGAGATGATGATTCATTACGGGCTCACGTTGCGAGAGCATCAGAGCCTCATCCGTAAACAGGAAGTCATGCAGATGGAAATGAATGTCGCAACGCAAGTGCAGGGTACGCTGTTGAAGACGACGACACCGAATGTAAAGGGACTGGACGTTGGCTGGGTCTCTCAACCTGCCCACCAGATGAACGGCGATTATGTCTACTTCCTCAATGAAAATCAGCATGTCGCTAGTGTTGCGGTTGCGGACGTGATGGGCAAAGGGATCCCTGCTGCCCTTTGTATGTCTATGATCAAATTCGGGATGGACGGGCTGGAACAAGGGGATACCGATCCGCGAGCGGTACTCGATGTCATTAACCGGATCGTAGAAAAAAGCGTGGACAACTCCATGTTTATCTCTATGTTCTATGGAAAATATGATGCCCGTTCATCGACATTCTCCTATTCATCCGCAGGCCATGAACCGGCACTTTATTATCATGCTGCAAGTGGAACGTTCAAGGAACTGGATGCAAAAGGATTGCTCCTTGGAATTAAAACAGATGTTGTGTATGAAGAACATGCTGTGGAAATGCAAGAGGGCGACTTTATTGCGATGATGACAGACGGAGTGACTGAAACACGTACGGAGGAAGGGTTCATCGAAATCGGTGAAATCCAACAACTGCTGAAAGATGTAAGGGACCAATCCGCCCAAAAGATGGCGGAACACCTGTACAACGAACTTGCCGGTCTTCAGGACTATCGATTAGGCGATGATTTTACCATCGTCATTTTTAAAAAAGATCCAGAAGAGGTTTAAGGTATCTGCAGATTGGGTATTTACATAGTTAGTACTATATGTTGCAGAAATTAAAGATTCGGGGTGCGAAAATGAACTTACAAGTTGAATTGTTGGAACAAGATAGTATTCAATATTTTAAAGTCATAGGAGAGATTGATGCGTTTACTGCGCCGATACTCCGTGAACGTTTGGCAACCGTGGAAGGAACACCGAACCTGCAGGCGGAATTGGATCTGTCTGATGTGGATTATATGGATAGTACCGGACTCGGTGTATTTGTCGGATTCTATAAAGCTGTTAAAGCAAATGGCGGCCATGTGAAAATCACAGGGTTGAATCGACGCTTGAGCCGGCTGTTTGAGATAACAGGCCTGAGTGAAATCATTGACATCGAGAAGAAGGAAAGTGAGGATCACGATGCAACCATATGATTATATCGAAATTAAGATACCTGCGAAGGCGCAATACGTCGGCGTTGCCCGGTTAATGATTTCCGGGATTGCAAGCCGTCTAGGATTTACATATGACGACATCGAAGATTTAAAGATTGCGTCCAGCGAAGCAATTACGAATGCAGTACAGCATGCTTATCAGGATGAAGAAGGAGAGGTTGTCGTCGGATGTGCTCTTTTCGAAGATCGGCTGGAAATCATGATTGCAGATCATGGCGGAAGCTTTGATTTCGAAGAGACGAAGAAGCACATCGGGCCATACGACGAATCCGCCGAAGTCGAGTTTTTACGAGAAGGCGGTTTGGGCCTTTACTTGATGGAAACGCTCATGGATGAAGTAAAATTACATCATGAGGAGGGCGTGACTGTCTTTATGACTAAATATCTCGGCGGAGAGCGGGGCGAAGAAGATGTCAAACGAACAGCCAGCTCATAAGCCGGATACGAAGGAACAAGTATTGGAATGGATCCGGAATTTCCAGGATAACAATGACGAAGAGGCGCAAACAAATCTAGTATTGCACTACGAACGTCTCGTCCATTCCATTGCTCGTAAATATTCCAACGGCAAACCGTATCATGAAGATATTGTCCAAGTCGGCATGCTCGGCCTCCTTGGGGCCATTCGCCGATATGACCCTGAACTTGGTCGCAGCTTCGAAGCATTTGCAGTTCCGACCATCGTAGGGGAAATCAAGCGGTTCCTCCGCGACAAGACATGGGCCGTCCATGTCCCTCGTCGAATCAAGGAACTCGGACCGAAAATCAAAGCCGCAGCAGAAGCGTTGACAACCGAGTTGCAACGATCGCCGCTCGTCAGTGAAATTGCAGACTACTTGGAAACGGACGAGGAACTTGTGTTGGAAGCGATGGAAATGGGGAGAAGCTATCAAGCGCTTTCGATGGATCATACGCTCGAAGCGGATTCAGAAGGCGGAACCGTCACCCTGTTCGATATAATTGGAGAACCGGACGAAGAATTTGAAAAGACGGATCATCGTCTAGTCGTCGCAAACGCACTGAATGTCTTGTCAGAGCGGGAAAAGCAGATCATCCAGTATACATATATCGAACAACTTAGCCAAAAAGAGGCGGGTGAACGGCTCGGCATTTCCCAAATGCACGTATCAAGGTTGCAGCGAAAAGCGATCAAAAAACTTCAGGAAGCAATATTATCAGCTGGTGGTGCTTCATAGTGGAAACCTTTAAGAACGAATATGTGGAAGCCTATATTTATAATTCGGCCAAGCATGGCAATACCGAATCGGGAGATACCTACTTCATCCATTCGGAAGAGGATTATTTCATCTGTGCTATTGCGGACGGGCTCGGCAATGGTGTCGTTGCCCGCCAATCGGCCGCTGTGATTCCCCGTGTGCTGGAGCAATATCACCATGAATCCCTGGATGAATTGCTGAACCGTTGCAATGAATACATGGTGCAAAAACGCGGGGCGGCAGTCGCAATTGTGAAAGTGTATTTTAGAGAATGTACAATCGAATATAGTTGCGTAGGCAATGTTCGATTGTATATTTTACATAACGGCCAAAAGATGATCTACCCGTTGCCGGTAATGGGTTACCTATCCGGACGACCGCAAAAGATGAAAACCCAAAAATACGAATACCAGAATGGCGACATGTTCTTCCTTCATTCGGACGGCATCGTCATGAAAAGCCCAAAAGCCAGCATGCAGGAAAGCGTCAATGCCTACGAACTGTATGAACGAGTAAGAAAAGCAACAGACGGTATCGGCGATGACGCCACTTTCATCGCCGGCGACCTGCTTCGCTCCGATTGCTGAACAGGAGTATTAATAGAAGATAATGAACTGCAGAAACGGTAATCCCGGTTCTGCAGTTTTTTGTTGTTTTGGAGCAAAGTGGTACTTTATTGCAAGAGCTTCGTTTGATGTTTGTTGCAGTGCTCGTAAGTAGCAGAAGAGTGCTCGTATATCTCAAGAAGTGCTCGTAAGCAGTGGAAGAGTGCTCGTATAGTCTAGGAAGTACGCGTAAGTAGCAAAAGAGTGCTCGTATAATCTAGGAAGTACCCGTAAGTAGTAGAAGAGTGCTCGTATAATCTAGGAAGTACTCGTAAGTAATAGAAGAGTGCTCGTATATTCTAGAAACTGCTTGTTAGTTAGTAGAAGAACATGCGAGAAAGTGGTTTCAAACCTCTCGGATATTTTATCTTCCATCCACCAGGTAAACTGGGTTTCTCTTAACCGGTGATGCAAAGCCTTTAACTCCCTCTATCTTCCCAATGTCCCATACGGATAACTCCGCTTCCTCTAATCTCAATCAATGGAAGGTAATCACAAAAGCAATGGCGAACTAAGCAGGGATAAACTGATTCTGGTATCATTTATGTAGGAAAGGGTGATTGACATGTCAACTGCAATTATCGAGAAGGCGGCCAAGCGTGCGGGAATTAACTCACGGCAGACGGCCAGTGTCATAGAATTATTGGAATCTGGAAATACAGTTCCCTTCATTGCACGCTACCGAAAAGAAGCGACCGGTTCGTTGGATGAAGTTCAAATTAAAACAATAGAAGAAGCCTATCATTATGAAAAGAGCTTGGAACAACGTAAAGAAGAAGTTATCCGGTTGATCGAGGAACAAGGCAAGTTAACGGACGACTTGAAAAATGACATTGAGAAAGCGACTGTTTTGCAGCGTGTGGAAGATTTGTATCGGCCATACAAACAAAAACGTCGGACGCGGGCGATGGTGGCGATTGAAAAAGGGCTAGAACCATTGGCGGATGCTTTGCTTGCGTTTTCATCGGAGGTTCCTGAGAAATTAGCAGCGCCGTATATTGACGTTGAAAAAGAAATTCCGACCGCTGAGGAAGCGCTCGCGGGAGCCAGAGATATTATCGCAGAGCGAATTGCGGATGATGCGGCCCTTCGTGATAAAGTGAGGAAGCTCGCTTGGTCGGATGGAAGCATGACATCCGTGTTAAAGAAAGATGCTGACGATGAACGAGGCGTGTACAGTATTTATTACGAATACGAAGAACCGTTGAAGAAGATAGTCCCTCACCGGGTGCTCGCGTTGAATCGTGGGGAGAAGGAAGAATTGCTGCGTGTTTCTGTGTCGTTTCCGGCTGAACGGATCATTGGAGAGTTGGAAAAAGCGCGCATTCAAAAGAGTCACTCGCCTGCAGCGGCTCAAGTGAAATTGGCGATTGAGGATGCTTTTAAACGGCTGATCGCTCCTTCTGTAGAAAGGGAGATTCGAGCATCACTAACGGAAAAAGCGGAAGCACAAGCCATTCATGTGTTTTCGGAGAATTTGAAGAGCCTTTTGCTTCAGCCGCCACTAAAAGGAAGAATCGTCCTCGGGGTGGACCCAGCGTTTCGAACCGGATGTAAACTTGCGGTTGTCAATGAAACCGGAAAGGTGCTCGAAATATCCGTCGTCTATCCACATCCGCCGAAGCCGAAAAAAGAGGAATCCAAGCGGACGATACTTGAATTGATTAAAAAATACGGGGTTACGATCATTGCGATCGGCAATGGTACGGCCTCAAGGGAGACCGAACACTTTATTGCGGAATGTATTAAGGAAGCCGCCACTCCCGTTTCCTATGTAATTGTGAACGAAGCCGGAGCCAGTGTCTATTCGGCGTCTGCCCAGGCGAGGGAAGAGTTCCCGGATTTACAAGTCGAGCAGAGAAGTGCGGTATCAATAGCAAGAAGACTGCAAGATCCACTATCGGAGCTAGTGAAGATTGATCCGGAATCCATTGGGGTTGGACAGTACCAGCACGATGTTGCTAGGAAGAAACTTTCCGAGTCCTTATCGTTTGTTGTCGAAACAGCCGTGAACCGCGTTGGTGTCAATGTGAATACAGCCTCTCCTTCGCTTTTGCAATATGTAGCGGGATTATCAAAATCCGTTGCTGAAAATATCGTCAAAAAGCGGGAAGAGGAAGGCGGCTTTACAAAGCGATCCCAGTTGAAAAAAGTGCCGAGACTTGGGGCGAAGACGTATGAGCAGGCAATTGGATTCCTTCGAATTCCGGAAGCGGCCGATCGTTTTGATTCGACCGGCATTCACCCGGAAAGCTATGACCTGGCGAAATTAATATTAGAGGAAGCAGGAATCAGCAAGGACAAACTCGGTCAAATAGAAGCAGTAGAAGCTCTTTCTTCACTGTTACTATCGCAGTTGGCGGAAAAATTGCAAGTTGGCGAAGTGACATTAAAAGACGTGGTGGAAACATTACAACGGCCGAATCGTGATCCGCGTGAAGATTATCCGCAGCCGCTTCTCAAGGCGGATGTGCTGGATATCGACGATCTCCATGAAGGACTTGAAATGCAGGGGACCGTTCGAAATGTCGTCGATTTTGGTGCTTTTGTTGATATTGGGGTATCCGAAGATGGACTTGTTCATATATCCAAACTGCGAAAAGGATTTGTCAAACATCCATTAGATGTAGTTGCTTCGGGCGATATTGTAACGGTATGGGTAGAATCGGTTGATAAAGCAAAGGGTAGAATAGCGCTGACCATGCTGCCGCCAGCAGGGAAATAACGGAGAGACGGATGAACGAAAATGAATTACAGAGACTCATCGAAGACGTGTCGAGCGAAGTATTCAATAAACCATTCACCCATGCGGCTTCATTCAATAGAAGACTGAGAACAACAGGCGGGCGTTATAAGTTGTCTGACAGCTCGATCGAAATCAACCCTGTTGTATTGCAGAAGTATGGCGTAGAAGAATTGATCGGTGTGATTAAACATGAGCTATGCCATTATCATTTGCATAGAGAAGGAAAGGGATACAAACACGGCGACAAGGACTTCAAAAAGCTATTGGCTGAAACGGGATCTCCTCGCTATTGCAAACAGCTTGAAGAAATAAAACCCAAAAAGACAGTTCAACACATATATAGATGTACTTCATGTCAACTCGAATATAAGCGTAAACGAAAGATGGATACCCGAAAATACCGCTGCGGAAAATGTAGGGGAGAAATCGAATACATTAAGAAGATGGAGTAACCAAGCTCAGCTGGACCAAGACATTCAGGTCCGGCTTTTTGGTTCGTTTCTCATGAATAGTCATGTAGCCATGTCTTCATTGCTGTATAATCCACCTGTTTCACACGCACAAAAAGCGATAGAATAGGCTTTCACTAGGGTTTCGAAAAAAAGTTACTTAAAAGTGTTGACGAATGACTCAAGTGTATCTATAATAGAAAAAGTCGATTGGGAAACAAACTAAAAGACAAAAAAGGCAACAGCCTTTCATTACAAATATGGCCCCTTGGTCAAGCGGTTAAGACACCGCCCTTTCACGGCGGTAACACGGGTTCGAATCCCGTAGGGGTCACTTTATTTTTTAAAAAAGCACTTGCAATTGATGAGTGGATAATGTATAATTACTCCTTGTTGTTGCAACATAGTAGAGCTGGCAAGTTGCTCGGCATATCATTTATGGGGTATAGCCAAGCGGTAAGGCAACGGACTTTGACTCCGTCATTCGTTGGTTCGAATCCAGCTACCCCAGCCAATTTTTCAAACGTAAAACGTTTGAAAAATTTGCGAGAAATACCGTAAGGTATTTGGAGCAAATACTTAACTGTAACGAGAAATACCGAGAGGTATTTGGAGTAAACCTTAAATAAAACGAGAATTACCGAAGCTTAAGTTGAAAAACACATAAGCAATCGTACCTTAACAACATCCTATACGAGCCATTAGCTCAGTCGGTAGAGCATCTGACTTTTAATCAGAGGGTCGCAGGTTCGAATCCTGCATGGCTCACCATTCTCTTAAAAAAGTTGTTGACTTTTGGAGTGAAAGTTGTATAATAAAACTTGCTTCAGAAAAACAATATGCGGTAGTGGCGGAATGGCAGACGCGCTAGGTTGAGGGCCTAGTGGGGGTTAACCCCGTGGAGGTTCAAGTCCTCTTTACCGCACCAATACTTTCTATAAAAATAATGCGCCCGTAGCTCAATTGGATAGAGCGTCTGACTACGGATCAGAAGGTTATGGGTTCGACTCCTGTCGGGCGCGCCATTTACATTTTAATATGCGGGTGTAGTTTAGTGGTAAAACCCCAGCCTTCCAAGCTGGTGATGAGGGTTCGATTCCCTTCACCCGCTCCACTAATTAATTTTAAATAATGCTTGACTTAACAAAAGACAAGTGTTAAACTAGAAAAGTTGCTGCGAACAAGCAACAAACATGAACCTTGAAAACTGAACAGCAAAACGTCAACAATAAAGTCTGAACCCGACATCGTCGGGAAGAGGACAAACACGAATCTCTGGATTTGAAATTGACATCTTAATTGATGCCAGCAAGAAACTCGAGCTATTCGAATTTCTCATACTGGTGATCGAGGCATGGTGGAGTGCTAGGAAGCGAAGGAGTGAGAGAGGGAGCGTACTCAGGTACGTGACCGACCGAACGACTGAAGCTGACAACGCAATACACCGTGCATCGGTCGCCAGATTTATGGAGAGTTTGATCCTGGCTCAGGACGAACGCTGGCGGCGTGCCTAATACATGCAAGTCGAGCGGACAGATGGGAGCTTGCTCCCTGAAGTTAGCGGCGGACGGGTGAGTAACACGTGGGCAACCTGCCCTGCAGATGGGGATAACTCCGGGAAACCGGGGCTAATACCGAATAATCAGTTCCTCCGCATGGAGGAACTCTGAAAGACGGTTTCGGCTGTCACTGCAGGATGGGCCCGCGGCGCATTAGCTAGTTGGTGGGGTAACGGCCTACCAAGGCGACGATGCGTAGCCGACCTGAGAGGGTGATCGGCCACACTGGGACTGAGACACGGCCCAGACTCCTACGGGAGGCAGCAGTAGGGAATCTTCCACAATGGACGAAAGTCTGATGGAGCAACGCCGCGTGAGCGAAGAAGGTTTTCGGATCGTAAAGCTCTGTTGCGAGGGAAGAACACGTACGAGAGTAACTGCTCGTACCTTGACGGTACCTCGTCAGAAAGCCACGGCTAACTACGTGCCAGCAGCCGCGGTAATACGTAGGTGGCAAGCGTTGTCCGGAATTATTGGGCGTAAAGCGCGCGCAGGCGGTCCTTTAAGTCTGATGTGAAAGCCCACGGCTCAACCGTGGAGGGTCATTGGAAACTGGAGGACTTGAGTGCAGAAGAGGAAAGCGGAATTCCACGTGTAGCGGTGAAATGCGTAGAGATGTGGAGGAACACCAGTGGCGAAGGCGGCTTTCTGGTCTGTAACTGACGCTGAGGCGCGAAAGCGTGGGGAGCAAACAGGATTAGATACCCTGGTAGTCCACGCCGTAAACGATGAGTGCTAAGTGTTAGGGGGTTTCCGCCCCTTAGTGCTGCAGCTAACGCATTAAGCACTCCGCCTGGGGAGTACGGCCGCAAGGCTGAAACTCAAAGGAATTGACGGGGACCCGCACAAGCGGTGGAGCATGTGGTTTAATTCGAAGCAACGCGAAGAACCTTACCAGGTCTTGACATCCCGCTGACCGGCATGGAGACATGTCTTTCCCTTCGGGGACAGCGGTGACAGGTGGTGCATGGTTGTCGTCAGCTCGTGTCGTGAGATGTTGGGTTAAGTCCCGCAACGAGCGCAACCCTTGATCTTAGTTGCCAGCATTCAGTTGGGCACTCTAAGGTGACTGCCGGTGACAAACCGGAGGAAGGTGGGGATGACGTCAAATCATCATGCCCCTTATGACCTGGGCTACACACGTGCTACAATGGACGGTACAAAGGGCTGCGAACCCGCGAGGGGGAGCCAATCCCATAAAACCGTTCCCAGTTCGGATTGCAGGCTGCAACTCGCCTGCATGAAGCCGGAATCGCTAGTAATCGTGGATCAGCATGCCACGGTGAATACGTTCCCGGGTCTTGTACACACCGCCCGTCACACCACGAGAGTTTGTAACACCCGAAGTCGGTGGGGTAACCCTTACGGGAGCCAGCCGCCGAAGGTGGGACAGATGATTGGGGTGAAGTCGTAACAAGGTAGCCGTATCGGAAGGTGCGGCTGGATCACCTCCTTTCTAAGGATAATTACGGAATATGAACCTCCGGTTCATACGTTGACGTTTTGCGTTCAGTTTTGAAGGTTCA
>NZ_JAKMHX010000012.1 GCF_022048975.1 Sporosarcina cyprini | reverse complement strand
CGAAGAGGTCACACCCGTTCCCATACCGAACACGGAAGTTAAGTTCTTCAGCGCCGATGGTAGTAGGGGGCTTCCCCCTGTGAGAGTAGGACATCGCCGGGCAAAGGCCATCCCCTGTGGGGGATGGTTTTTTTGTGTTTTAATATAATAGCTTTGTTAATTAATATTGTTGATAAAAATTTTTTTAAAAAAGGATCATAAAAATCCTTTTTCTTATTGTTTCTTCAGATCGTTATATATTTCCATTGCTTGTTCATAAATATTATTATTTGGCTCGATTTGATAATTTTTAGAACTATCTCTTAGGTGAAAAACTCCCTTATCATCTATCACTAAAAAGCCTGAAATTTGGTCATTGTATATAAATTTTATCGTTATCGCCTTTTCATAATTAATTTGTTGGTTTGTTTGTCCCCTATATTCTATTTGGTTGTAAGCCTTCACAAGTGTTTGAACGGTTTCTTCATCTACTTTGTTATATCCCTCGTATACACTCTGTCCAAAACCAATATCAAAGTAATCCGCTTTAATTTGATTTACAGAGTTATTATTACATCCACTCACAACTAAAAATGCAAATAGTAAAATAAACATAAGTAATAATTTTTTCACAATTTCATTCCCTTCAAACTACACTGATGAACAACAACTGACCTAATATTGATACGTTTTCAATGTGTTATCAGTTTCATTAATTGGTAATAAACAACTCCCTACTATTACTTTACTTATAGAGTTGTTAAGGCTACGATCTTCACAATATTTAAGAATTGAAACCAATGAAACCAACTCAAATAATGGTCTAGTCCTCATGACTAAAAGGTACACATTAACTCGTCTATCACCGCCTGACTACAATTCAGGTGGATTTGCCACGTATATTTATCAAATAATGATAGACAGGGGGATGCCATAATTGTATGTCGCTAGCTTACCTCCAAAACCATCGTAACTTAGACGATTGTTACCCCACTGCACCAAAAGTACTCATCGATAACTCACCTATCACCGCTTGGCTACAATTCAGCCCGCAAAGTGCGTGTACATTCATAGTCAGATGTGGCACACTCGCCTCCGCCTATCAAAATCCTCCACCTTATTCCTTCAATGTCCAACCACCACACTACCGCTAAATAAAAGATTATGTTGCGAGCAATCTCTTTTTCATTCATCATAAGGAAGAAGTAGAAATAGTTTAATAAAAGGAAGATGTCATGAAAAGTTTATCGATGATGTTGCTTACTTCCATTCGGCTTGTTACTTTAATGATCTTATGCATCTACTATATCCCAGCCGACAAAGCGTCATGGACGGGATGGGCGTTTTATGTGCCCATTGCGATGCTGGTATTTATCGTTACTCATTTCATCCATATGACGACTACGCGTTCCATTGTTCGGATGATCTGCTCGTCTGTCGACTTTCTATTGGCCTTTGGATTCGGTATGATTTTTGCGGACAGCGGTTATTTGTATCTGATCTTTTTTGGCATCATTGCGACTACGGTTTTCATTGCCTTTGATGGGAAGCAAGTGGTGAAGGTGTTTCCGATCGCTTTCTTCATTGCGTGGGGGATTGTGAGTTATCGACAATATTTATTGGGCGAATTTTTTATTACTAGTAATTTAATCAATCTGACGTTTGTCATTTACTGTGCTTTGGTAGGGAGTTTGATTCGTCATATCCAGTTGGCGAAGGAAACGATTGCGGTGCAGTATGATCAACTGAACGAAACGCATACGGCGCTGCAGGATGCTCATGGACAGTTGGAGCGTTATGCGAATCAGGTGGAAGAGTTGACTGTCATCCGGGAGAGGAATGAGATTGCCCGGGAAATTCATGATACGGTCGGGCATAAAATGACAGCACTGATTGTTCAGCTGCAGTTGGCGAATGAAATGTCGGTCCGTGATCCGGATAAGACCAAAGCGATTATTGGGACCTGTGAACAGTTGGCACGGGATTCGCTTCATGAGGTGCGGTTGTCGGTTCGTACTTTGAAAGAAGAGGATCATTTGCAGGTGTCCTTCCTGCATGTCATGAAGGAACTGCTGAAGGAATTTGCAGACTCTGCCCATATACAAACTGAATTGGATGTGCAGGGCGATTTGTCGTCAATTCCTCTTTTCTTGCAGCCTACCTTGAAGCGGATTGTCCAAGAGGCATTGACGAATGCCAAGCGTCACGGGAATGCAGATGTTTGCCAGGTTTCAATTCGGGTGGATTCGAAGGAATTGCGGCTTGAGATTCAAGACGACGGCAAGGGGGCCGGCCAAGTGGTCCCGAGCTTTGGTTTATTGAATATGAAAGAACGGGTGGCCGAGCATGGAGGCATGTTGCAAATGGAGAGTGATGAGGAAAAAGGGTTTACAATTCATGTTTCCTTTCCGCTGCAACGGGTGAGATGGTCATCGACAGGAGTGATTGCATGATAAACGTATTAATTGTAGATGATCAGCCTTTGATCCGGGAAGGGTTGAGTTCCTTGCTGAGCCTGCAGGAGGAGATTCATATTGTCGGTACAGCAGTGGAAGGCTCCGACGCTTTAGCCCAAGCATCCCGGTTGGAGCCGGATATTGTCTTGATGGATATTCGGATGCCAGGCGTCAATGGAGTGGAAGGTACGAGGCTGATCCGTGAAAAGCTGCCACATATTAAGGTTTTGATTCTCACTACGTTCAATGATAGTGAATTGATTTTCGATGCCTTGGAAGAAGGGGCCAGCGGCTATTTATTGAAAGACATGCCAACGGAGACGATTGCCAAAGCGATTAGCACGGTCTTCCATGGAGGCGTCGTGCTGCCAAAAGATTTCACGGCCCATCTCCTGGCAGAAGGCCGGCTTAAGCAAGCAGAGAAGGCATTCGGAGGTGCGTCGGAACCTCCTGAGGGCCTTTCTGAGCTAACGATCCGTGAGCGGGAAGTGTTGCAGTGTTTGGGGCAGGGGCTGAACAATAAAGAGGTGGCGGAAGGGTTGTTCATTACCGAAGGAACAGTGAAGAATCATGTTTCGAACATCATCCATAAACTTGGCCTCCGAGATCGTACGCAGGCGGCCATTTTTGCGGTCCGATATGGTGTCACCACATTTTAAATATGACGTAACGCATAAGCGACTATGAAAAACGGCATACACATGCCGTTTTTTTCATGGCCGAAAATCTATCGCGCGCCAGATGGTGAAATCTTCCCTTTCACTTATGATAGGAAGTGAAGAAGGGGGCATCTGCATGTTAACGATGACGAATGTAAAGAAGCGCTTTGGTGAGAAGGAAGTAGTAAAGGGGATTACTTTACATGTTGGAAAGGGTGAAGCATTTGGCTTGCTTGGACCGAATGGTGCAGGGAAGTCGACTACCATTTCTATGATTTGCGGACTTGTTCCTTATGATGAAGGTGATATTCAAGTGGATGGTTTATCTGTAGGCCGATCCCCTTATGAAATTAAAAAGAAAATCGGGGTTGTTCCGCAGGATATCGCCCTTTATCCAACTTTGTCGGCATTCGATAACTTAGTGTTTTGGGGGAAAATGTATGGCTTGAAGGGAAGGGAGGCAAAGGCCCGTGCCTTTGAAGTATTGGAGACGGTAGGGCTTTCGGAACGAGGAAAAGACCGGATTGAGACATTTTCCGGGGGAATGAAACGCCGCATCAATATCGGAGCTGCCTTGCTCCATCGTCCCGAGCTTCTCATTATGGATGAACCGACAGTCGGCATTGATCCGCAATCACGCCATCACATTTTAGAAACAGTGAAGCGTTTGAACGAACAGGGAATGACGATTATCTATACGAGTCATTACATGGAAGAGGTTGAATTCCTCTGCAAACGGATCGCCATTATGGACCATGGGCAAGTGATTGCAACCGGGTCGACACAGGAGCTTTGTAAACGATTGGCGGGGGGGAATCAGCTGCTGCTGGATGTTGAGGAAGCGCGGCCTGCCTTTGTGGAGAAATTAAAACAGCTGGATGGCATTGAAAAGGTCATACATCCGGAACCGTCTGAGATTCATCTGTACGTCAAGCAAGGACAGGATATGATGGCATCCATTGTTTCGATGGCTGCAAAAGAGGCTGTGAAACTTCGTCAAATCAAACTGAAAGAGGCGGACCTGGAAACACTGTTTTTACAGATGACGGGCCGTTCATTGCGAGATTAAGGAGCGTTTTTATGAAGAAAATGGTGTTGATTGCCCAAAAGGATATTGCCATCCAGCTGAAGGATCGAAAAGCATTTTTGCTCCTGTTGCTCATGCCCTTTTTGTTAACTGCCATATTAGGATTTGCTTTAAAAGGCGTAATGGACGGAGATTCGCTTCCTGCCACGGTCATCGGGGTCTATACGGAAGACGATCCTCTGGCTAAGGAATTCGTCGAGAATTATTTACAACAGGATTTGACGATGTTGACGGTAAAGGTTGCAGCAAATGAAGGGCAATTGAAGGATTGGGTCACTCAGCGAGAAGTGGATGCAGGCATCGTTCTGCCAAATGAATGGGGTGAGCAGAAGAAACCGGCAACGATTTTAGCTGTGTCCGGAAAGGAATCCAGTGCTCTTTTCACCCAGCAGCTGATGGATTCCTTTGCCCAAACTGTTTGGACGATGTCTAATACGACGGAAATGATCATGACCAATCTTGCTGTAGCTGCTTCCTATCAGGACCCGGCCGTCCAGCCGGGGAAGATTCAGGCGGAGTTGCTCAATGGAATGAAGGAAGTAGTGGAACGTAAAGGGCAGTATGTCGTGGTGTCGTCAATCGGGGAACAAGAGTTGTCCTCGATGCAATACTATGCTGCTGCGATGGCGGCGATGTTCCTTCTTTTCAATGCAGTTCGGGGAGGGAAGTCCCTTCATCAAGAACAACATTCGGCCACATTAGATCGGCTGCGGATGACACCGACGCGGGTGGATTTCATTTTAGGCGGCAAGTTTTTAGGGACGTGGTGTTTGGCCTTCGGTCAGTTCATTGTCTTCATGGCGGCTACACACTATCTTTTAGGAGTAGATTGGGGCGAGAGTGCAGTTCAGACACTATTTATCGGTTTTGTCTATAGCTTTGCCGTGTCTGGTTTAGCCATTCTGATTGCGGCTTTCTCCGCAAATGAAAAGACGGCAGACATGGCAGGCGGGATCATGGTGCAAGTGCTCGCGCTTTTGGGTGGTTCTATGCTGCCGTTATCCGCATTTCCAGAAGTCATGCGAAAAGTGGCGCTCGTCCTGCCGAATTCATGGGCACTGAATAGCTTTACATCCATCATGAACGGAGCGACGTGGGCGTCACTAGGGGCGGCGGCTCTTGTGTTGCTTGCCATCGGTGCCGCATCCATCTTCGTAGGCTCGGCTCGCATGCGGGTCAGTGCGTTATCGGGAGGAAAATGAAGTGAGAAAAATAATAGCGATTTGTTCGTTGGAAATGAAACGCACCTTCAAAAGGCGCTCATCCTATTTCATCATGTTTGCCATGCCATTGATTTTCACCTTGCTGTTCGGTGGCTTATTTGGAGAGAACGCCGGCTCTGCCATGCCCGTCGCAATTGTTGACGAGGATGGATCTATTTATTCGCAGCAGTTGATCCGCCAGCTGAAGGCCCATCCTTTTGTCGAGTATGAAGAGGTCGATGCAGCAACTGCGAAAGAGTTACTTTCCGAGAAGTCGGTGGAAGGCGTCGTTACCATTAAAAAAGATTTCCTTGGCCATGTCGCGAAGGAAGAACCGGCTGTCATGCTGCAGCATCCTCCTGGCACGGCGGCGGCACCCATGTTGGAGCAATTGTACAATCAGGCGCTCCGGACTCTCGACCTCCAGGTGACAGCAGCCCAGATCGGCGCCTCCTATGAAAACAAGGAGTGGGATTTGGTTTTTGAACAGCTGATCGAGACGGAGAGTGGAACAGACGGGATCAGCGAAATCCATATGAACGACACGCAAGTGGAAAGCTGGAATAAGATGTCGTATAGCTCCGCAGGCTTTTCCATCATGTTTGTTATGATTGTTATGCTTTTCACTACAGGGACATTGATCGAAGCTCGTAGCATGGGTATTTGGTCAAGATTGTTAACGACACCGGCGACACGGATTCAATTGACATTGGGCTATGTCCTGTCATTTTTCATCATCGGATTTGTGCAGTTTTCCTTGCTTATTTTGTTAACGTCACTGCTATTTGGAGTTCAATGGGGAGACCCGCTCGGATTGGCAGTACTTGTTATAACGTTACTGCTTTGTGTAGTTGGATTAGGCATGGCCATTGCCACGCTCGTGAAAACGTCCGAGCAGCAAAGTGCCGTCGGAATGCTTCTTATCATTTCGACGAGCATGCTGGGCGGCGTCTATTGGCCGCTGGATATCGTTCCGGAATTCATGCGGAAAATCGCTAATTTCGTGCCCCAGTCATGGGCGATTGAAGGATTCAAATCATTGGTGGATGGGGCGGCTCTTGGAGACATCATGACGCCGATACTGGTTTTGCTTGGCTTTTCCATCGTCTTCTTATCTATCGGAATATCGAGAGTGCGGTACCAATAAAGCAAAAAGCGGCGAGAGAATCCATCATGGTTTCCACTCGCCGTTTTTATTTCAACCGATGCACTGTCCCTCTTTTTACACTTCCTCCTTCTTGCTTTATAATGAATACAAAGGAAGTGTAAACGTATTGAAGTGCGACATGGATCGTCCTGTTATTCAGGCATTGGATGAATTTATAAAACAGCAACCGATTTCCTTTCATGTGCCCGGCCATAAGAATGGGTTATTGTCTACATTGCCGAAGGAGATCCGCACTGCCCTGTCCTATGATGTGACTGAACTCAGTGGGCTGGATGATTTGCATGAGCCGGCTGGCATGATTCAAGATGCAGAACGACGGCTCGCCGATTTGTATCAATCGGATCGAAGCTTTTTCCTTGTAAATGGCTCTACGGTCGGCAATTTGGCGATGATGTTTGCAGTGTGCTCGCCAGGAGACACGGTGATTGTGCAGCGGAATGCCCATAAATCGATCTTTCACGCTATTGAACTGACGGGGGCCCGTCCCGTGTTCGTTTCCCCTGAGTGGGATGAAAAGACGCAAACGATCGGGACGGTTCGTGCCTTGCAAATAAAAAAAGCGATCGAGGCGGCACCTGACGCGAAAGCCGTTGTCCTGACCTATCCTACGTATTACGGGATCACAGGGAACGAGATGGCAGCCATCATTGAACAATGCCATGAGCGGCGCATCCCGGTGCTGGTGGACGAAGCGCATGGCGCCCATTTTGTCCCAGGCGGTGCTTTTCCACCGTCCGCATTGTCACTTGGAGCAGACGTTGTTGTTCATTCCGCCCATAAAACATTGCCAGCGATGACTATGGCTTCTTTTATGCATGTCCGTTCTTCATTAATTGATGCGCAGAGGATAGCCCATTATTTGAAAATGCTTCAGTCGAGCAGTCCGTCCTATTTGCTCATGGCTTCCCTCGATGATGCGAGAAGCTATGCGGCTTCCTACACCTCTCAAGACCAGGAAGCATTCTTGCAGGAGCGGTCGGCTTTTATTCACAGCTTACGAGAGCTGTCTTCTGTCGACATCGTAGAAGTGGATGACCCATTGAAGCTGCTTTTACGGGTGGAAGGCTATACCGGCTTTGCCTTGCTCGAAAAGCTGGAGGCGGAGGGCATATTTGCAGAGCTGGCGGATCCTTTCCAAGTCTTATTCATCCTGCCGTTATTGAAAAAGGACAATTATTTTCCGTTTGAGGAAAGCCTGGTGAGAATAAGGAAGGCGATAACACGATTGAAATCGGAAGCCGCGTCCAATGCGGCAAAGCCTTCCGCATTTACGGTTGGCGAGGAAATCAGCACGCTGGCTATACCTCCAACCGAGTTAAGTAAGCTGGAAGCGGAGTGGGTTCCCATCGACTCGGCGATAGAACGTGTAGCGGCGGGCTCGATTATCCCTTATCCTCCAGGTGTCCCGTTAGTGTTGGGTGGAGAGCGAATCAATGAAAAGCATGCCGAATGGCTGACGCAATATATAATGATGAACGCGAAGTTCCAAGGTGCAATTCGCACGGAACAAAGGAAAATTTTAGTCGCGATTGAATGATGGAGGCTTACTATGTTAAAAAAAGGGGTATTTATTACCTTTGAGGGACCTGAAGGAGCAGGGAAGACAACCGTTCTGGAGGAAGTGGCGAATAAACTGAGACTGGATGGCCATGATGTATTGACGACCCGGGAGCCTGGGGGTATCCGCATTGCGGAAAAGATACGGGCGATTATTCTGGATAACACCCATCAGGAGATGGATGGAAGAACCGAGGCGTTATTGTACGCGGCCGCCAGAAGACAGCATTTGGTCGAGAAGATTATTCCTGCCCTAACGGAAGGGAAAGTCGTGCTTTGCGACCGGTTTGTCGACAGTTCCCTTGCGTACCAAGGCTATGCCCGGGGGCTTGGCATGGAAGATGTCCTGTCCATTAACCGTTTTGCCATCGGGGATACGATGCCTGATTTGACGATCTTTTTTAATATCAGCCCGGAAGAAGGCTTGGAACGGATCAGCCGAAATGACGAGAGGGAACAAAATCGGCTGGATCAGGAGAGCCTTCAATTCCATTCGCTCGTCTATGAGGGCTATCAGAAATTGCTGAAGCAGTATCCGGATCGGATCACGACCGTCGATGCTTCCTGCGAATTAAAAACAGTAACTGAAAATGTTTGGAAAATTGTAAGTTCTCAACTCATTTCTGAATGAGTTTCGTGATATAATGAATAGAACGATACAAAAAAAGGAGTGATAGGCGTGAAATTGATAGTAGCGGTAGTCCAAGACCAAGATAGCAACCGGTTGTCTGCAGCTTTGACGAAAAACGACTTCCGGGCAACAAAATTAGCGAGTACAGGTGGTTTCCTGCGATCAGGGAATACAACATTCCTCATCGGTACGGATGACAGTCTTGTACCCAAGGCGCTTGAGTTGATCCGTGAAAATTGTCGTTCGCGCGATCAAATGGTCGCTCCGGTATCTCCGATGGGCGGCAACGCAGATTCCTATATTCCGTATCCTGTGGAAGTGGAAGTAGGAGGCGCTACCGTTTTTGTTCTGCCAATTGAGCAATTCCATCATTTTTAATTTAGATAACAGTTGTTTTTGTACCTCTTTGCTTGGTGGTATAAATGAGGTGAACTTTTTTGAAAGTTAATAGTGATTACCGTGCCGGGCTCGATAAACTGAGAAACGATCCTTCGCGATCGACTCAGACGGGCAACCGGTTTGGACAAATGGTTCTAACGCAGCAAGAGCGTCTTCACGGTGAACAATTGACCAGGCTCCTCGGGGACATTTCTGCTGCAGGGGACCGACTGGCTCGTTCCCGAAATTTACGTGAAATGGCGAAGTTCAAAATGCTTGTCAAACGGTTTCTGAAAGAGGCAGTTGAGTCCGGTCTAGACGTAAAGCAATCGCATACGTGGAACCAGTACGGCGAAGGCCGCCGGTTGAAGATTGTCCAGACAATCGATGAAAAACTGATTGAATTGGCGGAAGCTTTGCTGAGCGAAGAACAGAATTCTGTAGAATTACTTGGGAAAATAGGAGAAATCAAAGGACTTCTCATTAACCTATATATGTAATCCCGTGTTCACGAAAAACACGGGGTTTTTTGCAACGAAAGAGGTGGGGCCTATGAAACAATCAATTGTAGAACGTCAACAGCCGGTGATTGAAAGACTGAAGACTTCTTTTGTAAATAAACGAATTGGCCACGCTTATTTATTTGATGGAGAACGGGGAACGGGAAAAGAAGAAGCTGCTCTTTTCTTTTCGAAACTTCTGCTTTGCGGCAATCCAGTAGATGGCGTTCCATGTGGAACATGCAGCGCTTGCCGAAGAGTCGATTCCGGTAACCATCCGAACATTACGATGATACGACCCGATGGACAAGACATTAAAAAGGATCAAATGTCCGCTTTGATCATGAAAATGACGAAGAAGGGTTTTGAACCGGGCAGAAAGATTTATATCATCGTCCAGGCAGACCGGATGAATGTGTCAGCTGCCAATACGCTGCTAAAGTATTTGGAGGAGCCGGAGGGCGAGGTAACGGCTATCCTTCTCACAGAAGCTTACCAGACCATTTTGCAAACAATACGATCTCGTTGCCAACGGATCTCTTTCCTCCCGCCGTCCAAAGAAGAATTGATCGCAGAAGTGGTCAAGCATGATGTTCATCCTTCCATGGCAGCAACCGTGGCGACGGTAACGGCAAATATGGAGGAAGCCATCTCGCTTGCGGGAGATGAGCAGTTTGCACAGATTCGAAAAACAGTGTTAAAATTAATTGAAGCATCTGACCGCAACGTTAATGAGGCGCTTCTTTTCATACAGACCGATTGGACAGTTTCAATCAAGGAGAAAGAGGATGCGGAACGCGGATTGGACTTGCTTCTATACGCCTACCGTGATATTGTTTCGTTGAAAGCGGGGCTGACGTCGACGTTGACGTTTCCCGATCAGCAGCAATTTTTCAGCAGTCTCTCCATGAAGCTGACGTACAGTCAATTATCGGCCATGATGGAAGCGGTCTTACAGGCGAAGAAGAAGTTGTATAGCAATATGAACCGTACACTTCTAATGGAACAGCTGGTGCTCAATTTGCAGGAGGGGTTAATGCTTGTATAAAATAGTAGGTGTCCGCTTCAAAAAAGCGGGTAAAATATATTATTTCGATCCTCTGGATTATCATCTCGAAATTGGTGATTATGTCATTGTAGAAACGACAAGAGGCATCGAATATGGCAAAGTTGCAAGCCGGGTCAGGGATGTCGAGGAGAATGATGTTGTTTTACCATTGAAAAAGATCATCAGGGTTGCGCAGCCTGATGACATAGAGCAAGTGGAAGAAAACCGTCAAGAGGCGGAGCGGGCGTTCGGTACATGTATGGAAAAGATACGGGAACACCAGCTCGATATGAAACTTGTTGACGTGGAATACACATTTGATCGAAATAAAATCGTCTTTTATTTCACCGCGGAAGGACGGGTCGATTTTCGAAATCTCGTTAAAGATTTGGCCGCTATTTTCCGCACACGCATCGAGCTTCGGCAAATCGGAGTGCGTGATGAGGCGAAAATGCTTGGCGGGATTGGTCCTTGTGGCAGGATGTTATGCTGCTCTACCTTCTTAGGGGATTTTGAGCCGGTTTCAATTAAAATGGCGAAAGACCAAAACTTATCGCTGAATCCTTCCAAAATTTCAGGTCTATGCGGCCGTCTGATGTGCTGCTTGAAATATGAAAACGATGAATACGAAGAAGCAAAAGCATTAATGCCGGATATCGGTGAACGGATCAAAACTCCTGAAGGTGCGGGAAAAGTGGTCGGTTTGAATCTTCTTGAACGGGTTGTGCAAGTGAATTTGTCCGAACAGGAGCAAGTGCTTGAGTATTCTTGGGAAGAGCTGGAAGGCAGACAAGATACGGTACCCCAATTGATGAAATAATGAGGTGGAACAGTTGAAAGAAGGGAACTTTCTCGACAGAGTAATGGAATTCGAACAGCAACTCGAGTCCATGCATGAGCAATTCCGGGAATTGATAGGATTTGTAGCAAAGATGACGGAAGAGAACCACTCACTTCAACTAGAAAACCATCATTTGCGTGCACGACTTGAGGAACTGAATGAACCAAAGCAGTCGTCCGATCCAAAACGGAATCCGGAAAAAGTGAAAAAGGTTGATATTGGTGAAGGGGTCGATAATCTGGCCCGCATCTACAATGAAGGATATCATGTATGCAATGTTCATTACGGCAGCAGCCGTAAAGGAGAGGATTGTCTGTTCTGCCTCTCCTTCTTAAGCAAACAAAATGCGTAAGAGGAGCCGATCCTATCGTAGGTATCGGCTCTTTCTTTATGAAGAGGTGTGAACCATGGATCAGATTTTACAAGGTGATGAAAGGCTGGATTATTTATTGGCGGAAAATTTGAGGATCATCCAGAGCCCTTCTGTCTTTTCTTTTTCCCTCGATGCCGTATTGCTAGCGAAATTCGCTTATGTGCCGATACGGTCGGGGAAAATTGTGGACTTATGTACGGGAAATGGCGCCATCCCTCTTTTTTTAAGTGCCCGTACGAAAGCCCAGATCATCGGAATCGAATTACAAGAACGATTGGCCGATATGGCGAAGCGCAGCGTGGCGTATAATCAACTGGAAAATCAGATTGAGATTCTACAGAACAATGTCATTGATGTTGCGGATGTCATCGGATATGAAAAATACGACACGATCACTTGCAATCCTCCCTATTTTCCCGCGATTGACGCGAGCGAAAAAAATATCCGGGAACACGTCGCAATTGCCAGACATGAAATTCATCTGACATTAGAGCAAGCGGTACGTTCAGCGAGCGAGCTTGCAAAACAAGGAGGAAAAGTGGCTTTTGTCCACCGTCCTGGCCGATTATTGGACATTGTGACCGCGATGCGGGCGAATCGGCTGGAGCCGAAACGAATTCGCTTCGTCTATCCGAAGGAAGGAAAAGAAGCGAACACCTTGCTTATCGAAGGAATTAAAGATGGAAAACCGGATCTGAAAGTCTTGCCGCCCCTCTATGTATACGGTGCCGACGGGGAATATACCGAGGAAGTGAGGCAGATGCTATATGGAGAAGGAAAATGACCATATTTTCTACGTATTGGAATGCAAGGACGGATCCTATTACGCGGGGTATACGAATGACTTAGACCGCAGAATTCAGGCACATAATGAAGGAAAAGGCGCAAAATATACCCGTGCCAAGCGCCCGGTGCAGTGCATTTACTCCGAAACCTTCGACAATAAAAGAGAAGCGATGCAGGCGGAATACCGGTTCAAGCAATTGTCCCGGCTGGAAAAGGAAAGATATATGAAGGAAGGAGCGGCAACATGAAATCTCAAAAAAGTGCTGAAGCAGGGAGGGCCAAGCTCTACCTAGTTGGGACCCCGATCGGCAATCTAGATGATATGACGTTTCGTGCCATCCGGATTTTACAGGAAGCGGATATGATTGCGGCAGAGGATACGAGAAACACCATTAAATTATGCAATCACTTTGATATTAAGACGCCGTTAATGAGTTATCATGAGCATAACCTGATGGTGGGCGGCGAAAAAATCTTGTCGCTGCTCGAAGAAGGGAAGTCAGTGGCACTCGTCAGTGATGCCGGCATGCCTTGTATTTCCGACCCAGGAGCGGATATTGCTAAAAAAGCGATTGAAGAAGGCTTCGATGTAGTGCCTGTACCTGGAGCAAATGCGGCACTTGCTGCGCTGGTTGCGTCGGGTCTTGAGACACAGCCATTCTATTTCTTTGGTTTCCTATCCCGTCAAAAAAAGGAACGGATCAATCAGCTGAAGGATTTACAGTTCAGGCGGGAATCGCTTCTTTTATATGAAGCGCCTCATCGGTTAAAAGACACACTGCGGGCAATGAAAGAAGTGCTCGGTGAAACACGCCATATCACATTGGCCAGGGAATTAACAAAGCGGTATGAGGAATTTCTTCGTGGGACGTTGGAGGAAGCAATCCAATGGGCAGAGTCAACTGAACTAAGAGGAGAATTCTGTCTAGTGATCGAAGGGTTTCAAGGTGAATTGACTGAGGAAAGTACTGCATGGTGGGAAGGGCTGTCTGTTCCTGAACATGTGGAGGCTTTGGTGGAGAAAGAAGAAATTTCGTCAAAAGAGGCAATTAAAAAGGTAGCAGCAGACAGAGATATGAACCGGAAGGACGTCTACCGGGAATATCATGTCGAAAATTGAATAGGTGTTAATACAAAATCCAGAACAACCAGTGTCCTGGATTTTCTATTATATTATCCACCTAATACTATTAATTCATCTTGTCTTCGATTTCTTTGATAAGCTGTTTTGCGCCTTCTTGGCTTAAAATTAATTTGCCATCGATCAGACGAAGGTTGTCATCAGACACTTCACCTGTAATGGAGCATGTCATATTTGGCATGTATTTCTTCAAAATGATCTTATCGTCGTCGACATAAATTTCTAGAGCATCTTTTTGAGCAATACCGAGAGTGCGGCGTAGTTCGATCGGGATCACGACACGCCCTAGTTCATCAACTTTTCTTACGATACCTGTAGATTTCATGACAAGAATTCCTCCTAAGCAAATAAATTTTTCGTCAAATTTCGACATAATTCTCTTGTCTACATATCATCATACCAAGTCTTCCAATTAACGTCAATAAAACTCGCTTAAAAATGTAGACAAAATAATAGTTTTATGGAAGTACTGGGCAACAGGGTAAAAAGTCTAGTTTTTGCTTGCTGTTTGCATTAAAAAATAATCACCGATTCATAACAAAATAATTAAATAATATTATTTCCGACTAAATAATTTTAAAAAAATGATAGTGTTTGACAACTAACCATATAAATAGGAATCAAGAAATAGGATAGAAGAAGCCCACCCGTTTTTAACATATAGTAATCCTGGGTGGGCAAATAACGAGATGAAGTTGATAGGGACATAGACGGGGAACTCATGCCCACGTTTCGTCCAGCCTATCCGAATAGAATGAAATCGCTCTTTTGTAATTCTGGATTTCTTCATCGGATGAAGTATCGGCAATACATTTCAGCAGGAATTCCATCGCTTTCTTGTGTTCATTGACATTGTACAAAGTCATTGCAAAGAATACACGGAGGGCTTGATGGGAGGGGAATCGTTCTATCGCTTCCTGAAAAACGTCTTTCGATCTTTCATACTCCCCGAGGGATCGTAATGTGCTACCAAACCCTAAAAAAGCGTTCACCAAATCAGATTCCTCCAGCCCTCCTTGAATGGCCTTCTCGTAATAGGGCACCGCTTTTGACTCTTCTCCTAAACAATCAAAACTCCAGGCACATTGATAGTTGTAATACGCATTCTCGGGATGCAACTGAACCAATTCCAGCAAAAGCTCATTCGACTCTTTTAGATTTTTTTCATTTCTAAGTTCGATCGCTTTTTGCAATCGACTCTCTTCACTGTTCATTTTAACCTCCTCCCATTTGTCGGAAAAGTTATAATATTCCCCTTTATCATACCTTTGCGGCCCGTATTAATCAAAATAATTTTTTGCACATAGCTCAGAGAAATCCTCTATTTAATAAAACTCCAACTGTCGTCATGGCACAAATGTTGAACTTCCGATAAAATGGGTAGTATAGATTGAAATACTGGAGGAAATTGTTGTGGCAGATAATAAAAATACTTTCTATATTACCACCCCGATCTACTATCCGAGTGGAAAGTTCCATATCGGAACAGCGTATACGACGGTGGCATCCGATGCGATGGCACGATACAAAAGACTTCGTGGCTATGATGTCCGATTCCTGACGGGCTTGGATGAACACGGCCAAAAAATTCAGGAGAAGGCGGAAGAAGAGGGATTAGCTCCTCAAACGTATGTGGATGGCATTGCGGATATCGCGAAGAAGCTTTGGAAGCTCATGGATATCTCCTATGACGATTTGATCCGCACGACAGAGGAACGCCATAAATCTGCAGTCGAGAAGATTTTCCAAAAGTTCCTCGATAACGGTGATATTTACAAAGGCGAGTACGAAGGATGGAAATGCGTTCCTTGCGAATCATACTTCACTGAGGCACAGCTAGTCGAGGGCAACTGCCCGGATTGTAATCGGCCTGTTCAACGCGTCAAAGAGGAATCGTATTTCTTTAATATGAAGAAATATGCGGACCGGCTGCTTCAATATTATGAAGAAAACCCGACATTTATTGAGCCGGAATCACGAAAAAATGAAATGATCAACAATTTCATTAAACCAGGGTTAGAGGATCTTTCGGTCTCCCGTATGTCATTCGACTGGGGCATTAAAGTGCCTGGCGACCCGAAACATGTGATTTACGTCTGGGTGGATGCCTTGACGAACTATATTACGGCGCTTGGGTACGGAACGGATGACGATTCACTGTTCCAGAAGTATTGGCCGGCGGATGTACATGTGGTCGGTAAGGATATTGTCCGGTTCCATACGATTTATTGGCCGATCTTCTTGATGGCTCTTGATTTGCCATTACCGAAGAAAGTATTCGCCCACGGATTCATCATGATGAAAGATGGAAAAATGTCGAAATCCAAAGGAAACGTTGTCTACCCAGAAATGCTGGTGGAACGATTCGGCTTGGATGCGACGCGCTACTTCTTATTAAGAGAGCTGCCATTTGGACAAGATGGCACATTCTCACCTGAATCGTTTGTGGAACGCACGAACTATGATTTGGCAAATGACCTCGGGAACTTGTTAAATCGTACCGTATCCATGATTAATAAATACTTCAACGGAGCAGTTCCGACGGAAGGATTAGAAGATACAGGATTTGACGAAGAATTACGGAATTTCATGACAGAAACTGTGAAGAAATATGAAATTTCGATGGAAAAAATGCAGTTCAGTGTCGTCCTTTCGGATTTATGGGCACTTATTTCCCGGACGAATAAGTATATAGATGAAACAACGCCGTGGGTACTCGCGAAGGAAGAGGCTGACAGAGGGAAACTGGCTTCAGCGATGGCTCATCTCGTCGTCTCATTACGCCATATTGCGACGTTGCTCCAGCCATTCATGACAAAATCTCCTATTCAGATCATGGAACAGCTTGGATTGAATGAAGAATTATTGGCATGGGAAACACTTGGTGATTTTAGCTTGCCAGCAGGAACAAAAGTTGTTGAAAAAGGTGTGCCGATCTTCCCGCGTCTTGATCCAGAAGTGGAAATTGTATACATTCGGGATCAAATGTCCGTTTCTGCACCAAAGCAGGTAGAGGTCAAAGAAGAAAAGAAAGAGGAAACATCCTCTGAAGAAATCACAATTGATGATTTCATGAAAGTGGACTTGCGTGTTGCAACTGTCACTGCATGTGAGCGGATTCCGAAGGCGGATAAATTATTGAAATTGCAAGTGGATCTGGGGTACGAGCAGCGTCAAGTAGTTTCCGGCATCGCGGAGCATTATGAACCAGAGCAATTGGTCGGACAAAAGGTCATTGTCGTTGCCAATCTGAAACCAGTCAAATTGCGCGGCGAGTTATCACAAGGAATGATCTTGGCGGGTCAATCGGGCGGCACATTGAAGCTGGCAACAGTCGATCCACAATTGGAAAATGGCGCTAAAGTGAAGTAAGACAATGAAAATGTAACAATGACGGCGTTTTGTTAAACGCCGTCTTCATTTTTTAATTGTTCTGTAATTTATTTGTTACGATAGAAATATAACTTTTTAATAGAATAAAGCTATTGTGAGGCGAAAAATATGTTTATTGATACCCATGTACACTTAAATGCGGATCAGTACGAGGAAGATTTGGAAGCAGTGATTCAACGGGCATTGGATGCCAACGTGACAAAAATGGTAGTCATCGGCTTTGATCGAAAAACGATTGAAAAAGCGATGGAGCTGACAGAGGCTTATCCATTTATTTACGCAGTGGTCGGCTGGCACCCGGTCGATGCGATTGATTGCACGGAAGAAGATTTGCAGTGGATTGAATCCCTTGCCAAGCACCCAAAGGTAGTGGGCATCGGAGAAATCGGGCTCGATTATCATTGGGACAAGTCGCCGAAGGATGTGCAGCAGGAATTATTCCGCAAGCAGATTCATCTGGCGAAAAAAGTGGAATTGCCGATCATTATACATAATCGGGATGCCACGGCGGATGTTGTACAGATTTTGAAAGAAGAGGGAGCCCATGAAGTGGGTGGCATCATGCATTGTTTCAGCGGAAGCGTGGAAACGGCCAGAGAATGCATTGACATGAATTTCATGATCTCACTCGGAGGCCCGGTCACATTTAAAAATGCGAAAACACCTAAGCAGGTGGCGACGGAAATTCCTCTTGAACATTTGTTGATTGAGACGGATGCACCTTATCTGGCACCCCATCCAAATCGGGGGAAACGCAATGAACCTGCATATGTGACGTTGGTGGCGGAGGAAATTGCACACCTGAAAAATATGCCAGTGGAAGAAGTGGCAGAGGCGACTACCCGGAATGCTTTGAAGTTATTTAATATTTCTGATTGAAAGTTTAATGTGCATGTGTTTAAGTGCTAAATTTCTAGGATTGCAGCGAGCGAACGCGATCATTTGTTCTTGTTTTTGAGTGATAGAAAGTTCTAAGAGGTTGACAGCCCAGATTATAGCCTTTATAATTTGCCGAGTGATGAAGGAGGGGTTTTTTCATGCCAAAAGGAAACATGAAAAATCTGTTCTTTAGGTCATTGAGGAGTCAACAAATAGCTGCGACCATTCTAGCAATCGCATTATTTGTGACAGTTATTTCACTAGTCCTGAACGAAGGGGCAAAGAAATCCGTCACGCTGCAAGCGAACGGAGAGCAAATCGAAGTTAAAACACATGCACATACAGTTGGCCATCTACTTTCCGAACAGGAAATTGATGTGTCAGAGAAAGATTTAGTAGTACCCTCAGTGAATACACCGATTGAAGAAGGTTTGTCAATCAGGTGGGAACAGGCAAAGAAAATTACAATAGATGACGGTAAAAACAAAACAGCCGTCTGGACAACCGATCGACAAGTTGACGACATTTTAGCGGAAGCGAAAGTCGACGTTTCAGAACACGACAAGATTTCTCCAGCACTCTCACAACGAGTGGGAGACGATAACAAAATCTCAATCGAACGGGCATTTACAGTTACGTTGAATGACGGGGGAAAAGAGAAGGAAGTATGGTCAACTTCGACTACGGTCGCTGACTTTTTAAAGAGAGAAAACATTCAAATGAATGAACATGATAAGCTCAATCGGAAAGCGGATGGTTTGGTTAAACCGGGTTCCATTGTGGAAATCGTTCGAGTGGAAAAGGTCACCGATGTAGTGGAAGAACCAACGAACTTCACAGTCGTTACACAAAAGGATTCCAAATTGCTAAAAGGACGCGAAAAAGTAGTCCACCCAGGCAAGAAAGGAAAAGTGGAGCGGAAGTTCGAAATCGTCAAGGAAAATGGGAAAGAAGTGTCAAGAAAGCTAGTTGCTGAAACGGTACTTTCCAAACCACAGGATAAAGTGGTCTCGGTTGGTACACGAGTGCTTGTGGCGAGTGCCGGCCCATCGAAGGGAGTCGGGGTTTCCCGTAATAACGGCTCTTCAGGCGGCAAGGAATTTTACGTCACTGCGACTGCCTATACGGCGTATTGTAATGGGTGCACAGGAAAAACGGCGACAGGTCTCGATTTACGGGCCAATCCGAATCTAAAGGTCATTGCAGTTGATCCAAGCGTCATTCCACTCGGTTCAAAAGTATGGGTGGAAGGCTATGGATATGCCGTAGCAGGTGATACTGGCGGTGCCATTAAAGGCAATCGCATCGACTTGCATGTGCCGACTAAATCGGATGCCTATAATTTTGGAAGACGTAAAGTGAAAATCAAGGTAATTGATTAAGTAAGTTCAACGTATTCAGTACACAAAGGTCAACCAACCTGAGTCTTATGAATAGATGTTTCCGCAGGGCTTCTTACAGGCCCTGCGGTTTTTCCGTTCAGTAAAGTGGATTAGATTGTTATAAGCAGCAGGGGATAGAATGAAGCAGAACCCGGCCTATTTCTAGGTACCGGATGCTTGTCTATAATGCTGTACAGAATGAATTTTGAGAAGTAAGATGAAATGAAATCAAGTAGGAAAGAGGATGTTGTGTGAACATCAGAGAAATTATCGTGGTGGAAGGAAAATCCGACACGATTGCGGTTAACCGAGCAACTGGTGCGGAGACGATTGAGACCAATGGATCCGCTGTCAGTGAAACGACTCTCTTGCAAATCCAACATGCGCAAGAAACAAGGGGAGTCATCGTCTTTACCGATCCGGATTATCCAGGCAGACGGATTCGTGCGATTATCGAAGAGCGAGTGCCAGGTGTGAAGCACGCGTTTCTGCATAAAAAGAAATCGATTGCAAAAAACGGAAAAAAAGTAGGCATAGAGCATGCTGCCGATGACGATATCCGGGAAGCGCTGCAGCAAGTGTATACAACCGACACGGAGTGCAACACAGAGATTCCGTTGTCATTTTTATATGAGGAGCGGTTGATTGGCCATCCAGATGCCAAACAGCGTCGAGAGCGATTAGCTACATTGTTGAATATAGGCCAGGTGAATGGCAAAGGTTTAAAGAAGAGGCTTGAAATGTTCCGGATTGAAGTGGAACAAGTGAAGCGGGCTTTAGAGGCTATAGAGGAGGGACAAGGATGAAAGATATCGCTACACCCAATCGAACGAAAGAAATTTTGGAGACGTATGGGTTTTCATTTAAAAAAAGTTTGGGTCAGAACTTCCTGATCGACGTTAATATTTTGAAGAATATCGTGTATCATGCCGGACTGACAAAACGGACGGGTGTGATCGAAGTCGGACCGGGTATCGGCGCCCTCACCGAACAAATTGCAAGAGAAGCAGGACAAGTCGTGTCATTTGAAATTGATGGGCGTCTGCTTCCTGTGCTGGAGGATACGCTATCGCCTTATCCGAATGTAAAGATCATCCACCAGGACATTCTGGAGGCCGACTTGAACGCTGTAATGGAACAATATTTTACAGACGTGGACGAAGTAGTGGTCGTCGCTAACCTTCCCTATTATGTAACAACGCCAATTATTTTAAAGTTCCTCATGAGCAAGGTGCCAATTGAGCGGCTTGTTATCATGATGCAAAAAGAAGTAGCCGATCGGATCACGGCTTCTCCTGGAACGAAAGCATATGGTTCATTGTCCATTGCCATTCAATATTACATGGATGCTGAAGTCGCTATGATTGTGCCAAAAACCGTGTTCATGCCACAGCCGAACGTAGAGTCTGCTGTGATTCGTTTATCGAGAAAGACGGAAGCGCCTGTCGAGGTAATTGATGAGGACTTCCTATTCGAGGTGTCCAGAGGTTCCTTTGTGCAAAGGAGAAAGACGATTTTAAATAACTTGCAATCGTCACTTCCAAGCGGCAAGGAGAAGAAGGATGCGATATTGGATGCATTCGAGAAAGTGGGAATCGATCCGGGCCGAAGGGGAGAGACGCTGACGATCGAAGAGTTTGGCCGATTGGCGAACGCCCTTTATCCTGATTTCCATAGACCTCAGAAGTGACAAATTTGGTACGTCGAAATGTCAAAAGTGTCGAAAAAAGCGAAAAAACGATTGACAAAAGTAAGCATCTACTGATAAAATTCTAATTTTAATTGACAGAACTTTTTAAAAGTGTTATGCTTATACACAGTGAGGTGTAAGCGACGTGCCAAAAACATTAGCGGACATTAAGAAGTCATTGGATGCTCACTTAGGAAAACGTTTGTATGTAAGAGCAAACGGCGGCCGGAAGAAGACGATTGAACGGGCCGGAGTCCTTCGAGAGACGTATCGGGCAGTTTTTGTAGTGGAACTGGACCAGGACGAAAATTCTTTTGAAAGGGTGTCTTACAGCTACGCGGATATTTTGACCGAAGCGGTCGAAATAACAGTTCTAGCAGACGGTGACGCAACTGCGTTTGTCGTCAAATAATTCGTTTTGCCATCATGGTTTGATTTATTTTTTTTCATCTCATTTTGCCTCGTCCTCCTATTTGGGAGGATGAGCGCGGAATGTTTTTAAAGATTACGTTTGGACATCTATTTCCTTTTATCTATAGAAGGAATAGGTGTTTTTTTATGGTTTGGACTCATACTACGGTTGTCAGTCGCAAAGGAGGAAAACCCGAATGGCGAGAAAACGAGTAATGTCTGAGCGCTTGAAGGAAGAAATTGCGAAAGAACTTGGATTTTACGATGTTGTCCAGCGAGAAGGTTGGGGAGGAATCAAATCACGCGACGCAGGAAATATGGTGAAGCGAGCGATTGAAATGGCGGAACAAGGCATGGCCCAAAAGAAATAACCGCTAAACACCTTTCAACTCATAAACGACTGACACGGGAAGGGCTGCGAGGAAGAGAAATCTGTTCCAAGCAGCCCTTTTCCATCCCATATGCCGTTTTGCAAATGAAAGTACCGCAAACGGCTTGGCCTATGGTAAAATAGGGAACAATGAGTAGCGGAATGAATGGAGGGAGCTGGATGTTATATGAAAAAGCACCGGCCAAAATTAACCTGACGCTTGATGTGCTGTATAAACGTCCAGACGGGTACCACGAGGTCGAAATGATCATGACCACTGTGGATCTGGCGGATCGCGTCTGGCTCAAGCCAACAGACGATGGGAAAATTACAATTAAAGCATCAGAACGATTCGTGCCGAGCGATCGGAAAAACTTGGCCTACCAAGCCGCAGATCTGCTTCGGAAAGAGTATGGCATACATAAAGGTGTCGAAATCACGCTCGACAAAAATATCCCCGTTGCGGCTGGCCTGGCAGGCGGAAGTTCCGATGCAGCGGCTGCGCTTCGAGGGCTGAACCGTCTTTGGGATTTACAGCTCAGCGCGGACAAGCTTGCTGAACTGGGCGCCCGCATCGGTTCGGATGTGTCGTTTTGTGTCTACGGCGGGACTGCATTGGCTACAGGACGCGGAGAAAAGATTCAGCATCTGGCGGCACCGCCGAATTGTTGGGTCATTTTAGCGAAGCCATCCATTTCAGTCTCAACTGCGGACATTTATCGCAATTTGGATCTCTCATCTATTCAACATCCAGATACAAAACAGATGATGGATGCTTTGGCTTCGAACGATTATCAGCAGATGTGCCGTTCACTTGGCAATGTACTGGAGCCGGTTACAATGAAACTGTATCCTCAGGTGGTTGTCTTGAAAGAAAAAATGGAGCAGTTCGGCGCAGATGCGGTGTTAATGAGCGGAAGCGGCCCTACGGTGTTTGGCCTGGTCAAGCACGAATCCCGGGTCTCGCGTATTTATAATGGATTAAAGGGCTTTTGCACCGAAGTGCATGCGGTCCGAATGACAGGGGAACGGTTCCCTCTTGTATAAAGACGTACATTTGTGTTAAATTGCAAGTAAATATTCGGTTTTAGGGGGTGTTCTTATGAAATGGAAAAGAAGTGAGAGGTTGGTTGATATGACACGCCACCTTTTGGAAAATCCCCATTTATTAATTCCTCTTACGTACTTTTCAGACCGGTATCAGGCGGCGAAATCCTCGATCAGTGAAGACTTGACGATCGTGAAGCAAACCTTTGAAGAAAACGGAACAGGCAAATTGGTTACGGTTTCAGGTGCTGCCGGCGGTGTTAAATATATCCCGAAAGTGACGGAATCAGAAGTCAGGGAAGTGATGGCCATGTTAAAGGAAAACTTGGGCCGATCTGATCGTCTTCTTCCAGGCGGCTATTTGTACATGACCGATTTTCTCGGCAATCCGAGAATGATGGACCGCATTGGCAAGGTATTCGCCTCCGCTTTCGCCGAAACGGAAATTGATGTGATCATGACCGTGGCGACGAAAGGCATTTCCATCGCGCATGCCATTGCGCGCCATTTGAATGTGCCTGTCGTTGTCGTCCGCCGGGATAGCAAAGTGACCGAGGGATCTACCGTCAGCATTAATTACGTGTCAGGCTCTACACGGAGAATTCAAACAATGGTATTATCGAAAAGAAGTATGCAAAGCGGACAGCGTGTCCTTCTCACAGATGACTTCATGAAAGCGGGCGGAACGATGGCCGGCATGAAGAATCTGCTCGAGGAGTTCGGTTGCGAGCTTGCCGGAATCGCAGTATTAGTGGAAGCGGAACATACCGAGGAAGTGCTCGTCCAAGACTTCTTGTCGTTGGTCAAACTGAAAGCGGTGAATGAGAAAGACCGCACCATCGAACTGCAGGAAGGCAACTATTTTAAGAAGGGTGGAACGATGTCATGAATTATGTAGCGACAAAAGATGCACCACAAGCGATTGGACCTTATGCACAAGCGGTCAAAGCAAACGGATTTGTGTACACATCCGGCCAGCTTCCAATGACGCCAGACGGTCAACTGCTAGAAGGAACCATTCAAGAACAGACACACCAAGTTTTCGCCAACTTGAAAGCTGTTCTAGAAGAGGCTGGCACAAGCCTTGATAAAGTCATCAAAGCAACTGTCTTCATTAAAGACATGAACCAGTTTGCGGCATTGAACGAAGTATACGCTGAACACTTTGGCTCCCACACACCTGCTCGCTCCACAGTGGAAGTGGCAAGACTGCCAAAAGATGCAGCGGTTGAGATTGAAGTCATCGCGGTAATCTAATGATCGATCAGGAAGAGAACACAGTTGTGTATCTCTTCCTGATTTTTTTGTGTGAATTTTTCCTGGTGGAAATTTGATGAAGCACTTGATGAACACCTCTGCATATAGTAGCTGGTGGTGGCTTCGTTTGATGAACCGTTTGAAAATTAAAACGACCGCTCGATTCTTCCCGCTAACCGCTCGTATAATCGCGGTACCTCTCGTATATTAAATTTACCTCTCGTATATCGCTGTAACCGCTCGTTTACCCGTTGAAGTGCTCGAATAAAGGCGGAGACCGCTCGTATATCCGGTCGAACCGCTCGTAAGTAGGAGCTGGTAGCCCGGTTGATATACTGCTCGAAAAATTAATACGACCGCTCGATTCTTCTTGCTAACCACTCGTATAATCGGGGTACCTCTCGTATATTTAGTTTACCGCTCGTATATCGCTGTGACCGCTCGTATATCTGTTGAAGTGCTCGAATAAAGGCGGAGACCGCTCGTATATCCGGTCGAACTGAAGGTAGTATAAAAAGTGGACACGGTTCTGTGAGTGTGTTTCGATTGAGACACGAATAAAACGGACGGAGTTGTGCCTAAATGAGTAAACGAATTGACGATGCGTTGAAGGAGCATTTAGTTAAACTTGTAGTGGAAGAAGGAAAGAAACAGACAGAGGTTTCTCGGGAAATGGGAGTCGGTGTTAGCACCTTGGGAAGATGGGTAAGCGACTACCGGAAAAAGCGACTGGCAGAACAGAACGGCAAGGAATACCTCACGCCGACTGAGCAGATGAAACGGCAGCGGGCGTTAGAGAAGGAAATCCGGGAACTGCAGGAGGAGAATGAGATTTTAAAAAAGGCCATGCACATCTTCTCCAAAAACCCGAAGTAATCTATGCGTTTATCGAGATACATTCGGAGAAATACCGCGTGAATAAGATGTGCAAAGTGCTTGGTGTGTCTAAAAGCGGTTACTACAAATGGCTTGGCAGAAAGAAAAGCGACACGCAACTCAAAAAGGAGAAGGCACAAGCCCAGATCAAACGGATCTTCTATGCGAAAAGAAAAGTCTATGGAAGTCCACGAATCAAGAAAGAACTGGAGAAAGTAGGCATGGTTTTATCGGAGAAGACTGTCGCGAACTACATGCACGAGCTTGGACTATCTGCGACAGTCCCGTTCAAATACACCGTGACGACCCAATCCAATCACGAACATCCTATCTATCCCAATCTGTTAGATCGGGAGTTTCACGCGGAGGCGCCCAACCGAGTGTGGGTCGTGGATATTACCTACATTTGGACAAGCGAAGGTTGGCTGTACTTAGCGACCGTCATGGACCTATTCTCCCGTAAAATCATTGGCTTTAATCTGGCTACCACCTTAAGCAAGGAGCTGCCGCTCTTGGCATTAAAACGGGCCTTTCAGTTTCGCTCGCCAGAAAAGGGATTGATCCATCACTCAGACCAAGGGTCACAATATGCATCCCATGACTATATTGCCCTCCTCATGGAGAAGCAGTGTAAAATTAGCATGAGCCGCAAGGGCGACTGTTATGACAACGCATGTATCGAATCTTTTCACGCGACCATTAAGAAAGAGCTAATCTATCGTAGGGGTTTCAAAACGAAGAAAGAAGCGGGAAAAGTGGTGCTAGAGTATATTATCTCCTTTTACAATGAGCAGCGAAGCCATTCGACATTGGCATACCAAACGCCCAATGAATTTGAGAGGTTGTACGAGGAGTCACGGAAGAAAAAAGGGCAAGAACCACTCGCAACTTTCATGGAAGAGCAGTTGTCACTTTAACTGCTCTTCCATGAAAGTACACCAAGCGAAGCGCGGTAGGCATTTGAAAAAGAACCGCTCACGAAAACGTGTCCACGAACTTGACAGAAGTCCAGAACCGCTCGTATCATGCTGAAAGACCGTTTGAATCTCTCGGTGAATCGCTTGCTTCTATAACACATTCAAATATTAATTCCTCCCTAGAACTGTGATATCCTGTCGCAACCCTTGAATGGATAGCAGCTTAGTGCCCCCTGGGAAGGCGAAGCAGCACTGTAAGGGAATTCGGATTTGATTTAAACGTAAAGCCTGAATCATAGAGGTTTTTCTCCATTTGTCTTTGCTGCTTTTTACAAACTTTATACAACTCAATCCCAACAGATAACCACTTTTCAAAATCGTGTAAATATTTTAGAACAAAAGAAGGGTTCTCATTGCTTTTGTAGAATATAGAAAGTGAAACGCATTTGAAAAGGGAGTGGGGTAAAAAATGGAAGTTACAGATGTGAGATTACGCAAGGTAGATACGGATGGCAGAATGAGAGCGATCGCTTCCATCACATTGGATAGCGAGTTTGTCATCCACGATATCCGGGTCATTGAGGGGAATGACGGATTGTTTGTGGCCATGCCAAGCAAACGGACGCCGGAAGGGGAATTCCGCGATGTGGCTCATCCAATTAATTCGGGGGCGCGTACAAAAATACAAGACGCAGTGCTGGAAGCGTACCATCAGGTAGCAGAGCGCGGCGTACTGGAAGAAGCGGGCGCGTAACCCTGAATCACAATTTCATAAGACTCCAAAAGACCAACGCGACAGATAGAGTTGGTCTTTTATTTTGTGTATGAGAGTGAGGAATACATGGATGGAAAGGTAGATTATACATAGAAAAAAACAAGTAAATAATACTAAAAGAAAAAGAAGCTGTTGTCAAGAGGGGATAGTTGATAAAATGCTGAAACTCATATATAGTCAATAATGAAATTATGGATGGAGGACAGCACATGACGAATACATATGCCATCGTCCTTGCTGCAGGACAAGGTACGCGGATGAAGTCCGATCTATATAAAGTAATGCATCCTGTCTGTGGGAAACCGATGGTCGAGCACGTAGTCGACCATATTAAAGGTCTTGGCGCCGATAAGATCGTTACGATTGTCGGACACGGGGCTGAAAAAGTGCAGGACTTGCTCGGGGAATCCTGTTCTTATGCATTTCAGGAGGAACAGCTCGGGACAGCCCATGCGGTGAAACAGGCAGAAGAGTTACTCGGTGGTTTGGAAGGTACGACGATTGTGGTTTGCGGCGATACCCCGCTGATCAAATCGGAAACAATGGAAGCGCTCGTCGCCCATCATCGCGAAACGGGTGCGAAGGCGACCATCTTAACAGCCATCGCAGAAGATCCGACTGGGTACGGACGGATTATCCGGGATGCAAACGGAAATGTCATCCGTAATGTCGAGCACAAGGACGCCAGCCAAGAGGAGCAACAAGTCAAGGAAATCAACACGGGTACGTATTGCTTCGACAATAAAGCCCTTTTTGCCTCTTTGAAAAAAGTGAAAAACGACAATGCCCAAGGCGAATATTATCTTCCAGATGTTATCGGCATCTTGCAATCAGAGCAGGAGACGATCGCTGCTTATGTAACAGATGATTTCAGCGAAACAATCGGTGTCAATGATCGGGTGGTGCTCGCGCAGGCGGAAGCGGCCATGCGGAAGCGCATTGCGGAGAAACATATGCGCAATGGAGTGACGATCATTAATCCGGAGCAAACCTACATCAGTGTGGATGCTGAAATTGGCCGCGATACAATCTTGCAGCCAGGCGTCATGATTGAAGGACGTACGATTATCGGTGAGAGATGTACAATCGGTCCAAACAGCCATATAGACAATAGCATAATCGGCAATGAAACAACGATTCATTCGTCAGTCGTGCGAGATAGCAAAATCGGTTCCCATACAACAGTCGGGCCGTTTGCTCATATCCGTCCGGATTCCAATCTCAGCGACAATGTTAAAATTGGCAATTTCGTCGAAGTGAAAAAATCGATACTCGGTGAAGGCAGTAAAGTATCCCACTTAAGTTATATCGGCGATGCGCAAGTTGGTTCCCATGTAAATGTTGGCTGCGGGTCGATCACAGTCAATTACGATGGAAAAAACAAATTCCAAACGATAATTGAAGACGATGCTTTCATCGGCTGCAATTCCAATTTGGTTGCACCCGTTACCATTGGAAAAGGCTCATTTATCGCGGCTGGATCGACGATTACAAAAAATGTACCAGAATCTTCACTTGCAATTGCACGCACTCGACAGGAGAATAAAGAAGGCTACATCTCTAAATTAAATCTTAAAAAACCATAGGGGGACCATGATGGCTAATCATTATCCTAATGATAAACTCAAAATCTTTTCGTTAAATTCCAACCAAGCGCTTGCGCAACAGGTAGCGGATGAAATCGGGCGTCCGCTCGGTAAATGTTCTGTAAAACGATTCAGCGACGGTGAAATTCAAATCAATATTGAAGAGAGCATCCGGGGATGTGATGTATTCGTAATCCAATCTACATCCAATCCTGTAAACGATAATCTCATGGAACTTCTCATCATGATCGATGCGCTTCGACGTGCATCTGCTCGGACAATTAATGTCGTTATGCCTTACTACGGCTACGCACGCCAAGATCGAAAAGCTCGTTCCCGCGAACCGATCACGGCTAAGCTAGTTGCGAACATTTTGGAAACGGCAGGTGCGAACCGTGTGATCGGTCTCGATCTACACGCACCACAAATCCAAGGTTTCTTCGATATTCCAATCGATCACCTTGTCGCAGAACCGATTTTAACAGAGTACTTCAAGAGCAAAGGGTTGGAAGGAGATGATCTTGTCATCGTATCTCCTGACCATGGTGGAGTGACACGTGCCCGCAAAATGGCGGACCGCATGAAAGCACCAATTGCGATTATTGACAAACGCCGTCCGCGTCCAAACGTGGCGGAAGTCATGAACATCGTCGGTAAAGTAAGAGGGAAAACGGCTATCCTGATCGATGATATTATCGATACAGCTGGTACAATTACGATTGCTGCCAACGCGATTATCGAGAGTGGAGCGAAGGAAGTGTATGCTTGCTGTACACACCCTGTCCTATCCGGTCCTGCAATTGAACGGATCGACAATTCACAAATCAAAGAATTGGTTGTTACCAATTCGATCGACTTGCCTGAATCTAAAAAATCACCTAAGATCAAACAATTATCGATTGCGAAGCTGCTTGGAGATGCAATTATCCGGGTGTTCGAAGAGAAATCGGTCAGCACATTGTTTGAATAAAAGTCCTTATCCGCAAAGTTAAGGGAAATGTTATGTTTCTGTTTAATGTCGTCTGATGTTGGGTATTTCAATAGTTAGAAAACTTTTTTTCAGGAAAGGTGACTACGCATATGAGTACAGCAATACAGTCGAAATTAAGAGAAGTTAAACCAAAGTCTACATTAACCAAGCTTCGAAAAGATGGGTTCATCCCTTCCGTGGTATATGGATACCAAATCGAATCCATGCCAATCGCAGTGAAAGAAAGAGATTTGATGAGCACATTGCGTGAGGTCGGCCGAAATGGCGTACTGAAAATAAACGTTGATGGAAAAGACCTGAATGTCGTATTGGGGGATTATCAGGAAGATGCGCTGAAAGGCGAGATCTATCATGCCGACTTCCTCGCCATCAATATGACAGAGGAATTGGAAGTCAACGTGACGGTACACCTTGTGGGAGAGTCGCCTGGCGAAAAAGAGGGCGGCGTCCTGCAACAGCCGATCCGGGAAGTAACCATCAAAGTAAAACCGTCCGACATTCCGGAATCATTTGATGTTGATATCTCGAACCTGCAAATCGGTGAGTCGATTACAGTTAAAGAGATCCGGGAGTCGTCCAATTTTGAACTTCTCAACGACGATGAAGAAGCGCTTGTCGTCATCTCGGCTCCACGCGCTGAGACGGATGAGGATGCAGATGATTCGGAAGAAGCAGCTGCACCTGTAGAAGAAGTGAACGACGCGGAATAAAGAACTGAACAGGCATTGAATCCTTTCATGCTTCCCAGTTCCAAGGAATAAACAGAAAAGCTATAAGGCGTACGGTTGTTGCCGTGCGCCTCTTTTCTGCATTATGAGTTTGAAACGAGCTATAGGAGAGAACGTTTATGAAAATGATTGTGGGGCTCGGGAATCCGGGTAAACAATATGAACATACCCGGCACAATATCGGATTTCTCGTAATTGATGAATTGGCCCGCCGGTGGGATGCTCCTCCGGCCCAATCGAAATTTAACGGGGCCTTTTCGGTGATCCACCGTCCTGAAGGCAAGGTCATTCTGGTAAAACCGTTGACCTATATGAATCTTTCGGGTGAATGTGTAGGCCCGTTAATGGATTACTATGGCGTGGATGACGATGAAATTGTCGTATTATACGATGATCTCGATCTGGTGCCAGGAAAACTCCGGCTCCGCCAAAAGGGAAGTGCAGGCGGCCATAACGGCATGAAATCGTTGATTGCCCATATGGGGACAGATCAGTTCAATCGGATCCGCATCGGCATCGGACGTCCTACAGGCGGCATGAAGGTGCCAGACTATGTACTATCCAATTTTGGCAAAGAGGAAATACCGGTCATGGAAGAAATGATCAAGAAAAGTGCAGACGCTTGCGAGGCCTGGCTCAAAGCGCCTTTCTTGGAAGTCATGAATGATTACAACGGATCCTAAGGAATAAACCCATGTGTTTCCGCCTATACTTTCATAAAAAGGGGCGGATCATCATGATGGTCGTACGATATACATGTAAGCATTGCAATACGGAAATTGGAAGTATTCCGTTCGATTCAGCAAGAGATGTTATTCGGCAGCTTCAAGAAAACGATGAGAAAGAGAAGGAACGATTTCTCGATACCGATGATAAAGGCTCGATGACGGTCCGTTGCATTTGTGAGCAATGCGAGCAATCACTGCGGATGTTCCCGGACTTATATCATCTTGAAAATTGGAAACAGTGACGATCTGCTTTGGCGTAGCATTACGCACAAAGCTTTTTGCACTTTACTACGAAGGAGGAGCTTGCCGTCTGTGCAAGCCCTCTTCCAAATGTTTAATTAGATTTATGAAAATGAAACCAAAGACTCGATGATGAGGTTATTATATAAAAAAGCGAACCTGATGCCTGAAACCGCGTAGAAAGGAAATGGATGAGTGGAAACACTAATAAAATTGCTTTTACAAGAAAAAGAGATTGCTAATGTGATGGAGGAGCTGAAGGGTGGACAGGACCGTCAATTGATCACGGGTCTTTCGGGTGGAGCAAAACCGCTGTTCTTCCATGCGCTCCAACGCTCCATCGATCAACCGATCATGATTGTAACCCCCAATATGCTTCAAGCGCAGCGTGCATATGATGATCTTGTGAAAATGGCCGAAGATCCATCCCTTGTCCATCTATATCCTGCGGAGGAGCTGATCGCAGCCGATTTTTCAGTATCAAGCTATGAATTGAGAGCATTGCGGATTGATACACTCGATCATATGGCAAGGGTCGGGAAGGGCATTTACATTACTCCGCTGGCCGGCATGAAAAAGCTCCTGCCTGCAAAGGAGAAGTGGAAATCCGCCACCCTCACGGCCCAAGTAGGTGACAGCATTCAAATCGAGGACTGGCTGAATCAGCTCGTTCTTATGGGATACTCGAGACAGGATATGGTAACAACGCCGGGCGATTTTGCATTGCGTGGCGGTATTTTTGATATTTATCCCCTGACGGAGGATGATCCGATCCGAATTGAGTTATTTGATACGGATATTGATTCCATCCGTACGTTCTCGGCAGAAGATCAAAGGTCGACCGGCAAATTGGACACGGTAACGATTTTGCCAGCGACAGAGTTTGTCTGGAGCCGCCTCGATCTCATGCAAGTCGCTGAGCATTTGGAAGTCGCACTCAGTACCAGCTTGAAGCGGATGAAGAATGATGAGGCGAAAGAGGCCCTGACAGCTTATATAACCCAAGACATCGGGTTATTACGGGACGGCATGGTGCCGGAAGGTATGATGAAATACATTTCATTCTCCGAAGAGCCGCCATCGTTTCTCGGTGATTATTTTCCATCGAATGGCCTCGTGCTGCTTGATGAAATCGGCAGAATCCATGAAGTCGCCACATCTCTGGAAGCAGAAGAGAAAGAATGGTTCCTTTCCTTGCTGGAGGAAGGCAAGATTGTCCATGACGCCAAAATCACCTTCTCCTTCGAAGAGGTGCAAGGCATGCTGGAACAAAAAAGGGCGTATTTCTCCCTGTTCACAAGAGCAGTTCCGGGCATTACGTTAAAGAAAACCGTTTCGTTTTCCTGTAAGCCCATGCAGGAATTCCACGGGCAAATGAACGTGCTGAAGCATGAGATGGAACGCTGGAAGCAAGGGAATTTCGACGTCTTTGTCGTTGCGGACGGCGATGAAAGAATGAAGAAAGTGCAAGGTATATTGCAAGACTACGAGATAAGCGGAACCGTAAACGGCACGCCGACGGGCAAGGGGAATGTCATCATTGTCGATGGCGATCTGTCTGCCGGATTTGAGCTGCCGTTCCAGCGTCTAGCCGTCATTACAGATGCCGAGTTGTTCAAAGGAAAGGCCAAGCGGAAAACACGTGCGAAGAAGATGACGAATGCCGAGCGGATCAAGAGCTACTCGGAAATCAAACCCGGTGACTATATCGTCCATGTCCACCACGGAATCGGAAAGTATTATGGTGTAGTGACGCTTGAAGTGAACGGTGTCCATAAAGATTATTTGGATATTCGATATCGAGCCGAGGATAAGCTGTTTGTCCCGGCAGATCAAATTGATTTGATCCAAAAATATGTGGCATCGGGTGAAAAAGAGCCGAAACTGCATAAACTAGGCGGAGCAGAATGGAAGAAGACCAAATCAAAGGTTTCCGCGGCCGTTAAAGATATTGCAGATGATCTGATCAAACTGTATGCCAAGCGTGAATCGGAAAAAGGATATGCTTTTTCTCCTGATGATGATCTGCAACGTTCTTTTGAAAATGCATTCCCATATGATGAGACAGAAGATCAGCTCCGTTCGATCACCGAAGTGAAGCAGGACATGGAGCGGGAGCGGCCGATGGACCGGCTGCTTTGCGGGGATGTCGGATATGGAAAAACCGAAGTTGCGATACGTGCGGCATTCAAAGCAGTCGCGGACGGTAAACAGGTGGCCTTCCTCGTACCGACGACCATCTTGGCCCAGCAGCATTATGAAACAATGAAGGAACGGTTCTCCGGCTTCCCTGTCGAGGTCTCCTTATTAAATCGGTTCCGTTCTAAGAAAGAGCAGACAGAAACATTGAAGGGCTTGAAAGCGGGTACGGTTGACGTTGTCGTCGGTACACATCGTCTTCTCTCGAAGGATGTTATTTATAAAGATCTAGGGCTTTTAATTGTCGATGAAGAGCAGCGGTTCGGCGTGACGCATAAAGAGAAGATCAAGCAGTTGAAAACGAATGTGGACGTGTTGACGTTAACAGCGACGCCAATTCCGCGGACATTGCATATGTCCATGCTCGGAGTCCGGGACTTGTCCGTCATTGAAACACCGCCGGCAAACCGTTTTCCTGTACAAACGTATGTGATGGAACATAATTTTGGACTGGTCAAAGAAGCGATTGAACGCGAGCTAGGACGTGGTGGCCAAGTATTTTACCTATACAATCGCGTGGAAGACATGACGAAAAAAGTGGAAGAGATTAAACAGCTCGTGCCAGAGGCGAGAGTGGCGTTTGCCCATGGGCAAATGTCAGAATCGACGCTGGAGGCTGTCATCCTAAGCTTCTTGGAAGGCGAATACGATGTCCTCGTAACGACCACAATAATCGAAACGGGCATTGATATCCCAAATGTGAACACATTAATCGTTCATGATGCCGATCGTATGGGCTTGTCCCAGCTGTATCAGCTGCGCGGGCGTGTCGGCCGTTCCAACCGGGTGGCGTATGGTTATTTCTTGTATCAACGGGATAAGGTGCTCACAGAAGTGGCGGAAAACCGTTTGCAGGCAATCAAGGAGTTCACAGAATTAGGATCTGGTTTTAAGATCGCGATGCGTGACTTATCCATTCGCGGTGCGGGGAACTTGCTCGGTGCACAACAACATGGATTTATCGACTCGGTCGGTTTTGATTTGTACTCTCAAATGCTCCAAGATGCCATTGAGGAGAAACAAACAGGCATATCGAAGGCGGATATCATCGACGTTGAAATTTCATTACCGATCAATGCCTACTTACCTGACACATATATTAAAGACGGCTTCCAAAAGATTCAAATGTACAAACGAGTGAAAGCGATCGAATCCGAAGAGGATTATGCGGAGTTGTTCGATGAAATGACGGACCGCTTTGGCGATCTGCCGCTAGAGGCCGATTTGTTGCTGCGAGTGGGCCGCATTAAAGCGTGGGGCCGCCACGCGGGAGTCGAATCCATTAAGAAACAACGAAATGTCATCGAAATCCGCCTATCCAAAGAAGGAACCGAAAATATGGACGGCGCAAAAATTGTGGCAGACACGATGAAATTTGGCCGGGCTGTCGGTTTTACTATGGAGGACGGCCAGCTCATTCTAACTGTGGATGACCGCCATACCGGTAAAATGACGGAATTTGATGTACTGGAACAAGTGATGGAACTGCTGAGCCAATCGATAAAAGAAAAAGCAGAAGTCGATGCCGGCTAAAGGGTCTATTGCATAAAATGTCCATCCATGATGCATACTAAGTCCGAACGGAAGACGGTTATCAATTTTGGAAAGTGAGGCATCATGGATGAAAGCAACAGGTATCGTGCGTAGAATTGACGATTTAGGCAGGGTCGTAATCCCGAAGGAAATCAGAAGAACGCTACGCATCCGCGAAGGAGATCCGCTAGAAATTTTCACAGATCGGGATGGGGAAGTCATCTTAAAGAAGTATTCCCCGATATCCGAATTAGGGCAGTTTGCAAAAGAGTATGCGGAAACGTTATACGAGACACTTGGCACCCCGGCCCTTATCAGCGATCGGGACGAAATGATCGCCGTATCCGGAGTATCGAAAAAAGACTATTTGAACCGCCAGCTATCACCAGACGTTGAGGATGTTTTGGCAGGCCGCACGATGGTGATGGAAAAGATGGAGAAATCCGTCGAATGGGTTCCTGGACAAGTCGAGCAGGTGAAATCGTATTGCATCATGCCAATCGTGGCAGGCGGCGATACAATCGGCGCCGTCTATTTGCTCTCCAAAGTCCATTTCCTCGGCGATGCAGAACAAAAAGCTGCCGAAACGGCCGCCCATTTCCTTGCGAAGCAAATGGAGCAATAAAAAACAGCCTACAAGTACCGGAAGTGACGGTGCGTGTGGGCTGTTTTCAATGAGAGGGACTTGATACTTTCACATTATGGTTCTTTAAAAATCTGCGAACAGCACGAATTAACTTTGTTCGCATTAACATGCGGTTTTGCGTTTCTTTTGTCATCGTTAAATCTAAATAAAGTTGTCCATAGCGTGTATCTATATTGCTTAATCTATGCAATTTATTGATGTGCACAATTGGATATTTACAATTGAGTCCGGAGTAACTTCTATAGGGCAAACTTTTGAGATAATGGAATCACATTGAACAAGCTACAAAAGAAAACTTCCTTTTATTCCTTTTCACTAATTCAAATCGTGTTTTATATGTTCACTTGTCGTTTTCTTGGTGTCAGAATTTATTGGAGAATAAGTGAAATCCAGAGAGTTTGTTATTAAACACAAGATCTTGCGAGTAAGGTTGTAATGGTTCAGTAATTTCGGTATCATTTAGAATATCAAAGTATTTGAAAAACAAAAAGCGGAGGTGAATATTTTGCAATGGTTTATATTTTCATTCATAAGCTTGTTTCTTATACCTGTTTTAGCTATTGTTTTTTGTCTTAATCTTGTAGCACTATTAAAGAATATTAGAAATGACCAATCCACAACTAGGAATACTTTGTGGTTGACTATTTCATTTACATTAATCGCTTGGAGCATTTCTGTTTCAACAGTTTTGAGTACTTATTGAAGCATACTTTCAAAGCATCACACCAATTTTTTCGATTATCTAGGTATATATTTGCCTCGTCTTGTTCGAATCAAAACCAAATCCTACAAGACGGGGATGCTAATGATCTGCCCTAATCAAGCTATTAATTATGCATTCAAAAAAATTACTGTATAGAGTTCTTTTTCTACATATCCTTTAATCTTTCCCACTACGCTCAATGTAGCTCTCCGTTATTAGCCTCTTCTTTACTATTATCTCTTCTAGGTTACTTAAGGCAAATGCCTCCCTACTATACCTTTGAGTGGAAAGATAGCCCATCCCTCCCTTCTGTAAATATTGCGGAATAAAAATGATTAATTAATACAACGATTACTTAGTAGTGTTATTTCAGCACGAAACAATATCCTTTTGTTTATCCCTCAATAATAGACAATTTTCGACATAGAAAAGTAAATAAAAAAATAATAATTACAAAAGATACTGAATTGACACTATTTTTAGGTGTGGTAGTATTAGGTTACTAAAAAAGGAAGGGGAAGATTTCTTTGAACAAATTAACGAAATATGTCGCATTACCTACGTTAGCTATCTCTCTGTTCTTTGGGCAACATACTAGTATTTATGCTGCTGAAAATGAAAAAAAAGCAGAATTAGAACAAAAACAAAAAGAGAATAGTATCTCTTATTTAGAAATCCAAAACTCATTAAGTCAGTATGGAGTACAACAGAAGGTGCAGGTTGAATTACTAAGCAAACTTGAAAAAGGTGAACTATGGGATTCGATGAAAGAAGATTCAATACCCGTGGAAGAAGAGACCGTTGAAACTACTACAGGAACTAAAACAATTAGAAAGTTCGAAGATGGTTCTATTTTAATCACAGGTATTCTCGCTGTTGAATCTGACCCTTCGTCGTACAAACCACTTGGAAAGTATGATGGTGTCACGCCAGGTACTATAATTAAGGGGTCAGGCTATGTTAGTTATAAAGATGCCGTAGTCTATTATGACGACCTTGTAACGTATATTGCATTTAATGCTAATTTTACAATACTTCAAGGCGCAATGGACTTTATAGACAGAGTATGGGAGCCTAAATTTAAAAGTAAGGTAGGAAGCGCTACGAATATATCTGTAGGTATAATTCAAGCAAAAGAAACACTAGATGATCCGGCAGAAGCTAAAATGGATTTAACTATAAATTGGTATAATGGAGGAGTAGGAGCAGTTACTTATTTGAAGCTGTTAGTTGGTAAGGATACATTTAGACCCTATCCAGGTTAAAAGCGGATAACTGCTTTGATGCGACTAATAAAAAGACCTTATTAACTCGAATAAAATTATTGTACAAAAGGAGTGAAATATCTTGAGGAAAAAGTTAATAAACATGCTTATATCAACACTGACTTTATTATTGCTGGTGGTAGGTATTGATTATAAAACAGCGTATGCTACTGAGTTGCAACCAAATGTTACCTATCTTACTGAAGAAGATGTAAGGGAGACCTTTACTCGCTATGGGGTATCTAAAGAAAATCAGGATGCATTGCTAAAAAAGTATTTCAATGGTGAGATGTGGGATTCTTTTAAAAAAGGGGTAGAACCGATATCTATCCATGAATTACAGACAGATGAAGGTCTCTTAGAAATTAAAACTTTTCCAGATGGATCTGTTATTGCTTCATCTAAGCTACCTGAAATTACAGATGAAGATCATCCTTTCGGTATAAATAAAAAAGGCTTCGATAATGGAACTATTATCAGAGGAAGCGGATATGTTACCTATAAAAATGCAAGGGTTTTTTATGATACTGTTGCAGCTAAAGCTGAATTTTACGTTACTTTCACCCTTGTACAAAATGGAAATGATTTCATTAGTGCTGTTGGGGATGAGGATATATTCAGATTCGGAGCTAAGATTAGTGACATAAAGTTATCGATAGAACAAGCGACTGAAACTCTAGATTATCCTGCAAAAGCTCAATTATATTGGATTTCAAAATTGAATATCATTGGAAGTGGACAAACTTGTTATCTATGGATTACTGTTGGCAATGATCGATTTGATGTCTATGCCGATATTAATTAAAAAAGGAGAATTCAAATGAAGAAAATAATTTTCTATATAACCACCTTCGGATTGGCTCTAGCAATATCATTCGGTAGTATAAATACTTTCGCTTACGCTAATAGCGCAACAAATTCATCCTTTACTTTGCCAAATGAAATAACAGAGCAGGATGTTAGAGATTTTTTAAATAAATATGGAGTTACTGAAGAAGTCCAAGACATCTTATTAGAGAAACACTATAACGAGCAACCATGGGATTCTTTCGCCGGAGGGGTTGAGCCAGTAAAAAGTTATGAGCTGAAAACTGACAAAGGGATAGAGATGGTATCCGTTTATCCAGATGGTTCTGTGAGTAGTACGTTCATAGCACCAAATATTAGTGTTCAAGGGTGGGAAGGGTGGCCTAACCTACCGATAGGTGGTAATATTTATCCTGATACTATACTTCGCGGCAGCGGCTATATTAGTTATAGAGATGCAGATGTTTTTTATAATGCTGGGGTATACGCTGTATTTTTTAAAGCAAATTTTACAATCACTCAAAATGGAAATGATTTCATCGACAGGGTACGGGATGGAGCAGCTATTGCTTTAGGTACTGTCCCGAAAATCAATAAGTTGGAAATAGTCCAACCTCGCGAAACGCTTGATGGACCAGCACAAGCAAAGTTAAGTTTTTCAATTTATACAGGTAGTAGCTCCACTAGTTGGATAAAGCTTTTGGTCGGTAACGATACCGCAAGAGTAATTAGTGAATGATTGATTTAGATGAGATAATTCATCTATAGCATAGAATTGGAAGGAGCAATCATGGAAATTGTGATTGCTCCTTTGTACGCTTGGCGGTTCCACTCTCTAGTCTCTGACGTATCGGAAAGATGAGAAAATGAGCTCAAGTAATAATGGATTTTTAAATTTTGAACTCAACAAACTGTTTGCAAATTGTATTTATTTGGTTATACTAAATAAGAATTAATAATTTATTTTATATATTCAATTTTATATATATTTAACAGAATATATCCTGATAGTTGTGTTTTAGTTTAGGAGGTGATATTTATAAATCTAGGCAAAAGAATAAAAAATATAAGAGAAAGTAAAGGTTTATCCCAAGAAGCTGTATTCAAGGGTATAGTTTCCAATTCTCATTACAGTAATATAGAAACCGGACGGTATAAAGCTGCTACAGAAACACTTAAATTAATCGCAGCTAGACTTGGGGTACCTAAAGATTATTTAACATCCACTAACCTTGATTGTTGTGAAATTCAAAGTCTTTTGGATGAATTTGAGGTACTTGTTGGAATTGGTAATATTAAAGATACCAAATTATTTCTTAAATTGAATAAGGAAAAGTTGGAATATATTCAGTCTTTGAAACAGGAAGCCTATTATAAACTCCTATATTTTTTACATCTCCTTAATACAAATAAATACAATGAGGCATTGGACTTATTCGTGAAATATCCAATGGAAGATATTCAATCTATGTTTGATGTAAAACAAAAAAGAATATATCTTTATGCCAATGGCTTGTATTACTACCTGAACTCTTCACATAAGCGTAGCATAGCCTTTTTTAAAGAACTATTAATAATTAGCGATGATACATCCATTTATAAACCTAAAGTATTGTACAACATTGCTATGTCACTATATTTCACTTACAAATTCTCTGAATCAATTGATTATGCTAAAGAGTCTAAACTCCAATATCTAAAACTACACGAGTGGGAAAAGGTGGGTGATTGTTACAATCTTTTAGTGGTCTTAAATAGGGAGATCAAAAATTACTCTTTAGCAAAAACTTATTTAGAAAAAGGATTTAATATTGCTAAACCAGATTCCTTTGAACTAAAAGCAAAGCTATTTCATAATGCTTCTCTTCTTTATTTTGACGAGCAACGCTATATGAAAGCTTTAGAGAAAGTTGATAAATCTCTAAATATTAAGAAAGAAAATTTTCTCCCTGGAACTTTTGTTTCATTGAAATTGAAACTAAATATATTATTAAATATTGATGATTTATCCTTAATCAACAAAACCTTTAAAATAGCTTACGACTTCATTGACACCGAAATCCAAGAGGGGCAATACTTATATATCAAAGCAAAGAAACACTATTTCGATGGTGAACTAGATATATACGAATCCAATATACAAAAAGTAATTAAAATCCTGCTAAGAGAGAAAAGTTGGAAAGAATTAAGAACTGCAGCTGAACATTATTCACTGTTCTTAGAGAAAAAAAAGAAATACAAAAAATCATTGGAAATACTAAAAATATCTCATTTTGCAATGGAAAATATGTTTGAGGGGGAAGATTTTTTATGAAAAAAAATAGAGTATCTATCATTTTATTTGTTTTTGCTTGCTTATTATTTACTTCAGTAGTGAGTGCTGATGAAGGAGATGTCGGTAGGCCGCATGACAAGAATAATGAAGCTGAACTCCAAGAAATAGAGTAAACCATTTTCATTCAAAGTTTACCCGCTCCTGCGTAATAATGTAGAGAGTGGGTCCTTTGTTAAAGAGAGTGGGATTTTGGTACCGTTTTAATTTAAGATAAATTCAAATTTAGCTTAAATTAGATCTGTATAAATTTGCACCGCCACCTTTATAATGTAGGGATAACTCGCTAGTCACTCTATTAAGCCAATCATCAACATACCTATAGCCCTTCAACATATTAAGGTCCGTGATTGCTCCTTCCCACCTACAGTAGCTCTCTGGAAATAATAATTCAAAATTACTCTTCTCCATATGCTAGAATATTCTATTAATTATGTTACCTTAGCTTAATAAAATGATTAAATCAATGTCTGACTCAAGTGAGGTTTAATCCTTTTTGCCTTTCTTTAGCAAGGCTAAAATATTCGGCCCACCACCTAACTGTCTGTGTTTAAAAGCTAGTTTTCCCTTTAGCCCTCCAAGACTCGCTACGAGTGAATGGCTAGTTCTTTCTCGACGGGAATCCACTCATGGTAAGAAAGAGCACCAATAGATGTCTGTGGGTTTTCGCATCGTATTTCGTGGTTTCATCTCAATATGGCCTCTTTCTACATAACCTTTCGTTTTACGTTCATTCTCAATGAATAAACTCAGCTGATGCGCATCTTGCTTTGTTGCACATCAGCTGAGTTTTTATTTTCATCACATGTAAAATCAAGAATTCACCCTTAAAGGACAATACGGACACATATCCGTGTCGGGCAATTCCTTATAAAGACAGCAAGTGGTTCGCTTATAATACTGGGAAGCTTCCTCTACCGTCTCCCCTTGCAAGTAGCGTTGAAAAGGGGAGCGGCGCATCGCAGGTTTCCAGCTATCATCTTGCAGCAGTAGGTTCAGATCGGCGTCTTTGTAGGGAGAGTCCAGATTGGCATACATCCAGATGACATAGCCCCAAACGTTTTCCCACAGGATCCATTTTGAAATCTTCGCCCGTTTGCTCAATGCTTCTACGAATGGATGGCCCCATTGGTCGAGTACGGACCGCAGGGCTTCCTCTCGCTTAGTTACAGGATGGCCGGCTGTTTCGGGAATGGCGTAGTGAATGAGGCCATCTTTGAGGAAGATCCCTACTTCATCAATGCCTCGGCGCCACATGATTTGATGCTGGCTGATTGATAAAAACAGGCCAGCCATGAAAAAGCCGTGCCGCCTCATGTAAACGGAAGCGGCGACTGCTTCGGTCGGTGCTCCCGACAATTCCGTCGTCAGTTCGAGAATCCGATCGATTCCTGATTCCTTCAGCAAATCGTCCAACAAGAGCAAGGGAGCCGTATCGTTGTTTACATGAAGAGCAAAGCGTTCCAAGTCTTGCCGTTGTTCGTCGGTTACCATCACGCGCCTGTCTCCGCCTTTAATTGCTGGATAATGCAGCGGCCCCGTCCGTACGGCACACAAAACGGCGTTCCGAACAATGGATCCGTTGTGACCTGGCACTCCATCCCGAAAACGTTGCGCACTACATCACAAGTGATGATATCTTCAGGCTTCCCTTGTGCGTAAACAGCCCCGTCCTTGATGGCGACGATATTATGGGCATAGCGGGAGGCGAGATTTAGATCATGTAATACCATCACGATTGTTCTATTTTTTTGCTCGTTCAATTCAAATAGCAAATCCAATATTTCAATTTGATGGGTCATATCCAAATAGGTCGTAGGCTCATCCAGCAAAATGACGTCCGTATCCTGAGCAAGCGTCATGGCAATCCACGCACGTTGTCGTTGGCCGCCTGACAAGGAATCGATGGCTCGGTCGCGCAAGTCGCTGATCTTCGTCGCTTCCATCGCAGCTTCGGTCTTTTCCGTGTCTTCCTTTGTCCAGCGGGTGAGCCAGGAATGGTGTGGATAGCGTCCCTGTTTTACGAGGTCATGAACAGTCAATCCTTCCGGGGATACAGGCCCTTGCGGCAGGATGCCCATCTTTTTTGCCACGTTGCGTGCTGACATAGAATGAATGTCTTTCCCTTCGAGGAGTATGCCGCCTTCAGAAGGTTTCAATAGACGGGCGATCGATCGCAATAATGTCGATTTACCACAGCCGTTGCTTCCGACAAATACAGTAATCTCTCCGCGAGGCAAAGATAGGTGTAAATCCTCGAAAAGAATTCGGTCATCATAGCCGATCTTCAAACCATCCGTCCTAATTACAGGTTGCATATCCATATGACTTCCTTTCTGCTCGTTCTCAGTTTTCGTTACCGCTAGCATAACATAGATACAATCAATTGAGAATGATAATCACTAATTTGACAAAAACGCTTTACAAACTATATAACTTACATATACACTACTAATTGATAATGATTATCAGTATTTAAGACGGAGGCATGCGAAATGAAGAAAACAATAAAACCGCTTCTTATAGTTATGATGTTATTTGCAATCGTACTCGCAGGTTGCTCATCCAAGAAAGTGGATGATAACGCGGGTGGCGAGAAGGACAAGGCAAATGAGAGCATTACAATTACAGGTTCTAATGGGGACGTTACGTTAAAAGAACCGGCAAAGAAAGTAGTAGTTCTGGAATGGACGTATGCAGAAGACCTTCTGGCACTCGGAATGCAACCAGCCGGAATGGCGGATATCCAAGAGTATCATAACTGGGTAAACATCGACGCGGAACTTAGTAAAGATGTAGCAGATGTAGGCGGTCGCCAAGAACCGAACTTAGAGGCAATTGCAGCACTGGAGCCAGATTTAATTATCGGCGTGAGCTTCCGGCACGATAATATGATCGCGGACCTAGAAAAAATCGCACCGACCGTCATTTTTAACCCATATCCAGAAGATGAATCAATCGATTTATACAAAGAAATGACAACAACATTCCATGAAATCGCGAAAGCAGTTGGTAAAACGGATAAAGCTGACGAAGTAATGAGCGACTTGGATAAAAAATATGAAGAAGCAAAGGCGAAAATCGACGGAGCTGACCTGAAGACGAAAGACGTCATCTTGACTCTTGCTTATTCAGGACCACAGGCACCAGAAATCCGGGTCTTCACACCGAACTCGATGGCCTCCCAAATCATTGAGAAAATCGGTTTGAAGAATGTCCATGTGCCGGATCAATTCGAAGTATTCGGCTCCAGCACATTCAATGTGGAAGGCTTGACGAAATATGAGGACGCGAATTACCTCTATATTGTACAAGACAATGACAATGTTTATGAAAAACAATTGAATGGAAATCCGGTTTGGCAAAACTTGAACTTTGTCAAAGAAGGACGCCTATATGAATTAGGCGGAGATACATGGCCTTATGGCGGTCCACTTTCCGCTGAAACGCTGCTCAATAAAATCGTGGACACTATGGTAGCCAAATAATGCACGCCAATACGAAAGGAACAAGGTCGCTGATAGTCGCTATCGTCGGCCTTTTCCTGTTACTTGTCCTATCATTTATTCATTTAACACAGGGCCAGGCGGATTATACAGTTTCTCAACTGCTTGAAGAAGTGTGGTTTGAAGGCAGGGTGCAGGACATTGTGATGTCTCTTCGGTTGCCGCGCCTCGCCATTGGAATTATAGCAGGAGGAGCCTTGGCGGTTGCAGGGACGTTATTGCAGACATTGACAAAAAACCCGCTTGCATCAGCAAGCACACTCGGTATTAATGCCGGGGCCTACTTTTTTGTCGTACTGTCCATGATCTTTTTTCCATCCGTCCTCGGACAATTCCCATTTTTCGTTGCACTCGCCGGGGCGATTCTCTCCTCGGCACTCGTCGTGTTACTGGCAGGGAAGCAGATGGAGCCGGTTCGGGTTGCGCTGACAGGGATGATCATTTCGTTGCTGTTCTCCTCCATAACAGGGTCCCTCCAGCTCCTTTTCGAAAACCAGACGAACGGACTGTTTCTCTGGGGAGCGGGAACCTTGGTCCAACTCAATTGGAATGGGGTCGCGTTTGCGGCACCGATGATTGTTGTTCTATTTATTGGTGCGATTTTTTTAGCCAAACCGATGGACGTCCTATCGTTAGGGGAAGATACAGCTTCCTCGCTTGGTCAAAATGTCCGAGTTGTTAAAATAGCTGCTTGGGCTGTGGCGATTTTGCTGGCGGCAACGACTGTCAGCGTCATAGGGCCGATTGGTTTTGTTGGCTTGATGGCCCCGCATATTGTTCGCATGCTCGGAATCCGGGGGCATTTGCAAGTCATCCTGCAATCATTTTTATGGGGGAGTGTCATTCTCATCGGAGCGGATGTGCTTGGGCGAATGATTGAGCCAGGACAGGAAGTTCCAGTCGGGGCGATGACCGCATTGATAGGCGGTCCTTGGCTCTTGTATCTGGCATGGAAAACAGCCAAAACCCATTCAAAAGGCGATCGGCAAATGGGCGGCGCCTTAAAGCCAAAAAAACTCCCTGTTGTCGTGCCTGTCGTACTCGCATTGATTGCGGTTGTCGTAGTAGTCGCCTTATCGTTTAACGGATCCGCATGGTCAATGGAATGGACGAAGCCCGTCATTTGGAATTTCCGCGTGCCGCGTGTATTGACCGCTTTTGTCATCGGCGTATTACTAGCGATTGCAGGGGTTTTATTGCAAGGCGTCCTGCGGAATCCGCTTGCAGATGCCAGTGTACTCGGCGTTACTTCGATGGGCGGCGCTGGCGCTATGCTGCTGTTAGTCATGATTCCATCCATCCCGGCTGCCTATATGCCGCTCGGAGCGGTAGTGGGTTCGGCGATTGCGCTGGGGATCATTGTCGGAACGTCTTGGAAAAATAACTTTCAGCCCATGCTCGTCGCCTTAATGGGGATTGCCATATCGGCATTCGGCTCCGCAGCAACTCAGGTGTTCGTCGTGAAAGCAAAATTGGCGGTAGCTGCTGCGCTCGTCTGGTTATCCGGCAGCACATACGCGAAAGGTTGGGATGATTTCCAACTGGCGGTCATTTTCTTCCTCATCTTAATCGGTCCCGCCGTCTATTTAACAAGAAGCTTGGATGCGTTATCGTTTGGCGACGATATCGCAGCAGGTCATGGAACGTCGGTCAAGTCTGTGCGTGTTTGGGCACTAATCATTGGTGTCGCCATCAGCACTGGGGCAGTCGCCATTGTCGGGACAATTGGCTTCATCGGCCTCGTCGCTCCGCACATCGCCCGCCGTCTCGTCGGGTTCCGCCACTTACCGTTACTGATCGTTTCCGGTCTACTTGGCGGTCTGCTGCTCATTACCGCCGATTTCGTGGGGCGGATTGTCATTGCTCCAAAGGATATTCCGAGCGGGCTGATTGTTGCGTTGATTGGTACCCCGTATTTGTTGTATTTATTGAGGAAGCTGAAGTGAGTCGTAGCCAGCTTGCCGTTTATGACCTCTTCTCTATATGTTCGGAGGAGAGGTTTTTTAATTCGCGATAAAGCATAAGCGTATAGAAGTGAAATGTATCAAAGAAGAGTCATAGTACATCTGCTTGACCTCTTTTGTGCTATCTCCATGTGAATGCGAAAGCTCTCAAGCCCTTCCGAATATAGATTCGGACTGCGCCCCAAAGAAAGAAAATAACACTGGAGATAATGAAGAAAATATAATAGAGATATTCATTTTGCATATAATCATACGTTTTATATTCCCACTCCACATACCCATGATCCTTGTAATTTATTTTCATCATACGGGATTCCCCGATACCTTCTGTTCCCTGGCTAAATGATTTTCCACTCTTGCCCCCTGGCTCAGATTTCTTAATCAATGCCAAGTAACTAATATTATCAACCCACTTTGAATTCCGTTGAATTCCGTTGAATTCCTTCTTGCAATGCAAGTTCATCTTCAAAAGTGAAGTCATCCTTCGTTAGGTAAATTTGTCCCAAATGTTCCATTAAAGCTGTTATTTCGCCGTACGATTTGTCCCTCATAAATAAGTTAGCTGCAAAAAATAAACCTACCAAAACTAATAGGATGGCTGAGCATAAAAGCCATTTTGCAAACTGTTTTTGTAACTGAAACTTCGTTAATGGACCTTTGTTTTCTGCTTTAAACCTGTCTATAGCAAGCGCAAATGCTTCTTGCTCCGATTCTCCTTCTTCTTTTAACTCTCGAACAGTCACTAATAAATGTGAACGCAATTCTTGTTTCAGCTCTTTTGCTTCTTTCCTGCTCAAATGGGCAAATAGCGAATTGCCAAGTTGCTCAATTTGCTTCATTACTGTACTCCTCCTTTGAAAAAAGAGTTACGACTCCGCTCGAACAACAAATAGAATTCATAGTTAAAGACTGTAAGTTATTCCGGTATTTTCATTTAATAATAGCATTGTGAAGGTTGCGAGACTACTGAACAGAAGAAGCTGATAATGTATTTACAGAAGATTAAGTAAAACGAGTGTAACGATTCCTTTCCATAAGTCGTCATATGTATAAGAAGGATTTCGAAATCTGAGAAGTAAACACGCTTAATAAGCAAAGGAAGGAAACAATAATATTGAAGAAACTGTTTGTTTTATTCGGACTCCTGCTGCTAGTTGGTTGTGGCAATAACAAAGTAGAGGTGGAGAATAATCCATTTGCATTTAAAGACGAAATCCAAGCAATCATTGCAATCGGCCAAGGGACAGAAGCGGGGAATCCAGTAGAAGTTAAGAACGCCGATGAGATTCATTTATTTGTAGACGTTATGCAAGATGCAGAAAGATATGAGGATCCTTTGTCAGATGTCGGAGCGGAGTATGAACTTGAAGTAACTTATCAAGATGATTCGACAGAAACCATATATGTATGGTTCTTTTCCAATACGGCAGGACGCTTTGAAGTAAACGATGTAATGTATCGTATGAATGAAAAAGCAATCCCTGAGGTAAGAAGCCTCTTAGAAAAGTAGCTGGTTAAAGATGATAAGAAATGAGGGGGTTAAATGTGGAAACTTCGGTATGTGACAATCTTCATTGTCGCTATGGCGATCTTCTTTTCACTGAAAGTATTCAATGAGTACAGAGAGAGAAATTTGGTTGATGTCATGCGTTATAAATCATCTGATTTCTATGCGTTAGGAGTTATTAAAGATGTGAACGAGGTTCCAAAAGACAAAGGATATGAATGGTATACAAAGGACAAGGAACCTGTGAATGAATTACTAGAGTACCTAGGCAGCTATCGTGTGAAAAAGATAAAGGAAGAAGAATTCACAGCAAACCAATACCAGGGCGAGAGATTTGAATTTACAATCACACATGCTAAATCCAATCCAAGCATCGTTTGGATTGGTGCGAACCATGTCCAGGTCCTTGTTGGCAACTATTATGAAGTGGTAAATGGACCGATTGATATGGAATGGATAGAAGAATTTAATGAGAAGTATAAAGAGAGCTATCGTGAATATTAGATATTCCCCAGTAGGAGGGATCACGTGGGAAGGCCAAAATTAATTTGTAGTGTGATTATTTTTGTTTTGTTAACTACAGTGGGTTGTTCTAATTCTGAGAGTTTAAGTAAGACAGAGGTTCATAAAACGGGCAATCCTAATGCGAAAGAGATTTTAACATTAGACCAAGAAGCTGATATTTTTCAGTTCGAAGGTATTATTTATAAGACCGGAATCGACTGGGTAGAGGAACTAACTTTAACAAAAGATGCGCAGGTGGGGGAAATATTATCAAGGAACGACACAGGAACTAACTTTGCTGACGGAATGTCGAATAAACTGCCCGTCGGTACAAAGATTTATTCAACAAAAGAAAAAGAAGTTCCTATTTTACTCGTGGAATTTGAGGGGGAAATCCTAAAATACTATGCATTGGTTGAGGGGTAATGGACTCATCGAGGTGCAACTGACAGACAGTCTGGGGGAAGTCATATGAGAATTAGAAATTCAGCTAAAGCTTTAATCATGAAAGATGGAAATCTGCTAGCCTTAAAAATGCAAGAGAATGGCGAAACGTACTACATTCTGCCGGGTGGGGGCCAAGAACATGGGGAAACACTTCACCAAGCGTTGGAAAGGGAATGCCAAGAAGAGATCGGAGCAGAAGTGGAAATTGGAGAACTGCTTTTTGTCAGGGAATACATCGGCAAAAACCACGAACTGGCCGCTTACCACTCGCATGCCCATCAAATTGAATTTATGTTTCGATGTAAAGTGATTCAAGAGACATTCACGGAAGGGACCCACTTAGATAAGGGGCAGATCGGCACTGCATGGTTACCAATCCAAGAGTTGATGGAGTATAACTTATTCCCTCGGGCACTGCGTACTCATATTATTTCTTACTCTGAAAATGGTAAGTCTCCAATTTATTTAGGGGATATCAATTAGTAAAGGTATGCATGATAAATCAAACAGCATGGATGTTCAAAATGAAGGTAGCTAGGAGGATTATTGATGTTTGTGTTTTATGTTATCAGTTTTTATTTAATGCCTATTTTAGCAATCGTTTTTTGTTTGAATCTCGTAGGCATAATTAAAAAGGTGAAGAAAGACGAGGCCACTTCGGTGAACACCTTTTGGTTAACGTTATCCTTTGTTTTAATAGTTTGGAGTATTGCAATTACAGCAATGACAGGAGGTGCAGGTTAATAAGAGTTTTATTGGGGGAACTGTTGAATTTATTTATCATAAAATCAGGAGCAATAGTTGAACAAAGAATTACAAACGATACAGCAGATCATTCTCGTGTCATTTTTTATGGGGTGGTTTTTTCATCAAATGACAATAGCAATTATATTTTAGCGTCTGGCTGACTTCACACTGTGTAGTCTGTTTTTTTGTGTTCCAGTGCCCCGCTGCATGGCTTGTTTTTCTAAAACACCGGCATTAATAATGCTATACTAATGATATTACACAACGAAAGAGGCTCGACTATGGCTAGTACGGATTGGAATATGAAGACGTTCACGAAGGGGGCATCGATCCTTGCGATTTCGGCGATTGTTGTCAAATTGCTTTCGGCGGTGTACCGGGTTCCATTCCAGAATCTTGTAGGGGATAAGGGCTTTTATATATACCAGCAGGTCTACCCGTTCATCGGTATTTTCATTATATGGACTTCCTACGGTTTCGCAGTGGCGGTCTCTAAATTGCTCGCGGAGGAAAGGACGCCGGGAGAATCGAAGGCGATTATGCGGATTGCGTTTCTCTATTTGGCTTGTTTATCGGTTGCCGTTTTCTTCATTCTTATGGCGGGAGCGCCGTTTTTTGCAAATGCCATGGGGGATCCGAAACTGGTTTCTTTACTACGGGCAGGTGCGTATATTGTGCTGCTCATGCCGATGCTGGCCACTTTGAAAGGCACTTTTCAATCATCAGGCCGGATGACACCGGTAGCTATGTCGAATGTCGGCGAACAGGCCATCCGTGTGACTGTCATTTTAATTGGCACATGGCTTGCGATCCGTGCAGGGGCTTCTTTATATAAAGCAGGAGAAATTGCGATGTGGGGAGCGGTCATTGGACAGGCGGCAGGTGTCCTCATTTTGGCTTTTTATTACCGGAGTGCCTTCAAAGGGCCGAGTGTTCAGATTGATCGTTTTCGGGTTGTGAAGGAGTTGACGGTTGTCAGTTTGAGCGTCAGCGCCAGTTCCCTCATTCTCTTGCTGTTTCAGCTGGTCGATTCGTTTACAATCTTTAATTTGCTTGTTTCGAAAGGGACACTAGTGGAACGTGCCATGGAAATGAAAGGCGTCTACGACCGGGGCCAGCCGCTTGTGCAAATGGGCATTCTGATTGCTTCTACCCTTGCGCTTGCCATCGTGCCGCTAATAGCACATCATGCGTCAAAACAGGACGGACGAGGAGCGGTTCCCTTCATTCAGTTGACGTTCCGCACGGCATTCCTGTTCGGAACCGCGGCAACAGTCGGACTGGGCCTCGTGCTGCCGTTTATGAATGAAATGCTGTTCGAAACACGCGACGGCTCTGTCGCCTTGATTGTTTTCGTTATGCAAGTGTTCTGGCTCTCTCTCATCCTGCCGTTGACGGCTATTTTACAAGGGGCAGGGAAAGTGAAAATCCCGACACTGTTTCTGCTAGGCGGACTTGTTGTTAAAGCCATCGCGAATCAATGGCTCATTCCCCTATGGGGCATAACAGGAGCGTCGATAGCAGGAAATATCGGATTTGGAGCAATCTCCATCGCTTTGCTTCTTTACTTTAAGCGGGTATGGCCAGTGCGGCTTGCGCCTTCCCGCTTTTATGGCTGGACTTTTGCAGCAACGATATCGATGGTCGTTCTTGTCGTAGCCTGGTCGCTCGTTGCAGATGTCTTCTTATTTGACGATTTGCCTTCACGCATTGGGGCAACACTGACAGCATTGACATCTGTTATGATGGGAGCAGCCGTTTTCCTCCTCATCGTCATGAAGTCGAGAATCATGGCAGAGAAAGAGTGGTATTTATTGCCGTTTGGAAAACGATTGGCGAGATTACAATTACAACTTACGCGAAATAGAAGGTGAAACCATGCAGACGATTACAATTATCGGGCTTGGCGCAGGCGATTTGGAACAGCTTTCGCTCGGCGTGTACCGGAAAATAAAATCACTGGGGACCATTTTTGCACGTACCGAAATGCATCCGGTCGTACAGGAACTAAGAGAAGAAGGCGTTTCGATTGAAAGCTTTGATTTCGTTTATGAGAAACATGATTCGTTTGAACAAGTGTATGAAGAAATTACGGAGCGGCTGCTGGCCATGGCGGCTGACGGACCGGTTGCGTACGCTGTCCCGGGACACCCGCTTGTCGCGGAGAGAACTGTGCAGTTGTTAATCGAAAAGGAACGGGAAGGACTTGCGAACCTTCAAATCGTTGGCGGCAACAGCTTTCTTGACCCGATTTTCTCCGCTTTGCGGATTGACCCGATCGACGGCTTTCAGCTGCTTGACGGAACCGATATGGCGCGGGACGATTTGAATATGAAGCAGCATGTGCTCATTGGACAAGTGTATGACGCTTTCATTGCCTCGGAAGTAAAGCTGTCCCTTATGGAGAAGTATGCGTATGACCACCCCGTAACAATCGTGACGGCTGCTGGCTCCAAAGAAGAGAGAGTACGTACCGTGCCGCTTTTTGAATTGGATCGGGAAACAGAAATCGATAATCTGACTACTGTATACGTACCGCCAGTTACGGAGCGCGAAGGACGATTGAAGGAATGGTCGGCATTCCGGGAGATTATCGCCGCGCTGCGCGCGCCTGACGGCTGTCCGTGGGATCGGGAACAGACGCATGAGTCGCTCAAGCGGTATTTGATTGAAGAAGCACATGAGTTGATTCAAGCGATTGACGAGGAAGACGACGAAGGCATTATCGAAGAGCTCGGAGATGTATTGCTGCAAGTGTTCCTCCATGCCCAAATTGGCGAGGATGATGGATATTTTGCGTTGGAAGACGTCCTGCAATCTGTTGGCGATAAGATGATTCGCCGTCATCCGCATGTTTTCGGCGAAATCGATGTGAAGAACTCGGACGAAGTGCTTGCCAATTGGCAGGACATCAAGCAGGCGGAGAAACCGCAGAAGACATCGCAATTGGATGGGCAGGACCGTTTCTCTTCTTCGCTACTCACCTCGTTTAATTATCAAAAAGCCGCGGCGAAGGTTGGATTTGACTGGCCAGATATCGACGGGGCGTTCGAGAAGTTTGCGGAAGAGTGGGAGGAGTTCCAAGTCGAGGTGCGCGGAGGCTCGAAGGAAGCGCAGCTCGATGAACTCGGTGATGTGCTGTTCACCATTGTGAATGTGGCGCGGTTCCTGAAATTATCGCCGGAAGAAGCGATGGTGCATGCAAACCATAAATTCAAACAGCGATTTACATTCGTCGAGAAAAGTGTAAAAGAGGGTCGGGGTTCATTCGCCGACTACACGCTCGATGAATTAGAAGCATTCTGGCAACAGGCCAAGGGAAAGGGAGATGGAAATGAGACTTGATAAATTTTTGAAAGTATCACGATTGATCAAACGGCGGACATTGGCAAAACAGGTGGCCGACCAAGGACGGATTACAATTAACAGCAAGGTGGCAAAAGCATCTTCAGTTGTGAAAGAAGGGGACGAGCTCGCCATCCGCTTCGGCCAGAAGATCGTCACAGCAAAAGTCGACCAATTGAAGGAATCAACAAAGAAGGAAGACGCAGCTTCCATGTATACGATTTTAAAGGAAGAGAAGCTTGCGAAAGTTGAACCGGAATTTATTGATGATGAGGATTGAGTAAGGTCCAGATTAATTGTAAAGAGCGACGCAGTTTCGATGCTGCGTCGCTCTTTCCTGTTTTACAAAGACGGGTTATTTCATAATCGAGAGATCAGATGGACTAATTTTATTCAAACTTGTGCCTTTAACTACGTTCAAAAAATCACCGTTTCGATCTTCTAAATAGATATGATTCGGCGACACCGGCGTAAATTGATTTAGATCGACCGGGCTGCTATTTAAAAAAAAATAGATATGTCCCTGGTTTTAGCGACTCGGGCTCATTTCTTTGCTGTCCTATAGGAAATAAAACTCGTTCCCTTTTTTGTTAGAAAATATTTACGGTTAGAGTCACTCTAATACAAACTATATAAGAGTTTCGTAAGTTTAATCATTTTAGTTAGTTATAACTTCTTTTAGTAGAAACTCCGTTGATTGAAGTGTAGGATGGCGACTCCTGCGGGAACAGCACGAGCTGAAGACCCTGCACGGAGCAAAGCGAAGGAAGCGGCTGAAGCCGTGCCCGCGGAAAGCGTCCGTCCGAAACGGAAATCAACTTGACCAGCAACATATCATTATTAACAACCGTTTTTATTTTTCTTTCGTTCTACAGTTCACCATGACAGGTTAATTTCCAGTCATGTTTTTAATTCTGCTGCATAAGATGGCAGTGAACGTACAAGCAAAGGAGGAATACAATGCAAATTCAAACAGACAGTCCGACGTACGCCATCCCTTCCGGCGATCATGTGGTAACAATGCGAAACCGGAAGCGGATGGATATCACATCTGTGAAAACAATCGACCGGTTTGACCAAGAAGAATTTATCGTAAGAACCTCACAAGGCATGCTGCAAATACGGGGGGAGGAGCTGCGCATCGTTCATCTCGACGTAGATAAGGGGCTGCTCACATTGGAAGGAACCATTGGCACTCTCCAATACGACGAAGAAGAATCAGGGTCTCGAAATTTCCTCCATAAATTGTTTGGATGAGTCTCTCCGTCCAGTTTCTTAGTTTGCTTGCCATGATTGGGACAGGCATTGGGGCCGGAGCCATTATGGATATGGTCGGCACCGGCATTTCCCAGACAGGAAAAACATCCTGGATTCGAAGATATGCTGCCTGGCTGGAAATTATTTGCTGGATATTGATCGGCTGCGGCGCCTTTTATGTTCTCTTCCTCGTCCGTGACGGTGCGTGGCGAATGTATGACCCCGTTGCGCAAGTGAGCGGGTTGCTCTTATATGCTGCTATTTTTCACAAGCCGTTTCGTTTTTTCGGACGGATGATCATCTTGCTGATCTTGAAGCCAATTTGGTTCATCCTGCGGCTGATCGCAAGGATCATTCAATTCTTTGTACGGGTGATTATTCGAATTTTGACAGTCCTCGCATTTCCGTTCAAGACTCTCTTCTTTTTCGTCAAGAAAAGACTCTTCAAAAATAGTGCTGAATAAGCTATAATTGATAGACTATAGAAGAGAACGGAAAGTAATGAGAGGAAGTGCAGGACATGGAGCAAAGGAAGAGCAAGGCAGCCGCAACCGTTGCATCGATTGAAACTGAATATGTCCGCTCGTTGCGTAAGAAAGAGGATTGGCGAAATAAGCAGAGGAAGCGGCTGAAGAGAAAGCTTACCATCTATGCTATTTTGGCGTTGCTTATTTTTGGTGCACTGACGAACACGTTTGTGCAGCAAAAAAAGGCGTTGGCAAAGAAAGAGCAAGAGAAGACGGAAGTGCTGGCGGATCTGAAGGAAGTAAAGGAAGAACAAGAATCCTTGAAACAACAGCTCGTCAAGCTGGATGATGATGAATATATCGCCAAGCTCGCAAGGAAACATTATTTCTTATCCGAAAAGAATGAGATCATTTTCTCGGTCCCTGAACATACCAAGAAAAAGGGAAAAAAAGAGTCCGGAAAAGAGTAGTCTTATTGACACTCTTTTTTTGTTGGCTATAATGAGAGTAAGGATCTTGCGCAAGCAAGTGTCGCCGATGTGGTAAATAGGCTTCCGGCGAGAGCCGCTTAATTTTTTAAGGAGGAGCAATTTTTTTATGTCAATTGAAGTAGGCAGCAAGTTACAGGGGAAAGTTACAGGGATCACAAACTTCGGAGCATTTGTTGAGCTGCCGAACGGTTCAACTGGTCTGGTCCATATTAGTGAAGTCGCGGATAATTATGTAAAGGACATTAACGACCATTTAAAAGTGGGAGACATGGTTGAAGTTAAAGTGATGAACGTCGGAACAGACGGTAAAATCGGGCTCTCCATCAGGAAAGCAAAGCCTGAAGCAGAACGTCCTCAACGCCCTCAACGTCCTCGTCATGGTGGAGGCCGTCCTCAAACAGAACGACCTGAAAATTTCGAACAAAAAATGGCAAAGTTCATGAAAGATAGCGAAGAACGTCTTTCCACTTTGAAAAGAGCAACAGAGTCTAAACGCGGTGGCCGTGGCGCAAGAAGAGGGTAACTTGCTGGCTGTTTCAATTTAGGTCCATATATGTAATATGAATTAAGCAATTTTGGTGGCATCGTCCACTGAGATTGCTTTTTTTATGTGGGAAAAAAGGATTCCGTCTACCGGGAAGCGAATGAAATGGGGAAAAGGGGGAATGACAATGGCTGAACACGTGATGAAGGGGTTGCAGCAGTATATTGAGTGGGTGGAAGCACTTCACACCCTGCCTGAACAGGAGGCGGCTATGCCGTATGCGGACGGGAAATGGTCGCCTAAGGAGATTCTCATGCATATGGCGGAGTGGGACCGCTGTACTTTGGAGGAAAGACTGCCTTATATGAAAGACAGCACCACCGTTCAGGAAGTCCTTTCGGAAATTCCGTTCGACGAGTTCAATGCGGAAGCTGCGCGACAGGCGAGGGACAAAACATTTGAAGAGATCAGGGCATATGCGGTGGACATGAGAGGCCGTTTGCTTAGCGAGCTTGTGCAGGTAAGGGAAGAGCAATGGGACGAGCCTATTCATATTGGCGAGTTTACTATTACAATCCGTCAGTATTTTACCGATTTCATCGAACATGACCAGCACCATAAGAAGCAGATTGACTCATTACAAGTGACAGGATGAAAAAAAGCGGCTCCCGGGAAGGGGAGCCGCTTTCGTCTCTTTCAGTATAGCGGCGGAGGGAGTCGAACCCACGACCTCACGGGTATGAACCGTACGCTCTAGCCAGCTGAGCTACACCGCCATGAATGTTCATGAAGTTTGCTTGCGCTACCTTTTTGAACAACAATCAACATATTACATGCGTTTGTGATACATGTCAACTACTCTTCAAGAAAAAGTAGAGAAATTGTCCGTAACACGTCGAAAGATTTTTTGGCACCCTTGTCATGAACAGACAAAATCTGTTCCAAGTCCTATGTATACTTTGAGAAAAGCAGACATAGGGGGAATATGGAAATGAAGATGATAGGTAATCTGGAGAGACCGGTCAGTCAACAAATCCGCCACGCGGTCGAGTCGGTAATGAAGCGAAAACTGTATATTGCGCTGGCGGCTTTGTTTTTAGTAGGATCCTTTTTCTTATCCCAAGCAATTTTATTCGACTCCGCAGTTCCTTTCTTTTTGCCGATTTGGGCATTGGCGCAGCTCCGTTTCCGTAAGCATCTCCTTTGGGCATTCATTGGAGGAATGGCAGGGAGTGCATTATTAGGAGTAGGACAAGCCGTCATTCATTTGCTGGAGCTGTTGCTTTTCAGCGTCGTTGTAAAGCAGCCGCTACTGCGCAAGTCCATCCCGCTCACAGTGGCCGGTTGTATCATTGTCGTCCAAGTCGTATGGCAATTTATTATGTTTGGCGGGAATCCTCCGGTTATCGTCCAGCTGACGATCGGGTTTGAGGCGGTGATCGCCCTTTTCATGACATTTTTCCTCCTTGTCGCGTTTCCTCATACGGAACGAATTTTGTTTGGCCAATGGACTCCTGAAAGGCTGGGCGCCATTTGTATAGTTGGAACGATGGCGACAACCGGGATGGGCGGGCTGATGATTGGACCGGTGTCCATTCCAGGAGTTCTCCTGCATTTAACTATCCTTCTTGCGGCATTAGCGGGAGGATTGCCGTTTTCTACGACAATCGCGATGATGATTGCGGCCATCGCCGGCATTGCAGAGCTTTCATTTACCGGCATGATGGCGGTTTATGGAATGACGGGCTTTTTTGCGGGTGCCTTTCGGAGGCTCGGTAAGCTCGGAATTGCGACGGGAGGATTGGCTGTTTCCGTCTTCTTTCTTCTCTATGACTTAACATTGCCATTGGACGCTTCCCATTTTTATACGATCGCGGCCGCTTCGTTCCTATTTTTCCTCGTGCCTGCAAAGAAAATGGAACCGATCCGCAATATTTTTGTTACGGAGAATCCAGATATGTCGGTAAAACGGCAAAAATGGTTGACCGATCGGATGAACGAGCAATTAAAGGACTTTCAGCAATTTGCTAACTTCATGTCCACTTTGGTGAATGACCGCTTTTCAGATGATCAAGAGGAGCCGGATCGTGCGATTCCGACGATCTGTCAGTCGTGCTTCCGGTATTCTAAATGCTGGGAAAATAAGGATGAAGGGATGGCGAGGCTTCTTTACGAATGGGAATCAACGTATTCTGCAACAAAAAAAGCGGCCCGGCACCGGGTGGAGGAGCGGATTAAACAGAAATGCATCCGGTCCAACGGGTTAATTACTGAAATGGAAGAGCAGTCGACGAACCGGCTGCTGATGGGGCAATTGCAGCACGGCAGGAAGATGCTCGCCCTGCAGCTTCGAGACATGAGCAGTCATCTGGAAAAAATCATGAGTGAAATAAAGGAGGATTTATCTGTTCATAAAGTGGCAGAGGAGGAATTGGCCAAACGGATGGAGCGGCAAGGAATCGAATTTTATCAAATCGATATTTTATCGGAGGTGAGAGGGGCCTATCAAATTGTCTGTTCAGTTCCGGAGAAACGATCGGCATTTGAAACGGATACGACAGTTGCTGAAAGGTTGATTGTGCCAATATTAGAAGAGATGTACGGAGAACCGTTCAAAGTGGCCAAATCTGTTGCGGAACAGCTTCCTTTTCCGCATCTCCAATTGACGTTCAGCTCAGCTGTCCGTTTTTCGATGGAATATGGCGTTGTGGCGACGGCGGGCACAGGGACTTTCTTTGCGGGAGATGCTTATGAAATTTTCCCGATTCATGACGGCTTGACAGCAGTCCTGCTCTCGGACGGAATGGGCCAGGATGTAAACGCTTACCGGGAGAGCCGAAAAGTGATCCGCCTGATGCGGGAATGCCTTGACCGGAAAATGGATCCCGAAACAGCGATGCATACGTTGCATTATATGATGTCGTTGAATGGGCTTGATGATATGTATGCGACACTCGATTTGGCATTGCTCGACTTGCAGGATGGCAAGCTGTGGTCGTGGAAGGCCGGTTCCATGAGCACATACATTAAGAGAGGCCAGGAATTCATTCGCCTGGATAGCAAATCGGTGCCCGTCGGCTTCTTGCCATCCTTCTCGGTCGAAGCGAAAAATGAAGAATTGAAGTCGGGTGATTTGATTGTCATGTTGACGGATGGGATGTTCCATCCGAATGTGTCTATCGAAAAGCAGGAGCAGACACTTTACCGGATCCTGGATACGCATGGGGATTTAAGTGCGGAAGTAGTGTCGGATAAAATAATGGCAGAAATGGAGAGGAAGTTTGGGATGGTGGCGGATGACAGGACGGTGCTAGTTATGAAAATCGATCACATTTTGCCGAAGTGGCAAACAATCCGTCCGCATGATCGAATTATTTCCCGGGAAAGGGTGGTAGTATAGAAGCAAGATCTTGATGTAATGGAGGGTCCTAAATGGACAAGTTTGAACGAAAAGTGATGGACTATATAGAAAGGAGAGCTTTGATTGGACGGGGGGACCGGATCCTCGTCGCTTGTTCAGGCGGCGTTGATTCGGTCGGCCTGCTTCTTTTTCTCGCCAGGCAGCGTGAACTCATAGGCATCGAACTCGCGGCAGTCCATGTAGATCATATGCTGCGCGGCGAAGAATCAAAAGAGGATGGGGTGTATGTAAAAAATCTTTGCGAGCAGACTGATATTCCGTTTTACGGTGGCCAGGTGCCAATACCCGAACTGATAAGAAAGGAAGGCGGCAATGTACAGGATGTTTGCAGAAAGGAGAGATATGGCTACTTTGCGAAAGTGATGGAGGAAGGTGGCTATACGAAGCTCGCAGTAGCGCATCATGCGGAGGATCAGCTGGAAACGGTCCTCATGCAGCTATCCAAGGGAAGTGTTCCTGTCGGGATGCGTGATGCAAGAACTGTTGAAGGAGGCATGCTTATCCGACCATTTATGGCGGTGAATAAATTGGAGATCCGATCATTTATTGAAAAGCTGGGGGTTGCGCACCGTGAAGACCCGAGCAACGCCAGTGATAAGTATACACGCAACTATCTCAGGCATCATGCGGTGCCGCCGATTCTTAAAACAAATCATATGGCAGCGGTCAACTCCGTCCGAATGGCGGAGAGTCTCCAGGAGGATGATGCATTACTGAACGGCATGGCAAGCGAGGCGCTTTCCGGGATGCTTACATTGGCAGCTGAGTGTCTTCCGTCCATTGAAATAAAGCGGTTTGTCCGTATGCACCCTGCTTTACAAAAAAGGATGATTCCTCTACTATTAAATTATCTTTATCGTGGGGAAAAAATACCTGTCGAGTACAGTGCGGCACTTATCGAGCAGCTCCTGCGCCAAATGCAGACGGATGCTGGAAATGCGGCACTCCATCTTCCTGGCGGGTATCTTTGCATAAGGGAATATGGAGTTTTGCGGTTCGAAAAAAGCGTTCAACAGGCGGAGCCCGATCCACCAAAGGAACTGCTGAAAGGCACCTGGACAAAGTGGGGGGAACAGTACTTTTACTGGAATGCTGTTTCTGCAGAAAGCCTGCCACCTTCCAATGAATGCGAGGAGCGTATGTATTTTACGCTGCCTGCAGGGGAGTTGCCGCTTTTTGCAAGAGCCAGGAAAGACGGTGACCGGATTTGGCTGAAGGGAATGGCAGAGCCGAAGCGGTTATCCCGCCTGTTCATTGATGAAAAGGTCGCTTCACAGAAAAGGGAGAGGCTTCCGATCATTGTAACTGCAAATGACGAAGTTTGCGCAGTGCCTAACATTCGTTATGGAAAGTTGTTTTCCAGGAAGGCAATTGGGGAAGAGTATGTATTCATGGTGAAATCTGTTGGCAAATGTTATGGTTCCGATCAGGAGTTGGCGGGTACATAAGTCCCTTCACTTCAATAAGTGGAGACGTATTTGTTTGTCCATCACATCATTTGGAAAGAGGAGGACTTTCGATGTTAGAGAAAGATATCGAAGAAGTATTGATTACTGAAGAACAACTTCAAGAAAAGATAGCGGAGCTTGGAGCTGTCCTGTCTGAGGAGTATAAGGATAAATTCCCGCTAGCCATCGGAGTCCTCAAAGGCGCTCTTCCGTTTATGAGCGATTTGATTAAAAGGATCGATGCATACATAGAATTGGATTTCATGGATGTGTCCAGCTATGGAAACGCGACAGTTTCTTCGGGAGAAGTAAAAATCGTCAAGGACTTGAATACGAGTGTCGAGGGAAGAGACGTCTTAATTATCGAAGACATCATCGACAGCGGGAAAACATTAAATTACCTTGTCGATCTGTTCAAATATCGCAAAGCGAAATCCATTAAAATTGTCACGCTGCTTGATAAGCCGACCGGCCGGAAAGTGGATTTGAGTGCTGACCATGTTGGATTCCTCGTTCCGGATGCGTTCGTTGTTGGATACGGACTGGACTACGCGGAAAAATATCGCAACTTGCCCTATATCGGTGTTCTGAAAAAGGAAATCTACTCTTTTTGAAAGCTTTCCGACAAGTCCTCCTCAAGGGCGACGGAAAGCTTTTTCCATAAGTCGTTTTCATTGTAGATTGGTTCCTATCTGTGTTAAGATTTACAATAGTTTTCTGTTGAAGAAATGAGGAGGCTTGGGATGAATCGAATACTTCGATACTTTCTATTATACGGACTGATTTTCCTTGCCATCATGGGGATTTTCAGTTCACTAAATAATCCGAATCCAAAGATGGAAGAGATCACCACTGACAAATTCTATAGTGAGTTGGAAAAAGGCAATGTAGAGTCTATCACACTTCAACCGGTCAATCTCGTCGTGAACGTCGTCGGAACGATGAAAGGGTATGAAGAAGGCAAGAAATTTACGACCAACATCCTGACCAGTGATACAACAGTGATGAACCAGTATATGGATAAGGGTAAGGCGAAAAATCCAGAGCTGATTATCAAGCAAGCTCCTGAAACAAGCGCGTGGGTATCCTTCTTTACAGGACTTGTTCCATTCATCATCATTATCATCCTGTTCTTCTTCTTGTTGAACCAAGCGCAAGGCGGCGGTGGTGGCCGTGTCATGAACTTTGGTAAAAGCAAAGCAAAGCTTCATACGGATGAACGCAAGAAAGTGCGTTTTTCGGATGTGGCGGGTGCAGATGAGGAAAAGCAGGAATTGGAAGAGGTTGTTGACTTCCTGAAAGACTCCCGGAAGTTTGCCGAGCTTGGTGCTCGCATTCCGAAAGGGATCTTGTTAGTAGGACCTCCGGGAACAGGTAAGACATTGCTGGCCCGTGCGGTAGCAGGAGAAGCTGGCGTGCCGTTCTTCTCGATTTCCGGTTCTGACTTTGTTGAGATGTTTGTCGGTGTCGGTGCATCCCGTGTTCGTGACCTATTCGAGAATGCAAAGAAAAATGCGCCTTGTATTATCTTTATCGATGAAATTGACGCGGTTGGCCGTCAGCGTGGCGCCGGTCTTGGCGGTGGCCATGATGAGCGTGAGCAGACTTTGAACCAGTTGCTCGTTGAAATGGATGGTTTCGACGGTAACGAAGGAATTATCATTGTCGCTGCGACGAACCGTCCAGATATTTTGGACCCGGCTCTTCTTCGTCCGGGACGCTTTGACCGTCAGATCACGGTTGGCCGTCCTGATGTAAAAGGCCGTGAAGCAGTGCTTAAAGTACATGCTCGCAACAAACCGCTTGATGAATCGGTTAACATGAAAGCTCTTGCGCAGCGGACACCAGGTTTTTCCGGTGCTGATCTTGAGAACTTGTTGAATGAGGCTGCACTTGTTGCTGCCCGCAGAGGAAAATTGAAAATCGATATGGCGGATATTGATGAAGCGACAGACCGCGTTATTGCAGGTCCAGCTAAAACAAGCCGCGTCATTTCCGAAAAGGAAAAGAATATCGTCGCCTTCCACGAAGCAGGACACGTTGTTGTCGGCCTCATGTTGGATGACGCTGAAATCGTCCATAAAGTAACCATCGTACCACGTGGCCAGGCAGGCGGATATGCAGTTATGCTACCGAAGGAAGATCGTTATTTCATGACGAAGCCAGAGCTTCTAGACAAAATCGCGGGTCTATTAGGTGGCCGCGTCGCGGAAGAAATCGTGCTTGGCGAAGTATCGACAGGTGCGCACAATGACTTCCAGCGTGCCACAGGAATTGCCCGTTCCATGGTGACGGAATACGGTATGAGTGACAAGCTCGGCCCGATGCAATTCGGCCAGGCGCAAGGCGGTAACGTGTTCCTTGGCAGGGATTTCAATTCCGATCAGAACTATTCCGACTCGATCGCATATGAGATTGATCAGGAAATGCAAAGAATTATTAAAGAACAATACAATCGGACAAAACAGATCCTTACAGAGAATCGTTCACTTCTCGATTTGATCGCTACGACTCTTCTCGATGTGGAGACACTCGATGCCGAGCAGATCAATCATTTGAAAGATCACGGTACATTGCCGGAGCGTTCGTATGAGCGAAATGGCAAAGAAGAACAAGCCGATGCGTCGAAAGATGATGCCGAATCAAAGGATGAAGTGAATCCGGATGTTACAGGCGCACCAAACGATCCATCTGTTGCGGATTTGCCGAAAGAAACTGGCCCAGAACGTCCTCTTCCACCAATCGAAGAAGAACGCAGGGACTGATAGGAAACAGTCGACTGACTTTTAAAAAAGCAGTCGACTGTTTTTCATTCAACCGATTATGGTATGATGTTCTGGAAAACCCGATGTTAGTGAGGAAACGATTATGATCTTAGTGTTGGATACAGGTAATACAAATATCGTGCTAGGCGTTTATGAGCAAGGTGAATTGAAATATCATTGGCGCATGGAGACCTATCGCCATAAAACGGAAGATGAATATGCGATGTCTGTAAAAGCATTATTCTCCCATGTTGGATTGGAGTTTAGCGACATAACAGGTATTATCATCTCTTCTGTCGTTCCGCCGGTCATGTTCCCGCTTGAACAAATGTGCCGGAAATACTTTGATATTCGTCCATTGATCGTCGGGCCTGGCGTCAAAACGGGATTGAATATTAAATACGAAAATCCGCGTGAAGTTGGGGCGGACCGGATTGTCAACGCGGTTGCAGCGATCCATGAGTATGGAGATCCGCTCATCATCGTTGATTTTGGAACGGCGACGACGTATTGCTATGTCAATGAGAAAGGCGAGTACATGGGAGGCGCTATTGCTCCTGGTGTGGGCATTTCGATGGAAGCTCTGTTTGACCGGGCATCCAAACTGCCTCGCGTCGAACTGGTACGTCCGGAACAAGTAATTGGAAAGAATACAGTTGCTGCGATGCAGGCGGGGATTGTCTACGGCTATGTAGGACAAGTCGAAGGTATCGTCGGCCGTATAAAGGCGCAAAGTAAAGTGGAACCGAAAGTCATTGCAACAGGCGGGCTGGCAGATTTAATTGCAAGCGAGACGGATGTCATCGATGTTGTCGACAGCTTTTTGACGTTAAAGGGACTTCATTTAATTTATGAGCGAAATGTGTAAGAGGAGTGGAAATAATGAGTGATTATTTGATCAGAGCGCTGGCGTTCGATAATACAATCCGAGCCTATGCGGTTCGTTCGACTGAGACGGTAAGCGAGTCGCAGCGCCGCCATTATACTTGGCCGACTGCGACAGCTGCACTTGGCCGCTCGATGACGGCTACCGTCATGATGGGTGCTATGCTGAAAGGCGAAGAGAAGCTGACGGTGAAGATTGAGGGGAATGGTCCTCTTGGCCCGATTGTTGCTGATGCGAATGCAAAAGGCGAAGTGCGCGGGTATGCGACACATCCGCAGACCCATTTCGATTTGAATGAAAAGGGCAAGCTCGATGTCCGCCGGGCTGTTGGAACAGAAGGGATGCTCACTGTCGTAAAGGATTTGGGGCTTCGCGATTATTTCACAGGGCAGGTGCCACTCGTTTCCGGTGAAATTGCGGAAGATTTTACACAGTATTTTGTCGTATCTGAACAAGTGCCATCCGCAGTGGGGTTAGGTGTCCTTGTGAATCCGGATAATACCGTGAAAGCGGCAGGTGGATTCGTTATCCAAGTCATGCCGGGTGCAACAGATGAAACAATCACAGAACTCGAGAAGCGTATTTCTACTGTAGAGCCGATCTCGAAATTGATCGATCGTGGATTGACGCCAGAAGAAATATTGGAGGAAGTGCTCGGCCGTGATAATGTCCAAGTGATTGACCGGATGCCGGTAACCTTCAGCTGCAATTGTTCCAGAGAGCGTTTTGGCAATGCGATCATCGGTCTCGGAGAAAAAGAGATCCGCGACATGATCGAGGAAGATGGCCAAGCGGAGGCGGAATGCCACTTTTGTTTAGAAAAGTATGTGTATACGAAAGAAGATCTGGAAGGTTTTATTGATGAAATACGGTCACAGGCGTGAAGCGCAGGATGCGGCCCATCCGGCTAAGCGTCGGCTGAAGACAAAGCCTTTGCTTATCTTGATCGGCGTTTTGCTGTTCACGAACTTGCTTTGGTTCATCGGGTGGCTGATTCCCGATAAACAGCCGATCGAAGCGACGGAAGAAGTCGCTTCGGTCGCTGGCAAGCCGATCACGCGGGCGGACTGGCTACGGGCGATGGAGAAGAAAGTGGGCCGTGATGTGTTGCTGGAGCTGGTGAATGAACGGGTCATGGAAGAAGCGGCAAAAAAATATGGAATTAAAGTGACCGACGATGAAATCAATCTCGAGTTGGCGCTTATTTCAGCAGTGGACGGGCAAACCCATTCAGGCCTGGATGCTGAGGAGACGAGGCAGAAAATCCGCTCCAATCTCATCCTGGAAAAAGTATTGACGAACGATGTCGTGATCACGGATAAAACGGTCAAGGCCTACTATGAGGAAAACGAATCCTTGTATAATATCCAAACGGCTTATCGGACGGCCTCCATCTTCTTGCCGACAGAGGAAGAAGCGAAGAAGACGGTCGAGGAATTGGGAAAGGGCTCTGATTTCAATGCCCTTGCCAAAGAACGTTCCACAGATTTGGCGTCTGCCAGTCTGGGCGGGGATTTAGGCTACTTGAACGCCTCTTCAGAAACAGTGGATGGAGCAATTGTCAAAGCCGTTCCTACAGTAAAAGAAGGCGGCACAAGTGATGTCATCCGTTTGCAATCTGGTACATATGCAGTCATTCAAGTGAAGGAAGTCATCGAAGGCCGTTCTTTCTCTTATGGTGAAGTGGAAGATCATATCCGGAGGGAACTTGCGCTTGAACAATTATCTCAATCTGTGACACCGGAAGCGTTCTGGAAGGAATTTGACGCGGAATGGTTTTACGGAAAGTGATAAAAATTTGTGGAAATAAGAACGAAAGCGACGGAGGAGCGGCGGGCTCGTGCGTCGCTTTTTTATGTTTCGGTTTATCACGGTCAGGGGAAAGGGACAAGGAGTGACAGAAGGGAATCATATTTTGGGGCATTTCCTCCGAGTTGACAATTGGAACGAATGGAGCGTATTATTAATACTATAAAACATATGAAAGTAGTAGGGATTAGGAGAGGATACAATATGACAAGAGTGGGGAATTCAGTTGCGGACTTGGTCGGGCAAACGCCGCTTGTTCGTGTAAACAAAATGACGGGTCCTGAAGATGCAGAGATTTATTTGAAACTAGAATATTTCAATCCGGGCTCCAGTGTGAAGGATCGGATTGCCCTGGCGATGATTGAAGCAGCGGAAAAATCCGGTGAATTGAAGGAAGACAGCACGATTATTGAACCGACCAGCGGCAATACGGGGATCGGTTTAGCGATGATTGCAGCGGCAAAAGGATATCGTTCTGTCCTTGTCATGCCGGACACGATGAGCTTGGAGCGGAGAAACCTACTGCGGGCGTACGGCGCTGATTTGGTGTTGACGCCGGGAGCCGAAGGAATGAAAGGTGCCATCGCAAAAGCGGAAGAGCTCGCAGAGGAAAACGGCTGGTTCATGCCGCAGCAGTTCAATAACGAAGCGAACCCCGAAGTGCACCGCCTGACAACAGGACCGGAAATTGCGAATGCGATGGATCGTGTGGATGCATTCATTTCAGGTATCGGTACAGGCGGTACAATCACAGGTGTAGGCAGCGTATTAAAAGAACGCTTCCCGGAAGTGAAAATCGTAGCCGTTGAACCGGAAGACTCCCCGGTATTATCAGGTGGCAAGCCGGGTCCACATAAAATCCAAGGAATTGGCGCTGGATTCGTTCCGAAGGTGTTGGATACGGAAATTTATGATCAAATTATCCAAGTTTCCAATGATGATGCGTATGACACGGCCCGCCGTGCAGCACGTGAAGAAGGCGTACTGGGAGGCGTTTCTTCTGGAGCAGCTATTTTCGCTGCTTTGCAAGTAGCCAAAGAGCTTGGGAAAGGTAAAAAAGTAGTAGCCATCCTGCCGTCTAACGGGGAACGCTACTTGAGTACTCCTCTATATAACTTTGAGGAAAGCGAATAAGATGGACAGCGGAGGGAGCAAGTGGCCCTCCCTTTTTTTATACATATTATTTCCGGCTCTTTTTTATAGTGGCGTGATTACACTTTTTCGCGTTAAGATGAGGGTACCAAAGCAATAGAAGGAGAATGCAAGAATGGATATTCGGCAACTGGATTATGAAACTGCGAAAATGACGAGAGAGGCATTTTTTTATGCATACAAAACACTTGCGGGTGAAACGGAACGGCATGTTCTGCTGGAAAGCGGCCGGACCGGCAAATTGTGTATTGCTGGGATAAACCCGCTTGCTACTTTGCAGGCATCCGAAGGTGATTCATTGGAAGTGACTTGGCGGGATGGTGCAACGGAAAGTAAGGCAGGACAAGACCCGCTGGAAGCGATCGAGTCATTTCTCGGCTCTTTTGAAGTTGGCTCTGTACCTGAACTGCCTGAATTTCAAGGTGGAGCGATTGGATTCGTCAGCTATGATTATGTTCGCAGGTATGAGACATTGCCGTCTGTTGCGATAAACGATTTAGAGACACCGGATGTCTATTTTTATTTGTTTGATCAGTGGGCGGTACTCGATACGGAGACCGAACAGGTTTATTTTATAACATTGCCGGATCGCGATGTGTGTCCGAAGCAGATGAAGGAGAAGTGGCTGGACGCTGCGGCAAAAGGGCTGGAGACGAGAAAATTCGATTTGCAGGTGAAAGCCGTTCCGACTGCGGTGCCTGAAGAGATCCGTTTTTCTGTCGATGCCGCGCAATTTGAGCGGATGGTGGTAGAAGTTCAGCGTTTTATCGAATTGGGAGACGTTGACCAGGTGAATCTTTCGGTCCGCCAATCTGCAATGCTGCAGGCGGATCCGTTGGATATGTACGAGGCGCTGCGTGCAATTAACCCATCTCCTTATATGGCTTCAATCGGTTCACCTGATTTTGCTGTTGTGTCCGGTTCACCTGAACTGCTTTTGAAAAAGCGCGGAGATGTGGTAAGCACGAGGCCGATCGGGGGAACCCGGCCGAGAGGGAAAGATGAGACAGAAGATCGTGAGCTGGAAGCCGAACTGTTGTCGAATACGAAAGAGACGAGAGAGCATAAAATGCTCGTTGACGTCGAGCTTGATGACTTCAGCCGGATCTGCGCTGAAGGGACTGTGGAGACGGATGAGTTCATGGTCATCGAAAAGTATTCGCATGTCATGCACTTAGTGTCCAATCTGCGTGGAGTGGTGCGAGAGGATCAGACGAATGCAGACGTCATCCGTGGCGTCTTTCCGGGCGGGTCGATTACCGGAGCGCCTAAAGTCCGGACGATGGAACTGATCGAGGAACTGGAACCGACGCGGAGAGGGTTATATACCGGTTCCATCGGTTGGATTGGATTCAATGGCGACCTCGACTTGAACATTGTCATCCGTACGGCGTATATAAAAGATGGAGAAGCGTTTATCCAAGCTGGTGCAGGGCTCGTTTCGGATTCCGTGCCTAGAGCTGAGTATATCGAGTCATTGAATAAAGCGAACGCGCTATGGCAGGCGAAAGAAATGGCGGAAGCTGTCCGAGTGAAAAAAGGCATGCCGCTATGATTTGCTGGATGAATGGGGCTGTTTATCGAGCAGAGGAGCTTCGCATTTCTCCCCTCGATCACGGTTTCTTATACGGCGTCGGTTTTTTCGAGACGTTTCGGACATATGGCGGCAAGGTGTTTTTATTCAAAGAGCATATGGCGCGTTTGCGATCAGCTTTGGATGATTACAACATCTCATTCCCCTATACGGATGCTGACATCAAGGATGCCATCCGAATTTTGACGGAGAGTGCGAATGGAGAGGACGGTTATTTCCGTCTAAATGTTTCTGCGGGCGTGCATGAAATCGGATTGGCCCCCTCAGCATACGACACGCCGAATGTCCTGTTATTTCGGAAGGAACTGTTGAAGACGGAAAGAGGGACTGAAAAGAAGGCGCAGTGGCTTTCTACGCCCCGAAACAAACCGGAATCAGGGGTGCGGCATAAATCACACGCCTACTTGAACAATGTCCACGGTCGTTTAGAAATCCAAAGCTTGCGAGATCAGGAAGGCCTCTTTTTGACGCCGGACGGCTTTGTGGCGGAGGGTGTGACGTCGAATGTCTTCTGGGTGAAAAATGAAAGGCTCTTTACGCCGGCAGTTGGTACGGGAATTTTGCCGGGGACGACCCGGGCTTTTATCATCCGGCATGCACACCAAGCGGGGCTGGAAGTGACGGAAGGCTATTTCAGGCAGAGTGAGCTGGAAGCCGCCGAGGAAGTGTTTATTACAAATGCCATCCAGGAGATTGTCCCGATCCGGAATATAGGATCAGTTATATTTGCGGGAAATGAGGGGCTTTATTACAATCGATTGCACCAGATCTACCAGGAAGCAATTGAAGCGATTGAGGAGTGACAACTGTGGAACTGACATATGCGAATGATGTGTACCGGTTTGGCCGTACCGAAATTGATTTTAAAAAAGAGACGGTTGTAATGGGCATCTTGAATGTAACGCCCGATTCATTTTCAGATGGCGGTAAATATGGCCAGATTGACGCGGCGCTGCGACATGCGGAAGAGATGCTGCGGGATGGCGCGAAAATCATTGATATAGGCGGGGAATCAACCCGTCCGGGCCATAAGCCGGTTTCCTTGGAGGAAGAATTGGATCGGACGATTCCGGTAATTGAGGTATTGGCGAGGGAACTGGATTGTGTCATCTCCATCGACACCTACAAAGCAAAAGTCGCTGAAGAGGCATTGAAAGCGGGAGCTCATATTATCAATGATATTTGGGGAGCCAAGTGTGAGCCGGCTATAGCAAGTGTAGCAGCGGAGTTCGGCGCTCCGATCATCTTGATGCACAACCGAGAAGAGGCGGTGTATCAAGGCCCTTTCATGGATGAAGTCATCCGCGACTTGGAAGAGAGCGTGGAGATTGCAATCAAGGCGGGCGTACCTCAGGGCAACATCTGGTTAGACCCGGGAATCGGATTTGCGAAAAACACGCAGCAAAATGTGTGGACGATGCAGGGGCTACGCAGAATTTCCAACCTAGGCTACCCAGTCCTGCTCGGTACGTCGCGCAAATCAATGATTGGCGCAATACTCGGCCTACCTGTCGAAGAGCGCATGGAAGGAACAGGCGCCACCGTCTGCTTCGGTATTGACAATGGTTGTCATATCATGCGGGTGCATGACGTGAAAGAAGTGGCGCGTATGGCGAAAATGATGGATGTTCTGGCGAATAAAATGGAGGTTAAGTAAGGGGGACTTCTCATGGATTATATTCATTTGCACGAAATGGAGTTTTACGGATACCACGGTGCGCTACCTGAAGAAAACCGGCTGGGACAGCGCTTTCGGGCTACCGTGACACTGGCGGTTGATTTGCAAGAAGCAGGCCGGACGGACGATCTGAATAAAACGGTGAATTACGCAGAAGTATATGAACTAACCAAGTCAGTCGTGGAAGGGCGTCCGTATCAGCTGATAGAAGCAGTAGCAGAGGAAATTGCAGCACAAGTATTACGTGCATTTCCGGATAAGGTAACAGGCGTCCGGGTTGTTCTCGTGAAACCGGATCCGCCGATTCCTGGACACTACGCGGCTGTTTCTGTCGATATCACCAGGGGGAGTTTCGAATGAACACCGCTTATATTTCAATTGGCTCCAATATCGGGGACCGGCTGCATCAACTGATGGATGCCGTCCGTTCGTTGCATGGCCATAAAGGGATTACTGTGGCTAACCTTTCATCGGTGTATGAAACGATTCCGGTTGGATATACCGACCAAAGTGACTTTTTGAATCTCGTTGTGAAGGTGGAGACGAGCCTAAGCGCGCAAGATTTACTTTCAGTATGTCAACAAATTGAGAATGAACAAGGTCGCGTCCGAACGGTTAGATGGGGTCCGCGGACGGTAGACCTTGACATTCTGCTCTATAATAACGACAATATTGAATCAGAGAACCTGCTCGTGCCGCATCCTCGTATGCGTGAAAGAGCCTTTGTTCTCATTCCGCTGCTAGAAATGGAACCGCTCATTGAACATCCGGTGACCGAATTGCCTTTTGCGGCAGAGCCTGCTGTACTGGACAGCGGAGTGGTACGTTGGATGGAAGCCAAGAGGCTTGTTGATTTCTGGAGCAAGCCGGAATAAAGAGTTTCTTCTATATACGGTGTATATTTGTATGAAGGATGAAGAAAAGCCGTCATCTAACGTGGCGGCTTTTTTTACATAGGCACTTTGTGTACAATAAGGTTATGCCATAAGTGTAATGTACGAACAATGGTTAAAAGGAGTGAACGAAGGAAATGTCCCATTTGGATGAATTGAACGATCAACTATTGGTGAGACGCCAAAAGATGGATGAGTTGAGAGGGAAGGGCATTGATCCGTTCGGCATGCGATTTGAACGGACGCATCTTTCCAATGAAATACAAGAAGCTTATGAAGGCGTTTCGAAAGAGGAGCTGGATGAGCAGGTAATTGAAGTGAAAATTGCTGGACGGATCATGACGAAGCGCGGAAAAGGGAAAGCCGGCTTTGCGCACGTTCAAGATCTTGGCGGTCAAATTCAAATTTATGTGCGTCAAGATGCGGTAGGCGAAGAGGCATATGAATTGTTCGATGATGCAGACCTTGGAGACATCGTCGGTATTAAGGGCCTTGTATTCAAAACAAAGGTTGGAGAACTTTCTATTAAGGCGAATGAATTCACGGTCTTAACGAAAGCGCTGCGTCCTTTGCCTGATAAATTCCACGGCTTAAAGGATATTGAACAACGGTATCGCCAACGCTATTTGGATTTGATTTCTTCCGAGGAAAGCAAAGTGACATTCATTACAAGAAGCCGTATCATTCAATCGATGCGCCGTTACTTGGATAACCAAGGCTTCCTTGAAGTGGAGACACCTATGCTGCATTCCATCGCGGGAGGCGCAAGTGCGCGTCCGTTCATAACGCACCATAACACGCTTGATATGGAACTTTATATGCGTATTGCGATTGAACTGCATTTAAAACGTCTAATTGTCGGCGGCCTTGAGAAGGTATATGAAATCGGACGTGTATTCCGTAATGAAGGAATCTCGACGCGCCATAATCCTGAATTTACAATGATGGAACTGTATGAAGCGTATGCCGACTATGAAGATATTATGGAATTGACGGAGAACATGATCGCTCATATGGCTCAAGATGTGCTTGGCACGACAAAGGTTCAATATGGCGAGGACATGATCGACCTGGCTCCGGGTTGGAAGCGACTCCATATGGCGGATGCGGTTAAGGAATATACAGGTGTGGATTTCTGGAAAGAGATGTCGAAGGAAGAGGCACATGCACTTGCCAAAGAACATGGCGTCGAAGTAACAGCGATGATGGAAGTGGGACATGTCTTAAATGAGTTCTTTGAACAAAAAGTAGAAGAGCAGTTGGTTCAGCCTACTTTCATTTACGGACATCCAGTCGAAATCTCTCCACTTGCGAAGAAGAATCCGAAAGACGAGCGCTTCACAGATCGTTTTGAGTTGTTCATCGTACGGAGAGAGCATGCGAATGCCTTCACGGAATTAAACGATCCGATTGATCAGCGTGCGCGTTTTGAAGCGCAGCTTGTGGAAAAGGAACAAGGCAACGATGAAGCGCATGAAATGGACGAAGACTTCATTGAAGCGCTTGAATATGGTTTGCCTCCTACAGGCGGACTTGGCATCGGTATCGACCGTCTGGTCATGTTATTGACCAACTCCCAGTCGATCCGCGATGTATTGCTATTCCCGCAAATGCGTTCAAAGGATTAATTACTTGCCCGCATAACACGTGAAGTGCGTTGTTATGCGGGTTTTCATAACTTCTTATGAAAAAACAAATGTTTTTTTGAAATAGGTATTGCAAACAAGTTAGAGAGCTGTTATATTAAATAACGTTGCACTTCCGATAAACAAAAACAACGAAAAACGGTTGAAAAAGAAATCGAAAAAAGTTGTTGACAGGAAGTCGACAGAGTGGTAAGATATAAGAGTTGCTGCTACGAGCTAGCAACGAAATGAACCTTGAAAACTGAACAGCAAAACGTCAACAATAAAGTCTGAACTCGACCTCGTCGGGAAGAGGACAAACACGAATCTTCGGATTCGAAATTGACATCTTAAATGATGCCAGCAAGAAACTCGAGCTATTCGAATTTCTCTTTTATGGAGAGTTTGATCCTGGCTCAGGACGAACGCTGGCGGCGTGCCTAATACATGCAAGTCGAGCGGACAGATGGGAGCTTGCTCCCTGAAGTTAGCGGCGGACGGGTGAGTAACACGTGGGCAACCTGCCCTGCAGATGGGGATAACTCCGGGAAACCGGGGCTAATACCGAATAATCAGTTCCTCCGCATGGAGGAACTCTGAAAGACGGTTTCGGCTGTCACTGCAGGATGGGCCCGCGGCGCATTAGCTAGTTGGTGGGGTAACGGCCTACCAAGGCGACGATGCGTAGCCGACCTGAGAGGGTGATCGGCCACACTGGGACTGAGACACGGCCCAGACTCCTACGGGAGGCAGCAGTAGGGAATCTTCCACAATGGACGAAAGTCTGATGGAGCAACGCCGCGTGAGCGAAGAAGGTTTTCGGATCGTAAAGCTCTGTTGCGAGGGAAGAACACGTACGAGAGTAACTGCTCGTACCTTGACGGTACCTCGTCAGAAAGCCACGGCTAACTACGTGCCAGCAGCCGCGGTAATACGTAGGTGGCAAGCGTTGTCCGGAATTATTGGGCGTAAAGCGCGCGCAGGCGGTCCTTTAAGTCTGATGTGAAAGCCCACGGCTCAACCGTGGAGGGTCATTGGAAACTGGAGGACTTGAGTGCAGAAGAGGAAAGCGGAATTCCACGTGTAGCGGTGAAATGCGTAGAGATGTGGAGGAACACCAGTGGCGAAGGCGGCTTTCTGGTCTGTAACTGACGCTGAGGCGCGAAAGCGTGGGGAGCAAACAGGATTAGATACCCTGGTAGTCCACGCCGTAAACGATGAGTGCTAAGTGTTAGGGGGTTTCCGCCCCTTAGTGCTGCAGCTAACGCATTAAGCACTCCGCCTGGGGAGTACGGCCGCAAGGCTGAAACTCAAAGGAATTGACGGGGACCCGCACAAGCGGTGGAGCATGTGGTTTAATTCGAAGCAACGCGAAGAACCTTACCAGGTCTTGACATCCCGCTGACCGGCATGGAGACATGTCTTTCCCTTCGGGGACAGCGGTGACAGGTGGTGCATGGTTGTCGTCAGCTCGTGTCGTGAGATGTTGGGTTAAGTCCCGCAACGAGCGCAACCCTTGATCTTAGTTGCCAGCATTCAGTTGGGCACTCTAAGGTGACTGCCGGTGACAAACCGGAGGAAGGTGGGGATGACGTCAAATCATCATGCCCCTTATGACCTGGGCTACACACGTGCTACAATGGACGGTACAAAGGGCTGCGAACCCGCGAGGGGGAGCCAATCCCATAAAACCGTTCCCAGTTCGGATTGCAGGCTGCAACTCGCCTGCATGAAGCCGGAATCGCTAGTAATCGTGGATCAGCATGCCACGGTGAATACGTTCCCGGGTCTTGTACACACCGCCCGTCACACCACGAGAGTTTGTAACACCCGAAGTCGGTGGGGTAACCCTTACGGGAGCCAGCCGCCGAAGGTGGGACAGATGATTGGGGTGAAGTCGTAACAAGGTAGCCGTATCGGAAGGTGCGGCTGGATCACCTCCTTTCTAAGGATAATTACGGAATATGAACCTCCGGTTCATACGTTGACGTTTTGCGTTCAGTTTTGAAGGTTCA
>NZ_JAKMHX010000011.1 GCF_022048975.1 Sporosarcina cyprini | reverse complement strand
TGGCTTTCGTTTCGGTTTATTGGCGTTCATCTGAAGTTAATGGTGTTCGCTTGGATTTATTGGCGTTCATCCGGAGTTAATGGCGTTCGCTTGGATTTATTGGCGTTCATCTGAAGTTAATGGCGTTCGCTTGGATTTATTGGCGTTCATCCGGAGTTAATGGCGTTCGCTTCGGTTTAATGTCGTTCATCTGAAGTTAATGGTGTTCGCTTGGATTTATTGGCTTTCATCTGGAGTTAATGGCGTTCATTTTGTTTATCTGGCGTTCGTTTAAATTATCTGGCGTTCATTTAGATTATCTGGCGTTCGCTTCAAAGTATTGACGTTCATCTCCCTACTTCAGCGTTCAAACTAAAAGGTTTGCGGTTTCTTGCTTACAGGGAATACATATCTAATATTTATTTTGTCCAGGAGGCGCCATATGCTGAAACGTTGGCTTGATATACAACTTCGTTATCGAAGACTGTTCATTATTATTGGAATGACTGCCATGCTTCTGACCATTTCAACGGTAGGCTTTGTCTACATTGAGGATATCTCGCCATTCAATGCTTTTTGGATGACCATTGTTTCCATTATGACGATTGGCTATGGCGATATATATCCGACCACGCAGGAAGGCCGTTGGTTTGCCCTGCTTCTCATTCCGATGGGAGTCGGAATTATCACCTATGCACTGGGAGTCGGCTTTTCCTTTTTAATTGAAAATCAATTATCGAAGAAAGTGTGGAATCGGAGAATGCAACAGGAAATCAGCAAGTTGGATGGACATATTATCGTGTGCGGCTTCGGCCGTGTCGCCCAGCAAGTATACCGGCAATTGAAGGAAGAGGAGCGGGATGTGCCTGTTTTATATATTTGTGATGATGAGGATGCGCTGTTGGCTGTCGTGGAGCAGGGTACGTTACGGTTGATCGGTGATCCGACCGACAAGGAGATGCTCGTTAAGGCGCGAGTGGATAAGGCAAGGGCACTGATTGCAGCTCTTCCTAACGATGCGGATAATGTTTTTATTACGCTGACGGCAAAGAGCCTTAACGAAGATCTTGAAATCGCCGCGCGGTCGGAACGTGAGGATTCGGAAGAGGTGTTGAAACGTGCAGGTGCCTCGCGGGTTATCAATCCTACCGTAATCGGCGGACGAGAGCTGGCCATGTCGGTCATCAAGCCCAAAGGTACGGATTACATTAACGACTTGATTCGATCGGAAAAAAAGGAACTGATGGTGGAGGAAGTCGTCTTGGAAGAAGACTCTCCTCTCGTCGGAAAAACCGTGGAGCAAGTCAATATCCGCAAAACGTTTGGCATCACCCTCGTCGCCATCATGCGTAACGGCAAACTGATTAGCAATCCTGATTTTGAGGAAGTCTTCCGCAATAACGACACGCTCATTGCGATTGGCGATCCAGAAGGCGTCGAAAAGCTGCGGAAGGAATTAGGCGTTGAGGTGGATCAATAAAAATACAACAGGTAGACGCCAATCAATAGGATGCCCAAATCCGCACTCATATGTATGATCCATGAGGGCAGGATTGTGCCGGATTTTTCATTGGCAAGCTGAAAAATAAAACCGCCCGTCCAAAGTCCGCCAATGGCGAGTAGCAGGATGGGCGCGGTAAACCAAGGTAAAAAGATGGCGACATGATAGATCGCAAAGAAAAATGGCGGCAGCAGCAGGCGCAGTTTGGATTGTCCAAATAGATCCGGCAGCAGTCCGCGGAAAAAGAACTCCTCCAGCAGGGAATTTCCGAGGAGGATATAAAGGGCGATGGCAGGGAAGACTAACGGTGTAATGCCCGAATCCGCAAGATCCATTTTTAATGCATTCAGATCGATGTGGGTGCGAAGCAATAAGAAAGCTCCGATGATCGATCCCATTACTGCAAAGCCGGCGAAGATTGCTCTCTTAATGCTCGTGGGATCGGTTTGGCGCAAGCGCAAAAAAGGAAAACGGGTTGCCTTGAATAGGATGAGCGGGATGAGTAAAAACAACATGACTTTTGCGACGGTTTTCCAAATATAAGTAACTCCGATACCTTGCTCGATCCAAAGCAGAAGGAGCATGCTCAACAACGGAAACAAAGTGGCAAATCCTTTTTTCATGAAACACCTCGATGTCTTTATGAATTCAGACGTAAAAAAAAGCAACAAGTTTCAGAAAAAGGGTTTATCAGAAGTCGAAAGAGGGAAAAGAAGAAAACTACTGCTTGAGGGGAAAAGGAGGAATCCGTAATGACAATCAAAGATGGTACGTACCCAAATAAAAAGGATATTGAACCTAAGATTTTATTCCATGGAAAAAAACCGACAACCTACGATGAACTGCCATTATCTGATCCGGCCGACTCCAACTGGACAAAGGAATTCCGAAAAAATGCTGAAGATATAACCGGTAAAAACAGTCCATCCGCTTACAGTGAAAATAAAAAAGGCGGAAACCCAAATTACCATGTACTAAAGCCAGGGGAAAGCTTTCCCTATGGAGATCAGGAAGAATACAATCGAGAATTTAATCATAAAGCCCATGAAAAATGGAATGAACATAAAAAGAAACCAGCTGACCAAAACGCATGAACGGCATCCTCATTTAGGATTGCCGTTTTTTGGTGGATTCGATTAGAATGAAGAGGAAGGGAGATGAGGGGAAATGAGCACACTATCACAATTTGAATTTGCCCGCAACTATACGTTGGGGCGTTTGGAGCGAGCGGAAGCAGCAACATGGGACGAGCAGCCGGAAGGATTCAACAATACCATTCGTTGGAATGCAGGGCATATCTATTCGACCATGGAGTATTTCATCAATTTAGTCTGCCCCGAATATACGGCTCACCATCCGGAATGGGGTGCATTTTTCGGCACGGGAACACGGCCGGGCGAATGGAGCGGGAATACGCCCAGCCATGAGGAACTACTCGAGGCGTTGAAAGAACAGCCTGGCAGAATTCGTGTTGTTCTGGAAGGGAAGATGGACATTTCATTGGCAAAACCGATGACGATTGGCGCGCTGTCCATGGAAACGGTCGGAGATACGGTTGAATTTCTCGTGTGGCATGAAGGGGTACACACGGGAATTATCGATGCATTAAGCCGGATCACAAAATAATAATTTTTTAAGGTTGTCCGGTGCGCAGATTCTGCTGCCGGGCATTTTTCAGTTCCTCTCCCTCTCCCTTTTCCTTTTCGTCACCGAGCCTGTGATGAGCACGGAGAATAAAATAATGAAGAAAGTGCCTAAAAAAGTTACGATTCGATTGTTTGTTACACTAATCAAGATTGAAACGAATAGCATGGCTAAAAGTGATGCGAAAAGTATACGTTTAAATTGGCTCATTTTCTACCTCTTCTTAATTTTTCATTCCTCACTACTTTTCCTCTCGGAAGTGGTAAACGCAGTCATCATAACGATAAAGACAGGCAGTAAACTCCATAAAAAGAATCCCCAGTGTTTCATTGTAAGTGATAATGTTAAAAAGAAAACAAGTGTAACAATCGAAATGTAAACAGTTCGTTTTTTATATTTACTCACCTCGTACCCTCCTTCCACAACGTTCATTATTTAATCCGTTTACTGAATTTAAAGATATTTTTAGGCATGTAATTATATTATATGAGAACCCTCAAATTTATTCCACTGAAAACCAATATTTGGTTTCTTTTTGTATAAAACAAGTCAGGAAAACAAAATCCCTATCACAAGCTTCCAGTTTCTAAGTTAAATAGGTTTAGTCGTCTCCATTTATAGGAATAGTCCAAGTAGATTATTCTAAGGAATGGAGGACAATCGATTGAATGATATGTACAGGGATTTTTATTTTACTAGCATGATGAGATGGCTTCCTGAATTAATGATGGGACTCATTGTACTTCTTGTCGGCTTTTTCATTGCGAAAGCGGTAGAAAACGCAGTATATAAACGAATGAAGAAGTCCCGTCTGAACGAGAGGCTAGATGTCAAGGATTCCAAGTGGAACATGGAAAAGATCATTAGCAAGGTCATCTTTTTCATCATTTTGCTGCTCGCCTTCCTTCTGTTCTTCAATATTATGAATGCATCCATGATCGCTACTCCGTTCATGACGATGTATTCGGGAATTGGCGGTGCGATTTTAAGCATTTTGAAGGCAGGTTTGATCCTGTTATTGGCATGGGTTCTTGCGCTTGTCGTCAAGAAAGTCATCTTGGCTGCAGGGACAAAGCTGAATTTGAACAAGTATGTAAGTAAAGCAGGCGGTTCACCGGAAGATGTCAATAAGACCAAATGGGTAGAGACGGCTGCCAATATTGCCTTCTATCTTATCTTGCTCATGTTCATCCCGGCTGTGCTGCATGCACTTGGATTAAGCGGAATTAGTGGGCCATTTGAAGGCATGCTGACAAGCATTATGAACTTCCTTCCGAAGCTGGTCGGAGCTACACTTATATTCCTAGTCGGCTGGGTCGTAGCTAAAATTGTCCGCACGCTTGTGACGAAGCTGCTTGAATCAGTCGGTATAGACAGAGCGGCACACAAACTGAAACTGTCTTCTTATGTAAAAGGGACAAGCGTTTCGGGCGTAATTGGAACTATCGTGTTTATTCTCATTATGATTCCAGTGACGATCTCAGCGCTGGAAGTGCTTGATCTGGAAGGAATCTCTCAACCGGCTATTGCCATGTTGAATGATATTTTGACAATGATTCCGAAAATCGCGGTTGCCGTGTTCCTTGTACTTGTCGGAATTATGCTGGCCCGCTGGGTCAAAGGCATTGTCGTCGCACTACTGGACAACCTCGGCATCAATTCACTCTTTGGTAAAATGGGCGTCCGGACGACGGGCACGACCGTTCCGTCTCTCTCACAAATAATCGGAACGATTGTCCAAATCGTTGTCATTCTCCTGTTTGTAGTTGAAGCATTGCAAATTCTGAAGTTGAAATTCATGGTGACGCTGGCGACTGGCATTTTTGCTTACTTGCCGATGGTCATCGCCGCACTTGTTATTTTGGCGGTCGGCTTCTGGCTTGCGAATCTTGCGGAGAAATTCGTCGGCAGCATTATGACGACGAAGGCAGGTGCTCCTCATGTTCTACGTTATGTGGCAAAGTATGCTATTTTGGCTTTCGCCTTCTTCATGGCACTCAGCCAATTGGGCATAGCGCCAGCCATTATTAATGCAGCGTTTATCCTCATTTTGGGCGGTGTTGCCTTGGCATTCGGTCTCGCGTTTGGACTAGGTGGAAGAGAACATGCCTCTCGATATTTATCGAAAATGGAGACAAGCCTGCAACAAGCCGATGTTTCCAAAAAGAAGTGGGAGCAGGAGAAACGTGAGATGAAGAGCCAGGCGAAGCAAAACGTCGACCGTGCACAACAAGCGGTGGATGAAACAGCTCAACAAAGCCGCAGTCGCATGGCACGCAATCACGGCTCTCATGACTATCCAAATGCGCAGGATTTTGAACCGAATCATGGCATCACCGGATCGGATGAACTTCCATTATCCGACCCAGCGGATGCTGATAGGACGAATCCGATCAATCCTGCCGATCCGACTCAGTTCAATCAAACCAATCCGGACGGTTTTAATACGACGGATCCAGGTGAAGAATATCCTTTTGATCCAAATCGCGGGGAAGATCCGGAAAATCCTCCATATCGACCGTAAACGAAAAACCTGCACTCATGCCAAGCGATGCGTGAGTGCAGGTTATTTATTTTACAAGTTCATGTTTGAATGCGTAAATGACCGCCTGGGTCCGGTCTTGCACTTCCAGTTTGGAGAGCAGGTTGCTGACGTGGGTCTTGACGGTTTTCAAAGCAATGAACAATTCGTCGGCAATGTCCTGATTCGTTTTGCCTTGCGCGAGAAGAAGCAAGATTTCCATTTCACGCTCTGTCAGTTCATCATGTAGCCGTCTTTCGTTTCCGGAGCGCATTTTTTGCATCATTTTTGTCGTCACTTCGGGCTCTAGAACGGTCTGGCCTTTTAACGTGTCGCGAATGGCTTCGGCGATCCGTTTGGCGTTGGATGTCTTCAATATGTAGCTGATGGCGCCGGCCTCCAGAGCAGGGTAGACTTTATCATCATCTAAAAAGCTCGTGACGATGACTATTTTCGCTTCCGGCCATTGCTTGATGATAGCAGCTGTAGCTTCGGCGCCATTCATTTCGGGCATGACCATGTCCATTAATATAATATCCGGACGCAATTCCAATGCTTTTTCGGCGGCTTCCCGGCCATTTGCCGCTTCTCCGACGACTTCCATGTCGGGTTGCGTCTGTAAATACGCAGAAACGCCGATGCGCACCATTTCGTGGTCATCCGCTAATAGAATCCGTATCATTCAGTTCTTCTCCTTTCCGAGCTGGCAGTTTCACTTCAACGATCGTACCTTGGGAAGGGACCGATACGATTTTACACGTGCCCCCAACTTCGATGGCACGCTCCTTCACATTTTGCAGTCCGTAGGAGCCGCCTTTTCCATCTTCGTTCTCCTTGAAGCCAACTCCATTATCCTGCACCCGGAAGATGACGAGGCCATCGCGCTGGACGAAAAGCACATCCACTTCTGTTGCCTGGGCATGCCGGAGCGTATTGGACAGCGTTTCCTGGGCGATGCGGAATAAATGGTCCTCCGCCCCTTTTGAAAGGGAAACTTCCTCTAGGCGAAAACGGATGTCGAAGGTGACTTTCTCTTTTAATTCCAGCAATAAATCTTCTAATCCTTCTTTCAATGATTTATTGTTTAATGCCGCGGGGCGTAAGTGAAGCAGAAGGGCCCGCATTTCCAATTGAGCCTGCTGCACCATCCGTTCGACTTGAAGGAGCGGCTTTTGCTTCGGGTCATCTGAATCTCCTTGCTCCGTGATGGCAGAGAGTAGCATGGAGGCGGCAAATAGTTGCTGTGAAACAGAATCATGAAGCTCGCGCGCCAATCGCTGCCGTTCCTGGACAATCCGCTCTTGAATCAGTTTATCTTGCGCTTCTGCCCGTTCATCGGTGATGCGCTGTAAGCTTTTCCGCTGCGTTACCAGGACGTTGGAAATATCCTCGAGCGTCCGGTCGATCCGTGGAGAAAACCGTTTTTTTGCTTTGACGATTTCTTCGCTGTCCACGACAGTTCGCAACCGCTTCTCAATTGCCTTCTCTTTGGCTCTGGCGATGGAGCCCATCCAAAAGGAAAGATAGCCGCTGAGCAATATACAGCTTGCCAAAATCCATATGCCGAGGGGCACTTCTGAATAGGTCGCTTCCACAAAAATTCGCCAGCCATCCTTTAAAGGCAAGCCGAGGAATAGATAAAAATAGGCGACCGTGATGGTAATGAACAGCAGGATAAGATACAAACTGCGTCCGATAAAAGCTGTCATTTGCGTATCACCTCGATATCACCAATCCAAGTCGTGACGGAAATGATCAGTTCAGCTGCATCGACGCGTTCCATTTCATATCCATCCTGGAAATGCAGCGTTTCGTTAATCATCCGTTTCGGGCTAATGTCCAAAATTCGTGCTTCCCCGAAAAGTGTCGTGTAATGGATGCGGACCGGTATTTCATAAGGCAATTCGACCTTCACCCGGCCGAGTCCTTGTCTAATGGCGATGAATGACGTCCTCTTCGGCAGAACAGTGTCTGTTACATCCACATTGATATCGCCAAAGAAACCTTGGATATGGACATCTTCCCATTCATATGATGAGAAGGGTGAGGTTTGCACTGAAAATAATTTATTCTTCCAAATGCCGTTAGGCGTGACGTTCTGCAGCTCTTTCAATGGCCGCATAATTGTCTCGGCGGGAACACCCTTCCATAACTTATAGAGAATATATGCTAGGCTAGCGAAAATGAGCAGGCGTAAACTCCATAAATTAAGAAGTGCCAATACGACAAAGAAGATGCCGGTGAAAGAGATCCACTTGGAACGCTTCTTCACACCGAAATAAAGCAATCCGGCTCCAAGAAGGAGGAAGATGATATTTCCGTTTCCGAGAAAAGCGGCCTCCACAAATACGAGAAGACCAAAAGCGGCAATCCAAAATGTCATCTTATTTGTATCGAATGCTCTCAATTGTGATGCCCCCTTCTTGTTGTCGGATGGTCCTTATGGGCAAGGACGGGTTGATAACGGCCAATTGAAAAACGGCGGTCTGCGTTAGATGCGTCGAATTTCGTGGAAATTTCTCCGTAATTCCTAGCAGAAAGACACTGAATCGGAACAGGATGACCCCATTAAGGGTCATCCTTCCTCATCTTCTATAGTTTACACAATTTCCTCGCGTTTTGGAGCATTTTTCTCGAGTAATTCAAGTCTGCGCTCCATGGACGATGATTCGTAGTCCTTCTGAATTTTACCGCCGAGGTTATCAATGTACGCTTTCATTTCATCCATATTGGACATGTCTTTGTTTTCTGGCGAAATGATCTGGTCCATACGGCGATGAGCGCGTGTGACATTTTCCTTGCCCATCAGTTGAAGCTGGCGGACTTTCATATCCTTCACTTTATGTTTCATTTCTTCAAATTTCCGTTCCAATGACATCAATTCATAGGCAGCTTCCGTTACGCTGCCGGATAGCTCGGATGCCCGTTTTTCGTAGGAGCCTACTTCTTGCTCGGCAAAGGCAACTAGGTCTTCTTCGCCTGTCGCGTTAGCAAGTTCAAGCTGCCCGCGCCGCTTTTCAGCCATTGCTTCCGCTGCTGCCAGTTCTTTTTCCAGCTCTTCTTTTAATTTCGCTTGGCGATCCAACAATTTACCGACGGACTCGGTTTGCTTTTCCGCTTCGCGAATGTATTGGTTTAACATCGCAATCGGGTTTTTATTTTCCTTTTTGTCGAGCAATGTGTGCAAATCGGCTTGGACTGTGTATTTGAATCGGTTCCATAATGAGTTCATCTGTAGTTCCTCCTTATTTTGTAATTTCGTTCCATTGGCGTTCGAAGTTGACGAACGGATCGTCGCTCTGTGTGATAATGTCGTCTTTTTTCTTACCATCCCATTGACGCCATACCCAGTACACGGCAAGCATTGCAATGATGGCAATAAAGGCTGGAATATTGGAGATTGCTGTCAATAAACCAATGACAAGGACGAATCCCCAAAACAGCTTCAGGAATGTCGAATCTGTCTTCCTATAATAATGGACACCGGCGAATGCAATGGCGGCCGAAACGGCAAGTCCGATTAGCGATCCTACATTTGCGAGGACAACGATCGCTGCCGTAATGCCAAGTAACGCGAGACCAAATTTCTTCATGTTGTTGTTCCTCCCTTCGTTATATTCATATCGTACGCTGATTCGAAAGAGATCCATACGGGCGTGAAACGGATTTGCGCCTACGACTTGAGACCGATTCGTTCTAGGTCAGATTGGCAAAAGAAAGCCCTTTCATGTAAACTTAAACTATATGAAAAGTTATTTAATTCAGAGAAATGGGGGATGAGCATGCGTGAAGTAGTCATTGTAGAAGGGGTGCGCACAGCTGTCGGACGAAGAAAAGGCGGTTTTTCACACTACCGTCCGGATGAACTGGCAGCCAAAGTGCTCGATGAATTGGTGTATCGGGCAGGTATCGACAAAGGGCTTGTCGATGATGTCATTTTAGGATGTGTGACGCAATCTGGCGAACAAGGGGGAAACATCGCGAGGACTGCTGCATTGATTGCGGATTTTCCTATCCATGTGCCCGGTGTGACGATTGACAGGCAATGCGGTTCGAGTCAGCAAGCCGTTCATTTCGCATCTCAGGCAATTGCTTCAGGAGACATGGATATCGTCATTGCTGGAGGAGTAGAAAGCATGACGCGGGTCCCAATGTTTTCAAATATAGGGGAAGCAAAGCCAAGTGCGTTGCTGACAAGCAAGCATGAAATTATCAATCAAGGGCTTTCAGCTGAGCGGATTGCGGAAAAATGGGGATTATCCCGTGAAGTGCTGGACGCTTATGCACTAGAGAGCCATCATAAGGCAATGGACGCCATCATGGAAGGGAAGTTTTCTGCTGAGATCGTCCCTGTGGAAGTGGAGCGGGAAGATGGTTCGAAGGCTCTCCTTCTACAAGATGAAGGGCCTCGACCAGATTCGACGATGGAATCGCTTGCCGGATTGAAAACTGTATTCGATGAAAGCGGAGTTATAACAGCAGGGAATGCCAGCCAGATGAGCGATGGCGCTTCGGCCGTATTGCTCATGTCGAAGGAGAAAGCGGAAGAACTTGGCGTGAAACCGATTGCTCGAATTGTGGCGAGATCTGTTGTCGGCTCGGATCCGACGCTCATGCTGACAGGTCCAATCGAAGCGACTCGAAAAGTGTTGGAGAAAGCCGGATTGACGATTAATGATATGGATACGTATGAGGTAAATGAAGCGTTTGCCCCCGTTCCGCTTGCCTGGTTAATCGAGACCGGAGCTGATCCGGAAAAATTGAATCCGAACGGAGGCGCCATTGCGTTAGGCCATCCACTTGGGGCAACGGGAACTAAATTGCTCATTTCCATGATGAATGAATTAAAGCGGACGGGCGGAAGGTATGGGCTGCTCGCAATTTGTGAAGGGATGGGCATGGCGAACGCGACGATTATCGAACGGTTGGGATAAGGGGGAGTTACTAATGGAAATGAAGTCGATTTGTGCCGTTGTTACGGGCGGCGCCTCGGGGCTGGGTGAGGCGACAGTTCGTCGAATCGTGGAGTTTGGCGGAAAAGCGGCCATTTTTGATGTGAATGAAGAATTGGGTCAAAAACTCGTTCAGGAGCTCGGGGATGACCGGGTTTTATTCAGAAAAACGGATGTGGCAAGTCCTAATGAGGTGGAAGCAAATGTTGCGGAAGCAGTCAAAGCGTTCGGGTCGATCAATGCAGCCGTAAATTGCGCAGGCATTGCAACGCCGGGGAAGGTCGTTTCTAAAGGCGGTCCGATGGCGCTGGACCGTTTTGAAAAAGTGATTCAGGTCAATTTGATCGGCACGTTCAATGTGCTGCGTGTCGCAGCTGCTGCGATGCAGTCCAATGAACCAAATAAGCACGGTGAGCGTGGCGTCATTATCAACACGGCTTCGGTCGCAGCTTTTGAGGGGCAAATTGGGCAGGCGGCCTATAGCGCATCCAAAGGGGGCGTCGTTTCCATGACATTGCCGATTGCGAGGGAGCTGGCGGCAAGTGGCATCCGTGTCATGACAATCGCGCCTGGTCTCGTTGAAACGCCACTATTCGCGGGGTTGCCGGAACCTGCGCGCAAATCACTTGAGGAGCTGACGCTGTTTCCGAAACGGCTTGGCCGCCCTGAAGAGTATGCGATGCTTGTTGAAAGCATTTTAAGCAACCCGTTATTGAATGGCGAAGTGATTCGGTTAGATGGTGCAATTCGAATGCAAGCGAAGTGAGGGGGATGGGAATGGCAAGATACCGTTTCGAGACGGATGAACACGAGATGTTTCGGGAAACGCTCCGTAAATTTCTCGCAAAAGAGGCGGTTCCTCATTTCGAGGATTGGGAAAGGAACCGTCTCATACCGACCGCCTTTTGGAAGAAGCTCGGCGAAATGGGGTTCCTCTGTCCGCAAGTAGAGGAAGCTTATGGCGGACTCGGTCTTGATTTCAGCTATGGCGTCATCATCGGCGAAGAAATGGAGCGGGTTGGAGCGGGTCTGACGGGTGTCGGCCTGCATAATGATATTGTAGTCCCTTATATAGAAGCATACGGTACCGAAGAGCAAAAGCAACAGTGGCTTCCCGGCTGTATTAGCGGCGACTATATCACAGGGGTCGCCATGACTGAGCCGGGAACGGGCTCCGACCTTGCGAATATTCGAACGACGGCAATCCGGGATGGGGAACATTTTGTAGTAAATGGGCAGAAGACATTTATTACAAATGGCATTAACGGCAACCTTTTTCTTGTCGTCGTGAAAACCGATCCCCAATCCCAGCCGAAACACCGCGGCATAAGTTTGCTCATGATTGAGGAAAGGACACCCGGTTTCTCGAAGGGTCGAAAGTTGGATAAAGTCGGCATGCACTCGCAGGACACGGCAGAGCTTTACTTTGAGGACTGCCGGGTTCCAGCCGACAATTTGATTGGAGAAGAAGGGAAAGGCTTTACGTATTTGATGGAAAAATTGCAGCAGGAACGCCTTATTGTGGCGATTGCCGCGCAGACCGCTTCGGAAGATATGTTGGAAATGACGCTCGACTACGTAAAGTCACGGCAGGCATTTGGCCGATCGATCGGCTCTTTCCAAAATACACAGTTTAAACTCGCCGAGGTGGCGACGAAAATTGAACTGGGCAAGGCGTTCCTTGAATCGCTCATCGAAGATCATATGGCTGGAAAGGATGTCGTCACGAAAGTATCGATGGCAAAGTATTGGATTACTGAGACGGCGCGGGACATTGCGACAGAATGCATGCAGTTGCACGGCGGATACGGCTATATGGAAGAATATAAAATTGCGCGCAGATTCCGAGATATCCCGGTCGCCTCCATCTACGCGGGGACGAATGAAGTTATGAAGATGATCATCGCCAAAAATCTCGGCTTGAAATGAATACAGAGAGCGCTGGGCACATAACGTACTGTGGGGTGTACTGTGCCCGGCCAGGATCAGGTTGTACAAGCATCAAAAAATATGGAATGGAAAAGGGGAGCGTTTCACATGATGCAAACACCATTATTACTATCGTCATTTATTAAAAGGGCGGAGCAGTTTTTTCCGGACAAGCTGATCATTTCACGCACAGGACCGGATACTATTCACCGGATTCCGTATCGGGATTTCGCAAAACGGACGCGGAAATTATCGAATGCACTTGAAAAACTAGGGATGACAAGAGGAACGAAAGTGGGAACGTTCGGCTGGAATCATCATCGACACCTCGAAGCCTATTTTGGCGTGCCGAGCACTGGGGCAATCCTGCATATGGTGAATATCCGGCTGGCGCCGGAACATATCGCCTATGTCATTAATCATGCCGAGGATGAAATTCTACTCGTCGATGACAATCTATTTCCACATCTAGCGAAACTGGCGCCATTGCTGAAAACGGTCAAGCACTACGTCATCATGGGGGACAGCAAGGACGTGCCGGAAACGTCGCTTGAGAATGTCCACTCCTATGAAGCCCTGCTCGAAGAAGCTTCCGATCAATACGACTATCCGGAAGATCTCGATGAAAACACACCTGCAGGCATGTGCTATACTTCTGCGACAACAGGCAATCCAAAAGGCGTCGTGTACACACACCGTGGCATTGTTCTTCATAGCTATGCACTGGGGCTTGCCGACGCAATGGGTATGAGGGAAAACGATGTCATCATGCCGGTCGTGCCAATGTTCCATGTGAATGCATGGGGAATGCCGTTCGCCGCTGTCTTCTTCGGATCGACGCAAGTGTTGCCGGGACCTGGATTCACTCCGCAGCTGCTGCTCGATTTGATTGAACAAGAAAAGGTGACGATCACAGCCGGCGTACCAACCATTTGGTTAGCGGTGTTGAAGGAGCAGGACGAAAACCCGAGAGACCTATCCTCTTTGCGGGCAATCGTCTGCGGCGGTTCGGCGTCGCCAAAAGGATTGATCCGTGCGTTTGAAGAACGGTATGGCGTGCCTTTCATTGTTGGATACGGCATGACCGAAACATCGCCGCTCGTCAGTTTGTCTGTCTACACCTCAGGCATGGAAGACCTCACGATGGACGAGAAAATCGATATTCGGGCCTTACAAGGACTCATCATGCCGGGGCTCGAAGTCCGCGTCGTCAACGAAAACGGGGAAGTGCCATGGGACGGCAAGACTATGGGCGAGCTGACAGTCCGCGGACCATGGATCGCGAGCGAATATTACAAAGACGAGCGAACCGAAGAAGCGTTTAAAGATGGCTGGCTGTACACGGGGGACATCGCCGTCATGACAGAATTTGGCTACTTGAAGCTGACGGACCGGACGAAAGATTTGATCAAGAGCGGCGGCGAATGGATTTCCTCTGTAGACTTGGAAAATGCCTTGATGACCCACGAAGACGTATTCGAAGCGGCCGTCATCGCCGTGCCGCATGAAAAATGGCAAGAACGGCCACTCGCTTGCGTCGTCCTGAAAGAAGGACGGACCGCAGACGAGGAGAAAAAGAAAGAACTCCTCTCCTACATGGAAGGGCAGTTCGCAAAATGGTGGGTTCCAGACGATGTCGTTTTCCTAAACGAAATTCCGAAGACCTCCGTCGGTAAGTTCTTGAAAGCGGCGTTACGTGATCAATTGAAGGAATATCAGGTGGAAGTGTAATAGAAGAGAAGGCCATCCGAAATCGGGTGGCTTTTTTTGTGTGGAAGAGGAGAAGGATAGAGGTTGGTCGGGGGGCGTTTGCGTGGTGTTATGCGCGGGTGTGGTAGTTTATGCTCGGTTGCAGTGATGTTATGAGCGGGTGTGGGAGGTTAATGCTCGGTTGCAGTGATGTTATGCTCGGGTGTGGTAGGTCTATGCTCGGTTGCGGTGGTGTTATGCGCGCGTGTAGGAGGTTTATGCTCGGGTACGGTGATTTATGTTTGATGGAAGCGATGAGGTAATGAACGAGCACAGGAGTCATGCACACTTGTTTGAAGTGGATTTATTTCACCCGTTGCGAGCTATCCATCTATTGTAGGCAGGCTAAATCAAGATGCTTCAATTACGGTTATTTAGCAAGTCATCCGTAACAACAGTGAAGATTTTCAGGCATTGAAAGTTAATGAACAAGGCCATCTACAAAAATGGAAAAAATGCGCTTTGTTTTTTGAAAAAAGGGAATAGCGGTAGTGGGACTCAAATCGGCGTTGGGGTTAATACTATGAAGTGAAAAATTGTGAGGAAATTGGAGGTCATAGAATGCCAACACCCATTACGACAGCGAATGCTACTGCTTGCTCGCTAACTGTTTATAATGATGGTTTTGCGCTAGTCAAAGATACACGGCAAGTTCCTGAAATCAGTGAGGATCACACGGTTCATTTCACGGAGGTGGCAAGGCGTATTGAGGCCGACTCCATCATTATTGAAGGGATGGATGTGTCGGAGCTCGAGTATTCTTTTGATTTGCTTGATCAACAAAGCTTGCTCGAAAAATATGTCGGCCGTGAAGTGAAAGTATACGGTAGCCTGGATCGGGATGGCCGTCTTTATACGCTGCTCCGTCCGGGAAATCCTCTTGTTCTGCAAGATGCGGAAACAGGAGAGATTGTGCTGGATCCGCGAGGGGAAATCCGGTTTCCGCAAAATCCCGAGGGTCTGCACGCCAAGCCGACGCTCGTCTGGAAGGTCGCTGAAAAACGGGAAAGTGAAGTGTGTGTTTCTTACTTGACGGACGGCGTCAAATGGGAGGCAGACTATGTCATCTCCTTGCATGGAGACAAGTTTGACTTGTCGGCTTGGCTGACGATGACAAATGTTTCGGGTGTTGCCTATAAAGACGCGAATTTACGTTTGATTTCCGGTACGCTGAACAAGGCGGGGAATGAAAACCAAAAGACGGGAAATCAAGAGCTGTCCCCAAAAGGCGGGGGTAAACAAAGCGACTCCTTTTCGGATTTTCATACGTATACATTCCCGACACCCATCACATTGGAAAACCGCCAGCAGAAATTGTTGCGCCTGCTTTCGTCAGCAGGTTCAAAGGCGCAAACGATTTATGAAGTGAATAGCCAATCGTCCAACCCGGACATCTATATTGAATTTGAGAATACTGAGGAGAACGGTCTCGGCTTTCCATTGCCTGAAGGGACTTTCAAAATGTACCGGACGAATCCAGTGGATGGAAGTGCTGAGTTTATTGGAGAAGACAGGATTAAGCATACTGAAGTGAATAAAAAGGTCCGGCTGAAATCGGGTGAGGCATGCGATATTAAAGTGGAAAGCAAGGAAAGTGGCAAATATAAAGAAGGCGGCTATGAATACACGGAATACCAGTATAAAATCGTCAATACAAAAGGCGAACCAATCGAGGCGTTGATTCGTCAGCAAGTGCCCGGACGTCTCTGGACGGTCGATGAATCATCTCATGAGTGGGAAAAGAAACAAAACAATATTTTGCTGCCTGTCAATGTAGCGGTGGATCAAGAAGAGACCGTGAAGTTCACTATTCGCCATGACCGTTCTGCACGTCGAACCATCGGATTCTAGACTCCGACATAGGGATAATTTGTGAGGCACCATCCATTTTTAGGTGGGATGGTGCTTTTTCAATGCACAATGTCCCCCTTAATTTTATTAAGCTGTGAACAACTTTTTTCTTTTGTTAATGAAAATTCCGAAATTATTAACACTTTGTTAGACTTATTAACATAAAATCGTGGATAAAGTTGAAATTCGGAGAGTTATCCACATTTCGGCCAAGTCATTACATAATGGTTCGTGGACTTGCGTATGGTGGTAAAGGAGAAGGCAACCATTCGAAAAAGGGTCCGTCCTATTAGTGTTGCGCTCGATTGGTTGATTTAGTAAAGTTAAAAGAGCGCAGGAGGTATTATGGAAAACTGGATTACGGAATTCATGTCCAACTTCGGGTATTTTGGTATTTGTCTTTTGATTTTATTCGAAAATGTCTTTCCTCCCATCCCTTCCGAAGTCATCCTGACGTTTGGTGGTTTTATGACGACGTATTCCGACATGACAGTTGTAGGCGTCATTTTAGCTGCAACGGCGGGTTCGGTCGTGGGCGCAATGATTCTATTTAGTATCGGCATGCTGTTTGACGTGGAACGGCTGGAAAAGTTAGTCGACAGATGGGGAGGGATCTTGCGGATTACCCGCAAAGATATCCACCGGGTCGATGCCTGGTTCCGCAAATTCGGAGTGTGGGCAGTTTTGCTATGTCGCCTGATTCCGTTAGTGAGAAGCCTCATTTCGGTACCGGCAGGAATGGCGCGAATGAATTTTCCGCTGTTCATTTTGCTGACTGCGATTGGCAGTCTGGCATGGAATACAATTCTTGTCCTAGTAGGCGCAAAGTTGGGTGAAAACTGGGAGGCTGTCCTGGAATACATGGACATCTACTCGACAGTAGTTTATATTTTATTAGGAATTGGCGGGATCGCGGTTGTTCTTTGGTATATCCGCTTCCGCAGAAAGAGAGCTTAATTACTTATGGATTTATTCGAATTGCTAAAAGCACTAATACTTGGTTTTGTGGAGGGCATGACAGAGTTCGCGCCCGTTTCTTCGACAGGTCACTTAATCATCGTGGATGATATGTGGCTGAAAACAGAGGAGTTTCTTGGGAAATATCCTGCAATTACATTTAAAATCGTCATCCAGTTAGGTTCGATATTAGCGGTCGTTGTGGTGTTCTGGAAACGGTTATTCAGCTTGGTCGGCCTATACAATGTGAATGGTAAGAAAATGAGCAAGAGCTTCAATCTATTGCACGTCATTATCGGAATGCTGCCAGCTGTTGTGTTGGGATTTGCATTCAAGGATTTGATCGATGATTACTTGTTTGGCGTTAAGACCGTAATTTTTGCCCTTGTGGCGGGAGCTATCCTGATGATTGTCGCAGATAAATTCGGACCGAAAAAGCCGCGTGTCCAATCGTTGGATCAAATTACGTATGTCCAGGCCTTCACAGTCGGTCTCGTTCAATGTCTATCATTGTGGCCAGGATTTTCACGCTCCGGTGCCACAATCTCGGGTGGTGTCCTGTTCGGATTAAATCACCGGACTGCAGCTGATTTTACATTCATCATGGCAGTGCCAATTATGGCGGGGGCGAGCTTAGTATCCGTCATGAAAAACTGGGAGTACATGTCGATGGACCATATTTCCTTCTACATTGTCGGATTCCTGAGTGCGTTTGTATTCTCGCTCATTTCCATCCGCTTCTTCTTGAAGCTGATTTCCAAGATCAAACTCGTGCCATTTGCGATTTACCGTATTATTTTAGCTGTTATCTTGGCAATCATCGTGTTTGCCTAATAACAAATAGACCTTCGCACTTTTCATGTGCGAAGGTTTTTTTGTGTGAATCAAATGCTTCATTAAAGGGTGACATGCTTGCTCATGTCGAGAGAGGCATGGAAGTGCGTACTTCATGGGGCGTGCCTGAATCGGGTGTGTGAGTGCTCGTATATTGCGAAGAGTGCTCGAATAAGCCTTGGAAGTGCTCGTATATCGGGAAGAGTGCTCGAATCAGTTGAGAAGTGCGCGAATATCGCGAAGAGTGCTCGAAAAAGTCGTGGGTGTGCTCGTATATCGCCAAAAGTGCTCATATCGTTGCGTAAATCAAAGTTGCGATAAAAGAAAAAATCCATCTCAAAAAAATGAGATGGATTCAGACTGTAGACAAAGTCACTTTGAGATGAATAGAATTGCATAAACCAATCGGCAGTGAGCGCAACTTCGCTTTCCATGGGCTTGGCTTC
>NZ_JAKMHX010000002.1 GCF_022048975.1 Sporosarcina cyprini | reverse complement strand
ACGGGACCTTTTGGTTGCGGGGGCAGGATTTGAACCTGCGACCTTCGGGTTATGAGCCCGACGAGCTACCACTGCTCCACCCCGCGATAATATTATTTAGCAAAATCCGTTTTATTACTTACGCCATTTCGTAATCGTTGATTTGGAAATGGCGGAGGAAGAGGGATTCGAACCCCCGCGGGCTTTAACACCCCTGTCGGTTTTCAAGACCGATCCCTTCAGCCAGACTTGGGTATTCCTCCGTATAATACAGACAAATGCTGGTGGACCTTGCAGGACTCGAACCTGCGACCGGACGGTTATGAGCCGTCTGCTCTAACCAACTGAGCTAAAGGTCCTTTAAGATGGCGGCAGAGGGGATCGAACCCCCGACCTTACGGGTATGAACCGTACGCTCTAGCCAGCTGAGCTACGCCGCCGGATTATATAAATAGTAGTACTTGAATGTACTGGTGGAGCCTAGCGGGATCGAACCGCTGACCTCCTGCGTGCAAGGCAGGCGCTCTCCCAGCTGAGCTAAGGCCCCATTTTCAAGAAGTGGTCGGGAAGACAGGATTCGAACCTGCGACCCCTTGGTCCCAAACCAAGTGCTCTACCAAGCTGAGCTACTTCCCGTCTATAAGATGGCGCGCCCGGCAGAAGTCGAATCCACAACCTTCTGATCCGTAGTCAGACGCTCTATCCAATTGAGCTACGGGCGCGTATGAAGAACTGTTTCCTGATGCCGAGGACCGGAATCGAACCGGTACGGTAGTCACCTACCGCAGGATTTTAAGTCCTGTGCGTCTGCCAGTTCCGCCACCCCGGCAAAATTGGAGCGGA
>NZ_JAKMHX010000010.1 GCF_022048975.1 Sporosarcina cyprini | reverse complement strand
ACCGAACACGGAAGTTAAGTTCTTCAGCGCCGATGGTAGTAGGGGGCTTCCCCCTGTGAGAGTAGGACGTCGCCGGGCAAAGGCCATCCCCTGTGGGGGATGGTTTTTTTGTGTTTTCATATGATAGATACCGTAAGGTATCTTAAGAGAACTTGTTAAAAATACTCTTTAATTCAAGCAGGACCGATGGCTAGTAAAGCGGCTTTGTCGCTTCCCTATGAGAGTAGGACGTCGCTGGGCAAAGGCCATTCCACAGATACCGCAAGGTGTTCTTAGAGATCTTGTAAGAAACACTGTTAAAGAGAAGCAGGAACAAATGGTTAGTAAAGGTCGCACCGCTTCCCTATGAGAGTAAGACGTCGCCGGTAAATCCCATACCCTCATACCCTGTGTAGGATGGGTATGGCGAAGGAGACTTGGTGAGTTATGATAGAAATCAGTGATTAGCAAAGCTATCTGGCACTGGATTAACATCAGCTTAGACAGTTGTAATTTTCGTGTCAAAAATGTTTGCCATGGCAATTCTTCTAGTAAAGATAGTCAGGCAGATGCCGCAGTCTTAAGCTGATAGCAGACCGGCTGGAGAACCTCAGGCTTATTACCACGCACAACATAGTCTCTCCACTCAGAAGATTTTCATTATCCCTACGGCCAATGAGGTCCACATTACATTGTCTATCCCCGCTTAAATCCATTCTATCTCCATCTAAAAGAAATGGATCACCGTTTGACTACAATTTAGAAAGACTTGCCACGTTGATTTTTCTTAATACGATAGCTCTCTAACCGAAAGCTGTAATCATCACTTAACCAAGGCAATACCTTCCCTCATTAGCTCTCCAGCTATGTGCAGTCAGTAAACGAACTACAAAAGTAATTCATACTAACCATATCTACCTAAGCTATCTACCGAAACCTGACGATCCCAGCTCATCGGACGTTACTATAATAAAAGCCCCTAAATCAGAACTCCAGACTCCTATATTCACATAAAAAAGCTGCAGCCTCATCAGAAATCTGATAAGGCTGCAGCTCGAATTTATGGACAAACTCAATTTGTAGAAAGTTCTTGTTTCCTCTTGTAAACCATCGTTCCTGCGATGACGAGTAACAGGATTGATTGGCCAATCAATGTTTCTTGAGTTGGGTAGAAGCCGATGAGGTTGATGATCGGCAGACCCGGAACGATATGAGTTGGTAAGACATCTGTCACTTGTAGCATGTGCAGGCTGACGCCTATGATTTTAAAGGCCAGCAAGTAAATGAGCACGGTTGCTACGGCGAAGAAGCGATGGACGGGAATTCGTCCGGTGATCCGCAGCAATACGACGGTCAGAATGGCTAGGATGGCCAGTGCCACTAGAATGCCTGCAATGAATTCGCTGGTCGGCATTTTAGGAGCGATGCCTGCGTAGAAGACAATGGTTTCTGCGCCTTCCCGGGCGATGGAGAGGAAGCTGATGGCTCCCATGGCCCATACGCTTTGCTTGGAGATGGCGTGGTTCAGTCGCTTGGAAATGTATTGATTCCATGATAAGACGGTCGATTTGCTATGCAGCCAGACGCCTACGCCAATCATCAGGATGGCAGCGGCCAGGCCGGTGTAGCTTTCCATTTTCTCGCGGCTCGTTCCGATCGTCACGGATTGGAATAAAGTCGACATGATAATTGCAGCTAATATACTTACGAGAATGCCCGCAATGGCGCCTCCGTAAATCCATCGCTTCCCTTGTTCTTGGTTGGCGCGTTTGAGAAAGGCGAGCAGCCCGATGATCACTAGGAGGGCTTCGACGCCTTCGCGCAGCATGATGAGCGCGGAATCCCAGAAATGATAGGAGGTATCTTCCGTTAGCAATGATAATTCTGTATACAAAGTATCAATTTTCTTGGTCGCCGCTTCTGCCTTCACGGGTTTATTGCTCAGATCGCTGATAATGAACGGCAGGTCGTTTTCAATCTTTTGATACAAAGTGGCGTTCTTTGTTCGAATTTCACCTTCGACATTGGGCCAGGTGACAATAAATTCACGGAGGATTTCCGCCGCTTCGTCATATTGCTTCTGCTGGATGGCTTCTTTACTTTGCTCCAATTGGCCGATCAGTGTGGCGACAGTATAGGTACCTGCCGTTTTAGAAGCTTGTTTACCTGCGGCAAAATCGTCAATGGCGGCTTTTAATGCGTCGTATTGGCCGCTGATTTGCTCAAAATCCGTTTCGTCTGCTGCGAGTGCAATCCGCATGAAAGACATTTGAGTCTCGATTTTACCGTACGCGGCAATATCCTGCTCGCGGACCGGTCTTTCATTTTTAGTCCAAGCTGCGAGAAACTTCTTGGTGGCTTCTTCAATTGTCTGCTTGTCATTCGTGGAGATGGCTGTCTCCAGTTCAGTAAGGGCCGGTTGAATGGCCTTCTTGAAAGCTGCGCGCTCGGCGGCTTCATCGACCGGGTTTTCCTTCTTCTCGAATGCATGCAATGCTTTTGATAAATCAGTCAGTGCGGCGAGCTTTTGCTCCTCGTTCGACGCTGCCAATGCAGCTTGGAGCTTCTCAGACACGCTTTGCGCCGCTTCCTTGTCAGTCGGTGTCATCGTTTTCCATGTTTCTTCAAATTGCTGAAGTGCTTCAGTCGCTTCTGCGTCCTCACCTGCTTTTGTGCTCATGATAGCGTCTCCGATGGCGATATATAAATCGCTGAAGGACGTTTGCTCCGCAAATACAGGCTTTTGAGCGATCAACAGCAGGCAGAACAAGAAGAGGACAGGGATTCGTAAATAGTTAGTTGAAAAGTGCTTCACCAATATAACTCCCTTTTTGAATACCAGGGAAGCATGCGAACAGCGCACTGCCTCGGTGTGTAATGTATTCATTTAATTTATCGGCCCGTCCAAATTTCCGCTGGATTTTAATAAATTGCTCAGGGTCTTTTTGGAATGAAATGAAAAGCAGACCCGCGTCATACGTGCCTGTCGAATCAATGATGCCGGATGAATAGGAAAAGGAGCGGCGTAAAATGCGCGTGCCTGCTTCTTTCGCCAAGCGAACATGTGAATCCGCCGGCATGACCGGCCGTCCGGAGGCATCCTTTTCTTCCAAGTCGACCTCATCGAACTCTTGCTGTTTGCCGAGCGGTGCACCGGAATCACGATGGCGTCCAAATGTCGCTTCCTGTTCACCAAGTGCAGTACGGTCCCACGTTTCCAAATGCATTTGGACCTTCCTTGCAACCAAGTAGGTACCCCCTGTCAGCCAAGGCTTGGATTCATTCGGATTGATCCATACGACTTCGTTCATGTCGGTTTTGCTTCCTGTATTTGGATTGGCGGTGCCGTCTTTAAAGGCGAATAGATTCCGCGGTGTCTGTTTCTTGTTCTTTTTCATCGGAAATGAGTTAAAGCCAGCTTGCGACCATTTCAGTGAAACCTTGCCGGATACCGCGCGAATCAGGTTGCGGACGGCATGGAATGCGACTTGAGGATCATCGGCACACGCCTGGATGCATATTTCCCCGCCTGTGATGGCTGGATCCAGTTGATCCTTAGGGAAGTGAGGAAGATCCTTCAATTCTTTCGGTCGCTTGGATGCCAAACCGAATTCAGGACGGTCGAAAAGGGAAGGGCCGACCCCGAAAGTAAGTGTCAGGTTAGCTGCATCCAATCCTTTGGCTTCCCCTGTATCCTTCGCAGGAACGTATCCATTTGTCGAGGTATCTCCTACCGGTTCCCCATTCATTAGACGGACGGAAAGCGATGTCCACGTTTTAAAGATGTCCTGAAGCTCCTTCTTCGTTTTAACAACTACGTCCAAAGAGGCAAAATAAATGTGCGTCGGGACGTCTGTCGCAATTCCGGATTGATGGGCGCCATAAAATTTGATTTTATTCTTGGCGGTTTCATCATCATCGGGCATTGCCATGCCAAATACATTGAGAACGCTGCCGATGCCGGACGCGCCAATCATGACGCCTGCAGCTCCTACGCCGGTATACTTTAGCATTTGGCGGCGGGATATCTTTTTCTCATAGAACTTTTCTTCTGTTGGTTCGCTCATGTATTATCCCTCCATGATGATGCCCATGTTGCTAAGCGGTTCACCGAGATGATTAACAGCTTCTGATAATGCTTTTGTATCTTCCGCAGTCAGTTGTTCATAGGAAATAAAACCGCCATTGCCATCTTCATATTTAGAAAGCAATTCATTCATAGCGGAAAATTTCTCCGTCAATTCTTCGACAAGAGCTGGATCCTTCTTGCCAATCTTGTCTTGAAGGATCGTAAAAATCTTTTCTGCTCCTTCAATATTTGCTTTGAAGTCATAGAGATCCGTGTGGGAATAAATTTCTTCCTCACCTGTAATCTTTGAAGTTGATACTTCATTCAGTAAGTCTACGGAACCAGTAATCATCAAATCTGGTGTGACTTCAACAGTTTCCACACGGGCTCGGAGTTCTTTCGCATCTTTGAGTAATTGATCGGCAATGTCTTCGTAGCCTGCTGTTGTGTTATCCACCCATAGGCCATATTCGATCTTATGGTAGCCCGTCCAGTCTTCCTCTCCCTTGCCTTCCTCTTGTAAGTCGGCGAGGCGAGCGTCGATCCGAGGATCGAGATCTCCGAAGCTTTCTGCAATCGGTTCAGACCTTTCAAAGTACATGCGGGCAGTCGGATAAATTGCTTTTGCTTTCTCCAAATCTCCATCTTTGACGGCAGTCACGAATTTCTGCGTCTCCAAAACAAATTGATCCATCTGCTCTAATGCGAATTGTTTGTATGCGTCTGTTTCAGCTGTTAAATCTACCACAGCTGTCTCTGTTGTATTTGAACTTGGCTTAGCTTCTTTTTCCGTACAGCCCGCCAAAATGATACCTACTGTTACGATAATGGAGGCAAGTCCTTTTGATTTCATAGGGTACCTTCTTTCTAATTTTTATTCATTATTAATGATAATCATTCTCAACCAGTTGTCAATGCATTTTTAACGTCCTTTTTATGACAATTAGCTGAGATGAAGTTGATAATTCATGTGGCAGGCAAGTTAATGGAAAGTATTTTGCAGTAGAGCACTAGATAACCGGCTTGAATGCCAGGGAATCAATGTGAACGCCAGATAACCGGTGCGAACGCCAGAAAAACGATGTGAACGCCAGATAACCGGCGCGAACGCCAGAAAAACGATATGAACGCCAGATAACCGGCGCGAACGCCAGAAAAACGATGTGAACGCCAGATAACCGGTGCGAACGCCAGAAAAACGATATGAACGCCAGATAACCGGTGTGAACGCCAGATTACCGGTGCGAACGCCAGAAAATCGATGTGAACGCCAGATAACCGGCGCGAACGCCAGAAAAACAATGTGAACGCCAGATAACCGGTGCGAACGCCAGAAAAACGATATGAACGCCAGATAATCGGCGCGAACGCCAGAAACCCGATGTGAACGCCAGATAACCGGCGCGAACGCCAGAAAAACAATGTGAACGCCAAATAACCGGTGCGAACGCCAGAAAAACAATGTGAACGCCAAATAACCGGTGCGAACGCCAGAAAATCGATATGAACGCCAGATAACCGGTGCGAACGCCAGAAAAACGATGTGAACGCCAGATAATCGGCGCGAACGCCAGAAACCCGATGTGAACGCCAGATAACCGGCGCGAACGCCAGATAACTGACTTGAACGCCAGAAACCCGGCACCAACGCCAGAAAACACGGATGAACGCCAGAAAATCTGCAAGAACCCTAAGAGCCCGCTCAGAGATAACCCCACACCATCCAATCACCAAGCCAGTGGCATTATGTAGAGTCGGTCTCAATGCTCGAGTTGCCAGGGTCACGGCAGAAAGGGTTTTTCATTGAAGAGATGAACCTTAATTTCATAAAATAGGGAAAAGGGGGATTTATCAAGATGCGTTATTCCAATTTGGATGAGGTGGGTGTAACAGGTTCGTTCCGAGATTTGCTGCAATGGCAGCGGGAGCGCAGGAGGAAACGAAAAGATTTGTCCTATCATCATCCCCAGGCAAAAATTAAAGAGGTCAGCTGGCTGAAGGGGAATCGGGATGTGCCGGCCATTACGTTCATTGGTCATTCCACGGTGTTGATCCAACTTGGTGGCGTGAACATGATTACGGATCCAGTGTGGGCAAGTTGGCTGGGCATGTACCGGCGGCTGACTGAGCCAGGTTTGCGTCTTGATGAATTGCCAGAGATCGATATTGTGCTGCTGTCCCACAGCCATTATGACCATCTCCACTATCAGTCGATCAAGCGGCTGCCAGGGAAGCCGAAGTACTTTGTGCCTGCGGGGCTGAAGCGTGCATTTGAGCGGCGCGGTCTTTCCGACGTACAGGAGTTCAAGTGGTGGGATCGTGTTGAATTCAAATCACTCTCGCTTACCTTTGTTCCTGCGCAGCATTGGACTAAGCGCACGCTGTTTGATACGAATCGTTCCCATTGGGGCGGTTGGGTAATTGAACCTGATAATGGGCCGACTGTCTATTATGCGGGAGACAGCGGGTATTTCCGAGGTTTCAAGGAGATCGGAGAGCGGTTCTCCATTGATTATTGCCTTATGCCAATCGGGGCATATGAGCCCGAGTGGTTCATGAAGGAACAGCATGTGAATCCCGAGGAAGCGATTCAAGCGTTCCTTGATACGAAAGCGGGCCACATGATTCCAATCCATTTTGGCGCCTTCATGCTGGCTGATGATACGCCGAAGGAAGCGCTCGACCGGATGCATGCGGAGTGGGATAGGCTGAAGATGGATCCAAATCATCTGCATGTGTTGCAGCTCGGGGAGTCACGAAAACTGACATTAGGTTTTGGATGCGTACGAAGCGGATAGTGAATGTTCAATGGAATGAATGCGTACACTTGTTTCAAAGCTTTTTCATAAGAAAAGGAGACGATGACCATCATCCGAAACGTAGCGGTCCGCTTTTTCAAGGAGCGATTTTTCGACCAGGCCGCCCAAACGGCCTATTATCTATTGCTTTCGATGTTTCCGTTCCTCATTTTCCTCTTTTCGCTTCTCAGCTATTTGCCGGTGAATGAACAATGGCTGCTGGCATTCATTCGTCCATTCGCGCCAGAAGAGGCGTATGTCATCATTGAACAGAATGTCAAAGGCCTGCTCTATAAAGTGCAAGGCAATGTCCTCTATACCAGTCTCGCTGTGGCGTTCTGGCTGTCTTCTGTGGCCGTCCAGTCGCTTGCCCGGTCACTTGACCTGGCGAACGGCTACATCCGGAAATACGGCATCCTGCAGGCGATTATCCGGGACCTGGGGGTAACGTTGCTGTTTATGGCTGTCATTTCGTTATCGCTATTTCTGCCTTTGATCGAGCGGTCCTTGCATGAGGTCGTGTCCTACTACGATACGTTGGAGGATTGGCAAGGCTGGCTCTATGTATGGCCATTGCTGAAATGGGGAATCGGGACGCTGTTCCTGTTTAACTTTTTCCTTCTCTTTTATAAGGTGGTGCCTACGGGGAGAATGACATTGATGGAAGTGCTGCCCGGTGCGGTGTTTTCAGCACTCGGCTGGCAATTGTTCTCGCTCGTGTTTGACGGTTATGTGCAAAAGGTGGAGTATAATCGATTATATGGTCAAATATCGGGTGTCATTCTGCTTGTCCTTTGGTTTTATTTGACGGCGGTTATCATCCTGGTTTCCGGGCTGTTGAATGCGGAATGGCGCAAAGCATTGAAAAGGAAGGAGAGGTCTGGATGAATATATTAGTTGTGGATGACGATCCGCATATTTTGGAGCTGGTGGCGATTCACTTGACGCAGGCAAGGTATACCGTGCAGAAAGCATTGAATGGCATGGAGGCGCTCGCCTTGCTTGAAAAGAATGTGCCGGATCTGGCGGTTGTCGATGTCATGATGCCCGGGATGGACGGCTTCACGCTGACTAAAAAGCTGCGGGAGGCCGATGTGCCGGTTTTATTGCTCACTGCAAAAGGGGAATTGGAGGACAAGGAAAAGGGATTTCTGGCCGGGTCTGATGATTATGTCGTCAAGCCGTTCGAGCCGAAGGAGCTGCTGTTCCGCATCAATGCCATTCTGCGGCGTTACGATAAAGCGGTCGGGGTGCAGATCGAAGCCGGCCCATTGCAAATCAATCGACAAAGCTATGAAGTTACAGTTGGCAATAAAGTACTGCTCCTCCCACTCAAAGAATTCGAGCTGCTGTCTGTGCTCGCATCCAAACCGAATCATGTGTTTGAACGCGACTTCCTGATCGAGCGCGTCTGGGGATACGATTACGCAGGGGACGAGCAGACGCTCAATGTCCATGTGAAACGGCTGCGCGACAAGCTGGCCAGCCTCGGAGATCCTGTCCGAATTACGACTATGCGCGGCGTTGGCTATAAGCTGGAGACAGATGACGTATGAAGTCGTTATACGGAAGGTTTCTGTCTTTCACGGTTGGCATAATGATGACGAGCGCACTGGTCGCCTTTCTCGTTGTCAATACATATTACCACCAGCAGCTCAAAGGGAAAAATGACGCGAAGAATATGAACATTGCTGAGCAGATTGCGTCATTCATTGAAAACGACGAGGCACTCGACCTCGATTTGTATTTGCAGACGCAGGCGGGGATCGGGTACAAGCTGTATGTGGTGAATGAGGATCGAGAGGCGGTACTGTACGGGGCGCCTTTCAGGAAAATGGACCTTCCGGCAGCTACACTAGATGACGTGCTTGCAGGCGATTCCTATCACGGGATGCGCGACTTGAAGACGGAGACGTTTATGACGGGTTTCTTTTCCGATCAGCTGGCGAACACGGTCGGCGTACCGTTCACGCATGGCGGAAAGAATTATGCATTGTTCATGCGGCCGGATATCAAGTTCCTGTTCACGGAAGTGCATTATTTGCTGGGCGGCATGGTCATTGTCATGGCGATTTTCAGTTTGCTGTCGATGCTGATTGTTGCGAAGAAGCTGATCGAACCGATTACCATGCTGACAGCAGCGACGAAAAAGGTGGCGCAAGAGCGATTTGATGAGCCCATTGACATTCAGCGGCGGGATGAAATCGGCCAGCTGGCGAGCAGTTTTCAAAAGATGGTCGATCGGCTCCAGCAGAGTGATCGGATGCGGAAACAATTCATTAGTGACGTTTCGCATGATTTTCAGTCGCCGCTCTTAAACATTAAAGGGTATGCGACGTTGCTGTTGGACCCGGCTGTCCGGGAAGAAGAACGCACGAACTACGTCAGCATCATCAATTCCGAGACGGATCGGCTGTCAACGCTTACGAAGCAGTTGCTCCTCCTTACGTCACTGGACCAATTAGAATCCCCGTTGCGCTACAAACGGTTCCGGCTGGATGAGCAATTAAAAGACATTGTCCGGAAATATCGATGGGCACTGGAGGATAAAGTGCTGTCCTTGTCCATGGATATAGAAGAGATCGAAGTCGAAGGGGATCCTGCATTCCTCGAAAAAGTATGGGAAAACCTGCTCTCTAACGCGGTGAAGTACACAGAGGAAGGCGGGGAAATTGAAGTGGCGGCAGTGAATGGGGAAGACTGTGCCATTATCACGGTGCGTGATACAGGCATCGGCATTCCTGCGTCTCATTTGGATAAGCTGTATGAACGATTTTACCGGGTCGATGATTCTCGCACACGGAATATCGAAGGGACCGGACTCGGGCTCTCCATCGTCCAACAGGTCGTCACGCTCCATAAAGGAACGATTGAAGTGGCTAGTGTCGAAGGCGAAGGAACGACATTTACCATTACTATTCCGAAACTGTAATGTCTTGTTCATGTTCCGTTCATGTTGAGGTTTTATGATAGCCATATAACATGAACGGAATAGGAGGAAAATAGAATGCAAGAAAAATGGAGTTTACGGTTGATTCGGGTGGCGGCGATTTTTGGTGTAATCGGTGCGTTTTTAGGTTCCCACATGGCAGGTTCGGGTTCCTATGCATTTCGGCCGATTCACGCTCATATTCTCGTAGTCGGTTGGTTGTCTGTCTTTGCATGGGGCGTATTCTATAAGATTTATAAAGTGCGTGCGAAAAAGCTGGTGACCGTCCACGGCTGGTCTGCTATTTTAGGATCGATTGGGTTGACAGCGGGTATGTGGTTCCAATTCATCCAGCCATTCGGTGTGAATGAAACCTTCTCTCTTATTTTCTATATCGTCGGCGGAAGCATTCTCTTGCTAAGCTTTGCGCTCTTTGTCATTGTGACATTGTTTGTCCAAAAGGATGGCGATAAATGACAAAAGTGAATACGAGAAAACGGTTCTGGTGGATCTCCGTTGCGATTTGGATCCTTCTGGCAGGCGTGCTGTCTGCCTTAGCCCCAGGAGGCAAAGAGTTTGTCGTTGCCAATAAAGACGGCGGGCTGCCTTCTGATGCGGCATCCATCATCGCCGCTCATGAAGTAGAGAAGTATTTCCCGAATGACGGCGGGCTGCCATTATTCGCTGTGTTCCATACGGACCAAGGGTTTTCAGAAGAGGAGATAACAGAGACTGCGAAAGCAGTTGAATCTGCTCTGGCTAGTGATGAACAATTCAAAGAAATTGAAGTGCTGCCGCTTTCCATGCTACAGAAGGAACAGCGACAATCGTTTGTTTCAGAGGATGAGAAAACGTTTTTCATCCCGCTTTCCCTGCCTGAATCATTGGAAGGGAAGCAGCTGAATGAGCTGGTCAGTGCTGTGAAAACGGCTGCGGAAGCCGATTTGAATGACAATATCGAAGCATCCTGGACGGGACCTGCAGGGATTGCATCAGATGCTGTAGAGTTATTCAGCCGGGCGGACCTGGTGCTGTTATTATCGACAGTCGGTTTGATCCTTGTATTGCTGCTCGTCATCTACCGTTCTCCGTTGCTGACGCTCATTCCGCTCGTTGGCGCAGGCATCGTCTATGCCGTGGTGGATCGCATCATCGGATTTGCGACAAAAGAAGCATGGTTCGGTGTCGACAGCCAAGCGCTGTCCATTATGACGATTTTGCTTTTTGCGGTCATAACAGATTACTCCTTGCTCATCTTCTCCCGGTATCGGGAAGAGTTGAAACGGCATGAAAATGCTAGTGCGGCCATGCGCGAGACGATGCGCCATGTGCGGGAGCCAATTTTCTTCAGTGGCAGCACGATCGTTTTAGGAGTGGCGACGCTCTTCTTCGCGCTCTATGAACCCTACCGCAATTTTGCACCGGTCTTCGCGATTGCTGCCGCTGCCATGTTAATAGCAGGTTTGACACTGCTGCCTGCGTTATTTGCTTTGATTGGCAGAAAAGCATTTTGGCCGGTCATTCCGAAGTTCGGAGAGGAAACGATCGAGAAGAAAACGGTCTGGGGCAAAGTGGCGCGTGTTGTGACAGAAAAACCGCTCCGTTTCATGATTCCCATCATCCTTCTCCTTATCTTAGGAGCTTGGAATGTGACGGATATGAAGGAATCCTATGATTTGATCGCTTCCTTCCCGGAAGATCTATCTTCCCGGGTCGGTTATGAACGGCTCGGTGACGCGTTTTCTGAAGGCAGCTTGGCTCCAGGTTCACTCCTCATCGTGTCCGACAAGGAGTTGAATCAAGAAGGTCTCCAGTCCATGGTCAACGAAATTAAAGAAACTCCCGGCATTGCGAATGTGACGGCGCAAGGCAATCCACTCAATGCGGAAGGAAATGCTGCAAAATTCTCAGTTACATTCAAAGGGAATCCATACGATGCGCAAGCGTTGGATACAGTGCTTACGCTTCGGGAGAAGGCAGATTCTTTATTGAAAGACGCCGGGCTGTCTGGCGCTGAGCTTCATATCGCGGGAGAGTCCGCAATCAATGCAGACTTACGGGATGTCAATGACCGGGATACATGGGTTGTCATGATTTTGATGACGATTTTAATCACGATCATGCTTGGCTTGCAGACGAAGTCGGTTGTGGCACCGATTTATATGATGGGCAGCATTCTTCTATCGTTTGCGGCGACGCTCGGACTTTCATACTTCCTGTTTGGCGTTTTTCTGGATTTGGACGGCATCAGTTACCGAATGCCGCTCTATGCATTTGTTTTCCTCGTGGCACTTGGCGTGGACTATTCGATTATGTTGATTGCGCGAATCCGGGAGGAAATGAAAGCATTGCCGTTTGATGAAGCGGTGCGGAGAGGACTGGAACGGACGGGTGGCGTCATCAGTTCGGCGGGTTTGATTCTCGCGGCGACATTCCTTGTCTTAGCGACGATGCCTATTTATGAATTGAAGCTGTTCGGGTTCATCATGGCAATGGGGATCCTGATTGATACGTTCATCGTCCGGCCTCTGCTCATCCCGGCAATCCTCATCAAATTAGGTAAGTGGAGTTTCTGGCCAAAGAAAATGTAAAGGTTAATATGAAAGGCATCTCTGTTGGAAGGACAACAGGGGTGCCTTTTCCAATTGATAAAACATTCCAAAAGCAATCTGCTTTTTCCGTTAGAAGAAGACTAACCGAATGAAGTCCTCTGCCTAACTCTACCCCACGGGAACCTATATCCGAGCAGTCTGCAAACGGGCAAGAGAACTTCTCCATTTTAGTGTTTCCGTTATGGATAAGTTTTCCCTTTTATCATAACCTTGTTTTAATCTACGACCGAAAACTAAATGGCTACTAGCAGGCTAGGCATAAGTTATCTTCCTTAACCTTCCCCGTGAACGATTCACTGAACTACATATGGTTACTTTTATATAATAAGAACACTTTTCAGAAGGTTGAAACAAAAAATGTTTCCTTCCGTCTAATGAATAAGTTGAACCAGTGAGAGGACGGAAAACGTTAAACAAGCGGATGGATCTGTTGAAAGTGGTGGAGTGGAATACTTCCTGTTTGTCTTTTTAATTGATAACTTTAATCTAAAAAGTAATAGGTCTTTTGGGTTTTATTTTAAAAGGGTTGTATTTAGTCCTTTTTTTCCACCTTTAATAGTTATAATTAAGAACGCTGACTCTATTAATGGGGGTGTATTCATGTTAATTAATGGCCGTAGTATAAAAAACCCTTTAATAATTGGATTTTTAAGCATTGATAGTAATCGACAATTGTACAATGAGTATCTCTTGAGCAATTCAATAGAGTTAGAAGAAAAAATCAATAAAAGATTCTATATTTATTGTTATAAGGCCAGGTTAGTATCATATTTTTCCAAAACGATTTATTATGAAGCAATCAATTATGATAAAAAGATTCGAAAATTCTCGGAGAATACTCTTTTAATTCTGGACAAGCCAATCAGTGACGGAAATTCGAGTTTAATTGAACAAATAAAAGATGATAGTATCAACAAATATTCTCTGGAGAGTAACAATATTGAAGATTATATAAACGACTCTAGACTGCTTAACGCTGTCAAAATTTTAACGGAAAGGCAGAAACAAATATTGTATTTAGCCTATATTAAGGATTTGAAGGACACGGAGATATCGAAATTATTATTAGTCTCCCAACAATCGATTAGTAAAACAAAAAAAACTGCATTGCGCAGAATTCGAGGTGAATTGGATGTTAGATGAAATTACGATTATTCAAATGATAGGTAATGGAGCTTTTCCTATTCTAATTACACTATATTTGTTACAACGATTTGAAAAAAAGATAAATAAACTTGAATTGGAAATACATGAGTTGATCAATGTTATAGATGTAACGAAGATACTAAGCCACAACTTGGAATATAAAAAGGTGAGGAGTAAAGTAATCGAGGCCTGCTCTACAACGAATCAATTGTTAAGCAAAGAAATTAATCACTCAGGAACCCCTGAAGACAAAAACCTTGATAATCTCACTGAGTAAGCATCTAACTTTAATAATGTGAAAAATTTCACTTTAACATAACAGGAAAACCTGGATTTGGGCACGTTCTGCGTGTTCTTTCTGGGTATTTTTTTTTGGAAAAAAGGAAAAGAAAAAGTCCCTCCTTGAAAATCTCAAAGAAGAGGCATAAAAAATTTTAACATAGGTTGTAATTTTACTCGTAACTCCCCTTTAAGTAATAACAAGTGTATCAGCCAGCGATATACTTGAAATAATATGAAAGAAGGGAAAACCCATGGCTAAAACTTATCAACCAAAACCTTCTATGACTACTAGAAGCCAATGGGGGGCAACAGCACCTAGTTGTACTCTTCCTAATTTAGCAAAGAGTTCTGTTACTCAAATCGTAGTTCATCACTGTGCTTCTAATAATACCAGTGTTTCTAACCGGACAGAAAATCAGCATCAGAAATGGTTGCAAGATTATTTTAAAAGCATTAATTACTGTGACTTGGCTTATCATTTTACTATTGGGAAAAACGGTACTATCCTTGAAGGCAATCCTAGTAATAAAGTGGGTTATCATGCAGGTAATGCTAATAGTTATTCTATTGGTGTTTCTGTTCATGGTAACTACGAAGATCGGTCTTTTACTGCAATCCAAGAATCTAGATTAGTAAATTTATTAGCATGGCTTTGCTACGATTTCAACATAGAACCATCTAAAATTGTTGGTCACAAGGATATATCTGCAACATTATGTCCAGGTAAAAATGTTTATAGCAGAATGCATGCTATTCGTAATGCTGTATTTGCTAAACTTTACCCGGACTGAGTTCAATAACAAATCTAAAGTAACGATCAAACAGACTACGAAATTAACCCGTAGTCTGTTTAATTAAGAGCTATGAGATCTCAGGGGGCCAAACGATAATTGGATATGGTGGAAGCTATATTCTTATAGAAAGGAGAAGAGGACATTGGGCATTATCTAGTGCTCTCTTTCCTCTACAGCAGCGCTTTTCTATTTCAAGTATTCCATTCCCCATGCCGTGATTGCGTTCTTAATAGGCTAGCGGATATGTCCTGTTCTCTAGAGGAGGGCTACACAGACCCCGTTTCGATAATCGTGGTGAAAGATAGTTCCTCCGAATGAAAAAAAGGGTGCTGTCAAAGGTTGAGCGTTTTGCAGTTCATTATGGTTTTCGTTATGAATTCTGCCACCCGTGCGGCGGTAATGGCGAATCGGTAGTCAATTACATACGAATCACTATCTGTTGCCTGCCGCTCTTTGGCCATTTTGAACAAGCAGGCACTGACTGCTCGGTAAACTGTACAAGCAAATGGGAAGCTTGGATCTAATTAATAGTTGACGAACTCGGATACGTACCGCTTCATAAACAAGGAAGAGAGTTTCCTCTTTTCTAAGTCATTAACATATAAAAAACGAAGTATAGAGGTAACGACTAATCTTCTGTCTGGGCAATTGAACCACGATCTTGGAGATCCGATTCTGAAAGAGGAATTAATTGATTGTTTATCCTAAAATCGAATGAAGAATTATGAAACGGAAGATGGATATGTCTTTTGGAATTATGGAGGAGAACAAGGAGCAAGGACCAAACATTTGTGTAGGTTCAGTGCTCTTTTCCATTCGTCAGGTAGTCATTTTCTGTTGAAGGATATGATTTTAGCTAATTCTTGTACCACTTGTTCTAATCTTTCTATTTTTTTTTCGAACCGGTGTAATAAGTAAATCGTCATCACAATCGGAAAACCGAAATTCCCTATCATTTGAAATAAATCAACGTCACTCATTTTACATCCTCCTCTAATGTACGTATTAGTTTCACTAGTTCTGTTGTTGCTATGAAGGAACTGACATTGGCTTCGTTTTAATGTAAAGGGATAAAAATAAAGAAGACTACAACCAGTAATATAAAAATCCACAAAAACGAGCTATTCGGTTGTGAATAGCTCTCTGTTTTGATTTACTTTGGGATAATCTCTTTATCTAGAAGCTCGAAAAAATTGGGGATATTTACTTTGTTGATATCCGGTAATTTGGATAGTACTTTCAATTTTAGTTCTTGTTCGAGATCATTTCTTTCCTGGAAGCTAGTTTTTGACAAGACACTTTGAATCTTAGGCTGCAGCATTTCCAATACTTCGATATCTTCAAGCATATCAATACCCTCCTTTTTATATGTAGCAATACTTTTGGGAACGCAAGTTCTTATTGTATGTAAATTAAAAGCCTTTTATTTTAAAGGCTTTTAATTTACATTATATACAAACCAAAAGATTGTTTATTTTAATAGAACGTCTTGATGCTTTCTTCCTCTGGGGAATTTCCGTATATTCACAAGTGGATAAGTGACAAAATTTGAAAGGGTTATCAAAGGGGAGTATCAATATTTCGTTGTACAACTATATCAACTATATCACTACTATATCATATTAAAGTAAGCTAAAAAAATTTGTGTGCCGACAATTATTTAGCACTTTTTAATGCGAAGAGTTGTACTTATTTTTTTATGTTTTGATCAAATACAATAGAATGGATATACGAATAGATTTATCTATGTTGTTAACATTACTTTATAGAATTAATTAAATAAATATATTATTTAAAAATATATTTAATGAAAAAAAGATGATATTTTGAACCCTGGCAAAAGAATGAAGGATATCAGAGAGTAAGGGTATAACAATGTCTTCGATAAATTCATTCCCAATGCCGGGGGCTACCGGGAAGCCATCTTATTTGCCATTTTCGTGAGTATGTTTGAAACCAAAACAGCACACCGTATTCACTTTCCCTTAGCAGTCGGCAGATTACCGTTCAGTGAAAATGGATTTGCATGGCTCGTGCTCGTGCTCGTCCTCGTCCCATCGGCCTTCCCGATTTTTCGCAAATACACTTCCCATTTTACGGTCATCGAAGGACTCGCCAGCAAGTTGCCTTCAATCGCTTGGCAAAGGACTCGTCCTTTAGCCGTCAGGGAAACAATATTCTTCATTATGGAAATATAGCCATGCTTTTTTATCGTTTCGATCATGCTGCTTCGTGTAACTTCCGTCCCGAACCCCTCAATTTCTTTCAGGATATCAGTTTCATCCATTTGATAAAACATTCCAAAGGCAATCCGCTTTTTCCGTTAGAAGAAGACTGCTAAAATAAAATGAATTCAGCGTAAGCAAGTAGCAAATAATAAAAGGGAATCTGCCGTGTCTTGTGGAACAAACAAGACAAGGAGGGATTACTTGTGGTGAAGAAAATTTTGTTTTATGTCGTTATGCTGGCCATTATCATTGCACTGCTTCTGTTCTTTCGAAATGTGTAAGCAGTGATTAAACAGCGTGGAGTAAGGTGGGGTTAGATGATAAGAGACTTGGAAAAATTCAAACGGTTATCGGATTTTGATAATGTTCTGGTCGTTGATAATAAAGGGAAGACGCTTTACTATGACTTGGCTGACTTGAATGTGCTGTCCAAATTAGGCCATCGCCCGGAGGATTTCTTAGGCAAGAAAGTCACTTCGTTCTATACGAATTTAACAGATGAGAACAGTACCATTATGACGGTATTACATACGGGTGAAGCGATGACGAGGGTCCACCAGAAACTCGTAACGAAAACAGGACAAACCTATGATTCGCTCAGTTCCACATATCCGATTGAGGAGAATGGTGTCGTGGTCGGCGCCATAGAATTTTCCAAGCATTTTTATTCAAAAGAGCATATGCACTACTTGGATCACTACTCCACCCATAAAATATATCGAAAAAACAATACAGTTTATACGATAGACGATCTCATTACGCAGAATGAGGGAATGAAAGCGATCAAAGAAAAAATAGAGCGCATTGCCCAGCATGATTCCACTATCCTGATCTATGGAAAGACAGGAACGGGGAAGGAAATCGTGGCGCAGGCGATCCATAATCGAAGCAACCGTTTTGGCCAGCCGTTTATCACATTGAATTGCCGTGCCTTGTCTGAAGATCGGGCGGATCAGTTGCTATGGGGGACAGAGCAAGACGGCGAAACGCAGATCGGTATTGTTGAACAGGCGAATGGCGGTACGTTATTCCTTGACGGTATTAATGAATTAAGCCCTCAGCTTCAAGCCAAGCTATTGCAGGTAATCGAAGAAAAGACAATCCGCCGCTTAGGTGGAACAACGGATATTCGTTTGGATGTTCACCTCATTTCTTCAACCAATGAAGACCCCGAAACATTATTACAAGAGAAGCGAATGCGTGAGGACTTTTATTACCGGATCGGTGTCATTCAAATCGACTTGCCTGAGTTGAAAGAACGGAAAGAGGATATTGAACTGCTCGTCTGGCAGTTTATCCGTTTTTATCAGCAACATATGAATGTAGCGATTGAGGCAGTGGAGCCAGAGGTCATCCAATTGTTCCATCAATATTCGTGGCCGGGCAACGTAAGGGAACTGAAAAACGCAGTAGAGACAGCAATTAATCAAATGCAGGCAGGTGTCATTACCGTAGGTGATCTGCCAAGAAAAATTCGGAAGCATGAAATCAGCCTGGATACACCTGGAGATTGGAAAATAATGGATCTAAAAGAGAAAGTTGATGAGTATGAAAGAGCGATTATTGCAGAGGAATTGAGCAAGGCAAATGGCGTAATTGCAGAAACGGCGCGGCGGCTGGGCGTTTCCAAGCAGACATTGAAATACAAGTTAACGAAATATGAATTAAGGTAAAAATTTTTTGACGAGAGAGGGAAAAAACTTCCCCTCTTTTTTTTATGGAGACGTTCGGTATAGTGAAAGAATAGAAAACATTCTTATTACATGGACAACAAATTATGGAATGGTCGTTACTGAAAGATTTGAAAACGGTTCCATCTAGGAGAGAGACAACGAAGAGGTGAACAGAATGGGACAAACGATTCGACATAGCATTATTTTAGGCTTTGCTTTGTTTGCACTTTACTTTGGCGCAGGGAATCTCATATTTCCGCCGAGCATTGGTAATATGACAGGGACAGATTGGATTCCGGCGTTAATCGGATTTTGTATTACGGGCATCGTCCTGCCATTACTTGCGGTCATTGCAATCTTAAACGCAAACGGGAAATTTGAAGAGCTGACTAGACCGATCAGTCCTTGGTTTTATGCTGTATTTAATCTTGCTCTAATGGTGGGCATCGGAATGTTTGTCACGATTCCTAGAATGGCGGCGACTACGCATGAGCTAGGAGTGGGCATTTTATTTCCTCAAGTACCTCAAATTGTTACGATTGTCCTGTTCTTCGCCATCAGTTTTTACTTTGCGATGGACAAGTCGAACGTCATTGATAAAATAGGGAAGATCCTTACACCGCTTTTGGTGATCATCTTATTATTCATCGTCGGAAAAGGCATTTTCTCGCCAATCGGAACGCCAATTGACACGGGTTCAAAGGCTCCTTTTTCGGATGCCTTCATTAGCGCCTACCAAACAGGTGATGTCGTAACGGGCATATTATGTGCGCCAATCTTTATAGCAGCAATTATCGGTTATGGATATCGAGGAAGACAAGTCCGTAAAGTCGCATTGACGGGAACGATTATCGCAGGGATTGGGCTGCTGATTGTCTATGGCGGCTTGTTGTTTATCGGTGCGGGCAGCAGCTCGGTGTTCCCTTCCGATATTGAGAGCACGGCGCTTGTTTCAGAAATTGTCCAGCACTTGCTTGGAAACTTCGGCTCGATTGCATTAGCCATTGCCGTTGCGCTGGCATGTTTAACATCTACCATCGGCGTAATGGCCGTGATTGCAGACTTCTTGCATAAATTATCGAAAGAAAAAATCAGTTATCGGGTATGGGTGTTCATTATCAGTGTAGTTGGAATCGCAGTTGGCTCCATGGGAGTCGGTAAAATTGTGGACTACGCGATGCCGATATTCACAGTGCTGTACCCTGTCGCGATCGTGTTAGTGTTCTTAGGTGTCTTCAATAAATTCATCCCGAATGCCGGGGGCTACCGGGGAGCCATCCTATTCACCATTTTCGTGAGTACGTTTGAAACAATCACAGCCCATCATATTCACATTCCTTTCATCAGTGAAGCAGTCGGCAGATTGCCGTTCAGTGAAAATGGATTTGCTTGGCTCGTGCCAGCACTCGTCGGGTTTATTGCAGGGTTGATTTTGCACGCGCTCTTTTCAAAGAAACCAGTTGAGGCGGCTGTTGCCACTGAGCCGGACAGCGAAGCAGAAATAGAATAAAAACAAAAACGACGGGGACCTATAGCAGGGGATCCGTCGTTTTATTTATTGGAACACTAAATTCAATTTACCGTTTTCAAGCGACAGACTGGCATTGAATTGATTGCCATTGTTGGCGGTGAATCCTTTGATTACGTTTGTCTTTCCTTTGGTGCAGAGCAGTTTCACTTGAGCGGGCGTCAGCTTTTTCTTTAAATAAAGGCCCGGGAATGTTTGCTTGCAGCCATTTTTATAGTTGCTGCAGCCATAAAAGCCTTTGCGAGCTAAAATCATGCCGGTTTTGCAGGCCGGACACGGCGCCACTTCAACCGTTTGATAGGAGCCGCGGGATTTGGATGGGCGGGGCGGCACTGCTGTTGCATCTATTGGCTTCGCCTCCAATTGCCTTGGCACTTCCTCTAATAACTTGGCGATGAACTTTGCAATATTTTCGAGAAAATGTTGGCTCGTCCCTTCGCCATTTCCGATTTTTCGTAAATACGCTTCCCATTTTGCGGTCATCGAAGGGCTCGCCAGCAAGTTGCCTTCTATCGCTTGGCAAAGGACTCGTCCTTTAGCCGTCAAGGAAACAATATTTTTCGTCACGGAAATATAGCCGTGCTTTTTTATCGTCTCAATAATGCTGCTTCGAGTGGCTTCCGTCCCGAGCCCCTCAATTTCTTTCAGAATATCGGTTTCTTCCTTATCTTCGACGAGCTTCCCGCATGTTTTCATCATCGTAATGAGCTGTCCTTCCGTGTACGGCTTCGGCGGCATTGTCTTGCCTTCTTTGATGCCGATTTTACTTGACACGGGTTCCCCTTGGCGGAGTGGCGGCAATGCCGGTTCCTCCTTGTCATCTTTCGAGCTTTTGAATAAAGACTTCCAGCCGATGTCACGCTCGGTCTTCCCGGTCGTAAAGAAAGGGAGGCCATTCACATCGGTTGTCACTTTCGTCTCTGTATAGAGGTAATCACGGTGGAACATGGCGAGCGTGGTCCGCACAATTTCTTCGTATAAATTCCGCTCGAGCGGCGACAAGCGGCCAAGGACGGCCTGAGTCGGCACCTTTTTCGTCGGGATGATCGCATAGTGCTCCTGAACTTTGGAGCTGTCCACATAACGCTTGTTTGGCGCCAGGGAAGCAACCTGAAACGGCTCGTTAATTAGTTGCTGATAGGCCCCGACCTGGTCCCTCAAATAAGCAAACTCATTCGGCGTAATATGCCGGGTATCGGTCCGGGGGTAGGTGACGAGCTTTTTCTCGTACAAGCCCTGCATGATTTTCAATACATTCGCCGGGCTCGTCTTCCACCTGCGATTGGCCGTCGCTTGCAAGGTAGAGAGCGAGTGGAGCTGCGGTGGCGGTGTTCGTTTATCTGCATGAGTGACAGACATGATAGTGCCAGGTGAATCAGGCCGGATGCCATGCTTCGCGAGCAATTCCTGTACAATTTCCCGCTTCGGCTCTTTCACCTTCGCCTTGCCTTTATACGTGCCATGCTCCGCCCAAAACTCTGCTTCCACCTCGAAAAACGGCTCCGACACAAACGTCTCAATCTCCCGTTCACGTTGATAAATCAGATAAACCGTCGGCGATTGCACCCGGCCAATCGGAAAAACTTCCTGCACTCCTTTAGCCTTTAAGAGCAACGTATACAGCCGGGAACCGTTCATCCCGACAAGCCAGTCACTGATCTGCCGGGCTTTCGCCTCTTCATACATCATCAAGTCCTTGCGGTTGTCCCGCAGATTCGCAAACCCTTTACGGACTTCATCGACCTCCAGCGAATTGATCCAGAGACGCAAGATCCTCTGATTGCGGGCGCCCGTCTGGTTGTAGATGCTATAGAAAATATTCGAGCCTTCCCGATCCACGTCACACGCATTAATAACGGTATCCGTGTCCCGAATGAGCTTCTTTACGATCTGGAACTGCTTGAACTTTCCCTTTGCCACTTGAAACTCATAACGGTCCGGCAAGATTGGCAAACTGCCGAGCGACCAGCGCTTCCAGGATGGGTTGTATGCATGCGGCTCTTTTAGTTCGACCAAGTGCCCGACGCCCCATGTAATAAAGGCACCTTCCGGAAAGGCTGGGCATGGGTTTACTTCCAAATAGCCTTCATGTTTGCGCACGGAAAAAGCGTCTGCATACGCTTTCGCTTGGGAAGGCTTTTCGGCTAGGATAACGGGTTTCATGGCGGACACCTCGATTTATGAATTGGTACGTTTGTTCTTATATTATCTCATATTGGGTGGGAGATTGCTATGAGGAGGAGGTTTGGCGAGGGTTAATAGAAGTGTTGATTAGCTTCTAGAAAGAATATATTAATGATATAATTATAGATGCAGCTACATTTATAGCGGATGGGCGGTGGCACTCCCTTTATTTAAGAGGAAGGCAGACTAAAGGCGCCGCTTCCTGCGGCAACGTCTGCATGACTCGCGTCGTGCGAGCCCGTGTTTATATGGTGACTTACGAAGCAATGAACATGCTAATACAATTTGGGATGTTCCTCACAATGATGACAACAGCTATCGTTGCGTTAGTTGCTCTCTACACCAATAGAAAAAAGTAACCACCCTCCGCTTTGGCTAGTGTGAGGTGGTTACTTTTTCTTGTTAACATTCTTATTCCTAGCCAACCGCTCTTCAAGCGGATGTCAGCTGCAACTGACTGGGTGTTCGAGCACCCGGTCTTTTTTAGTATACGTTCATTATAAGTAATAATATACAATGTTTCAACTGTAGTGAATTTGCCAATCGACTATGTTGACTAACGTTTATCCGATAAAATGTTGAAGTTTGCCACGTGAATTCAAGTTAGAGGCGAATTGGTGATGAGTTTACGTAAGATTAGAAGTGAGGTGAGTTCATGAGACGTACATACATCCCAGTCCATTTTGATAAAACCATCTTCCGAACATTGTATTATGATAGCAAAGAGCGGCGGTTCTTCGAGAGTTCCGGCGGCCAGCAGAATTCGCTGCTCGGCCTGTTATCGGGAACCATGGGGGTCGTCCTGTATTCTTATCTAAGTAACTGGACTCTTTCATTCACGGACAGCCGGCTTACCATGATGCTGGCCGCCGCCGTCCTGACATTACTTCTGACCGTCAGTTTGATCTGGCTTTGCTGGTATATCTCGGAGAAGAGCAGGCGCAAGTGGGAATACGTTCCAACGCCTTCTCCAGAGGAATTGCAAGGTCTGGTCCGTAGCGGCCGGCGCTGGCTGATGTCGCAGGTGATGCTGTTAACAGGTTTTTTTGTGCTAAATACTTTTTTTACGCTGTTCCTGTTCATATTCTTCAACAACGGTATCTTATTTGTCGGCATGATTATACTGTGGGCGATCCTGTTTCTGATGCTGTGGCTACTACAGCCATTCGCCCGGCTCAGCCTTCTTCGCTCGCTGGAAAAGCAGCCGTTCTGATCTGTCCCCTTAGTGATCAAAAGGTTATCATAAAGATGCGATCCGGGAAGATTCGGCACGGGTTCAATGTTAATACAGTTGAAGGCAGTTAAGAAATCAAATAACTGAATGCTACATATAACTTAACAAGATTGGATATGTTATGAAACGAAAGAAACGTAAACTACTCCTTACCCTATTCATCATCTACACAGCTTTGATTTTATACTTTTTGTATTTTGGCTTTGGAAGACCTGGGGCAGCAGTTAGCATGGATGAATATCGATACAATGTAATACCGAATTTATTATCTTTACGATTTGTAACCATCTCAGACTTTGAGTATTTTCAACCTTGGTTTTTCAACTTTGGAAACTTTGCTGGATTTATACCAATTGGAATATTAATTCCTCTGCTATATCCTTGTAAATTTTTCAGGTTTATTTCATTGTTTTTCTTGTCAATTCTGATGGTAGAAAGCGTGCAAATGCTAACTTTTCTTGGTAGCTTTGATATAAATGATGCAATCGTAAATACATTAGGTGCAGCAGTAGGGTTTGGTGCATACAAAATGGGTTTTCGCTTCACGAGTATTAAAAAAAGCATTCGTGTCACGATTATGTCTGCTGCTATCCTTTCAATAGCAGTAATTGGTTTTTCGGAGCTGCTGAACAAATCTTTCACGAAAAAAGAAGGGGCCGTTGTACCTTTACATGAACTAAAAACAACCGAAAATATACGAATAGATAACGATCTTCATAGTATTGAAATTGGACATGAAAAAATTGAGCCGAAAATAAACTTATATGAGAGCGATGGCGATCATGTAGAGTCATTTACCTATTCATTTAATGGTCAAGATATTGTCCTTTCTCTAAATTATGGGATTCCTGATAATGCTGGCGACAATGGTGGTAAGGTTGTTATTTCTGTGGATGGACAAGAGATAGAAAGCTATTCCAATAAAGAACAAGTTTCTTCTGAAATACAATTGGAGAGGGTACATGAACTTACCATAACAATTGAAGGAAATGCAAAGCTATGGGATGTTACATGTAGAGAAATGAAGTATTGGTGGAATTAAATCATTTTATCACAATGAACTTGTAATGCTCGGGTAAAGTTAGACAATAAGTGGGACGGATAAAATCAAGGGAAGAAAAAACATTTACGTAATGTTTTTTTCTTCCCCTTTTTCTTTCCATACTAGAAAATTATTTCTCAAAACGATGTAGGTAGTCTATGTAGTCATCGTCTGCATTACCCGAAAAGGGTTAGTAATTATTAGATTGACACATATATCACTTAATGATATATTTCATTTATTGATATATCATTAAGTGATATATGTGAGTAGGAGGAAAATATGGCTAGAAATCGTTCATTAGAGATGGGAGAGCTTACGGATACGGCTTATTACATTCTCTTGTGCTTTGTGCAAGAGAATCATGGATATGTCGTCATGCAGGCGGTGGAAGAGATGACAAATGGCCAATTCTCCATTGGACCGGCTTCTCTGTATTCCACTATTCAGAAGCTGCAGTCCGCCGACTTAATCGAAATTACAGAACTGGGGGATAAAAAGAAGAAGACATATCGGGCGACGGGAAAAGGGATTGAGCTGCTAAAGCAGGAAGTGGAGCGCAGACGGGATATGGTGCGACATGCTGAGGAAATTTTGAAGAGTGCGGGTGAATTGTAAATGACAAAAACTAAATATATTTTTAGCGGCGGTTTGGCATTTACTGAACAGAGCGATATGGAACGATTACGGGAGCTTGCCAGTGAGGGGTGGCTGCTGGAAAAGATGCATTGCCTTGGCTACGTGTTACGGAGTGGAAAACCGCAAGATATCGAGTACTCGCTGGATTATCAAAAGAGGCCGGATGAGGAGTACTTTTCATTCTTTGAGATGTCTGGCTGGACACATGTTTGCTCAGTTGGAAAGGAAATTCATATATTTAGTGCGCCGGCAGGAACGACTCCAATTCATACGGATCAACTGACCACGATTGATAAATACGAAACGCAAAAGAGATATATGGGGAACATTGCGTTGCCGACTTTGGTGATTACACTATTGCTGTCAACGGTCGCCATGCTGAGTAATTACAGCTGGGTGCCCAAAGGAATGGGGAATGCGTGCGGAATATTGAGCTACCTGTCCTCCTTGGTATTAATTTTCACGGGGATGCCTTATATCGGCTATAGCTATAAATTAAGCAGACTACGAAGGGGTTAATGAATAAATAAAGGGAATGGGAGAGGTTCAAAGTGGATACTGTATTAACAGTAAAAGACTTAGGTAAATCATTTAAGAATAAAAAGGTGATCGAAGATATCTCCTTTGAGGTGAAAAAAGGGGAGATCATGGCGGTTTTAGGGCCAAATGGAGCCGGAAAGTCGACAACCATCCGAAATATAATGGGGATCATGTATCCAGATGAAGGAACAGTTCATTTTCGTGGCTGCCAGCCAGGTGATATTCCCCGCCATAAAATCGGATACTTGCCGGAGGAACGCGGCCTTTATAAAAACGTAAAAGTAATGGATATGATTTTATATTTGGCGGAGCTGAAGGATTATCCGCTAAAGAAGGCGAAGCAACGGGCGCTTGATTACTTGAAAAGACTAGGTCTGGAAGGGAAGGGGAATGTCTCGGTTGAGGAGCTCTCCAAAGGAATGGGCCAAAAAGTGCAATTTATCGGCTCCATCATACATGAACCCGAATTGTTGATTTTGGATGAGCCGTTTTCCGGCTTGGACCCGGTCAGTCAAGAAGTATTTAAGACGGAAATTCAGAACTTGGCCAACAATGGTACAGCCATATTGCTGTCTTCCCACCAGATGAACATGGTGGAACAAGTATGTGACCGTTTATTTATGATCAATCGAGGCAAGAAGGTCATTTATGGCACGCTGGAAGATGTGAAAAATCAGTATGCTAATTTTAAATGCACAATCAAAGGAACAAATGACCTGCATGTTTTGGAATCAATCCCACAGGTGCAACGAGTCGAAACCCGAGACGAGGCTACGATTTTATATCTCGAACAAGATATCAAACCGGCTGCATGGCTGCGCTCGCTTCCCGATCACCTGAATATTCAAGAGCTGTCGATCGATCGGATTTCATTGCATGAGATTTTCATTGATGTCGCGACAGACAACCACTCGCAACTATTAATAGGGAAGGGAGAGGAAGTACATGCGTAATAGTTGGAAAGTGGCCCGCTGGGAAATCAGGCGGAATTTAAAAAACAAATCCTTCTTGATTTCATTAATTAGCACACCGATTATTTTTATGCTTTTTGCATTCGTCCCTTCCTTTTTTAATAAAGAGTCGAATGAGAAGATTACTGTACATGTGCTGGATGAAATCGGTGTTTATGAACAAGTCGTACAAGTAGCAACTGAAAACGAAGCGAACTGGGATGTTCAGAGGACGGAGGCAAACGAGTCTGAATTTCCAAAGCTTATTAAGGAACATGATCATACAGCCTATATTGCATTAACAGAAGAAGGGCTGGAGAACGGAAAGATTCGTGTTTATACGAGCAAAGACATTCACGACCGTTTCTTAAACGAAACAGGCATACTGGTAGAGCCGCTCCGTCAACAACAGTTAATTCAATCGGGACTGACCGATCAACAATTGACGATTGTGGAAAAGGGAATTCAAGTGGAAGCTGTTTCTTCCGGAGAGGAAACGGCGGCTGCAGTGGGCGAAGCCGACAGGTTGAAGCATTTGATTCCAGGAGTGGTAGCCGGGATCGTCCTCTTTTCAATCGTCATGACAGGCATGATGATTTTCACGTCCGCATCGCAAGAGAAGAAAGAGAAGGTTGCAGAAATCGTCCTCTCCTCGGTTACGACAACTGAACTCATGCAAGGGAAAATTATCGGTTACTTTGTCCTGGGAATTACGCAAGTGACGGTTTGGCTGCTCTTTTTAATTCCGATTGCTTTGTGGAAAATGGATTTCCCACTACTGGAATATCTACTTGTTCCCGAGATGCTTGTTTTGTTGTTTATTGCTTTAACAGGTTACCTTCTCTTTGCTGCCATTTTTGTCAGCATCGGGGCCACTGTAGAAGATATGACATCGACAAGCAATTTTCAAGGAATCATTATGATGATTCCGTTTTTCCCAATAGCCTTTTTAGGACCACTCCTCAATGATCCGAATGGGTTAATCGCCAAAGTGCTGACCTTTGTGCCCATTACGGCACCAAGTGTATTGCTATTCCGGCTGGCTCAGCTGGAACAATGGCCTTGGGTGGAAATATTGATCTCCATTGCGGTACTATTGCTATCAATCTGGCTTGCAATGAAAGCAGCAGGGAAAATCTTCAAAATTGGAATATTAATGTATGGAAAGAATGCGACACCAAAAGAGATTTGGAAATGGATGTGGACATGAGTTACACCTCTTGAGGGATTATAAGTTCGGCAGATCGGCTTTCCATACTGAGACAGCCAATGTAGCGAAGGTAACCAACCATTGTTGCATTTTCAAGTAGACTAGGTGTTACTCTTAGTAATAATAAACCGCACTTTATACGTGTGTTAGTTACAACTGACTGGGTGTTCGCGCACCTGGTCTTTTTTTATTTACAAATAGCAGCGGGTACCCCCACTCTAAAAAGTACGTTGAAACCAATACTCGCAAACTAATTGTAAGGAAATCTGTAAATAACCCCCCCTAGGAACCAATCTCTGGCACCCTATCGAACAAATATGATTAATCCTTCTCCCTGCATCACACCTACATTTATCGTCACCTTCATTACATACAAGCAGGCGGTTCTTCTTTTCTCTTACTCCTTCAACTATATGAATACGATTGGATGGTTTTGGCAAGCATGGATAGAAAGTATGCAGTCAAATAAGGAGGAGTCATGCAGTGTCAGATAAACCAACAGAGACAAACGGCAATAAAGGGATGAGCCGGCGTACATTTATTAAGAATACAGGGCTGGTGGCAGGGGGGCTTGTCGGGGGCGGCCTGATCGGTGGATTGTTGACGAATCAGCTGCAGCAGAAGCCGGAAGTGGCGCCCGCCATGGATAGCAGTGGCGGCCTTCAGGAAGCCCGGGTGTTTTTTAGCCGTGTCGAGGACTTCGATATCCTTTCGGCGGCCACCGAGCGTATCTTGCCGAAAGATGAGCTGGGACCAGGGGCCATTGAGCTGGGGGTTCCGTACTTTATTGACAAGCAGTTGAATACGGACTGGGGCAGCAATGCGAAGGAATATATGAAAGGTCCGTTTGTCCTGAATATGAAACATACAGGCAATCATAATCAAAATAAAGACCAGGATAGCCAGGGGCCGAATGCGGATACGCAAGTACCGGTGCCTTCTCCGCGGTATCAGACAAAAATGACGAGGTCAGAAATTTTCATTCTCGGACTCCGGGAAATGGACCGAGTCTCCCAGGAAGAGTTTGGAACCCGATTCGTGGAGGCGAATCCGGATCAGCAGGATGACGTGCTGAAGAAGTTTGAAGCCGGGGCATACGAGCTATCCGGCGTGGGCTCTCAGAATTTCTTTAACCTGCTCCGTTCCTGCACGTTGGAGGGCGCTTATTGCGATCCGGTATACGGCGGGAACAAAGACATGATGGGATGGAAGATGAAGGAATATCCAGGGCCTCGGGCAAGTTATGCCGCTCAGGTCGATGCAGAAGAGTTCATCGTGTTGGACCAGCAAAGCTTACGGAATTACCAAGGACATTAAGGGGAGGTATTCGATATGGTAACAAAGTTGAAAAAAGTGGATGTAGTTGTCGTGGGAACTGGCTGGGCAGGCGGGGTCATTGCGGCGGAATTGTCGAAGGCAGGCTATAAGGTGGTTGGATTGGAGCGCGGTAAGAATCAAGTTCGTGAAGACTATATCGGCGTGAAAGATGAACTTCGCTATACGAATCGTTATGAAATGATGCAGAATCTGTCGTCTGAAACGATTACATCACGGAATTATCTTGACGAGGTTGCATTGCCAGTGCGGACACGCCATGAATTCATGGCAGGGACCGATCTTGGCGGCGGAAGTGTCCACTGGGCGGGTGCCACGTATCGTTGGAAGCCGTACGATTTTGAAATTCGTACTAAAACGATTGAGAGATACGGCAAGGATAAAATCCCGGAAGGCATGACGATCCAGGATTGGGGCATCACGTATGAGCAAATGGATAAATACTACGATAAGTGGGAGAAGACGGCAGGAATTTCCGGAGAACCTGACCCGCTGGGACCGCAACGGTCGAGTGATTATCCAAATCCGCCTATGAAGGAATCTGTTCCGATCAAGTTGTTTAAAGAAGCGGCAAAGAAGCTGGGCTATCACCCTTATCAAGTACCTGCAGGAAATCTATCGCAATCTTATACGAATCCGGACGGCGAGGCGATGAACGCTTGTATGTATTGTTCATTTTGCACGCAGTATGGATGTGACTTCGGGGCCAAATCAGACCCGCTTGTCACAGTATTACCGACAGCTATGAAGACAGGGAATTATGAGGCAAGGGTATCCGCTAATGTGCGGCGTGTTCTCTATAAAGGAGGTAAGGCGACAGGAGTCCTCTATGTAGATACAATGACGGGTGAAGAGTTTGAACAGCCTGCGGATGTAGTCGTGCTGGCAGCATTCTCTATTACGAATAACCGGTTGCTCTTCCTGTCAGGCATCGGCCAGCCTTATGACCCGAACACGAGAAAAGGAGTCATTGGCCGGAATTTCAATGGCCAGTTTGGCATTACGTTCCTAGGGGCAAGAGGGTACTTTAAAAATAAAAAGTTCAATTATTACGCGGGAGCTGGGGCGTTAGGCGGCACACTCGGTGATTTTGCAGGTGATAATTTCGATCATACAAATCTAGACTTCATCAATGGCGGCGGCATCGAGATGCGTCAATATGGACAAGGCGCCATCGCTGGAAACCACGTGCCAAAGGGAACACCGACATGGGGTCCGGAATTCAAGAAAAACTCCATTTTCTATACCAATCGCTCGCTAATCGTATGGTATACGTCTGCCATTATGTCGTGGTGGCATAATTATACGAGCCTTGATCCGACGTATAAAGATGAATACGGCGATCCGTTGCTGCGAATCACGAATCGGTATACGGACCAAGACCGCAACATCGCCAAGTTCGGTATTGAAAAATGCCGGGAAATCATGGAGGCCATGGGCGCGGACATTATTGACGAGGATGAGGTTCCGCAGGAGTTCGACCATGTGTATGACGGCGGGCACTATGCCGGAGGTGTGATCATGGGAGCCGACCCGGCAACATCCGCTGTAAACAATTACTTGCAAATGTGGGACGTTGACAACCTGTTCGTCGTCGGCGGCTCCGCTTTCCCTCAATTCGCCGGCCACCATCCGACCGCGACAATTGGCGCTCTCGCATACCGGGCGGCAGAAGGCATCGAATTGTATTTGAAGAATGGCGGCCAATTGGCTGAGCGTAAGCACGAAAGCAGCACGGTATGATCAAAGGCAGGCACGTCTCCCCTAGGAGGCGTGTCTTTTTTTATCGCTCTAGGGCCATGAAATAAATAAGTGCTACAGTCATAGAATAGGATAGTCATAAAGGAAAGGGGGAATTCTGCTTTTGAGCCTGCTCGACATGCTGCTCCTCGAAAACCTGACATGGCGCTGGCACTGGTTGATCATCCTGACAGGCCTTGCTGTTTTATACAGCTTTCTATTGCATCGATTTGGAAAAAACGAAGTGGTGCGCATGCAGCCCATCTCCTTTTCCCTGGGATGCCTTCTTTTGTTTCTCATGCTCGGAAGCCCCTTCGCGACACTCAACCATATCTCCTTCACCTTGCACATGGCGCAGATGAGCGTGCTGTTCTTCTTCGTGCCGCCTTTGCTGATGCTGAGCATCCCGGTACCGTGGCATGATTTCATAATAAAAACGAGGCCTGCATGGTGGCCCTCAATCCCTTTCACTTCATTAGAATTCCTCTACACCTTCTCCATCCTTTTTCTTCTGTACCATATTCCCAGCATTCTATCCATCCTTGTGGCATATCCCGTTCTTCAAAAGAGCTATCTGCTTCTTCTCTTCTTACTATCATTCGGCATGTGGCGGCCACTCGCTTCACCTGATCCGTTGCTGCGCTTGTGTGCATGTAAAATGAAAAAGTATGCGTTTTGGAGCGGCTTGGCCATCATGCCCGCCTGTTTGCTATTTGTGGCATCCGCTTTTTTCGAAAATGCCCATAACCCATTCTTGCTCCAACTCGTCGCCCATCTTTGCGGTCCTGGCTTCCTGGACTCCTTACAGCTCCCCGTCCAATCGAAATACGACCGCCTGTTAGCCGGTGCTCTCATGCTTATCTTGCACAAATCCTCCCTCGTCTTCACTCTAAAATGGCAACGCATCGTTTCCGCTGATTTCTATGATGAATTGGATAAGGAAACCTCCACGAAGTGCTAGCAAGCCGAGCATTGCGGTGTAAGCGTGGAGGTACGGTGAAAAGACAAGCCTGGCGGTGAAAGGTTCCAACGTCTTGGGGGATGACCTTCGACTTTCAGGCGTTTTCTATGGTTTCTCACTAACTCTGGGATGGAAGACGGGGACGTGCCTCCGTTGGGAAGCATGAATTGTAGTCAAGTGGTGATCAATTCAATTTAGGCGGTGATAGAAGCGGTTTAGCCGGTGATAGACTTGTTTCAGGCGGTGATAGAAGTGATTTAGCCGGTGATAGCGACTTGGCAGCTTTGCAGGGAAATACGACCGGTTCACAATAATAAAACAGCACCCACTGCCTTACCACCGAGTTGAATGGTGTTACCACCGTCTCTCGGTACTTTACCACCGACTTGCGCCCCATTACCACCGTCTCTCACACGATTATCACCATTTCTCGCCCCATTACCACCGACTCGCCAATTTTTCCGGTCCAAATGAACTTGTCCCACACTTCATTCCAATAAAAAACGGCCTCCCGCTTTACCACCGAGTTGAAAGGCGTTACCACCGACTCTCGCTACTTTACCACCGCCCTGCGCCCCATTACCACCGTCTCTCACACGATTACCACCGTTTCTCGCCCCGTTACCACCGACTCGCCAATTTTTCCGGTCCAAATGAACTTGTCCTACACTTCATTCCAATAAAAAAACGCCACTCCGGGGCTGACAACCAAAAAAAGGACAACCTTGAATAGAAGGTTGTCCGGTGTTCTATAACGAGTTGATTCCTATTGAAAAAGATGATGAAGCAAACGATCTTTGTCGTCAAAAAACTGTTTCATGATTGAATAGTGTTCAGTTTCCTCCAACGTCGTTTCGTGCATCCCGTCTTCTGTAATTTGTAGTATTTTGGAGAGCGGATGCGCCATGACGATCGGGGAGTGAGTGGATATGATGAACTGGGACCCTTCTAAAACGAGTTCATTCATGCGTGCGAGTAAAGAAATTTGCCGCAGGGGAGACAATGCGGCTTCCGGTTCATCCAGAATATACAAGCCATTTCCACCGAACCGTTCTCTAAAAACGGCAAAAAAGGATTCTCCATGCGATTGCTCGTGCAGTGACACGCCTCCGTACGAATTGATAATTGGAGGAGCAGAGGTTAACTGTCGATCCAATTCCTCAATATTAGTGGCCACGTTGTAAAAACTTTCGGCACGGAAGAAGAAATGATCTGCCGGCCTCTCAACTCCTCTTACTAGTTGCAAGTATTGATCTAATGGCGAATGCGAATCAAAACTGGAGAAATTAAAATTCAACGTACCGCCCTCTGGATTAAAGCCATACGCAACCGCGATCCCTTCCAGCAAAGTGGATTTTCCCATTCCATTCTCCCCGATAATATACGTAATGTTCGGGTGAAGCTGCAGTTCATTTAAGTTACGTACAAAGGGCAGGGTAAAGGGAAATGTGCCGTGGGGCAGTTGTTCCTGCCGCAAGCGGACGGACCGAATGTATTGAGAGTTTGCATCTAATTTTGTCACAGGAAATTCACTCCTTTTCAGTAGGGATTTCAGCAATCCAGATCTCATAACTCATTACGAACTTGCCAACACAAACTCCATCTGCACCAAGTTGATGGCTGCTTTTTCAATGCCTTTATTACAGATCAAGGCAATTATCCAACTATCATCTCTTCATTACTTACATCAAAAGGAAATTTATATACTTCTATTTTAGGAACTCTACTTTGTAATGAAAAATAAAATGACTGACCAAAAGAGCTAATGTGTGGTCCAAATAATCGTTGTAGTAATAGTACGGCTAGTTGGCATGAAAGTTCCAAAATTTGCAGGCAGAGGATAGGAGATGAGTTACAATCAAGTAAGGAGTAATTTTCTAGCTGGCGATGCGGGTGAATGATTGTGAGTATACATGAAGAAATGGAGACTCCATCCGATTCAAAGCATCGGCTATCGTAATTCTAGAGACAGGTAAACTCAATTTAAAATGCGGGTCCACAAGAAAGGGAATTGACCAGAAGAACATCCCGATCAATTCCCTTAATGCTTAGAAATCATATTCTTCATCTTGTTTCATGCGGATACCCTCGAACGCTTCCACCGTCCATACGGTATCCTCCACTAGACGTTCTAAACGAAACAGGACATCGTCATTGACAATTTCTTTGCGTAAAAAGTCTTTTTCTTCAATAAAGACATACGTGGGTACGATGTGCGCCTTCATATAGGCTAAAATCGGTTTTAATTGTTGCTCGACCATCAAGTAATGCTTGGAAGTGCCTGCTGTGACGATCATGCTTACGACTTTGTCCCGGAAGGCATTGACAGGCAGCAGGTCAAAAATATTCTTTAGAGTGGCGGGGATGGATGCTTGGAATGTAGGTGTACCAAGTATAATGGCGTCAGCCCCCATAACTGTCTCGGCAACCAATTTGGTATCTCCGTCGTATTCAAAGTAATTGCGACCGTCACTGAATTCGACTGTATAGTCGGCTAAATCAAGTAAGGTAACTTCATGCTGCGGGTATTTATTTTGAAGCATCTCAACTGTAGTTACTGCAGCCGTCCTTGTTTTTGAGCCTACAATAGAGCCGGCCAAAACAACAATTTTCATTTGAATCCCCCTCGTTATTTGGCAGTATATTTTTTAATCGCCGGTATGATATCCGTTCCAATGATTTCAATGTTTTTCATGATCTTATCGAATGGCACTCCGCCAAAATCAATTTGTGCCATGAAGCGCTGCATGCCATACAGTTCATATTGATACAGAAGCTTTTCAATGATTTGCTCCTTGCTGCCAACCATTAAGGCATCACGTGTATCAGGAGCTTGAGCAAATTGCTGTTTTGGATAGCCTCCCCCACGAATGGCAAGGAAACCGCCATTAATATGAGGATACATGCCTTGCAACGCTTCTTTTGTTGTGTCTGCGACATAGAACAAGCTCGTTGTGGCGATTGGCAATGTTGCGGGATCAAAACCGCTTTGTTCTGCCGCCTCACGGTAAGCGTCAACAGAGTGTTTGAAATTGATGGCTGGTCCCCCTAAAGTCGTCAGCATCATCGGAATCCCCATATACCCGGCTTTAATGGCACTGGCAGGCGGTCCGCCGACTGCGCGCCAGATGGGGAGTGATCCGTTTACAGGTTGCGGCAGGATCTGTGCGTTTTGAAGAGGAGGACGGAAATCGCCTTGCCATGTTACCCGTTCCTCTTCATTAATCTTCTTAAGAAGCTCTAATTTCTCTTCAAAAATCTCCTCGTAATCCTGTAAATCTACTCCGAGCAAGTGGTAAGCTCCAACCCGGGAGCCACGTCCGGCAACGATTTCTGCACGTCCCCCTGAAATCAAGTCAATGGTGGCAAAATCCTCATAGACACGGACTGGGTCCGACACACTTAATACAGTAGCGGAGCTCGTAATTTTAATGTCAGTTGTCGCTTGGGCGATAGCTCCAAGCACGACCGTATGGGCTTGCGTTGTGAAGTACGTTTGATGGCTTTCGCCAACACCGAACACATTGATTCCAGCTTGTTCAGCTAGCTTGGCTGCTTCAATTAATTCATGAATTCGCTGCTGGGCGGACACCCGGTCGCCCGTTAGCGGGTTAGGAATGTGGTCGCCTAGAGAATATAGTCCAAATTCCATGCCGTTTGATGGATTGATACGATATTGTTCCATGCCTATTCCTCCTCAATGGGTTGTAGTTTTTGTTCGATTTCGTGGCGGCGTCCCTCTAAAAATGGCGGCAAGTCCAATTTTTCACCGAGTGTTTCGATCCGCCCGTCGATTGTGAACCCAGGTCCATCCGTAGCAATTTCAAATAAAATGCCGTTTGATTCGCGGAAGTATAAGCTTTTGAAATAAAACCGATCCACGATGCCAGAAGAAAGAAAGCCGCTTGCTCGCACTAGCTCATCGTAATAGGCGAGCGCTTCTTCATCTTGTACACGAATCGCCAGATGATGAATGCTGCCACGCCCCGGTTTTTCGGCAGGTCCATCCATAGCTTTTACGACGATTTCGCCGAACAGTTCACCGTTAATTGATTGATAAATAGCTTCTTCTTCCGAACGCGATATTTCGGTATAACCAAATATGTCCGTAAGCGTGCGTCCTATCTTATCGAGTCGGCGCACTGTGATTTCGACCGGCCCCATGCCTTGGATTTGATGTTCAGCAGGGACGGAAGATTGTTCCCATGTTTCCCAGTGGTCGATTTTTTGTCCATCTGATGGCATCAGCACCATGCGCAAACCCTCTGCATCTTCAAAGTGCAGGGCAGGGCGGTTGACGTATGTTGTGATGTCGCTATGTTTTACACCAAATTCTTCAAAACGGGATTTCCAAAAAGTTAAACTCGCTTCAGAGGGAATAAGCAAACCGATTTGTGTAATGGCATTCGTTCCTCGGTGCGTGCTGCCTACAAACGGCATTTCAAAAAAGGATAACTCCGTGCCGGGACTGCCTGTTTTGTCTCCGTAAAATAAGTGATACATCGATGGATCATCTTGATTCACCGTCAGCTTCACCCGGCGCAACCCAAGTATGTCGCGGTAAAAACGATTATTTTGCTTGGCGTTTTTCGTAATCATTGAAATGTGGTGATGGCCTGGAATTGGATACATGGTATGTTCCTCCTTTTTCATTTGACTAATCAAGTGATGTGTTAAAAAAATTACCGATCCGGCAATTTCTTTTGTTCACTGTTTTTATGGACACGTGACATGAGCGTAAATAACGTTTTCTTCTCTTCCTCCGATAAACATTCATCGAAAAACGAAGACTGGAATGCAAGCTGAGCATCAAAGGCATTTTCTAATTTGTTTCGGCCTTTATTTGTTAATGAAATCGTTTTAGTCTTCCAATCCTGCTTGCGTTCAATGAGTCCTTCTTTCTCCAGGCGAGCGAGCATACGCGAAATACCACCTTGTGTCACGGTCACCTTCTCAGCCAACTCACTTTGTGTTAAGGGTTCGTACGTCGAAATCTGCATGAGTACATCAAACTGAGCGGTTGTTAAATCGTATGGCTTTAAAAATTCATTCGATAGCAAATTGCTTTGATGGGTGAATCGAGTCAGCCGCAGCCAGATTAATGACCCGCGTGTATTTCTTTGCATATGGTTCATCACTCCCTTTCCTTAGCTTCACTTTACTACTCAAGTGATAGTTTTGCAAGAGTTTTACCTCGAATTCAAGATAATAATTTCTTACCTATTATTTTATTCCTACCCAACGTGAGATGAACGATCAGTCCAACTGATAAAACCGCCAGTACAAGAAAGAACCACGAGAGCGATTGGAGTCCATACGTCGGTGATTGCTTTAATAGGAAAAATATCAAAAGGGAACCGAATAGGGAAAATCCATAACAAATGCTTAAAGTCCGCCGATTTCCTTTACTCAACCAGCTGACGGTCTGCTGCAATAGCAGAAAACTTGAAACTAGCATGAGCAAAGGGAAGAAAGGGGAAAACTTAGCTGCATAGAAGAAGTGATCAATTGGCAATATTGTATCCGGTGATTCGATGGTACCTTTCAGCAGTCTTGTGAAAATCGCTGTATGATCCCATTCCCAAGGTTTGGCTAAGAGAGCTGAACCTTCGTACCAAGTTACGAAACTTGAAAATAGGAATACAACTGAGCTGATTACGACTATAACTATACTCCGCATCCTGTTACCTCCTTACTGAAAAGGATACTATTGGTTAGACGTTTGCAGATTGGAAGAGTTCCTCCTGCATAGTTACAGATTTACATAATTAAGCTGATTGGAAATTAGATTCCTATGTTAATGTTATAATATAAGACAATTTCGAAACTTGGAGTGAGGGATGCTGCTTGAAAAAAAGCGTATTATATATTGAAGATAATGAGAAGATAGGCAGTTGGGTGAAAGAAGAATTAGAACAGCGAGGATTTTCCGTTCAATGGCTGCTGACTGGAGAAGGAGCCGAAGAGCAAGTAAAACAGCATGAAATTGTTATTTTGGATATCATGTTGCCAGGCTTGGACGGATTTACTGTAGGTAAACGGCTAAAAAAGGCAGCTCCTGCTGTTCCTATCTTGCTGTTATCCGCTCGAACATCGATACATGATAAGGTAGATGGTTTACAATTTGCCGATGACTACGTAACGAAACCATTCCATACTGATGAATTAGTGGCCAGAATAGAAGTGCTAATCCGTCGAAGTGGTGGAAACCATTCCGAACGTATTTCACTAGGGAATCATATTGAAGTAGATCCAGAGATTCAAATGGTCTATGACAAACATACTGGAGAAGAAATTATTCTAACAGGGAAGCAACATCAAATCTTAATGTATTTCTTAAGCAACCCGAATCAAGTGTTACCGAAAGAACAAATTTATGAAGCGATTTGGAACGAACCTTATATGACTGGCGATAAAACAGTATTGGTCCATATCAGTCGGTTGCGCCAAAAGCTGGAACGGTATCCCGATTCCTCGGAGATTATTGAAACGCTAAAAGGAATAGGCTATCGGGTGAAACTATGAAAAAGACTCGATCATTATTTCACCGTTTTCTAATGGGTCATTTTCTGTTCATATTTTTTCCTCCCATTATACTTGTTCTTCTTCTGATGCCCATCGGTTTTTCGGGGATCAGTGAAGAAGATCCGAATGCGATAATCCAGTTTTACTTTATCCTGATTTTGTTTGGTTTTATTATGATCGCGTTTGTTTTAATATCTTGGATTTTCTTTTTAAGACTTCGCAAGCGTCTTACCTACTTGCAGGAAGCCATGTCATTTTCAGCTGCAACTAACTCATTTCCTAAACCACTATCTGTTCAATCGGATCGGATGGATGAAATCGATCAGTTAGGAAGTTCATTTAATTGGATGATTCAGCAGCTTGAAGACAGTCAAAAACGCGAATATGAAGAGGAATTATTACGACATCGGCTCATTGCTAATTTATCTCACGACTTGCGAACGCCCCTTACCATTTTGAGAGGGCATGTCACGAAATTAAATAAAGAATCAATGAGTTTAGAAGGTCATAATTCATTGACAGAAATGAACTATACGATTTCAAGAGTCGGAGAACTCATGGATGATTTACTTTCTTATACATTGCTTACTTCGGGGAAACATCCATTTCACCCTAATTCAACAGACATTGGGCGTTTGGTACGAGCATCTGTTGCTTCGTGGTATCCCGTTTTTGAAGAAAAAGAAATTCAGCTGGATGTTGATTTACCAGCAGAAGAAACATTTTATTGGGAGGCAGATCCTGTATGGATCACAAGGGTTTTGGATAATTTATTTCAAAACATTCTTCGCCATGCAGCCGATGGGAAATATGCAAATATTGCAGTGAATGTAGAAAAAGAACAGATCATTGTGGCAGACAGAGGGCCAGGTATGGAGCATTCTTCTTATGAGCAAGGGGCGGGAATTGGTTTATCGGCTTCTAATTATATGTTGAAGAAAATGGATCTGAAAGCGGAATTTATGTCAAGTGAAAAAGGCACAAGAGTCGTGATTGGCAGGGCTTTACCTAAAGTTAACCCAGAAGTAAACAACATGATAACCGAGATGTAACTTTGCTTCCTTATAATGAGAGCCATAACAGAAAGGGCGTGTTATGGTTGCTTACAATTAATAACTTAGTCAAACAGCGAGGAAATCATAAAATCTTATCAGGTATCAGTTTTAAAGCCAGGCCAGGCAGAGTAACTGGTTTTTTAGGTCCAAACGGGGCAGGGAAAAGTTCTACACTTCGCATATTGCTTGGATTGGATCGTGCCACCTCTGGAAGCGCACTAATTGATGGAAAGCCATTTGCAGAATTGCAGAATCCACTTTCAACGGTAGGTGCTGCACTTGATGGATTTGGAGCGCATCGTATGCGAACAGGACGTGCACACTTGCGATGGATTGCCCGAGCTGCAGGATTGCCTCGCTCGCGTGTCGAGGAAGTTCTGGAAATAGTAGGTTTGACAGATGCAGCGGGGAAACGGGTCGGCACTTATTCCCTTGGTATGGGAAGAAGACTTGGAATGGCGGCTGCATTACTTGGAGATCCTGAAATATTGATTTTGGATGAACCCGTAAACGGGCTCGATCCAGAAGGAATTCGCTGGATTCGGACATTTTTACGTGAACGTGCTGCATCTGGAAAAACCGTCTTGCTATCCAGTCATTTAATGGGCGAGCTTGCAGAGACTGTGGATGATGTGGTGATTATTAATCGTGGAAAAGTCGTGGCAAATGGAACTTTGGAAGAAGTAATCGGTAGCCATTCCACACTGGAGGAAGCCTTTTTTGCCCTGACTACTGAACATGCAGGTGCTGTTGTATGAGAGCACTTAACGCGGAACTATCAAAATTATTCTCCCTGCCGGGCATATGGCTTGCCTTTCTCATTGGCGCTTGTGCCCCCGCAATCATTGCTGCACTGGACAGCATGGCAGAAAAAGACGATATTCTAGCTGGAGTCAGCATGCGGCTATCGGAAGTAGGTCTTATAGGATTAGCTGCTGGTGTGCAAGGGGTTATTATTCTTGGAGTGCTTGCTGTCAGCAGTGAGTATTTGACAGAGAGCAGTGAATCTGGCGGAGGGAACCAGATTACAACGAGTTTAACCGCTGTTTCATCCCGACTCCAATTTTTGCTCGCTAAAGCAGGTGCTGTGGCAGTGATCAGCATACTCCTTTTCGTTGTTGCTATTGTAACAACTATGTCAGCAACAAAGCTTATTTTGGGTGAATATGCCCCTGTATTTGAAGCATCGAAACTAGTCGGAGTTGGTTGCTACTGGACATTTACTGCTCTACTAGCATTTGGAATGACTGTCCTTACAAAGAATGGTATTATTCCGCTTGCTGTGCTCATTATTAATTCATCTGTTGTAACAATCTCATATCTATTAACGAAGGTTACAAAGTTAGCGTTTTACTTACCGGATCGAGCTGGGATGGATATGTTTATGAGCGACGGATATCACACCCCAATTACAGGCGGGTTCATCATGTTTGCTTGGGTAACCGTTCTTTTCATAGTAGCAGCCGTTGTATTTCATAGGAGGGACGTTGCATCATGATGGTCTCTTCTAGTAGAAAAATAACATCGATTCTTGGCGCGGAACTGGATAAATTAGTTACACTGCCATTGATATGGCGCACTTTGATGGCTACATTCATTGTGAATGTAGTGTTAACCGCAGCTTTTACTTCTGCCAACCTCCAAGGGGCAACAGGTACGCAAAGTATACTGGATACAGGATTTGCTTCTATGGGTTATCTTCAAGCAGGGTTCATTATTCTTGGCATCTTGGCCACTTGTTCGGAGTATACGGGAGGACAGATCCGAACTACTTTAACTGTGATACCTTGGCGGGGATTTCAATTATCAACAAAGCATTTGGCCTTGGCAGTTATAACGGTGCCTATGGCGTTTCTCATGGCTGCATCAGGTGTACTCTATGCTTTTATTATGATGAAAAACACAGCAGCAGGGATTGAAACAGGCACCGTTATAAGAACGGTAATTGGTGCAACAGGCTACTTAACATTAACTACACTTCTCAGTGCCGCTGTAGGGGCTTTATTCAAACGAACCACTCCTGCGTTAGTGGTATTGCTTGGTTACTATTTCATTGTCAGTCCGTTGATGAGAAATTATTTGCCACGGATTAAAAATTATTCTCCCGATACGGCAGGATCTTATATGTACATGCCACTTTCCACTGACGAGATAAATGCTCTGACAGTGATGCAAGGGACAGGTATTTTACTGTTATGGACACTGCTCTTTATTACAGTAGCTATCATACTTTACCGAAGACGAGATGCCTAAGTTTTGAAGGGAAAGTAAAAAACGAGAGCCGCATAATAGGCTCTCGTTTTCTTCAGTCCAAAGGAATATCCACAACTTTTTCGTTATACTCGATCATCCGGTACCCGTCGATCGACAGTTTGGCTGGAATGAAGTCTTCTCCATCTTCCCTAGAAATCTGGATTTCATGCTCGGTTGGATAGAGGATCGGTTCTTCCAGTTCATGGAGGCGATAGAAATTCTCATATGCTTTGTATTGTTTGCCGTTTTTATCAATGATATAGCCGTCCGCGTTAATAACAGTGGATTTATTATGTCCCTCTGCATCTGAGAAATGATAGTCGATAGATTGGTACACACGATTCGCATTCAGCTCTTCACTCATCGTGATCAAAGTTGGTTGTCCGATCTCTACCTTATCGATGGAGATTTTCGTACCTAAATAAGTAAATATTTGCGGGAACGGTTTAGACGGATCGATTGGGAAATCGGCTTTCTCCTTGACGTTAAATTCCATCTTTCCAAAATGGACTTTTACATGGGACGGATTCTCAAAATAAAGGGATTCAAATGTTGCATTCTCCTCCTGCCATCCATTGCTAATAGACGTGGCCCCGCCGACGCCCGCAAAATCAAATGTGCTTCCGGTTACATAGTTTTCTTTGCTTTCGATCCCGGCAATCGAGATGGATAAGCCATCTAGCTTACGCTCTTCATTTTCGTTACGGTAACGATAGGAAAGGACTGTCACGGTTGGAGCGATTGTCAGTTTGTCGATGATCACCGGATTCCCCTCATACTCTGTCTCCACGTTAAGATCATGAATAATTGCAGGGTGTTTTTTGACGGGTATCTCAAAATGCCAGTCCCCTTCAATATATTCAGGTTCTCTTATGCTTGAATCTACTCCATCAGTTCCGTCCAGACTTTGGATTTTATTCAAAGATAGCCGAATGGTTCCTTCCTCTTTCGATAAAGGTCCCATCCCCAATCTGCCTTTGGAAATTTGGGTATTCTCGGAATGCAATCGCAGGTGGTTACTGACAGGAGAATAACTCGGTTCGTCTTTTGAGTTGAAAATTTCCTCCTGATTGTCGACCTTGAGTCCTTGCGAAAAATCAATCAAATATTCGTTTTCTCTTTTCTGATCTTCTATTTCATAATAGACAAGCGTTTGCATATCATCTGCTACGACATTTGTAATTGTGATTTTGATGCCAGTGCTCTCGGCTACAGCATTGACTTTGTTACCCAAGCCCTGCTGAACAAAGTTCTCTACTTGCTCTTCCTGCTTGTTGCCAAAGTCTTTCCACCAGTCCGCAAAAGTAGCAAACCCATTCGTCGCAATCGCTGTGCCGACGAAGACGGTTAGAAAGAGAGCTGCGGCGGCGCCGAGTAAGGCAGTGCGCTTAACTGTCTTTCGTTTACTCCATTGCGTGCTTGCAACAGAAGCCCGCACGTTCTTCATAAGACTTTCCGGCACATGTATGGCCTCACTCTCTTCCTCCAAGGAGGTGATCAGCTGTTTAAGCTTTACCAATTCCTCTTTGCACGCAGCGCATTCCTCCATATGAAGTTCAAACTCTTTTTTTTCCCATTCATTCAAGTTGCCTTCAAGATAATCTATCATTTGGTCCTGTGCATTTTTACACTCCATGCTTTTCACCGCCTTCAAATAGTTTCCGAAGCATCGTCAATCCTCTATATAGCCTCGACTTTACTGTCCCAACAGGCACGTTGATGATGTCTGCAATTTCTTTCTGCGAATAGCCCTGTATGTATTTCAAAAGGATGACTTCCTTATGCTGGCTATCGAGCTGGTCCAGGCTTTCCATCAGTTCCAGCCGATGCTCGATTGGGCGCTCATCTGCCATATCCGGCGGGCTTTCGACCACTTGCTTATTTTTTCTTCGATAAATCGCCCGACATTCATTGATGAAAATGGACGTCACCCATGTTTCAAAGTAGTGATCTTGCTTCAATTGACCGATATTTTCATGAACTTTTAGAACGGTATTATGAAATACATCTTCAACGTCGTGATAATCTTTCAAGTAGCTCCATCCGATCTTATAGAACTTTGACTGCCGCTCCTCAAACCAATCCAATAGGGCGTGCATGTCTTGCTTTTTAATTCGTTTTAAATAAATTGACCCTGCCTTCGATGTTTTCACAAATGGTGCTCTCTCCTTTCCGAGTGGCCCTTTTCCAATTAGAGTAACGACAGTGGAGAAAAGTTCCCTGGTAAAAAAATTGTTATGAAGATGAGAATTTATTAAACTTTTCTGCCGTAAAGGAAGATTATTCCGCTGGCAATTGGTATAATATTGGTAAATGGTGAAAGTGGATAAAAAACTGGAGGAGGGGGAGGTCTTTTTGAATAACTACATGTATTCGTTGTATGCCTTGATTCTAGGTGTCGTAGCTTTTTTTACGGGTGAAATAGTTACGTTTATTATGCTTGGATTTATATTAATTGCGCTTATTAATATTAACACGACTTTGAAAAAGATTTTATTGAAAGAGGAAAAGTAAGGTCATTTGGAATTGGGAGATAGCTAATTTAAGCATTGCGAGGGGGATTGCATGTTCGGTTTTAAAGCATATAAAGATAAGCGTTATTGGATTCTGCTAATCATATTCATGACCTTTTTAGTGAGCTTTATTGTCTTTGGGCCAAGTGAATTTTTCGAAAAGACCCTGAATGTGCTGTTATTCTGGCTCCTTTATGGAGCCGCGTTTTGGTCATTATATTATCTCTGGAAGTATTTTGGCGATAAAAAAAAGGAGCAGTAGGGTTGGTTTGAAAAAACTCATTGTGCAAACTGTCGAAATTCAGTATGATGAATGGAATAAATCCATTTTGAACGTAAACAGATAGTAAAGGTGGCATCAGACAGTGGATAAATTATGGAATAGCTCTTCAAACTAAAAATTTGAGGAGGAAAAATAAATGGCAATCAGCTTACAAAGCAGTAAAGACATAAATATGAATCAATTGGAGAAGTTATATAATGATGTGGAATGGTATGCTTATACTAAAGATTTAGCTGTTCTGCAGCAAGCGCTATACCAATCATTAGATGTTATTTCGGCTTGGGACGGAGATGAGTTAGTCGGACTCATTCGAATTGTTGGTGACGGGTTAACCATTATGTATATCCAAGACATCCTTGTTCTGAATGCTTATCAAAATCAGGGAATTGCAACTCAACTCATGCAGCAAGCTTTGAATAAATATAAAGACGTTCGGCAAAAAGTTCTTTTAACAGAAGAAGCACCAGATGTCAGACATTTTTATGAAAAGAATGGCTTCCAATCTTGCGATCAAGGTACATTGGTAGCATTTGCTTTGTTGAATTAATCATATAAAATCTTGCTAAATGCATAGATTCAAAACAAACAAAAGCCAGAACCCCATTACAGAGGGTCTGGCTTTTGCTATTTTACGCATAAATATAAAACAAATATTCCTGGCCATTTTTCACGGGTTCCTGGGCAAATGTATAACCGTGTGCCTTGGCTTCCTCCGGCACATTGCGGAACGAGCCGGGACAATCGGTAATGACGAGCAGCAGCTCGCCTTTGTTCATGCCTTCGAGTGCCTCCAATGTGTAGATAACGGGGTAGGGGCAGGATTCTCCCCGAAGGTCGAGTGTGAAGTCGGGTTCCAATTCAGGCTGCATGGTCTGTCGCTCCTTTCTTCATTGTCCGTTTTCGATGGTATCGTTGTTCTCGGTAGATTGTCAGGGCATAGAGTAAGCCGAGCATGGCCAAGGTGGCGAGGATGGCACCGACCGGGTGGAGCGAATCCAATAGGTTGATGGGTGCTCCGCTTTGAACAAGCGTCGAATAAATGCCGAGATGATCCCAAGCATAGGCAAGGAAAGTCGCGCCGATAATGTTGCCTGCGAATACAGGCAGGAATAGAACCTGTCCTTCCATCAGTCGGTACATCATGCCAGTTTCACAGCCGGATGCCATCACAATCCCGAGGCCGAACAAGAGGCCGCCTATAAACGTGCTTGGCGCAGCAATCTGGGTAATTGGCGTCAAATTATAAACGGAAATGATGATGATTGTTAGCACAGAGCTGACGGCCATCCCGATGATGATCGCTTTTGCCATAAGGCTCCGTCCGACGAGAAATAAGTCTCGGAAAGCGGAGGTAAAGCAGATTTGTCCGCGTTCAATGAGGATGCCAAAGGCCAGTCCGAATAACGCACCAAGTCCAAGCAATTTTTGCCCGGTTGCAAAGAAGTAAACGATCAATCCGATATAGAGAACGGCAATGACGCTGCCTACATAAGGCTGGATTACACGTTTTTTGACCGTCGACGGCTTCGCAGCCCCTTTTGTCAGTGTGGGGCGTCCTTTCCACCAGCTGGTTTTGGTCAACTTGGTTCCGAAGAAGGTACCGATACCTGTTGCCACAATAAAAATCCAGGAGTGTAATGAAAACTGTGGTACGCCTGTAAAGAAAGCCGCTAAATTACAGCCGAGTGCCAGGCGGGCGCCGAATCCTGCAATGATGCCGCCGATCAGCCCTTGTACATAACGGCGTTTTTGCTGTGGTTTGCGGATTTTAAAATTATTGCTCAGCAGCACCATAATCAAGGCGCCGATAAACATGCCCCATACCATCCAGCCATCAGGGCGACTCCACGTCGTGCCTTGCAAATGTACCTTTTCATAATAGGCCCAGCCAGATATATCGACTCCCAATAATTTTAGAAGGTCGCCTCCAAGGCGGGTAAATTCACCGGTCACCGCCCAGACAGTTGACGTGAGACCGAAATAGAAAGCGCTCAGGATTCCCGCAATCACAAGGACGACGTAAGGATTCCAGTAGCGCATAAATAGAGTATGTTTTTTCATGTTGTGGGTCCCTTCCGTAAATTACTTTTCTATTGTATTCCTAATTCAATAGAAATCAAGGGTTTGGGACTCTTTGGAAGAAATCGAAAAACGGCTGTAGTACTTGGTCAATTGACGACTTGCGATGTAAAATAACTGCCCATTTTTCGAAGATACGATCTTCCTGTGAAATTAATTAAATTTAAAATTAATTGTAACTATTTCACTTCTCATCCGTAAATTACAGGGAGGTGAGGATATGTTGGATCAGAATGAGCCCCGCCATGTAATGATGGCTATTACGTTCGGAGTTTTTCTGTTATCACCCGTATTTCTACTAGCGGCCCCTATATTTATCGCCATTTCCATGCATGGAGTACCAGATTCTTGGGTGGTGCTTGCGCCTGCGAAATCCTATTTATTCTACGGAATCGGCCTGCTGTTCTTATTCATTGCTTGTTTCATACTATTTTTATTGCGCCTAAATAAAACTTCAAAGTGGATTAGTGCGGTCGGTGTGTTATTATTCATTTTATTCATGGCCGAAGGGACCCAGCATTATGTGGGTGTGGCAACGGATGATGTATCCTTTAAGCGTGGATTGTTTGCGTCTGAAAAACGGTATCCATGGAGTGAGGTGGAAGTTGTGACATACCGGGAATTCCCGAAAGAAGGAGGTTTCCCAAAGTTCGATTTCCATTTTAAAGACGGAGATGTGATGTCGCTGCCGGAGACCGAGCACGTCCGGCGACTGCATAATGCGATTAGAGAGAAACTGACAAAGAATGACATAGAATATCAAAGAAGATAATTCGTTCGTCAAAAGCCGCCAACTGGTGGCTTTTTTGTGTGAAAGTTTCTGAAAGAAAGCATATTGTATTTTTATATTATAATATGTATAATTATTCAGTATTACATTGAAAGGAGTGAAGGGCATGGAACATATGGGTTTACTCTCCTTAATTCCGCCACTTGTAGCCGTCATCTTGGCTATTCTAACGAAAAACGTTATTATTTCTTTATTTTCTGGTGTGTTTGTCGGCATTCTTCTGCTTGTAGGCGGGAACCCGTTGACCGCTACGACAGGCATGATTGGGGATTATTTATTCCCACAGCTGACGGATGGCTATAATGCGGCTGTACTCGTACTATTATTTTTCATCGGCGGTTTCGTTGCCCTGATGGAAAAATCGGGAGGCGGCGCGGCATTGGCGGCATCCTCTGCAAAATACATAAAAACACGCGCAAGCGCTCAAGTATCGGCTTGGTTCGGGGGGATCCTCATCTTTTTCTCGGATCTCGGCACACCGCTCATCGTCGGTCCGGTGTTTGAAAAGATTTTTGATAAGGTGAAAGTGTCCAGGGAAAAGCTGGCCTGGATTATTGATTCGACAGCTTCTCCAGTTGCGGTGCTCATTCCTTTCATCGGATGGGGCGTCTATATAATGGGGCTGATCCGTGCTGAATTCGATAAATTGAACATTGCGGATTCGGAGTTCAGCACGTTGATCCACGTCATTCCGTTTCAATTCTATGCGATTTTGACCGTGCTTCTTGTGCCATTGATCGCATTTACGAAGCTGGATTTTGGTCCAATGGCGAAAGCGGAAAATCGGGTGCGCCAGACTGGCCAGCTTTATTGGCCGGAATCAAAGCCGTTGCGGAAAGCGGAGGAGATGACGGAATACACGAACGGCAGCCGTGCCATCCTCATTTGGCTTCCTTTGCTTGTGCTTTTCGTCACTTTATTCGGCCTGCTGATCTCTAAAGGTTTTCCAGTTACTCCAGTGCCGGGCGGTGATTTCCGTGTGGCACTCAGCACAGCGTATTTGTTCGCAGCCATTACCATTATCATTCTGATGATTGTGTATAAGGTGAAAAAGTTTAATGAGATTTTTGATATTTATACAACGGGTATGCAGAAGATGGTATATGTCGCAGCGACGCTTGTTCTGGCATGGTCTCTTGGCAAGGTCATTGCGGAAATGGGAACGGCGGCTTTCATCGTTGAAGTGATGAAAGGCAATGTGCCGGCATTCATCATCCCGGCTATCCTGTTTGTTGTCGGGGCGGTCATGGCACTCGCTTCGGGCACGTCTTGGGGAACTTTCGCTATCATGCTGCCGATTGCGATCCCGATGGCGGTGTCGCTCGATGCCCAACTGCTTGTTTGCATAGGCGCTGTTTTATCGGGCGGTATTTTCGGCGATCACTGCTCGCCTATTTCAGACACGACGATCCTATCGTCCACTGGGGCGGGGGCTGATCATATCGATCACGTCAAAACTCAATTTCCTTATGCTTTGCTAAATGCGTCTGTCGCGTTTATCGGCTTCCTGGTGGCGGGCATTACGGGCAGTGTTTATACATTGCTGCTGACGGTTGCTCTGCTTGTGATCGCAGTCTTCTTACTGTCGAAGAGAAAGGCGATGCCGACCGAAGCGAAGGCAAGTGCATAAAACGAAACCGAAGCTCCAGGGATGATTTCCCCTGGAGCTTTTCTTATCACATTTATTTCATGTCGGTTCAATTGGGGCGGAATGATAAATCTATTAAGGAAAATAAAGTAGATAAAACTGCCGTTCTCGTTGAATATTAGCTGCCGAACCTATGGGCGGTAACAAGGAAGGAAGAATCGTCTATCACCTCTCTAGGAAAAGCGTTATACTAAAGTCAATCTATTCTGGAAGTGATTGAGTGTTTAAAAGCAAATTACAAAGAAAAATACTGCTTGCTGTCATTTCACTGCTGTCGTTTATCATATTACTCATGCTCTCTTTGTTTCTGGTCTTGGATTACTTAAATTTAATGGACCGTAGTAAAGTGGTCGGTCTTCAGTCGGCCAAGATGCTTTCCTTTATGGATGCTGTACAGGACGGAGTGATCCACAGTGATAGTGAATACAAATTGTCAGAGCTGCAAGCGCTGATCACCTACTACGAAGCACAAATTGATGCAACGTTCATTGTTATACATAATAAGGCAGGCGAAGTGCTGGCCTCTCCTCAGCTAGAGAAGATTGGGAGGGAGGAAGAGTTTGATGACGGGTTCAAGGCGATTGTATTCGGAGCGAATTATTCTATGGAGTCCAGTGAAATTATTGGTCCGTCTGTCGTAAGCAAAGCCCCGATTTATAATGAGCAAAAGCAGATCATCGGCGTAGTTACTGTAGGTTATTTGCTTTCGGATCTGCGTGAAATCGTGTATGAACGATCGTTCAAATTGTTATATTTCTCCCTGTTTATTTTAGCGCTCGGCATTTTGCTGAGCTTGCTGCTGGCAAGAAGCATCCGAAAAGATACATTCGGTTTGGAGCCGGAGGATATTGCAAAGTTTTATATGGAACGAAAAGCCATTTTGGCTTCTATTGATGAAGGTATTATCGCGGTAAATCGAAATGGCGAGATGACCATTGTCAATACGGCTGCAAAGAGGATACTTGGTGTATCGAATGAAATTAAGGGGAAGCAAGTGTCAGAAGTCTTTCCTGATTTCCCCTCTCCATTGAACCATGATGGTACGGCAGTCAACAGAACACTTGAAATGAATTACAACGATAATAAATTAATTGTTCAAGTGAGTCCGATGCAGCTGCATGAGAATGTCAGGGGAGCTGTCTACACCGTGCGGGACAAGACGGAGATCATGGAGGTCGTCAATACGCTATACGAGGTAAGGAAGTATTCCGATGACTTGCGTGCCCAGACTCATGAATTTACAAATAAACTGTATTTGATATCAGGGCTGATGCAGCTGGGGAAATATGAAGAAGCCATTTGCACCATACAGAAGGAAATGGAAATAAATGATCATACGAGCCAATTTATATTAGAGAACTTGATAGATACGAATGTGCAGGCGATTCTGTTTGGGAAGCTGGGCAAGGCGTCTGAGTGGAAAGTTAGTTTCGAAATAGATGAAAACAGCAGTTTGGAACCACTTCCGGAATTTATTAGTCCCGGTGCTTTGACGACAGTGCTTGGCAACTTAATTGACAATGCTTTAGAAGAGACGGCCGGACAGACTGATGGCCGTGTTACATTCTTTACCATAGACCTTGGCGACTACATTATCTTTGAAGTGTCCGACAACGGTAGAGGGATCCCGCCGGACAAGGAGGATGAGCTTTTTAACCAAGGTTACTCAACGAAGAACGAGTTGAACCGTGGATTCGGACTTTGGAATGTCAAACGGATCGTAAAGGATCTTGGGGGAGATATTCAAGTGAGTTCTGAGGAAGGGGCGGTGTTCACCGTCTATATACCAAAACGGGGAAACGTGGGGGAAGAACAGAATGATTAATGTACTGATAGTAGAAGATGATTATCGGATTGCCGGCATTCATCAGCAGCTGCTGGAAAGAATAGAAGGTATCACGGTTGTCGGCCAGGCACTCCGTGCGAAAGAGGCATGGGAATTTCTCGAGAAAATGCCTGTCGATTTAATCGTACTCGACATATATATGCCTGACCAACTCGGGACGGAGTTGATTCGTGAGGTGAAATATAAATATCCGAGCACGGATTTTATTATGATCACGGCTGCAAGGGAACGAGAATTGGTTGCAAGTAGCATGGCGGCAGGAGCCTTTCATTATTTAGTGAAACCGATTGAGTTGTGCAAATTGAAGGCCGTGATTGAACAATATATGAAAAGACGTGAAATGATTCTAAATGGAGAGATTGAAGATCAGTCGTCCATTGATTTGCTATTTGGACGGCCTGATTTTCAAAAAACGGAGAGCATCGATTTGCCAAAAGGAGTTAATCCTCTGACGTTAGAAAAAGTCCAGCAAATTTGTGCGTACTTGCCGGAAGGGATGACAGCAGAAGAAGTCGGGGAACAGCTCGGTGCTTCTAGGACAACCGCCAGGCGTTACTTGGAATATCTAGTTTCCAAAGGGGAGCTACGCGCCGAATTGGAGTATGGCATTGTTGGTAGGCCGGAGAGAAAGTATTTTTCTTTATGAGGATAAAAGAAGATGGCTTCGAGCTTGGAATAAATATGAGAAGTCAGTACTTTGCGGTTTTATTTAACACATAGAAGAGCTCTTGCAAAGTTGAATGCCATTTTAAGCTGACTTTGCAGAGTGGGAGCCAATTACTTGGAAAGCATAGTTGCGCTACCTGCCAATTTGTCAGCACGTCTACCCATCTTTCTCTACTGTCTGGAAGCATCTGAGAAGATGCTTTTTTTGCGTGAACAAAATGAACAAAATTAATTAAAAAAATTTAATAGACTTAAATTTGTAAACGGTTACAAGACAAAAATGAAAATGTATTATGAACAAAGAGACTTTTAAGTTGGGAGAGGATTTCATGAAGAAAACGCTTTTGTTTTTAGGAATGTCCTTACTTTTGGTGTTGGGTGCTTGTTCATCCGCCAACAGTGATGGCGATAAGTTTCCAAAGAAGAATATTGAATTTGTAGCTCCTGCAACACCAGGTGGCGGATGGGATGCCACTGCTCGTGCAATCCAAAAGATCTTAAAGGAAGAGAAAATTGTTGACCAAAGCATGACGGTCGTCAATAAGCCGGGCGGAAGCGGTGAAGTGGGCTGGCAATATCTATCGAAAAAAGATGCTCATACACTTGCGATCGACTCTAGTTTGTTGGTTACGAATAATCTATTAGGCCAAAGTGATTTGACTTATGAAAATTTCACTCCGATTGCGACGTTGACGACTGAATGGATTTCAGTTGCGGTGCCGAATGATTCGCCTTATCAGGATGCCAAGGCGCTTATGGAGCAACTCAAGAAAGATCCTTCATCTGTGAAAATCGGTATTGCACCGGGTCTTGGAAACAATGACCACTTATCGTTTGTGCAAGCTGCAAAGACGTATGGCGTTGATGTGACGAAGTTGAACTTCCTCGTATATGAGAGCGGCGGTGACGTCGTTACGAGTTTGCTAGGCGGACATGTCGATGCAGCGACAATGGCTGTATCGGAATCTTCGGAGCAGCATATTGCAAAGAAATTTAAAGTGTTGGCAGTCACTTCTGATGAGCGGTTGGAAGAGCTTCCTGACGTTCCTACATGGAAAGAGCAGGGTGTCGATATGGTATTCCCTCACTGGCGAGGAATTCTTGGACCGCCAGACATGACGGAAGAGCAAATTGCTTATTGGGATGAAGCCCTTTCTGAAATGGTGAAGACAGATGCTTGGAAAGAATTGCTTGAAAATAACGGTTGGGAAGATTTCTATAAGGACAGCGCCGATACAAAAGCTTTCCTTGCGGAGCAAACAACGATGTACCAGAATTTGATCGAAGAATCTGGCTTGAAAAAGTAAGCTTGCATGAGGTTGAGTCCCGCTTTTGCGGGCTCCCTTTTTTAATTCATCTTCCAAAGGAGGAAAGCGAAAATGGTACGGTTCATTACCCCTTTGTTCACTGTTGTACTCGGTATCATATTTTTAATTGCTTCCTTGAACCTGCCGAAATCGAACCTCGGAAATCCGAATGGGCCAATGTATTTTCCGGTATTGATCGCCATTATTCTAATTGGTGGCGGCCTCGTCTATTTGTTCCAGGAGTTTAAGGCGAGAGGTGTGGCATTTAAGGATTTTGCAGGGCTTCGAGAAGGCAAAGCGCCGCTCTACCTGGGCGTATCGCTCGTACTCATGGTTTTATATACGTTGGTATTTGAGCGTATTGGCTTTTTGATTTCAACCATTTTATTCCTCGGCGGACTATTGTTCTTGCTGAACGGACGGAAAAAGTGGATTACCAATGTATTGGTTGCCGTTATCTTTTCATTTGTGACGTGGTATGCATTCGGCACGTTGCTGCAAGTGAGTTTACCGTAAGAAAGGAGGATAAAAGATGGGTCAAGATATGCAAGTGATAGTGGATGGATTTTTAACCGCCATACAGCCAGCCAACTTGTTTTGGATTGCGCTCGGTGGATTTTTAGGAACAGTCGTCGGCATGCTGCCCGGCCTTGGACCTGCAACAGCAATCGCGTTGCTGATTCCAATCACGTTCGGAATGGATCCGACCAGTGCGCTTATTCTAATGGCTGCGATTTATTACGGAGCGATGTATGGCGGATCGCGCAGTTCAATTTTGCTCAATACACCAGGGGATGGCTCGGCGATCGCTGCGACGTTCGATGGGTACCCGATGGCGAAGAAGGGACAGGCGGGACAGGCGCTTGCGATATCCGCAATTGCTTCTCTTATTGGCGGTATGATCGCGGTTGTTGGGTTCATCGTACTTGCGCAGCCTCTCGCAGGGTTTGCGTTGAAATTTGGTCCGGCTGAGTATTTCCTCTTAATGGTATTTACGTTGTCGGCGATTGTATCCCTTGCGAAGGGTGCAATGGTAAAAGGTTTTATTTCCATGGGGATCGGTCTCATGATCAGTACAGTTGGAATCGATTTGCAGACAGGTGTTTACCGTTTTACGATGGGCAATCCACATCTTAGTGAAGGTATTGACTTCCTCGTCGTTATCATCGGAATTTATGCAGTTGGTGAAGTGCTCTATAACTTCTTGTCGATTGATAAGCCGGTCGGCGAAAAGAAAAAGGTCGGGAAGATTTGGATTACGAAAGAACAGTGGAAACGATCTAAATGGCCGATTATCCGGAACGGTCCGCTTGGCTTTGTAGTCGGGGTTCTTCCTGGAGCTGGCGGCGCAATCGCGTCCATGCTGAGCTATTCCATGGAAAAGCAGATTTCTAAAAAGCCGGAGGAATTCGGAGAAGGGGCAGTCGAAGGTCTCGCTGCGCCAGAGTCTTCCAATAACGCTGCTGCCGTCGGTGCCTTTATCCCGATGATGACGATGGGAATTCCAGGATCCGGCACGACCGCGGTCATCCTTGGCGCAATCGTCATGCTTGGCATGAAGCCGGGGCCATTGTTATTTGAGAACAACCCGGATATGGTTTGGACGTTCATCAACAGTATGTTTGTAGGTAATATTTTCCTTGTTATTTTAAACATTGCGCTTGTCGGTTTGCTTGTAAAGATTTTGGATACGCCGCCTCGTATTTTGTATCCGATTATTATGCTCCTTGCCTTTATCGGTACATATACCCTTGGTTACACGACGGTGGACTTCGTGATCCTTATTATCTTCGGCATAATCGGACTCGTTATGAAAATGTTGAAATTCCCTGTTGCGCCTTTGATTTTAGCTGCTATTGTCGGCTCGGACATGGAGCAAAATTTCCGGATGAGTTTGGTTTCGTACCCGAATGTATTCGGAATGCTCACCGCATCGCCAATTACGATCGCGCTAGTCATCATGACAATCATTTCTCTCGGGTTCCCGTTCCTATCGTCATGGCTTAGGAAGCGCAAGATGGAAAGAAACTTGAGCGAAAACTAATTCTAGAGGAAGTGTTGGCAATGAAAAGCAGGAAAACGCTATTGTTCTTTAGTTGTCTGCTTGCTTACGTGTTCACCTTCCTCCCGGTTTTCCAAGTGCCGCTAGTCATAAAAGCGTTCATGTGCCTCATCATTATCCAAGCTCTTTGGATTGGTGGGGTCTTTCCATTGGCATTCAGTTCCGTGTTGCTCATGCTCATGTTATCCTTCCACTTTTTTTCTTACGAGGAGACATTGTCATTCTTTGCTTCAGAAATTGTCTGGCTGCTTTTTTCGACTTTCATTATAGCCGGCGCATTCATCGAATCGGGACTCGCGAGCAGGTTGTCCTTAAAGCTGCTTGCCTTATCGCGAGGGTCCAGCCGGCTACTCATATTTTTCTCCTTCATCCTAATGTTTGTCCTATCTCTCTTTATTCCATCCAATGTGGGGAAAGCGAGCCTGGTCGCATCCGTTTTGGATGAAATCGTTGAGAATCTACGGGCTATGTGCAAAGTAGAAAACGTGGCAAAGTCGCTGTTCATCGGCCTGACATTCATGGTCCCCATTTCTGGAGCCTTCGTGGCCACGGGAGCCAGTTCGACGATCTATGCATATGGACTGCTTGGCGGGTTGACGGGAGGGCTTGATTATGTAAAATGGCTTGTCTTCATGGGACCGCCGATCCTGCTATTCATCCTGTTGCTGTATGTTCTTTTCATTTTCATCTTTCCACCTGAGCCGATCGATAAGCAACTCCTAAAGGGACTGATGGATGACAGGATTGAGAAGCTTGGCAAGATGAGCGTGCCGGAAATCAAAGTGCTGTGGATTATTGTATTAGTGGTGTTGCTTTGGATGACCGAAAGCATTCACGGGTATTCCGTTTCGCTTGTTGCATTGCTTGGAGCTGCGTTGACGATGCTGCCGTATTCGGGTGTCTGGAAATGGGAACAGGCGAGTAAAAAAATAGGATGGGATCTCATCTTGTTTTTTGCGGCAACTTTAATGCTGTCGAATATGCTGATTGCGACCGGCGCGGTAAATGCATTCGCAAACATGCTCGTTACACTTTTTGCGACCGATTCCTATGTTTGGATTGTTCTTTTGCTGCTTGCTGTAACGGCATTGTTGCGCTTGGTGTTCGTGAACGTTCTCGGCTTTTTGACGATCATTTTACCGATTGCGGTTACCGTCGGGCAAGCATTCCCGGATCAAAACCCGCTTTTCCTGGCGATGGGTGTGTTTTTAATGGGAATACCGGGATTTCTGCTTGTGACGCAGTCGCCTATCCATTTGATCAGTTATGAATACGGTCATTTTTCGAAGAAGGATTTATTGAAAATCGGTTCGCTATCGATGGGAACATGGTTTGCCATCTTGATAGCGACAATGTACGGGTATTGGTCGATTTTTTATTGAAAAAAAGAAAGAGGGATACATATGACATGGCTTATTACAGAACAGAAGACGCAAAAGGAACTGGCGGAGCAGTTTTTAGCGCGAATTAAACAAAAGCCCATTTTAAAAATTATTGGTGCTCATGATGGAATGTCAGCACTCATTGGAAAGCGGGTCGGGTTTGAGGCGCTCTATTTGTCAGGCGCCGCTTTTACAGCTAGCCGCGGCTTGCCGGATCTCGGTATTTTGCATTCGCAGGAAGTAGCGGAACGCGCTAGGGAACTGACACGGGCAGCGGGGTTGCCGGTGCTGGCCGATATCGACACAGGGTTTGGCGGCGTTTTGAATGTCGCCCGGACTGCGAAAGAAATGGTGGAAGCGAATGTGGCGGCCGTGCAGATTGAGGACCAGGATCTGCCGAAGAAATGTGGCCATTTGAACGGCAAGAAATTGATCCCAGCAGAGGAAATGGCACAGAAGATTAAAGCAATTAAAGAGGTGGCCCCTTCTCTCGTCGTCATTGCGCGCACGGATGCACTCGCTGTAGAAGGGATGGACGCTGCGGTGAAGCGGATGAAGCTTTACGTGGAAGCAGGAGCGGACGGATTATTCCCGGAAGCGCTCACGACGGAGGAGGAATTCCGGAAGATCGGAAGCCTGTTCGATGTACCACTGCTTGCTAATATGACCGAGTTCGGAAAGACAGATTATTATACAGCCGATGAATTCGAGTCTTTTGGCTACTCTATGGTCATTTATCCGGTAACGTCCTTGCGGGCGGCAGCCAAAGCATACGAAGAGGTGTTCACCGAGATTTTCGAAATGGGCTCGCAAAAGGGCAAGCTTGACCGCATGCAGACACGGAAAGATTTGTACGAAACGATCGGTCTCGAGGAATATGAGTCGCTCGACGGAAAAATTGCCAAAACCATTTTGCCGGAATGAACAGGAGTTGATTCGCATGGAACAAAGACCGATTAAATGTGCAGTGTACCGAGGTGGGACGAGCCGGGGGATTTTCTTCAAAGAAGAGGATTTGCCCGCGTCCCGGTCAGAATGGAATCGGATTTTCATGGAGGCGATCGACGCATACAATCCGTCCCAGGTGGATGGCCTGGGCGGAGGAACCTCACATACGAGCAAGGTGATGGTGATAGGGGAATCCGCTGCTAAGGATGCCTGCCTTTCTTATACATTTTACCAAGTCGGCATCGGCACGCCTGTCGTGGATGCGGAGGGAACGTGCGGCAATCTGATGGCGGCCATCGGGGCATTCGCGATTGACGAGGGATATGTGAAGGTGCCGGAAGGAAGCACCTCAGTATCTGTAATTGTACACAATGCAAATATCGACCGGAATGTCCGTATGGAAGTTCCGGTTACTGCAGAGGGGTGCGCTGCAGCGACAGGAGATTTCCTCATGCCGGGGCTGAATCGTCCAGGGGCACGAATTGAGGTGTCCATCCTTTCACCGGGCGGTGGCAAGACAGGCGCTACATTCCCTTGCGGCCATAGGGCAGAAGTGGAAACCGCGAGTGGACGATATACTGTGACGATTGCGGATATTGTCAATCCCTTCGTGTTCGTATCCACTTCGGATTTTGGATTGGACGGCACGGAGCCGAACACAGTGCTTGCTGCGAATGAAGGGCTGCTGGAGAAGTTGGAAGCGATCCGGCTGACAGGGGCAGTGAAAGCCGGGCTTTCCCCAACCGTTGAAGCAGCAAAAGCGATTCCTTCGATTCCGAAAATCGCACTCGTTTCGCCCCCGGCTGATTATGTTTCAACTTCCGGGCGGCAAATCAAGGCAAATGAAGTAGATGTCATCGCACGAATGATATCCATGGGAAAGTTTCACCGGACATTCGCAGGAAGCGGGCTTTATAACTTAGCGGCGGTTCTATTAATTTCCGGCACGATTCCGGGAGATGCCTTCCGGGGCTCTTCAAGAGATGGCCGGCAAGTTGTCCGCATCGGCCACCCGGACGGGATAGCCGAGGTAGCCGTCTCCTTGACGGAGGACGGGCAAGACGTTGCAACGGTCGGTCTGGATCGGACGGCTCGCCGAATGATGACCGGCTATTGTTATATACCGGAATGAAGAACGCTTCTGGAAAGGTGTGAGGAAGATGCAACAACTAATGGAGTTAAAGATAACGGAACTGATGGATGAACTGTCAGTGGACGGAAAAAAATATCGATACATATCATTGCGGCGCTTTGAGGAGCTCGGGTGCAGCACGGTCGGCTCTTTGCCATATTCAATCAAGATTTTATTGGAATCGGCGCTTCGGAACTACGATGGAACCTATATTACTAAGGAGCATGTGCAATCGCTGGCAAATTGGGGATGCGGCCCGGCTGCGGAAGTTCCGTTCAAGCCGGCGCGCATCGTCCTGCAGGACTTTACGGGCGTTCCGGCGATTGTGGATCTTGCATCCATGCGGGATGCCGTCGCTTCCAGGGGCGGGGATCCTGCATCCGTCAACCCGATGATTCCAGTAGATCTCGTCATAGACCATTCGGTTATCATTGAACATGCGGGCGACCGGAAAGCATTCGGCCGCAACCTCGCACTGGAATACGAGCGGAATGCGGAACGGTATTCGTTCGTGAGATGGGCGCAGAAAAGCTTCAAAAACTTTGGAGTCGTTCCGCCGTCCAATGGCATCGTCCATCAGGTGAATCTGGAGTATTTGGCAACTAGCGTCAGAACCGAGACACGCAGTGACGGACCATGGGTTTATCCGGATTCGCTTGTCGGTACGGATTCCCACACGCCGATGGTAAACGGTATTGGCACCGTCGCATGGGGCGTCGGCGGTATAGAGGCGGAAGCTGCCATGCTTGGACAGCCTCTGTATTTTGTCATGCCGGAAGTGATCGGCATCCAGTTGAAAGGGCAGCTGCGTGAAGGTGTAACGGCGACGGATCTCGCGTTGACGGTAACAAGCATGCTTCGTAAAAAAGGGGTCGTTGGCAAGTACGTCGAGTTCTTTGGGGAGGGCGTGCAGGATATTTCGGTGCCAGACCGGGCGACCATCTCCAATATGGCCCCGGAGTACGGCGCAACCATGAGTTTCTTCCCGGTGGACGAGCGGACACTCGATTATTTCCGAAATACAGGACGAGGTGAAGCTGTTCCGCTAGCTGAAGCGTACTGGAAGGCGCAAGGCCTATTTGTTTCAGGACAAGAGGAAGCACCGGAGTATACGGAAACGATGGAAATTGATCTGAGAAGCATCGTGCCGACAGTAAGCGGGCCGAAACGTCCACAGGATACAAATCCGCTAGCCTCAATGAAAAACGCGTTCATCGATGTACTTAGGAAACCAGTGTCAGAAGGCGGCTATGGGACAGACCAAGTGCCTTCCGCGGAGCCAGATGGTAACCGGATCGGAACGGGTGCTGTAGTTTTGGCCTCTATCACCAGCTGCACGAATACATCAAATCCTTCCGTTATGATTGCTGCTGGTTTGCTCGCTCAAAAAGCAGCGGACAAAGGGCTGCGGCCACCTGGCTACGTCAAGACGACACTGACGCCGGGGTCGCGGGTCGTGACGAAGTATTTGGAGAAAGCCGGTCTCTTAGCATCGCTTGAACAACTTGGCTTCCATATTGACGGATATGGCTGCGCCACATGTTGCGGAAATAGCGGGGCGCTGGCGCCAGAAGTGGAACAGGCGATACAGGACAAGGAACTGATCGTAGCCTCCGTGCTGAGCGGAAACCGGAATTTTGAAGGACGTATCCATCCGTTCATTAAGGCGAATTATCTTGCATCGCCGCCACTGGTAATTGCGTTTGCTCTGGCGGGCCGAGTGGATCTCGATATGGAGACAGAGCCGCTTGGCATGGACGCCATGGGATCTCCTGTTTATCTGCGTGACATTTGGCCGACCGTTGATGAAGTGCAATCCATTATTTCAAATACAATTGACGCTTCCTTGTTCAGGGACGAATACAGCCGGGTTGATTCCAACGAAACATGGGAGTCGATCGACGCGCCGGATGGCTTGCAGTATGAATGGAATGAAGAGTCGACTTATATTCAGAAGGCTCCTTATTTTGACAAAGGCCATGTAAAGACATCTATCGAGCAGAACACAAGGGAATTGGTCCCGCTTGCGGTGCTGGGCGACTCGATTACAACTGACCATATATCGCCGGCTGGACAAATTCCCGTTCATAGCGAAGCGGGAAGATTTCTGAGTGAGAAGGGAATCGAGGCGCGCTCGTTCAACAACTATGGAGCAAGACGGGGCAACCATCTTGTTATGGAACGTGGAACGTTCGCCAACATTCGATTGCGGAACCGGATGGCCGGCGGGAAGGAAGGCGGTTTTACGACACACCGTCCGACAGGTGAAGTAGTCAGCATGTACGAAGCGGCACGGAGCTACAAAGAAGAAGGCCGCAATTTGATCATCATCGCCGGGAAGGAATACGGGACGGGCAGCTCGCGCGACTGGGCGGCAAAGGGCACCTCACTCCTTGGAGTGAAAGTCGTCTTAGCTGAAAGCTTCGAACGAATCCACCGCAGCAATCTCGTCGGAATGGGTGTCCTTCCTGTCCAATTCGGAGAAGGCCTATCCGCGGAAGCCCTCGGCCTGGACGGCAGCGAAACATACTCCATTTGCGGCGTGGACGATCAATCCTTCATTGCCGGGCAAATTACCGACATGAAAGCAGTTCGAAAAGACGGTACGGAACTCCATTTCCCGGTCATCTTGCGAATCGATAATGAAGTGGAGAAGGAATGCTACTTGAACGGCGGCATTCTTCCATCTGTCGTAGAAATGATAGTAAACCAGAATAGATGAGTGAGACAGTGGTGAGCGCGAAAAGGGGTGCTCACCACTGTTCATTTTATGGATTTGTCGTATGGATTTGGCGAGGTTGGTGTGTTATTTGGCGCATGGGTCGCCGAATTTGGCAGATTTGCTGTGTTATTTGGCACACGGGTGGCCGGATTTGGCGCGTTTGCCGGTTAATTTGGCGCCTACCCGAATGTATTTGGCGAATCCCATGTTTCATTTTAAAAAAAGATAGAATAAGCCAACCGATTCACAGATTCGTCACCCAGTGCAATATTTTTGACGTACCTGACTTATGGTACGATATGGTATAGCGTTTCAGTAGCAGGGGGGAGTCTGTCATACATATTCGTCAAATGGTTGAACAGCATCGCTTTTGGGTGCTCGTGTTAATTGTGTCGGTCGCGGGGTTTTCGCAGGGCATGCTGCTTCCGCTGATTTCGACCATCTTTGAAAGGGAAGGGGTCTCGAGTACGTTAAACGGGTTGAATGCGACCGGATTGTACATCGGGACGCTGCTCGTCTCGCCGTTCATGGAGGCACCGCTAAGGAAATATGGGTATAAGCCGATTATCATTTTTGGTGGTCTTTGCTTGCTGGCGTCTTTGCTGGCGTTTCCGTTATGGAAGAATGTTGTTTTTTGGTTTGTCCTCCGCATGCTTGTCGGGATTGGGGACCATTCTCTCCATTTTGCGACGCAGACGTGGTTGACGAGCACCGTTCCCCAGCATAAATTAGGCCGGAGCATTTCCATTTATGGCCTGTCGGTCGGGCTTGGTTTTGCGATTGGACCTATGTTTGTACCGCTTGTTGATATTTTTGAAGGTTTGCCGTTTATTGTTTCGGCCGGTCTGAGCGTTCTAGCGTGGTCGTCTGTTTTCCTGTTGCGAAATGATTTTCCGGATGTGCTCCCTCGGGACGTTGCGAAGGGGCGGCCGGGTTCGCAATTTAAGGCGACGATCCTGATCTCGGGCATTGCTTTTCTTGGGCCGTTCGGCTTCGGCTTTTTGGAATCATCGCTCAATGCGATGTATCCGGTCTACGCTCTGCGCAATGGAATTCCTCTTTCGATGGTATCCCTGATCATTCCCGCTTTTGCGCTTGGCGGCATACTGACGCAGATTCCACTTGGTATGTTGTCGGATAAAATTGGACGGAAGCCCGTTTTATTAGTGGCATTTGGCGGCGGCAGTTTATCTTTTCTTGGAGCCGGCTTGGTAGGAGATCATGCAGTCCTTGTCATGGTTATGTTTTTCATGGCAGGCTTGTTCGCAGGTTCTGTCTTTTCGCTTGGCGTTTCCTATATGTCCGATTTGACGCCGAAATCGCTGCTACCTACAGGCAACTTGCTGTGTGGCATATTCTTTAGCATTGGTAGTTTATCAGGCCCAATATTAGGCGGCTTTTTCTTGGAGCTGGATACGGAAGTAAGTTATCTCTTCTTGTACGCTTTGTTCCTTGGTGTTTTATTTCTTGCTACGTTGTTTGGTAAGAGAAGGAGGACACCTGTTTCTGCAGCTGACTGACATGGGGACAATTTCCTCGTCCTGCTGCTCGGTCGCCGGAATCAGGATGGAAAGCTGGCGATGAAAAGGGAGCAGATCCAGCTCCCTTTTTTTATACAAAAAATCCCCTGCTCAGAGGCAGGGGACTTCAACTTCTTATTGAATTAAGCTTTTCACTACTTTTGACATCGTGGCGCCATCTGTCTTGCCCGCGAGCAATGGTTTGGCGATTTTCATCGCATCGCCCATATTCATTCCTTGGGAAACACCCGCTTCTGTCAATACAGCCGCGACTTCTTCCTCAGTTAATTGTTTTGGCAAAAATGATTTCAACAGGGTCAATTTCGCTTTCTCCTGTTCGATCAAATCATCCCGCTGTGCACTTTGTGCCCCTTCGAGCGCCTGGTTGGTCTGCTTGATTTCCCGGTTGACGATCGCTGTCTCTTCTTCCTCTGTAAGTGGAGCCCCTTTTTCCTTCTCAGCCAGGTCAAGCGCCGATTTCAATAAAGTGAGCACGCCTTTGGATAACGTATCTTTCTCTCTCATAGCCGTTTTCAACTGTTCAAATACTGTAGTCTTCAACATATATAAAACCTCCCATTGATAAGTAACGAAAAAACATTTTGTGTAAAAAGTATAGAAGAGCGGCATCGGAAAAGCAACTGTATGAATTAATGCGAATCCGTCTGCTAGAATGGTTTGTATAAAGAGGGGGACTGTTTCATGAAATCTATCTTGTGCTTTGAAACGACAGAGGAGAGCGAAAAACACGAAGCTTTGATCAAACGCCAAATGGAAAGGCTGGGGAAATACGAGGAAGTACTGCGCTCCTCCTATCGATTGGAGGAAATGCCGAAAGCTGTTATTTGGACATCGACTGAACTCGCGACGACTGTGTTTTCCACTATTCCGATTCCGGCATATACGAATGAGGAGTTCATTTACCTATCGCCGGAGCTCGAGCAATGGCGGGACTTGATGTTGCTTCAATTGGATGGGAAGGAGTTGCCTGAGATCCAAGCTTATTATGAGAAGTTTGGCGAGGATCATCTTTTTGAAATTCTGGCGCATGAGTTGACTCATCATAGTGCGCTGTTTGTGGATGAATTTGATGACGACCGCGAGGATTCCATCTGGTTTGAAGAAGGCATGTGTTTTTATTTGCCGCGACGCTTCCTTGGCGAAGAATATTTCAATGAAGTGACGAAAGTGGAAGATGATCTAGTTAAGGCTCATCAAGTAAAGTATGGCGGCCATTCATTGGATGATTTCGGATCAGGTACATATGAAGGTTCGATACCGAGCATCATGTTTGATTACTGGCGCAGCTTTTTGAAGGTGAAAGACATCGTTGAGTTCCATCATGGGGATGTCCAGCAGGTATTCCGCCTTTATCACGAGTGGCATGAGACCGGGCGCAATCAATCACTGTCTGCCTATTTTGACGATATTTGCACAACTGTATAAACGCGATTGTATATGACAATCCTATTTGGTATAGTAGAGTCAATATGAAATCCATGAAGTGGCCGAGTAGATGGAAATTGTGATACAGAAAGCATAGCGATTGCTGAGAGTTATGCCACCGCTTTTCATTGAAACCTACCACGGAGATGTCATGCAAACATGACCGGGTCGTTCCGTTACGAAACGTTTGAGGGCTTATGGTAACCATAGGCTGAACAAAGGTGGTACCACGTCGACCCAGCGCAAAGACGTCCTTTTTAGTAAGGACAGCTTTGCGCTTTTTATTATGCAGAAGGAGGTTTTACGTATGAGCAATCAACAAAATGATTTTTCAAAATGGTACATTGATACGATCCAGAAGGCGGATTTGATGGACTATACGCCAGTTCGCGGATGTATCGCATTCAAACCGGATGGCTTTGAAATTTGGGAGCATATCCAGGAAGAGATGAACCGCCGTTTCAAGGAGACGGGCCATCGCAATGCGTATTTCCCGATGTTGATTCCTGAATCGTTTTTCCAAAAAGAGAAGGACCATATTGAAGGCTTCTCGCCAGAGCTTCCTTGGGTGACTGAGGCAGCGGGTGAGAAATTGGAGGAGCGGCTAGCACTCCGTCCGACGTCCGAGACGATGATCGGTCATTTGTATTCCGATTGGATCAAGAGCTACCGCGATCTTCCGGTTTTGATCAACCAGTGGGCGAACGTATTCCGTTGGGAGAAAAAGACGCTGCCGTTCATCCGGACGTCTGAATTCCTATGGCAGGAAGGGCATACCGCACATGCGGATGAAGAAGAAGCACGTCACGAGACGATGCAAATGCTGAACATCTATAAGGAAGTAGTTGAAGGACTTCTTGCGATTCCTGTATACGATGGCCAGAAGACGCCATCCGAGCGGTTCGCGGGAGCAGTCGATACGTATTCCATCGAAGCGATGATGAAGGACGGCAAGGCAGTTCAAGCCGGGACTTCCCATTACTTAGGCACAAAATTCGCGGAAGCGTTTGATATTAAGTATTTGACGAAGGAAAACCGTCATGAATACGTCCATACGACATCATGGGGAACGTCCACTCGCCTCATCGGATCTGTCATCATGGTACATGGGGATGAGCAAGGATTAGTCTTGCCGCCGCGCATTGCACCAACACAGGTCATTTTGATTCCTGTCGGTCCGTGGAAGAAGAACCCGGCGATCATGGAGAAGCTGGATGAAGTATACGCGGCACTGAAAGCGAAAGGCATCCGCGTCCGTTTGGATGATTCCGATCAATCTCCTGGCTTCAAGTTCAATGAGTGGGAATTAAAAGGAGTACCGGTCCGTCTAGAGCTTGGACCACGTGACCTGGAGAACAACCAGGCATTGTTAAAGGCTCGTGATGAAGCGGATAAAGTGGCAGTCGATCTTGCGAATGTCGTGGAACGCATCGAACAGGAACTGGAAACGATGCAAACGCGCCTGCTTGAAAAAGCACGGAAATTCCGGGAAGAGCACTCCCATACGCATATCGATAAATTGTCGGAGCTGAAAGAGCATATTGCCAGCTCCCAAGAAAAAGGGGAAATCCCTGGATGGATCCTTGCCGGCTGGTGTGGAGACGATGCGTGTGAAGAGCATGTGAAAGAAGAAACGAAATTCACGACGCGCAATATTCCATTCAACCCGCCTGCAGAAAAACATGTATGCATTAACTGTGGTAAAGAAGCGAAGCATACGGTTTGGTTTGCAAGAGCATATTAATCAAAAGAGACAAGCATGTATAGGTTGCCCTATGCTTGCTTGTCTTTTTTATTATAGAAATGCAGCCATGCCTCGTGGATGCCGGCAGCGCAATGCATTTTGGCACGGAATAGATTGGGATGATCGTCCATATCCAATAATTCCGGCTGGGCGTTTCCGACAATGACGGCAGGATGCCCGAGTGATAACATGTCAATGTCATTTCCTGAATCGCCTGCGATGAGCAGCTGGACATCTGGCGCCGCATAGTGCTCGATGACATGCTCCAGTGCCATGCCTTTCCCAGCAGTGGGCGGCAATACATCAATATCACGATTGGAGCTGAAGATGAACGTGTGGGGGACACCTTCTTGCTCAAGCCTCTCCCGAAATTTCTCTACTTCGCACGAATTGTCATGCACCGTAAATGAAACTCGGCGATTATTCGGAAGTTGTTGTCGCTTTAACCCCGGAAAGTCAGCTCCGATTTCAGCAATCCGATCAGGCAGCCAATGTTCATTCATTTTCTGCTTCCATCTGAAATCTTCGCCATCTTGATGGTAGATGGTAGTCCCGACATCTGTAATGAGCAGGTCCGGATTAGGCAAGGACACTTCTTTGATCAACGACCTGGCAGAATCGAGATGTCGCCCCGTTACATACACAAGGGCCACCTCATAAGGCGCTCCCTCGTAATAAGCAAGCAGATCTGCAAGCCCCTCCTCGTTTCCGACAAGCGTTCCATCCAAATCAGTCGCCAGCATAAATTTTTTCTGTTTCACGTATGACCACCTCATAAATGTTGTCCATCTTCTTGGCAACGGTTGGCCAATTAAACTCCCGTCTAGCAAAAGAAGCGGCTTTTCGTCCAAGCAGGCGGGCAAACTCTTGATTGGCCGCTAAGAACTTCATGGCACGAGCCAGTTGCAAGGTGTTTTCCCCTTCTACGTGGAGACCCGTTTCACGATGTTGCACGACGTCTTTTAATCCGCCAACAGCTGAAGCGATGACAGGACAGCCGGACGCCTGTGCTTCTGCAGCAACCATGCCGAAGGATTCGTATGTGGAAGGAACGACAACAGCCGTGGCTCCATTAAACAATCGAGCCAATTGGGACTGGGTGCGTGCGCCTATGAATAGGATATGGTCTTCCACTCCATTGACTGCTTTTTTTAACTTAGGGCAGATAGGTGTTTTGGTCTGTGGATCCACTTGGTTCGTGTCGCCTCCCGCAATCACGAGCTTTGTAGATGTAGGAAGTTCGTTTTTTTCTTTTAATAAACGAAAAGCGCGGATAAGTGTGAAGATCCCTTTTGTCGATTCCAAGCGGCCGGCAAAAGCGAAATAGGGGGAGTCGCTTTGGGTAGTAAGCGTTTTGGATTCAAAGCTTTTGTCAACCCCGATCGGAATCACATGGATCGGTGCAGGGTCCGTCACAAATCCTTGGATTAGATTCCGTTCCGTTTTAGTAGTGGCGACAATTTTGTCTGCGTGCTCCAAGATGACCCGTTCCGCCTGAAGGCGCTCTTGCTCGCGCTGTCCTGTCGCTTGGGCTTTCGCAATTCCGAGGGAGTGGGACGTATGGATCCACGGTAGCCCGAAATCTTTGGCGATGTTTAAGCCGAGCAGGCCGGAAAGCCAATAATGCGTATGCATGGCGTCATATGACGACGGATCGATCGTCTCACACATCTCTGCGTAAAAGGCAGGAAGTATGTCATATAAATCGCTTTTTGGCACGTATCCTTTCTTGCCGCCAGAGATCCGGATCACCCGGCATCGATTGCCAAATGATTCAGCTTGCGGTTTTGATACATCTGCCCAATGTGTAATCACATCCACTTGATGTCCTTTTTGATCGAGTGCCAAGGCCAGTTGTTTCACATAGTTGTTTTGTCCGCCTGCTTGTTCACCGCCAAGGGCTGCCAGCGGATCGCCATGATCGGAAATAAATAATAGCTTTTTCCGCATGAAATTTCCCCTTTCCAGTTTGGATTCTAGTGAACGTCTATCACTATATCTATACCCTATTGATTGTGACAGTAACATTACGTCTTGATGAAGATAGAAAAGAGCTAAGTGGTATCAAGTGAATAGGAAAAATGAAGAAGAATAATGAAAATGTTAGAAAAATAACATAATGTTGTTTCGAATTTGAGAAATCATGCTAGTGTGCTGGAGCTAGGAGAAAAGAAGGGGGTAAAATAAAGATAGCAATAGGACAATAGGAGGCGATGGAATTGAAGCGTACAACATCTCTAGTACTAGGCATCCTCTTCGCAGGCGCACTGCTTATCATTGCGTTAATGGCGAACCAACTGCAGCACGTCAAAGAGGACGCGGAAAAAGGTCCTGACGTAGAAGCTGCTGACGGAGAAGAAAAAGGCATTGTCCACAATCCGCCGTCATTGGAAAATGTGCCGGAAGGGCCGCTGGGCGAAGCCATTTTACGGGGGCATGCACTAGTCGATAATACGTCTGAAGTGCTTCGAAGCGAAGCATCATCTGTTGAAGAAGGGGAGGCCCGTGTGAATGAGCTGTCGTGTACGAGCTGTCACGCAGGAGCCGGAACAGATGAACAAACATCTTCCTTAGTCGGGATGACTTCGGTATACCCAATGTATATCGGTCGTTCAGGACAAATTGTCACATTAGAGGAACGGATTAACGGTTGTATGGTACGAAGCATGAATGGCCAGAAATTCGCCGATGACGATGAAGACTTGGATGCAATGGTAGCCTACTTAAATTATATTTCTGAGGGGATTCCGGTTGGAGCGGAACTTCCTTGGCGGGGTAAGAGCGATATGAAGGAAGTGCCAGTCCCAAATATTGAGGATGGAGAACAATTGTATCAACAGTCTTGTATCGCCTGCCATGCAGGGGATGGCGCAGGTACAGGTTCGAATACAGGTCCTGCCCTTTGGGGAGACGGTTCATTCAATGATGGAGCGGGCATCGCGCGTATGTCCAAAATGGCCGGTTATATTCAAAACAACATGCCTGTAGGCCAGGCAGACACATTGACAGACCAAGAGGCGAGTGACTTGGCAGCTTTCATTCTGTCAAAGGATCGTCCGGAATGGAAGAATCATGACAAAGATTGGCCAAAAGGCGACCGGCCGACTGATATTATGAATAAAGAACGACGCGATCAGATTAAAGACGGCACAATTGACTGGAACGAAGTGTTAGGGAAAGAGTGAAAAACAGGCGTCCTGGATATCCAGGGTGCCTGTTTTATGGTTAATTCGTTGATGATTTATTGCAAGACCTCTCCATAGCTTCCAGCAGTTCATCGGCCAGCATTGTGCGATCTCCGCCGCCTTGGACGAATGCATCGCTACCGCCACCTTTTCCATTTAGGAGAGGAAGTACGTCCGCCGCGACTTGTTTCATGCTAATCGAAACAGCTGAGCCTCGTGCCGCAACAAATTGAAGCTTCGTATCATTTTTGGCGACGAGGAAAACAATAGCACATTCGTCTTCCTGGGCGATGAGCCGCGCCAGTTTTTGCAATTCCTGAATGGTCCGGTTAGTGAAAGCCGCCTTAATGACAGCTGTCTCCTCTTTGGAAGATGCCAGCTCTTTTGCTTCGACAGCTAATAACGTCTCTTTCGCATCTTCCAATGACTTTTCGAGGACGTGATGGGAAGCTTGCAGTTTTGCAATGGCTTCGCTGACGCCATCCTCAGGTGCGCTCAATAACTGGGATGCCTCCCGTAGCTCCACATTTTTCTTCTGAAGCTGTTTAAGCACCCGTCCGCCGCATACGAAGTGAACCCGGGTTTTCCGTTTTTGTTTTTCTGTGCCGAGGATGGAAATGAGACCGACTTCTCCCGTCGATTTCGGATGAGTCCCCCCGCAACCGTTATAATCGAAATCAGGGATGATAACGAGACGGATCTCATCGGTGACAGCGAGCTGTTTGCGCAAAGCGTATTGGTCCAGTTCTTCCTCCGTTACCCATTTCGTTTCGATCGGCCGGTTGTCCAACAGGATGTCGTTGGCCAGCCGTTCCGCTGCACGCAATTGTTCCTCGGTCACCTCTTCAACTTCCAGATCGATGCTGACGAGCTCTTTTCCAAGATGGAAACTGACAGTAGGGAATCCGAACAATTCTACAAATGAGGCAGTTAAAATATGCTGGCCCGCATGCTGTTGCATATGATCGAAGCGACGCTCCCAATCGATGGCGCCTTCCACCTGACCGGACTCTTGGAGCGATTCGGCCAGGTAATGATGTATTTCGCCGTCGACTTCCTCTACGTCTACAACCGCAATGCCCTGGAGCGCGCCTGTATCATGAGGCTGCCCGCCGCCGGTCGGATAGAAGGCGGTATTGGAAAGAACGACATAAGGCCGGCCATTCTCGTCCTCCGCTTGCCGCAAAACTTCCGCTGTAAATTCCTTCTGATATGCGTCTTGGTAATAAAACCGTTCATGAAGTGCCATCTGACCACGCTTCTTTCCGTTATGTAATACAAATATTGTAACGCGGCAGAGGATGGATTCAAACAAAAAAACTCCTCGCTTATTTTAGCGAGAAGCTTCGTTCGGTCTTAAATGTAACAATCCAATCCAGCATTTTTTCATATTGCTGATGCCATAATTTTTTCATGGCGAGCGTTACGAATAAAAGAATGCCGATCAGGACAAGTGAGATGATGGTCGTCATCTGGAAAAACAGGAGCGACTCTTCGAATCCGCCTGTTCCAAGAAAGATGGCAAGACTCGTAATGAACGTGAGAATAAAGACAGGAATCAATTGAAAAAATATATCGTAGTTCTTTTTTTGCAAGACTTTCATTAGGATGGGTGTGATAAAAGCAATCAATGTGATGTACAACAGGATAATGAGCGTATCGAAAGCCGTGAGGATGATATCCATCGTTAGTACCTCCTTGTCTGGATGTAGTTTCTGCCGCTTATTCGGCGGGCAAATTGCAGAATACATATCAATCTATACCCTAACTGACTTGTAAGTATGCATAGACTCAATAAAATAGTTATTTTAGTTTATTCAAAGGCGAGAAGAATGTCACAGCACTGGCATGGATTTCAGGTGATGAGCCCGGTTCTTATTTTGTATAATAAAAATGAAAAGAAAGGGAGTTATAGTCAGCATGAAACAAGTAGTCGTGTATGGTGATGCATTCGTCGATTATGTAGCAGATGATACAACAAATCGGACTTTTACAACGCATGTGGGTGGAACCACTGTCAACGTGGCGGTCGGACTCTCAAGGCTCGGCGTTCCGGCGTCTTATATAACGGTGACAGGGGATGATGATACTTCATCTGATGTCAGGAAGAAGATTGAAGAAGAAGGCGTGGATTTGTCTTTTGCAAAACGTGTTCCGGAAAAACGGGTAAGTGGCGTGGTCGTCCATTTAACAGAGGGATTTGAACGGATTTTCCATTCGTATATCGATGAAACGCCTGATATTCAAGTGGAGCCTGATGACTTGCAGGAAGAGGCATTTGACCAGGCGTCCATTTTTCATTTTGCATCGGGCACCATGTTTCATCCTACAGCACTCCGAACAACTCGGGAAGCCGTCAAGATGGCAAAGCAAAGAGGGATTTTCCTTTCCTTTGATGCTAATATCCGGCTGAAGCGCTGGAAAAGCGAGACGGAGTGCCGGGAGACAATTACTTCTTTCCTCTCGGATGTGGATGTATTGAAAGTGACAGAGGAGGAATTGTCCTTCTTAACAGGTTTCAATACAGTGGAGGAAGGAATCCGGCGGCTTGCCGATTATGAAATCCCTGTTATTCTCGTCACAGCAGGCGAACGGGGCACGACCGCGGTCATCGGCGGGGAACAGCATCACGTCGGTGTGGAACCTGTGGAAGTGGTGGATACGACAGGCGCGGGAGATGCATTTATGGCAGGTATCCTGCGGGAACTCTTTGAAAAAGGGATGCCGGAGGATCGAAAGGGATGGATCGGATTCATTCGCTTCGCCAATCAAATCGGAGCGTTGGCAACGACAAAGCAAGGCGCATTGACAGCTTTGCCGAGATTACATGAACTATAAGAAGCAGGAGAGAAGCGGATGGTCGTCGCTCTCTTTTTTATTTTTTCATTTTGTTATATACAGAATAGAACAGTCGTATTATACTTAAGACAATACAGAATAAAGGAAAGGTTGTGAGGGAATGGCTGAATTGGCTAATATCCCGTGGAATCTCATCTTGCCGATACTTGGCTTGCAGTTGATTCTAATGATTGTTGCGTTAATTGACCTCATCCGGAATCAACGGACGAACGGGCCGTTTATCATGTGGATTTTCATTATCCTCCTGCTGAATCTTGTCGGTCCCATTCTTTATTTCATATTTGGGAGGCGGCAAGCATGAATGTTCTACTAGAAGCAACGGGTTTATCTAAACGGTATGGCGAGCAAAAGGCGGTCGATGCTGTCAGTTTTACATTGGATGCCTATACGGCGACAGCGTTGATTGGACCGAATGGTGCAGGCAAGACGACAACTCTGTCGATGCTGGCGGGCTTAGTCACGCAAACAGAAGGAAGTATTTCATTCGAAGGATCAGCGGATCAGGAAATTCGTTCCCACATTGGTTTTCTGCCACAATATCCAAAGTTCTTTCCATGGTTGACGGCTATTGAATTTACTGAAATGGCCGCGAAGCTCAGTGGCTTGGGGGCACGAGAAGCCCGGGCGGAAGCACAAAAAACGCTTGAGTTCGTTGGTCTTGGGAATGCGCTAAATAAACGGACGGGCACCTTCTCGGGGGGAATGAAACAGCGGCTTGGCTTGGCGCAAGCCATCGTTCACAAACCAAAACTTCTGTTGCTGGATGAGCCGGTTTCCGCCCTTGACCCAGTGGGAAGGCGGCAAATCATGAATTTATTGAAGGAATTGCAGCATCAGACGACGATCCTTTATTCCACTCATATTCTGAATGATGCGGAAGAAATGACGGATCAGCTCTTGTTCATGCAGCATGGTAAGTTGATTGAGCAAGGATCTCTCAATGAGTTCAGGCAGCGTTATGCGGAACCGAAAATTCGGATTGAATTTGAAGGGGCGGAGGAGACGCAGCGCTTTGAGCAGGCAGCTCCGTGGAAAGTGGAGCTGGCAGGTGCGATTGGCTGGATTGACCTGACTGATGAGCAAGTCTCGATGCCAGACGTGCTGGCGCTACTGAGCAGCGGGCGTTTTGGCGTCCGCAAAGTGGAGAAACAGTCCGCGAGCCTGGAAGAAATCTTTATGAAGGTGGTGCAATAATGAAGGGATTTAGTGTGTTGCTTCATAAAGAATGGCGCGAACAGGTGCGCAACTTCAAGTTGCTTTGGATTCCTCTCGTCTTCATCATCTTCGGAATTATAGAGCCGGTGACCAATCATTTCTTGCCTCAAATCATGAAAAGTGTTGGGAATATGCCGGACGGAATGGATTTTCCATGGCCGGAATTCGCGCCAAAAGAGATCCTCGTCTCGCTCATGGGACAATATCAGTCAATCGGATTGTTGATCATCGTGTTGGCATTCATGGGGGCGATTTCGAGTGAACGGAAAAACGGAACAGCGACGTTGTTATATGTACGGCCTATTTCATATGCAAGCTATTTTCTAAGCAAATGGACGATGATCAATATCCTCGTGTTGGCCAGTGTTTGGGTCGGCTTTTTAGCAGGATGGTACTATACGTCCCAATTATTCGGTTCCATTCCGGCAGCGGACGTGTTTGCCTTTCTTGCAGCGTACAGCTTATGGATCATCTTTGTCGTGTCGATCGTGTTAGCCCTCAGCGCATGGCTGCCGACGGGCGGAGTAGCGGCGCTTGGCTTGTTCCTGACGCTGATCATGGCGATATTAGACTCCGTCATCGGTGCCTACTGGACGGTGACGCCTTGGAAGATTCCCACGTATGCTGCCTACATTTTGATGGGAAGCATGGATTACTCAACATTTTGGAAAGCGGCGGGGATGACAGTGTTCTTGATTATTTTGCTCGTCCTCTTTGGCTCCTACATGTCTGGGCGGAATGCGGCAAAGACAACAGTATAACGAATAGAAAAGAGCAGCGGACTTGGTTGTCCGCCGCTCTTTTTTTGAGGGATTCTAGGCTATGGGTATTACTCTGGATATTTTTCTTCAGAAGAGGAATCACTTTTCGTTTTATGGTGATTCTCCTGCTTTTCTTCGTTCCATTCCATCTTGGCATCTTCGAGGGGGACTGTGTCGACTGTCTGCATATCTTCATGCATATCGTAAATACTTTCCTTGTCCGTCTTCATGTTTTCCGGATTGTCCATGTACGGCCCTTCCGCATCTTTTCGGTCGTGCTCCGTAAAAACTCTCTTTCGATTCATGAAAACCACATCCTTTCGATGTTATGCTTGGCGAACTAATTTGAGCAGCATATGCGCAAGCGCATGTTGCTCTTCCTTATCGCCGGCATTCCATAATTCCTGCAAAAGATACTGCTCACGGTTACGCGGTTCTTCGTGCTTGGATAAATAGTTGGCCACAAATTCTGTCGTCTTGGCAAGTTGCTCCTCGCTCAAGCCTAAGCTCTCGCCTTTGCTTACCTTATCCGACAGATACATTTTAAAGCGATTGAAGTTTTCCAAAATATCTTCTTTCTTTTCCGCGTCCATTTGATTCAATTCCTTAGCCACACGATCTTTCGCGTCCATCTATCCACACTCCTCTTAGGTGATACTCCAAGTATTGACCTTTCGCATCATGTCTAAACATCCAATTTCGACTTGATTCGCCAAAAGCCATATATGCTGAAGAATGAAAAATGGAATTTGAATGATGGATATTGGAAGCGAGTGGCTGGCTCGAAATTACTCGCTGCGATGTGAGCAGTTGGATTGGTATAGGTGTGAAAAGTAGCGGTTGCCGGGAAATACGAGAGGTACAAAAGTGGAAACGAGCGGTTGCCAGGATATACGAGAGGTACGAAAGCGGAAACGAGCGGTTACCGGGATATACGAGTGGTACGAAAACGGAAACGAGCGTTTGCCAGGATATACGAGTGGTACGAAAGTGGAAACGAGCGGTTGGCGAGATATACGAGAGGTACGGGAGAGGAAACGAGCGTTTGCCGGGAAATACGCGAGGTACGAAAGCAGAAACGAGCGGTTACCGGGGAAATACGCGAGGTACGAAAGTGGAAACGAGCGGTTACCGGGATATACGAGTGGTACGAAGGCAGAAACGAGCGGTTAGCAGGATATACGAGTGGTACGGGATCGAAAACGAGCGGTTACCGGGATATACGAGAGGTACGAAAGCAGAAACGAGCGGTTACCAGGATATACGAGAGGTACGAAAGTGGAAACGAGCGGTTGCCTGGATATACGAGTGGTTCGAAAGCGAAAGCAAGCGTTCACCGGAATTAAAAGCAATGCCATTGTTCTTATGAGCAGTCCGATTATAAAAACTCATTCCAACCGGATGAAATGCCGGTGTGTGAATTCCATTTTACTGGGGTACAGTGAATAAAAAGGAAAAGGAGAGTGTCACGATGGAAATGAAATATGTCGGGACGTTTCATTCGGTTGATGTCGCTTTAAATAAGATCACCCAGCTTAAGTCGGAAGGCTATGAGGAGTCTGCTATTCATGCGGTCGCCCAAAGGGATGATGAACTGGACCAGTTGCGCAATCAGTCCTATGTGAAGGTGATCAGCCGGGAAAATAATCAATTGATAAGTAACTCTGGGATAGAAGATGCGAAAACAGTGGGTGCACGAGTGGAGGAGGACATCCGAAATGGCGGCATTGTCCTATTCGTAGACGGCGATCGTACGATGGAGGGTCAGATCGAACACGACAGTCAGGCAGCATTGTCTGAGAGCGGCGAGTCGTTGCAAAATGATGCGGATTATCAGCCAAGAAACAATAATGAAGCAACCGTGCCCAGGCTTAACACAGATGGGTTATAAAAAAGTCCTAATTGTCGAGCAGGTATCTTGTAAATAACAAGGGCCCGGAACCTCTCCTACGGAAATACAGCCGCCTAGGCTTCGAACGGCAATCATGCCGTGGGAAGACTTGGCGGCTGATCTCTGAAAAAGTGGCCAGAGCCCCTGTGTATTGTTTAGTAAGAGGCGCCTTGCGGCAACCGGTTGTTACCATTTATCGTCATCGTTTGCGCGGTCTTTCATATTGCCGACCTGCTTTTGAACTTCGCCTTTCATCTTATCCAATTTTCCTTCTGCTTGAAGCATTGGATCGTCGGAAGCATTGCCGACCTGGTCCTTCACTTCGCCTTTCGCTTTGCTCACAGCGCCTTTCATCTTGTCTGAAAATCCATTGTCTTTCATAAGCAATCCCTCCATTTTTTGTGGTTATTACTATATACCCTTTGCGAATTATGTTTAAACGGAATGAAAAAAGGGTAAAGTTTATAATTACTATCATTTTTGTAGGTACAATTAACTGGTTAACTTTGGTAAAATGCATCTAAATCATCTATCTAAATTATCGGTACATTCGTATAATGAAGGTAATCAATAATTCGGGGGTGACGGAATGATTCGGAAAGGACGCTTTGCCATGTGGAATGGAAAAGAATATGCACTCGTATCCTATCAACGACAGTATTATTTGCAGACGGAGGAAGTTTGTGAGGAACGTAATGGATTTGAACGGATGAGCGGAAAAGAGCATGTATTAATTCGTTCTGTTTCGTTGAAAGAGTTGCAAGAGGCCTATGAGATAGTTCCGTATACAATGCTCGAAGGGTATCGTTTCGCAGTAGAAGGAATTAACCAGTCGAATGGAAAGGTCGCGCTCGTGACAAATAATCCATTTGTAAAAGGAAAAGTCGACGTTCAGCCATACGGCAGCCTGGAGTACATTATCGAGTTGCCGGTCGATCAAGTGGACTTTCTAGAAGAGCGTTTTCCGCTTTACGGAATGTAACGCGTAAACATATAAAAGATCAACGTGATGTCGTAAAAGGACAACCTGTTGATCTTTTTTCTTATGTCTTTAATAGTTGAAGGACCGATTGGGCTTGCTGCATATGCAGCGATAATACATATTGTCCCGCTTGGAGCAGGATATTCGCTTTAGTGAGGGCCATCATTTCTTTTGCGATATCCACGTCCCGTATGCGTGATTCTGCTGCTGTCAAATTCTCTTCCATGGTCATGGCGTTGTTGTATGCATGCTCCAGCCGATTGGCGTAGGCTCCCAGTTTGGAACGTTCCGAAGAGACCTTGTCGATGGCATTATCCAGCTTGGAGATGGCCTCATTTGCTCCTTCTTGGGTAGCAATGGAGACATCGTCCAAGCCCAAGTTACGTAGATCCCCAATGTTCAGATCAATTGTTTGCCCCGCATTCGCCCCAGCCTGAATTTTAATGGAGGTTTGGCTGCCATCCAATAAAGGCTTCGTATTAAACTCAGATTGCTTGGCCTGTCGTGTAATTTCATCTTTCAACTGCTGGAACTCCTGATCAAGCAACTCACGGTCTTTGTCGGACAATGTTCCGTTTGAAGCCTGCACACTTAATTCACGCATTCTCTGTAAAATGGCATGCGTTTCATTTAATACGCCTTCCGCGGTTTGCACCATGGAAATGCCGTCCTGGATATTCCGTTGTGCAACTTGAAGACCCCGTATCTGAGCTCGCATTTTTTCTGAAATGGCGAGACCGGCAGGATCATCTGCAGCCCGGTTAATCCGTTTTCCTGTTGAAAGCCGTTCCATGGATAACATCACTTGATTATTATGCATCGTCATGTTGCGGATGATGTTCAACCCGGTGGCATTCCATTTACCGAGCAAGCTTATCCACCCCTTTTTGTGCTGTTAATCCTTCTATCGGCCTGTTGGAAAAATTATGAACCGTTTTCCAGTTGATTTTATCCAAATTGAAAATAAATATACAATCATCCGTTTAGGCAGCGGGCAGCCAAGACCTGTCATTAATTTTTACTTGCCGGTATGAAACGGGAAGAAAAACGGACATGCTGTAAGGTAGTATCTCCATTGGGCTTGGGCAATAAAGAAATGGACAGATTCCAAATCTGCGTATTTTGGCAAGCAGCATCGCCTATGGGATTCCTGCAGCTGTCTAAGGGAGCAGAATGAATATCAGGCGTTTCAATCTCTTAGAGTGGAAGCCGGAGCCATGGAGGAATTTATTCAGAGGAACGAAAGGAGAATGCAGTATGAGTTTAGCAAGCATAGGGGTTCCGGGTCTCATCATTATTTTGGTCATCATTTTGATTTTGTTCGGTCCGCGAAAATTGCCGGAAGTCGGCTCTGCAATCGGAAAAACATTGGCTGAATTCAAGAAATCGGCGAGGGAAGTTTTAGACGAAGAGGAAAAGCCTGAAATACCTGCGAAAAAAGATCCTTCCTAAGTGGGTGAATGGTATGGATCCTGTTGAGAACCATAATCGCAAAAATGTCAGTCCCTTGGATTCGAGTGAGAAGCATGCGACATCTAATGATAAAGCGGAGAATGACCCGACGCTTGTCGAGCATCTGACGGATTTAAGGAAACAGCTCATCAAAAGTGCGTTTGTTTTCCTCTTCTTCTTTATCGTTGTGTTTTGCACAATCAACCTATGGTTTCCGTTCATTACAAGAGGGCATGAATTGATTGTCCTTGGGCCTCTTGAAGTGGTGACGTTTTATATGTCCATTTCGACGGCATTGGCATTTGGTTTGTCGTTGCCCTTCCTTTGCCATTTTCTCTGGCAATTTGTTAAACCAGGATTGCTTGAGAGGGAGAGCCAATTTCTCAGTCTCTATTCGCCCATTATGTTTCTTTTGTTCATCGGTGGTCTTTCCTTCGGCTATTTTATCGTCAATCCGTTAAGCTACGATTTTTTAGTCTCCATCGGTAAAGTTAATTTTTCTGTATTAATTTCTGCACAGGAATACGTAAGATTCCTTCTCATGACAACGATGCCGGTCGGGCTTCTATTCGAACTGCCCATTGTTGCGATGTTTCTGTCGGCGATTGGATTGTTGACTTCAGATACGATGAAAAAAACCCGGAAATGGTCGTATGTGGTCCTGGCGGTTATCTCCGCTCTTATCACGCCGCCTGATTTTGTAAGTCAATTGATCGTCCTCATTCCGATGATTTTATTGTACGAGGCGAGCATCTTCATTGTCATGCAAGGCGAGCGCCGTGCGAAGAAAATGGAAGAAGTGAGTGTGGATTAACAAAACGAAAAAATCGGAGTCCTGGTTGAGGACCCCGATTTTTCATTTTACGGGCGTTAGCTGCTTTTCATCATGCCCATTGCGCCCGTAAGCGATCCAAATTGTTTCATCAGCTTGTCACGGGCTTCTTTATTCCGCATTAAATACGCAGCACCCAATCCTATAGCGGCTATGGCCATTTTGTTCATGGGACATACACCCTTTCGCTTCATGATTTTTTGAATCGACTTATCTTCACCGGATTTATATAAATTATACATGTTCAGTAATAAAATTAATCAAATAGTCTTATGTAATGTAAATTACCTCCGATATAAATAGTCAGGAGGGATTATAATGAAAGCTTCAATTCGAATAAAACTAATAGTCATTACGTTGGCTCTTTTGATCTTACCGAGTGTGACAATAGGCATATCAGGATACTGGACGGCCAAAACCAACTTGGATGATCTAGGATCCACGGGACTTAAAAATAATGTCATGTCGGCTCTGGATTTGATTGCCATGCTGAATGAACAAGTAGAAAACGGTTCCATGACACTTGAGGAAGCGCAAAACAAGGCGAAAGAGACATTGATTGGTCCTCTTCAGGCTGATGGCACGCGCGCGATTGAGAATAAGGTGGATATGGGTAAGTATGGGTACTACTTCGTTTTAGATAAGGAAGGAAACGCACTTGTCCACCCGACGATGGAAGGGAAAAACTTATATGATTCCCAATCGAACGACGGGCGTTATACAACGCGTGAAATGCTGAAAGCCGCAGAGGATGGAGGCGGTTTTGTCACATTCGATTTCAAAGTGCCCGGTGAAGAAAGGGTAGCACCGAAAATCGTTTATACCGAAACGGATCCTGCATGGGGATGGATTGTCATTTCCGGTACATACTTGAGTGACTTCAACAACGGGGCGAATGATTTGCTGATTACGCTGGCCATTGTACTGGCCGTTTCGATCATTTTGGGAGCCGTTCTTATTATTTGGTTCTCCGGCCATTTATCGAAGCCAATTCGGATGGTGACGGAGCAGGTTGGCAAGGTAGCGGATGGCGACTTGTCGTCTGAGCAAATGGTGATTAAAAATAAAGATGAAATTGGTGAACTGGCTCGCTATGTGAATCGGATGTCAGGAAATCTGAAGCAGATGATCGAACAAGTATCAACGGCATCCATGCAAGTGGCGGCAACATCAGAGGAACTATCCGCCAGCAGTGAGCAGACAAGCCGCTCTGTCGAACAGGTGTCGGGAGCCATTCAGGATTTGGCCTACGGCACGGATGCCCAGATGGAAAAAATGGAACAATCCAACGAGGCCATCCATCAAATGACCGACGAAATGAAAAAGCTGTCGGATGCCATGGGTCAAGCGAATGAAACGTCCAAGAAGACAGCGGATATAGCGGGTAATGGCGGGGAAGTCATCTCCCGAACCATTAACCATATGCAGACCATTCAGCAGGAAACTGCATCCACTGCTGATTTGATTAACGAGCTTGGCAATAAATCCTTGGAAATTACAAAGATTCTCTCCATGATTACCGATGTTGCCGAACAGACAAACTTACTCGCTCTGAATGCAGCGATCGAAGCGGCACGGGCAGGAGAACACGGCAGAGGCTTTGCAGTTGTGGCGGATGAAGTGAAAAAATTGGCGGAGCAGTCCGCAAATTCAGCGAGCCAAGTCGGCCATCTCATTGAAGCGATTCAACAGGACATCGACCAATCTGTCATCGCGATTAACCGAGGCCATTCGTCTGTCAATGAAGGAATTGACTTGGTCAACGGAGCGGGAGATGCTTTCCGCAACATTTCCACAGGTGTGGAAGAGGTGCTTATGCAAATGGAGGACGTATCCAAGTCATTGCATGCGAATGTCCAAGAATTTGAGCATGTGTCAATTTCAATAAAGGAAGCTTCTAAGATTTCAGTCGACTCGGCGGCCCACACACAAAATATTGCCGCCGCGGCAGAAGAGCAGACAGCTTCCATGGAGGAAATCGCAGCTGCTTCGGATACACTGGCGAGGATGGCAGAAGAACTCCAAGAATCAGTACGTGCGTTTCGGTTATAAACAAAAATAGACATCATCCTCTCATCACCTATTATAATAGGTGCATGAGGGGGTGTTTTTTTATGGAAAAACTGAAAGGGTATACGGCACGCGATGCTGCGTTTTGGAGAATCATATTGGGCACTGGAATGTCTTCTGTCTTCATCTTCGCGGCGATGTATGCCATGCAACCTCTTCTCCCCGTTTTTACAGAGGAATTTTCTATTTCCGTTTCCTATGCAAGTATGGCGATGTCCGCCACGACAATCGGTTTAATTCTCGGCCTGGTCGTATTAGGTTTCATGTCAGACCGGAGGGGCCGGAGTATGTTTGTTAAGTTATCCTTATTATGTTCCGTTCTGCCGTTTTTGATTATCCCATCGGTAGACGCATTCTGGCTGATCGTCTTGTTGCGGTTTATCCAAGGGTTCGCATTGGCAGGCGTACCGGCAGCGGCTCTCGCTTACATTAGCGAAGAGGTGGACAGGCGATATGCCAATTTGGCGACCGCTTTATATATATCTTGTAACAGCCTCGGCGGAATGATTGGCCGCTTCCTTACGGGCTATATGGCGGAACAGGTTTCCTGGCAGTTTTCTTTATATATTTTGGCCGCTTTCGGAGCAGTGCTTTTTGGCTTCATCTGTTTCTTGTTGCCGAAATCGAAAAACTTTACATCGAGTACCGTCCGTTTTGCCGAAGACTTGGAAGGATTCTTCTTTCATTTGAAAAATCCTTCGTTGCTTCTTGTTTTCGGATTAGGCGTGGTGTTGCAATTATCGTTTACCGGTATATGGACGTATGTGCCGTTTCATTTATTGGTGCCCCCGTTTTCACTGTCTCTTGAAACGATTTCTTATTTGTATCTGGTCTATAGTTTCGGAGTGGTGGGCGGTCCGATCGGCGGCTGGCTTTCTGGAAGGTTCGGTTTGCGGAGTGTCCGCCTAGTCGCGATTCTCTTATTTTCGATTGGGATTTTGTTGACGCTGGCATCGGCCATTTGGCTGCTAGTCGTCGGTTTCTGTCTCATCTGTCTCGGGTTTTTCACGGCCCATTCCTTGACGGCCGCCTCGGTCAGCAAGGAAGCAACCCATCATAAAGGCAGTGCTTCGAGTCTGTACTTAGTCTCTTATTATATTGGCGTGACACTCGGAAGCACTTTGCTCAGTCCGTGGTGGGGCGCGTTTGGCTGGAGTGGCCTCGTCGTCCTGACCGCGATGTTGCCCGTACTCTATGTAGTTTTTGTTCAAAGCCGCCAAGGCAAACAGAAAAAAGGAAGCGCAGTCCAATGACCGCACTTCCTTCTATTATTTGAATGAATCCGGAATGGACGTCAGGTCAATTCCCCAGACGAGCGGCAACAGAACATAAATGGCGACCGTCACGAGAATGACGCCGATGATATTGAGCGCAAATCCTGCCTTCGCCATATCCGGAATCCGTAAATAGCCCGAGCCGAAAACAACAGCGTTCGGCGGTGTGGCAACCGGAAGCATGAAGGCGCAAGAGGCGGCAACACCTGCGGCAATCATTAATGCGTAAGGATGGAACCCGAGAGCGACTGCAAGCGAAGCCATGATCGGATACATCATGGAGGCGGTCGCGGTATTTGACGTAATCTCCGTCAAGAAAATAACAAGCGTTGTAACAATAATAATGACAACGAGTATATTAACACCTTGCAACCCGGACAACTGCGAACCGATCCATACAGACAGTTCGGAACTGACGAAGCCCGCCGCAATGGCCAGCCCACCTCCGAATAGAAGGAGGATCCCCCACGGTAATTTCACAGCCGTATTCCAGTCCAGCAGGTGATCCCCTTTTTTCTTGACGGAGGGGATGATGAATAAGAGGATGGCAAAGGTCATAGCGATGACGCCGTCTGAAACGCCAGGAATTACTTTTGCAATCAGGAAGGTCCGAGTGATCCATGACAAAGCCGCTAAAACAAAAATAATAAAGACCAGAATTTCCTCGACGGAAGCGCTTCCAAGTTTGCTTCTTTCTGAATTGATGACAGCCCTGCCTCCAGGCAATGTCTTCAGTTTGGAAGGATACGCAAATTTGACGAGATAAAACCAGGCAATGAAAATGAAAGTCCAAGCCAGGGGAACGCCGAACAACATCCATTTCGCGAATGAGAGCTCAATGCCGTACATTTTATCAATCGCCCCTGCAAGCAACGTATTCGGCGGTGTTCCAATTAAAGTGGCGATACCGCCAAGCGAAGCGGAATAGGCAATGCCGAGCATAAGCGCCTTCCCGAACCCGAAATTTTCCTTCGATGTATCAATGGAAGGGTCATCCTTCAACGCATCAGAAACTTGATAAATAATCGCCAGCCCTATCGGCACCATCATCATGGCGGTCGCCGTATTGGAGATCCACATGGATAAAAAGCCCGTCGCCACCATGAACCCGAGTACGATCCGGTCCATATTTGTACCGATTAGAGAAATGATCGTCAAGGCAATCCGGCGATGCAAATTCCATTTCTCCATCGCCAATGCAATCATGAAACCGCCCATGAAAAGGAAGATGGTTTCATCCCCATATGCTGAAGCAGTCGACTTCACTTCCAGCCCGCCTGATAAAGGAAAGAGCACAAGCGGCAATAAAGAAGTAACCGGAATCGGAATCGCTTCCGTAATCCACCATGTCGCAATCCAAAGGGTACTCGCTAAAATAGCGACGCCTTCTGGAGAAAGGTCGGCCGGATGGAAAAAGAGAAGCGTCAGGAAAAATAAAAGCGGTCCTAAAATAAGTCCAATCAACTGAGCGGGTGAATAACTCCGAGGCTCACGTCCTCCACCCTCATTATTAACTCCGATCGGCTGTCCACCGCCGCCACCCGAAGCCATTTCCGAGCTGTTCGGATGAAAGAAGAATCGGAAAAGATCTTTCACCTGATCGTGCATATCCCACATGCGCTGCCAAGCAGTCGAAAACATCATGTTCTCCTCCTTCAAAAAGTAATGGCTCCTTTCCAAATAAATGGAGCCTTGATGATTTCTATGAGTATACTAATAAACGAATAATTAGACAAGTTAGATAGGGGAATCTGTGGAAAATTGTCGTTTCATATAGAGTGCTCGATACATTATGATTTGAACTCGTTAGGTTGTTTCGACTAGAGGTGACTGACAGAAGGAGAGTAGGGATTTCGCGTGTGGCGAGGTGCTTTTGGAGCCAGTCCTGCAGTATTTGGACACTTATTGAGATTATTTGTGGGTTCGAAGAGATTTAATGGCGTTAAGATCGTTATATTGGCGTTCGTTTGGATAATCTGGCGTTCAGATCGTTATACTGGCGTTCGATCGGATAATCTGGCGTTCAAATGATTATACTGGCGTTCGTTTGGATAATCTGGCGTTCAGATCGATATACTGGCGTTCGTTCGGATAATCTGGCGTTCAGATCGATATATTGGCGTTCGTAGAGATTTAATGGCGTTCAGATCGTTATATTGGCGTTCGTAGAGATTTAATGGCGTTCAGATCGTTATATTGGCGTTCGTACGGATTTAATGGCGTTCAGATCGTTATATTGGCGTTCGTACGGATTTAATGGCGTTCAGATCGTTATATTGGCGTTCGTAGAGATTTAATGGCGTTCAGATCGATATACTGGCGTTCGTTCGGATAATCTGGCGTTCAGATCGATATACTGGCGTTCGTTTCGGATAATCTGGCGTTCAGATCGTTATACTGGCGTTCGTTCGGATAATCTGGCGTTCAAATGATTATACTGGCGTTCGTTTGGATAATCTGGCGTTCAGATCGATATACTGTCGTTCGTTCGGATAATCTGGCGTTCAGGTCGTTATTCTGTCGTTCGTTCGAATAATCTGGCGTTCAAATTGTTATTCTGTCGTTCGTTCGGATAATCTGGCGTTCAGAACGTTATACTGGCGTTCCTCCTGGTCAGGGGTTCAAACTTCTGGCAAACAGGCTACTAGCGCTCATCCGTAATTATTTGGCGTAAATCAGTAATAATTTGGCACTTCACGCATGGAATTTGGCGTATTATCGATTTATTTGGCGCGTCTCGCATACGATTTGGCGCAAAACAGGAGTAATTTGGCGCTTCACGCATGGGATTTGGCATATTATCGATTTATTTGGCGCGCCATGCACATAATTTGGCACGCGGCAGGCAACAACTGGGACGGAAGTAACGTGATTGCCAGTCCGGTCTTTTGCCAGATTGAAGTCTTTAATTATTCCATACTATGTCCGGAAGCAACAGAGCATACATAAAAATAAAAAAGGGTCAGTCTCTAGGACCAACCCTGTATCACTTACCGCGGTCAGCCAAGCAGATTGCCGAGCAATCCTTTGCGGCGACCGGTATTTTGTGTTTTTGTTGCTGTGCTCGATTTCTCACCTCGCATTGGCGTGGAACCGAATGAATCAAATTGGTTTGAAAGTTTTTCCCGGGCTTCTTTGTTTCGCATGAGATATGCAGCCCCTAGTCCGAGTGCAGCGAGTGCCATTTTCTTTTTCATGAAAAGCTCCTCCTTCTCGAAATGAATTTCGTGATACTTGTTTTCCCGCTTTACGCACAGCTAAACTAGTAAACCCTCTCGCGCTTCCGATCCACGTTCATATACTAGTAGAACAATCGTGGAATGGAGGGGTGACATTGATGTGGATCGAAATTTCTGTAGCGAATCGGCAACTGCGGTTATACAATGATCAGCTCGTGAAAACGTATCCGGTGGCTGTCGGGAAAATGGTGACAGCTACGCCGACAGGGACATACAGGATCATTAACAAACAACCGAATCCCGGGGGGCCGTTTGGAGCATTTTGGATGGGATTGTCGAAGCCGCATTACGGAATTCATGGAACGAATAATCCCGATTCAATCGGCAAGTTTGTATCGCATGGCTGCATCCGGATGTATAACAAAGATGTCCTTGAACTGGCATCGAAAGTGCCGATAGGAACAGTCGTCATCATTCGGGCCAACTGAACATTCCATTTGAAAAAAGGGTTTTGATTGCCATCCATCGAATAGCATTGGTAGAGAAGCAATAAAGAAAGGAAGAAGCGAATGATACAAGGAGTAAATCACTTCCTCTTTTCCGTCTCGAACTTGGAACGAGCGATCGCATTCTATGAAAAAGTATTCCGTGGAAGACTGCTCGTGAAAGGGAAGACCACTGCTTATTTGGATGTAAACGGAATGTGGTTCGCATTGAATGTAGAAACAGATATTCCACGGAATGAAATCAGGCAATCATATACGCATATCGCTTTTACAGTAGCTGAAGAAGAAATGGAAGCATTGAAAATCCGGCTGCAAACACTAAACGTACACATCCATCCGGGCAGAGAACGGGATACACGAGATCGGCGTTCGATCTATTTCGAAGACCCCGATGGCCATCAATTCGAATTCCACTGCGGTACGTTGGAAGACCGGATCGCCTATTATAAAGAGGCCAAACCGCATATGACGTTTTTTGAATAACTATAATTCATACAGTGATCAGGGGTGACAGGTGTCACTCCTTTTTGGCTGGAGGAAAGGAGGATCATACATGCAACCGTATGAAAAAACGAAAGAATGGTTTACGGAATACGACCGGCCGTGGGGAATTGCGGGAGGGTGGGCAATTGACCTGTTTATCGGTAGGAACACAAGAGAGCATTCGGATCTCGAAGTCGCTGTACTGCGTTCAGATCAACATTATCTGAAGACGGTCTTTGCCGATTGGTCGTTCCGAAAAGTGGTAAAGGGAGAGTTTCATGAATGGAATGAAGAGCACCTCGAGCTTCCCGTCCATGAAGTACATGCGATCCAACATCAAACCGGAGATCCATTGGAAGTGCTTCTAAATGAAGTGAGCGCTGCTAAATGGGTGTTCCGCAGAGATTCGACGATTACCTTTCCGGCGTCTTCCCTGTTTCTAAAGACGAAAGAAGGTCTGCCGTATTTACATCCGGCAATAGTGCTTCTCTATAAAGCAAAAGGGACAAGGCCAAAAGATACGATGGATTTTCAAAACGCCTACCCTTTACTGGAGGAGCAGGATAAACAGTGGCTGTACGCTGCTTTGCAAACCCATACGCCTGGCCATGAATGGATCTCCCGAATGGAAGGGGAATTAAAATGAAGCGCGTCATGGTGATTGGTGTGTCAGCGGGAGTCGGAAAATCTACTTTTGCCAGAAGGCTCGGCGAAAAGCTCGGGATCGAAGTGACGCATTTGGATCGCCTTTATTGGAAGCCAGGATGGAAGGAAGCTCCGGCTGCGGAGTTTTCACAAGCGCAAGAGCGGGTTGTCCAAAGGGAACGGTGGATCATGGAAGGAAACTACACATCTACATTTCCCATTCGCGAGCCGCATGCAGATACGGTCATCTATTTAGAACTTCCGCTATATATATGCCTGTATAGAGTCCTCAAGCGCCGTATTCAATTTCACGGCAAGACACGCGACGATTTGACGGAAGGCTGTCCAGAAAAAATTGACTGGCCTTTTCTCCGCTTTATCCTAACGACCTACAGAAGGCGGAAAAAGAAAATGAACGAGCGGCTGGCACGCTATGCAGCCGAGGGGAAAACAGTCTATTACCTGCATTCCTCCAAGCAAATCGAGGAATACTTGAAAAACGTGTAACTGCACAATAGAGAAAGGGGAAGATGGCTTTCATCATTTGGTTCCGCCACTTACCACACATACATATGAATCTGTCAGAATGGACTCCCTTCATTCAAAACGATTGGTATCGAAAACATTATATGAAGTTTGTCTATCTGCTTCAGGTCATCCTATTTCTGTTGCCGAATTTCTTTGGAGCACATTTTACTCATCAAAACATCTTTTTTCTCATAGCCATAAGCATCCTCGTCTTTATCATCCACGAATGTTTTCACATTTTTGTCGTGTACAAAGAAGGGGACATTAGCTTAACGTTCAGAGGCGTATTCTTTTGGCTGCATACCAATGCCGTTCTATCCAAGCCGAGATTTTGGCTATTTATGACCTTGCCTTTTATTGGATTGACGATCGTGCCTGCCGTGTTGTCGTTCTATATATCGGGGAATCTGAAATCTATCCTATTATTTGTTAGCTGGATCAACGCTATCATTTCCGCTGCTGATATTTATAATTCCGTTTTGATTGCAATAAAACCGAAGAACTCCATTTTTTGCAGAGGGTATTTCCAAGTAAAATCGTAAATGAAAAAGACCGATGGCATAATCGGTCTTTTTCTAATAACTCAACTGACTGCCCCTGTAGCGTGTAAAGATAAAACTGCAAATCATACCCCAGAGGATAGAAAAAGCAAATTTAATCACAAAATTATCGAGGAGTATCGTAACCACATACCCTTTGACTTTCTGTAAAAACGTAACTTCTGGAGCCCAGCAAATGATTATGCCTAACATCGATGGAAGGCTGAGCGATACATAAGCGAGAATTAAACCAATAAAGAATGGCTTGATATTCAATTTACTCACTCCATATAGTTGCATTCTTCGTATTCATTCGTCCCTATAACTTACATATTATTATATACTATATTTTCCATATTGTCTTTGGATTGATTAAACACAAAAAAACCGGAAAGGACAATATTTCACTTATTTGTCCAATATCCCGGTATGAAGGTCTAAGCAACTTAGTATTGCTGTTTAAAACTATATAATGATTAAAACCATCGATTGCGACAAGTGGCTCGGTTTCTGCAATTAGGTCGTATGTTGAACTTCTCATTACTTCTGCTTGTAAGTTGATGATTACTAGAGGTTACACGCCTTCTTGATGTAACTCTAACTCTTCTCCTTTGTCCACAACATCCTGCTCGTGAAGTGACATTCATCCTGCCCGTACGGTGACGGTTCTGTGAAGTGACATTCATCCTGCTCGTGCGGTGACGGTCCCGTGAAGTCACACGCATCCTGCTTGTGCGGCGGCGGTTCCGAGAAGTGACGCGCATTCTGCTAGTGTGGCGACGGTTCCGAGAAGTCACCCGCATTCTGCTTGTACGCCGTTGATTCCGGGACGTAGCTCTTACTCTCTGCCCGCAGCATCCGAATCGTGATGTGCGTCCAACTCTGCTTGTTCTGCGATTTTTTCGAGACGTGCGACGTCGTCTGCTTGTACGGTGCCGGTTACTCGTAGGATCCTGAAACATAAAGTTATTCAATCCCAGTTGTTTCGCTCTTCCCATGGCTCTTCGAATTTCTTCTTCAAAAAAGAGTGACATATATCAACACCCCCTTCCCGCTTGGTAGAGCTGAAACACGTAAGAATCATGGCTTCTCAACGAATTCCGCCCTCCTATCTACAATACGCTCGTTTTTTTGAGGGAACAGAGTGAAGTGCACACCTTATCATCAATTCAGCATAGAAATGAGATAACGAGCAAAGGAGTGGTGTAGATCGAGAAGTTACGGGAATATCAGCTGTTTATTCACCCTATAGACATTATGGAATTGAGGAGAGAAATTTGGTTAGATGATTCTGTCCCTGCCAAACTTACGATCAATGGAAAAAAATATGAAGTGGATATTGCGTATCGCGGCTCCCACATCCGTGATTTTCCTAAGAAATCTTATCAAGTATCCTTCTATAACCCTTCAAAGTTTCGAAACGCAAAAGTCATCCATTTGAATGCGGAATTTAAGGATCCTTCGTTGTTAAGAAATAAACTATCTTTTGACTTCTTTCATGACATCGACTGCTTGGCGCCTCAAGCTCGGTTTATTTCCTTGAAACTAAATGGGAAAAACGCAGGTGTCTATTTGGAATTGGAATCAGTAGACGAAAACTTTCTCGCTAATCGAAAGTTGCCGGAAGGGCCAATATTTTATGCGGTGGATGGGGATGCGAATTTTTCGTTAATGAGCGATTTGGATAAACAAGTAAAGAAATCGCTGTTAAAAGGATATGAACAAATACACGGGACAAAGGAAGATGAGGATTGTTTACGAGAAACGATTATTAATATCAATACAATATCCCGGGATGAGTTTGAAGAGACTATCATTAAGTATGTAAATATAGATGCTTATTTACGCTGGCTTGCGGGTGTTGTATGTACACAAAACTTTGATGGTTTCGTTCATAATTATGCGCTGTATCAACGGAGACAGACGGGTCAATTTGAAATCATTCCTTGGGATTACGATGCAACGTGGGGAAGGGATGTGAATGGGGAAGAGATGGCAAGTGATTATTTACGTATTGAAGGGTTTAATACATTGACAGCTCGCATCCTCGATTGTAAAACTTTTCGTGCCCAATATAAGGACTTAATGGAGAATATCTTACGGAATCAATTTACAATAGATTATTTAAAACCTAAAATACAAACGATGCATGAGCAGATTCGGCCGTATGTTCAGCTCGACCCCTATAAAAAAGGAGGTTTGAATCGCTTTGATCAAGAGCCGGACTATATTCTAAATTTTATCGAAGCTCGATCCGCATATATTCGAAAGGAACTACAATTTCTTTAATTGTTTTACGCTTACGAGACTTCACTAGTGGAGTCTTTTTATTTCATTAATGAGCAGACTAAGAGCAGCTTCAATTTGCAATCAAAATGTTAACTAAGTGGGCAAGTACCCGAAACAAACCATCTGGTCCATTTCCGGGTACTTGAAATTAGTTAGCAATGCGTGCTGTTTTATATAAAGCTCATTTAAATCCACTGCTGCGACCATTCTTCAATCGCCTTCATAATCGGCGTCAAAGCCATCCCTTTTTCCGTTAATGAATATTCGATCCGTACCGGAGTCTCTGGATAAACCGAACGGATGACAAACCCTTGCTGCTCCAATTCTTTTAATCGCTCGGTTAATGTTTTGCCGTTTACGCCGAGTTTTTCGGTCATCGTACAGAAACGCTGGGGCCCGGACATCAGCTGGTATAAGATCAAGGCTGTCCACCGTTGGCTTAACACCCCGACTGCTTTTTCAAATCGGGGGCATAATTCAAATTCATTCATGGGTCTGTTCCTTTCCAAGAGATCTTATGTTGTTGACAATCATAAGTATATCATATAAAGTTAGTTACATAAAGTAAGTAACTTACCTGGAGGAATTAACAATGAACTTTCATACATCCCCATTCACATATACAGGCGAAGTGCATTTATACGTAACGGATTTGGAACGCCCTCTCAAATTTTATACGGAGGTCATTGGGTTCAGCATTCTGGAACAGGGGCCATCGCGTATTGTCCTGACGGCAGATGGAACGACGCCGCTGTTGATCATTGAGCAGCCTGAAGGTGTAACGCCGAGGGAATCCCGCAAATCGGGCTTGTATCATTTCGCACTCCTGCTCCCGACGCGTGCAGATCTTGGCAAAGTACTGATTCATTTATCTAACTGTGGCATCCCGCTTGGGGCATCAGACCATAAAGTGAGTGAAGCCCTTTATTTATCCGACCCGGACGGCAATGGCATAGAAATCTATAGTGACCGGGATCCGGCTGAATGGGATTGGAGCAACGGAATCGTCTCCATGACGACAGATCCACTCGACGCTCAAAGCATTGTGGCGGAAGTGGACGGTCCTTGGGAAGGGCTTCCTGCCGGAACGGTCATGGGGCATATTCACCTGCATGTTGCGGACGTAGAGGAGGCGGAAGCGTTCTATCGGGCGCTCGGCTTTGTGACTGTCAGCCATTACCCGAATGCCGTGTTCATGTCGACGGGCAATTACCATCATCATATTGCTCTAAATACATGGAACGGTAAAGGGGCGCCGCAGCCTTCAAAAAATAGTGCGGGTTTGCATTCTTTTGCGCTCATCTATCCGGACGACCAAACTTTGAAAGACGCGGTGAATCAAGTCCGCGGGTTGAATAGGAGAGTAGAGCAGGTGGACGATTATTATGTGATAGTGGATCCATCTGGAAACGGTCTGGTTCTTCGAGTGAAATAAAGAAAGGAAAAGGCGATTGCTCTCAGGCAATCGTTTTTTCTTGTTCGCAGCCTTTCTCACCAATCTCTAATCTAGTTCACAGCAAGATCCAATTTGAAAGGTTTAGGATTAAAGCACTTAGTAAAGAGAGGTTGTTGACAGAAGGAGGAGGTTCCATGGCAATCGAGATTTTCTGCCGCAAGGAACAGAAGTATTTGATTACCCGCAAGCAGTATGAGCAGCTTATTGAGGAGATGGGTCCTCGTATGCGGAACGATAAGAATGGAACGGACGGGCGATATACGGTGACGAGCTTGTATTTCGACAACCGGGATCATTCCATTTATTACGAGACGAAGAACAAGCTGAAATATAGGCAGAAGCTTCGGCTGCGGGTGTATGACGACGCGACGCTGTCGAGCACGGCGTTTTTTGAAGTGAAACAAAAGCACAACAAGGTTGTGAATAAAAGGCGCTTGCTCATGCCGCTTCAGGAAGCGTACCGATATTTGGGCGAGACGGATCCGAATCCGGCGGATTTTCAAACGACGAATGGCCAGGTGCTGAAGGAAATCGATTATTTCCGGCGTTTCTATCACTTAGAGCCTGACATGGTCGTCAGTTACGATCGGCATGCGCTGCATGGCGTGGACAACGCAGATTTGAGGATGACATTCGATTTTAATTTGCGTTGCCGGAAAGAGGATTTAGCACTGGAACATGGACCGTACGGCGATCATTTTATTGATCCGGATCTTGTGGTGCTTGAAGTGAAGGTGGAGCATAGTGTGCCGCTTTGGTTGGCGCGTATTTTGCAGAGATTGGAGTGTGAGCAGCGGAGCGCTTCGAAATTTTGCACGAGCACTGAGTTGCTTCACGATGATGTAACGGTTCCACAAACGACAAAAGAACAGACATTTATAGGAGGAATGGAAGATGCATCAGATCAACAACTTGTTTTCATTTAACGGAGTGGCGGGCGAGCATTCCATCTGGATGAGCCTCGTCGCCATGGTATTGGCTACGATTCTCAGCTTGGTCATTACAAAGGTATATAAGGTAACATTTAACGGAGAACGCTATTCCCAGTCGTTCGTCCATACGATTGTCATGATGAGCGTTGTCGTCTCAGTCGTCATGAACGTTGTCAGTAATAATGCAGGGGTTGCCTTCGGGTTGTTCGCCATCTTTTCCTTGATTCGTTTCCGTAGTGCTGTCACGAATGCCAAAGACATCGCGTACATATTTTTTGGTCTATGCGTCGGCATGACAGCGGGTCTCTACCAATTTGAACTGGCAATTGTCCTTACTTTCTTCGCCAGCCTCGTCTTTTACTTGCTGTTCAAGTTTGACTATGGAAAAGGGAAGGACACGCAAATCTTGAAAGTGACGGTTCCGGAGAATCTGAATCACGAGGACCTGTTTGAGGATATTTTGAACGACATGACAGAGTTCCATCAGCTTCGCCAAGTGGAAACGACGAATCTTGGCACGATGATCCTTTATACATTTTCCATTCGCAGCAAGGTGGATACGCGAGATCAAGTGCTGCTCGATGCGATTCGCGAGCGGAATGCTAATTTGAAAGTGTCATTATCGTATCTATAAGTACTAGGGCCCCCGACTTTTCATAAGTCGGGGTATTTTTATTTTGCCCTAAAATCAAAATGCGCGCGAGAAAAAATTTTCTGGTACGTTGTATAGAGTGTAAAAGCTTTTACGACGTTGAAGGAGATTGCATATGAAATCGACAAATGACAATTTTATTAGGCGGCTGAAAAAAGGGAAAGAGGATGCGCTGGAATTTGTCATTGATCAGTATTTGCCATTGGTAAAAGGGGTTGCACATAAGGTGCTTGGCCCTGTGGGGAACCAGGGCATGATCGATGAATGCGTGAATGATATTTTTCTTTCTGTCTGGCATAACGCAAAAAAGTTTGAAGGGGACGGGATTGATTTCAGGAAATGGATTTGCGCAGTCGCAAAGTTCAGGGCGATTGACTATTATCGGAAAGCAACGAACCAAAAGGAAATTTCTTCGGATCAGATGGAGATGAACGCAGAGCGGTCTGTTGAGGAGCAACTGATGGACAAGGAAGACGAGAAGGATTTGATCCGGCTCATCAATCAGCTCGAGCCGATCGACCGACAGATTTTCATTATGAAGTTCTTTTTAGGATACAAGACAGATGCGATTTCCGAAAAGCTTGGGTTAAGCAGGACCGCCATCGACAACCGGGTATACCGCGGCAAAAAGAAGCTATCGGAAAAAGCGATGAAATTGAATCCAGGAGGTCATGCACTGTGAAAGATAAATCGATTTATGAGTTGATAAATGAACTCGATTTGGATGATACCGAATTTGAAGAGGTGGAAGTTACGGAATTCGACAGGGCGAAAGTAAAAAAAGAGGTGAATCGATTGATTGGAAAAAGGAAGAGGAAAAGCTGGAAGATGAAAGCGGCGGCAGCGGTTGCGGTATGCGGGCTTTCCGTTGCGACGCTGGGCTTGGCATTTCCGGCCTATGCAGGGAATATACCGGTTATCGGCGATATTTTCAGGTTTTTGGACAACGGGAAAACCGGTTTATATGATGACTATCAAGCCTATTCCAGTGCGATCAACATGACGAGGGAAAGCAATGGCGTAAAGATCACATTGAATGATGCAATTTACGATGGGAAAACGGTCTCGTTAACATACACGATTGAATCGGAAAAAGACTTAGGGGACGATCCGTGGATTAATGACTTTCTGGATATAAAGGGATCCGAAGGGATGGCGGGTTCCAATCACCTGGCGAAAGTGGGAGATCGCCAGTATGTCGGTTTAATAACGGGCAGCAACCTCGGAACGAAGGAACTTGATACCGTCAAGGTGAAATGGAAAGTGGACGGAATTACAACGGAACAGTCGGATGAGAAAATAAAAGGGCATTGGAATTTTGCACTCAATCTTCAGGCATCAGACAACAATGTGCAGGTAGTAAATCAAAGCGTACAGCAGGATGGTGTCGAGGTGGAAATTGAGAAGATCACTGTGACACCAATGTCCTTCATCGTCTACTATGATCAATTAGTATCGAAAGAAGTTAGTGAAAAATGGCATGGCATCGATGCTGAAATTGAAATCAAGGATGATTTGGGCAATGTGTATCCAGGCGACGGAAATGGCGGCTCTGGAGATGGAGAAGGCAATATGAGCTGGAGTAAAACATTCAAAAAATTAGATCCGAAGGCAACGAAGCTATACATCACACCAACCGTCAGTCTATGGGAATACACGCCTGAAAATCATGGTGGCGTTGAAATTACAGAACACGGAGAAAAGGCCATCAGTATTCCGACGAAGGAAGGAAAAGGCCGGGAAGAGTTCACGCTTGAAGAGATTGTCGTGGAACTAAACAGGTAATATAGTAAACGGGAGCAGAGCGATCTCAAGGAGATGCTTTGTTCCCGTTTTTGATGGGAAATGAAACTTCTTTTCGACAGTAGCCGTATTAAACCGTATACTTAAACAAAAGACGTAGACGGTAAAGGAAGTGAGACATTGACGAAAAAATTATGGTTCCAAGTAGGCGTCGGCACGCTGCTCGCCATACTGATCATCAAATACTTCATGGAAATCAGCTTTATCTTTGCACCGATCGTCATTATTATTAAAGCGATCATCCTGCCCCTGCTGCTCGGCGGCGTCCTCTATTACATGACGGAACCGATTCAGCGCAAGCTGGAGGAACGAAAGGTGCCCCGGTGGGGAAGTATCCTTATTATCATTGTCGGATTGGTATTGATACTTTGGGCATTCGTCTCCATTGTCGGGCCGGTTGTGACGAAACAGGTGAATACGCTGGTTGAAAATGCTCCGGCACTAACGAAAGAAATCAATGAGATTGGGGAAACGATTTGGGATCAACGAGATGAATTACCGCCTCAATTGCAAACATCGATTGAAAGTGCAGTCAATTCCTTGCAATTAATTGCTGTGAAGTTCGGAAAATGGATTGTCCAATTCCTGCAGTCCTTCTTCCAAGCGGTCTTCCTGTTAATCCTAGTACCATTCTTCTTCATTTTCATGCTGAAGGACCATGAGAAATTTGCGCCGCGGATTTACAATTTGTTCTCCGGTGAGCGCCGTGAGTGGATTAAAAAGACATTGAGCGATATTGACAACGTATTACGTTCATATATCCAAGGCCAATTCTTAATCAGCGCTATCTTGGCGACGCTTATCTTTATTGGCTATAAGCTGATTGGATTGGAGTATGCACTCTTGCTGGCCATGTTTGCGCTCTTCATGAATTTGATTCCATTTATTGGCCCATGGATTGCCGTCGCACCGGCTCTTGTGATCGGCTACTTAGATGATCCTAAAATGGTGATCTGGGTGGGGCTCGTTACACTCATCGCCCAGCAGATCGACAGCAATCTTATCACGCCGAATGTCATGGGTAAAACACTCGACATCCATCCGCTCACTGTTATCACTATCATCTTGGCGGCTGGAAACATCGCAGGTTTTGTCGGCATTATCGTTGCCATTCCGGTTTACGCCGTCATCAAAGTCATCGTACTGAACATCTACGAACGGCGGAAGGAAATCCGGCGGGCTGCTACGAAAAATGTTTAGACAAGAGTTGTGTGGGGACTTCCATCCATTGGAACGGATACTGTCTCGAAAATAGAACGATCTTTGCAAACATAGCTAAATATTAATTACATGTAAGAGCCGTCATAACATCAGTATTGCTGATTTTATGGCGGCTTGTTTTTGTACGTAGGTAAGAGAGAGATTGGCTACTCGTTGAGAGCTGCTGTAAATGCTATGTTTTCAACGAGTATTCACTACTACTAGTGATCAGCAGAGAAGCATCGAAGGATTATGCTACAATAAAAGTAAGAAATTGTTTCTTATTATGAACAATCAGGAGTGAAAATAAATGCCGCTGACCTTCGCTCATCCTGCAGTCATCTTGCCTTTTTCGAGAAAGAGTCAATACGTGAATTTCTTAGCGATGGTTTTGGGGAGTATGTCGCCGGATTTTGAGTATTTTTTGCGTGGCAGGCCGTATGGTGAGATTGGCCATACTTTATGGGGATTTCTAGTTTTTAATCTTCCTATTGTGATAATCGTTTATTTGATTTACCAGGCATGTATACATGAAACATTATTTAGACATCTGCCATCCGCTTTGCAAGACACCTATTCTCCGAAAACTAGTTCGACCCGTTTCTTAAAGATGTGCGTCTTTTTCTATTCAGCCTTATTTGGAATGCTCACTCATGGGGTGTGGGATTCTTTCACTCATGCAGGTGGCTTTATGGTGAGGAACTTTTCCATACTCACGTATCAGGTTCCTGTTTTTGATTTTGCGATTCCGGTTTTTAAGTTCCTTCAGCATGGGGGCACTCTAGTTGGCATCCTTGCGATTATCAGCTATATGTACCTTCGGACAGCGAAGTATGGGAGGGACGATGACTGTGATGCAGAACCAAAGCAAAAATGGCTTTATTGGGGCCAAATAGCTTTGGCAACAACACTTTTGTTTGGTTTCTGGTATCTCATTGATTCTGTTTCAATTAAGTCCTTTGGCATTATTGTTGTACGAATCATCGATTCTGCTTTGATCAGCTTGTTACTTGTCTCCATAAGTGTTCAACGCTTTTATGAGCGGAAGCAAAACCGGCACTCTTTCCAAGCACGTGCCTAGTTAAAAAGGTTTTCAAGAGAGAGTGGCGAATAAGTGAAATATAAGAGGCTTGTATCGGCAAAATAAAGGGGAATGGGAAATGGATCAATTACAAAAACGATTGATTGAATTTACGAAAATGCATGATGACTTCATTGTTTCTTGGAATTACGCAATGAAAACGGGTGACACCTCCCAGCTTGATAGAATGACCGATGATTATTATGTGGCTTTCTTTCAACCCGGCACGAGTCAACCAATGATATTTTCTAAACAACAGTCCATTGATGGCATGAAGCAGTCCGTTAGCCACTTTATCGGCGCGGCAAAGAAGTTTGAAAACCGGGTCATCCGACTGAGGGATGCTGAGCATACCGTCGTCTTCTATGAACTGCTACTTGTTAAAGATGAAGAAGTCGCAGCGAGGCTTTTTACCATAGAAAATTGGGAGCTTATTAACGAAAGATGGATGATAACAAGGGAAACAGAAGAACTGATTCATTGACTTGAAAATAGAGGTTCAAATGAAACGGAGGTATTTAGTATGAATAATAAAACCACTCTTCTATTGATTTCTCTTCTCCTTGCCTCTATCATAGCCGGCTGCACGAAATCATCTGGTGAAACCAAAGGTGATGGGGTGACCGAAGAGGCAGAGAAAAGTGAAGATGCTTGGGAAGAGAGTGCTTTGTTTACGAGCGATAATTATACCCTGATCGGTGAAGAAGGACGCATAGGTTTCATATATGACGACTCTGAATTATTACGTTTTTATCCGGATAAAGTTCAAAAGTATATGTGGCATTTTTGGGGTGCGGATGATGAACTGGATGGAGATTTGAAAGTAATCGGTACGCATGAAAAGGATCAAGACGCCATCGTTGTATTGGAAACAGGTCTTGGTGGACCGAACAATGGAGCGGACCGGCATGCTCCATCGAATATGTCACTGCCGAAAAGTGGCATGTGGAAGTTGGATGCGTACATTGAAGAACAGCTATTTGGCACGGTATTTGTAAAAGTGCATGAGGAGGATCAGTGAATAAACTGCTGCTCCTCCGCGCGTTCTATTCAAAATACAGTTCCCAATGCAGTCCGCATCCCGGGTTGAACTTTGCTGCGCAGTTTGGACATACCGATTGACAGGATTTGTATTCATTCACTGTCAATTCATACCCGCAAGAACCGCAAAGAACAGCCTTCTTACTGAACTGGTCAGCTGGCCATACAGCCGGGTTGCCGCAACCTGATTCTTCATGGCAATCAAAACAAGGGTAATACGTGTCGCAGCAATAAAATTTTATGGCGATGATATCGAGCGGGGAATGATAATGGGAACAGCGTGTTTCCGCATCGATTACATTTCCTTTTACAACATGTCCGTGGCACATCATTTTATTTCCTCCTTCATGCATAAAGTCAGTCCACTCGGCTATCCTATGGATAAAAAAGGACTGATGACAATTGATGAACGAATATCCGATCATCCATACGAATATTTGGGATGCCATATGGGCAGTACCGGTTATATTACTCGTTGTACTGGCGGCCAAGTGGTTTTTTAAAGTGCCTTCTTCTTGGTTATCGACAGTTGCTACGGTGTCTGCTTTAATTTTGTCCATATTTGTGAGCCATCCCGGTAATCTCCCTGCAGGTATTTTTATGGGGCTCTTTTACAGCGCTGCTACTCTCGGCCTTCTTTATTCATTCAAACATAGTTATTTGGCGTTTCGGCAAACATAATCTAGGCGGAGGCTCTTCCTTAATAGGAAAGTCTCCGCTTTCTACTTCAAAGGACAAAAACCGCATTGTATAAGCCCGGGGACATCTTTGGAAAAGCAACAGGTCGTACGGACAGTTGTATTCAACAGGGCGGACGGCTCGCTGCCGTTTAAGTATTTCGCAAAGCGCGAGTAGGGTGCGATGCCTGCCCAGGTTTGATCGTCTTTTAAGATGTTTAAGTCATCGCGGGCCTCCGATGCTGTTGCAGGATGATTCAACATGACGTGGTATTGCCACAGAAGAAAACCGAAGATGTTCTCCCATAAGGTGAGTGGCGAAACGGCCGCGGCTTCACGGATTTGCTGAATTAAGGAGTTGGCTTGAATAAGAAGAGAACGGATGGCCTCTTCCCGGTGATCCACCAGCTTCCAATCTGCCTCATCTGTATATGTGCTGACCGTTCGGTTCCCGTATTCCACTTTTGCGCCAAATGTTAGACGGCGCGGCGTCCCTTGCCACATCTCCTCATACTTCGTCAGGTTTGTTAGCTGCATCGCCGCAAACATGCCATATCGTCGCATAAAGAAGGAGGCGGCGACCACGCTATTGGGACTTCCACTGATCACTTCTACAGTTTTCAAACAGTCCGCCGTTTTAGCTGCATCCATGATTTCCTCTAATGTAAATACAGGATGGTCTGGCTTCTCAGCATACACACTATATTGATTCAATTGGATGATTTGTTCCGTTGATAAATTTCTCATATGTCCATTATAGATTCCGAGGAACTTTACAACAAGTTGAGCGGGCGCTCAGGCTACGTTATACTAGGGGAAAAACAGGCCAGGAAGTGTACACGATGACCCGTATTTTACAGGATGAAGAATTTATTCGTTTAATTGAACCACATACCGACCTGATCTTGCCTTTAGCGAATGGCGAGCCGCATCGGCTTTTAGATATAGTGGAAGAGAATAACAAATCATTGGACCAGGTGAACGTGCATCAGATGCTCGCCTTGCAGGAGCGGGCGTACATCGATGGAGAAATGAAAGGGCATGTATCGCATATTTCCTATTTTCTTAGCGGTGCGACACGCAAAGCATTCAGGGAAGGGCATGTCGAGCTGATTCCAAACGTTTTTCAGGAAGTGTCCCGCTTGCTGGAGAAGACCGCCAAGCGTCCGATGGTGTTGGCGACCGCCTCCCCGATGGACCGGCATGGCTATTTCTCCCTCGGCACACAAGCGGATTACGTCGCTGATTTCATCGGGAAAGTGCCCTTCGTGCTGGAAGTGAATCAATACATGCCCCGCACATTCGGAGGAAACCAAATTCACGTCAGCCAAGTGGCAGGATATATCGAAAATAATCGGCCGTTAACGGAAGAGCGAATTCCTGTTGTTACGGATAAAGACGTCAAAATCGCCCAGTACATTACGGAAGATATAAAGGACGGCGACACCTTGCAGATAGGAATTGGCGCCATTCCGAACGCTGTTATGAAAATGCTGAAAGACCGCCGTCATCTCGGAATTCATACCGAAATGCTGACGGATGGCATTGTGGATCTCGTTGAGGCGGGTGCGGTGGATGGCATGCGGAAATCAACCCATCAAGGCAAAATTATTACGACGTTCGCCTTCGGGTCGCAGCGTCTCTATGATTTTCTGCATGACAATCCATCTGTGGAATTTTTACCGGTCCGTATTGTAAATGATCCATATGAAATTGCGAAAGAACCTCATATTGTTTCCATTAATGCCACAACGGAAGTGGATTTATATGGACAGTGCGCTTCGGAAACGGTCGGTGGCAGCTATTATTCATCGACAGGCGGACAAGCGGATTTTGCCCGAGGAGTTCGCTTGGCGAAGCATGGAAAAGGATATGTCTGCATGCATTCCACTGCGAAAGACGATACGATCTCACGAATTAAACTTCATTTGACACCGGGATCCGTCGTGACGACTTCTAAAAATGATGTCGATAATATCGTGACGGAATACGGAATCGCGCGCCTTCACGGCAAATCATTGTCGCAACGGGCAAAAGCATTAATTCAAATTGCGCATCCTTCCTTCCGGGAAGAACTCACATTTGAAGCAAAACAATTCGGCATCCTGTATTGAGAGAAGCAATCGCGCCTCTCTCTTTTATATTGTTTTCTTAATACCCCTTATGGTATATTAATACCTACAGGGGTAATAAATACGAAAACAAAGGATGATATAGATGGGATGGATACTATTTTTCATAGTTGTTGCTTTCCTCGTATGGCGAATGATGCCTGCCAAAGGAGTGCGCTCGATCTCCACAGAAGAGCTGAAAGGGATGCTCCAGGACAAAACGAAACAATTTGTGGATGTCCGGACGCCTGGAGAATACAAGGCCCGGCATATTAAGGAGTTCAAGAACATTCCTCTTCAAGGGTTACATGCGAAAATGGATCAATTGGATAAAACGAAAGAAGTCGTCGTCATTTGCCAAAGCGGCATGCGCAGTTCAAAGGCGGCAGCCTTGCTGAAGAAAGCGGGTTTTGCCAACGTAGTGAATGTCAGAGGCGGAATGAGTGCCTGGCGCTGAGCAGCAGTTAAGTTGAGTGCGTATTACAATTGATTTCATTTCGGGATCAAAAAAAGCATCGTTACAGTCGAAATCGGCTAAACGATGCTTTTTTGTGTACAGATCATTCGCAGGGCAATGGCACATCCGCATAATTCCCGATATCTCGACGTTTGCCTATGTCGACCCATAGGCATAAACATATCATTTAGATGAAGAGGTGGTGGACATTGGATAGAAGAGGAACCATTGAAAAACATGATCCGTTTGAAATCGAACAGCAAGAGTGGAAGCGGAGACAGTCGAAGGAACGGTTTAAGCAACTGTTGACCATTGTATCGCCCATCTTCCTATTGTTGCTGTGGGAAGTGTTGTCGAGAACAGGGATGATCGATACCCGTTTCTTTCCTCCGCCTTCAGCGATCATAGGGACTCTCTTTGATATGGTGGCAAATGGATCACTCGCAAAACATGTAGGGGTTTCATTGTATCGGATTTTTGTAGGATTTCTGGCAGGAGTCATCCCGGGCGTCATCATCGGCCTTTTAATGGGTCTTTATTCGCCCATCCGGCATCTCATGCAGCCGATTGTTATGGCGCTGATGCCGATCCCGACGCTCGCGTTACTCCCAATGATAATTATTTTGTTCGGAATCGGTGATTTATCCAAAGTAGTTACAATTGCAGGCAGTGTGTTCTTTCCGGTCGTTATCAATACGGCAGCCGGGGTAATGAACATCGATCAGATCTATTTGGACGTTGCGAATAACTACGGAGCCGGAAAGCTGCAGTTCTTTTATAAGATTGCTCTGCCCGGAGCTTTGCCCGTTATGCTGGAAGGGATCCAAATGGGGCAGGCAATTGCACTATTAACGATTGTGGCTGCCGAAATGATGGGTGCGACCTCGGGGATCGGCTACTTAATTTGGACGTCGTATAAGGCATTCCTGCTGCAAGAAATGTATGTCGGGCTCATTCTCATTTCTTTCTTCGGCTATTTGTTCTCTGTACTGCTGCGAGGATTCCAGAAAAAACTGCTGCCATGGAGGTGATCGGATGAAAGAAAAAATTACGATTCAACATTTGACGAAGGCATTTTATAAAAAACAAGGCAGTGTCACCGCTCTTGACGATATCTCTATGACAATCGAAGAAGGAGAGTTTGTGTGCATTGTCGGTCCGAGCGGTTGTGGAAAAACAACGCTGCTCCGGATCCTGGCGGGCTTGGAGCAGCCAAGTGTCGGTGAATTCCATATCGCGACCGATCATGAGGACCGTCCGCTCCAATCAATGGTCTTTCAAGAACGGGGCGTCATCCCATGGCTGACAGTTGAAGAAAATGTCGCTTTCGGTTTGAAAATGAGGCGGCTACCGAAGAAATTGATCGAGGAACGGACGAAATATTACTTGGAGAAGACAGGGCTTGCAAAATTTTCGAAGTTATATCCAAGGGAATTATCGGGCGGAATGAAACAGAGGGTCAGCATCGCGCGGGCATTTGCGAACGATCCGGAAATCTTGCTAATGGATGAACCTTTTGCAGCGTTGGATGAGCAGAATAAATTCATCTTGCAGGAAGAATTATTGTCCATCTGGTCGGAGACGAAAAAAACAGTGATATTCATTACCCACAGCATCGACGAAGCATTGCTGCTAAGCGACCGGATCCTTTTGATGAGCTCGCAGCCGGGCAAAATCATCAAAGAAATAAAAGTGACGACTCCGCGTCCGAGAACCATCGAGGATATCAGAAAAGATCCGGACATGGCACAGCAATTCATTGAGGTATGGAAGCATCTTCAAAGGGAAGTTCAGCAATCGAGAGAACAAAAAGCATGAAAAGGGGAGAACATATGAAGAAGCGGCTGAAAGCAGGATGGATACTCCTGTTAAGTTGTATTTGGGTACTTGGGGCATGCGGCAAGACAGAGCCGGCCGCCCCGCCGGCATCCGAAACGAAACCACCGGGTGAAGCTGCCGCAGAAGCGCCGTCTGGCGACTTGGCACCACTTGAAAAACGGACGAAAGTATTGATTGCCGAAGATGGTGCGGCGTCAGGTGCAGGTTTTTATATCGCCAAAGAAAAAGGATACTTTGAGGACTATAACATCGAAGTGGAATTCGCTGATTTTGCAAACAGCGATGATATGCTGCCAGCCCTCGCAGCAGGTGAAGTGGATATAGCAGGTGGTGTATCGACAGCATCGTTCTTCAACGCTATTGCACAAGGCATAGATGTACGAATTATTGCGGATAAGGGACATAACGTACCAGGCAATTCCTATTTCACCTTCGTCATCGGCAATCATATGGTCGATGAAATCAAGGAATACAGCGACTTTAAAGGGAAGAAGATTGGGGTTTCATCCCGCAATTCGATTGATGGCTATATTTATGAAGAGATGCTGAAGCATGCCGGCTTAACCGAAGACGATGTCGAGTATGTCCACATCGCTGATTTCGGTGCGATGCTAGGCGCCATTGATTCTGGAACAATCGACGCAGCGCTGAACATCGAGCCGCTCATTACCCAAGGCGTCGAAAAAGGGTTCCATGTACGATTTGGCGACGCAACCGATTACGCACCAGAATCACAAATTGCCATGGTACTCGCCTCACCGAAATTCATGGCGGATGATGAACTGTCACTCCGATTCATGCTTGCCTACCTGAAAGGATTGCATGATTACAATGATGCCTTCTTCAAGGACATCGGCAAAGCGGAAGTCATCGACATCATGGTGAAACATACAGCACTGAAAGATCCTGCACTGTGGGATAAAGTACATGTCACCGGACTTAACCCGAACGGCGACATGTACGTTGAGGACATCAAAAAACAATTTGATTCCTACAAAGCAAACGGCGCCATCCTAGGTGACATCGACTTCAATATCGCCATTGATACATCACTCGCGGATAAAGCAGTGGAAATACTAGGTGAATATGAATGAGTCAAAGCCCGCGAGTTGTCGCGGGCTTTTGTCTGTAGATCAAACTCGAATAATAACGAAGTTTGCCTACAGTCTTTTCTTTTACTAGGGAAGTAATACTAAAAAATGTTGATTTCCGCTTCGGTTGGACGCTTTCCGCGGGCACGGCTTCAGCCGCTTCCTGCGCTGCGCTTCGTCCAGGGTCTTCAGCTCGCGCTGTTCCCGCAGGAGTCGCCAGCCTGCGCTCCAATCAACAGTGTCTCCATAATAAGGATTAGGTAATTGATATGATGACGAAGAATCAGATGAATCAACGGTGAAAGTTGGAAATACGGACCAGGTGAACAGTTGGTGCCTCCTGTTCATCTGGTCCGTAAATTGGATCGGTCATTGATTTCTCGTTTATCCATCCATTGGTGGAAGACCTAGTATCGACCCCGTTGTGTTGGCCAGATGGACATCGAAATCGCCAACCGTGGTGTAACCAGAAGAAAAATAAAGAAGAGGTAGGGCTCATTCTCACAAAAAGCAGGAAAGGGGTTGGAAATCCATTTGATTTCCAACCCCTTTTGTCTACAGTCTAAGCCTTTCAATTTAGAAAGGCTTATTGAAGTTTTGGAACAATATTAATTTCGAATTAGTAATTAAATAAAGCACTATTTGGTTTTTCGAGGAGGAGGAGGTGGTGGTGGTGTTATTTTACCAGTTTCAGTTTTTCTAGAGCCGTTGGTAATCCGACTTCCGTGGCGAACTTCAAGATTTTTTTTGTGATTTGTTCATAATTATCTCCTCTTCTGGATTCATCTATAAAGTATGAACCTATTTCTATTGACATTTCCTGGTCATAAGGAAAGCTGAAATACATTTTATCCTGGCTATATAAATATTTACTGGTTTCTTTTTAATAAATAGCGACATTCAGTAGAGTGAGTTCCCGTAAATTATTTTCATCAGAAAAATGTTCAACTTCACCCATAAAGTATTCTTCGCAACTCGATGGTCGTAAGGTAACCCATACTGTAGAACGATCATTGAATAAGGTTAGCCAAACATCATTGCTTCCGTATTTTGCACTGAGATGCATTTTTCCAGCTAATTTATACATTAGTTTGAAATTAATTGTATAGATGCAAGCGATAGATAATAAAAGGCTTATAGAAGTCGCGAATAAAATCTCATTAGCTGAAATATTTAAATCTCCTTTTAAGAGGAAGTTTAAGAAAGTGTATCCACTGAAACATCCACTAACTAAATATGAAACTAAGGAGAGTAAATATACGTAAATAACAAAAACTTTAAACTCAGATATTTTTACCGTTGTCAAGGATCCGATTAATAAAACTCCTAGTATTCCAGGTAAAAATAAAAATATTACTGTTAATGAAAGTTCTGTAATGTTCATTACTTTTTATCCTCTTGGAGGGTATGGATCGTTACCATAACTATTTCGATCTCGAATTTGTCCTTTACGATTGTGAATGAAAAGCTCACTCTTTTGATTTTTTGCGATTCCTTTTGCAACATCTATTGCCTGCTGTTGTGTTTGATGAATACTAGTAGCTCTTGAATTTCCTGAGCCTTTAACTTGCCATAAACCATTTTTTGGTGTTACATGTTGATTTCCCATTCAATTCATCTCCTTTAAATTTTAATCTGCTATTTATCCACTATGTTTTTGTTTAAAATCCTTTAATTTCAATACAACTCTGGATTCGCTATTATTAATAAATAGAGCAGGATCAACGCCACAAATCATTGCAAGCATTTTGGGAGTTAAGTATAGGTTGTACTGCTCTGCAATTTTAATAGGGATTTCATGGCCTTTTAATATATCCTCATCTATCAATAACTCCAAAGATTGTTTAAAAGCCACTGGAACAGTCGTTTTAGTTTCTAAGTCAAATGGCTCTGGATTTTTCCATTTGCGATAATGCATTTGTTTATAAAGTTTTACTTCTTGTTCACCGTTAATTAAGGAAAGATCTCTTGCCCGTTTAATCATAGCAGCCATCGATACATTCCATCTTCTCTTTAAGCTGTAGTACGTGTCAATTTCATCTGTAATCCTGGTGGCTAATTCGGCACCGAATGTATCTTCTGGTAATAGAAAAATAGATGCTAACCGATTAGCTTCATCTTCCATGATTTTATACTCCTCTTTATCCAATTCCTGCGGGTTTATATTTTGATGCAAAACCCAATGTGCCATTTCATGCGCAATGCTGAATTGCTGCCTGTAAAACGAACTTGATTCCCCTGTCCCCGTGACAATTACGAAATAAGGGGTGACCTCTCCGAGACTATTTTCTATAGTATTCATACTACTAAAAGCATCCACTTTACTTTCGTTATAATCCATACTAATTACGGTAAAACCCATTAGTTCGGCTACCTCAATAATATCTGGTATTGGTCTGCTATCTAGTCCGACAAAATTGCGCATTCTTTTTGCAATTGCATTATAATCCTCAAGATGTTCATAGCTTTCTCTTTCCTCTAATTGGGGAAAATCAATATACTGTTCTAAAAAATCCCGGACAATTACCGAGTATTTTAAAGCGATTGAAGCAGGATTTTTTGCTTTTTGGGTAGCTGTAAGTCTTGAACGGAAAAAGGTCCCTTCATTTTGGATATTAAATTTGTCGTTTGTATAAAAAAATTCTCTAGGGTAGCCCAAAATTGTTGCTATTTGTAGTGACTTTTCAAAACTAGGTTCTATATTTTGATTTTCGTACTTTGAAATCATTTGCTTCGTGACATTTAATTCGGCTCCTAATTCGGTAATCGTTAACTTATTATAAAGTCTCGCTTCCTTTAGCCGTTGTCCATTAAATATCTTATTCATAATAAAATCTCCAAACTATTTAATCTTTTTTAATTGAACGATCTGTTTCTTTTTATTTACAGTAGTAGTGCTTTCTTTCTTTTCCGTTTTAATCTCATCTGATTTTAAGGCGAATGTATAATTTCTTTCGATTAGGGCCGTGAAATCTTGATGCCAAATTGCTTCATGTTTACTGTTAAAAATGTATGCATTAACTGTACTAGTAAAAGATTTATCGAACGCAAACACTACAACGCCTGAAGGGTCTTGTTCTAACATTTTTATGATGTCACGGGCTTGGCTTTCTAAGGCATCATCTGAAAATGGTTCCTCCACTTCTTCTATATCCAATTTTAGTTGTTCATTAATTGGTTTATGATCATCCAAATGTCTATTAAAGAAATTAAGTAATTTTAAATAGTGATTACTTTTCCCTTGTTTTATTATGCTTTTTAAGTTTTTATGGCTAAAGAAAACGTATATAGAATTATCTTTTCCAACAATAAAAATGGCCTTCCATAGGTTTCCTCGTTTTATAATACCGAATCTCAAATCATACTTTTTTGCTACTTTTACTAAAGAGTTATAGCGATGATCCCATTGGGCGGTTGCAGAACTGTTTTCTACTCCATCACCGTCAACATTGTTAATAGCTTCTCTTAATAAAGGCTTTAATTCAGGGTCATCATGTATGAGAGTATTGACAAAATCTTTCAAAATGTCATCATCTAGATTGATCAATAGAAAATGCACCTCTTTATATGTATTTTGTTAGAAAAAAACTTAGATTTGTCTACTTGTATTGATTATACATCCAAATAAGTATAATAGCAATTAAAATAATAGTTAAAGAGGTTATTGCAAATTGGTCGCCTACACTACCCCTTCATCAAAAGCAAACTCCCCTGTTGTTAAGGAATACGTGTTGCTTTGGTATTAAACGCTTTGATAATTACTAAAGCAGGTAGTGCCGGTACAGGTGAAATAGCTTCTTTAGCGTCTGCCTATCTACTGAATGCAGGATTTATCTGCAGCAACGATTATTCAATTGAAGAAGTGATTCAAGAAGTACCGTTACATATTTTCGCAGATGGAGATGATTCGTAAGAACCGGTATTAATTATGCATCACAAACTATTGGATTTCTGTAAGCTAGTTGTAAATGGTAGAGTATTGCTACGCAAAGCTGTCAGGAAGTTTTTTCAAATTGCGCATAGCGAACAAAAAATAGGATACTGTTCGATGAGCGGATGGAAGAATTTGATCAATTGATACCGGTGACATAGCATTTAAATATTCAATCAAGGATTTTGAATATAGATTTGTCAGAGAATCTTATTAAGATTAAAACGCATTACACCATCCCGAATAGGGATGGTGTCTGACACTCGCACAAACGCAGAAAAAATCCTTACAAAACAACTCCCACAGTCAACACAAGAACACAACAAAAGAAAAAACGCACGGAAAGCCTCTGCTTCCGCGCGCATTACATATTTGAGTAAACTTAAAACCTCACAAGCTTCAATACCCCTGCGGAAGCATCCACCAGCACTTCTCCGCCAATCGGGAAGGTGAACATGGGTTGGGTATGTCCGAAATCCACATCATATAAAACAGGAATTTCCTTTAACATCGGATGTTTATCAAGAATGAACAGCAGTTGCTCCTCCGACATATTCGAAGCTCGTTGAAATCTCCCGATTACAAGGGCTTTGAGGGATTTTACAGTTTGCAATAAAGACGTTAAATCCCGTGCAAAGGTCTCGGGAATGGTCATCTCATCATCCTCGACAAAGAGTACGGCATTCTCAAGAGTTGGCATGTAGTCAGTACCTTGCAGCAAGTTAAGTGTACATAGATTGCCGCCCCATAATGTGCCGCCAGCCGTCCCTGCCTGATATGTTTTCCAAACAGTTTCTTCAAAGTTCCGATTCTCTTGATCTAAATACCAAGCATCGTCGCTCCATTCGCTAGACGGTTTCATTTCAAACGGAGCATCATGCATAAGGCATTGCGTAAAGAAATGGGTTTGGTATTCCTGTCCTTTCACCATTTGAAAACTGGAGAAATGAGGTCCCGAGTACGTAACCATTCCCGTTTTTGCCGTAATGGCATTTGCGATGGCCGTAATATCGCTGAAGCCACAAAATATTTTCGGGTTCTTTTTAATTAATTCAAAATCAATATAAGGCAGAAGTTCATTGGAATTAAAGCCGCCGATGACGGATAGAATCCCTTTTACCTGCTCATCGCTAAACGCATCATGCAAGTCTTCCACTCTTTGCTCAATGCTTGTGGAATTCTGAAGGTCCTTTTCAAAGATGTGGCGGCCGAAAGAGACGGTAAACCCTAGCTGCTCGAGCCTTTCCTTCGCCATTTTTATACCTTCTTCGGATAAAATGCATGCACTGCGGCTCGGCGCAACAATCCGTATTTCATCGCCGTTTGTTAATTTCCCCGGTATTTGCAACATGTTTCTCTCTCCCTTTTGATCCCATATCTCAAAAAAAATTTAAGAATCCAGCAGTTTTCCAGAGATGATATGCCAATGAAGATGTTTGGAATCTTGATATTTGCCGAGGTTAGTAATCACCCGGCAGGCTCCATGTTCTTCTGTCACCTTTGCTGCCACTGTTTTCACTACATGCATCAGCTCAAGCAAGAGTTCATTATCGCCTTCCTCCAAAGACAGAAGTGAAGGAATGTGCTTTTTGGGAATCGCCACAATGTGGACAGGATAAGACGGTTTTGTATGATAAAACGCCAGGGCGTTTTCGGTTTCTAACACCCTAGTTACTTCTGTTTTGCCACTCAACACATCATCACAATAAAAATCAGAACTCATAAAAATCCTCCTCACCATCTACTTTTTAGCTGATATGCAAGTCTGGATGTATAAAAATTATGCATTACTCGCCTTCAAGCGCTTCTTCCCCGCAACGGCCGTCTGATAGCTATGAAGCGCCATTCCTATTATTATGACCCCTATCCCGGCAAGCGAAAGGGCGCCAGGCAAGGCGATATGTAAAATAATGATTTCTCCGATCATCGCAAAGATCAGTTCCGTCGATTGCGTAGCTTCGACGGCTGCCAGTTTTCCCTGGTCGCCTTGCACCAAGTCCGTCGCCATGAAGAACAGGGAAGTGGCAATAACACCCGAGCTGACGGCGACAATCAATGACTGAACGACTTGACTCATCGATGGTAGTCCAACGGTCATGATCGCATAGACGGCAAACAATGCCCAGATGGGAAGTGTCATGAGTGTCATGGCGAGAACCCGTTGAAATGTATCCAGCCGGCCTTGCAATAAATCCATCATCTTCCGATTGCCGAGCGGGTAGGCGAATGCCGCGACGATGACCGGTAAAATGCCGAGCAGCAGAGTTTGCAGCCCTACACTTTTCGCATTCGGAATTTGAATCAAGACGACTCCCGCAAAGATGATTAACGAGATGCCGAGTGAAATCAAAGGAATTTGCTGTCTCACCTTTTTATCGCCAGTCGACGTTTTCACAACAATTACAAAGAATGGAGCGAGCAGTACACCTGCCACAATCGTCAATTGCCACGTACCGGCCAGCAGCCAGCCCGGACTGTACGCTGCAGAGAAAGTGAGCGGGGCATAAAATAGGACGAACGCCACGACGCTCCATATAAAAAAAGGCGCAGGACGCGCTGTCATGGCGTCTTTCATATCACGAAGCCCGCCGCGCCAAGCGACGATTGCGATTAAAAACGGCACCATGAAAAAATAACGGAGGGAAGCGCTCCATAGCCAACTTCCCCCTGACATTTCCATTGATCGATTTAATACGAACGTCACCGCAAAAAAGAGGGATGAGAGGATTCCAAGCCAAATCGCTTTCATCTAACCGCCTCCTTATGCCCGTTGTTCGTAAAGTTTCACAGCCTCGACAATGACTTCCGTTGCTTTCACCATGTTGTCGACAGAGATATACTCATACTTGCCGTGGTAGTTTTCGCCGCCTGTGAAGATGTTTGGAGTTGGCATGCCCATGTAAGATAACTGTGAGCCATCCGTTCCGCCACGTACCGGAACTATGTTTGGCTCAATATCAAGCGCTTTGAATGCATCGCCAATAATATCGACGATTTCCATGACCGGTTCGATCTTTTCACGCATGTTGTAGTATTGATCTTCCAGTTCCAACACGACCGCTTCTTCGCCATGCTTCTCTTTCAACTTCGCAACTGTATCGACCATCAATTGCTTCCGCGCTTCGAATTGCTCACGGTCGAAATACCGGATGATATAGCTTAACGTCGTCTTTTCGACTGCCCCTTCGACATCCATCAAATGAATGAACCCTTCATAGCCGTCCGTTTTTTGAGGGATTTCATCTGCCGGCATCGCTGCTTGGAATTCATTCGCAATCAAAATGGAATTGACCATTTTATCCTTTGCGGAACCCGGATGGACGTTCGTTCCATGGAACGTCACTTTTGCTCCTGCTGCGTTGAAGCTTTCATATTGAAGTTCACCGATTGGGCCGCCGTCCATCGTATAGGCGTATTTCGCTCCAAATGCTTCCACGTCAAATTTATGTGGCCCGCGTCCGATTTCTTCGTCCGGTGTGAACGCGACGCGGAGCTTGCCGTGTTTAATCTCTGGAGTGGCAATCAAATATTCCATAGCCGTCATGATTTCCGCAATCCCGGCTTTATTGTCAGCCCCGAGCAACGTCGTTCCGTCTGTTGTCATGAGCGTGTGTCCTACGTAATTTTTCAATTCAGGGAACGTTTCAACTCGCATTACAGTATTGCTGTTCAGTTGAATATCGTTGCCATCATAATCATGGACAAGCTGTGGATTGACGTTTTTCCCCGTGTAATCAGTCGCTGTGTCGACGTGCGCCAAAAATCCGATGACCGGAATGTCTTTGTCGGTATTAGCGGGAAGTGTGGCGAATAAATAGCCATTGTCGTCCAGTGTGATATCTTCCATCCCGATGGCAGCCAACTCTTTTTCGAGCTCATGGAGCAGGTCCCATTGCCCTGGCGTGGAAGGCGTCGTAGCGCTTTCTGCATCCGATTGTGTATCTATTTTCGCATAACGGGTTAACCGTTCGATCAATTTTTCTTTCATTCCAAAGCCCTCCTCAAAATAGTGGTACGATTCTTTCATCTTATCAGATTGTTTGGATTTACGGAATACTTCACGAAGCGGTTCCCGATGCTCGAGACAATAAGGACCTGTGCAGCATAATAGGTGACCATGACCAATGCATCGCGATACGGGAGCGCTGTTACAAAACGGTCAATTGCCAAAAAGGAATCCGAACAGATGAAGAGAAGCGCGCCAAAGATGGCAAAGGGCAACCGTGTCCGTATGGCCATCCAGCCCATCACTAATATGACGGCGATATAAGCGATGATGGCCGTGCCTAATATGGTTTGACCTGCTGAATATTGAGAACCCGCAATCCAAGCAGCCATAAACAGTCCGTAAGCGACAAGGGGGATGGCTGCCCAAAGAGGCACCGGCTTCCGGCTAGCTTGGCGGAATGCCGCGATGTAAAAAAGATGTCCGAAGAAAAAGGTCACAAGCCCAGCCATAAACCAATAAATGACTCCATCCGCGACCATGCAGACAAATAAACCCGCCAAGATAATCCGCTTGTATGAAGTGGATACGAGCGAAGGTGTGGCAAATCCATAAAGAAGGATGAGAGCCATGGGCAGAAGTTTCATGGCAATCTTCACGTCCACGAGTTCGTCAGGGCCAAAAAAGAGATAGATAAGTCCGGTTAATATGATAGAGGCAAGCAAAAATTTCCGCATTGATGTCCAGCTCCTTCCATTCCCATACCCTTCAATAGAAAGGGAGGGAATTCCTTCTCTTTTTTATATTCAACGGACATTTTTTCATGAGGCTTACGGAATATTGTGAAATATAGGGAACTCTAGCATAATGGTATCGTCTTGATTAGAACGCAAACATGGAAGGGGCAGGGTGTATGGGTAACGAGAAGCAAGTAAGGGATTGGGGAGAGCTGAAATTGGTCGGCTATAGGATTTTATGCGAAGGGGATCAATACATAACCGAAATACCGAAAGCATCCCTTCGTTTGCAGGGTAAGCAGGAAGATATCCCGCATGTCGTCAATCCGTCACAGCAGATCGGGGCATTTGTTGTGGATGGCGTGCCGGAAAATGACGGCTACTGGATTTGTATGGAAGTGAGGGAATTCGGGGATTTGCCAGATGATCTGGTCCAGCTGACGGTTCCTCCGCAACGATACGCCGTCGTAAGATACAACGGTCCAAACGACAAAATCAGGGAAGCCTATTCCGAGTTGCATGCTTGGATGGAAGAGAACCAGTATTCGAGACGTCTGGATGCTTGGCATTTGGAGAAGTTTCATAGCTGGGCAGATCGTGAAAACGTTGATGTGGAGCTGTTTGATACGATTGCTGGCAGATAGGGAGGAAGCAAGATTATATGATGTCATTCTCAATTTTATTCATGCTCGTTATGCTAACCCTCTTCCTGGTTACTGTTGGCTTGGGCATAAGTTTATTTTTCCGGCATCGTGAGGCACAAAGAAAGCCTTCAATAACAGCATGGATCGCCTTTTTGCTTCAAGTCGGTATGTTCATTGCCTTTGTCATGGGAAGTTTCGCCAATAGTTCGGATCTCATCTTAGATATTCTCTGGTGGAGCATTGTGATCTTTGGTTTTATTTCTGGAATCAGGGAGTTTCGAAACAATGTGCTTGCAGCCATGCTACTTATTTTAATCAGTATGTTTATGGCGGCATTTATGCTTCTTCTGTTATTCATTACTTCTATGTAACTAGCTGCAAACCTTGTGGAATGGAATGACGAATTCACAGTAAGCGGAGGCGGTTTGTAATGAAAAAATGGCAGTGGATGGTTGTGCTCGGTGTGCTCATGGCGGGTGTGCTGATTACGATCGTTTTTAGCAAATCAAAAATTCACCCGGAAGCAAGGCAAGAGAGTGAGTCTAATTTCGGAGCGGCCGAGCAGATAGAGAAGCTTTTTTCGATTGAGTACGGCACGGAAGATGGGCAAATCGGGAAGCCCCAGCGGAAACTCGAAGGAACTGACCTAGCGCCTATGAGTTTCTTCGTGAAAGAAAATGTCTTTTATATTTTGGATAATGCCGCTAAGAAAGTGGTTGTTACTGATGGAACTGAAACGATTCTAGATTTAAAGCTTCACGATGCCTGGTTAAAAGATATTTTTGTCGATGACGCAGGAACAATCTATGTATTGGATGAAAGACAAGGTGTCTTAACCTATGACAACGAAGGCGTATTAGTAAATAAGCTTCCATTGCAGCATGACAACTTCATCCCCACAAGCCTTACGGTGAATTCGAAGGGAGACATCTTCGTTCACCAAGGGGGAAGTCGAACTCTTTCTGTAGTAGACAACCAAATCGAACCATACGTAAAGTCCTTTGGTGATTTGACAGTTGCCCCAAGGCGAGTGGATGAAAAGAATGGGAAGCTAATTGTAACAGAGAAGGGAACAGAGACGGTGATCCCCATTCCATTTGAAGAAACTTACGGGGCACTTACCATCCACGATTTAAAGGCGAATCAAATCATCTATGAAAAGCTGGAAGTAAAGGATGAAAGCCCAATCTCCACAGTTTCGCGCATCTACGTAACAGATACGAAGGGGAAGGAAATAGGCAGTGTCCAGGTTCCTTACGAACAATCCATTTACTTCGCAGAACATCCTATCCGCGTGGACAAACAAAGAATTTATTTCATGTCTCCGCAGGAAGATATCGTTTCTTTTTATGAATTAAAGCCTGATATCAGGAAGTAATGCTGTTTTATGATCAGAAAGCACCTTATCTAAGCTGGCTGGATCTTAGATAGGGTGCTTTTAGATACTTAAATCTGGTTTTTATCGTAATTGATACAACCATAATGCTCCCCGCCAAACGGAGCCAACAGCTTACTCTCCCGCAGCAAATCGATAAATACTTCAAGCGCTTTTGTTTGAAAGGGGGTGCCCGTTACGGCAGAGAAAGTTCTAACGTACGGCAGCCCCTTTACATGAAGGACGCATAATTCCCCGTGCTTTAATTCCTTCTGAATGGACCAATAGGAAAGCAGGCTGATACCGAGCCCGGCCTCAACGGATTCTTTGATTGGCTGGGTGCTGCTGAAGTGCATGACGGAAGCGGGGCTCAATCCGTGCTTCGCAAATAAGGTATCTATCGCTTCGCGTGTTCCGGAGCCGGCTTCCCGGATGATCCACGTTTCATTCTCCAAGCGTTTTAAGTCGATCGGTTCCGTCTCCTTACGCAATTCGGCAAGCGGACTTGAAGGGGAACAGACAACGACCATCGTATCTTCTGCCAACTCTTCTGCAATCAATTTGGATTCCTGAAACTGACCTTCCACGATGCCGACGTCAAGTTTATGTCTTGCGACAAGCTGGGCGATGGTGGATGTATTGCCGATTGTGACGGTGGGTATGATAGCAGGGTAGCGTGCCTTTAAATCCGCAAGAATATGGGGCAGTACATACTCACCGAATGTGTAGCTCGCACCAATTGACAACGCACCACTCGCTTTATTCGTGAGGTCGTCGACGAGGTGCTGCATTTTTCCGTAAAGCGCCATGATTTCCTTTGCATGATGATAGACGATGTCTCCCGCTGTATTAAGACGTACATATTTATTTGTCCGTTCAAGCAGCCGGACGCCGATTTCCTCTTCTAGTGAGCGGATATATTGGCTCACGGCAGGCTGTGTCATATGGTGAATTTCCGCGGCGCGCGAGAAGCTCTGTTTCTCGGCAACCGTAATGAAAATCTGTAATTGTGTATCCATTCCAATCCCTCCGATAATCTATCATAACCTTTTACTTATCATAATCATTATTATAATTTATTTTACTTATATAAATACAGGTATTATCCTAAGACTAGGAGGTGTACCATGGACGGACAATCAAAAAACAAAGCGGGTCTTTGGATTGCAGGAATCGCTTTTACTTTCTTTATTGCATTTTTAGGATTTTTATTAGCAAAGGTACCTGGATTCGACCATATTGGCCAATTGGCGAGCGCCATTATTATCGCTGTTGCCTACCGGCAGTTTTTCGGTTACCCGGATATTTTGCGGCCGGGCATTACTTTTTCTTCAAAAAAGCTGTTGCGGCTCGCGATCATTTTGTACGGGTTGAAATTAAACATTGATGTTGTGTTCCGCGACGGGCTCGGCTTGCTCGTGCGTGATGCGTTTATCATTGCATTTGCCATCGGAATGACGGTGCTTCTGGCCAAGTGGTTAAAAGCGGATAAAAACATTTCTCTTCTATTAGGGGTAGGTACCGGGGTATGCGGGGCAGCTGCAATTGCCGCGGTGGCGCCAATTTTGAAGACCAAAGATGAGGATACGGCTATTGGCGTAGGAATCATCGCCATGATGGGAACTGTATTTGCCATCGGGTATACGATTTTACGACCGATATTGCCACTCATTCCGACAGACTATGGAATTTGGTCTGGCATGAGCCTGCACGAGCTTGCCCATGTAGCAATTGCAGCGGCACCCGCAGGAGAAGATGCGCTGGCTATTGCATTGCTGGCGAAACTCGGCAGGGTATTCCTGCTCGTTCCTCTCTGCTTCATTTTCATTTATTTCATGAAGCGTAAAAGCAAAGGCAATCCCGAGGAAGAACAAAGCAAAATCGAGTTCCCATGGTTCTTGGTCGGTTTCATCGTGCTCAGCTTGTTCGGAAGTTATGTGCTCGGCCATTCCATTCCGGTATCGGACAATGTGATGTCGGGTATCAGCACGATTACCACATGGTTATTGACGGCTGCTATGGTTGGTCTCGGTCTCAATGTCAGCTTGCGGGATCTCCGCGAACGTGCAATGAAACCTCTCCTTGCTATGACAATTGCGTCTATTGCGCTATCCATTGTGGCGTATTTCATTATTTAAAGAAAAAAGAAGGACTGCCTCCGTTGCCAATTCGGCTGACGGGACAGTCCTTTTCAATCGCCTGCCTTAGCAGACAGAGTAGTTCTTATGTGAAACAACCGTAAGATCGGAGGCTGCGCCAATCCGTTCTGCATCCTCTTCGGAAATCTTCACGATGACAGAGTTCTCGAGAATCTTGTGGATCGTTCCGTTCACCTCGTAATCATTACGGACAAATGAAATCTCTTCGTCAATATGACGAGCTGCGACAAAATCTGAAATGTCTTTTTCCTTGCGTGGAAATGCCAATCGAAACCCTCCCATTGTGATTTTCATCTTTCTAGCAGGCCAGCTTGTCTTTAGCAGACTGGGCAGTAGAAGATGGAAAAACAACTAGTCGAAGTCGATCTATTTCGAGTTGTCTAGTACTAGTATACCATAATTTGTCGAAGTTTGCAGAAGCGAAGATTTTATTAAAATTGATGTGTTGACAAAATACCGTGCGGGGTATAATATAAGCGTATAGCTGAACAGAAAGGAGGTTGCGACGTGGAGTATGATGATAAAATCAAAAACAGATTACGTCGGATTGAAGGCCAGATCAAAGGCATTCTGCGGATGATGGAAGAAGAGAAGAACTGTAAAGATGTCATTACCCAATTGTCGGCTTCCCGGACGGCTATCGATCGGACAATCGGTGTCATTGTCAGTTCCAATCTCATCGAGTGTATACAAAATAAAGATGAAAAAGATCACCGGACACAAGAAGAGATTGTGAAAGAAGCAGTCGATTTGCTAGTGAAGAGTCGGTAAAATGGACTCTTTTCTTTTTACAATATATAATACCCCATAGGGTAGGGGTAATAACAATTAGAGAAAGGAAGATGAATTTGTCAGAAACAAAAAAGACGACCATTGTGTTATTCAGTGGCGATTACGATAAAGCGATGGCCGCCTATATTATCGCGAATGGAGCGGCCGCTTATGACCACGAAGTGACGATATTCCATACGTTTTGGGGCTTGAACGCACTTCGGAAAGAGGAGCAGGTTCCTGTCAAAAAAGGTTTTCTTGAAGGCATGTTCTCCAAAATGATGCCGCGCGGCGCGGATAAAATGGGCCTTTCCAAAATGAACTTTGCCGGCATGGGCCCAAAGATGATTAAACAAGTAATGTCGAAGCATAATGCGATGACATTGCCCCAATTAATTGAATTGGCTCAAGAACAGGATATTAAACTTGTCGCCTGTACGATGACGATGGATTTGCTTGGACTGAGCCAGCAAGAACTGCTGGATGGCATCGAATATGCGGGCGTTGCGGCCTACTTGGCAGATGCACAGGAAGGAAACGTCAATCTATTTATTTAAGAGAAGGAGAGAGTGGAATGAAGGAAATCACGGCGGCAGAAGTAAAAGAAACATTGCAGACAAAACATATTATTGACGTGCGGGAAGTAGATGAAGTGGCAGAAGGCAAAATTCCAGGAGCGATTCATATTCCGCTCGGCTTGTTGGAATTCCGGATGCATGAGTTAGATAAGAACAAAGAATACACGATGGTTTGCCGTTCTGGCGGGCGCAGCGGAAGAGCGGCGCAGCTATTGGAGAGCCATGGATACAAAGTAGTGAATATGGCCGGGGGTATGCTTGCGTGGGATGGTCCGGTTGAATAAAAATTTTTATAGATAATTATACCCCCATAGGCATAAAGGAGAGATGAAATGATACAAACAGATATGAAATTGGATGCAAAAGGACTCGCTTGCCCGATGCCTGTCGTGAAGACAAAAAAGATCATGCAGGAGCTGGCTCCGGGGAAAGTGCTGGAAGTGGAAGCGACGGATAAAGGGTCGATAGCAGATATTAAGGCTTGGGCAGAGAGTGTAGGGCATCAATATATCGGCGTTCACGAAGAAGATGGTGTCATTACGCACTATTTGCGAAAAACAACTGGTGAAGAAGCGGAGGAGAAGCGTTTCCCGCATGTTGTATCAAACGAGGAACTGCAGGAAGCTTTGGCGGCCGACGAAGATGTTCAAATCATTGACGTCCGTGAAAGTGCAGAATACGCATTTGGCCATATCCCCGGCGCTATATCCGCTCCGTTCGGTGAGTTGGAAGCAATCATGAACAGCTTAGATAAGGAAATGAGCCTCTATGTCATTTGCCGCACAGGGAACCGCAGTGACATGGCCGCACAAAAACTGGCCGATGCGGGTTTCCGCAATGTAAAAAATGTTGTTCCAGGTATGAGCGGATGGAATGGATCTAGTCAAAAATCTATGAACTAAATTAGGAGGTAGAAAAGAAATGGCAGTAACTCCATTGACAGCAGGCGATATCGCTAAAAAGGTGATTAGAAAAGAACCGCTCTTCATTCTGGATGTCAGAAATGAAGATGCATTTAAAGATTGGAAGATTGAAGGGGAATCGGTACAACATTTGAATATTCCTTACTTTGATCTATTAGATGGTGTGGAACATATTCTCGCGCAATTGCCGACAGACCGTCCGGTTGTTGTCGTTTGTGCAAAGGAAGGTTCTTCAATCATGGTCGCGGATATGCTTTCAGAAGAAGGCCGTGAGGTGCATTATTTGAAAGGCGGCATGAAGGCTTGGAGTGAGCATCTTGAGCCTGTAAAGGTAGGTGATTTGAAAGAAGGCGGCGCTATCTATCAATTCGTCCGGATCGGCAAAGGATGCTTGTCCTATATGATCGTCTCGGAAGGAGAAGCTGCCATCGTCGATGCAACGCGTATGACCGATGTCTTTACTTCATTCGCAGACGAACTGGGCGTGAAGATTACCAACGTCTTGGATACGCATCTGCACGCGGATCATATTTCCGGTGGCCGCCAAATTGCACAGCAGACAGGAGGCACATATTGGTTGCCGCCAAAGGATGCAGCGGAAGTGACGTTTGCATACGAGCCGCTTGAAGAAGGACACGTCATTACGGTCGGTAAATCGAAAATTGATATCCAGCCAATCTACTCGCCTGGACATACGATCGGATCGACTTCATTCATCGTGGACGGCGCTTATCTGTTATCCGGAGATATTCTTTTCATTGATTCCATCGGAAGACCGGATTTGGCGGGTCTCGCGGAGGACTGGGTCGGTGACCTGCGGGTAACACTTTATGAAAGATATCGGGCACTTACTGAAGAATTGATCGTTCTGCCAGCTCACTTCATGATTATTGAGGAATTAAACGCGGACGGCAGCGTGTCTGAAAAACTAGGCACATTGTTTGCGAAAAACCATGGATTGAACATTGCAGATGAGAAGGAATTCAGAAAACTGGTGACGGATAATCTTCCGCCACAACCGAATGCCTACCAAGAGATCCGACAAACGAACATGGGGAAAATCACCCCGGACATCGATGCGCAACGTGAAATGGAAATTGGACCGAACCGCTGTGCGGTACGTTAATCAAAATAAAAAATAGATAGGAGATAGACAAATGAACATTGCAAAAGTATTGGATGCTAAAGGATTTGCATGCCCTATGCCAGTTGTACGTGCAAGAAAGACGATTAAAGAATTGGAAACAGGTGAAATTCTGGAAATCCAAACGACTGATAAAGGATCAGTGGCTGATTTGTCCGCATGGGCAAAGTCCGGCGGCCATGAAATGATTGATCAGAAAGAAGAGGCAGGCGTCTTCACTTTCTGGATTAAAAAAGGCTAATCAAACCGAAAGGGTATCTTTATAAAAGATGCCCTTTCTTTAGATAAAAGGAGGAATTATCGTGGATATTGGATTTATCATCACTCTTTTCCTAATCGGGTTCGTGGGGTCATTCCTATCGGGCATGGTTGGGATTGGAGGATCCATTATTAAATACCCGATGTTGCTATATATACCACCCCTTCTCGGCTTTGCCGCTTTAACGGCTCACGAGGTGTCGGGAATAAGTGCAGTTCAAGTATTTTTTGCGACCATTTCAGGTGTATGGGCATACCGAAAGAGTGGATTGTTGAATAAAACGCTAATTATCTATATGGGCACCGCCATTCTGATCGGTAGCTTTATCGGCGGTTATGGGTCGAATTTAATATCAGAAGGCGCCATTAATGTTGTATACGGAGTTTTGGCATCGATAGCTGCCGTTATGATGTTTGTCCCGAAAAAAGGCTTGGATGATATACCAGCAGACCAAGTCACTTTCAATAAATGGTTGGCTGCCGTTTTGGCTTTCATTGTTGGGGTTGCAGCCGGCATAGTAGGAGCGGCGGGAGCATTTATTCTCGTGCCGATCATGCTCGTGGTCTTGAAAATTCCTACACGCATGACGATTGCAACATCGCTTGCCATCACGTTTATCTCTTCCATCGGATCCACAATAGGAAAAGTGATGACGGACCAAGTACTATACGGACCTGCCGCTATCATGATTGTGGCAAGTATTATCGCAGCGCCTATAGGAGCAAAAGCTGGGCAAAAAATGAATACAAAAGCGCTCCAAGCCATTCTTGCGGTATTGATACTGGCAACTGCGATTAAAGTTTGGTTAGAATTTTAAATGATCGGCCACTTGAACCCATTCTTTTTTTAAAAAAGGATGGGTTTTTTCTGGCTCCTCACCTTGTAAATCATTCCAAATACTCTACTCTATACCAAGATTTTGCGGTATAGTGAAGGAAATATAAGGAATAGTTCTTACTACATTCTGACGAGGTGAGAGGTGGTCGACTTGTTGAAAAAGGTGTTCGCCGAAGAGGAAAAAACGACGCCTGAAGTAGAGAAAATTATTTTCGAAAAGTATTATGACCGTGTTTATCATACAGCTTATTTTATTGTAAAAGATCCTGAATTGGCACAGGACATTCTACAGGAGAGCTATTTGAAGGCTTTCCGCAATATCCATCTCATACATGAAATTGAGAAAATCGGTGCCTGGCTGACGACGATAACAACCCGGACGGCGATCGATTATTTGCGGAAAATGAAAAGATGGAATGATTTTGCTGCAGACGACGTCTTTATTAACAAAGAGCTCCTGCAAGTAGAGCAGAATCCGATTTCATCTGTTGAGACGGCGGCGGAGCGAAAACTAATTCGTTCCCTTTTGCAGGAAGAGATCGATAAATTGAAAGCGAATCACCGAATTGTCCTTTTTCTTTATTACTTCGATGACTTGACATATGAAGAGATTTCGGAAGCTTTGGATGTCAACATTGCAACTGTTAAGACAAGGGTGCACCGTGCGAAACTGAAACTGAGAGCGGCGATTGAAAAGAAAGAAGAATTGATGGAGGCGATTCTGGATGTCGGAAAATGAAGATCGGGATTTCGATGACCTCGTTCGGGAAGCACTGCAAGAGCAAATCCATCGACAGCCCCTTTCCGAGGTGACCATCGAGGAGGCTTGGAAGCGGCTTGAAGCTGGAAGAAATACAAGCCCTCCCCGCCGGAAAATGAAAGGCTGGGGCATGCTTTTGTCCTTAGCGGCCGCTTGTATGTTGTTATTCTTCATTTGGTCGCCTGGAAACGGATTTGCTTACGGAAACTTAGTTGTATGGTTTCAGCAGATTCAAGGTTCGGTCATTCAACTGATGGGCGGTAACACGGAGAAGGCAGAAACTATGGTTACGGACATGCCGGATGCAACTGCTTATCAAGTTATTGAGACCTCCGAATATGAAACCGATCAGCTGAGTGTAGAGGAAGCCCAGTCGGTAACGGACTTCCCAATCGTCCTCCCGGAGGTTCCTGTTGACTTCGAATTATCACATGTGGACGTGATACGAAAACAGAATGAGAAGAGCAAGGAAATCTATCTAAATTATATCGGTGGGGATCGGGAGTTCACAATTGCACAACTTAGCAGCACAGAATCCTTCAGCTTTGGCATCGTGGCAGACCGAGATGATTCCAAAGTGGAAGAATGGATCATCGGTACACATAAAGGGAGCTTAATCACGTACAAAAACAATCTCCGCCAATTAATCTGGATGACAGAAACCCATTACTTCAGCATTGAGGGCAACTTAACGGAGGAAGAAATCGTCGAGATTGCAAGATCTATGTAAAAAAGTTGAAAGGCGGTTGCTGATTTGGAGGCGAGTAGTATATTCGGGAACATCTATTACTAATTGTTTGTACTTATTTTAATCAATTCAGTCTTCATCTTTTTTTTAAAAGAGAGAATGAAAACGGTGCTGTATCTATTGTTCAGCTCCTTATTTCTGTTGTTCATTTTCTCGCAAATGCTATTACAAGAAGGAATTTTGGCTGATCGATATAATGCATCCGGCGACCCGATGTCCGTGACCTTATTCATCATGATTTCGATTGTTTTTATGGCAAGCGCGATTTTTTATTTCGTTCGATTTTCTAGAAAGAAAACAATAACTGGACAGTAAGGGGATAGAGAAATGGCAGTGACAAGCAAAGGGGTTATCAATGAAGTCGCCATCAAATCACCTTTGGAGTTGGTATGGCTGGCTTGGACTATTTCAGATCGCGTATCGCAGTGGTTCGCACCGGAGGCGGTAGTAGAAGTGGAAGTCGGCGGGGCATATGAATTATATTTCATTCCTGGCAACCGAGAGGGCATGAATACGATGGGGTGCAAAATTGTATCTCTTGTGCCGCAGAAGGAATTGGCGTTCACTTGGAAAGGTCCCGATCAATTCCAAGCGATCATGAACAAAGAAGATGAACTGACAACAGTCTTTGTACGTTTTGAATCAATGGACGAAGAAACAACAAAAGTGACGGTTGAGCATATCGGTTTCCAGGACGAGAGTGATTGGAAGGAAGCGACCGAGTGGCATCAAAGGGCGTGGAGCGGCGTTCTTTCCAGTTTAAAGGCGGCTCTTGAAAAAGGGGAAGGAAATTTGTGCTGTCAGCCGGCGAATGATTAAGTGAACAGTACTATTTTTGATTAAAACGAGGAGTCAATTCAAATATGAATTGACTCCTATCTTCTCAGACTGGGGGGCAGTTCATGGAGGACCAGGACCATCTGAACAAACAGGACTATTTGAACAGAAAGAAAAAGGCTGATTCGCCGCAATCTATATTCGGCGAGATTGGCTTTGTTGCCATAGCCATCGGATTTTTTGTTGTGTACTTCAGGATACTTGCGTACGTCTTTAACCAATATTTTTGGAACGGGTATAACGATTCAATTAGCATTTTTATTTTGATCTTTGGTGTAATTCCGCTGTCTTATTTATCTGCGAAGTTTTTGATGAAAGTGATTAAGATTGCATGGTGAGAGAAAATTAGATGACGATCTGAACTTAAGTTTCAAGGGCTTAATAGATGGGGAAGTCATTGGCAAATTGGGGTGAGAGACGAATGTATACTTTTGAAGAAAGAAAGACATATTTTGATAATGTTAGTAGAGCACTCGCCTCTTCCGAATTAGTGGAAGGGGTTGTCCAATTGGGTTCAGGGGTCATTGGGTATAAAGATGAATTCTCTGATATTGACTTAATGATTGCTGTTTCTAATATAGAGGATGCAGAAAGAACGAAAGATTTTATTAGAGATACATTAGAGGTTTTCAATCCTCTCTATTTCAAAGAAAAGCAGTTTAGTAAAGACATTTTCCTAATTATTGCGATTTTGGAGAATGGACTGGAGTTCAATGTCTCTATTGTTCCAAGAGTTCTTCTATCCGTGCAATCTCCTTTATGGAAGGTAATTATTGATAAAACAGGTTTAGTGAAAGAGAAGATGGATGCTGAAAATGAGCACTTTTTAAATCGTCCTGTAAAATATAATGTCGGTATGGATGTACCATTTGAATTTGTTTATTGTTCTTTGGCTTTAGAGAAAGAATTGAAGCGAAATAACATGATTTATGCACTTAAAATGCTGGAGGATATGAGGGGCTTTACCTTACTAGTCCAAGCAATGATTGAAGATAAAAAACTTCATCAATTTAAAGCATATGAAACGTTAGATCCTCATTTTCTCCAAGACTACTTAGCGACAGTTCCAACAGAAGTTACTGCTGAAAATATAAGGGAATCGGCTTGTAAGTTGAAAGAACTTTTTATGCGTGTAATAAAACATAGTACAACTTTTTCTATGGATGATGAACTAAAGAAACTTTTAGATAAAAACGAATCCCTTGATTTATGATGGGTTTGATTTTTCCGAAAGCACTTTCTCTCTCGTACGAGATCTAGTTATCTTTACTTAATATGAATAATTTATAGATAGAAGATTTATTTAAAAAATTATTTTTATTGAAGAGTAGGGGGAATATCAATATGGACAGATGGGTAGGTTCAGCCGGTATTTGTATAAATGAACAAATGGAAATTTTAATGGTCAAAAGTTTCGAGTCGGAAAGTTGGGCAGTACCGTCGGGTGGTATTGAGGAGGGCGAAAGTCCTGAGGAGTGCTGTGTTAGAGAAGTTAAAGAAGAAACGGGTTATGACGTGAAAGTATTCAAGGAGAACTGATTCAAAATTAATTTGAGCATTAAGTTTTAGGATTTCGAGGATGTATTAAGATTTATTTGTTAATTCCACTCTTCAAAAGTTGAATTATTTACATTAAACATCCTTTACTATATTTGAAAGGTGATATTTTTTGGTGGAGTTAAGAACAATTAATGAGGACAATTATCAAGAATGTTTAAGCTTGAATATAACTGATGCTAATGTGGACTTTATAGACCCTGTAGCGTGGTCATTAGCCGAAGCGTGGGTATTTGGTGATGATGCACGCCCCTTTGCAATCTATACCGATAATGAGATGGTGGGTTATGTTTCAATGCTTATTGTCGAAAATAACCCTCAAATCGTAAATTTTATGATCGATAGCCGCTTTCAAAAAAGAGGTTATGGAACAGCGGCGGCTAAACTTTGTATTGAATATTTGTGCAAAGAACACAATGCAAGTAGGATTTCCTTGCCAGTTAATCTAGGAAATATACCCGCACAAAAATTTTGGAGCAACTTAGGCTTTGAATTATCAAACGATATAGAAGATGGTTATATTTATATGCGGCTGTACATACCAGAAAAATCTGTCTGAGATATGTTATGTTGAATAAATGTTGTAGTCAATGCGATAGGAGGGGAGATTACTGAAAAAAATACTTGCTTTATCCATCGCATGGAGTTTCCTAGTAGCTGGTTGTGGACAAGAACAAGCAACTAACAGTTCTTTGGAACAACAAGAAGGCATTATTGTGGATATAAAAGAGAATCAAAATGGGCGGAGTCAAATATTGGTTGTACCAAATATCAGTAAAGAAGATATTTCTAATAAGGAAGAGGAGGAGTTAATAAAGATAGCTCAAGAAAATGATGGAGCATATTATGGTTATGAAACTGGTAAGTACAAAGAATTAGAAGTAGGAACCTATGTAATTGTATATTGGAACGGCAACCAATTAGATTCGGACCCTCCACAACGCGGAATAGAAAGGGTAGATGCAGTCTCGAAATAATTAACTAGGTTTTCTTCTGCAATGGGGTGCGATTGTTCTTCTACGAGTGCTTTAGTTCAATTAGGATTGTAGAATATTATTCAAAAAAGCGCTCAAATTTCTGAGCGCTATTACTTGTTTTATACGGCTATTTCACTGTTGGAATATATGCTGATTATCCTGTAATTTACGTTGTTAATTTGCTTTCCCTGCAACTGAGCTCGTTCGTTCAAGAGGACTTTTCCTTTTTCTTACTAAATGATGCCCGGATGCGGGTTTCAGTTCCCGCACGAATTCGTTTAATATTTTCAGTATGTTTCCAAACAGCCATGATGAAAAGCAAGGCGGCAATCAGGATTGGCCAGTAGCCATCTAGCCAAATGGCCATCGCCATTAGGGTGACATATAACATGAAGACACCAATGACGAGAATGTCCGTCAATAGTGCGACCGCAATGAAAAGGACAAGACCTGCCAAACCGAATCGCCAATCGATGGCAAATAAAACCCCGATGACCGTTGCTGTCCCTTTTCCACCGTTAAATTTCATGTAAAACGGAAAGTTATGCCCGAAAATGACAGCTGCTCCCACTGTGAAAAGAAGCAATGTACTATACTCTGGATCCAGATCAAACTGGTTGGAAAGCAGGCGGACTGCTATGACAGCCAGAATCCCTTTCCCGATATCAATAATGGCAACGAGCGCACCATATCGTTTTCCGAGAACGATGAGCGCGTTTGAAGCCCCCGCATTTTTTACCCCGGTCTCTTTCAAGTTCACCCCGGAAATCCATTGTGCCACGACAGAACCGTGCAAACAACCGATGGCATATCCAATTATGGCAATACCGATGATCCAAAAGATCATAAAATTCCCCCACATTAGTTATGGTTTTATCATACGATGTCTGAATGGACCGTTCAATGAATTTCTCAAAGATAGCCGAATGGTAGGGTATAGGGTCGATTTAGCAAACTTATTGTAAAATGTAATGTAAAAATAATTTATATGGACAATAAAGAAAAAACCCCGACGATACAAAACGTTCAGAACAATTTTTCACTTACCCCTTGACTTTGAAAATAGGAGTCTCTATACTGTTCAACAAGATGAAAAACTGAATCACCCATACTCTTATCAAGAGCGGCGGAGGGACTAGGCCCTGCGATGCCCGGCAACCGGCAAGTGACGAACTTGCAAAGGTGCTACTTCCTACAGAACGTGCGAACGGTCTGAAAGATAAGGGGAGGAATAAGCGAAAGCGTAACCCTCTTCTTAGCGAAAGGGGTTATTTTTTTATTCCTAAAAACCCCCAACGCCTCCGCACTGCATCACTCTGTTGCATTTTCATCTTACACTACAACCACTGGAGGTAATTCTAATGACAAACAACCAACTTCAACCCGAAACTCTACTTTTGCATGGTGGCCAAAAGCCTGATCCTGTTACAGGGTCCCGCGCAGTGCCGATCCATCGCACCACTTCTTTTGTTTTCCGTGATACAGAACATGCCCAAAACCTATTTGCCCTTCAAGAGGCAGGGAATATTTATACACGCATTACGAACCCGACTGTTGCAGTTTTTGAAGAAAGAATTGCATTGTTGGAAGGCGGAACTGCTGCAGTAGCCCTTTCTTCCGGTATGGCAGCAATTGCTTTCTCCATATTGAACATTGCAGGCGCCGGTGATGAAATCGTGGCAGCGAGCAATTTATACGGAGGTACGTACAATCTATTCGCAACGACACTTCCACGCTACGGAATTACAGTGAAATTCGTCGATGCGACGGATCCAGAGAATTTCCGTGCAGCAATCACTGACAAGACGAAAGCGCTGTTTGCTGAAACGATCGGCAATCCAAGCTTGCACGTTCTAGATATCGCGGCAGTGGCGAAGGTAGCTCATGAGAATGATATTCCATTATTGATCGATAGCACATTTGCTTCTCCATATGGCGCAAACCCGATCGAACATGGAGCAGACGTGGTCATTCATTCCGCAACAAAATGGATTGGTGGTCACGGCACAACAATCGGCGGAGTCGTCGTCGATGGCGGTAAATTCGACTGGACGAAAGGGAAGTTCCCAGGTTTCACTGAGCCGGATGAAACATACCACGGCTTACGCTACGGCATTGACACAGCGGGTGCGGCATTTGCTACGAAACTACGTGTCCAATTGCTCCGTGACTTCGGACCATGCCTGGATCCAGACAGTGCCTTCAACTTCTTGCAAGGTTTAGAAACGCTTCATCTTCGCGTGACACGCCATAACGAAAATGCACGCAAAGTAGCGGAATTCTTGAAAAATCATCCTTCTGTTGAGTGGGTAACTTATGCAGGATCGGAAGACCATCCATCGCATGCCAACGCGAAAGTGTACTTAAAAAATGGATTCGGCTCTATCCTAGTATTCGGTATCAAAGGCGGACGCGAAGCAGGACGGAAGGTGATTGATGGTGTAAAGATCTGGTCGCACGTCGCTAATGTCGGGGATGCCAAATCATTGATCATCCATCCGGCATCGACAACACATCAGCAATTGTCAGCTGAAGATCTAAAGAACTCTGGCGTTACCGAAGAATTGATCCGTTTGTCAGTCGGCTTGGAATCCGCGGAAGATATTATCGCAGACCTTGCGCAGGCGATTGAAAAAGCAGTTCCTGTTGCAGCTGAAAAATGAAATGAAGTAATTGAAAGATAGAGTTTTGAATGGAATTGGCAAAGAGGCGACCTCATTTGGTGGCTGCCGATTTGAAGTTAACACAGGAAGTGTCTCATTTGGCACTGGCCGGTGAGGATTTGGCGTAAGGAGTGTCTCATTTGGCACTGGCCGGTGAGGATTTGGCGTAAGGAGTGTCTCATTTGGCACTCGCCGGTGTAGATTTGGCGTAAGGAGTGTGTTATTTGGCGCCCGCCGGTTTGAATTTGGCGTGTGGGGTGTGTTATTTGGGCCAACCGGCGTGGATTTGGCGCAAAGCCTGGATTATTTGGCACCAACCGGAATGAATTTGGCGTAAGGAGTGTCTCATTTGGCACTCGCCATAAAAAAAGTTGCGTAACGGAGCGTCCCATTCGACGCCCAGTCGCATGAATGGGAGTAAAGGTTGTCTCATTTGACGGCCATCAATATTTTTGGAGAAATTGGCACCTCATTTGGTGCGAATTTTTCATTTTGTAGAGTCGTGTGAAAGGAAGTGGTCTTGTGCCATCCATTAAAGCGGCCATTCTTGGCTTTGGAACGGTAGGGGAAGGCATCTATCGTATATTGAAGGAGAAAAGGGAACAGATTCAGGAGCAGACGGGTTATACAATCGACATTGTCGCCATTTTGGTAAAGGACGCGACGAAAAAGCGTCTGGCGACACCAGGTGTTGTGATAACGGATGACATTCGCGATATTTGGTCAGGTCCTGCAATTGATGTTGTCTTTGAAGCGATTGTCGGTGAGGAGCCAGCCTATACTTATCTGTCTGAGGCGATTGAAAAGGGAACTCATATTATTACAGCGAATAAGAAGATGTTTGCTAAGCATGGTCCGGCTTTGGTAAAGCATGCCGAGTTTCGTGGCGTCCAAGTCGGTTTTGAAGCGACGACGGCAGGGGGCGTTCCCATCATCCGGACGGTGAGCAATCTAATTAAAGCCGATCGGGTACGGCGCGTGCAAGGGATATTAAATGGGACTTCGAACTACATCTTAACGAAGATGAGGGAGGACCATCTTCCATTCCAACAGGTCTTGCAGCAAGCGCAAGCTCTTGGTTACGCCGAAGCGGATCCAACCGATGACGTAAGCGGCGGTGATGCCTTCCGGAAATTAATGATTCTTAGCTCCTTGGCGTTTGACCGGCAGCCGGATTGGGATCACGTTCCTGTTGTTGGAGTGGATCATATCGAGCTTTCCCACGTGCAAGAGGCCTCAAATAACAATCTTCGCTATCGGCATGTGGCCGATGTTTGGCTCGATGAAAAAGGCGGTTTGCAGGCAACAGTCGGCCCGGTGCTAGTCGGATCTGATCATCCTCTACACAGCATCGACGGAGTGGATAACGCTGTCATCGTCGACACGGAATACCTCGGCCAGCTTACGCTTGTCGGGCCGGGCGCAGGCATGTATCCGACCGGCAGTGCTATGGTCAGCGATTTGCTTCATATTCTAGGTCAGCCGAGCAAAGTGTTAGTGAATCAATAAAAACAGTTTAATAAATAGTAATAAAAAAGAATTGCTTTATTTCCTCACGGGTTCGGTTGATGAGGAGAAAAAAGAAAGAACATAACATTTGGGGACACAATTCGTATATGAATTGTGTCCCCGTTTTTGTTGGTACATCAACGTTTAGATGATTTATTTAGACGAACTGGAAATGCAATTAGCGCAGGGATTAACAAGGGTACTTAAATTCAGGGTATTTGCTAATATGGAAATGGAGATATTTTCATATAGCGTATTCGATGTAAAAACAATTAAAGTGGGATGACGGATGTGTTATTTCTAATTTTTATTAAGAGTGGGAGAATGTATGAAAACCTATATGAAAATTTTTATGTATTTCTTTATGATGGTAGCCATATTCTTGATGACTAGTATTTATTCTAGTGAAAATTTTCAAAAGCCGTTCAATACCTTAGATAGTATGGATATTTCAAGAATGGTTTTGATAAACATAATTAAATTAGTAAGTGGACTACTTATTATTGATACTTACTTGAGATTTAAAGAAATATCCAATGGTAAGAAAACATTAGTATTAGGAATATCTATTCCAATTTCAATTATTGTTTGTGTATTTCTCACAAGTATTTATTTTTAATAATTATTTTGGTTCAACGAACAGGTGCTTTAGTTCAATAAGGATTGTAGAATATTACACTAAAAAGCGCTCAGATTTCTGAGCTTTTACTTGTTTTTATATGGCTATTTCACTGTTGAAACATCTGCTGATTAACCTGTTGCGCTTTTTAAAAGGACGTGAAAAAATGAATTTCTATATTGCATCCAGCTTCTCGAATATCGAAACGGTTCGAATTGTGAGCGGAAGGCTCAAAAATTTGGGATTCCACCATACCTATGATTGGACGCAAAATGAAAGGGGTGCAACGATTGATCAGTTACGAGAGATCGGCCAAAAAGAGAAAGATGCCATCATGGAAGCTGATTTCATCGTTGTCTTATTGCCTGCCGGAAAAGGGAGTCATATTGAGTTTGGAATTGCATTAGGTCAGAATAAAACGATTTATCTTCATTCACCCAACGGCGAAGTGGATCACTTTGAAACGACCAGTACTTTTTATCATCTGCCGGGAGTTGAAAAATGTACGGGAACCATTGAGGAATTAATTGACGCAATCTATGAGGCGGAAACAGTAGTCTCCACCTAATAATAAAAAGCAGTATCCCATGATTAGAGGGAATACTGCTTTTTTGATTATTTATCGACTATTCTTCTTCCGCTGCATGCTCTTCAATTCTTTATTCAGCGCCTTAATCAACGAGATGATCATCAGGAGCATGATAAAGGAGAACGGCAATGCCGCGATAATTATCGTGTTTTGCAGGGCAGTCAGGCCATTGACGGACAGCAAGATGAGCGCGATGGCCGATTGGATGACGCCCCATATGATTTTAATGTTATTTGGCGGTGTCAGGGAACCGTATGTTGATTGCATCCCAAGAACAAACGTAGCCGAATCGGCAGATGTAATGAAGAAGGATGCGATCAGCAATACGGCGATGATGGAGATGACGAAGGACCAAGGCATGTTGTGGAACATTTCAAAGATGACGAGTTCCGTTGATTCCTTTGCCAAATCGGCTACACCTTCCCGCTGGATATTGATTGCAGTCGTGCCGAACGCCGAGAACCAAAAGGCGCTTAAGAGTGTTGGCGCCAATAGTACGCCGACCATAAATTCCCGGATGGTTCTTCCTTTGGAAACACGCGCGATAAACATGCTGACGAATGGTGCCCAGGAAATCCACCAAGCCCAGTAGAAGATTGTCCAGCCATCCAGCCACTCCCTATTTTCTGCGTTAAGCGGTGCGGTCCGGAAGCTCATTTGCACTAAATTCGCCAAATAGCCGCCGATTGAATCGGTGAACATATTTAAGATGAGCAGTGTCGGCCCCAGTATGACGACGAATGCTAAAAGTGCCAGTGCCAAGACCAGGTTGGTGTTCGAAAGATATTTAATCCCTTTGCTGAGTCCGGTCCAAGCCGACATGATGAAAAGGACGGTGACAATGGCAATGATGATAAATTGCACTTCAATGCCGATGGTTACGCCGAATAGATAGTTTAGCCCTGCATTAATTTGAACAGCGCCGAAGCCGAGCGAGGTGGCTACCCCAAATGCGGTTGCGAAGACGGCGAGGACATCGACGAGAATTCCCCAAGGGCCTTCCATCTTCTTGCCGAAAATCGGCTTCAATGTTGCTGAAATTAATCCCGGTTCGTTTTTACGGAACTGGAAGAAGGCTAACGACAGCGCGACAACTCCGTACATCGCCCATACATGGAGACCCCAATGGAAGAACGATTGACGCAACGATTCCTTAAAAGCGGCATCCGTGTTTGGTTCAGCGGTCGCCGGGCTAATAGCGTAATGTGACAGTGGCTCAGCAGCCCCATAGAAAACCAATCCGATTCCCATTCCTGCGGAGAACAGCATGGCAATCCAGGTGATGGTTGAAAACTGCGGCCGATCTTCATCCTTACCCAATCTAATTTTGCCAAATGGACTGAAGATGAAGAAGATGCTGAGGACGAGCAGTACAGACAGCAGCATCATGTAATACCAGCCAAATGATGAAGAGACAAAGCTCTTGATGTTAGTAGTGACGGTTTCGAAGCTATCGGAAGCGAAAACGCCGTATCCGACAGCTAAGACGATCAATCCGATCGTTATATAAAAGACGTTTGATATTTTTTTCATGTTGCCCCCTATGAAGTTTGGTATTTTTACAACGACTATCAAATATACCAACCCTAGAGGAGGAATGCAAAAGAGGAGCAGGTGGATGAAATTAGAAGAAATTAAATTTTATTTTTTTATAAAACGAGCAAAAGGCAACCGCCTTCTGGCTTGAGGAACGTATTTCGTTAAGTTCGTTTTGCTGAAATTAAGTAGTGCGAAATAAATAAATTGAGTCCATCTACCTATTACCCTTTAGTCTTCATCTTTAATATCTCGATCAGGCGGAAGGGGTTCATTCCAATAGTCCTCAATTAGCCGTTTTGCTGTTTCCAGTTGAGAAAAATAGAGCGAGAATTGATCTTGATTCACCAAAAACTGTTCTCCGTCATGGACGGCCCGAATTCTTCCGGTTAGGACATATTGCCGCACTTGCTCCACCGGCATGCCGATATAATCGGCAGTTTGTTCAATTGTCATATACATAAGGACTGCTCCTTCGAAGTGTAGCTATGGAGATCATCCTCACTGCTAGAGGAGGAAGCTAGACTATTATTGTACCAAAAACGTGCTTTGAATGAATGGAACATGATTAGCGAAAAGTGTGGTGGAATAAAATACATGCTTTTATGTAGGCAAGACAGCGGGAGAAAAGAGATGATTATTTATCAGCTTTACAGTGGTTACGAACAAGTCCCCTCCAGTAACAATAGTAAAATACTTACATTTTTCAGAATACAAAAGAGCGCCTCATCCCGTTCGAAGATGAGGCGCTCCCTAAAAGGGATCTTATATTAAATAAGCCGGTCCAATTTCAATCGCTTATTCAAAGCGTCCATGACAGGTATACCTACCAGCATGACAACGAACTCGCCAACAGCGACAAACCCCCACGTGATGAGGAAAGGCAGGCCGAGGACGATATTCAATTCCCATGCAATGAGGAACATGGTGAAGGTAAATACAAGGGTATTGAACAACATCCGCTTGTATAATCCTCGAATGAATTTAGCCGAGAAAATGGTGATTGATAAGGCAAGAATCGATTGCCCGACGCCGAACACTAAATCAATCGGACCCAGTTCGGAGAAGAGTAAGTTGGAGACAAAAACCCCAAGCACAACCCCGATCATGTACTTTTTGTTGAAAATAACAAGATGATTAAACATCTCAGACAAGCGGAACTGGATATTTGTGAAGCCGAACGGGGCAATCAAAAACGTCACAGCCACATACAACGCAGCGATAATCCCGCTCGTTGCCATAGTTTTGACTTTCATATTCATTTCTCCTTAGTTTTTTTGCGTGGGATGGTTACGAACCACGAGGCAAAAAGCCTATCTTCCAGTCTAACATAGTAGAATTCGTCCGTAAATATGTAATAGGCTTCCAACTTTTCTGACAGACAGCATCGGCATTCTGGCGTTCACCCGGAGTTATTGGCGTTCGTTTTGATTTATTGGCGTTCACCCGGAATAATTAGCGATCTGCCCATGAGTATATTCAATTCTTTAACTGTACAATGTTGTATACTTACCAAGTAGTTTTAGCGGGTTGTTGGGGTGAAAATCACTTGAAGAAACCCCGCACTGTTGGGTAATGATAGCAATAGGAAGGAGATGCAAAATAATGAATGATATTCGAAAAGAGGTTGTCATTGAGGCGCCGATTGAGAAGGTATGGAAGTTTGTCGGAACAGCGGAGGGGCTGGCTGCTTGGTTCATGCCGAATGATATGAAACCGGTGGAGGGTGAGCCGTTTGAGCTGCAGGCTGGACCGTGGGGTACTTCGGTTTGCCGTGTGACTCGTGTGCAGGCGCCTTCTGCGTTTGCTTTTGATTGGGGAAAGGATTGGCATCTTTCATTTGAATTGGAGGAGCGGGGAGGGCAAACCCACCTGACTTTCATTCACGGCGGTTGGCAGGAAGGCATGGCGACGGAGTTTGGCGAGCCGCATGACGTCGTGCAGCCGAGAATGGATGGGGGCTGGACGGGCCTTGTCCAGAAGTTGAAGCAAGTGGCAGAAGCGGGCGAGTGATTTTTCTGGCGATTCTGTTTTGTGTTCTATACCAATTCCTTCCCTCGTGATATATTCAATAGAGAGGGAGGGTTCGGGATGTCACAACGGATCGCATTTATCATCGTTTTGCTGGGTGCTATGTTATGGGGCACGACCGGCACAGCGCAGACCTTCATGCCCCAGACGGTCCATCCATTGGCGGTGGGTGCTTCGCGGCTTGCGGTCGGCGGTTTTTCATTGCTTATTGTCATGGTTGTTATGGGGAAAATCAATTTCCGTACATGGCCTTGGAAGGCGACATTGCTCGCTGCACTCGCCATGGCCATTTTCCAATATTGCTTTTTTACGTCCATCCGGTTGACGGGCATCGCCATCGGAACGGTGGTTGCGATCGGTAGTGCGCCGATGTTTTCGGGAATTGTCGAATGGCTTTTTCTGAAGCGGCGTCCGACGAAGGTCTGGCTGACGGCCACGTCTCTGGCGATTGTCGGTTGCGTCCTTTTATTTTCAAATAAAGAAGGAGTGGTCGTCAATCCGATTGGTGTTTCGCTGTCTCTATGCGCCGGATTGCTTTTTGCTTTCTACACCTTATTTAATAAAAGCGTGTTGGAGCGAGCGGACGCGGTTCCTTCGGTGGCTGTCATTTTCTCGGTGAGCGCGGTCATGCTTATGCCGTTTTTATTTCTGTTTGAAACGGAAGGGCTGCTAACGGCATCAGGCATTTCAACGGTTCTCTATTTAGGACTGGCGACAACGAGTATAGCGTATATTTTATTTTCTGCCGGATTACGCCACATCCCTTCATCGTCTGCCGTTACGCTTTCTTTAGGAGAACCGCTGACTGCTGCTATTTTGAGTGTGGTAGTCGTGGGCGAACGACTGGATATCATTTCGTGGGGCGGGATTGTTTTGTTGGTCGGAGGCATTCTTGTCTTGACGGTCAGTGGCAGGAGTAAAGAGAAGGTTGTAGAAAGTATGACATAAGAAAGGCGCAGCTGTGAAAAGCTGCGCCGTTTTTAATTTTTCCATTGGACGTAAAGGCGTGTGGCGAAAAAGCCGAGGATGATCAGCAATGTCGCAAGCAATCCGCCCTCCAGTCCAAATGCACCGCCGGTCAACCAGTCATTTCCGGTAGCCACGGACACATTATAGAGACCGTGCGGGGTTGTACCGCTCACCGCAAACCCAAAGACATTTCCTTGAAAATAGTTCCATGTCATATGATAGCCGATCGGCAGCCACAAACTTTTCGTCACGTCGAACATGTAGGCGAAAAGCAAGCCGACCAACAGAATATTGAGCAGTCCGAGCAGACTGACATTTGGGTTCATGCCGTGTGCAATGCTGAAGATGACAGCAGAAACAACGTAAATGGCCCACTTAGGGTTATTTCGGGTGGCCATCGTAGACATGACATAACCGCGGAAAAACATTTCTTCGGACAAGCCGACGAGAATGAAAAGTAGGAGAAACGCTATCGTATAGGTTGAAAATTCCGGGCTTCCAAATGAATTCAACAAGGTGACGTTGCCAGTTGACAGTAAGAGAATGAAAATAATACTGATCGAAATCGCCCCGAGAAAAAGGCCATAGAGAAAATCGGCGATCGAAAACTTGAAACCTAGTGTTCGTAACGTGCCTTTATTAATAAAACGCCAAAAAATGTAGGTGATCAAGATACTCCCTAGAACACCGCCACCCTGCATCGCTAGGAAAAACCATGGATGGCTGTCGAGCATCTCCATTACATTTACTTCATATGAACTTCCAAATTGGGGCATCTCACTAGTTAATAGCAAGAACAGTCCTGGCAGGGCGAAAACTTGTTGTGCCACTACCATGGCAATAAATGCGGGTACAATAAGCCACCCGGCGCGAACTTGCCCCTTGTCATTCTTAAACAAAATACATCCTCCTTTATACGGTGATATCCGTCGTCGGCATTGGCTTCAAATTCCGGATTTGATTCAGCAGGAGAAGGAAGCTGAGATCCATCACTAACAACGCAAGACTGGTTGTTCCCGTTAGCCAAGCCACTTCATTGCTGAGCAAGTTAGGCGTTAGCGTCATGATGAAAAGGGCCGCGAGGTGAATGAAAACATAGTATCGGCTCCGCAACTCAGTCCGGCGGGTCCATTCGCTTTGGTTGAACTTGGCCGTAATCACTTTCAATAGGCTGAACAAATAGAAGGCGACCACTAATTTGACGAGAAGCAGCAAAATATAATAATTGCCCGTCAAAACGCCAGACGGCAGATAGCTAATGAAGACGGAGGGAAGCGATAGGATAACACCAGCTGCAGCGAACCTGCTTGCTTTTGGAGAAACGGAATACTCGGTACTTAGCTTCGATGCCCCGAGGTAGATCAGGAAATAGCCAACAGGGTCGGGCAGCCAATCGATGGCGATATCGATACGGAACCAGACGAAGAAATAACCGATGAAAATCCATTTGACGGCCTGGCTCATTGTCCATCTCTCCTTTTCCTCTTGATGATTTCCTGTACATCCTCCTGCTTCAAATAGGGTTGACTCGATAAAGTTCCAGTACTTTGAAAGGTTTCTCCGCTATCGGTTCTTCCAGACACAGTATAGCTGCTTTCCAAGTAGTCCGAAAAGTCGCCGAAATAGGTAGTGACGTTGAACTGCTGGCCTCGTTGCAGCCGGATCGGAAATTGAAGTTCCTTAAGCGGCAGCCCTTTACCGTCCTTTGTCTGCCGGGCAGGATTCCCGCCGGACAATTTGAAAGTGAGCCGGTCATTCAACTGAGGAATCGCCAGCGCAATCGCTTCAACTTGCAACGGTTCATACACATTAAAGCCGGTAAAGCTATCTCCTTCAGTGCTTCCACCCCAAGAAACAGGATGTAATGGATCGTCGCTTTCCGAAGAGGACGGCTGCTGTAGAATGACTTCCCCGATATCCGCTTTCACATCTCTGTAATCCGAAAAAAAGACTTCCATCTCGTTGAATTTGAAATCCCCGTCGCCTGCATGGTATTCAAGTGCTGCTTCATTCACCAGCACAGTTATCTTACGCAATACGTAATGGCGGAATGACTGGATATCAGTTGGGACTCCCGGGGAAAAACCCATATCTCTCTCCACATATCCCATCACCTTGTTTATATGCACATAATTCACTTGGGCCAAATCATCTTTATTGGTCAGATAATAGAACGTTAAATAATTTTCGTCGTTCATGGTCATTTCAACAAAATGATCGAGGAAAACAGGCTCCTTCAGCCGCTTGGCATCAGCATATAAATAATTTGCAATCCAACTTATCCCGATGATGCCGAGGAAGATCCAAAAGACTCGCTCTTTCATTCGCACTATCCTTTCCCAAACATTTCCTTGTAACTAATTGTCTCAAAGAATGGAAGGAATTGCACGGGTTCTTTTGGCTCGAATTAAAGTGCATTTTGACGTAGCTGGGACACTTCTTCATCTATTCTCTCAATGGCAATCCGTTCAAAAAGCGGTGAGATGGGTTGCAATTTTTCAATCTGCGGATTCATGACATGCCAAGTTAATGATGGCAGATTCAGCATTTGTTTCACTAATTCGCTTGAGAACGGCAGGAATGGAGAGAGCAACTGAGATAAGTTCGCAATGATATAGACACAAGTAGCCATAGTGCGATCACATGCTTCTGGTGTTTCCTTTATTTGTTTCCAAGGCTGTTCGTCATCAAAGTATTTATTCGCCTGGCGCACTAAACGGAAGATGGCCTCGAGCGCTTCCTTGCAGCTCCCTTTTTCAATGAGTGAGCCGACAATTGGGTAGAGATCGGTTACAGCCTGTTGGATTGTTGGATTTATTTCAGCGGTGGGAACAATGCTTGCATACGACTTCTCAATAAACTTTAACGTCCGATTTACAAAATTCCCATACGCACCAAGCAACTCTGAATTATGGCTGTAAATAAATTCCCGCCAAGAAAAATCGGCGTCTCTGTTTTCAGGCGCATTGGCCGTCAAGAAATAGCGAAGCGAATCAGGATGATATCGCTCCAGTACATCAGGCACCCAAACGGCCCAGTTCCGGCTCGTCGACAATTTCTGTTTCTCCAGTGTCAGATACTCATTGGAGATGATATGCGTCGGCAGGGCGTCTTCTTTTCCGATCCCGGCTAAGATGGCAGGCCAGATGATCGTATGAAAGGGGATATTGTCTTTGCCGTGCACGTAATAGGAAATCGTCTCACTGCTCCAAAAATCGCCGTCGGACAAGCCGTATCGCTCCGCCCACTCATGACTCGCCGACAAATAACCCGTTACCGCCTCGATCCAGACGTACACTTTCTTTTCTTCATAGCCGGCTACAGGGATGCTTACCCCGTTCGGCAAATCACGAGAAGCCGCCCGGTCGTGCAGACCTTCCTGCAAATAGCGCTCGGATTGGTGAATGGCGTTTTCTCGCCAACTCTTGGATTCTTTTGCTTCCGCTACATAGGAAGAAAGAAGCTCCTGAAAAGCACTTAATTTAAAATAAAAATGCTCCGTCTTGCGAACAACGGGTTTATTGCCGCAAAGCTTGCAAGTCGGATTGATCAAGTCGAGCGGATCCAAAATCGTTCCGCAAGCATCGCACTGATCCCCGCGAGCCCGGCTGCCACAATTCGGACAAGTGCCTTCCACAAAACGATCGGGGAGGAATCGCTCATCCGTCTCGCAATAGGCTTGCTCGACTTCTTGTTTAAAAATATAGCCATTCTCCAGCAACGAAAGAAATACGTCTTGCACAACTCGATGATGAAATGCCCCGTCCGTCCGAGTGTAGAGGTCATAGGTAAATCCAAGCTTTGAAAAGCAGTCAACAAACTCGGTGTGATACCGGTCCGCAATGTCCTGCACCGGCACCCCTTCTGCATTCGCACGTATGGAAATGGGCGTGCCATTGCAATCGCTGCCCGACACATACAAAACCTTTTCTCCCTTCAAACGGTAATACCTCGCCAAAATATCCCCCGGCAAAAGCGCCGCGATATGTCCCAAATGCAACGACCCATTCGCATACGGCCAAGCCCCTCCGATAAAAATACTCATTTGTCTTCCTCCTATGGATAATAGATTTGATAAAATCTCCTTGTTTGCATGATTGTTTACCTTGAATTGTAGTCAAGTGGTGATCAAATCAAATTAGCCGGTGATAGAACGGATTTACCCGGTGATAGCCGCCCGACGAAACAGATCCGACCATAATAGAATATCTCTGCCCAAAATACCTCCCTTCATTTGCCTGCAAAATAAAAAACCCCGCCCCTATCGTTAAAAAACGATAAGGACGGGGTTGAATGCCCGTGGTACCACCTTAGTTTGCAGCCGGCTCGCGCCTACCACCTCAAGACGTACATGCCGAAAAAAGCGTATACGCTGACGTGGATAACGAGCGCCAACCCTCGTCGCATCCTACTAATCCAAAGATGTTCAGTGCGCGGCTCCAGGATCATGTTCAAAAGATTCGTCCGCTTCATTCCCACCATCAGAAGCTCTCTAGGCGACATCCTCTTTTTACTTTTCCCTCTCACAGCCTATAAAAAATATAATTTTGATGATTGTAAATCATTTGCTTGATTTCGTCAATCCTATGGATGTCACGGAGCGCCGGGAGTCAGCCGCAGTATGATGAATAGGGAAGACAGGAGAATCATTAAAAACATGGACCATAGCAAACCAAGCAGCAGCCAAAGATACCACCTTTTTGGCTGGCGAATTAAGAAAGGAAGTAACGTGAGTGTGCCAACGATGGGGGCGAGGATATACAAGTTGGAGCGGTTGTAGATGTCCCTTCCTTGTGAATTATAGAAATCGTGGTAACCGATGAGGCTTAATAGCCAGGGGATGAAATCGAACACACATACAATACTGACGCAGAGCAGCGTAATGGCCATCAAAAATTTAGCGATGGAAAACTCCTCCTCTCCTTGCAGATTCATTGTAACTTATTTGGATAATATTTGAAATAAAAAACCCCGGAATTGCCAAAATGACAATCCGGAGTATACGGTTTCACTATATAATCCCGTCAACCATTTACTGGAGGACGTTGTGGATCAGTGTTCTCTTTTTGTTGCTTCTTCTGCTTCTTTGCCTGATCATTTTTCCCGATTACGTCCATATCGTCGGGGCTAATGTCAAATCCATAGCCGAACTCTTCGCGGTCCAAGGTGTTGCCCTTTTTTATCTTTTTTTCTTTCGCCAATGGAATCACCTCCTCTTCGGAAGGGTGTTCCAGTACGGAAAGGTTATGCAAGGGAATTACACTTTTTTAGTGTCCGCTTCCAGAAAAATATTTCGTTGCTTAGGCATCCACATGAAGGCGATCAACCATAATACGCTGAGCAGACTGAGCGCGGCCAGGATAATGATGGTGAGCCGCAAGGACACGATATCCGCCATCCAGCCCATGCCGAGGACAAATAAGATTTGGAATACACTTAGAACGACTCCGTATAAGCTTGTCACGCGGCCCATCAATTCGAGTGGCACCTGGTATTGATACCATGTTGTGTAACCAGTATTGGCAAACGCATTAAAGAAGCCGAGGATCATAAAGCCTGCAGATATCATGGCAAACGACTGACTAAACGCGTACATTAAATATCCGATCGATACAAGCAAAAGCCCGCCGCCGAATAACATGCGGATGGAGAGCTTCTCAGCAAGCAACGCGACAGCTCCGGCTCCGAGAAGCGCCCCGATGCCCGTAATGCTAATGAGCAAGCTGTATTCCACTTCGCTCAATCCGACAACCCTCTGGGTAAAGACGACCTCTTGGGCATCCATCGCAAAGGTCATTAATGTGAACACCAGGTAGATTCCCAGGATGACGATAAACAATATTCTCGATTTGCCGAAATCCATGACAATCTTGAAATCTTCTGCAATGGCTCTGACAGACAACGGATTTAGCCCTGCCGTTTTCTCTGCATCCACATTCGGCAGCCAGCCTAAAATGAGGGCGGAGACGAAGAAGGAGGCGGCGTTGATCCAAATGGCGATGTCCACAGACCCAATGATAACGAGTGCTCCAGCGATGGCAGGTCCGATAATGAACGCGCCTGATGTCGTCAATGAATAGAATGCATTGAATCGTTTTCGTTTTGCTTCTGGGACGAGTGTCGTTGTATAGGTAAGAGATGCCGGAGCGAAGAAAGATTTCGCCATACTGATGAACCAGAGTAATATGTATACGCCCCATACCGAAGTCATGAAAGGGACGAGCGCGACCAGGATGCCTCGAATGATATCCGTCCAAATCATCATGCGGCGTTTATTCGCACGGTCGATCACGCTGCCGGCCCAAAAACGGGTAAGAATAGCTGCTGCTGGTCCTACGACCCAAAGACCCGCCACTGCCGCAGCAGAATCGGTCATATTGTAGACAAGCAAATTGATAGCTACGAGGTAGACGAAGTCCCCTATCGTTGATAACCCCATGGCGCTTAACAAAAGTATGGGAAACCGCCAGCCCGTCCATTCTTTTTTACTACGTTCCATTGTATTCTCTCCCATACCATTACTCTTTCTATACTATTCGCCGGCAGGTATCTCAATCCTATAAGAGAATTCGAAAAAATGTGTCAAAAAATCAAACAAAAAAGAATTATGCAGGAAGAAGACCTAGCATAATTCCACACATGCCTATTTAACGGAAAGAAGAAATGCATATATCGCTTCTCCGTTGACTTCACCTTCCCATATTGCTTTAACGGACATATTATATCTTCCGGTAGGCAGGGTCTCTTTTAATGTGTCGTAATTCATGTCGACCGGGATCATTTCTCCGTCCTTATGGATAGCCACTTCATAGGAACTCGGCTGTGGAAAGTCCTTGTGCTCGAGGGAACGAATAAATGAAAAACTGAACCTGTCATTGGCATCCAATTTGTTTGCAGGTTCATATTTCAAAAGTTCCTGAGGAGGTGTTGGGGTAAGATTACAGGATGCTTCTGCGTCCTCCCAACAATGCTTATCATAAATCGTGTTTAAGGCTGCATCTCCAATCGTCAGATAGATCTCCGGTTTTAGGAGAATTGTTTCAGAAATACCGGGTGTCTCTTTATCTGGCGTTTCAACTCTATCATCTTCTGTACAAGCGCTTAACAGAAAACAAAAAAGCAGAATGGGGAAAAAGCATATCTTTTTTATTGAAATCACTCCTTTCCTAAGATTATTACATGTAAAATTTACCCAATGGCATTAGTTTAGCACTCGCAGTATTGATTCACCATCAGAAAATCTTAGTGAGTATATACTGGCTTACTATCTATTTACCCCAATCTATAGACCATCTTAAGAATTTCTTCATAATTCCCCTCCTGGAATGTTAAGATTTAGGCATTAGAATTGGTATCATAAGAAGAAGGCAGGTGGGGCGGATGGCAAAATTTAAAGTTCTCGTGGCGGATGACGATAAAGAGATCCGCGATGGGATTGAAATTTATTTGAAGAATGAAGGGTATGACGTTTTAAAGGCGGCGGATGGGCAGGAGGCACTTGATTTATTGCGATCCAATGAAGTCCATCTGCTCATCCTCGATATTATGATGCCGAATATGGACGGCATAGCGGCGACGTTTAAAATTCGGGAGGCACAAAATGTGCCGATTATTATGCTGAGTGCAAAGGCGGAGGACTCGGATAAGATCCATGGCCTTTCCGTTGGGGCGGATGATTATGTGACGAAGCCATTCCATCCGCTGGAGCTGATGGCGCGGGTGAAGTCGCAACTTCGGCGCTATGTTCAGCTGGGAACGTATGACGGGCAAAAGAAAATCGAAGTGGACGGTTTGTCATTGGATGAAGAGGCGAAGGAGTTGACGGTGGATGGGAACCCGGTCAAACTGACGCCGATCGAGTACAAAATTACGGAATTGCTTATGAAAAATGCGGGACGGGTCTTTTCCATTAATGAAATATATGAGCGTGTGTGGAATGAAGAAGCGTACAATGCGGAAAACATCGTAGCTGTCCACATCCGGAAAATCCGCGAAAAAATCGAGGCAAATCCGAAAAATCCGAGGTATTTGAAGGTGGTGTGGGGCATTGGCTACAAAATCGAAAAATAAGTGGGGGTTAATCGGCTCGCTTTTTTCCATCGTTTTGGCTTTTATTAGTATTGGTTACTGCTTTCCGTCCATCCTTGAAATGATCGGCAATGGCTGGGAACGCTCGACACGCACCGTGGCATTCTTTGCCAGAATCATTACTGGGGGGAATGTTTGATGAAGCAGAAGGGATTATGGATAGTTTGGTCTTTCCTTGTAGCAGTACTCCTGATTGCCGTCCCGTCGGCTCTTAACTACAGCCCACAGTTGTTTGGCAAGGACTTTACGGATTCACAGGATTTTAAGTGGCGAATGGACGAAATATATGACACATTGGGGGCAGCTGTTTTAAATCCAATCAATCCGGATGAGGCGGTGAAGCATGTTACCGTTTCGTCCGAGGAGATTGAAGAGCATCGGAACCGCTATGGAACGCTTCCGGAGCAGCTCGCCAATATACATGCACAATACGAAGATCGGATCACTCAAGCGAAAGAAGCTGGAAATGAGACAGTGCTCACGGCTCTGGTGAAAGAACGGAATGCCAAAATGGAAGACATCCAGAAAAACTTTGAGAGTGATGCGCATGTGGAAGAAAAGATCCGTAAAGAAAAGGCCAAGTACTTGAAAAGTTATCTGGAAGATAGGATAAATGACTACAGCTTTTCGTTCCCTATCGTCTATCAGCTGAAGGATGTTGAAACGGGAGAGGAATTCTCTTCAGGCGACATCCACGTGCCCGTCGGGTATGAAAAAACATTCGACTCGTCGTTAGGATATTTGAAGGCGCGTTCGTTGCCGTTTACTGTTAATGAGCTGACTTTTTCACGTCCTGGAAATAGTGCTGTCGAAGTATCCGACTATGACCTGGTAAACATGCAGAATCCCGTTCGCCAATTCGAAGGAACGGTCATTGTGCCCAAATCTGTCTTTGCAGAAGGCGGAATGCTTAATTACGAGTATACAAGATACAATACATCGAAGTATGCAGCCTATATGTTCTGGGCAATTGCCATTATCTCCGCTATCCTGTTATTCACTGTAATGAAGTTCAAAAAAGCCTGGGTCATGGAGACAAGGCTGGTTGATGTATATGAACGCTTGAAAATAGACGGGAAAGCTGCGGTGTTCTTTCTGGCAGCGATCATATTGCTGTTTTATACAAGAAACATGGCGCATAACGTAATCAATGTATTTTCATCTATGTCCTTAGAGCGTTGGGTTATGGAAGTCATCTCGTTTATGCTCTTTGGTGTGCTGACTGTAGCAATTCTTGTGTTTCAAGTTTTCAATGGAATCGAGCGTTGGAAGCAGCAAGGGGTCTTTGAAAAGGATTTAATGGACAGCTATACGGTGCGTTTTTTTGCGGCGCTCCAGGGGATGTTCACTAAGGCGTCCATAGGTGTTCAAACCTTTATCCTCTTGATCGGATTTTTCTTGGCTGGAATCGGATTTGTGGGGATGTTCTTGGATCCGTATTTCATGCTTATCTATTTTATGTGTGTTTTGTTTTTAGGCTTCCCGGTACTATTCTTCTTCGTACGGCGTGTAGCTTACCTGAATAAAATCTTCGTGGCGACCGAGGCAATGGCGGCTGGCCGGCTACAACAGGATATTGCAATACAAGGAAAATCGCCACTTGCCGAGCATGCGCGTAACCTCAACAATCTACGAGAAGGCGTGCGCAATTCGATGAGCGAGCAGGCGAAAAGTGAACGGCTGAAGACGGAATTGATTACGAACGTAAGTCACGATCTTCGTACGCCATTGACGTCCATCATTACGTATACCGATCTGTTGAAGAAGGAAGGTTTGACTCCAGAAGAAAGGGCGCAGTACGTCGATATTCTGGATAAAAAATCGCAGCGCCTGAAGACGCTGATTGAGGATTTATTCGAAGTGTCCAAGATGGCGAGCGGCAATTTGGAGCTGCACAAGCAACGTGTCGATTTGACCCAGCTATTGCAGCAGGCGCTTGCAGAACATGCGGAGGACATCGCGAAATCGGGACTCGATTTCAGAACAGATATGCCGGAGGAGCCGCTCATTTCCTATGTGGATGGGCAGCGTTGGTGGCGAGTGCTGGATAATTTAATCGTCAATGCAATTAAGTATTCATTGCCAGGCACTCGAGTGTACATCACACTTCGCAAAATGGGAGATACTGCGGAGTTCGTGGTGAAAAATATTACAAAATATGAGTTGGGTGCAAATGTTGAAGAGCTGTTTGAGCGTTTCAAGCGGGCGGATACGGCAAGGCATACGGATGGATCGGGCCTCGGTCTGGCGATTGCCCAATCAATTGTCGACATGCATCAAGGAACAATGAAAATTGAATTAGACGGTGATCTATTTAAAGTGACGGTCGTCGTTCCTGCGGGTTATTGAGATATCAGGCTGCATGTATGCTGAGAAGCATGCATGCGGCTTTTTTAGGTTTTGTTTAATGGCGTTCATTTCGGTTTGTTGGCGTTCATCCGGAGTTAATGGCGTTCATTTCGGTTTGTTGGCGTTCATCCGGAGTTAATGGCGTTCGCTTGGATTTATTGGCGTTCATCTGAAGTTAATGGCGTGCGCTTGGATTTATTGGTGTTCATCCGGAGTTAATGGCTTTCGTTTCGGTTTATTGGCGTTCATCTGAAGTTAATGGTGTTCGCTTGGATTTATTGGCGTTCATCCGGA
>NZ_JAKMHX010000009.1 GCF_022048975.1 Sporosarcina cyprini | reverse complement strand
GTGTTATAGGAACGGGATTTGCCTCGTTCCACACCTCACTGCTTAGACGCGCATGACCAACAGCGCGCTCACCCTATCCTACTGCGTCCCCCCATTGCTAATAGCGGCGGGGAGGTGGTACAGGAATATCAACCTGTTGTCCATCGTCTACGCCTATCGGCCTCGACTTAGGTCCCGACTAACCCTGAGCGGACGAGCCTTCCTCAGGAAACCTTAGGCATTCGGTGGAAGGGATTCTCACCCTTCTTTCGCTACTCATACCGGCATTCTCACTTCCAAGCGCTCCACCAGTCCTTCCGGTCTAGCTTCAACGCCCTTGGAACGCTCTCCTACCACTGACACCATCGGTGTCAATCCGCAGTTTCGGTGATCCGTTTAGCCCCGGTACATTTTCGGCGCAGCGCCACTCGACCAGTGAGCTATTACGCACTCTTTAAATGGTGGCTGCTTCTAAGCCAACATCCTGGTTGTCTGGGCAGCGCCACATCCTTTTCCACTTAACGGATACTTGGGGACCTTAACTGGCGGTCTGGGCTGTTTCCCTCTCGACTACGGATCTTATCACCCGCAGTCTGACTCCCAAACATAAATCATCGGCATTCGGAGTTTGTCTGAATTCGGTAACCCGGGATGGGCCCCTAGTCCAAACAGTGCTCTACCTCCGAGATTCTTTCGTTTGAGGCTAGCCCTAAAGCTATTTCGGAGAGAACCAGCTATCTCCAGGTTCGATTGGAATTTCACCGCTACCCACACCTCATCCCCGCACTTTTCAACGTACGTGGGTTCGGGCCTCCAGTAAGTGTTACCTTACCTTCACCCTGGACATGGGTAGATCACCTGGTTTCGGGTCTACGACCCCATACTCTGTCGCCCTATTCAGACTCGCTTTCGCTGCGGCTCCGCCTTCTCAGCTTAACCTTGCATGGAATCGTAACTCGCCGGTTCATTCTACAAAAGGCACGCCATCACCCATTAACGGGCTCTGACAACTTGTAGGCACACGGTTTCAGGTTCTTTTTCACTCCCCTTCCGGGGTGCTTTTCACCTTTCCCTCACGGTACTGGTTCACTATCGGTCACTAGGGAGTATTTAGCCTTGGGAGATGGTCCTCCCGGATTCCGACGGAATTTCACGTGTTCCGCCGTACTCAGGATCCACTCTGGAGGGGATGGACTTTCGGCTACGGGGCTTTTACCCGCTCTGGCGAACCTTTCCAGGTTGCTTCGCCTAATCCATCCCTTTGTAACTCCGTATAGAGTGTCCTACAACCCCAGGAAGCAAGCTTCCTGGTTTGGGCTAATCCCGTTTCGCTCGCCGCTACTAAGGGAATCGATTTTTCTTTCTCTTCCTCCGGGTACTTAGATGTTTCAGTTCTCCGGGTGTGCCTCGAGTGCGCTATGTATTCACGCAAACGTACTACCCCATTACGGGCAGTGGGTTCCCCCATTCGGAAATCTTCGGCTCAAAGCTTACTTACAGCTCCCCGAAGCATATCGGTGTTAGTTCCGTCCTTCATCGGCTCCTAGTGCCAAGGCATCCGCCGTGCGCCCTTTCTAACTTAACCTTTA
>NZ_JAKMHX010000008.1 GCF_022048975.1 Sporosarcina cyprini | reverse complement strand
ACGGGACCTTTTGGTTGCGGGGGCAGGATTTGAACCTGCGACCTTCGGGTTATGAGCCCGACGAGCTACCACTGCTCCACCCCGCGATAATACTAGTAATGAATCAAAGAACAACTTCGGTTGTATATATGGTGGAGGATGACGGGTTCGAACCGCCGACCCCCTGCTTGTAAGGCAGGTGCTCTCCCAGCTGAGCTAATCCTCCAGGTTAAAATTGCGATAAGCTTCGCATTACTGCGTCAGCTTCATTCGTTCAATCAGTCACGTACTGTTGTACGCTCCTTCTTTCACTCAATCGCTTCCTTGTTCTGCTCGCTTCTCCCAATTTTAACGGGAGCTGCGATAGCTTCGCATTACTGCAATTGCACAGGATGTGCTGGCTTCGGTGTTGCGACAGGATGTCGCGGTTTTAACCGAAGTTCCATTCGCTTCCTTCTCCCGCTTTAAACGGAAGTTGCGATAAGCTTCACATTACAGTATGTGAGTTAAAATAAGATGGTGACCCCTACGGGATTCGAACCCGTGTTACCGCCGTGAAAGGGCGGTGTCTTAACCGCTTGACCAAGGGGCCATATGATATTAGGAATAAAATCTGGCGGAGAGCAAGGGATTTGAACCCTTGATACGCGGTTAGCGTATACACGATTTCCAATCGTGCTCCTTCGGCCACTCGGACAGCTCTCCATTTGGCTCCGCAGGTAGGACTCGAACCTACGACCGATCGGTTAACAGCCGATTGCTCTACCACTGAGCTACTGCGGAATAATATTACTATGGCCTATTATGTGTCAGTGAACTGACAGCCCAGCGACGTCCTACTCTCACAGGGGGAAGCCCCCTACTACCATCGGCGCTGAAGAACTTAACTTCCGTGTTCGGGATGGGAACGGGTGTGACCT
>NZ_JAKMHX010000007.1 GCF_022048975.1 Sporosarcina cyprini | reverse complement strand
GAAGCCAAGCCCATGGAAAGCGAAGTTGCGCTCACTGCCGATTGGTTTATGCAATTCTATTCATCTCAAAGTGACTTTGTCTACAGTCTGAAAAGTGTCCAAAGACACTTTTTCTGTCATCTATTCTTTTCCCGCATAAGCCGTCATTTCTTTATAATACTTATTCATGGAAGACGGAGAAACACCGAACCATTCCGCCATTTCCTTAACTGTCATCTCGAGCGGGTCGAAGTAGCCGAAATCATTGCCAAAACGTACAGCACCGGCTGCAATCGCGACATCCTTCCGGGCATTCGGCTGTTGCTCGACCAAATAATCCTCTACCAGATCAAGCAGCTTTTCAGATTGGCGCTCATGCTCATCGAGGAAGTCCATGAAATGTGTGATAACGCCCACTTCAAAATTACTGAATTCCTCACCCTCGTAACCATTGGCAGCAAGCTTTTCCCAACAGTCGACAGCATTGTCTTTAAAGAACTGTTCCGTTGTTTTAGACGGGTCCTCTTTATATTGAGCTGCAATTTGCTCAAACACTTGCCCGTGATCCGTCGGGAAGAAAATTAAACTAGAGACCGCCAAGTATTGGTTTTCCACTCCCGTTTCGTCCGGTAAGATAAAGCAATACAAGTGGACACCAACGGGCACGGGTTTATCACTTTCCCGGCGCAGCCTGATCCGCTCCCCATCTAAAATCATATCCACTGTCAAATAACTCTCATCTACTTCCGCGACCTGACCAATGAACACTCTTGGCTGCTGCCATTGCGATAGCACGCGCTGGACTGATGGACGCAGCTGTTTCTTCTGCTGCTTATGTAAATAGGATTGCCAAATATCCGGCCGATGATGGAAGAAAAATTCATCCAGCACAATGGCCTCGATCATCTCTTCCTGCAATTGGCCGTTTATTCTTGCCTTCCATGAATTGGCCAGTTCCAAATAGGCCGGTACATCTTTGCGGTGCGGGTATTCGTCATAGAAATTTTGCAAAACCCGCTCTAATTCCTCTGCTTGTACCTCTTCCACCGAGATCGTTTCTTTTGATTCACAACATTTTTTATATTTTTTCCTACTGCCGCATGGGCATGGTTCATTACGTCCTACCACTTTCTCACACATCCTTTGAAAAATACGAACTCTTTCAGTTTACCATTATAAAAAAAACTAGGCACTGAAACAATATGGAATTGTTTCAGTGCCTTTTCATTTTTATGTCGTCATATGTCAAAGTTCCGTTAAAACGGTCCCCAATTCATCATGACGCCGATTGCGAGGAAGATGATGCCGAGTACTGTCCAAATCAGTAGAAGCGGCAATACAAAGCGGATCCATTTGGTCCAAGCGATTCCTGCAATCGCTAAATTCGCCATCAAAATGCCTGATGTCGGCGTGATGACATTCGTGAATCCATCTCCCATCTTATATGCCTGCACCGCCACCTGCCGCGGTATTTCCATCAGATCGGCCAGCGGGGTCATGATCGGCATGACGATGACGGCTTGGCCGCTTCCGGAGGATACTAGAATATTAAACAGTTCATTGGCTATGAACATCACAATGGCTCCGCTCACACTTGTAAAGGGGGTCATCACACTGGCCATTCCTTGCACAATCGTATCAAGAATTTTGCCATTCTCCAAAATGACGACAATGGAACGCGCCATTCCGATAATCATCGCGCCATAAACGAGCCCTTTTGCCCCTTCAAAGAATTCTTTGACGAGACGATTTGGCGTCAACTTTGCGATGACTGCAGTACCGACCGCTATGATGATGAAAATAGCCGCCATTTGGTTCAGGCTCCATCCATATTTGAACACGCCAAATACGTAGAAGGCAATTCCTAACACAAGCCATAGTAAGACCAACTTATGTACACCGGTAATTTGTACTTCCTTGTTCAGATCTTCCCTCTCTTCCGTTTTAGGGAACGGGTTGCTGCCAAGAACACTTTTCATCGGGTCCTTCTTAATTTTCTTTACATACCATGCCACATAAAGAATGGTGGAAAGCAAGATAGCAATGTAGATAATAATTCGATAGCCGATTCCCGAGAATAGCGGAAGCTGGGCAATCTGCTGGGCGGTTCCAGTCGTCAGCGGATCTAAAAATGCCGTATTGAAGCCCGCATAGGCTCCTAAATAGATGATCGAAACACCGACTACCGCATCCAGTTTCATCGACCGCGCCAGAATAATTCCGATTGGAATAAAAGCGATAACCGCATTGACTATAATTCCAAGCGTTCCGAAGATCGAAAACAGCACCATGACGATTGTAATTAATACGATTTCCTTGTTTTTTGTCTTTTCAATTGTCTTCAAGATAAGCGCATCGATTGCCCCAGTCGATTCGATAACTGCAAATGATCCCCCAATAATAAGGACTAAGAAAATTAACGGTGCGGAGGCAATCATTCCATCTTGAATAGCCAGGAACACATCCATTGGACTTGCTGATGAGGATTCAATCTGCTCATAGCTGTCCGGCACAACGATCGTGACGCCATCCACCTCTTCCCTTTGGAATTCACCCGCCGGAATGATATACGTCAGGATCGCCATCAATACTAAAATCATAAATAAAATGACATATGCATCGGGTATTCCTAACTTCCATTTTTTCTTCTCCACTCTACCACTCCCATTCTAAATTGTTCTACTATTCCGTTGACTAACCTAAGAATAAATCATATAATTTATTTTGACAACAATAAATTATATGATTTATTCTAAAGAAGGATTGGTATAGTCATGACGTACTACGCAAAAACAAAAAAAGAATATGAACAGTTGACCCCAGGACTTAAGAAAGTAGCTGAGGTTTTGCTCCACAACCCAATTCTGTTTGCAACCCATCCGGCAAAGAAGATTGCCCAAGTGCTCGATGTAAGTGAAACGATGGTTGTCCGATTTTCTAAAGCCATTGGCTACGACGGATTTGGTTCACTTCAGGCAGATGTTCAGCGCAGCCTTTTAACGATTGGCCCGCCAGAAGAAAAAAACACAGATAAGCATCCCTTCAGTATGATAATGGAAAGCGACAGTAAAAATATCATTCAAATTGCGGATAGTCTGGAATGGGATGTTGCGGAGAAGATTGTGGAATGTCTGGTCGGTGCAGAGACAATTAAAGTGATTGGGTACTACCAATCCTTTGCCTACGCACACTGGTTTACCGTCCTGCTGAACACGCTTCTTGGAAATACATCATTATATCGCCCAGAAACGGATATCGGCATCACCAAACAAGGTAGTGCACACAGCGTCGTTATTTTCTCTTATTACCGCTATGCGCTCGGGACGATCCGTTTGGCGGAAGAGGCCCGGCAAAACGGGAACGAAGTAATTTTGATTACAGATTCGCTTTCATCGCCAGTTGTAGAACTTGCGGACCATACACTTGTCATTCCAATCGCACAAAAATCCGTTTTGGAAAAAGGGCCCGCCACTTTTTCAGTGTTAAATAGCCTATTGCTGCATATTGCAAATCGAATCGGCAAGCTGGATCTCATCAATCCAACAAACAATTATTATATAAAGTGATCTAAGGGGGTTATTCAAATGGTTAATCAATTCAAGGAACAAGTGCTGGACACATTCAATCACTTGCACACAAATCCAGAACTAAGCTGGGAAGAAGTGAATACAACAGCCTACATCAAGAAACAGCTGGAGGAAGCAGGCTGTACGGTTACTGCTTTTGACGATTGCACCGGGGTTTTTGGGGATATCGGAAATTTCTCGGGAGATGTGCCGATTATTGCCGTACGCGCCGATATGGATGCATTATGGCAGGAAGTGGACGGTGAGATGAAAGCGAACCATTCTTGCGGCCATGATGCCCATATGACAATGGTGCTCGGTGTGTTATGGAATATCAAAGAACAGCCGGATATGTTAGAGCGGATCGGCATCCGTTTCATCTTCCAGCCTGCCGAGGAGGTTGGCAGCGGGGCGTTGAAGCTTGTCGAAAAAGGTGCGGTCGATAATGTCGATTTCTATTACGGCATCCATCTTCGCCCGTTTCAAGAGACAGAGAACGGAAAAGCGGCTCCTGCAATCATTCATGGGGCGACTGGTTCCATCGAATTCGAAATTCGAGGGGATGATGCCCATGGCGCACGTCCTCATCTCACGCATAACGCAGTTGAAATCGGTACCTATATCGTCAATGCCATTCATACCATCCATCTGGATCCGAATGTTGCCCATTCGGCGAAAGTGACCCGCTTCCTTGCTGGTGGACGCAACACAAATATCATTCCTGGGAACGCATCGTTGGCAGTTGATCTTCGCGCACAGCAAAATGATGCGATGGAGCAGCTTGTCAAACGGGTACATGCCATTTTGGATTCCGCTCGCACTTTATTCAATGTGACGATCAATATTACGGAAGATAGCGGGATTGCAGCGGCCGAAGTTCATCCCGAGGCTGAGGAGATGGCCAGAAAAGCGATCGTTGCTGTATTGGGTGAAGAAAACACCACAGCGCCAATCATCACACCAGGCGGAGACGACTTTCATTTTTACACAATCAAGAAACCACATTTGAAAGCGACGATGGTCGGACTTGGCTGTGGTCTCCAGCCGGGGCTCCACCATCCGAACATGACATTTGATCGGGACGCCATGTTCAATGGCATTGAAGTACTTACGAAGATTCTTGAATTGCATGCGAAAGGGGAAAATGAAGAATGAAATCTGTAACAATCAAAGAAGTCATACTCCACCATATTAACGTATCATTGATCGCACCGTTTACGACAAGCTTTGGCACAATGCAACATAAGGATGTCTGCCTGGTGGAAGTTATCGATGAGTCGGGATTGTCCGGCTGGGGAGAAACTGTAACAAGCGACGAGCCGTATTACAATGAGGAAACTACTTTCACTACTGTTTATATGCTGAAGGAATTTCTGATTCCCCGCCTCATCCATCAGGAGATCAAACATGCTGAGGACGTTCACGATATGCTGCAATTCGTGCGCCGCAACAATATCGCGAAAGCCGCAATCGAAACTGCTATTTGGGACGTCTTTGCCAAAAAGAACGGCCAATCGATCGCAGAACTGTTAGGTGGCCGGAAGCATGAAATCGAAGTCGGAAAAAGCATTGGCATTCAAAAGGATCCGGCGACGCTTGTCGAAAAGGTTCGGGAATATGTCGAAGAAGGCTTCCGGAAAATAAAAGTAAAGATCAAACCTGGTGCCGACATTGAGTATATTGCCGCGGTACGTGAAGCATTTCCCGATATCCCGTTAATGGCAGACGCAAATTCCGCTTACACACTGGCAGATATCGATCATTTAAAACAGCTGGACCGCTTCCAGCTCATGATGATCGAACAGCCGTTAGCACATGACGATATTATCGACCATGCCACTCTGCAAAAAGAACTGCAAACACCGATCTGCCTGGATGAAAGCATCCATACGTTGGAGGATGCTAGAAAAGCGATCGAATTGGGCAGCTGCAAAATCATTAACATTAAGATTGGTCGGGTCGGCGGGCTGACTGAATCGAAACGGATCCATGACCTCTGTGAGGCGAATCATATTCCTGTTTGGTGCGGCGGCATGCTAGAAACCGGAGTTGGCCGGGCGCACAACATCCAGATGACAACATTAGCAAACTTTACGATACCGGGCGATACTGCTCCTTCCTCCCACTACTGGGAAGAAGATATCGTAACACCTGAAATCGCGATGGAACACGGAATCATACATGTCCCTTCCGGCAACGGCATCGGTTATGAGATTGATCGGGAGAAACTTGCCAACGTTTTATTGCGGACTGAGAAGATAACTTCTGCCGATAGTTCCCACCCAATCCCTTCTTAATGTATCACCTGTATCGGACATCCATTTTCCGGTACAGGTGTTTTTAGTAGCACACGCCCTCTTTCTAACTAGTCTTTTCTTCTCCTTCCACCTTTACTTTCCAAGGAATTAAAACCCATTTTAATCAAAAAAGAGCGTTTTTCCCTCCATGCTCTCTTTCTCCACCAGGTATTAGTATTCATTTAAAAATGAAATGTTCAAAATAGTCTAAAGTCCCGGTTTTAATTTATATATTAAGTTTCCCTATTTATCAACGTTTTGTCACACTTACGCAACAATGCACATTTACCTGACATAGAGTAAAACTACTGTAATTTATTTATGAACTTAGTAATATACTATCAATTTGGATTTTTTAGATAATAATATATAGATTACGACCTTTTTTTCATGTACTGTAATAATAGACAACGAGATAAACAGACGTCGACACCAAAGAGGACCTGCAATGAAAATGGAGGGGGGAAATGGTGTTTTCTTTTTGTTCTTTTGCGGGTTCTAAAAAAATCAAGGGAGGAATGAAATTGAGGAAACGGGGTCAAATACGATTTTTCAGCATCGTCGCAACTGTCATTATGGTCTTCTCGCTACTTACGCCTAGTTTTGCGAACGCCGAGCTGAATAAATTGAGTGAATCACTTCGCGGATCTAGCGGACTCTCTAAAGAAAAAGTGAGTCAGCACTTGCTAGATGACTTCAAGAAAGATGAAATGGTTACGTTTTTGATTAAGTTCAAAGAAAAAGCGGATACAGAGAAAGTGGCTGCCGAAGCAAAAGCACAAGCCAAACAATCTAATCTATCCGCAAAGCAAACGGTGATGATGGCGCGTTCAGCGGTCGTTTCCGAATTGCGTGCAACTTCTCTCGAATCCCAGCAAAACGTCCAACAATATCTTGAACAGCAAGCGAAAGAAGGAAAGGCAAAGGATATCACTTCGTATTACATCGTCAACGGCATGGCCGTGACAGCGACGAAAGAAGTGGCAGAAGCGCTAGGCACATTCGAAGAAGTTGAGAAAGTACTTCCGAATGAAATGCGCCAGCTCCATACGACAAAAGTGGAAGATGCAGCTGCACCTACAGCTGAAATCGCCAACGTTGAATGGAATATTGAAAGAGTCAACGCTCCTCAAGTATGGAATATGGGCATTGACGGAACTGGAACAGTCGTGGCAAGTATCGACACAGGCGTCCAGTGGGATCACCCTGCATTGAAATCAAAATATCGTGGATATAATGCAGCTACTGGAGCAGTAGACCATAATTACAACTGGTTTGATGCGACAGCTGGCAGGACAACCCCGTACGATGACATTGAACACGGGACGCACGTAACTGGCACAATGGTCGGCAGCGAGCCGAACGGCAGCAACCAGATCGGTGTGGCACCTGGAGCAAAATGGATCGCTGTTAAAGCATTCACTCCAGCTGGTGGTTCAGACCGTGATCTATTGGCTGCAGCTCAATGGATTCTAGCACCAACTGATGCTAACGGGAATCCTCGTGTCGATTTGGCTCCTGATGTTGTTAACAACTCTTGGGGCGGCGGCCGAGGTCTCGACGAGTGGTACCGTGACGTTGTTATTAACTGGCGTGCAGCTCAGATCTTCCCTGAATTCTCTGCCGGTAATACGACACTTTCAAACCCGGGTGGCCCAGGCTCAGTTGCAGCTCCATCCAACTACCCTGAGTCATTTGCAACTGGTGCAACAGATATTAACGACAAAGTGGCGTCATTCTCACTACGTGGCCCATCGCCATATAATCACATTAAGCCTGATATCTCCGCACCTGGCGTGAATATCCGCTCCTCCATCCCTGGCGGCGGCTATGAAGGCGGATGGAACGGCACATCGATGGCAGGTCCTGCCGTTTCCGGTGTAGCAGCATTGCTCCGTTCTGCCAATGCCAACATTACAGTTGATGAAATGGAACAAATTTTGCTTTCTACTGCTAGACCATTAACAGACAGCACATATCCTACCACGCCAAATCATGGTTATGGATACGGCCTCGTGGATGCATATGCGGCAGTCTCCTCCATTGCCAGCGGACTTGGCAAATTGGAAGGACAAGTAACAAAGCAAGGGGACGATTCACAACCGCCTACTTTTGAGCACTCTGCCCCTGCTGAGACTTACGAAGGAATGGATTTAGATCTTACCATCTCTGTTAAAGATAACATCAGCGTCTCTTCTGTTACATTGAATTACAAAGATGCTGATGGCCAATGGCAGTCGATGGAAGCATCACGTAAATCCGGAGACTACTTAGATGGAACCTACGGAGTCAAAATTTCAGGCGACAAGATTTCAGGTCAGTCGTTCACGTATAAGTGGACAGTTAACGATTTCGGCAATAATGTCGTCACAAGCCCTGAATATACAGTCCTTGTAAAACAAGGGATTACTGTCGGCTATTTCGAAAACTTCGAACAAACTCCTGTTGGTTGGTCTTCATTCGGAAACAAAGACAGCTGGCAGTGGGGTGTCCCAACATCCGGTCCGGGAAGAGCGTTTTCCGGAGAGAAAGTTTACGCGACAAATCTTGCAGGTAACTATGACAGCAGTATGAACGCAACACTCGTCATGCCGCCAGTTGATTTGCCAGAGGGCAATTCATTCCTGCAATTTAAACACTGGCATAATTTCGAGCAGTCTTCCTCTGGAAGAGCATGGGATTATGGCCATGTATTCATCTCCACAGACAGAGAAAATTGGACACAGCTTATGATGGTGCAAGGAGCATCTAATGGCTGGATCGACGCGGAAGTAAATCTATCTGAGTATAGCGGCCAACGTGTCTATCTTGGATTCAACGCATTCTCTGATGGTAGTGTCGTACGCGAAGGCTGGTATATCGATGATGTAGCTCTCAGCGGCACATCGGCAGCTGGTAAAGGTTCCTTGCAGCCAATCAAAAACAAATTGGGTTCAAATGATGCTTCCGGTTTGGAAAACATCAAAAACAATGGCCTGAAAAAGCCTGATGGATTGATTGAAAAAGGCAAGGACGCAATGGAAACACCTGTCGACCCTAAAACAATCAAACCTGCAATGCCGAAAGAAGAAGCAGCTCCACCAGTTGATGGAAACATCGGACCAGTACTTCTGCCTCTTGGTGCTCAAGTGAGTATTCTCGAGACAGACAGATCCGTTTACACAAACCCTGCAAATGGGTCGTACTCGATGACTTTAGGAGCCGGTACATTCACTGCTAAAGCAGAAGCGTACGGCTACCAGTCCAAAGTACAATCCGTCACGATTAATGCAGATGAAACGACTACTGCAAACTTCACCCTGGAAGAAATGGCGCAAGGTATTATTAGTGGTACACTTACAGATTCTTCTTCTGGTGAACCGATTGCTGGAGCAACGTTATTGCTAGTAGAAGATGCAAACATTGCACCAGTTGAAACGGATGCATCCGGACAGTACTCGATTACGGCGTATGAAGGCGATTACACTTTGAAAATAATCGCGCGCGGCTATCACCCGCAAGAAGCAGCCGTTACAATCGGCGGACAATCGACGTATGACTTTGCATTGGAACCATTCTTCACATATCCTGGCGACGTAATCGGATATGATGATGGAACTGCGGAAAATGCACGTGCATTCTATGATGCCGGCAATGGCTGGGGTGTCAAAATGTCACTCCCTGAAGGCAATGATTCCGGTATCGTCTCTGAAGGACATTTCAGATTCTGGACGACAGAATGGCCATCTCCGGGCGGCACTGGCTTTGCCGTCGAAGTTTGGGATGCATCAGGCGCGAATGGAACTCCTGGCAAGAAGCTTGCTGGCCCATTTGACGCTCAGGCAAAACGGAATGGCGAATGGACAGTAGTAGACCTCTCCGAACACAATATTGTCGTCAATGGAGATTTCTACATGGTGTACATCCAAACAGCCGCTAACCCGTATGCACCTGGTTTGGCTACGGATGAAAACGGCCCGAATGCAAGCAGAAGCTACCAATTCGTAAATGCTTGGACCCCTGCACCAAAGGATGAAGGAAACTATATGATCCGGGCGCGTGTGAACTATGAAGTATACGCACCTGTCATCACTTCTCCGGAATCTGGAACAGTAACGAATGAAAAGAATGTGAATGTTGAAGGTAAAGCTACTCCAACAACTTCTATCACTCTTACAAACAACGGTGAAGAAGTGGAAACTGTTGTTGTCGGAAAAGATGGCACGTTCTCGATTCCGACTGTTTTGACAGAAGGTGAAAACGAGTTTAAAGCAGTATCCAAGCTGGACGGACGCACAACAGGCGAATCGGAAACGGTTACTGTTATCCTGGATACAGTCAAACCGGAATTGACGATTACGAATCCGAAAGACGGAGATACGACAAATCGTGAGACAGTAACAGTTGAGGGGACTGTAGCAGATGACAACTTGAAATCTGTGACGGTCAATGGCCAAGCAGCTACTGTTTCTGAAAACGGAACGTTCTCTAAACGTCTCCTGCTTGATGCGGGCATGAATGAAATCGTAGTAGTCGCAACAGATGCAGCTGGTAATGAAGAAACAAAATCAGTACGCATCAAAGCGAAATATGATGGACCTCAAATTACAAACCTCATTCCGACTGAAGATGTTTACTTGACGACTGGTAAAACAGTCAAGTTCGAATTCGACAGCGAGCCTGGTCTTGCAGCGACATTTATGATTCATATGCCGCTGACAGATGTAGGCAGCGACATCTCCAATGCCACTGAATTGCCAATGCGCGAAGTGACGCCAGGACACTATGTCGGCTACTGGACAGCACCACTTGGCGTCATTGCGAAAGGTGGACAAATTGAGGTGAAGGTTGTCGACTCGTTCGGAAACGAAACACGACAAACAGCAAAAGGCAAAATCTTCGTCAATGCCGGACAAACGAACGGAGCAACTGACGAAGAAGCAACTGAAGAAACAGGCGCTTCCGAAGAACCAGCAGATGCAGCTGGAGAAGTGACACCTGAATCATAAAAGAATACCGCCAAACCGAGCATTCGGTTTGGCGGTTGTTTGTTTTGCTGAATGTTTCTTAATCAGGGGGTTTTCAACAAGCCCCTGACATACTTGGCAGCTTCCGATTCTTCATCCACGAACTCTGTATACCAGCCATTTTCTGAACTCCCGGCAATGGTAATCAACTGACCAGCGATGGATCGAGCTTGAAGAACCGCATTTTGTAAATCTTCTCTCTGCATCTTATTGAGCTTCCCATTTTCCTTCAGTTCCTCAAGCAAGTAAATAACCGTTTCAAGCGTGCCTGATAGAAGTGAAATGTCACTTCGATAAAGGCCATGAAAATACTGATTGGATCGACGCAAATCATCAATATACGCATCTAATAAGGCCTCACCGCTTTTTTCTGTCAACCGTTTTTCCCATTGGTCGATATCGACATTATAAAAAGGTTTGAGAGAATCGATCGTCTCCTCAACAGATTCCCGGTTCATCCCGCCAATCCGATCTTTGTAAGCCCTGTTTTCACGGTGAAGATCGACATTCCAATTAAGTAGAACAATGATGGCCACAGTAAAAACCAGCACGATATTCTTTTTGTTCACTTCCTGCGTTCACCTCGCTATTTTGGATCCTATTAAAAAAAGACCGTAGCCAATCATGACACCGATTGTATTCAAAATAACATCATCAATATCGGAACTGCGGCCAATGAAGAACTGGAATCCTTCAATTAAACAAGTCACACCGAAACCGACAAGGAAAACCGTCCACCAAGTTTGCAGCTTCCTCCAAAGCATGGGAACAAATAATCCGATCGGTGTAAAAATGAGCATATTCCCTACTACATTCACCAAAGAAACGCTTTCCCAATCACTGACGTGCTCATTTGATTGAATAAACATGGAAACCGTCCGAAACGGAACGAGATTGACTTTGGCTACTTCACTAGTTGTGATGAAATGGAAATACCATGTATTTGTACTGGAATCAAATCCCGCATCCCATTTTGGTATGACTGTCTGGGATGCCAGTCCCACTATGTATAAGCAAAAGAGGGCAACCGCTAACTCCCTTAGCACAGTAGTATGCTTTTTCCCTCTTATTAAAAATAAAATCCTGGCAAGCACATAAAACGGCAATGCTGCGGCCATATAAAGAGCCATATTTTCAACATACATTCGAATAAGCCCCACGTCTCTACCTCCCTGCCCTGCACGTCAAGTATTACAGCCATCCCTTTTCCCTGCAGATCGCAATGGCCTCCACTTTATTTTTGGCTTCTACCTTCTGCAAAATTTCGGACATATAGTTCCGGACTGTACCTGCTGAAAGGTATAATTCGGCCCCGATCTCCTTTGCTGTTTTCCCGTTTGCCGCCAATTGCAACACTTCTCTTTCCCGCTCACTCAACGGATTATCTTCGTGATAGGAGTTCATAATCAATTCAGCAGCAAATTCCCGTTTACCATCCATTACATTTCGAATGGATGCCGCCAGATCATGAATAGAACCATCTTTCAACAAATAACCGTGCACTTTTGCCTTTACGGCCCGCTCAAAATAACCGGGACGGGCAAATGTCGTTAAAATGATGACTTTTGTCGAAGCGCCAATTTCATTTAATCGAGCAGCCACTTCGAGACCACTCATGATTGGCATCTCAATATCGAGAAGGCAGATGTCGGGTTGCAGGCGATTAATCATTTCCAACGCCTTTTCCCCATTCTCCGCCTCTCCAACTACCTTAAAATCCTCTTCAAAATCGAGAAGGGTACCAAGTGCTCCCCGCAATATCCGCTGGTCTTCCGCAATAACAATTTGAATCATTATACAATGGCCTCCTCAGACTTTACTACGAGCGGTATAGCAATTACTAAACATGTGCCATTTCCAGATTCGATGGCCAGATTCCCTTCAATTAAGGAAAGACGCTCCTCCATCCCCTTCAGCCCATTGCCGCGTTCTGTCGGAACCATTCCAATTCCATCATCGTAAATACGCATTGTACAAACACCTTGGCCCATATACAATTGCACCGTGCAATTGGCCGCATTGCTATGCTTAACGATATTAGTCGAGGCTTCACGAAAACAAAGCCCGGCAATATGATGCTGAAGCGGTGAAAGTTCGGTCAATCCCCTATCCAATTGAACCTGCAACTTAACGCCACCTGCTGTTAAGATTTGCTCGGCATGCGCAAGTTCTTCTTCAATCGTACTATAACGCATGTCGGATACGAGCTCTCTTACTTGTGATAAGGCAGATCTGGATGCCGTTTCAATCTCTTGTGCAGCAACTCTTACTTTGTCGGGATGAGATGCAACCCGCTGAATAACTTGGCTTTGAAGAGTGATCAACGACAATGTATGGCCGAGAGTATCATGCAAATCTCTCGCAATCCGGACCCGCTCCTCTCGTTTAATCAGCGCTTTGATTTGTTCATTAGCGACATCCAGCCTTTGCTCTAAATCCATTCGTTCATTCATATGCCGGATGCCGAAAGGAGACATAATCATGACGACGAGAAACGGAAGAAGAAACAGGATATTAGATATACCATTTTGGAAATAAATACAGCCAAGGCACAGGACAAGAACCGCAATGAAAAGATTTACAGCCCACTTGAAATGTTTATTGTTCGTAAACCAGCCTATAAAATTTGATGTAAAAAATCCGAGCAATAGATTATAAGGGCTATAGAATAAAGTAAATATTACAATGACGGCCATTTGAATAGTCAGCCACCATCCGATATTTGTGTCTTCCTTTGAATTGTAAATCGACCAGTACGAAACGAGGAAAAGCAGCAATAAGCCGTAGCCCATTACTGCCATTGACTGCTTTTCACTGTGGATGACATGAAAAAGCGGCATGAACAAATATACTAAAAAAATATAAGGTGTCACGCCAAAACGTTTAGGGAACAATTCGAAACTCTTCATCTCATACCACTTCCTGTTTCCTTCTACTATATACTGATAATACCATGAATAACAAAAGGTACATAACTAATATCAGAACATTCTTTATCTCAGGGGAATCTCCACGGACAATCGCCCATGCTCCATTGCCATAATGAAAAGCTGGAAGCCACATGCCGATTGTTTGTATCAATTTCGGCAAGACCTCCATTGGCATCCATAGCCCGCCTGTTATCGCTAACAATAGGTAGAAAACATTACTGACCCCAGAAGCGGTATCTACTTTTTTCATGGTCCCGACAAGCAATCCCATCGCTAAAAACGGAGCCGACCCCAGTAAAATCCATAACCCGCATAGAATCCATTCACCGATTGGCATTGTGACACCATTGATTAGAAAGCCAGAGAGGAAAATAATGCCGATGGAGAAAATATGGACCGCCGATTGCCCGACCATTTTCGAAATGAAATAGTATGAAGCCGGCAAAGGTGTCACTTGCAGCAATGTTGTCCATCCTTCGCTTTTCTCCTGAACCATCCTGATGCCAAGTGTCATGATGGCGCTTCCCATCACACTGAATGCTGCGATGGACATGAGAAAAAGGGCGTTCCACTCTGCTTGATTTTCCATCCCCTGATTAACTACTTTGGTGAAAATGACATAGAATACAATCGGCATGAGCAGCGACCAAAAGATGAAATAGGGATTCCGGAAAATACGTATTACTTCCACTTTGAATTCTCTAAGCAGCATACTCATCTCAAGACACCTCCTGCTCGACTGTCAGCTGCTCAAATGCGTCTTCCAGTCTTCCTTTTTCGATTGCTACTTCTTCCAATTTCATATCCAGCTCGAACAGCTTACGCAACACATGATCTGGATTCTCCGTCATTACGGTAAACCGCCCTTGATCCTCCAACACAGCCAGCACATCTTGCAGACTCATCAACACTTCTTTATTCGTCGTTTCATTCACTTTAAAGGAAATCGATTGACGAAGCAGGCTCTGTTTCAGCTCCATCGGTGAGCCATCTGCAATGACTTTTCCTTGCTTGAACAAAATGATACGAGACGCGATATCGTCCGCTTCCTGCAAATAATGTGTGGAGAAGAGAATTGTCTTCCCCTGTGCCGCCAACTCCTTAACTGTTAACCAGAACTGTTTACGCGCTGAACTATCCATCCCGACAGTCGGCTCGTCAAAAAAGAGGAGATCCGGATTGCCGGCCAGTGCCAAAGCAAATCCGACACGACGTTTTTGGCCGCCGGATAGCTTTTCTGTCCGCTTATTCAATTCTTCAGTTGTCATTCCAGTCAGTTCAACCAGCTTCTCCATAGATAGCGGGTTCGGATAATAACTTTGGAATAAAGCAAGCAATTCTTTCACCTTCAATGCATCCATCAGACTCACCTGCTGCAACATGACACCAATCCGTTCATGCACAGCCCGTGACCCTGGATCTGCCTGAAATAACTTTGCTTCTCCCGATGACGGTTTCAGGAGGCCAAGCATCATCAAAATCGTTGTACTCTTTCCAGCACCATTTGGTCCAAGAATTGCAACAATCTCACCCGGCTCAAGAGTAAATGAAACATTATCAACAGCTCTTTTTCCTTTAAACTCCTTTGTCAAATTCTCAATTTGAACGATTGGCTGCATCTTCACAACAACTCCTTTATTAATAGAATAGATAATTTACTGGCTGCTGGTTAGTACACTCTGTCACAGTTTCGGATGACATTTGTCACCCCTTTCCATTGCCATGTGTGCGAAAGTGTGTATAATCGGTAGTAATTGCATAACTAAAATGTTTTCTAGGGTTCCGCAACGCGAGTTGGTCTGGACCGAGAGTAAACTCACGGCTTATCAGCTGTGCCACGGAAGGATAAAAGCCTGGGAGATACTGTTTATATACAGTCATCTCCCAGGCTTTTTATTATTTTTTGAGGAGGAATGAAATATGAATTCAAATTGGATGCAAGTTGTACTAGCCGCTTTTTTCGAAGTTGGCTGGGTCATTGGATTAAAACATGCGGACAGTTTTCCGGCTTGGATTGGCACGATTATCGCGATCCTGATCAGTTTTTATATACTAATCAAATCAAGCGAGAAGCTGCCTGTTGGAACGGTGTATGCTGTTTTTGTCGGGCTGGGCACAGCTGGCACGGTGTTGGCCGATACCCTTCTATTCAGTGAAGCAATGTCCTTCGGAAAGGCATCGTTGATGGGTCTACTGCTAGCTGGAGTGATTGGTTTGAAATTAGTGACCAATGAAACAGAAAAGAAAGGAGCGGAATGATAATGGCTTGGATTTCCCTTGTCTTTGCGGGTCTATTCGAAACAGTCGGGGTCTTAATGATCAATAAATTCCATAAAGATCGCAATGCTATGTCTCTCCTCTATATGATGGCAGGCTTCGCAAGCAGTTTTCTGTTACTCGCTTTTGCCATGCGTACGCTGCCGATGGGGACCGCTTACGCCATTTGGACTGGAATCGGTGCGTCAGGAGGTGCTCTGCTCGGAATGGTTTTCTATGATGAACCGCGGGAATGGATACGGATTCTATGCATTGCAGTGATTTTAAGCTCAGCAGTCGGGTTGAAATTTATTTCCTAGCAGTCAAAGTCCGTCTACAAAATTCGACATTTTCATGAAATAGGGCTGAAATTACTCAACAATTTATGCTATTCTAAACTTGTGAGTATTCCGAGATTGCTAGCTTGCATATTTTTACTAGCTGTCAGGAGCACTCCACATATAGAGAATAAGGGGGAAGATAGAATGAGAAAGAATAGGATTTTCGCACTTGTGGTTGCTTTTGTACTCGTTTTTGCTTTAGCAGGCTGCGGAAAAAAAGATGAGAAAACGGAAGCAGCTGAGGGTGGTTCGAAGAACGCCAAAGTGGATATTGGCATGTTGAAATTGACGAGCTCCGCTCCCCTCTTTATTGCGATTGAAAAAGGGTTCTTCGAAGAAGAAGGCATTACGCCAAATGTTAAATGGTTTGAAGCAGCTCAACCGATTGCTGTTGCGACAGCAAGTGGAGATATTCAAGTCGGAGCTACAGGCATTACAGCCGGATTATATAATATGGTGGCTGGCGGAGAAAAACTGCAAATCGTGGCGGATAAAGGAAGAGAGCACGAAGGCTATAGCTCGACCGCTCTGTTAGTTCCAGCCGATTCATCTATAGCATCCGTCGAAGAACTGAAAGGCAAAAAGATTGGGATTACTCAAACAGGCTCTACCTACCATTATATGGCCGGAAGACTTCTTGAAGAGCATGGCCTGTCGACAGCTGATGTTGAACTCGTTCCATTAAATAGTATTCCTGGTCTTATGGAAACATTGCAAAGCAAAAATGTAGATGCTGTTCTGCTGAACGAGCCAAATGTCTCCCGTGTCGTGAAAGAAGGCTACGGCAAAGTAGTTGCCCAAATCGGAGATGAGTTCGACTATCAAACATCTGGTATCTTCTTCTCTCAAAAGTTCGCTGATGACGAAGATGTCGCCGTTCGTTTCATGAAAGCGTACGCTAGAGCAACGCAATACTATTATGATGCTGCCTTGCAAAAAGAAAACGGCGAGATTGTGCCGGGCGAGAACTATGATGAAGTCATTGACATTATCGCAAAATATACGGATCAAGAACCTGATTTGATTAAACAAGGGCTTCCGTACATGGATCGGGATGGCAAATTGCTGTCGTCAGATATCCAGACTCAAGTCGATTGGTATGTTAAAGAGAAATTAATTGATAGTTCAATTGATACTTCTTCCATCGTCAATACGGAATTGCTTGAAAAAGCGTTACAACAGCTAGGGAAGTGAGACTTGCATGAGAATCGTCATTGACAATGTTTGGAAAAAGTTCAAGAAATCCAAGAAGGAAGAGACGACCGCACTGGAAGATATCAATTTCACGATCCAGGAAAAAGAATTTGTCGTTCTCGTTGGGCCAAGCGGCTGCGGTAAATCAACATTGCTAAATATCGTCGGCGGATTGCTTTCTCCGAGTTCCGGGAGCATTTATTTCGAAGACATGGAAGATGAAAAGCGGGAACCAACCGTCTCCATCGTCTTCCAGGAAATTGCCCTCTTCCCTTGGCGTACTGTCTACCAAAATGTCATCTATGGTCTCGAAGAAAAAAAGATGAGCAAGCAGGAGCAGTTGGAAAAAGGCAATTACTATATCGATATGGTGGGCCTGTCCGAATTCAAGCATGCGTATCCCAAGCAGCTGTCCGGCGGCATGAAACAACGGGTCGGCATCGGACGGGCTCTCGCCGTTGAACCAGACCTGCTTTTGATGGACGAACCATTCTCTGCATTGGATGCGCAAACCAGAACATTAATGCAGGAAGAATTGTTGACCATCTGGAACCGGACGCAGCTTAGCACATTGTATGTGACGCATAATATTGAAGAAGCTGTTTACTTGGCTGACCGGGTCATTGTCCTCTCCCGTCATCCCGGGCGCATCAAAGAGATCATCCCGATCGACTTGCCAAAAATGGGCAGAGGGGATGCAAAGTACCGGGCCCAGTTTGACGAATACGCAGAACAGATCTGGCAATTAATCCGCCAAGATGCAGTCGATGCGTTGAAGGAGTGATAATGGAATGACAAAGAAAATGATTACAAACCGAGTTGCCTTTCTGGATAAAAAAGTTCCATTATACGCTTCGATTTTAGGTATTGCCGGCGTTCTCATCGTATGGGAGATCATTTGCAGTCTGCAAATCGTTTCACCCCTCTTTCTTCCGGCACCATCCTCGATTGTTACAACTGGATGGGATATGCTGCTGAGCGGCGAAATAGTGAAGAATCTCGTCCCGAGTCTCTATCGTATTGGAGTCGGGTACCTCATCGGTTCAGTCGTTGGCATTATTGTCGGCCTGCTTCTTGGCTTCTCCAAATGGGCGGATGCCATCGGAACGCCGATTGTTTATTCCATCTATCCAATACCGAAAATCGCGCTACTTCCATTGTTTGTCCTATGGCTCGGCATCGGAGAATTATCAAAAGTGACCATCATTTCACTTGGTGTCTTTTTCCCTGTCGTCATTAATACATATTCCGGTGTGAAAAATGTCGACCCGATTTTAATTAAAGCGGCAGTCACCTTCGGATCAAATCACTTAAACGTCATTCGAAAAGTCATCTTACCCGGTTCCCTGCCCATGATTTTTGCTGGCTTGAAACTGGCTGCGGGGACATCCCTCCTGTTGCTTGTTGCCGCAGAGATGATTGCCGCGCAAAGTGGGATCGGATCTATGGTGTTACATTATGGGAACTTGATGATCACGACGAAACTGATGGTCGGCGTTCTGGTCCTGTCATTACTCGGTCTGGCCTTCAACCGTTTTCTGCAATGGGTGGAAAACCGTTTGTTGCCGTGGAAGTAAGAGACGTAGGGAACTGTATCTCATATAGAGTATGAAACTGCCGGATTAGGGCTAGTATAAGAAAACGATCCTATTTCTCTGTTACGGAGGTTGCGATGAGCAGGTTAATTCATTTTGAAATTCATGTAGATGATATGGAAAGAGCTAAAACATTTTACGAGAACGTATTTGGATGGACGTTTCAGGATTGGAGCGACTATGCAGGTATGCCGTACTTCGGCGCTGTTACCGGTGATGAAATTGAACCCGGGATCAACGGAGCTTTAATGCAGCGAAGAGGACCAGCCCCAACAGCGAACCAACCGCTAAACGGCTTTGCCTGTACAATGGGCGTGGAAGATTATGATATAACAGAAGCTAAAATTTTGCAGAATGGCGGAACTGTCGCAATGCCAAAATACGCGCTGCCGCAAATGGCTTGGCAAGGTTATTATACGGACACAGAAGGAAATCTATTCGGTATTCATCAGCCAGATACAAATGCCCGTTAAGGCGGCCTGCCTGAACAGAATAGAGATATATCGAAAGCAGTGGAGACACAATCTCCACTGCTTTTTTTGTTTTCTCTCCGCTCAAGCAAGTTATTTATACTGCCAGAATAATGGGACAACCTGTTTCAGAATTTGGCAAAGCTATGTTACACTAGAAACATATGAAACTGGTATTCAAATCCAAATCACAAGGAGTTCTGCATGTATATTGTCAATTCGACTTTTATCGTACCAGAGGAGAAAGCAGAGGAAGTCATCGGCATTTATCAAAATCGATCTAAATTAGTCGATCAGGCGGATGGCTTCCTCTCTTTTCAATTGTTGCAAAACCAGAAGCGTACGGGTGAACTTGTAGTGCATATGGAGTGGGCATCCAAAGATCAGTATTTGAATTGGGTTCGCAGTGAGCAATTCAAACAAATACACGAACTTGAGAGGAAATATCCTGATCAGGAGCTTGCCTCTATCATCCCGAAAGTGAACCAGTATAAGGTGGTGGCTGAATAATGGAACAGCATGAGAAAGAACCGATTGTGGAAGCGGTTGTAAAGGAAATATACGAAGCCTACCCTTCTCTTTGGGAACGATTTGGAGATAGCGGCCATCAGCGGACACTAGAAGATAATCATCATCATCTGGATCATTTGGAAACCGCGTTTCAAATGGATGACAGCCGTTTTTTCATTGATTATACAACGTGGCTGAATGAAATATTGACAAGCCGAAATGTGGGGACAGAATTAATTATCGATAATTTCCAGAGGCTGCAGAAGCATATTCCTGGAAAGCTGGACACCATCAGAGAACGATCCTATTTACAGTACTTAGAGCTCGCGCTCAACTCGTTACAGAACCCAAAGTAAAAGGAGAGGATCGAATGAGCGATCATTCCATCAAATTGGCAAATCTGCTTCTTAGTGGAGAAGAACAGTTGGCCATAACACATATCCACACTGTTCTGACAGAAAATGATCGGCTCACACTATACGAAGACTTGTTGACGCCTGCCATGACATACATCGGAAAGTTGTGGGAGCGCAATGAAATCACGGTTGCCGATGAACATCTAGCAACCGCCATTTGTGATTTTATTATCTCGGATTTCGAATTCAGGTCTTCCTCAATGGAACAAGAAAACAGGAAAAAAGTGATGCTTTTCGGAGTGGAAGGAGAAGAGCATTATATTGGACTCAAAATGGCATCCGCCGTCTTTCAAGAGTTCGGCTGGAGTGTGCGGTATTTAGGTCCCAATCTTCCCTTGCGGCATGCAGAAACCGCAGCGAACGCCTGGCAGCCGGATGTAATTGCCATGTCGGCGGCACTTTCCTATAGGCTTCCGATGTTGAAAAAGTCCGTTCAAGTGCTTTCCCAAACAGCCGGCCAGCCAACCGTATTGATTGGAGGCCGGATGGCTCCCCATATCCATATCGAAGAGGAAGCGGCCCCAGGGCAAGTAATCATTATGTCGAATCTTAGGGAGCTTCATCGGTGGCTCGCATTCGCACAAAAAGGAGTGGGAACCATCAATGCCTTTTCTTAAGACCGGCTTAGCCATCCCCATCTTTGCCATTAACGCAAAACTAGAGATCATCAAAGCGAACGAAACAGCAAGGCTAGTGTTAGCCAGCGCCCATACCATCCTCGATGTCATCGAAGAAGAGAGCCGGCCAAAGGCGGTCATGAACCTCCTTCGTTTCGAACCCGTCAAAGCATTAGAAATCAATGTCCTCTCCAGTTCCGGCAGCATTGTTCTGGCAGACCTGTATGTAGCCTGGTCGGAAGGAGAAGTTGGAGAAGTACTCATTTTTGAGAAAGACAAAGCTGTGAAAAAAGTAAGCGAGCAGCTGATCAATCTGCGATCCCGACTGAACGAGACAAATTTTGAACTTCTTGAGGCGAAAGAAAATGCAGAAGAGCTGTTGCATGAGAATATTAAGTTGTCCTCTCCATTTATTGAAGTAACCGATTCTATCGCCTTAATTCCCATTTATGGCGGGCTCGATCAGTCAAAAACCGAATTGATCGCCGCCAAATTGACCCAGCGTGCCTATCTTTCGGAAGTGGAGACACTGATTTTGGATTTCACTGCGGTCGGGCATATTGAGCAAAGTGGCTTGCAGGGGCTTGAATCTTTGTTACAAGTATTGCAGCTGTTAGGCTTTAACGTCATAATCGCCGGACTTCATCCACAGCATGTAAAAGAGTGGAACGATATGGAATTCACTTTGGAAATCCGTTTTATGAAATCGTTAAAGTCGGCTATGGAGAACCTTCTGGCTGTCCAGCATCCTTGACTACATACCAAGGTTCACTTTTCTTGATGACTCCTCCCCCTCTGCTATGATTTGCAGATCGTGACTTACATTCAAAAAGACGACTAAGAATCATGTTCTCTTAGTCGTCTTTTTTATGAATTCAAATTGTATTAATCGATAACTTCTATTAGGATTCAAGCTGCAGAACCACCTTGGTGAATAGCTTAAAATCATCAAGATGCTTTGATAAAATCGCCTGTAAAATATCAAGTTCTAACGTTTGATAATCATGGACAGCGATATTTCGAAAGCCAACCATATTCATTAATATTTTTGCTAAATCCGGTTCAATGAGACCTGCTTCTTGTAATAGCCTAAACCCATCCCGGCTCACTTTCGGCACACCTAATTTACGTTCACTGACGATATGCATTGATAAATCAATACTTGCCTCACAAGCACGCTGAATATTTAATATTATACTATCTTGCTTCGTAAAATCAGTTAAATTTTCAGGGTTGCCTTGGTATACCTCATGAATGCGTTTCATACAACGTTCAATTGTAGTTATTTTGTTTAATATGACATCATTCATCGCCAAACACACTTCCCCGCTCTTTGATGGCCTCGATGATTGGAGCGCGCTGTTCGTTTAATGCTGCGTACATACTATACGCACGCATTTTCTGTAGAGTAAATTGATTTTCATCTCTTATATAAATAGGCTCACCCTCAGAGAAGATTTGCATTGTAAACACAGTATCGATTTGTTTAAGATCGACTAAATCAACTTCACGTCCGGTAATAGAAGTTAAATTGCCAGCAAGAATAAACTTTTCGTACGATGATAACTTTTGAGGGCTGAAATAAGCAACGTCTATATCACTATCCTGGCGTGCAGTTCCTTTGGAGAACGATCCGAACAAAATAATGAAATCCGTCGTCAGATGTTCATTGATTGTATCGACTAGCTGTTGCCTAATTTCTTCTGATAACATGCAATCACCGTCCTCTTCCATAGTATAAGGCTTAGCCAAACAAATCGCATTTACTCTTTGATAAACCTACGCATAAATGTTATAACTCCTAATCCCTTTGTAAAACTAGCCACTGCGCGGCCCTATCCAAAAACTCCTTGCTTCTGCTTCGATTGTATCCCTTATCTATTATTATTGCGCCATTCTTTTCTCAATAAAATCCTTCAAAACATGAACAGCCATCACACAATCGTTCAAGTCAGTCCATTCCTCAGGATTATGGCTGATCCCTTTCTTGCTCCGCACAAAAATCATGGCAGCTGGTACTTCCCTGCCTACCACCATGGCATCATGCCCCGCGCCGCTTACCAATTCCATCGGCTCCACGTCAAAACTCGCAATCGACTCTTTGATGCCTGATGTAAGCTGTGGATCAATTAACAGCGGATCGACTGCTAGCATCTCTTCATAAGTCACGCTGACATTAAATTGCTTCCCTGCCGACTGGGCTGTTTCAATGATCGCCTCCACAAGCTGCTTCCGTTCTTCCAGCAATATATCTCGTACATCCACAGTCAACTCAACTTTCTGTGCAATAACGTTTATGCCATTTGGAAAGACATTCAGTTTACCGACCGTCGCGACAGCCGTTTCACTAAAACGTCTCGGCAATTCCGCCAGCTGATGAACAAATGCGCCAGCTGCTACAACAGGATCCCTCCGGTCATCCATCGGTGTATTCCCCGCATGCCCTGCTTCGCCGTCAAAGGTGAAGTTCATCCATACCGGCCCAGCAATCCCCTTGACGATACCGACAGGCAAATGGTTCTGTTCCAATCTCTTTCCTTGTTCAATATGTACTTCCACAAACAACTCGATTTCACGAATATCACGTTTCGCTTGCCATACTTGTTCCAATGAGCTGCCGTATTCCTCCATCACGGTTTCAAAAGATTTGCCCTCTGCATCTTTTAAACGAGCGGTATCCTCCGGGTTTAATTTCCCGACCATAGCGTGGCTTCCTGTCAAGCCCGTACCAAATCTCGACCCTTCTTCATCCGAAAAAATGACGACCTCAAAGGATTTTTCCGGATGGTATCCCGATGACTTCCACGCCTCCACTACTTCTAATGCCGCAATTACGCCAAGCGGTCCGTCGAAATTCCCGCCGTTTGGCACACTGTCGACATGAGAGCCAGATAATATGACCCGATGTTTATCGTTGCCTTTTAAGCGTCCGAAAATATTGCCGACGCCGTCTTCCCTGACGTCCAAGCCAGCCTCTTTCATCCAGTTCATCACGAGGTATTTCGCGTCCTTCTCCTCTGTGGAAAATCCGGGCCGGTCCACTCCTCTGTCTTTTGTCTGTCCAATCTTCGAAAGCTCACTTAAACGGTGTGCGAGCCGTTTTCCGTCTATTCCTCCAGACGATAAGGTTTCATCGTAATCCACCATCAAACGGTCATAAAGAAATTCATTCATTGTCTCAGCCTCACTTTTCTTTATTGTCATGAGCTGTTCCTCAGAGGAGGAGCGTTTCCACTTATCGATCGCATAATAAATGAACATCGGCAATACGGATAGAATGGCAAAAAGAATGGCTAGCTCCAAAAAGAGAGAATTGACCTGATAAACAGGTGTTTTCAGCTCCATCAAATCTTTAATTGGATCAGCTCCCAACGAAAGGAGAATAAGAGCAAACACGAGTTCAAATCCCCATGTCCGGAGTAGGATGATTTTTTCTGGAAACTCCACTTGCAGCCAATTCTCAAATGGAAGTTTTTTAGCCGAATAGGACGACATCCACTTATGCAAACTAAACCCCGCGATACAGATAACCCCAAGCGGCAGTAATTTTACAATTAGATAACTGAGTACTTGGCTTAGGAGGAGAAGCATTGTTCCAACTAGTACAAGTCCCCAAATGAGGATGCTCCCTTTGCGTTTCCATTGCAAATTTCGCTCAGCGGCTGAATTCCCCGCCGCTTGTTTGATCGTCATACGGTTCGATCCAGCTTCACTTCAAATTCGGGATGCGTGACATAATCCATATATCTGACATTCCCGTCAAACGAGAGATACGCTTGGAATCGGGTTCGATAAGCCGGCCCCGTAACATAGTCGAGGACCTGCTCCTTTCGCACCCATCGGCAATCGGAAGTCTCTTCAGAAGTGCAAAGCTCGCCGCCAATCGGATTGCATGCAAAATCCATCATCACTTTCGTTGGCACGTCTGTCACCCCGTCATACCATTTATGTATGCCCGTATTGGAATAAACCCCAATAAGCTTCACTACTTCAATATCAATGCCGCTCTCCTCCTTCACTTCCCGGCGGACGGCATCCATTACATTTTCCCCCACTTCAACTTGTCCTCCGGGAAAAACCCAGCCTCCATGTTGCGTTTTGACGAGCAAAATATTGCCCTCTTTGTCTTCTACAATTCCTCCTGCAGCTACGATATGTGTTGGCATTGCCATATCCCCATCCCCTTCCTTTTCATCATTCAACGCATTCTTTTGGTATCCATCCGACGCTCCCGTCTTCCTTCTTGACGAGTGTGAAGCCTTCGCATGTTTCATTCACAATAGAAACGCACTCCCCCCGCTCTACGCTGAGGAACGTCGTGCTGACATCGCTTTTGCACATGCCATTTACGATATATTCGTTCTTCACCCATTGCTGGATGCCTAAGTTTTTGTTTTCACACAAGGTAAAATATGAATCTCTTTGCAGCTCTTGCACCTCATAATTCGGATATGTGACAGTTCCGCAGTTACCCGTTTGATCCTGATGGGCTAGCTTGACTTCCACAACTGGCAGCTCATCCACAAATACATGAGCAGTATCGTTGCCCTTCCAGATCAGCGCGTTCAGCTGGCCATCCCGTTTTATACAGTTTCCTCCATCGAGCGCTATTATTTTCTTAGAGACGTCAATGACTGGCGAATTGGAACTAATGGCACCCGCTCTGTAATTAACGACCGGCCAATGCCCGACAATGATAGTCTTATCCGCCATATGCCCCTGTTCATAGAAAGATGGCATGGATAAGGCATTCGCCAAGCTAGTATTTTGCCAATCGGGACGGTTCTCCACTCCCGCGTGGATGAGTATGAATTCATCTGTCTCAAACGCAACAGGCAAGCTTTCCAACCAATCAAGCGTTTCGCCGTAATGGTTCTGATAGAACTCTCCTAGCTCTTCCAATGTAGAAAAGTGATCCAGTTGTTTATCCTGCTTCACAAGTATTTCATTCAAAATAGAATAGGGCTGTTTGGCCATATAGTTGCGAATGCCCTCGACATGATCGAATACATAACGGTGAACAATGTCGCAATTGCCTTTCGTAATGAAAACACGATCCGATGCTGCCGACAGCTCTCTCACGTAGGCGACCGTAGCGAGACTATCTGGCCCCTTCTCGCAAAGATCTCCATTGATGAACAAGTAATCTTCCGGCGTATAGTTCACTTTTCCGAGCAGTCTTTTGAATAAAGGCAAGTTTGCGTGGATGTCTGAAATAATGATGATCCTTCTGTTTTCATCCAATTCTAATGTTCTTATATCTATCAATATGGTCTTTCCCCTTTTTTCTATTTACCTACAATTCTATCACATCTAAATGTTCATTTTCTTACTTAAAAAAACGAGAGGAAGTATTAGATCTCCCCTTAGTTCCATACCTATTTTGACTTCAAAACAAAAAGTTGGGATAAACTATCAACATAATAAACATCCCATGTTCAAAAAGGTAAAGGTATTTCGTATGTTTTCTTCTCTTCGTCATCTACCAGACCTTGGGCGAAGGCTTCTTCCCATGTGATGCCATATGGAACTCCTCCTTTTGTTAAGCCTGCAATAAAGAAGAAATTTTCGTCTTGCCCAAACTCTTCTCCATAGTTCCTAAATCCACTTTCTTCTTTTTTCACTATTCTTTTTTTACTCATACAAAACCACCTATTCATTACTGATTTCAAATAACTCCACTCTGTGTAACGTTCAAACCATTTCCTCTTATTTTATCACATCCATAATTTAGAATGACTAGTACACTGCAGTAAGGTAAACTTAATCTGAGATAAGCGAGCACATATGGGCATCCGCAATATAAAGCACCTTCTGTAATTCGAACCAACTTACAGGAGGAATGAAAATGACAACAAACAAATGGGTACTCCCCTTTTATCAAAAACAGTTTGAATGGCTTGACTCCAGCATGGAAGACCGAATGAAAGAAGATATTGAACGACAAGTCGACGAAGTGCAAGAGCAGGTTGGAAGGCAGTTTGATGCAATGCTCGAAATCGGAGCGGGCAGCGGCATCCTCGCAAGGGGGCTTTCCCGGCGGGGTGTGAAAATGACAACGTTGGAGCTCGTGCCGGAATTGGTTGCATTCGCAAAAAGCCGCTCTCCTGAAACCATTACGATTCACCAAGGTGATTTTTACACATATGATTTTGAAGAACGATTTGATGTCGTTGGCTACTTCGATGGGTTTGGTGTTGGCAGTGACGAGGAACAGCTTTTCCTTCTGAAACGAATGGCCAGTTGGATCAAAGAGGATGGTTGTGCATTAATCGATATCTATCAGCCGACGCATTGGCAAAAGGCGGCCGGCCAGGAAATGAATTTGGATCGCGCCAGCCGAAGATACGAGTATGATGATGAAAACGGCCGCATGCTCGATACGTGGTGGTCTATTGACAGTCCCGATGAGCCTGTCACCCAATCGTTGCGTTGCTATACAATTGAAGAGATCAGTAGCCTTTGCCGTGAAGCTGGCCTGCACATTACGGGGATTTTCCCCGGCGGCAAGATGGATTACGATGAGTGGGTCTATCATCCGGTAGCACCTCTTTCTGATTGTTTAGCGTATCGGATTAAAGTGAAGAAAGGTTAACTGCTAGTAAGTTCTTTCAAGAAATATACGAGCTTGAATTCGTTGAATTGATTTCATAAATGAACAACAGGGGTGAGGGAGTGAATAAAACATTAATAAAACAGATTCCTACAATAATTAATTGTAAAGAGGTTATTGAAATTAAAAAGGGTTTTTCCTCAGATGAAAAATTTCTAATACACATGCAAGACGGTAAAAATAAACTACTACTTCGGATGTTTGATTTACAAGTGTTGGAATTAAAGAAAAAAGAGTACTCTATTTTGGAAAGAATGCAGGATTATAACGTAACTTGTTCAAAACCGATTTCGATAGGCGAGGTAGGTAATCGAGGATATTTGATCACCTCATACTTAGAGGGGAAGGATGCGGAGGATGAAATCCTAAAATACTCAGAACAAGAACAATATAATCTTGGTATTGAGGCGGGAAAAGAATTAAGAAAAATGCACCAATTAACTGCCCCAAGTCATATTTCCTCATGGTATGCAAGAAAAGCTGAAAAGCATAAAAAATATATAGATGCTTACTTAGCTGGTCAGGTTAAGGTAAATCACGATAAAAAAATAATGAGTTTTATTGATGAGAATATCCATCTCATGAAACAACGCCCGAACTTATTTCAACATGATGATTTTCACCTTGGAAATATCATTGTGACTAATAAAAAATTCGCTGGAACTATAGACTTTGGCAGCTATGATTGGGGAGATCCTATTCATGAATTTCTTAAGATAGGTATTTTCAGCCGAGGAGTTAGCATTCCCTTTTCGATAGGACAAATCAGAGGTTATTTTGACAATAAAGAACCAGATGAAGATTTCTGGATGCTGTATGCACTTTACTTAGCGATGTGCGTTTTCTCAACTGTTGTATGGACTACAAAAACAATTCCAGACCAGATGAATGAGATGTTAGATAAAGTTTATTTGTATTTAGAAGATCATGATTACTTTAGCAGATTAAAACCTAAGTGGTATGAATAAAAGGAAGAGGGAGCAAGATTTCCGCTTCTCCCTCTTCCTTTTTCTTTAATATTTATCCCGGCTTTTCGGTGCTACGTAAAATGCAGCAGCAATCGATAGTGCGACTACAATGAACGGTGCATAGAAAATAATGAATTGATTCATATCCGCTTCACCTCACACATGTTCATCCTGCTTCCCTGCTACATACTCCTTGTCAAACAAGAACAGCTTCATGACAAGATAGAGGGATGGAACTAATAAGCAAAGGCCTGCAATGAAGGCCACGACGAGCGAAATGGCCATTGCCTCGTTTGTAAAGCTGTCGTAGATGGTCAAATGCGGATACAGCAAATATGGATAGTGTGAAATACCATAGGCAAAGAACGCCAATGCAAATTGCAAAATAAGCAGCCAGACCGCGAGCCCATATTTACGTTTCATCCATAAAAGCAATACCGTGACGAGGAAAAGCCCTGCCGAAATGGCAAACAGCCACCAAACATCTACCATCCGTTCGTAGTGCTGCGTTGTGTTTCGCTTTAATTCCACGATGATCCCCACTGCGCTGATCATGAGAGGACCCGCCCAGATCAAGGCGTATTTCCGCATGAGGTCGGATGCCCGGGAATCGTTCGCTTTCCTTGCATACCAAGTTAGAAACACAGCGGAAATATAGAGGACCGCCATGACGCTCAAAACGACAATCGCCCAAGTGAGCGGACTCTTGAACAATGCGTCATAATCCAATACTGGCTGTCCTTCGATCAAGGAGACGAAACCGCCTTCTGAAATAGTGAAGACAACCGACAAGGAGGCGGGAATCAATAAACCGGCGATGCCATACGCAAGAGCATATCCTTTGTGATATCCCTTTTTCGAGCCGTATGATTCAAAGGCATAGTAGCTGCCTCTGATCGACAAGAGGATCAACGAAACGCTTACCGGAATGAGCAGCACAGTACCGTAATAAAACGCTGTTTTCGGAAAGAAACCGACGACTCCGACAAAGAAGAACACCAGAAACACATTGGTAATTTCCCACACAGGGGAAAGGTACCGCTTGATGACATTAGTCAAAATATGATTCTTCCCTGTCAACAAGCTGTACGCATTGAAGAAGCCAGCTCCAAAATCGATTGAAGCGACGATGACATAGCCGAATAAGAATAGCCACAACACCGTAATACCCAATATCTCTAATGTCATGATCGTCCACCTTCTTCTGTCACATGTCGTTCTGCAATTTCCCGTTCAATCGGGTTATGGCGGAACATCCGGATGAGCACGACAATACTGCCAATCGCCAAGACGAGGTACAATGCCGCGAAAGCAATGAGCATCAAGTCTACACCTCCGCTTGTTGTTGCCCCTTCCGCTGTTTTCATATAGCCGCGTAAAATCCAAGGCTGTCTTCCAACTTCCGCGAGCCACCAGCCGGCCTCAATGGCGAGCAATGCGAGCGGGCCGCCTGCAATGATCGTTCTTGTAAACCATTTGCTCGAAATCCATTTCCAGCCCCGCCATTTTCCGACGAGATAGACGAGCGCAACGAACAGCAGGAACATGCCGATCATTACCATCAGATCAAACAGATAATGAATATAAAGAGGGGGCACTTCATCCGCAGGGAATTGGTCGAGTCCAATCACTTCAGCTGTTGGATTATTATGTGCCAAGATGCTCAGTGCATATGGGATTTTAAATGCATACTTCACTTCTTCCCCATCTGTCATACCGAACAAAATGAGCGGCGCACCTTTCTCTGTTTCAAAATGCCACTCTGCAGCTGCGAGTTTTTCCGGTTGGTACTCCGCAAGATATTTACCGGAGAAATCACCTACGACTGCGGCAGCAACCGCAAAGATAAGCCCTAGCTTCATCAGCATATGAAGCGCTTTTTTATGGTACACATGCTTTGAACCACGAAGCATCCGGTACGCTGCGATAGAAGCCAAAGCAAAAGCGGATGTCATGTATGCAGTAACGAGGACATGCGCTACTTTCGTTGGCATCGCAGGATTCAGCATGGCAAGGAACGGCTGAATATTAACAAGCTCTCCATTGACCACATCAAAGCCTTGCGGTGCATTCATGAATGCATTGACAATGGTAATGAACACGGCCGACATGGACGCTCCAATCGCGACAGGCACCAGCAACAGCATATGGCGTTTCTGATTCTTAAAGCGATCCCATGTGTACAAATAGATGCCCAGGAAAATCGCTTCAAAGAAAAACGCGAACGTTTCCATGAACAATGGCAAAGCGATCACTTGTCCCGCCAATTCCATGAAATTCGGCCAGAGCAAGGACAGCTGCAAGCCGATCGCTGTTCCCGTAACGACCCCGACCGCTACCGTGATCACAAATCCGCGAGCCCAGCGCCGTGCTAATAAAATATAATGTTCATCATTCTTTTTAAAGCCGACCCATTGGGCGATCATGATCATCAGGGGCACCCCGACGCCTATTGTTGCGTAGAGGATATGAAAAGATAATGTTAATTCGGTTAATACCCGACTCCAGAATACAGCAGAATCGTTGACCATCTTTCCTTCATCTCCTTAGCTTCCAAATATCCTGCCGATGATAGATACCAGCATTATGACGGCAACCGTAAAGCTGAGAATCATGAGCCGTCTTTCCTGTTTTCGATACATGGTGATTCCCCTCCCGGACTTACAAAATATCAAGCCAGATTTTGACCGCAGTCGCCAAGATTAACACAGCCAGAATGCCTTGCAGGACCTTTGTGTTCACCTTTCCGCCTGCTTTCGCTCCTAGCGGGGCTGCGAGAAGACTCGCGACAATCATAATAACGGCAGGAAGATAATCGACTTGGCCGGTAGCCAGCTTTCCTGCGGTCGCGCCGATGGAGGATATGAAGGTGATCGCAAGGCTAGTCGCAATGGTCATCCGTGTCGGGATGCCGAGGACAACGAGCATGATTGGGACAAGCAGGAATCCTCCAGCCGCTCCGACAATGCCAGAACCGATCCCGACAATGAATGCTAAGACCGCGGCCAGTGTTTTATTGAACGTCACCTGATCCATCGGAATATCATCAATCTTCTTTTTCGGCACGAACATCATGACCGCGGCAATCAAAGCGAGAATACCGTAGACGATATTAACGCCGCTTTCCGAGAGAAATTGGGAGCCATAGCTGCCGACAAGTGACCCGAGTAAAATGGAGCCCCCCATATAGACGATCAAGGATTTATTCAAATAACCGCCTTTTCGATAGGCCCACACACCCGCAATGGATGCAAAGAATACTTGAACCGCACTAATCCCGGACACCTCATGGGCCGAGAAGGCGGCCAATCCGAACAACGGCGGAATATACAGCAGCATAGGGTATTTAATGATCGATCCGCCGATCCCGAGCATGCCCGATACAAACGAACCGATGAATCCGATCAAGAAAATGACAATGAAAAATGTGAAATCCATGGCTTTCAGCTCCTTACCAGTTCTAACTTTCTATCTATATCCTTAGTATAGAACGGGTATGGACTGCCCCATATAGGGGTTTTCCACTAAAGAAACGGTAGCCGGGCAAAAGAAAAACCAACCGTCTTCCTCTGCGAGGAATGGTTGGTTCTTGTCGTTAGACGTATTTATTTGCGAGCCCGTATTGAATTAGCTCCGACTTATCTTTCAGCTCCAGTTTCTGCATGATGTTCGCCTTATGATTTTCGACTGTTTTACTGCTGATGAAAAGCTTTTTGCCGATTTGGACATTCGTAAATCCAAGGATGGTCAACCGGACAATTTCCTGCTCCCTGACAGTTAAGAGCTCCCCTTTTTCCTTACCCTTCTGTTTAAAGAGCTTCTCCAGCTGCTCCTCCGGCAAGCCGACACTGTAATACCGTTTGCCATTATGGACTGACTTGATGGCGTCATAGAGCTCGTTTCCTTGGCTGTTTTTAAGCAGATAGCCATGCGCATTCACTTCTATCCCTTTTTGGATATAGACGATTTCGTTGTGCATCGTCAGCAGAATAATTTTAACGTGGCTGACCTGCTTCATGATTTCCTGCGTGGCAGTGAATCCATCCAGTCCATTGGGGATGGAGATGTCCATGAGCACTACATCCGGTTGTGTCTGGACAGCCAATTGGATCGCTTCCTCGCCATCACCTGCTTCGCCGACAACTTGAATGTCCCGGTAGTTTTCAAGCAGCAGGATGATTCCTTTCCGGATGAGCACATGATCATCTACGACGAGCACTTTAATCATAGAGGTATCCCTCCTTCCATTTCGGAATTTGAATATCGATGCGTGTCCCTTCGCCTGGGGCTGAATGGATGGAGTAAATGCCATCTAATTGATCGATCCGCTCCTGCATATGTTTCAAACCAAGGCCTTCTTTTTTAATCGATTCCATGTCAAAACCGATCCCATCATCTTGAATGTACAAGGCGAGGTTGTCATCCAGTCTGTCCAAATGAACGATGACATGGCTGGCTGACGCGTACTTGATGACGTTATGCAATGCTTCTTGCACCACACGGTACAGGTTAATTTCAACAGATGGATGGCAACGATCTGTGAAGTTTGTCTCAAACTGGATGTCGAGTTCAGGATGAAGCTTCTGAACCGAATCAATGAGCGTCTTCAGTGTCGGCCCAATGCCCAGCTGATCGATGCTATGCGGCCTTAATTGATAGGAATACATCTTAATGTCGTTCATGACCTTCTGCAATTCCATCCGGACTTCCTCTATATACGTATTGAGCTTCGGATTATTGACATAGGACTCGATCGCTTGCAGAGCAACAGAGATGGAGTAGAGGGATTGCCCTACCCCATCATGCAATTCCTGAGCGAGCCGCTTATGCTCCGATTCCTTCGCTTCAATTAATTTCTTAATCATCATTTTGGAGAAGCGGGCTTCCTCCTCTTTCAATTGCAGCGTTTGGTCCCGCAACACAAGCAAATATTCCTTTCGGTCGTTCTTGGGATCTGTGTAGATGAGGGCTGTACTCATTTCCACATCAATTTTCTTTCCGTGATACGTCGGCATTTTAGAAAGGAAGTACGGGACTTCATTATTCTCAATTAAATAGCATCGATTTTCCCCATGGCCCGTTGTGCGATGCTCGCAAAAAGAGCAGAACGGAACAGAGTCCGTCAGATCCCAGCCCGTTAATCGCTTTGCCGAAGGATTCATCATGAGGATTTGCCGGCGATCATCCATAATGATGATTCCATCCTGTATATTTCTGAATATCTGTTCTAAGTATTCGCTTCCCCAATTCATATGATCCATCATGACCGTCCGGCCCCTTCCTCCGTATGCTTGTCTTCCTTCATCTTAGCATATCCATCTGCACTGGTTGTAGGATGGATACCTGTAAGAAGCGGCTCGGATGCAGTCAAAAACGGGGAGCCGAGTAAGATTTACATGGGCATTCAGTCAGCGTATAACTTGTAACTCCATAGCCTTTTCTGCGCAAATAACGGATGCTCAAATTTCGATTCAGCGAATTGTCCGCAATAATATGGACCTGTTTGCCGGGAATCATTTCAAGATTTCTCTTCAAATAGGCAAATGGGATATTCACAGCTTGTTCAAACGGCTCGTGATCCGCTAGCTGATAATCCCGCACGTCAATAATGGCCGTCTGTTCCGGGGGCTCATCAACACACGAAGCACCCGATATCGGGGCAATCCGTTCATATAGCCTCCACGCCAAAAAGCTCGCGAGCACGGTAACTACAAATCCCATTCACAGTTCCTCCTCTCTGTGCTGAAAAGCCGCCAAGGCAATGAGTGACCTTGGCGGCTATGATTCATTATGTTGATTAGTTAACTTCCCTGCTCCATCTTGCGTAACCGCCAGCCATATTGACTACATTTTTAATGCCATTCGCCTGAAGGACACTCGCTGCGATTGCAGACCGGCCTCCTGCTTGGCAATGAACAATGATTTTTTTGTCGTCTTTCACTTCATCCAACCGTTTGCGAAGAGTACCGAGCATGAGATGTTGCGCCTGTTCAATATTGCCGGCGTCAAATTCTGTTTTATTCCGGACATCCATCACATACACATCTTCGTTCTCCATCATCTCTTTCGCTTCCAGCGGAGTAATGTTTTCGTATGATTCAAGCTGAGAAGCTTCTTTCAATACTTCCACATCGGCATACCCTACCACATTATCAATTCCAACGGAACGGAGTGCAATCAGCATCTCTTCCAAATCAGCCGGATCAACGAGCAAGTAAAGCGGCTGTTCATAATTCACCAGCCAGCCGGACCAGTTCGCAAATGAATTATTGAATGGAATATTGATGGACCCTTCCATATGGCCTGCCGCAAATTCGTCCGCTTTCCGTGTATCTAGCACCTGATGGCCGGCAGCGATGACAGCTTCCACCTCTGCCAACGAACTCAATTGCTTCACTTCCGGCAGATTTTTAATCAATTCGATTCCCACTTTGTTCACATGCTTCATGACAGCGAAATAGTAAGGCGGCTCTGGCTGGCCGTCCAGCAAGGCGGTAATAAAATCTGCTTCGTTATCAAATTTCATGGCCCAGTTAAATTGTTTTTCATAACCGACTGTTGACGATGGAACCGCACCAAGCGCTTTACCGCATGCACTTCCTGCACCATGGGCCGGCCAAACTTGCAAGTAATCTGGGAGCGCTTTGAACTTTTTAAGAGACTGATACATCGCTTGCGCTCCAGACTCGGACGTTCCTTGGATTCCTGCAGCTTTTTCCAGCAAGTCCGGACGGCCGATATCACCGACAAATACGAAATCTCCAGAGAAGATGCCCATCGGCTCATCTGCAACTCCGCCGCGGTCCGTAAGCAGGAATGAAATACTTTCAGGCGTATGGCCAGGTGTATGCATCGTTTTGAAAACGAGATTTCCTATCTTGAATTCATCGCCATCCTTCAAAAGCTGATGCGGAATATGCTCGATGTTCTGATATTTCCAATCTGCATCGCCTTCGTCTGAAATGTAAAGAGTCGTTCCGAAGCGATCGGCAAGTTCACGGGACCCAGAAACAAAGTCCGCATGGATGTGTGTTTCTAACGCGCCGACAATTTTCATGTTTTCTTTCTCGGCCAATTCAATATACGGTGCAATGTTCCGCATTGGATCCACGACAACCGCTTCCCCTTTGGCTTGGCAGCCGACGAAATAAGATGCATGAGCTAATTTTTCATCATAAAAATAACGTAGTAACATATGTGTTCAATCCCCTATCCATTATTTTTTTGTGTACGTTCATTCAAAACTTCCATCGTTGCTTGCACATAGCACAAGCCCTTTTGCACCATCGGATCTTTCAACCATTTTACAAGTGAGAAAAGCTTGACGTTCTGAGGGTTGCATTCCATTCGATTTTGCACTTCCTCGAAGAGGGTTAAGCCATCTTTCCCTTTTCGCACGAATGGGTCGGCATACTCTTTTACATTGGACATCAAATAATCGACAGATTGCTCATCCTGAATGACAGCTGTCACAAATTCCATGATTTCTTCGAGCTGTTCGATCAACTTGAGCAGCTTTGGCAGTTTTTCAAGCAATGCGACCATCGCAGTAATGGTTTCTATATTCAGATTGTAGGTTGATAATAGCTGATCATATTTTTGAATCGCGGTTTGATCCTCGAAAACTGCTTTGCCAAACTGGACGGCATTCCCGATGGAGTCGATGCTTTTTTCGAATTCAGGCAGCTTATTCAAAAGTGATGTGAGCGATTGCTGGACCTCTGGCCGTTCCAATTCCGTCATCAATTGAAGCAAGTCTCCGCCTTCCTGCGCATTTTCATTCTTCATCTCCGTCATCCTCCTTCCTCGATGAATCGTTTACATCGTTCCTTTCAGCATGCCGTCCCAGTACATAATTGGCAGTAAATCCTTTTTCATTACATACATGCTTGTCCGTTCCACGGCCTGGTTGAACGGCATGGATTCCACTGGCTGTTTATCATAATTGAATTCTGCCAAGATCAGCTTGTTATAGCCTGTGACAATTGGACAGGAGGAATAGCCGTCATACGTTGCTGGCATAGGCTGCTGGCGCATAAGTGCGATCAAATTCTCGGCAACGACCGGTGCCTGTTTGCGGATGGCCGCCCCTGTTTTCGATGTCGGCAAATTCGCATTGTCCCCAAGAGCAAATACATTGGCATAGCGAACATGCTGAAGTGTATAAGGATGAACATCGACCCAGCCGTTGGCATCTGCCAAAGCGCTCGTACGGATGAAGGCTGGCGCCTGCATATATGGTGTTACATGAATCATGTCATAAGGAATCTCTTCTATTTCATGTGTATCGAGGTGCTCAAATACCGCGATTTTTTCATCCGCTTTGATTTCAATCAGGTTTCGGCGGAAACGGGCATCGATTTGCTTGCGTTCCACGACCTTCTCCAAAGCGAGCCGATATTTTTCTACATCAAAGATGGCAGGATTGGCTGAACCGAAAATCACTTTCGTCTTGTCGCGCACATCGGAACGCTGGAAATGATCTTCTGCCAAGTACATGATTTTTTGAGGCGCGCCGCCGCATTTCACCGGTGAAGCCGGATGCGTGAACAATGCGGTGCCGCCTTTGAACGATCGGATCGTCTCCCATGTATAGTCGACATGCTCGTAAGAATAGTTGCTGCATACATTCTTCGTGCCAAGGTTCTCCGACAATCCTTTGATCGCATTCCAGTTAATTTCAATGCCGCTCGCCACAACAAGGTAGTCATACGTTAAGGTATTTCCCTCTGCAATTGTCAGCGCATTTTCCTCCGGGCTGAAGGATGTGACAGCATCTTGGATCCATACGGCTCCTTGCGGAATCAAGCTTCCCATTGACCTCTCCGAGTCCTCTTTTTTCGCTGCTCCTCCGCCGACCAATGTCCAAAGCGGTTGATAATAATGTTTCTTTGCCGGATCTATGATGGCCACTTCGCCCATCAATGCTTGCGATTGACGCAGTAACCGGGCAGCAACCGAAATCCCTGCGGATCCTCCACCTACGATGACGACTCTGTATGAAGTCTTCATGTGAACGCCTCCTTGTTTCATGTTGTAACTTTATCTATGTACATTGTAGAGTAGGCGGAAAAATCAAAGTATAGGGGTTTCCCCCTAAAAGGGATTGCAGCAAAAAAAAGCGTGCAGACAAAGTTATGATCACTTTATCTGCACGCCGAGTGCTGAATATGATAGGGATTTACCTTAATGCTACTGCACATCCTGCAGCTAGAATGGAAAAGAAGAGCGCACTCATGACAAAATCATGTTTGCCAATCCGGACGACTTGATAAAATGCCAGCCGCTTCTCTCCCGTAAATCCTCTCGCTTCCATCGCAAAAGCCGAACGTTCCGCTTTCCGGACGGCGCCCGCCAGCATCGGCAAAAGGATGCGCCTCAAATTCCATAGCCGGACGATCGCATTCTTATCTCGAACAGCGCCACGCAACCGATGAGCCTGCTGAATATGGACGAATTCCTCTTTCATTACAGGCAGGAATTGATAGCCGACTAAAATACTATAAGCGATTTTTGGGGACAGCTTTAATTGCTGCATGAGACTTAAGATGAACTTAGTTGGATCCGTTGTGAAGGCAAAAAGCAGAGACAGCCCGGCAAATGCCAGCACCCGGAAGCTAAGCGATAACGCATGATCCAGCTGTGTTCTCGTAACGTCATACTGAAACACCGACCAGACAACAGCACCTGTACGCTCCTCCGCAAAAACGATCGTCGTCCAAAAGTAGCCAAATGACATGATCAAAAAGGGGATCATGAACAACAGCCACTTCTTCCAATCGATTGTGCTGAAGCAAAGCTGCAAGAGGATTACCCCTCCCCAGCAAATCAATGGCGTCCACGGATTAAAGAAAAACGCCAATGTTAGCATGCAAACAGTGATGACAAGGAATTTCACAGAAGGGTTCATCTTATGCAAAGCTTGCTTCATATGTAGCCACTCCCTTCGGAGCCATCAAACGGTGGGCTTCCAGCAATTCCGGCTTTATCCAGACATCGTCCGAATGAAACATACCTGTCAATCTCCCATCTTTCATTAACAGAATACGGTCCGCAATCGCATAAGCAAACTCCATATCATGGGTGACAATGAGAAATGCCGTTCCTTCTCTGGCCCTTTCGTCAATCAAGCGGGACAGCTCCTGCAACGAAACGGCATCTTGGCCGGAGGTCGGTTCGTCCATTAAAATAACATCCCGTCCATCACACAGCATAGCCGCAATGGCAACACGACGTTTCTGCCCGTGGCTTACCGCGAACGGATGGGACTGGGCTACCGGCTCCAGTTGCAACGCCTCCATTATTTCACGAGACTTCTGTCCTCCTCCGTAAGCAATTTCCTCTTCCACTGTTTTGGAGACAAAAAGAAATTCCGGAGACTGCGGGACATATCCTAGCGCTTTCGGAACAACAGTCCCTTTTGTTGGAATCAAACCGGCGAGCGCTTTCAGCATCGTTGATTTCCCGCTCCCATTCGCGCCTGCCAGTACAGCTACTTCTCCCTTTTGAAGTGTAAATGAAGCTTGCTGGAGAAAGGTGGATGTACACAGTTTCTCTACCTTCAAAGCACATTCATCTTGTCCAGAAGGCGTGCGCTTCTTTATTTCTCGCACATGCGGCTGACCGTAAAGCACGAGTTCCCGAGTGAAAAAACCACCCCATAAATCCAAACGGTGCTCAATGGCTATAACCGTAAATCCTTGTTCCTTCTGCAATCGGTCAAGCAAACGGACAAAGGACTGAGCAGAAAGCGAATCTAAATGAGAGAGTGGTTCATCGAGCAGCAGGATTTCAGGTTCCATAATTAATGCACAAGCGAGTGCGATCCGTTGCTTTTCTCCACCCGATAGCTGTTGGATGACGGCATCCCGAAACTCTGTCAGCTCTGTTAGCCGCAATACGTCTGCTATTTTCCCATTCATATCAGAACGCGGTGTCCGCAGATTTTCGAGAGTGAACGCCAGCTCCTCCTCGACAGTGCGCATGCAAAATTGAGAGTCTGGGTCTTGGAAGACCGTTGCAATTCGGCGATTTACCTCGCCCGGGACATATTCATTGGCGTCTTTCCCAAATATCGCAATACTGCCTTTCAACTCGCCATCACAGTTTTCAGGATACAGTCGGTTGATTAAATAAAGTATCGTTGATTTACCGCAACCACTCGGTCCCGTGAGGACAACCCGCTCCCCTGCCTGAATGGAAAACGAAAGATCTTTGACTATGCATTCTGTTTCATCCGGATACCGAAAGCCTACCGAATCGAACGCAATAACTTCATGCACGCGCGTCACCCTTCACAGCCCTTGCAATTGGATAGCCCCGAAGCGAACCAGTCGCAAGCAAACCATCCACAACAAACTTTCCGCCGGCACCAGCAATGAGCGCACCGCTCGCAATTCGGATGCCGAGCATTAACAGCACATAGCCAGGTTGGAAGACAGAAAAACCGCCCAGCAAATAGCCATAGGCAAAGCTGAATATGGAGGAACCAACGCCCGCCAACATCAGAACCGGCAAGGTAAAACGCTTATAGCCAGTTGCCGCAAAAGCAGCTTCCGCACCCAGCCCTTGAATGAGTCCAGATAATATTAAACGCGGCCCGACTGCATTCCCGAGAAGCACTTCGATTGCCGCCGCAATGGTTTCCGATATGACAGCGGCTCCAGGTTTCCGGATAATATACATACAAATGATTGAAACGATAAACCAAATGCCAAAAATCCATTCGTATGCGATCGGCCCGATAAAGCCCGACCAAATATTGCCGACATGCAAAAACAATAAATAGACGATGCCGAACACGACAGAAAATAAAGCCATCAGGACGACTTCTTTCAATTTCCACTTAGCGAGCATGTTAGCGCCCTCCTTCATGGGAAGGACTGTTGATGCTCATGGACACGGTCATGACAAGATGGCGATGCTCCTCAGACCGCGCATTTGTAAAGGCTTCTTCATAGAACGCGAACACCTCATGAATATCACCATGAATGCCGCTGGCGTAATGCATCGACTCATTAAAGACACCTTGTTTCTTCGCACGGTCCACTTCCCGGTAGATGATCTCCATATAAGAAGGATTATTCATCGGATACAAAGCAAACTGCGAGGACACATACTGTTTCGTGTCATCCGTATTCAATAATTCATCGTCAACCTCCAAATAGACATCCCCCGCGTTATCGCCCGGACAGCCTGCAGAAAACGTGCCGGATAGGGCTACGTGCTTTCCACTTTTAGCCGCGTGTAGCGTCAGTGCCTTCGCCACATTGAAAACATGCGCCTGCTTCCCGCGGATCACCGTGGACACATCATCCGTATGCATCCAAACAGCCGACGTATCCATCTCCTCCAGCGCCCCCTTAATAATCGAAACAAAATCATCTGCCATCGGATACAGCGAAAACCGGAATCCGACAATTGGACTCGTACCACATTGCATGTAAAAACCCCCTTGAAATTTTCATAAAAAAAGAGACTACATCCGAGGAGATGTAGCCACTTGTCCATTTGCAAACAAAGGGAAAGTCACTACACTTCCCCACGCAGGCATTATCCTGATCGGGTCATAAGGGATCGGAGCCACGCTCACATCTCAGCCAAAAACGGCACCCCTAGTGCAGAAACGGTATGTAGTTTTCAATTTTATGATTGCCATCAGTATAGTATATGGGCGGGGGAATGTAAACAGGACGGATTGTTGAGTAAGTGAGTTGTTGATGATTTGAGAGGAGAACCTGGACGCTGGCAGTTGGGAGTGATAGTTAGTTTTTGGCATGGGGGTTTGGCGTTCGTTTCGGTTTATTGGCGTTCAGCTAGAGTTATTGGCGTTCGTTTCGACTTATTGGCGTTCAGCTAGAGTTATTGGCGTTCGTT
>NZ_JAKMHX010000006.1 GCF_022048975.1 Sporosarcina cyprini | reverse complement strand
GGTCACACCCGTTCCCATCCCGAACACGGAAGTTAAGTTCTTCAGCGCCGATGGTAGTAGGGGGCTTCCCCCTGTGAGAGTAGGACGTCGCCAGGCAAAGGCCATCCCCTGTGGGGGATGGTTTTTTTGTGCTTTTATAAGTTGGATAACGTCAGGTATCTCTATGGTCCTTGTAATAACCTTAGCAGACTGCTGCTTCCCTGAGTGAAGTAGTCAGACGCCTTGATAACGACCATCCTCTGTGAAGGATGTTTTTTTTATTTCTGGAACTAGATATCAATTCAAAAGTGGTATCCAGCGAGCTTTTTGGAAGGAATGGTGCACATTTTATGTTGATCATTAAGAAAAAATCTGAGGCTCATAAAGGCCGGCTATTTTGCATTCTTATTAGACATGGATTTGGCGCATGCCTGGTTTTATTTGGCGCTTAATCTGATAATTTGGCGCATGCCTGGTCTATTGGCGTTCATCCGGAGTTATTGGCATTCAGGCGAGGTTATTGGCGTTCATCCGGAGTTATTGGCGTTCAGGCGAGGTTATTGGCGTTCATCCGGAGTTATTGGCGTTCGGCCTGAGTTATTGGCGTTCACGCCGGGTTATTGGCGTTCATCCAGAGTTATTGGCGTTCACGCCGGGTTATTGGCGTTCAGGCCGGGTTATTGGCGTTCATCCGGAGTTATTGGCGTTCAGGCCGGGTTATTGGCGTTCGACCAGAGTTATTGGCGTTCACGCCGGATTATTGGCGTTCAGGCCAGGTTATTGGCGTTCATCCAGAGTTATTGGCGTTCGGCCTGAGTTATTGGCGTTCCCCCCGGTTTACTGGCACTCACCTCAAATTACTGACGCTCCCGTGATTTTTACTTTTCCCTTAAACCGGACGTGTATCTCTCCTATACAAGGGTAGAGACGGATAAGGAGGATTTTGGGAGGAGGTATCGGCATGAAAATATTCTTTATCATCTTAGTGATTAATGTGGTGTATGTTTCGTTTTTTACGATCCGGATGATTTTGACGTTGAAGGGTTATCGGTATGTAGCGGCAGCTGTGAGTATGATTGAAGTGGTTATCTATATTGTCGGTCTAGGATTGGTGCTCGATAATTTGGACAAGGTGCAGAATATCGTTGCGTATGCGTTAGGCTTTGGGATTGGTATTGTGACGGGCATGAAAATTGAAGAGAAGCTGGCGCTTGGTTATATTACGGTCAATGTAATAACTGCTGATATTGACCACCGGATGCCTGCGATCTTAAGAGAGAAAGGGTATGGTGTAACGGATTGGGCGGCCAATGGTTTGGAAGGCAACCGGTCGGCAATGCAGATTTTAACGCCGCGCAAGTATGAGTTGAAACTATATGATACAATTAAGCAAATTGATCCAAAAGCTTTTATTATTGCGTATGAGCCGAAGACGATTCATGGCGGCTTTTGGGTGAAGTCCATACGGAAAGGGAAATTGTCGGATGACTCGTAAGAAGACGGTTTGGTTTGAAGTTGAAGAGGGCGAAACGATTGAAGAATGTTTAAACCGGTTAGCTGCTGCAGGGTATACTGTGGCGGGCCGGAAAGAGGAGCCTGTCTTCATGGAAAAGGATGGAGCGTATATTCCAGTACGCCAAGTAATAAAATTTAAAGGAATTCTTAATGAATCATAACAAAAACCGAACAAAAAGGTAATTCATGCGATATATCGTTCGGTTTGCGTTGACGTTTCAGAATCGTCTTGTTATGATAATAGTGTAATAACACCCACATATATGCTGGAGAATTGGCTCCAGTGTCTCTACCAGGACACCGTAAATGTCCGGACTATGCGGGGAAGCGACATCCGTAAATTTGGCGAAGGTGTTTGTTTGCCAATGGGATTTTTCATCATTTTCTTTGCGATGACGTCCTCGAATGTTCTGCTTTCCATGCTATTTGGAGAGTGGATCGTTCGAGGGCTTTTTATTTTATTCTTGAAGGAGGCAGATGCATTGTGAAACCGAAAGTCGGCGTCATTATGGGAAGCAAAAGTGATTGGGACACGATGAAGCATGCTTGTGATGTGTTGGAAGAGCTTCACGTTCCATATGAAAAGAGAGTGGTTTCGGCCCATCGCACGCCTGATGCTATGTTTCAATACGCGGAAGAGGCAGATGGCCGGGGGATTGAAGTCATCATCGCTGGTGCCGGGGGAGCTGCACATTTGCCTGGAATGGTAGCTGCCAAGACATTGCTGCCTGTTATCGGTGTTCCTGTTCAGTCGAAGGCGCTGAATGGAATGGATTCATTGCTATCGATCGTCCAGATGCCTGGCGGGGTTCCAGTAGCTACTGTCTCGATTGGTAAAGCGGGGGCGACAAATGCCGGATTGCTTGCCGCACAATTTCTAGCAGTTTACGACAAGGAATTAAGAGGACGGCTGGAGGCACGGCGCAATGCCATCCGTGACGCATCATTAGAAAGCAGTGGTGATCTAGAATGAAAACCATTTTACCAGGTCAGACCATCGGTATTATCGGAGGAGGACAGCTGGGGCGAATGATGGCCCTTGCTGCCAAAGAAGCCGGCTTTAAGATTGCTGTGTTGGATCCCGTTATGGATTCACCGTGCGGCCAAGTGGCAGATATCCGGATTGTGGCTCCCTATAATGACGAAATGGCACTTGAAGAATTAGGGGAAGTAAGCGATGTTGTCACGTACGAGTTTGAAAATATTGATTATGAAGGACTGAAGCGTCTTTCTCAAGATACATATATCCCGCAAGGTGCAGAGCTTGTGCGGATTACGCAAAATCGCATTCATGAAAAAGCGGAAATTACGGCATCGGGTGCTCCAGTTGCTCCTTATATTGTAGCTTCTACCTATCAAGAATTAGTAGATCATATCGACAAGATTGGATTTCCGTGCATTGTTAAAACCGCTGTTGGCGGTTATGACGGAAAGGGGCAGATGAAAGTGGACTCTGCTGATGCGTTGCCTGCTGCCGAATCATTATTTACTCATTCAGCATGCATTGCGGAAGCATTCGTTCCGTTTGTGAAAGAGATATCGGTGATTGTGCAACGGAGTGCAAACAGTGAAACGTATTGTTTGCCAATCGCAGAAAACATTCACAAGAATCATATTTTGCATGAATCAATCGTTCCGGCCAGAGTATCGGAAACCATACGGATAAAAGCAGAAGAAGCGGCTCGTCTTGTTGCAGATCATTTGCAGCTGGTCGGCACGTTGGCAGTGGAAATGTTTGTTTTGGAGGACGGAGAAATTCTCATTAATGAGTTGGCGCCACGTCCGCATAACTCAGGTCATTACTCCATTGAAGGTTGCAATATTTCGCAGTTCCATCAACATATCCGAGCGATCTGCGGATGGCCGCTGCGCGAACCGAAATTGTTGCGGCCGACCATCATGGTAAACGTTTTAGGCGAACATGTTACATTGCTAAAGAAAGTGATTACCCAATACCCGGATTGGTCTGTTCATCTATATGGCAAAGCCGAGGCGAAAGAGAAACGGAAAATGGGGCATATCACTATTTTGACTGACAATATTGAAACGACACTTGAGGAAATTGAACAAACCGGCATTTGGTCGTAAGTCTATCACCATTTCAATTACAATTTATTCCTATTAGGAGGAAACAGACATGACAAAGGTAAACGTATACGTAACGCTTCGCGAGAGTGTAGTAGATCCACAAGGAATTGCCGCAAAAGACGCACTTCAAACGTTAGGTTTCAATGAGGTTCATAATGTCCGTATTGGTAAATTGATCGAATTGGAACTGGATGGTTCGGCGGCAACTATTGAAAGTCGTGTCACAGAAATGTGTGAGAAGTTGTTGATCAATCAAGTAATTGAGGACTATCGCTTTGAAATTGAGGAGGTTGCAGCACAATGAAATTTGCTGTACTGACGTTCCCAGGCTCGAGCTGTGATCTCGATATGTTTCATGCGATAAACGATATTGTTAAAGCGGATGTACAGTGCGTATGGCATACGGAAGCGAATCTGTCTCTGTTTGATGCGGTTTTGATTCCAACTGGTGCTGCATATGGAGATTATTTGCGTCCGGGCGCCTTAGCGAAAAGCTCACCTGTCATGAGTCAGCTGCAGGAATTTGCGGCAATTGGAAAACCAATTCTAGGAGTTGGCAACGGCTTTCAGATATTAGTCGAAGCTGGCCTGCTGCCGGGTGCCTTCCTGATGAATACAAGCTTGAAATTTAGATCAGGCCAAGCGAAACTCGCGGTTCAAAATGCGGAAACCATTTTCACTTCCGGTTATGAAAACGGGCAGGAGATCGCACTTCCATTCGCGCATGCGTACGGCAATTATTATGTTGATGCGGAAACCGTTACTCAGTTAAAAGACAATAAACGAATCGTCTTCACGTATGTAGATGGCAATGAAGACGGCAGCACGGAAGCGATCGCAGGTGTCTTGAATGAACGGGGCAATGTCCTGGGAATGATGCCACTGCCTGAACGGGCGGTAGAAGAGATCATTGGCGGAATGGACGGTCTGCCTTTATTTCAGTCAATCTTGAAAAACGGGAGTGAACAACATGTCAGCGAAGCATGAACCGACAGCGCAGCAAATCAAAGAGGAAAAATTGTATCTTCAATTGGGAATGACCGAAGAAGAATACGAACGGGCTTGCTCCATGATCGGACGGCTCCCGAACTATACCGAAACGGGCTTGTTTTCGGCTATGTGGTCGGAGCATTGTTCCTATAAAAGTTCCAAACCCATCCTGCGGAAGTTCCCGACAGAGGGTGAGCGAGTATTGCAAGGACCGGGTGAAGGGGCTGGCATAGTCGACATTGGAGACAACCAGGCGGTCGTCTTTAAACTGGAATCTCATAACTCCCCATCTGCGATTGAACCGTTCATCGGAGCAGCAACGGGGGCGGGCGGCATTATTCGTGACGTCTTCTCGATGGGAGCCCGTCCAGTCGCGCTTGTGAATTCCATGCGGTTTGGCGATTTGACGGACGAGCGGGACCGTTATTTATTCGAAGAAGCGGTTGCCGGGATTGCTAGTTACGGGAATATTATCGGCATCCCGACGATTGCAGGGGAAGTTCAATTTGATAATAGCTATTCCAAGCGTCCTCTTGTCAATGCGATGGCAGTCGGTTTATTGAATCATGAAGATATCCAAAAAGGTGTGGCGTCTGGAGTCGGCAATACAGTGATGTATGTAGGTGCTAAAACGGGTAGAGATGGTATTAACGGGGCGACTATGTCTTCCGCGGAAGTGAAAGTGGAGGCAAAGGCGGAACTTCCGGTTATGCAGGCGGGGGACCCGTATCTTGAGAAGCTTCTTATGGAAGCTTGCTTGGAACTTGTAAAATCGGATGCGTTAATCGGTATTCAGGACATGGGGGCTGCTGGACTGACTTCTTCTTCAGCTGAAATGGCTTCCAAAGCGGGCTATGGGGTGGAAATGAACCTAGATTTAGTGCCGCAGCGAGAAGAAGGCATGACGCCGTATGAGATGATGCTTTCTGAATCCCAAGAGCGCATGCTCGTTGTCGTGAAACAAGGACGTGAGCAAGAAATCATTGATCTGTTTACGAAGTATGGCCTGGAAGCAGTCGCCATCGGTAAGGTGACAGACGACAAGATGCTTCGACTTTTCCATAAAGGAGAAGTGGTCGCTGAGGTGTCCGCCGACGCACTTGCGGAAGATGCACCCGTGTATTATAAAAAGTCCGAAGAGCCGGCCTATTTTAAGGAGTTCCAAGCAATGGAAGACGCGGAGCCTTCAGTTGAGAGTTTGAAGGAAACGCTTATCGCTTTGCTGCAACGTCCGACAATTGCTTCAAAAGAGTGGGTTTATAACCAATTTGACACGCAAGCACGGACTAATACGGTCGTTGCACCTGGTTCATCGGCTGGTGTCATCCGGGTTCGTGGAACGAACAAGGGCCTTGCGATGACTGCGGATTGTAATTCACGTTACATTTATTTGGATCCCGAGACAGGCGGCAAGATTGCGGTGGCGGAAGCGGCGCGTAATTTAGTTTGCTCGGGTGCGGAACCGATCGCTGCAACAGATTGCTTGAATTTCGGAAGCCCGGATAAGCCGGAAGTGTTCTGGCAGATTGAAAAGTCTGCGGATGGCATATCAGAAGCGTGCCGCACGTTAAATGCACCGATAATCGGCGGTAATGTCTCGATGTCGAATGAAGTGAATGGAGTTCCTGTTTATCCGACGCCGACGATTGGAATGGTCGGTATCGTACACAATCTTGGCGACGTGACGACGACTGTCTTTAAGCAAGCGGGAGATCTTATTTACATGATCGGCGAAACAGCATCCGAATTCGGAGGCAGTGAGCTTCAACAAATGGTCGACGGGAAAATTTCAGGAAAAGCACCAGCCATTGATTTGGCAGTGGAAGCGCGACGCCAGAAGGAATTGCTTTCCGCTATTCAAGGAGGACTCATACAGTCTGCTACGGATCTGTCGGAAGGCGGTCTTGCCGTTGCTCTTTGTGAGAAGGCATTTGATGCGAAAGATCTTGGCGCAAATGTGAAAGTTTCTGGTTCTGCTGTGAGCGCATTATTCAGTGAAACACAATCCCGTTTCCTCGTAACGGTTAAAGCTGAGCATGCGGAAGCGTTCGAAAAAGTGGTAGCGGATGCTGTAACTATAGGTGCTGTCACAGATAATGGAAAGATTGTGATCCAAGACGAAGTGGGCACTTCGTTGCTCGAAGGGACAGTGGAAGAATTCCGTTCCGCTTGGAAAGGGGCTATCCCATGCTTGCTGAACTGCGAGGCCTAAACGAAGAATGCGGCATCTTTGGGATCTGGGGTCATGAAGATGCCGCACAGATTACGTACTATGGCCTTCATGCCCTTCAACACCGGGGACAGGAAGGGGCCGGCATCGTAACGAAAGATGGCAAGGGGCTCCATGTTGTGAAAGGCGAAGGGCTTGTAAATGAAGTATTTTCGGATGATAAATTAAAAGCTTTGACGGGGCGTACTGCCATTGGCCAGGTACGGTATACGACGGAGGAAGGGCGAGGGGCGGAGAACGTCCAGCCGCTCGTCTTCCGTTCCACTACTGGCAGCATGGCCATTGCCCATAACGGCAATTTGGTTAATGCGAAAGATTTGAAAGAGAACCTGGAAAAGCTGGGGAGTATTTTTCAAACGACGTCAGATACGGAAGTGCTCGCTCATCTGATCAAGCGGAGCAGCAGCGGGTCGCTGACGCAGCGTGATCGGGTGAAAAAGGCGCTGTCTATGTTAAAAGGTGCATTTGCATTCGTTGTCCTGACGGAAGAAGGGCTGATGGTGGCTCAGGACCCGAATGGTTTGCGCCCGTTATCCCTTGGTAAGCTCGGGAATGCCTGGGTGGTCGCTTCGGAAACGTGCGCGTTTGATTTGATTGGCGCGGAACATGTCCGCTCGGTCATGCCGGGTGAGCTGCTCATTATCAATGATAGCGGCTGTTACTCAGATCAGTATGCAGAACCTGAGGAGCGCGCGATCTGTTCCATGGAGTATGTTTATTTCTCGCGTCCCGATTCAGATATCGATGGCATCAATATTCATATGGCCCGGAAGCGGTGTGGCAAGCAGCTGGCTAGGGAAGTGAGCATTGAGGCAGATGTAGTGACGGGTGTTCCTGATTCAAGCATTTCTGCCGCGATCGGTTTCTCGGAAGTAAGCGGGATTCCGTATGAGTTAGGGTTAATCAAAAATCGCTATGTTGGCCGGACATTCATTCAGCCGACGCAATCAATGCGTGAACGCGGCGTGAAAATGAAGCTCTCGCCTGTCCATCAAGTCGTTGCTGGAAAGCGTGTCGTCATGGTCGATGATTCGATCGTCAGAGGGACGACATCGAAGCGGATCGTCAACATGCTGAAGGAAGCGGGTGCATCGGAGGTCCATGTCGTTATCGCAGCTCCTCCGCTCGTCAGTCCCTGTTTTTACGGAGTAGATATTAGCACGGATTCGGAATTAATCGCAACAGGCCGTTCGGTTGAGGAAATACGGGAGCTGATCGGTGCAGATTCGCTTACCTTCCTCTCGAAAGAAGGTATGCTGAATGCAATTGGCCGTTCCGATGAAATGAAAAATTGCGGACAATGCTTGGCCTGCTTCACTGGGGAGTACCCGACTGAAATCTATGCGGATACCGTATTACCGCATGAAAAAGAGATCGTACGATAAGGAGGCTTTACCTATGTCAAAAGCGTATGAGTCTGCCGGCGTCAATATCGAGGCAGGTTATGAGTCAGTGGAACGGATGAAATCACATGTCGCACGTACAGCGCGTGCGGGAGTAGCTGGAACGTTCGGTGGTTTTGGCGGGATGTTCGATTTGTCTGCCTTACAATTCAAGGAACCTGTCCTCGTGTCGGGTACCGACGGCGTAGGAACAAAATTGAAGCTTGCGTTTTTGGCGGTTCGGCATGACACGATCGGCATCGATTGTGTCGCCATGTGTGTCAACGATATTGTTGCACAAGGAGCGGAGCCGCTTTATTTCCTCGATTACATTGCGCTAGGCAAAGCAGTGCCCGAAAAGGTGGAAGCGATTGTCAAAGGGATCGCCGATGGCTGTGTTCAGGCGGGAGCTGCATTAATTGGCGGTGAAACGGCTGAGATGCCGGGGGTGTATGATGTCGATGAATACGATTTAGCAGGCTTTGCAGTAGGAGCTTGCGAGAAAAGCAATATTGTAACAGGCGATAAAGTGGCAATTGGTGATGTCCTCGTTGGGATCGCTTCCAGCGGAATTCATTCGAATGGCTATTCGCTCGTGCGTAAGATTGTGCTGGATGAGCAAGGGTATGAGCTGGATCAATATATTGCAGGGTATGAAGAACTCGGCAAAGTCGGAACAGCCCTTTTGGAACCGACGAAAATTTATGCAAAGCCGGTCATGCAGATGCATGAAGAACTGGAAATCCATGCGATGGGCCATATTACTGGCGGCGGCTTCTATGAGAATTTGCCACGGATGTTCAAGAGTGGTTTCGGTGTGGAAATTAATCTCGGCTCCTGGCCGGTATTGCCAGTGTTTAAAATGCTGAAGGAAAAAGGCAAATTGGAAGACCGCGATTTGTACAGTGTCTTCAACATGGGCATCGGTTTTGTTGTCGCGTTGCCGGCTGAACAGGCGAAGAGGGCCATCCAGATTGCAGCAGAGCACGGGGAAGAGGCTTATGTCATCGGCCAGGTCGTGGAAGGCCATGGAGTCCAGTTCATCGGAGAGCACGATGGGAGCTTAGATCAATGAGTAAGCAACGAATCGCCATCTTCGCTTCGGGCAGCGGCAGCAACTTTGCCGCCCTGGAAATCGCATGCAGAGAAGGGGAATTGCCAGCGGAAATCGCTGTTGTCATTACAGACCGGCCGGCGGCATTTGTCGTGGAACGGGCGAAACAAGCGGGTGTGCGAGTAGTCGCATTTGAACCAAAGGCATTTCCATCCAAGCAGCAGTACGAAGAAACCATTCTCCATACATTGCGGGAGGAACGAGTGGATTGGATCGTCCTGGCAGGATACATGCGTCTCATTGGGCCAGTATTGCTAACTGCCTATCCATCTCGCATTCTTAATATCCATCCATCCCTTCTTCCTTCTTTCCCTGGAAAGGACGCCATTGGCCAAGCAGTAGAGCATGGCGTTAAGGTGACAGGCGTCACTGTTCATTTGGTGGATGAAGGAATGGATACCGGGCCGATCCTTGCCCAGCAGGCCGTCGATGTCGTGGAAGGGGATAAAGAACAGACAGCCCTCGCGATTCATGCAGTGGAACACGAATTATATAAAACTGTGTTGCAACAACTTCTCCTGCGGGAAGGGCAGCAAGCAGTGAATTGATTGGATTAACGAAAAGAAAAACCGGTGTCACACCGGTTTTATTTTATAAACGGAGGGGAAGTTCGTGAAAAAACGCGCATTGCTAAGCGTTTCGGATAAAAGTGGGATTCTGGAGTTTGCTCAATCCTTAGAAGCATTGGGATATGAAATCTTATCGACTGGCGGTACGATGAAGCATTTGAAAGAGAACGGTGTAGCCGTGACAGCCGTCGATGAAGTGACCGGGTTTCCGGAAATCATGGAAGGACGCGTAAAGACGCTGAACCCGATGATCCATGGAGGCCTCCTTGCGAAACGGGACGATTCGGGCCATGTAGCTCAAATGGAGGAGCATGGCATTCAGCCGATCGATATTGTCTGTGTGAATCTCTATCCTTTCAAAGAGACGATTTTAAAACCTGGAGTGACAGTTGAAGAAGCGATTGAAAACATCGATATCGGTGGTCCGGCAATGCTGCGGGCTTCCGCAAAAAACCATGCTTTTGTGACGGTTATAGTGGATGCGGCAGATTATGAAGCAGTTCTCTCAGAATTGCAGGCAAAGGGAGAAACGACACAAGAAACAAGAAGACGTCTTGCTGCAAAAGTATTCCGTCATACCGCAGCGTACGACGCGCTAATTTCAGGTTACTTAACGGAACTTGCTGGAGAAGAATTCCCGGAACAGGTGACATATACATACGAATTAAAACAGCCGCTCCGATACGGGGAAAACCCACATCAGAAAGCAGCTTTTTACAGCCGTCCGCTCGGTTCCGATTTTTCAATTGCCAACGCCACTCAATTGCATGGTAAAGAGCTTTCCTATAACAATATCCAAGATGCCAACGCAGCCATTCAGATTGTGAAGGAATTCAATCGTCCGGCGGCAGTTGCTGTAAAGCATATGAATCCATGTGGAGTCGGCACTGGCGATTCAATCGCCACAGCGTTCACGAAAGCTTACGAAGCAGATCCCGTTTCCATCTTTGGGGGCATTGTGGCGCTGAATCGTGAAGTGGATGAAGAGACAGCGACGCAGCTAGCTGGAATTTTTCTCGAAATTATCATCGCTCCTTCGTTTACGAATGAGGCGATCACTACGCTGACGAAAAAGAAGAATGTACGCCTATTGACGATTCCATTTGACCAAGCAAAAAAAGACGTTTGGAATACAGTCTCTGTCGAAGGCGGCTTGCTCATGCAGGAACCGGATGCACTCGGCTTTGACGATGCAGATATCCGGGTTGCGACAGATCGGGAACCGACGGAAGCGGAATGGACAGCTATGCGAATGGGCTGGGCGGTTGTGAAACATGTGAAATCCAATGCGATTGTCATTGCTGATCCCGACAGAACTCTTGGCGTCGGAGCAGGCCAGATGAATCGAGTCGGTGCTGCGCAGATCGCGTTGTCCCAAGCAGGCGAGCTTGCAAAGGGTGCTGCACTCGCCTCGGATGCGTTTTTCCCAATGGACGATACAGTCGAAGCAGCTGCCAAGGCCGGAATCACCGCAATTATTCAGCCGGGCGGATCGGTAAAAGATGAAGACTCCATCCGTAAAGCGAATGAATACGGAATCGCCATGGTGTTCACAGGCATTCGTCATTTCAAACATTAAGGAGGATACGAGAATGAAAGTACTTGTGATCGGGAGCGGGGGGCGTGAACACGCCATTGCCCGGCAGTTTGCCAGTTCTCCTTCTGTCTCTGCGGTGTTTGTCGCCCCAGGCAATGATGGCATGAAGCAGGAAGTGACATGTGTTCCAATTGGTGTTCTTGAGTTTGATCGTCTTGCGGACTTTGCACGGGACAACCAGATCGATCTGACCTTCGTGGGGCCTGAGCAGCCTCTCGCAGAAGGTATTGTGGATTACTTCTTGGAAAGAGGACTGTCCATTTTCGGGCCGACACAAGCAGCAGCCCAGTTGGAAGGCAGCAAGTCCTTTGCCAAGGAACTGATGAAACAATATGGCATTCCGACCGCTTCCTACGGTACATTCACTGATGCGGATGAGGCAAAAGCTTTCATCCACGAGCAAGGAGCTCCGATTGTTATTAAAGCGGATGGGTTAGCGGCAGGAAAAGGTGTCGTCGTAGCGATGACGCTAGAGGAAGCGTTCGAGGCGGTGGACGATATGATTGGCAATCAAAAATTCGGTGACTCCTCTTCACGGATTGTCATTGAGGAATTTTTGGAAGGGGAAGAGTTTTCCTTCATGTCGTTTGTCCATGCCGGCAAGATCTATCCCATGCCGATTGCGCAAGATCATAAGCGTGCGTTTGACGGCGATAAAGGGCCGAATACTGGCGGGATGGGTGCGTATTCCCCTGTTCCTCAGATAAGCCCCGACGTAATTGAAACGGCCTATGATCAAGTAGTCATTCCGACGGTCGAAGCGATGGCACAGGAAAGGAAGCCTTTTACTGGCATCCTCTATGCTGGGTTAATTTTGACCAAGGAAGGGCCTAAGGTAATTGAATTTAACGCACGTTTCGGAGATCCGGAAACGCAAATCGTCCTTCCTCGTATGGATTCGGATTTCGGTGAATTTATGACTGCGCTGATGGCAGAGGAAGAGTATGAGTTGAAATGGAACGAGCAATCGATGCTTGGCGTGGTCGTCGCCTCGGATGGTTATCCGGGAGATGTTCAGCAAGGAGCCCATTTGCCGGATCTTGTGAAAATAGAAAAGGATGGGGCAGTCGTCTTTCACGCGGGCACTAAGCTTGCTGGGAATCACTTTGTCGGCAGTGGCGGCCGGGTGCTGTTGATTGCCGCCAAAGCGGATACACTGAAGGAAGCTCAGGAAGAAGTATACAAGACATTAGCAGAGCACGAATGGAATGGCTTTTTCTATCGGACAGACATCGGCTGGCGTACGATCCTGCCTGATAATAAATAAACAACTAAAACAGGAGGGGAAATCAGTAGGATTGATTTCCTCTCCTGTTTGTTATTCTGTAACACCTGTACTCTTTAATTCCACTTTCATAATGATATCAAAGTCAATTTCGGGATAGGCTTCCTCCCAAGCTTTGTATGGATCTGCTGAATGTAGCTTCGATGCCCGGTAACGCAACCCAAAGCCAAAGGGATCCAAGTTCTCTTCTTGCAAGTAAAGCAACAAATGGCGTACCTTCTTTGTCATGGCATCCTCTGCAAGCTTGTCATATTCCGACAGCTTTTTAGGTGATAAAGGCTTGTTGGATTCTCCGACTACCCCGCTTTTCATAATGTGCATGACAATCTTGGAGGGTCGTTCTCCTTCTGAAAGAATTTTATAATGCATTTTCACAACATCGAGATTTAATAATAAATGCAACCCATCCTGCTGAATCTTATACGAGAAACCGGACGCCTTGTGAACGAGTGAGTTGTAGTATTTCGTCATGATTGAATCAAGCTCCAGCGTTTTTCCCTTCTTCCCGATCACAAGGGATTTGTTTACAATCAGCTCAGTATGATCCTTATTCGTCTCCATGATCGGAAGGACAGGATCAATCCCTTTCGCAAAATAGTCACGCCTGAATTCGAATAGATACGTCGTCACAATGAAGGGGCTTTCGGTTCCTGTTTCTCCAAAAAAGTTGAAGAATGAGATGGAGGCGGGAGCCTCGGTGTTTGGTTCCACCTTTAATATCGTTTCCGCAGAGGGCCTGGCTGCCGTGACATAGGCGATCATTTGGACATCTCCACGGCGGACGAAGAAGTTCATAAATTCCTCCAGATCATCCTTCAGCAATTCCTCGTTGATGACGATGGTTTTCATATGCCCTAATTCCAAAACTTTATCTACATGAGTTTCCAGCATCCGAATCGCTTCTCCGACTGTCTCTCCTTCTTCGGACAAATAGGCGAAAGTCGGCCGAGAGGATTGTTTAATGGCACCGAATGGAATAGCGATTTTCAACGTCACTTTGAATCCGTTTTCGATTTTCTCAGCTGGGTCGATGCCAATTACCGATACAAATAGCCGCCGGTCAATGTCCTTGAAGGCGCAGGCGGATAAAATTGAACTGCATAGCAGAAGTATGGATAAGACTACTAGTTTGATTCGGCTGGCTGCTTCCATTTTTTCTTAGCACCTCGTTTGATTAGCATGAGAGAACCAATCAACACCACTGCAAAGAGAGGCTGCTGATTAAAGAAATACTTTCCGTACAGGAACAGCTGATACTCTGTCATGCGGCCGATCCCAATGAAGGTGATCACCCAGAAAACAACTATCCAAACATATGGGTTGTAGTCCTTCTCATTGATGATCAATTTTTTCGTCCGATGAAAAGAATCCAACAACTTCTGTGCGACATGCCAATGGATTGTCGTATTCAAAAAGCTCAGCGATAGGAAAATGAGAAGGAAAATGAAGATAAACCGTTCAATCAAACCATACTTCAACCGAATGGAATCACTTGTCAGAATCCAGGGATATTGAACATTTTCAGATACGCCGAAACCGATATAACCGAGAGGTATAAAATAGGACGTGAATAATGTTGCGGCTCCAGCCAAAAGAATAATGAAAAATTGCTTCATTCTCATATCTACTTTTTCTAATATGTGACGGTTGAAAATAATAATATTCACAATGCCGAGCAGCGGATATATCGCTGCCGTCACAGCCGAATAGTCGGGCGGGTTATTTGAATACGTCAGGGCAACCTTCACATAGTCCCACTCCATAGAGCGATCACTATAAACTTTTGAGATCAGGAAGATGACAATTGGTAAATTTAAGACGAGTATTAATTCAACTGAATTCAACAGGCTCTGGGTCTTCATCAAGATGCCATACGAAATAAGAAAAACAAAAGTCGAAATGATGATATACGTAGACATTTCAGGTGTTAAAAACCGTTTTAGTAGAAAGGTGAAGGCGGCAATGGATAGAAACCCGGCAAAAAACCAAGTGAACGCGAAGTAGAGGAGGATTGGTTTGCTAATCCAGCTCGGCACATAGTCATGGAGAAGCTCCGGTAAGCTGCGCCCGGGATGTTCTTTAAACAGCTTAATAACGATCCAGTTGAACGACACACCAATGACGAGGGCAAGAAGCATGGATGTAATGGCACCCCGATGGCTGTGATCGATCAAAATTTTAGGCACTTCCACGACGATATTCACAACCATATTCAACAGGATAAGATAATAGAGAAATCGATTCATCCTTCACCCGTCCTGAATTCTTTTTTCCTCTTCCTCCAGCCGAATTTTAAATAGGACTCGCCGAAACTTTCTTTGTTGGCTAAGAATAGCACGATTCCAAGCAATCCGATGGCAAGTCCAGCAAGCCCGAAGAACGTAGTGTAGATCAGCAGGATGAAGCGCAGTCCTCTTACTGCGAAACCAAGTTCATTGATCGGTATGACAAAGGTAGAAACGGCAACAAGTGATACGACGATAATCATAATGTTAGATGTTAAGGCCGCTTCAACCGCAGCTGTACCGAGAATTAATCCGCCGACTGTCGTTGCCGTCGCACTAATAGGGCTTGGGAGGCGGATACTCGCTTCTGTCAGGAATTCAATAAATAACAGCATGAAAAAAACTTCCATAAAAGAGGGATATGGAACACCGATCCGGCTGGCCGCCACTGTCAAGGCGAGTTCCGTCCGAAATACATCTGGAGTATATGAAGTGATACCTACATAGAGTGCCGGCAGTATGACACAAGCTAATAATCCGGCATACCGGAGAATGATGGTCAGGATGGAAATCCAGTAGCCGTGATATAAATCCTCCATGGAGACCATGAAGTCGAAAAAAACGACAGGCGCGATGACGGCATGAGGGCTGCCATCTACAATGATAATGATTTTTCCCGCAGAAATATTATAGACAAGCCGATCGGGGCGCTCTGTCAACAGACAAGCGGGAAACAATGATTTTTTAGTTCCGTTCAAATATAATTGCAAATCGCCGGAAGATAAAATAAGAGGGAAATCTAAATTGTCCAGCCTTTTCTTTATTAATTGGAGAGCTCGTGGATTCACTGTAATTTTATCGTATACAAGCGCGATCGAACGATTAGATTGGTCTTTTAACTGCATGGTGTCAAAAATGAGAGAAGGCTTGTGGTATCGTTGCCTGATAACATTGAGACTTGTTTCCAGACTTTCGCTAAGGCCTAATTGTGCTCCGTGGATGGTCGGCTCCAATGTGATTTGTTGCACTTCATTGAAACCGACTTTCCGAACTTCGAGCAGGAAGAAACGGTGCTCGACCGCAACGAGGACATTCCCTTTTGTCAAATCGACGAGAACAGTTTGCTCATCGGCCATTTCTGTTTGATTGGGGTCGGAATTTAGGTAACTCGCATAATCGTCTAAAGAAGTAACTTGGAAAAAAGGTTGAATAATTGTTTTCTGCAGCACAATACTATCTACAGCACTCTTTAAATAGAGCAGATGAGCGGCCATCCCATCCACATGCAAAGTGGTTTGTACAATATCCTTGGTTGGGGAAAGCTGTTGTGCCAGTTGTAGCAGCAGCTCAGGCGGCTGCTGTTTTTCCGAAGACGATCCCATTTTCCTTCACTCCCATCTAACAGGTGCTGTTAGGTAGGGTATCCATTTATTCGCAAATCATTCCTTTCAGGCCTGGCCAGCATGGCATATCCAGCAGCCGAAGAAAGTATTCTGCAAAAACTTTGTCGGTGTGCTGAATCCTGTTTTATGTAATAAATCCCTCATTGCCTCTTCTGTAAGAAAGGAGAGAGACCGTACACTTTCCTCCATCTTATCGACTTCTTCTTTCGATAGTCCGGTCGTCTCCAGCCAATATACCTTCCAAAGATTCACCAGTCTGTCGAACTCGTCAACAGGTCCTTGCCGGTACATGGCAGCCAAGATGAAAGGCGCCCCGGGCTTTAACCGTTTCCGTATAGATCGGAGCAACTCTTCTTTTTCCTGTTCATCCTGAATAAAATGAAGGACAAGCAGACAGGTCGCTGCATCGAAAAGTTTAAAATCCTTTACGTTATCCACTGTCCCTTCGACAAAGCGAATGCGTTCAGAGAGACCGAGAGCTGTTGCTTTGCGAGCTGCCAGTTCGAGCATATCTCGGGAAGGATCGACGGCTGTGAAGCGCCAATTCGGATGCGGCGGGCCAAAGAACTCCAGTTCATTGCCTCCGCCTGCTCCAGCGAGGAGGATTTCAGCATCAGGTCCGACTGCATGATACAAGTAGGCTCGGGTCATTTTAAACATGGCCTCATAGGCGGGGAAGGTTCTGCGGATGCCCCGGTCATATTCGGTAGCCATTTCATGGTTGAATTCCATCTGTCTCCTACTCCTTTGCTTTCATAAGTCCGGCGTTTGCCAGTCTAGTACACTTCGCCCCGAGTCTCCCATTTCCTTCAAATTTCTAGAATAAATACAAGAACGCTCTATGTTTCAAGAGACTGCTATGCTACGATAAAAACAGCACTATTTTGAAAAAGGGGACCAGCATGATGTGGAACCAAAAAGAAATCTTTGAACAGATTGAAATTATTGATGGCAAAAAGGCGCCGACACTGGTCATTCAGAACGCAATCTATTTGCATTCAATCGTTAAAAAATGGGTGACCGGCAATATTTGGATCGCAGGGGACCGAATTATTTACACGGGATCGAAAATGCCTGTCCAACTCGAAGGGACAGAAATCGTCGACGCTACAGGAAAACGAATCGTGCCCGGTTATATTGAGCCTCACGTCCATCCGTTCCAGCTTTACAATCCGGAAACATTTGCCCAATATGCAGGCCGGCTAGGGACTACAACGTTCCTGGCGGACAATTTGACTTTTTTCATGATGCTCGGCAATGAAAAGGCTTTCAAGGTTTTGGACCAATTAAACGAGCTGCCGTTTACGTTTTACTGGTGGGCCCGTTTTGATTCGCAAACTGTGCTGCGTCATGAAAAAGAGATTTTCAACATACATGATATAAAGGAATGGATTGCACGAAAAGATGTCCTCATGGGTGGGGAATTGACTGGGTGGCCTCGATTGCTCAATGGGGACCAAGCGATGCTGGAAGCAATGGGTGCCGCCAAACAGGCAGGGAAAAAAGTCGAAGGCCATTTCCCAGGCGCTTCGGACAGGACATTAGCCCGCATGAAGCTGCTCGGTACAGATGGCGATCATGAAGCAATGACAGCCGAGGAAGTGGAACGGCGTTTACTGCAAGGGTATGCCGTGACGCTTCGCCATTCCTCGATTCGTCCGGATCTTCCTGTCATGCTGCGTGATATTGTGGCAGCAGAATGGGATGTATTCGATCACTTAATGATGACGACAGACGGGTCTACTCCATCGTTCCATGTGGATGGCGTGATGGACAAGTGCATACAGGCAGCGCTTGATGCGGGGGTTTCCCCGGTTGATGCCTATTTAATGGCTTCCTATAATGTCGCCCGCTATTACGGAATCGATGATATCCAGGGAGTTATTGCGACAGGCAGGTATGCAACGTTGAATTTTCTTGAAGAGGAAACGAATCCGGTTCCGACCGATGTGTTGTCCAAGGGCGTTTGGCTCCTTCGTGACAACCAACCGATGTGCAGCTTCAACAAAGTGGACTGGTCGATCATTCCTGAATTCAATCCATCATTTGATTTGACGGAAGAAGATTTTGCGGAGTTTCCGCAAGTCGGCATAGAAATGGTAAACGATGTCATCACCAAACCGTATGAATCAAATCTGGATGTCGCTGCAGATGTTTTAGCTTCAGGCAACGATGAAAGCTTCCTGATGTTAGTCGACCGACAAGGTGAATGGCGTGTTAATACGCTCATAAAAGGGTTTGCTACACGCATCCAAGGAATGGCTTCTTCTTATTCGAACACAGGGGATATCATCCTGATCGGGAAGGACAAGCAAGCCATGTTACAGGCATTTATGGAGATGAAGAAGATGGGAGGCGGCATGGTGCTCATCGAAGATGGACAAGTTGCCGCATCCATTCCACTGCCTATCGGCGGAGGGTTATCTGCAGAGAATGTAGACGTGTTGATCAGCCAAGAGAAAGAATTGAAAGAGGCACTTGCAGAGCGGGGCTATAGTTTCGGGGATGCAGTGTATACATTCCTATTTTTGCAATCGACCCATTTGCCATATGTCAGGGTGACGCAAAACGGGTTATTCAATGTATTGAAAAATAAAGTGATCTTTCCGGCGACCGGAAGATAGGGGGCAATGATGAAAGGGAAAAAGAGAATATGGCTGTTGTTCATGGCGGCTTTCATGCTGTTGATTGTCTCCGCTTGCTCAAAAAAAGATAAAGTAGAAGCGGAGCAGCCAGAACCAAGCGATGTGGAAGAAGAAGTGATTCAGGAAGAGGATCCGGTTGAAGAGCCGGAAGAGGATGCGGAAGGAGCCTTGCTGTACCAATCTCCGTTTACTGGTGAATTGCAGGAAGAAAAGCAATGGCGCCGTCCTATATTGGCAACGATCAACAACCATCCGCTTGCAAGGCCGCAATCAGGAATCAGCGAAGCGGATATGATTTTTGAATTCTTGGCAGAAGGAAATGTCACAAGGTATCTTGCTTTGTTCCAAAGTGAATTGCCGGAGCAGGTCGGGCCGATCCGCAGCGCACGTGATTATTTCATTTACATGGCGAAAGGGATGGACGCTTTCTATATTGCGCATGGTTATAGTCCTGACGCGCAAAAACTGCTGAGCAGCCGTTATGTCGATCATGTGAATGGCATGCAGTATGATGGAACGCTGTTCAAACGATCAAAGGAACGGCGTGCGCCGCACAATTCCTATATATCAGGGGAGCATATTGTAGAGGCCATGGATAAAATGAGCGGGCATGAATCCATCGAGAAGATGCCGTCCCTTGCGTTTCATGATTCCATTGAAAGTGCTAAAATAGGAGATACCGCATCGGAACTTGTCGTGCGTTTCAGTACCAATCAGGACTTTATCAGCACCTTTACGTACCAGCCTGAAGAGGAGACGTATAAACGTTCTGTAAAAGGGACCGTTACGATTGATAAGGAAAATGGCGAGCAAGTTGAAGTATCCAATGTCCTCGTATTCGAAGCGCCGCATCGGACAATTGACAGTGTCGGAAGACAGGCGGTCGATTTGGAAGCGGGCGGCAAAGCGATTTTATTCCAAGCGGGGATCGTGAAAGAGATTGAATGGAAGAATATTGACGGCTTCCTGACACCTGTTGAGAATGGGGTGCCTGTTGAATTGGTACCGGGTAAAACATGGATTAATATCGTTCCAACTACATCGGGAATTGCAAAAGCTGTCACCTATACGCCCTAAGCAGATCGCTTATGGATTATGGCACAGAAAAAAATCGATTGAAACGGGGGAGACAATTTGCAAATCGATAAAATACGCGGTCCACAGACAGACCAGCTGTTCAAGGCGATTTTGGAACTGAAGGATCTAGAAGAATGCTACTCCTTTTTCGATGATCTCTGTACAATGAGTGAAATTCAGTCAATGGCGCAGCGTCTGGAAGTGGCTCATATGCTGAAGCTGAAAAGAACCTATGAACGGATTCAAAGTGAAACGGGAGCGAGCACTGCAACCATTTCCAGAGTTCGACGCTGTGTCGATTATGGGTCGGACGGCTACAATACGGTTTTGGGACGCCTGTATCCTGAATTGGAAGAGGGCAACGAAAGCGGTAAATAAGGCAAGGCACATCAACTGAATAACATTTTTTGAAAGGACGGAGCGAGGATTCCGTCCTTTTTTTTGGTATACTAAAAGAACGTACATAATAGGGACAAGGTGGTTGAACATGGATTATAGAACTTGGCGACATGCCTTTAAGCTGGATCCTGCGAAATCAGTGACAGACGAACAATTGGAGCGGATTGCGGAATCAGGTACAGACGGTCTTATTGTCGGGGGCACCGATCATGTGACATTGGAGAATGTGCTGGATTTGCTCGCAAGAATCAGGCGCTATTCTGTTCCTGTCGCACTTGAAGTGTCGACGGTCGATTCAGTAACCCCAGGATTTGATTATTATTTCATCCCCACTGTGCTGAACTCCACGAAAGCGGAATGGATCAATGGCATTCATCATGCGGCGTTGCGCGAATATGGCCACATGATGAATTGGGATGAGATCCTGACAGAAGGCTACTGTATCATGAATCCTGAATGCAAAGCAGCTGAGCTGACAGGGGTCTCTGCGATTCCGGATGAGGACGATGTCATTGCGTATGCCCGCATGGCGGAGCATCTCTTTCATATGCCAGTCTTTTATTTGGAATATAGCGGAACTTTCGGAGATCCGGACGTGGTGCGTTCTGTCTCCCGGATTCTGGAATCGACCCGGCTGTTTTACGGCGGCGGGATTAAAAATGCAGAACAGGCACGCCAAATGGCTGCATACGCTCATACGGTTATCGTTGGCAATGTACTCTACGAAAACTTGGAGGCTGCACTCGAGACAGTGGAAGCTGTCAAGAAAACGCCCCATGAAGGATAAAACGGTGTATAATGAAGAACAGATGTTCCTCGAAAGGTGTGGATGAAATGAATAGAATCGCTCAAAATCTGCTGGACGGCATGAATCCGGAGCAAGCACGGGCCGTCAAGAAGACGGAAGGGCCATTGCTTATCATGGCGGGGGCGGGTTCTGGAAAGACGCGAGTGCTGACGCATCGGATTGCGTACCTCGTCGTGGAGAAGGACGTCTATCCTTCCAACATACTCGCCATTACATTTACAAATAAAGCGGCGCGAGAAATGCGAGAGCGGATTGACGGTCTGCTTGGTGCAGGCTCGGGTGAACGGATGTGGGTCTCCACGTTCCACTCGATGTGCGTACGAATTTTACGCCGTAATATTGACCGGATCGGCATCGCCAAATCGTTTTCCATTCTCGATGGCTCGGATCAGCTGACGGTCATTAAAAACGTATTGAAAGAACGAAATATCGATCCAAAGCAATATGATCCGCGTTCCATGTTAAACGCAATCAGCTCCGCGAAAAATGAATGCATTGATGCCGAAACGTTCAAAGGGCAAATCAATTCATTCAATCCATACGAGAAAGTAGTGGCCGATGTCTATGAAGGCTACTCCAAAAAGCTGCGACAAAATCAGTCGCTCGATTTTGATGATCTAATTATGATGACCCTCAAATTGTTTGAAAGAGTCCCGGAAGTCCTCGACTATTATCAAAACAAATTCCAATACATTCATGTGGATGAATACCAAGATACGAACAATGCCCAATACCGGCTCGTCAACATGCTGGCAGCCAAGTTCCGGAATCTTTGCGTTGTCGGGGATTCAGACCAGTCCATTTATAGATGGCGGGGAGCAGATATCGGAAATATCCTTTCTTTTGAAAAGGACTACCCGGATGCGACAGTCATCATGTTGGAGCAAAACTACAGATCGACGAAACGCATTCTAAAGGCAGCAAATGATGTCATTCAAAACAACCGCAGCCGCTACGATAAAACATTGCGCACGGAAAACGATGAAGGCGATTCAATTTATATTTATAAAGCGAATGATGAGAAGGCTGAAGCTCAGTTTGTTGTTCAGACGATCATCGATTTGAAAGAGAAAGAAAATCTGACACTCGACAAGTTCGCGATTTTATACCGGACGAATGCCCAATCGCGTGTAATGGAGGAATTTCTCGTCAAATCAAACATGGAATACACCATTGTCGGCGGTACGAAGTTCTATGACAGGAAAGAGATTAAAGATTTGCTGGCGTACTTGCGCTTGATTGCAAATAATGATGACGATTTGGCATTGGCAAGAATTATCAATGAGCCGAAACGAAGCATCGGAGCCACTTCATTTGAACGAATGGCGCGGTTTGCGATTGAAAATGACCGCTCGATCTTCGATGCCATGCAGGAGGTTCACTTCATGGGCTTAACGGCGCGCGCCGCTAATGAAGCTGTGAAGTTTAGAGAATTGATTGCAGGTTTCACGCAAATGCAGGAATACTTATCCGTCTCGGAACTTGTCGAGCAGGTGCTGGACAAAACAGGCTACCGTGCCATGCTCGAAAGGGAAAAGACGATTGAAGCGGAAAGCCGCTTGGAAAATATACAAGAGTTCCTTTCCGTTACGGAGGCATTTGAAAAGCGGGCGGAGGAGGAAAACGGAGACCGTTCCCTCGTCGCATTCCTGACAGACCTGGCACTGATCGCAGATATCGATTCGTTGGATAAAGAAGAGAACCAGTCCAGCGAGAAAATCGTCCTAATGACGATGCATGCGGCAAAAGGGCTTGAGTTCCCTGTCGTTTTCGTCATCGGGATGGAAGAGAATGTGTTTCCGCATGCGAGATCGATTGCCGATGAAGAGGAAATGGAAGAGGAGCGACGTCTCGCTTACGTGGCAATCACGCGGGCGGAGCAGAAGTTATATTTGACGAGCGCAGCGTACCGGACATTATTCGGACGCTCGAGCTACAATAACCCGTCCCGTTTCTTAAATGAAATATCAGAGGCGGTAACCGAAGTTATTTCGAACGATTCCGGCTTCACGGTCGGAAATGCATTTGCACGCTCCGCAGCCCCAGTACGTCCAGCTGTCAAGAAGCCGGTGTATCAAACGAGCGGCGGCGAGAAGATGGGCTGGAAGGCAGGAGATAAAGCTGTTCATAAGAAATGGGGCACCGGCATGGTTGTAAGTGTCCGGGGAACGGCAGACGATACGGAGCTGGATATCGCATTTCCAGATCCGGTCGGGATCAAACGATTATTAGCGAAATTCGCACCGATAGAAAAGGCGTAATGGAGGAGTGGAAACGATGGATCGTCATGTAATGGAGCAACGGGTGAAAGAACTGAACAAGCTCCTTCAAGAATATGGCCATGCCTATTATGTTCTGGATAAACCGGTTGTGCCGGATTCCGTATATGATCAGCTCATGCAGGAATTGATCGCCATTGAAACAGAGCATCCTGATTTGATCTACCCGAACTCCCCGACACAACGGGTAGGCGGGGACATTCTATCCGGTTTTGGAAAAGTCGTTCATGAACATCCGATGCTCAGCCTGTCGAATGTGTTCAATGAAGAGGACATCCGGGATTTTGATCGGCGTGTACGATCAGGACTTGGACAAGAAACAGTCTCCTATATTTGCGAATTGAAAATAGATGGCTTGGCCGTGTCCTTGAAATATGAGGATGGAAAGTTCGTGCAGGGCTCTACCCGAGGCGATGGGACAGTCGGTGAGGATATCACAGCCAACTTACGGACAATCAGGACGATTCCGCTTGGATTATCACAGCCTGTAACGATCGAAGTTCGCGGTGAGGCATATATGCCAAAAAGTTCATTCGTGAAACTTAACGCAAAACGGGATGAAAACGGGGAAGAACCATTTGCGAATCCACGGAATGCGGCTGCCGGTTCATTGCGCCAGCTCGATCCGAAAATAGCAGCGAGCCGCAACTTGTCTGTATTCATCTATGGAATCGGCGGCGATGGCAGTGCTTATGGGCAGGACAGCCACTCCGATTCGCTTGATTATTTGCACACACTCGGTTTCGAGACAAATCAAAAGAGCAAAAGATGTAAAACCATTGAAGAAGTGATCGAGTTTATTGAAGGCTGGAAAGAGCGGCGGCAGGATCTCGAGTACGAAATCGATGGCATCGTCATTAAAGTGGACCGATTTGAAGATCAGGAACAGCTAGGATTTACGGCTAAAAGCCCGCGCTGGGCGACGGCTTATAAATTCCCGGCAGAGGAAGTCATTACGACATTGACAGACATTGAACTGAGCGTGGGACGGACTGGTGTCGTCACACCGACAGCAATTCTCGTGCCAGTACGGGTAGCCGGAACGACAGTCGGACGCGCTTCCTTACACAATGAAGATTTGATTAAAGAAAAGGATATTCGAATCGGGGATAAAGTGATCATCAGAAAAGCGGGAGATATTATCCCGGAGGTGGTCAGCGTCATCGAACAGGAACGGACAGGCGATGAAAAACCGTTTGAAATGCCTGAAACTTGCCCTGTTTGCGATTCCACGCTTGTACGGATCGAAGGAGAAGTGGCGCTTCGTTGCGTCAACCCGCAATGTCCGGCTCAAATGAAAGAAGCCCTCATCCATTTCGTTTCGCGTAATGCGATGAATATTGAAGGAATCGGAGAGCGGGTCGTCAATCAATTGTACACAGCGGGCCTTGTTCAGGATGTCTCTGATCTTTATACGCTGACAAAGGAGCAGCTGCTGGGGCTAGAACGGATGGGAGAGAAATCCGCCAGCAATTTATTGTCAGCGATCGAAGCGTCAAAAGGAAACTCTCTCGAAAAATTACTATTCGGCCTTGGCATCCGTCATGTCGGTGAAAAGGCGGCCCACATCTTGTCGGAAGAATTCGGGACAATTGACCGTTTGATGGAAGCGGAAGCAGAACAGCTTACTGCCATTCATGAAATAGGAGACAAAGTAGCGGATGCTGTAACGACCTATTTTCAAAATGAAGATGTGCTGGAAGTGGTTACGAAATTAAAATCGTATGGTGTCAACATGACATACAAAGGCAGAACGCGCGAAGAATTGCCGACTGATAGCCCGTTCTCAGGTAAAACAGTCGTGCTGACTGGAAAACTTTCCATCTTGACGCGGAATGAGGCGAAAGAGAAGATTGAAGCGCTTGGCGGAAACGTCAGCGGCAGTGTCAGCAAGAAGACAGATTTAGTCATTGCAGGCGAAGATGCCGGATCGAAGCTGGCGAAAGCCCAAGAACTCGGTGTTCCAGTTTGGAATGAAGAACAATTAATCGAATCGCTTGGCGAAAAGGAGTAATACGTAATGAAAAGGATATGGGTAGCACCAGGAGTAGCCGCCGTGCTCTTCCTCGGAGGCTGCCTTCCTTCATTTGCACCGGAAAAGGATGAGGTCATCCAGGAGAATGAAGAGAAGGCGCAAGAAACTGTCATCATTCCGGATGTTCAGTTGAAGGATGAATTTTATAGGACATTCGTGCCCTTTAAACAAAGTGCCAGCCGCGGAATGGTTGTCAACAATCTGCACACGAAATACGATATGAAAGAAGCAGAGGAGGGCTTGCTGCGCCTATCCGCACGGCATTTCGACACGGACAAGTACTTCTTTCAAGAAGGCCAATACATCGATAAACAGACGGCCGGCAAATGGCTGGCCCGTAAAAGTGACAACGAAGAGGGGCTGAATCCTGCGGGTGCACCAAAAGGAGCCAGTGCGGAGGAAGTAGCTGAACAGGCACCGATTTATTTAGCACATATTGTAGAGCAGAATTATTTGCAAAAAACTGGAGAAAATAAGGTCCGCCTCTCCGGAATTTCAATCGGCCTGGCCCTTAATTCAATTTATTACTCTAGGGATGGCACAGAAACCCGCATCCCGGATGACAAATTGCAAAAGGAAGGCATGAAAATGGCCGATGAGATTGTCAGCCGATTACGGGCGAAAGAAGGGCTTTCGGACATTCCGATTGTCATAGGGTTATTCAAGCAGGAAAGCAGAAGTTCGATCGTCCCCGGCACATACTTTGCGACTGCATATGCGGATAAAGGGAAAACAGCCGCTTCCGGGTGGAAAGAAGTGAACGAAAAGTATGTCACACTTCCTGCGCCGTCATCCCTCACGAATTATCGGGATATCAATAATGACTTCAGCAAATTCAAACAGGATATTGATAAGTATTTTCCTAGCTTTGTCAACGTGATTGGGACAGCGCATTTTCGCGATGACCAATATGAATCACTGCGAATTGAAGTTCCGATTCAATTTTTCGGAACGAGCGAAACAATCGGTTTCACTCAATATTTGACCTCGCTCGTCAATTCATATTTCGCGAACCTGAATGTAGAAGTGAGTATCACATCGGTGAATGGCCCAGAGGCCTTAATCGTTAAGAATGCAGGGGAAGAACCGTTTGTTCATATTTATGGGTATTGACCTTTGAGGTTGTCCTTCTGCGACAGCCTTGAGAAACATTTGAACGAGTGCTAGACAATCTTTTTAATTGCTGCGCTGTTCAAAAGGGATCATTTACTTTTGCGGATGGTGTGACATGCACCATCCTCATTCTTATTTTGCAATGAATGATCGAAATAATTTCAACAGCTTGTACGACTCCTGCGAAATTCGGTTACACTAATAAGGAGCCGCTTTTCAACGAAGTTGTTAGGTGATAAGATTAATCGTACAATATGATACAGAGGAGGCGAGCAAATGACTCACCAATTTACAAAAGATGACGTTTATTATTTCGCAAATTTTGCACGGATCGCGTTCACTGATGAAGAAGCCGAGCAATACGCTGACCAGTTAAGTGAATTGGACAAGTTCGCGGAAAGATTTGAAGAAGTTGATACGGCGAATGTTCAGCCAATGACACATCCGCTTCATCAGGTGAATGTTCTTCGCGAAGACGTTCCGACAGATATTTTAAATCGAGACGAAATGTTGGCCAGCGTGAAGGAACATGAAGATGGAATGATTAAAGTTCCGAATATCCTTTCATGACTCTGATAAATGGCTTGTAAGTAAAACGAACGCTGGGAAGCTTGCAAATAATTGCAGGTACCTGGATGGCTGACTTAAGGTCGGTCTAAAGCCTGCAGCGAAAAATGTTCCAAATCAAAAGGAGTGCTGCTCTGCAGTATAGTATCAGCAGGAATTTGCTGATTTTCTTTTTGAAACGAGAACACGCTAGGGCGCAATTGATAGGAGGGAAACCGATGACCTTATTTTCTAAAACGGCAACAGAGCTTCAACAGCTATTACATAATCGTGAAGTCTCCGTCAAAGAAATCACCGAGGACGCATTCAGCCGGATTGCGGCTGTCGAAGGGGATGTACAAGCATTTTTGACGGTTACGGAACAGGAAGCGAAGGCGCAGGCGGACCAATTGGACAACGTCCCGCTGGAGCAACGCGGTCCGTTATTTGGATTGCCGATCGGCATTAAAGATAACATCGTTACAAAAGGCACGAAAACAACTTGTGCGAGTAAAATGTTAGAAGACTTCGTGCCAGTTTATGATGCACACGTAGTAGAACGAGTAAAAGAGGCTGGAATGGTTACCCTGGGCAAATTGAACATGGATGAATTTGCTATGGGTTCCACGACGGAACACTCCGCTTTCCAAGTGACTCATAATCCTTGGAATCTGAACTATGTTCCGGGCGGTTCTTCCGGCGGCTCTGCTGCAGCTGTTGCATCAGGAGAAGCACTATTTTCTCTAGGTACTGACACAGGCGGCTCTGTTCGCCAGCCAGCTGCATTTTGTGGCGTAGTCGGCATGAAACCGACATATGGACGTGTATCCCGTTATGGACTTGTCGCATTTGCTTCCTCTTTGGATCAAATCGGCCCATTGACACGCAACGTAGAAGACAATGCTATGCTCCTTAACGTCATTGCAGGAAATGATCACCGCGACTTCTCATCATCTTCAAAAGAAGTTCCAGATTACCGCAAGGCGTTAACAGGCGATATCAAAGGCTTAAAAGTGGCCGTTCCAAGAGAATTTTTAGGGGAAGGTGTGGACGAAGCGGTCAAAGCGTCTGTCCGTGACGCCTTGAAAGTCCTTGAATCCCTTGGAGCAGTGATAGAAGAAGTTGATTTGCCGCATGCCAAATACGGAGCGCCGACTTATTATGTCATCGCTTGCGGCGAGGCTTCATCCAACTTGGCAAGATTCGACGGAATCCGTTACGGCTACCGTCCTGAAAATGTGAAAAATCTCGAAGAACTTTATTTCCGTTCCCGTTCTGAAGGGTTTGGCCCAGAAGTAAAGAAACGAATTCTATATGGAACATATGCTTTAAGTGCAAACCAATACGAAGACGTATATGTAAAGGCACAAAAAGTCCGTTCTTTGATTTCGCAAGATTTCGCGGAATTATTCCAGAAATATGATGTCATCGTCGGCCCGACAAGTGCTACAACAGCATATGAGATTGGAAAAACGTTGCTTGATCCGTTAACCCTCTATGCGAATGACATCTTAACTGTACCGGTTAACCTGGCAGGCGTACCAGCCATCTCAGTACCATGCGGCGCTGCTGAAGGTTTGCCGATCGGATTGCAATTTATCGGAAACCACTTCGAAGAAGGATTGCTTTACAAAGTGGCGCATGCCTTTGAGCAAGCGTCCGATTTCAAGGCGGGCACTCCGTTAGTTGGGGAGGGACAAAACCGATGAACTTTGAAACAATTGTCGGACTTGAAGTCCACGTAGAATTGAAAACTGATACAAAAATCTTCTCGCCGGCTCCCGCTCATTTTGGTGCAGACCCGAACATGAACATTCATGTGACCGATTTAGCATATCCAGGCACATTGCCTACTATGAATAAGCGGGCAATCGACTATGGAATGAAAGCATCCATGGCATTGAACTGTGAGATTGCACCGGTCATGAACTTTGACCGGAAACATTATTTCTATCCGGACAATCCGAAAGCGTTCCAAATCTCCCAAGATAAGCGCCCAGTCGGATCAAATGGCTGGATTGAAATCGAAGTGGAAGGCAAGAAGAAGAAAATTCGCATCGAACGTGTCCATCTTGAAGAAGATGCAGGCAAACTGACGCATGCGGAAGGCGGATATTCTCTTGTCGATTTGAACAGACAAGGCACGCCTCTAATCGAAATCGTAACGGAAGCAGATATCCGCTCTCCAGAAGAAGCGTATGCATTCCTAGAAAAATTAAAAGCCATCATTCAATACACTGGCGTATCGGATGTGCGGATGGAAGAAGGATCACTTCGCTGTGACGCCAATATTTCAATCCGTCCATTTGGCCAAAAAGAGTTCGGTACGAAAACCGAGTTGAAAAACTTGAACTCATTCAACTTTGTCCGCAGAGGAATTGCGAATGAAGTAGAGCGCCAAGAGAAGATTTTGCTGTCAGGCGGCAAGATTGTTCAAGAAACTCGCCGGTATGACGAAGCGACTGGCCAAACCGTATTAATGCGTGTGAAAGGCAGTGCGAACGACTACCGTTTCATCAATGAACCAGACTTGTCGGAAATCCACATCGACCAAGAATGGATGGACCGTGTCCGCGCAGAGATTCCAGAATTGCCGGATGCTCGTAAGGCAAGATATGTACAAGAACTCGACTTGCCAGAGTATGATGCACACGTGTTGACATTGACGAAGGAAATGTCTGATTTCTTCGATGCGACAGTAAAAGCAGGAGCTGATGCGAAGCTCGCTTCCAACTGGCTCATGGGTGAAGTATCCGCTTATCTGAATGCGGAACAGAAAGAATTGCACGAAACGGCTTTGACGCCGGAAGGGCTTGCGAGCATGATCAAATTGATCACGGACGGAACGATCTCTTCTAAAATTGCGAAGAAAGTATTTAAAGAATTGATCGAGAACGGCGGCGACGCAGCAGAAATCGTTAAAGCAAAAGGGCTTGTCCAAATTTCAGATGAAGGTACGCTTCGTACTGTCATTACCGAAATCCTGGATGCCAACGAACAATCCATTGAGGATTACAAGAATGGTAAGGACCGGGCAGTCGGATTCCTTGTCGGCCAAGTGATGAAGGCGACAAAAGGCCAGGCAAATCCACCGCTTGTTAACAAGCTGCTTCTTGAAGAAATCAATAAACGCTAAGAGCGATGTTATGGACGTCCTATGGTTGGCTTCACCGAGTCAAGACATAGGGCGTTTTCTGAACGTGTTGTTTGCCTCGCGGCGTTTCTATACGTAAACTGGGGTAAAGGAGTGTGGAGAGAATGAAAACGGAAAAACAATATTTTGACGAAGCAATCTCCCTCGCCGACTATACGGCTAAAATGGAGAAGCATAAAGAGAACACAGAACGGGTATATGAAAAATTCGAAGTACCGCAAGATGATGGTTTCATCGAATTGCTGAAGGAAAAAAGACCTGAAATTCTTGTCATTACTGAAGACTGGTGCGGGGATGCCATGATGAACAATGCCATTTTGCGCAGGATCGCGGAAGCGGCTGATTTGGATGTGCGAACCGTATATCGGGATGAAGACACGGATTTGATTGACAGGCATTTGACGAACGGCGGCCGGTCCATACCGATTTACTTGCTACTTGATGCCAATGGGGAAGTGGCTGCGAAATGGGGACCTCGGGCAGCTTCTATCCAGCAGGATGTGTTGGAGCGCCGCAAGCAATTGCCTCCAAAGGAACATCCGGAATTTGAGGAGAAGCAGAGAGCATTCATTGAGACGTTAATGGCAGAATACACATCGAAACCGGAACTTTGGTTGACGGTTTATGAAGATATGCGAAAAACATTCATGCCTGTCTTGCAGGAAAAGGCATAAGTCGGAAACCCGGATGGTCCGGATACGTCTTATGAATGATGGACTATTATCATAATTGTTGAATTGAGAGGTAACGAGGATGAAGCGTGCACGAATTATTTACAATCCGACAGCGGGCAGAGAAGTGTTTCGCAAGCATCTGGCTGAAGTATTAGAAAGACTCGAACAGGCAGGCTATGAAACGTCCGCCCATGCGACGACTTGCGAAGGGGATGCGACAGAAGCCGCCAAGCATGCCGTGGAGAGGGGATTCGACCTGATCATCGCGTCAGGCGGAGACGGTACGTTGAATGAGGTTGTGGCCGGTGTCTCCTCCTACGAGAAACGTCCCAAAATCGGTTTGATTCCGACTGGTACAACGAATGACTTTGCGAGGGCACTCCGTATCCCTCGGGATATCGATGCCGCGCTTGATATTATTATCGAAGGAAAGTCAATTCCAGTCGACGTCGGCTTGATGAACGGCAATCGTTATTTCATTAATATTGCCGGAGGCGGCCGATTGACCGAATTGACATATGAAGTGCCAAGCCGTCTGAAGACGATGCTAGGCCAGCTTGCCTATTATTTAAAAGGGATTGAAATGCTGCCCTCCATCCACTCCAGCCCTGTTCGCATCGAATATGACGGAGAAGTGTTTGATGAAGAGGCTATGCTTTTCCTTGTCGGGTTAACCAATTCGGTTGGCGGTTTTGAAAAACTGGCACCGCAATCGAGTATCAACGATGGCAAATTCACATTGCTTATTTTGAAAAAATGCAATATCGCCGAATTCATTCGGGTTGTTTCATTGGCGCTTCGCGGAGAGCATTTGGATGATCCTCTTGTCATTTCAACGAGCGCTGAGCGTATCAAAGTGACATCGGATGAGGAAGTATTGCTGAATCTCGACGGCGAATACGGCGGCACATTGCCTGCTACATTTGAGAACTTGTACCGTCATATTGAAATGTTCGCGCCGTATGATGAACTGCGCGAACAGGACCGGGCATAATTTGCGGATTTTTGAAGTATGCCTGACCACTTATAGATGAACTGAAAAACCTGCACATCCTCTAAAGGGATTTGCAGGTTTTTTAGCTCGTTTTTAGGGAATAGAATTGGAATAAGTTCATGAGTCCATAAAATCAAGTGCTTCGTCCTGCCGTCCTGCCAAATCCGGGAGTTGGCTCATCGGCACCCATCGGCAACAAAAGGTCAATCCATTGTCCTTGCCGTCGCTATAGACATGATTTTCCCACGCGTCCTCGCTATTGCCCGTGTAGGACAAATGAAAAATATTGCGTTCATACACAACATCTTCCTGGTTTTTAGGGTAATGGTTCTTTTTGTGCAGCTTACCGACCAATTCTAAACGATCTCGGGGGATCCCAGTCTCTTCCTCCACTTCTCGGTACAGTGCATCGATCAGCAATTCATCTTCCTCTATAGTTCCTCCAGGCACTTGGATGCCGGCTTCGGGATGATCCTTCTGCTCGAACACAAGGAGTTTTAGGTCGTCTTGTGTCCCTTTCGTAATATACGCTAATACTTTTCGTTTCACTTCCATTGTGCTCACCTCACAAACTCGTTAATTAATTCATTCTACATAAGATTCCAAAGATTCGCAAGTGTGCTGTTTAAATTGGTTTTTGTCAATGTCATGCATTTGTCCCTGTTCTGTACCCGATTGGACGAAGATTATTCACAGATAGCTCATAAATGAAAGTTATTCTTCCTATAAATGAGGGAAGGATAAGAAGGAATGACTTCAACAAGAAAGAGTGGATATCGAATGAATAATGAATGGGGAAAGTGGTTGATATCTTATGTATAAAAATCATGAAAAGTGGCTGATATGGCTAGCGTTCATCGTAGCAGGCATTATGTTTATTTCAATTCTTGGACGAATTTTCGGATGAGGGGGCAGGGCAAATGATAAATGAAGAAGCGGTCTTCTATTCGCGCGTCTTAACAGAGTTGACGCTGAGCTTTCACATTTTGTATGCCACAATTGGTGTCGGTGTGCCCATCATGATCATGATTGCTCAATGGGTCGGCATTAAGAAAAATGACGAGCACTACATATTACTGGCCAGACGTTGGGCACGCGGTTTCGTTATTACGGTGGCGGTCGGAGTTGTGACAGGTACGGCTATCGGACTCCAATTATCGTTATTGTGGCCGAATTTCATGGAGCTCGCCGGTAATGTAATTGCATTGCCATTATTTATGGAAACCTTTGCATTCTTTTTTGAAGCAATTTTCCTTGGGATTTATTTGTACACATGGGATCGATTCGAGAATCAGAAGAAACACTTGCTGCTGCTCGTTCCAGTAGCCATCGGAGCTTCTTTTTCTGCCGTATTCATTACCATCGTCAATGCCTTCATGAATGCACCGCAAGGCTTTGATATAGTCAATGGGCAGCTCGTTAATATTAATCCGATTATCGCCATGTTCAACCCGGCGATGCCGACCAAAGTGGCGCATGTCGTCATTACGGCATATATGACAGCGGCATTCGTTCTTGCTGCAATAGCCGCGTTCAGATTGCTGAAGGGCTCCGACCATATGTATCACAAAAAAGCGCTCTACTTAACAATGAAGCTCGGCTTGGTATTTTCCATCGCCACCGCAATCATCGGTGATTTTTCGGGTAAATATTTGGCGGAGTATCAGCCGGAGAAGCTCGCCGCAGCTGAATGGCATTTTGAAACAAAAGAGAACGCCGAGCTGGTGTTGTTAGGCATTCTGAAAAATGATGAAGTGAAATATGCAATTAAAGTGCCATTTGGCCTTTCATTGCTTGCCCATAATGATCCAACAGCAGAAGTAATAGGTCTGGATCAATTCCCTGTGGATGAACGCCCACCTTTGTATATTCATTTTCTTTTCAACTTCATGGTATTGATTGGTATGTGGATGGCGTTTCTTGCGGCCTGGTTCTGGTTCGGCATTCGAAGAGGCTGGAAATCTGTCCAATCCAGGTGGTTCCGCTGGCTTATCGTTTTAGGCGGTCCCTTATCATTCCTTGCCATTGAATTCGGATGGTGGCTTGCGGAAGTCGGACGGCAGCCGTGGATTTTGCGCCGAATTATGCGCGTCGAGGAAGCAGCAACGACAAGCAATCACGTAGATCTGATGCTCGTTTTATTCTGTGCCCTATACTTGGTACTCGGTACCGGCAGTGTGGTCGTTCTGAGAAGAATGTTCCGCAAAAATCCGGTGGAACGTGAACTGGAAGATCGTCATGCGGAAAGGGGAAGTGATGTACGATGAATTTAGAGATTCTTGGTATATCGGTTCTTTGGACATTTTTGTTCGGCTACATTATGGTAGGTGCCATTGATTTCGGAGCAGGCTTCTTTAATGCTTACAGCTTGCTGACGGGAAAACAGCGGATTTTGACAAACGTCATCCAGCGTTACCTGTCCCCGGTATGGGAAGTGACCAACGTCTTTCTCGTCTTCTTCTTCGTCGGGATCATTGGTTTCTTTCCGAAAACAGCCTTTTATTACGGAACGACCTTGCTAATTCCGGTCAGCTTTGGAATCATCCTGCTGGCCGTGCGCGGTTCGTACTATGCATTCGAAACATACGGAGCCAGGGGGCATAAAGGGTATTCATTCATGTACGGCTTGGCCGGACTACTCATACCCGCTTCCTTATCCATCGTACTGACGATCTCCGAAGGCGGTTTTATCGAAATGATTGATGGCCGTCCAGTCTTGGATTATTGGCTACTATTCACAAGCCCGCTGACCTGGTCGATTGTCGTACTGAGTCTGTCCGCAACACTTTACATTTCTGCGGTGTTCCTTACATGGTATGCCAATAAAGCAGGCGACATCGAGGCAACCGGCCTGCTCCGGAAATATGCGCTCATTTGGTCGCTCCCAACGATAATTACGGCTGGCGGCATCATTTTCGAATTACGCAAGCACAACCCGGATCATTACGAGAACATCCAAACGTTCTGGCCGATGTTTCTCATCTCGTTCATCTTATTCATCGGGACCGTCTACCTGCTCGCCGCACGAAAACAATACGGTTGGGCATTCGGCCTGCTCGGCGGCCAATTCGCCTTCGCCTTTTTCGGCTACGGCGCGTCCCATTATCCATACTTGCTCTACCCGTACTTAACACTGTACGACAGCTTCACCAACCCGGCCATGGCGACCGCCCTCGTCATCGCGTTCATCCTTGGCCTATGTCTGCTCATACCGTCGCTCATCCTGATCATGCGGCTGTTCCTATTTAACAAAGAATACGTCCGCGGAAAGAGCGACCATCACGCATAAGGAGATGATGAAACATGCCAATAACATTTACGGAATTCTATATTTTCATTGCCCCCTTCCTCGTGCTCATCGCCGCCCTCGTCATCGGGTTCTTCATCGCCCCGAAAGACGAAGCGATTATCAACGCCGCAGGACGAAAGGCAAAGCGTAAGTCGAAGAAGTGAACGGGTTTGATGGTGGCGGATCGGTGGATTGGTGTCTGGCTTGCATGCGGGTTAAGCGGCTTGGATGCCGGTTAATTTAGCTGAACGCCAGAAAGCCGGGCTGAACGCCAGTAACTTGGTTTCAACGTTAGAATATCTGGTTGAACGCCAGAAACCTGGTTTGAACGCCAGAATATCTGGTTGAACGCCAGAAAGCCTGGTTGAACGCCAGAAAGCCTGGTTGAACGCCAGAATAACTGGTTGAACGCCAGAAACCTGGTTTGAACGCCAGAAACCCTGGCTGAACGCCAGAAACCCGGTTTGAACGCCAGAATATCTGGTTGAACGCCAGAAACCTGGTTTGAACGCCAGAAACCCAGGGTGAACGCCAGAAAGCCGGTTTGAACGCCAGAAAGCCTGGCTGAACGCCAGAAACCCGGGTTGAACGCCAATAACCCGAGTTGAACGCCAATAACCCGAGTTGAACGCCAATAACCCGGGCTGAACGCCAATAACTCGGGGGGAACGCCAATAACTTGGTTTGAACGCCAATAACTCGGGGTGAACGCCAATAACTCCGTGTTGAACGCCAATAACTTGGTTTGAACGCCAATAATGCGAGCTGAACGCCAATAACTCAGTCATGTTAAGGCGAGGCGCCAAATAAAAGAAAAATTCGCCAAAATAACATGTGGGTGTGCCAAATTCAGCTGCTTACGCGCCAAATGAGCGGAAAAAACGCCAAATAACAGCGTTGGCACGCCAAATAAGTAGGCAAGTGCGCCAAAATGAAGCAGGAAATGCAGTAATCACAATTCAGGAATTGGACGCGCAACCATTGAAGCGAGCTTCAATGCTAAAATCAAAACGTTAAAAGGGACAATTCTCCATTCCACAAGATGAGAGATGTCCCTTTTCTTTATGAGAAAATGTTCAGAAACTGCTTACCGTCAGTAAAACATGCTACACTGTGTACATACGAAATGTGGAGGAAGAACGACATGTCTTTTATAGTAAATCAAAATGATCGCCTCACCGTGTCTGTAGAGGATTTGACACATGACGGGTCAGGCGTTGCGAAAGTGGAAGGATATCCGTTATTCATTCCAGGTGCGCTGCCTGGTGAGGAAGTGGAAATCAAAGTCGGAAAAACATTGAAAAATTACGGTTTTGCTGAACTGCTTGAAGTGAAACGGCAAGCGCCGAGCCGGGTAGAAGCCCCATGCCATGTGTTCTGGGAATGCGGAGGCTGCCAATTGCAGCATCTCTCCTATGAAGCACAGCTTCAGCAAAAACAAAAGCAAGTACGCGATGTCATCGACCGGATCGCGAAGCTGCCTCATGTCCCTGTCCATCCTGTCAAAGGAATGCAAGACCCTTGGCGCTATCGCAATAAATCGCAGATTCCCTTCAGCGAACGGAACGGTCACGTTGTATCGGGTTTCTTTAAGACGCGTACACATCATATCGTCGACACAGATGTCTGCATTATTCAGAGCGAGGAAGCGGATGAGCTGATGTCCACGCTGAAGCATGAAGTGCATGCGCTTGGCCTGGACGCCTATGATGAGAAGGCGCATCGTGGTATGCTGCGGCATTTGATTGTCCGGAAAGGGCGGGCGACAGGCGAGATCATGGTCGTTCTCGTGACATTGAAAAAGAAGTTTCCGCAAAAGCAGGCCGTTGTGGATTTAATCAAGCGAGTCGTACCTGAAGTGACATCCATCATGCAGAACGTCAATTCGGACAAAACGAACGTCATATTCGGAAATGAAACAATAAATCTGTATGGCAAGTCAGTCATTATCGATAAAATTGGGGACGTCCAGTTTGAAATTTCCGCTCGCTCCTTTTATCAAGTGAACCCTGTGCAAACGGAAGTCCTGTATGGACAAGCGCTGGCATACGCCCACCTTTCCGGTGATGAAACCGTGATTGACGCTTATTGTGGAATAGGAACGATATCGTTGTTCCTTGCCCAGCAGGCGAAGGAAGTATACGGCGTTGAAATCGTTCCGCAGGCAATTGAAGATGCCAAGCGGAATGCTGAATTAAATGGGATAGCGAATGCTCACTTCGAGGCCGGAGCAGCAGAAGACGTAATCCCAAGATGGTATGCTGAAGGAAAACGGTTCGATGTGCTTGTGGTGGATCCGCCGCGCAAAGGCTGCGATGAAAAGCTGCTGCAAACAATTTTGAAATACAAACCAGAGCGGATCGTCTATGTTTCCTGCAACCCGGGCACGCTGGCACGCGATCTGCGAATTTTGGAGGATGGCGGCTACCAGACACAGGAAGTGCAGCCGGTGGATATGTTCCCTCAGAGCAGTCATGTGGAGTGTGTGACTTGGTTGAAATTAACATTCTTGTAACCACACAATAAAGTCACACCCTTTAAAATAAAGTCCAAATGCGCCGCCACACCATTTTAAACAAAGTCGGCGCCAATCGAGGTCTCTCCCTGGCTCTTGATCCCCGTCATTTCATTTTTTTGGTAAATAGTGGGAAATTCAAGGCTTTATTCGAAACTGAAAAAAACGTGAGCAAAAAGCGTGAAAAAGCGCGCAAAACTTGAAGAAAACGCGGGGGGAAATGAGGGTTCTTGCCTAGCAATAAACTCCGGCATTTTAATATAAACTCTCAATACCTAGTCCCGATCGTTTAAAACAAAGCTTGTTATTCAAAAACCTTTAAACCCTTTTCACTACTTTTAAACCCTGAAAAACATAAACAAAAAGCGTGAGAAAGCAGTAAAAAGTGGTCAAAGCGTAACAAAAAATGTGAGTGAGGGAAAGTTGAAAGACTTATTTTAAAAGGCAATGGTGGAACCCGGGTTTGGATGGGGTGAATGTGCAGGAGATTAGATTAATTGGAAAGCACTGCTTTTTCATACAGCAGTATATGAAGTATAGATAGAATCTTGTATGTATCTGTATTATTATTATTCCTTTCAAGAAGGGATAAGTCGATCCTTCTTGAAAGGAAAGAATGAAAAATCTACAAATAAGCAATTTTTTTAATCGGTAATATCCGAACTTAGCAATTCTGCTTTTTGTAGCCCTTGTAATAATTCAAAAGGCTTGTATTTATTTATGTCATTTTCATTAATAAAATGTTGAACCGATCGATATATACCGTTATTCGTAGTTGGTTCAATTATAAATTCATATTTTTTATCCTCTTTTTCCAAGATTTCAATTACTTTTAAATCAAACATTGCAACCAAATTATATAAAATAATATTTTCTCCTAATAACTTTATTTCCTCATTATTAATAAATTGTAAGGCTAATCCTTTCGAATTCATTATTTCTTCTTTATCAATATCAACTACTTCTGTCGCCATGCTATCAATTTTAATATACTCTTTATAAGGCTCTTCTTTGATGAACGATTTATACAATTTTTCAATCCATAAAACATCATTTTGTGAAAGATTATCATTAGGCTTAAAATCTTTTTTAAGTTTTTCGCCAATTAAATCTACCTTCTCCCACAGTTTTATTGCTTCCTTAATAGATGCCAAATCTTCATTTTTGTTGGGAACTGCATTTAGTTCTGCCCCATTAAAACTGATTTTGCCTTGAATAAAACCATTATAAATTTTGTATGCTTCAACGGCATCTTTAGGATTATCGGCATTGTCAATATTCAATTTAAGAGTTAAATTCAAACTGTGATTCTTTTCATCTATTACATACGAAAGTTTTAAAGGCCCTATATCAATGGATTTAAAATGACTTTTTTCCATATGTGCATAAGGTTGCCTTTTTATTTGAAAATTCTTTCTTGTGAAATCCTTATCTTCTAACTCGATAAATACTTGAAAGGGTTCGGGGAATGGATAAGGTTTTATCACCAAGTTAAAATCATCATTTGATACTTTAATTTCAGATAACGGAAAATTTATTAGTTGCTCAGGGGTAAAACTGTGTCCGTTTATTTCTATTGAATTAGTTGGTACTGATAATTCTTGTTGGGTTCGATAAAGATATTCCATTAATTCTTCTGTAGATTCCGGTTTAAAATCATAGGGGTACTTAAGATTAACCTTCATTTGCATTCGTTCAGATGTAGTTATTATTCCGATCGCTTCTTTATCAACTTGGGTGTATTTAAACCCTACAGGCAAATTATCGCTAAGAGCATCAATAACTGCATCTGGAATCTTAGTGTTACTTTCATCTACTTTAAAAGCCTTTTTGAAATTCGAGAACATTCCTTTTACCAATCCTCTCTTATATTATTAAATACCATAATCTTTGATATTAATATACCTTTACTCATTCCATTAATCTCCAACTCTTGAGAAATAAATCTAATCAAATTATCTCTATCGTTTTCGTCTTTAACAATTAAGTATTTAATAAATTCATAGTCAAATTTTAACCAGAACTGACTACGTTTTCTTAAGCCTTCGGAATAAGTTGAGCTTGCTTTAGGATTTAGGTGGTTCTGGGGAATAACAAGAGGCAAATCGTCTTGTTTACTCATATCGGGAACGTATCTCCACTCCATTTCGTCGTGAAAGTTTCGTATAATATACCTTTTATCACGGTATAAATACATTTCACCATTTAATGGTTTTGTAAATAATAAATCGGTTAATAAATAATTATTATATTCTTCAAGTTGATTTGTTTCTTCGTAAATTCTATCAAGGGACTTGGAAAATACATATAAAAAGTCAGATTTTAACTTGGAATTTTTATTTATATATCTAATAGGCTGGAGCCCTTGATCTATACCCCATTTTTTATCTAATCCGATTCCATAAAATCCATAAAACTCTACGTGTGGTATTAATTTTTGAAGGTTAATATCACAAAAACATGTCATTGGAAATGATATTTTCTTTAATTCCTCAATTTCTAAATGCTCAATAGTTTCTTCATAATAACGTGGAATAATAGCTTGGTTTTTAATAATCATCTTAAGATAATCAAGTTGTCTCATAAAATTAAATAATACATTCGCACTTTGCTGAGATTTAATATAAGGGTCTCTATCCTGCAAAGGTGAACCAATCTCTATGATTGTTTTATTTTCACTATTCATTGTTTCTATCTCCTTTAAAAGTCCGAAAAGTAGATCAATAACAATATTACCACAAAAGGCGGATAATGCTGGTGATACATTTTTGTAGGCTACCGTCTATTCATCAAATAAATTAGAACTAACTTATAAGGGAATTTGGGTGCTTTAGATTAACATTATCTAATCTAACGAAGGAAATTTAGGAAGTAAGAATCCGATATAGCTTAGAATCTCGTGAAGATTGAAGATTGAAGATTGAAGATTGAAGATTATGATAGAATTATATTTAATAAAAAATTCTTGGTAGGGAATGTTGAAAGATATCAAGTAAGTGGCATGGCCTAAACTTTATTAGATTCACCCTACAGTGTAAGATTAAGTTGAATCGAGGTGAGAGAATTGAGTTTTCAATTAAAAAAATCCGTTATTAAGGACTTTAGAAATACGATTAGCGGTAATAATTTTTTTGTTTTAAATAGATATAGGAATCATGAAGGGAAGAATAAATGGAATATTATTTGTTCAGCTATGGATTGGATTGAAGTTGCAGTCGAAGGAATGCCAGCAATTGACCTTAAACATTCCAATGCTAATGTTCTTTCCTTAAATTTCATGCAACTTGTTTGTGCAATGGATTTGGTAAAGGAAGCAATTGATCAATTATTTCGGGTGTTCTCAGTGACATATCCTTATACGAATGATTCTTCGGTGTTTAATAATGAAGTCAGCGATGATTCATACTTTAAACATGTTCGGGCTGTTTTTGGTACTCATCCTGTAAATCTGAAGGGAGTTTCCAAAGGGGATAATGGAAAGTATTATGCAAGTTGGTCTTCTGCAAATATTAGAGATGATTTCTCGGTCGTAATGTATTCTAACTCATTGGAGAAAAAAAGTTATATATTTTCGGTGAAAATTGAGAACTTATTCCGCTATATTACGCTAAGATATGACTTACTTAATCAACTAAACGATTTTGTGGAAAAAGAACACGAGGAACACATTAAATCTTTGAAAGTAAAAGTAATACCGAAAAATGTGAAAATGCAGGAGCAAGTTGAGATTCTCTTAAAAGAAAATGAAAAAAGGTATGGGGGTAGTGATGCTTATTCTTATGAGTTATCTATTATTAAACGATTGTTACAAATCTCATATGATAAGTTACCTATTAAAAAAGAAGCAACTGAATATTTAAAGAAGCTGAGTCTGGTGCTGGATGAAATTCAAAACAATCTACAGGAAATGGAGTTAAAGGATTTATCCACATATGCCATTGTACATCCCGAAAATAATACAGAATTCCAATATGAGTATAGTAAAGTTTTTGACTATATACACAATGACGATAATGACTTTATAGCTTATTCAAAAGCAGAGATCTCAATCAAGATGCTTATGGACGCAAACGAACTACCTAATTATGCATTGAATTTATCAAAAGATGAATTGCTTTTAGTGATTAATACGCTTAGCTTTAATAGAAACGAATCTATTCAATTATTTGAACGATAATCCCGAAGTTGAAAATATAAATAAAAAATTAGTTTGTAGAAGGTGAAAAAATGGCGAGAAAAGTAATTTTGAGCAGAAAAGGGTTTGATAAAACGACAGGTGGAAAAGCAAGCCCTATTATGAAGGATAATCTTGTTTCATTACCGATTCCGAGAGCGGATTCAGGAGATTTTTATAAAAACCTTAATATCTCCTCGACTGAAAGCTACTTAAAGGTAATGAAAGAACTGGGGATAAAGCTTTTCTCGGAAGCTCATTTAGATCCTGATCTACAACGTTCCATTTTAAAGGATCGTCCTGCTGAATGGCGTGGGTTATTTGGACAGAGTGGTACTTCGCAGGTACGTTTAAAAAAGAATAGCGTCGGCAAAGGAGACATATTTCTATTCTTTGGATGGTTTAGAAATACACAAAATAATAATGGGCAATGGGAATATATTCGAAAGGCATTGAATATCCATGCAATTTTCGGTTACTTAGAGGTTGATGAGGTATTTGATATAAAGGCAGGAGATGAGGTTCCTTCGTGGTCTGAATATCATCCTCATATTAGAGATAAAAAAGAGTATGGAAAGCAACAGAACAGCGTGTATATGGCAACTAAATCATTTACAGCAGATAAAGGAAAGCCTGGTTGGGGTTGTTTCAATTTTAATGAACGACTAATACTTACAAAATCTAAGTCGAAAATCAGAACTCTGTGGGAGCTTCCTACTTGTTTTCAAGGGGAACAAGACAATTTCGTACATGCGATTGAAACATGGAATGAGCTTCCGAATGGACGTGTAGAAATGAAAACAAAGGGCATGGGAGATCTATCAGTAGCAATCCCGACGTAGTTAAATGGGCAGAGGATTTAATTAAGTCATGTTCTATTTATAACTGATTAGTTGAAAGGATAAGATTATCATTTAAACTAATTCACCCTAAATCCACTATAATAGCAACTTTCGACAATGTAGAAAGTTTAAAGGAGGTTGAGCTTATGGCATCTATATCCCAAAAAGAACTTTATGAAATGCTCTGATCTATTGGAACTTCAAAAACAGCAAAAGAACTAAATGTCCATACAATAAGCTGAAAAATGCCTGTATGTCCAATAATATTCCACTGCCCACGCCATCGTATTGGGGTCGATTGCACATGGGTAAGGAAAAACCTACACAATTATTACTTCCCAATCCAAATAATAACCCAGAAATTATTATTGAAGAAGTAAGAGTGAAAACTGCACCACCACAAAAAATGTTATCCCCCCAAATAGAGCAAAGTCCTAAAATAAATGACAATAACGATGTTCCTTCTACAAAGAATGAAATAGCGAAACAACAGGTGTACTTCTCGTATCTCGATGCCGAACAATCGCAACTTATTCAGATTTTTAATTCATCAATAAAACCTTGTCTACAAACCCGCACAAAGAGATAGTTAAATATCGTCAAAAGAAAAAAGATGGTTTTTCGTATTATCATAGGGAAGAAAAATTACAAATTAATCCTTCTTCTGGTGTAATTATTCCAGATGCTTTACCTTTTATTGATAGCTTATTTAAGGCTCTTGAAAAGGCAGGAGCAAAAATAAACATCACGCATGATGAAACACAGGTTATGTATAAAAGTTACATCTTTTACCTGAAATTCAAGTTGCCGTCGAAGAAAGTGAAGCTGTCGCCTGACGATAAAGAGTATTCAACCTTTAATACTATTAAATATGTGTCAACTGGAAAAATAAATGTAGAAGTAGGCTATCACCTTGAATGGTTGAAGTGGAGTAAAAATGAAAAGCTAATTCAGCAAACTAAAACGGATTCTTTTGATTCCCTGTTAAAGAAAGTATTTCTTTATATTTTTTCACTTCCTCAAAAGCTTGACGAGAAAGTGAAGGCTCATGAAATTGAAGAAGAGAAAAAAAGACAAGAGGAAGAACAAAAAGCAATAATAAAAGAGCGAAACAATCAGGAGTATAGACGTACAGAGGAATTACTAAGAAAGTCAATTCATCACTTCTACTCGCAATTAGTAGAAAACTATATTGTATCTGAAGTGGACGAGACCATGGATGAATATGATTGGGTTAAGAATAAAGCAAATTGGATTAGGGATTCTGACAAATAGCCAGACAACTTATTGACAGCAAATGATAAAGAAAAGCTTATTGGCTCTCAAATTACCAAGGGGTTCTAATTGAGGAATAATTTGAACATAGTTATTTGGAATTGTATGCGTTTTATCCTTTTGATTACTAAAAAATAGCCTTTGAGCAATTATGAATATAAGGGGAGTAAGGGATATGAAACAGTTAGATGACGTGGTGCTTAGTTATTTAAGTCTGCCAAAGACTAACTACGCTATTCAAATAAATGGGCCGTGGGGAATCGGTAAAACACACTACATTACACATACACTGATAGATATCATTGAGGAGGTACACAATGATAATGATCATACTTCAAAGTTCAAAGTATGCTATGTTTCATTGAATGGCTTTTCGACGGTAGAACAGATTGGGGAAGCGGTGTTCTTTGAATTAGCAAATACCAAAAATAAATTTGTAGTTCAAGGTATCAAAATGGTAGGGAAATATGGATCAACAATGACAAGCTTTGTGGGTCCATTTAAAGAAATTAGTGATCAAATATTGAAGGGAATATCTGAGACAGCAGGTGATAGAGTCAAAATTAATGCCACAAACAATTTATTGAACTATGTTATTATTTTTGACGATTTGGAACGTATCAGTGATGTACTTTCAATTAAAGAAGTATTTGGGTATATAAATTCAAACTACTTGGAGAGCCAATATGCAAAAGTTATTTTTGTCTCCAATGATACGGAGATTCATGATAAAGCAACATATAATTTGACTAAAGAAAAAATTATCGGTAAAACCCTTACATTTAAAAATGTCTCATCTGGTATTATAGAAGAAATTTTCACCAGTGTGTATGAAGAGCAAGCAGACTTTATGGAGTTTTTTGTAAATAATAAAAGGAATATTTTGGAGGCAGTATATTTTGTACTACCCAAACTAAATTTAAGAACGATCAGATTTGTCTTCGATACATTCAACATTTTTTACAATCGAACAAAAAATATTATTGAAGATCCGACCGATTTTGAGAGAATAATACAAACGATTTTTCTGAATGTACTCATTGTTAGTGCGGAATATAAGGAAGGGAATATTCTTTCAGTAGATCAAATGACATTTGCCCATGATGAAAATATCTATTTCTCAAAAATGTTTAATAAAAATGATGAGTCATCCTTCGAAAACCAATTTATTGACCGTTATTATGGAAAGACCAATTTTATAAATGAACACCTGCATTTCTTTGAAGGGATAACGCAATTTGTTTTAGAAGGCTTTACCGACATGGAGGAATACAGAAAACAGATTTTGAACTATCTCAGTAAACGTAAAAATTCTTTTAGTTCTGGTAATGATTTGCAACCTATTCAAATCCTTCATGATTTTAGATCATTTAGCGAGGCAAGGGTAAAAGAAGCACAACAAAATATATTGCAGAAAATAGAGAATGGAGAATTCCTTGCAAGTGAGTATTTAGGGGTATATAGTTTATTTTCGTACTTTGAAGAAATAGACCTTATATTGGTTGAAGTAGACAAGGACAGTGTTTTTGAAAAAGGCTTTGAAATAGCTTTAGAAAAATGGATACCTAATAATTATGAGCATCCGCATTGGAGAGAAAGAGAAAAGGAAGAAAACTATTATTATGAAATGAAGAAGGCCTTAATTGAAAAAACATCGAATTTCAAGGCTGAAAAGGTAAAGGAGGATATAACCAAATGGATAAAAGAAGTAATAGAGGGGGATGTGAATCCTGAAACCTACAAAAAGATTGAGTTTGAAAATAATCTTTTTGAAATTTTTATTGAACTAAATGTTGTAGAGGAATATGTGTTTAACAGTAAAGTTTTTGTGAATTACCTAACAGGATTCTTACACCACAAGTATCTGAAAATATCAAATGCAAAAGACTTTCACTCGCAAGAGATACCTTATATTGAAAAGTTTATCGAACAAATAGAACATTTTTCACAAATGGGTGATGGTGATATTGATAAAATATTTATTTTCAATATTTCGGAGCTAACAGAGCAAGTGAAAAAGGTAAAGGAGCATGTTTCATCCTAATACTTTCCCTTGAGCCTTGTCTCTTCTATGTAGCTCAGCAATAAACTCCAGCACTTTACAATAATCTCGCAACATCTTTGTCCAGCCGTTTAAAACAAAGTCCTGTACCCAAAATCCCTGAAACCCTTGTCACTACGCTGTTCCTTGATCCTTATTTCTACTCTACTTCTTTTTAAACCGAGAAAAACGTGAACAAAAAGCGTGAGAAAAGCAGTGAAAAGTGGTCAAAACGTGACCAAAAATGTGTGAAAATGAGGGAAAGATGAAAGACTTTATTTTAAACGGTAACGAAGGAATGCGGGTTTGGGTGGGGTGAAGGTGCAGGAGTATTTTTTAAATGGACAAAAATAATCCTCATAGCAGTTTCTAAATCTATAAAGAAAATGAACATTTTTCTTCCCTCGGACTATTAGTTCGGGGGGATTTTTTAATCCCGGCAACCAATCACAAAGACGCAAGAGTTTTTACAGCGAAACAACTAATAATTTCGATATGGTACAATAGACTGGAAATAGAAGTACAGTGAGAGAAGAAGTCTTACACAATAAGGAGGATTCGAATATGAGCTTGGTGTTGGAAATTGCACGTATTTTACTTCCTGTTGTACTGTCAGGTGGGATTGCACTGTTTGTAGTTATAAGAATGAAACATAAATATAAGAAGGGCACTCTTGGAAAGAAAAAATCAAAAGGTGCTCAATATTTACTGGATAGTCTCATACCACTTGGCATGATGATTGGTTGTAATGTTGCGATACTGGTTGGCATATATACCTCAATCTCTTTAACGACTGCCATCGGTTTTGGGCCTGGAATTGGTTTATTACTTGGATATGTTGCATACGAAGTTTATAGCAAGACTGCGGAAGCTTCCCCGTAATTGTTTCGCAATGGGGCCAAAATAATTAACCAGGTTTTTAATAGAAGTGTTTTCCGTTGGATCCACAAAAGTCAGCCTACAAACCGATGAGATGTACAACCATTTTCGGAGAAAAACCAACTGCAAACTTCAGTGACAAGTGGTTGCCTCCGCATAACAGGCAACCAGTTGCTAACTGTTATCTTGAGATCCATATCCAGGCGGGCATTTCTTGTCTTCTGCCCTCTCGTGATTTAGAATGTAGTTTACTTGTAATGGAGTCTAATGAAAGAAATCCGCAACTGGGGGTGCTTCAATGTCAAACAACGTGGATGATTATATTCAGCAAGGCATGTATGGACATAAAGAAACGAAGCGGGCAGAGCGTAAGAAGTTTCTTGGGACGATTCGGGAACGCATTGTTATTGCGTTGACACTAGGTCAAGTGAGGGAACGGGGGATTTATAAGCAAGTCGAGGAATCGATCAAAGAGAATAAGGCAGCTCATTTATATTTGAATGGCACTATCAACTATGCCGTTTTATCCAAGTACACAAAGATTGCTTCCAAAAATAATGTTCTTTATACCATCGTGACCAATTTGGAAGCTGATACGGACATTGGGCTCGTTTTGGCATATGATCATGCGATTGATAAAGAAGAGATTTTTGTAGAAAAAAAGGAGCCGCTTCCTAAGACAGAAACAAAGAGCAAGAAAGGCCTGGCAGGCTTCTTCAAGAAGTTATTCCAGCAAGGGTAAGTAGCATATCTTCCATAAATATATATCCGATCATATGTAACGATTACATAGACTGAACAACCTTCGACTCAGCACCATGTCGAAGGTTTTCTATATGGTCCTTCCTGTTCGCAACAACCCGCTCAGCCAACAAACAATCATTTCAAAGATTTACGTGAAATGATTCTATGTTGGTTTTTTCCGTAGGGACGTAAGATGGAAGTAACGAAGGGAGGTTCCTCTATGGCTGGTGAACAAGTTCTAATTAGTACGGTTTTCGTAGCGGGGGTGCTGTCTTTTTTTGCACCTTGTATTTTACCTTTGTTGCCGGTGTATTTGTTGGTGCTTTCGACGAATGCGGAGCGGGCTGGAGGACGTGAGTTTCGCGTGGGCAGGGTAACGATTCATCCGACGCTTCTTGTGAAAACGATTGTCTTTGTGTCGGGCCTCTCGATGAGTTTTGTGTTGCTCGGGTTTGGGGCAGGGGCACTTGGCGTCCTGTTAAGTTCCAGTTGGTTTATGGTTGTTTGCGGCGGAATTGTTATTTTGCTCGGTCTCTATCAGATCGGTTTATTCAACTTCGCCTTTTTGAATAAAGAAAGTAAGATGCAGCTGAAACGCAGTGAGAAACGTGATATTTTCGGTACGTTTTTGCTTGGTTTCACATTTAGCTTCGGATGGACGCCTTGTATCGGGCCGGCTTTGGGTGCAGTGCTTGGATTGTCCGCCAGTGAAGGGCAAGCGACGTATGGTGCCTTTCTGATGTTTGTCTATGCCTTAGGGCTGCTCATTCCATTTTTATTGCTCGCTGTATTTTCGGATGTGGTCATGCGCCAAGTGAAGAAAGTTCAGAAGCATATGCGGAAGATCCAAGTGGCCGGAGGGGTACTCGTCATTTTAATGGGCATTTTGCTCATGACCAATAATTTAAATGTCTTTGCAGCTTTGATTACAGGATAAGGAGATGAGGCAGTATGAAGCTGTTTAAGAAGCTGATTCTTGTGTCAGCTGTTTTGCTCGCGCTAGCCGGTTGTTCCCAAGGAAGCTCTTCCAGCAGTTCGTCGCCGGAACAAGCGGCGAATGCGAAACTCGCGCCTGATTTTGAATTAAAAGATTTGAATGGCAAGGTACACCAACTTTCTGATTATCAGGGGCAACAAGTGTACGTGAAGTTCTGGGCTTCCTGGTGTCCGATTTGCTTAGCGGGACTAGAAGAGCTTAACACCTTGGCTGGCGAGGACCATGATTTTGCTGTGCTTACGATCGTTTCTCCTGGTTATAACAATGAAAAAGAGACGAAAGCATTTGAAAAGTGGTTTAAGGGGGTTGAAAATACGGAAAACATTACTGTTTTGCTTGATGAAGGTGGAGAATTTACAAAGAAATATGGAGTGAGAGGCTATCCGACTTCCGTATTTATCAGTTCCAAAGGAGAGCTTTTGAAAACACAGCCTGGCCATATGAGCAATGAACAAATCATAAGTACGTTTGAAGAAATGGACTAAGAGAAAGGTGGATGGTTTTCTGTGAAGAAAAGTATGCTCGTTTTCGTTATGGGGATCTTGCTGCTTGCGGGCTGTTCGGCAATGGGAGCGAATACAATTAGCGGAACAGTGGAGAAGGAAAGTAAAACTTCTTCGAAATATCCTGAAAATCCGAATCTCAATTTGACATTTGACGATACGAAGTTGAAAGAGATTTGGTTAGCGGGAGGTTGCTTCTGGGGTGTCGAAGCCTATATGGCACGTATTTATGGTGTAGCCGATGTGACGTCCGGCTATGCGAATGGCAATACGGAAAATCCGACGTATGAAGAGGTTGTGTACAACAACACTGGCCATGCGGAGACGGTGCATGTGCTGTACGATCCCGAGCGTGTAGATCTGGAAAAACTGCTTTCGTATTATTTTACAATTATTGACCCGACCAGCGTGAATAAACAAGGAAACGATCGTGGCGAACAATACCGCACCGGAATTTATTTCAAAGATGAAGCAGACAAAGCGATTATTGAAAAGATAGTTGCGAAGGAACAGAAGAAGTATGATGAACCGATTGTGACAGAAGTTGAGCCGCTACGGAACTTCTATCTTGCTGAAGAATATCACCAAGATTATTTGGAAAAGAATCCGGACGGATATTGCCATGTAAGTTTTGATTCGCTGGAAGATCAGGACGTCCCTCAATTGGTCGATCCTGCATTGTATCCAAAGCCAAGTGATCAAGAGATTAAAAAGAAGCTGACAGATATTCAATACAAAGTGACGCAAGGAAATGACACAGAATTTGCATTCTCCAACGAGTACTGGGACAATGAAGAACCGGGTCTCTATGTAGATGTCGTAACGGGAGAACCACTTTTCTCTTCTGCAGATAAATACGATTCAGGCTGTGGATGGCCAAGTTTCACGAAGCCAATTGCGCCTGAAGTCATCACGACGAAGGAAGATCGAAGCTTTAACATGGTACGTACGGAGGTTCGAAGCCGGACAGGCGATAGCCACTTGGGCCATGTGTTCGAAGATGGGCCGGCGGATAAAGGCGGACTGCGCTATTGCATTAACAGTGCTGCCATTAAGTTTATTCCAAAAGCAGATTTAGAAAAAGAAGGTTATGGTTATTTACAACATCTTGTAAAATAAATAGTAAGGGAAAGAAAGGTGGATGTTTCCACCTTTTTTGCTGTATGACGACAAAGAAGGTGGTAAAAATGTATAAATTACTAGTCGTAGATGATGAGCCGATTTTAATAAAAGGGATTCGCACGTTCGTGGACTTTGAAGCCCTCTCCATTAAGGAAGTTTACGAAGCGTATGACGGTGAACAAGCACTTGAAATCGTCAAGAAGCAGCTGCCGGATCTTGTGTTAGTCGACATCAATATGCCAAAAATGAACGGCCTGGATTTTTCAATTGCGGCAAAAGCAATCAAACCGGATTTGAAAATTGCCATTATCACCGGCTATGATTATTTTGATTACGCAGTGACGGCGTTGAAGGCGGGCATCGATGATTATATTCTGAAGCCCGTTTCCAAACATGATATCCATGAAGTGCTGGTCAAGCTCATTGAAAAACTGCAGGAGTCGCATGGTCAGCAGCAACTTGCGAAATTGGTCGATCATGTCATAAGCAGCACGGCTAATTCCAAGGATGAAGGATATAAGGTGAAAATACAGCAGGAGATTGAAGCAAATATCTCGAATGTCGAATTTTCTCTCCAATACTTAGCAGAGCGGATGGCACTTAACCCCACTTATCTCAGCAGCCTTTTTAAGCGATTGTTCGGCATCCCTTTCCAGGAATATATGTTGTCGACACGATTGGATCGGGCAAAAATCTTGTTGTTAAGTACGAATATGAAAAACTATGAAGTCGCAAAGGCGATTGGCTTTGAAGATCCAAATTATTTTAGCGCTGCCTTCAAGAAGCGATTTAACTGTTCCCCTAATCAGTTTAAAGATAAAGCGAGGGAATAAAGATGAGGAAAGGCAGAGCTATAAAAAAATTACGCGTCCAAATTGCCTTGCATTATTTTATTGCAAGTGTCCTGATTTTTTTTCTCATCGGCTCGATCTTGTATCTCAGTATTTCTTCCTTGGTACAAAGCGAATCGGTTTCAACAACCAAAACAGCTGTCAATAAAAGCGGGATGTATATTGAACTCTATATAGACAGGCTGAAGGCGGTTTCCAGTCTGCTTGCGGAAAACCCGCAGCTGGTAGATTACTTTTCGAGTACCGAGCGAGATGATGCAACGCGGCAGAAGCTATTAACAACGATTGATACAACTATTGCATCGGATCCTTATATCCAATCAGTCATTATGGTGAGTAAGAATGGTCGGATTTTATCAAACGAACGCAATCTGACGATGAGTATGTCTGGCGATATGATGAAAGAGGCGTGGTATCAATCGGCCATTAATAGTGGAAATATGCCGGTGCTCACTTCAGCGAGGATGCAGCAGTTTTCCATGGATAAGGACAACTGGGTCATCTCCATTAGCCGTGAAATCAAAAATCAGCAAGGCGAAAATATCGGAGTATTGCTTATCGATATCAAGTATAAAGTCATCGAAGATTATCTAACAAATGGAGAATTGGGGGATCGGGGATTTTCTTTTATTCTCAATGATAAAGGGGAAGTCGTGTACCATGCGGACACTTCGTACTTCAGGGATCCCCGCAAACAACAAGAACTGCAGCAAATTGTAGCGAATAAGAATCAGTACGATGCAGCTGAACATACACTTACGCAACTCTATCACTTAAAGAACGCAGACTGGACACTTGTCGGCGTATCGTCACAAGACAGTTTACATGCCATCAAGCGGCAGCTCCTTGAAATATTCCTCGTCATCGGTTTAGTTCTCTTATCCGTTGCGGCTACAAGTGTGTTTATTTTTGCGGGCAGAATTACGAAGCCGTTTCAACAATTAGAACAGGCAATGCAGGAAATTGAGCATGGTCTCAAGAAAGTGAAAATCGATGAAAATGGCTGTTATGAAGCCCAAAGCCTTGCTAATCATTTTAACGGGATGATCGACAAAATTAAAAAGCTAATGCAGGAAATTACCGAAAAAGAAAAGCATTTGCGTACCTCCGAGATTAAGACGCTTCACAGTCAAATTAATCCGCACTTTCTATACAATACGCTCGATACGATTGTGTGGATGGCGGAGTTTAATAACAGCGAGAAAGTCATCGAGATTACAAAGGCATTAGCACAATTTTTCCGCCTTTCCCTAAGTGGGGGAAATGAACTCACTACTGTTGAAAATGAGCTGGAGCATGTGAAACAGTATTTGTTCATTCAAAAGGAACGGTATGGTGACATGCTCGACTATTCCATAACAAGTAATGACTCCTTAGCCAAGGTCCGAATGCCTAAGATTATTTTGCAGCCGATCGTGGAAAATGCCCTGTATCATGGGATTCGAGGGATCCAGAGACAAGGCAAGATTGAAATCCATGCTGAAAAAATTGGAGATCGGATTGTTTTCACAGTGAAAGACAATGGAGCAGGTTTTGATGTAAATCGACTGCAGAATAAAGAATCCAAACAACATGTGAAACTGGGCGGGGTAGGAATTAGCAATGTCGACCAGCGAGTGAAATTGTATTATGGCGATTCCTTTGGCATTCATATCTCGTCTGCCGAAGACCAGGGGACGACAGTGACCATTACGATTGCGCTGGAAGTGAATGAGGTGCATGAGGAAAATGAGGAATAGGTTTCCATGGAAAGCCTATGCGTTTTTACACAATGAAAACAGCAGCACTCCAATAAAGGAGGCTGCTGTTTTCATTTAAATATCCACTTAATCAGTTCTTTCCCCTGACTAACAGATAGCTGATTTGTTGAGATGCCTTTCAAAATAGACCGCCAGGATGAAATCAATATAATATCAATCGGCAATTCTTGATGTGTTATGGAAAGATTCGAAAAGAATCCTTCGATCGGATCTTCTTTTTCGTACGGCAGTTCTTCGCTGAGCAATTTGCAGATGTTAAACTTCACCGCTGCGTCAATCCCCGTCAACAAAGCAGCCCGCAAAGCCTCTTCTGGCTCTGTAAATAAAGAAGCGGCTCCCTCCATTCTATCAATGACTCTTTGCTCCATCTCCGTCCGAATCACTTCATACAAGTTTGCCTTTGAGCCGAAATGATGATAAATCGCTCCAGTTGTCATGTCCGCTTTTTTGGCGAGCTCCGTAATATTAACTTCCTGGTATCCGTGTAAACAAAATTCCTCTAGTGCTACTTTAATCAATGTATCTTTATTTGTGCCTGGTATTGGTATCCACTCTTTCATAGTTAGAATTGTAGCACATTGACAGTTTTGAGTAAATAAATTACGATATACATAATCAGCTTATGTTTTACATAATTAAGTTACGGAATACAATGAAAAGGAGAGAAGGGTATGAAGTTCGTGTTTTTGTATCACCCGGTAGCAAACCTAAAGGAGTCCCTTGCGTATTATCGGGATATGCTTGGTTTTGAAGAAGCATGGCGCGAAGGAGAGCACACCGCAGCACTGCGTTTGCCAGGTTCAGATGTTCAACTATTACTTGATGAAGATGAATTGGAGCTGGCAGCAGGCGGTATGTTCCTCGTAGACAGTGTCGATCGCTTTTACGAGGAGAATCAAGATAAACTGGATTTTATTAAGGGGCCAAGCGATATTCCGCCCGGGCGTTATGCGGTATGCAAGGATAACTCGGGGAATTATTTACGGGTTATGGATTCGTCTAACGAACAATGAAGTAAGCAGGGCGTGCCTATAACGTGTCTCGCTTGCTGGAATCAATTGAAGAATCAGAGGATGCTTATTAATAATCAAATAATAAGCATCCTTTTTTTTGCCTGCTGGCTCTGCTTCATCTCGTACCCGCACTTCTATTTGCTATACTGATAATAAATAGACAAGCGTGAACTGGGGGAGTGGTAGTTTGGAACGGTGGACAATGAATGTACCTGAGTATGTGTTGATGCAGATTTTAGAGAACGCGTTTCAATGGTTTGTGGTTGTCGATCAGAATGCGAGGATTTTGTACATAAATGAAAACTACTGCAAGTTTCTGGAGGTTGATCGGGAAGAGGCCATTGGCAAACCGGTAGATGAAGTCATTGAAAATACGCGTATGCATGAGGTGGTTCAGTCGGGGGAGGAACATATTGCATCGCCTCACTTTATTAAAGGAACCTATATGCTTGCCAACCGGATACCAATCAAAGTAGATGGCACGATTGTCGGAGCTTTTGGGAGTGTTGTGTTTCGAGATTTGCATGATTGGCATCATTTGAGTTCTAATGTGAAGCAGACGCTGGAGAAAATCAATATTACTTCCTTGTCCTCAGAAGAAACGTCTTACCGGATTAGCGATATTAAAGGGTCTTCTCAGGCGATCCGGTCGATAAAAAAGACGATTCAAATGATCGCGCCGAGCGATTTGCCTGTCTTAATCCAAGGGGAGAGCGGCACAGGGAAGGAAATGTTTGCTCATAGTATCCATCACTTGTCCGATCGGTCGGATAAGCCGTTGATCAAAGTGAATTGTGCTGCCATTCCTCCCGATTTGCTTGAAGTGGAGCTGTTTGGACGGGGGAAAACGTCGACTTCTCCAGAAGTGAAGGGCAGGATCCACATGGCGGATGGCGGGACGTTGTTTTTAGATGACATCGGCAGCTTGCCCCTTCCCGTGCAAGTGAAACTTCTGCGTCTGCTCAATACCGGTGAGTTACAATCCTCAAATTCACATCAAACAGACAAGGTCAATGTTCGTGTGATCGGAGCGGCCAACCAGCCGCTGACGGACCTGATCCAGTCTGAGCATTTCCGTGAGGATCTCTTTTACCGGATTCAGGCTATCACTTTGCATGTGCCGCCCTTGCGAGAGAGAATGGAGGACTTCTCGGAGATTACAAGTTACATGTTTCACCAGGCGATTGTTAAAGCAGGGAAGAGGAGTCTCGTACTTGCCAAGGAAACGATGGATTATCTGACTAGTTATCATTGGCCCGGCAATATACGTGAACTGCAAAGTGTCATCCAAGCGGCAGTCTATTTAACGAGCGGCAACATCATTTATCCGGATGCGTTACCGCCACAAGTGAAGCAGCGGAATGCCTACTATACTCCAAGTTCGAGGACGCTTGCGGAATCTCTTGAAGAACTGGAGGAAAAAATATTGAAGGATACATTGCAGCAATTCCCGAATAAAAAGGATGCTGCGATCATACTTGGATTAAGCAAAAGTACATTATATGAAAAGTTGAAAAAATATGAGTTATGAACTATTTTCCGGAAATCCGGAATTGGTTCCGGATTTCCGGACTATGATCAATTGTGTTTTAACGTATACTCTATAATTTGTCCGGAAAACCGGACTGGTTACTCTCTAAAAAGCGTGCAAACCCTGATATAAGTGGGTTTGCATTTATTTTTTTTATCTGTTTAAATGAATGAAAGCGCTTTATCGTTAATAAATTAGACAAAAATGAGGGGAGAAGAGGATGTGAAAACGATTTATGATTCTGCCATAGAAGCAGTTCATTCCATACAAAATGGTTCTTCAGTCATGGTAGGTGGATTCGGTTTAGTCGGCATTCCCGAGCAGCTGATCCTCGCACTTGTTGAATCGGGCGTTACTGATCTGACCATCATTTCGAATAATTGCGGTGTGGATGATTGGGGATTAGGGCTTTTATTGAAGAACAGGCAAATCAAGAAAATGATCGGATCTTATGTTGGTGAGAATAAAGAGTTTGAAAGACAAGTGCTATCCGGAGAAATCGAGGTAGAGCTAACGCCGCAAGGCACATTAGCGGAGAAAATCCGAGCGGGTGGTGCCGGAATTCCTGCGTTTTTCACGCCGGCGGGTGTAGGAACGGTAATCGCGGAAGGAAAAGAGACGAGGATGTTCAACGGTAAACAATATGTGCTGGAAGAAGCATTGCATGCTGATTACGCCTTAGTAAGAGCAGCAAAATCTGACCGTTTGGGAAATCTCGTCTATCACAAAACCGCTCAGAACTTCAATCCGATGATGGCGGCAGCGGGCAGATTTACGATCGCTGAAGTAGAAGAGATTGTAGAGACGGGAATGATACATTCTGCTGAAGTGCATACACCAAGCATCTACGTGCAAGCGATTCTGCAAGCGGAGCAAGAAAAAAGGATTGAGCGGCTGGTAAACAGATCCTCATAGAGATAGGGAGTGGGAGCATGAAGGAGTTAACAGGTAGAGAGAAGATTGCAAAGCGGGCTGAACAGGAAATTCGACATGGGGACTATGTCAATTTGGGAATTGGTATGCCGACGCTCGTCGCAAACTTCATTTCAGAAAGCAAAACAGTCATTCTACAGTCGGAAAACGGCTTGCTTGGAATCGGGCCTTATCCTAGTGCAGACGAAGTTGATCCGGAATTGATCAATGCAGGGAAAGAGACCATTACGACCATTCCGGGCGCGGCTTTCTTTTCCAGTGCTGAATCATTTGGCATGATTCGGGGCGGCCATATTGATGTTGCGATATTAGGGGCGATGGAAGTTTCAGAGAAAGGGGATCTTGCCAACTGGATGATCCCGGGAAAGATGATTAAGGGAATGGGCGGAGCGATGGATCTTGTTCATGGCGCAAAGAAAATCATTGTCGTTATGGATCATGTAGCAAAGGATGGCTCGCCGAAAATAAAAAAGGAATGTACGTTGCCGCTGACAGGCAAAGGGGTCGTGCATGTCATTATTACGGAACGTGCATTGATTGAAGTGACGCAAGCTGGACTAGAGTTGAAAGAGGTCTTTGAAGGGTATTCCGTGCAAGATGTCATCGACTCGACAGAAGCAGATTTGATCGTGACGAATGCGAGAGAACAGGTTTCTATCTAGAAATTAAATGGGGGTATATGAATGGGCATATTGGGAATGATTGGGTTAGTCGGAGGATTGGCTCTGTTAATCTTTTTGACTATGAGGGGTATGAATATATTAATTGCTGGACCGATTTCAGCATTGTTTGTCGCATTGACGAGCGGGATGTCCCTGTTTCCCCAGCTTGCCGCTGAAGGGGAAGCGAATTTCGTAACGAGCTATATGAGCGGATTCACGAGCTTCATCATGTCATGGTATTTGATGTTCCTTCTCGGAGCGGTATTCGGGAAAGTGATGGAAGACAGCGGGGCGGCGGATGCGGTTGCCAAATGGACTGTCGAGAAGCTAGGGATGAAGTATGCCGTTCTGGCAATTGTCCTTGCCTGTGCTATCCTGACTTACGGGGGTGTCAGTCTATTCGTAGTGGCTTTCTCTGTTTATCCGATGGCGATTTCTTTGTTTAAGCAAGCGAATTTGCCGAGGCGATTTATCCCTGCCACATTGGCATTAGGTTCAGTTACGTTTACGATGACTTCTGCCGGATCACCTGAAATTCAGAACTGGATTCCGATCGAATACTTAGGCACCAATGCATATGCAGGGTGGGAAGTGAGCATCATTGTTGGCTTATTCATGGCATTCTTCGGCTATTGGTGGCTGAAGCGGATGATTACAAAAGCTGTGAACAAAGGGGAACGCTTTGAAGGCCGTGCGACAGATCCGGCATTTGATACGTCCCGCCCGCTGCCAAATCCTTTTCTGTCCATGATTCCACTAGCAATCGTGCTCATTATTTCATTCATCTTCCATGATAAGTTAGCGCAGTCTGCATTAATTGTTGCACTCTTGGGAGGCATTATCGCCACGTATTTCGTAGGCAGAAAATATTCGAAGAATTATGGGGCAGCTATTTCCGCAGGGACGCTCGGTGCAATTATTGCGATTGGGAACACAGCGGCAGTAGTTGGTTTTGGAGGCGTGGCGAAAGCGGTTCCTGCGTTCCAAAGTGCAGTCGATATTATGACGAATATTCCTGGGTCTCCGCTAATTGGTGCTGCGATTGCCGTATCTGTGATTGCTGGGATGACGGGATCGGCATCTGGCGGCCAAGCCATTGCGTTACCGCTCATAGCTCCGCATTATATGGATATGGGTGTGAATGCCGAAGCGCTCCACCGTGTCGTTGCTATTTCATCTGGTGCACTCGATTCCTTGCCGCATAATGGGTATGTCGTGACGACGATCCAATCGATTGCAGGTGAAACGCACCGTGCCGCCTATGGTGCGATGGGGGCCATAACAGTTATTGTTCCGGTCATCGGCGTCATTATTGCCATCATCTTGTTCTCACTTGGTCTCGGTATTTAAATGAATTGAGTGTTCAGATTGTTGTCCCGTCGAAGGAGGAGTTATTTTGGTGAAAGATAGAGTGCTTTTTATTACAGGCGCAGCGCAAGGAATTGGTTATGAAATATCCAAAGCTTTTTATGAAGAAGGCGCGCTTGTCGTTCTAACAGATTTAAATGAAGAAAAGGTGCGAGAAGCTGCAGCAGATTTAGGAAGCCGGGCAATCGGTCTGAAGTGTGATGTGACGGATGAGCTGGACATTCAGCGAGCGATTGATGCGTCGATCGAGCAGTTTGGCAGAATCGATATTTTGATCAACAATGCGGGCTTGCAGCATGTCGCGATGCTCGAGGATTTTCCGACCGAGAAGTTCGAGCTGCTCGTGAAAATCATGCTGACTGCACCGTTTATTGCAACAAAATTGGTTTTGCCTCATATGAGAAAACAGAAATTCGGCAGGATACTAAATATGGCTTCCATTAACGGACTGGTCGGCTTTGCCGGAAAGGCTGCCTACAACTCCTCCAAACATGGGGTCATCGGTCTGACCAAAGTGGCTGCACTTGAAACCGCAACAGACGGGATTACGGTTAACGCTATTTGTCCCGGGTATGTAGATACACCTCTCGTCCGGAATCAGTTAGAAGACTTGGCAGCGGTACGCGGTGTTCCGCTAGAATCCGTATTAGACGAAGTCATTTATCCATTAGTTCCACAAAAGAGATTACTTGATGTGAAGGAAATTGCAGACCTCACCCTATATTTAGCAAGCGACAGCGCCAAAGGGATTACCGGCCAGGCGGTTGTTTTGGATGGCGGGTATACGGTGCAGTGAATTGGTGTAATACACCGTAACAATAAAAAGTTTAATATGTTGCATTTTTTCCTAATCCCTCTGATCATCGTCAGAGGGACTTTTTTATTGCGGGGAGATAGATGTTCTAACGCTGACTATCTCGCTCTTTGAAGTAGAAGTAAAACTAGTATTATTGATATTTTTCGAATGTTTGTCCTTGTGATAACATGAATATTGGGGGTACAGAACATGTTGAGGCAGAGAGGAATTAGTATTAGTTTGCTTGTAGTGATGCTCACTGCATGCACCGCAGCGCCAGAATCCAAGGAAAGTTCAGCAGTACAGGTAGAAAAAAAGGAGGGGACCCATTTGGAAAATCGGTTAATTACTGCCGCAGCAGAAGGGGACATAGAAACAGTTATAGAGTTATTAGAAGAGGGAGCAACTATTAACGCGATAGATCATCAAGGAAATACAGCAGTAATGGTTGCAACGCAGAAAAACAACGTAGATCTGGTTAAGACACTGATTGAACATGGGGCAGATATAAATATTCGAAATCATAATTTGGATAATGTACTTTTATATGCTGGAGCAGCCGGATACCTTGAAATCGTTCAGCTTGCTGTCCAAGCAGGTGCGGATACGACCTTAACAAATCGGTATGGTGGAATAGCAATAATTCCGGCTTCAGAACGCGGACATGTGGAAGTTGTCGAGGAGCTAGTAACAAACTCGGATACAAACGTAAACCATATTAATAATTTGCATTGGACTGCGCTATTGGAAGCGGTTATCTTGGGAGACGGCGGAGAAAGGCATCAAAAGATTGTGCAACTGCTAGTTGATCATGGGGCAGACGTCAATATTGCCGATAGAGATGGGGTTACCCCTCTAGATCATGCGGAACGACGCGGCTATAAGGAAATTCAACAGATATTGAAAGAAGCGGGTGCGTAATTGTGACACCAACCTTCTCTGGCATATGTTGAAAGGCAGTTAGCAAAATGGAAGAGTAAAACAATGGGACTTGAGGATGTCACTCCGTATAAAACTATTATTGCTCTTTTTATTTACATACTAAAAGAAGATTAAAAAGGGGAGAGATTCTTTTGACATTACTAGTAAAGAATGTGCGTTTGGAGACAGGCTATTTGTATGACCAAACGTTTGTCACAGCTACAGATACGAACATATTTGATGTCTTAATGGAAGAGGGCAAATTTATTGAGATAGCTAAAGCGATCGATGCAGAGAGTGCTGTAGTGGTAGATGCAAAGCGCCAACTGCTTGTTCCATCGTTTAGAGAAATGCATACCCATATTGATAAAACTTATTTCGGTGGTGAGTGGAAAGCGCCGAATCCAGCTACAGAAGGAATTTTTACTCGTTTAAAGGAAGAAGCGACTTTATTGCCTAAGCAATTGGATATGGCTGAAGAGAGAGCGCATGCAATGGTGCGGCATTATATTAAAAACGGACATACGCATATTCGTACACATGTAAATGTGGACCCGCAAATTGAAACGAAACATATGGAAATAACGAAACGTGTTCTCGAAAGTTATGAAGACCAAATCACGTATGAAATCGTTGCTTTCCCGCAACATGGTGTATTACGCAATGGACCAGAGTTTTTAACAATCCTTGAAAAAGCATTGCAGATGGGTGCAACTCATATCGGTGGGGTGGACCCTGCTTCTATGGACCGCAATAGTGGGGAAGTTATTAGAACAACTTTTCAATTAGCAGAAAAATATGATGTAGGAATTGACATTCATTTGCATGATCGAAACACATTAGGGGAATTTGAAATCCAACAAATTCTGAATGAAATTGAACAAAGATCTTTTACTAATGAGGTCACCATTAGTCACGCATTCGCATTTGCAGATTTGCCACAACAAACGTTAGACAATCTTATAGAACGGATGGCTGCGAATGATGTCGGCGTGACAACAACGGTTCCTATTGGTGCAGGTCCTATTACAATTCCTGTGAAATATATGTATGACCGGGGTGTAAAAGTTTCTTTTGGGCATGATAGCCTGATTGATCACTGGTCTCCTTTTGGCAGCGGCGATACGATCCAGAAATTAAATCATTTTATCCAACGTTTTGGCTACATAGATGAGTGGCATATTGGAAAGTCATTAAAATATGCGACAGGCGGAATAACACCGTTAGATGAAAAAGGAGAGCAACAATGGCCAAAGGTTGGAGACGCGGCCGATGCGTTACTCGTGGATGCAGTCAGCTCTGCACATCTGATTGCGAGACAATGCCCTATTTCAACAGTGATTTCAAAAGGGAACGTCATTCATGAAGAAGAGATAGAGCTAAAGGGGGAGTTCCGATGAGTACATGGCTGCGAAACGTTCGTCTGGAAATTGGTGAAACAACATATGATGATGGCGGCATTCAAACCATTACCGATTTATTTCATATTCAGGTTGCAAAAGAAGGCGTCATTGAGGCGATTGTTCCCGCAACTGAAAATGTCCCGGAGGCAGATGCCATTGATATGGAAGGGAAGTTAGCACTTCCTGCCTTTAAAGAAATGCATAATCATTTGGACAAGACGTATTTATCGCTAGGATGGCGGGCTTGTCGTCCTGTGAAAAACTTATCCGAGAGATTGGCACTTGAAGCAGCAGAGTTAGAGGAACTTGCTGAAACAGTGGAACAAAGAGCATCTGCTATGATTGAATTGCACTTGAGTAATGGTGTGAACCATATTCGAACACATGTGAATATTGATCCCTTCATTAAACTGAAAAATTTAGAAGGTGTTAAGAAAGCATTGAAAGCTTATGAACAATATGTAACCTATGAAATTGTCGCGTTTCCTCAACATGGCTTGCTGGCCCATGAAGAAATGCCTGGCTTATTAAGAAAAGCACTGGAATCTGGTGCCACAATCTTAGGAGGGCTAGACCCGGCAGGCATTGACAAAGACATCGAAAAATCCTTGCAAGTCACGATGGATATTGCGAAGGAGTATAACGTGGATGTCGACATGCATCTGCATGACAGAGGACAAGTCGGCTACTATACAATGGATAAATGGTTGGACATGGTGAAAGAACAAGATTATAAGGGAGCCACTGCTTTTAGTCATGCGTTTGGTTTAAGTGCATTGACGCCTCCTATGCAAAAGCGATTTGCAAAGAAATTAAGTGAGCATCAGGTGGAAATTATGTCTACTATCCCTATTTCTATAAATTCTCAACTCATTCCTATAGATATCATGAGAGCGGAAGGCGTTAGCGTGGCATTAGGCTGCGACGGTTTTTATGATTCTTGGAGCCCTTATGTGCCTGGAGATGTTTTGGAGAAGGTGCATAACTTCTGTGACTATACAGGGAAATCCAGCGAACGTTCATTACGCGAAAGTGTAAGTTTAATTACGCAAGGTGTAACGCCTTTGAATGGTGAAGGTAAGCAAGTGTGGCCAATGGTTGGGGATGAGGCAAGTTTTGTGTTTTTAGATGCAAGCTGCAGCGCGGAAGCCGTTGCTCGACTGCCGAAAAACAGACAAATGATGCATAGAGGGAAATTATACAGCTCAAAACGGTAATGGGATTGTTGATATGCCAATGCAATAATTGCTTTTATAATGTTAATTTGAAGGTACTCGACGGAGTACCTTTTTTATATTGAATTTCGGAGGTGGTGTTGATGCATGCAGCATGGTTAACTGGGGAGAAACTAAAAGGGAGTATGAAACAACCAAAAGTACACTGGCAAAGTTTTCTGAAAGCATGGCATCCCGTGGGGACGATACAGAGCCAGATCAATACATAGAGTTTCCTTAAGACAAATGCTAAAGTTCGAAAAAATAAGCCATGTTATAGTTGAATTTTAATAGGGTAGTGAATGATATGCTGCTGCCATGACAAGTGAAAATGGGCTGTTTCGGGTATTTCGAGGCATGCCTTTCATAATGAAGCGCTATTGCTTCGAAAAAGCCCGGTGGTTGGGGCTTGCAGGAGGCATGGAAATAAGGCATTGCAACAGGACGTAGCGAACTTTGCGTTTTGTTCGGCAACTCAGCGGGAATAGCATCCCAGAGCCAATTAGAAATAGGAGTGTTTATGTTGGAAAAGGTTTATATAATATTAATAATTTCATTACTTTTAAATGTAGTGTTGTTAGGAACAGGAAGCTATGTGGTGAAAAATAACGGTGGATTTGAATATGTTAAAACAAAAAAGCAGTCAACACCTTCTCCTAAGAAGGATTACGCCTATTACCTTACGAAAAAAAGCGTCTTTGAACATTCGTCAATTAGTAATGTAGATAAAGTGTTCATTGGTGACAGTATTTCCGATTACGGAGAATTCCAAGAATACTTTCCAGGTGAAGTTGTGCTAAATCGAGGAATTCGGAATGATGCGACAGAAGGTGTATTGAATCGGATACAGGAAATAGTGGACCGCAACCCCAAAGAGGCGTATCTGATGATTGGTGTCAATGATATCCGTTATGGAACAGAAGCCGAAGTATTTAAAAGTAACGTCGAGAAAATCGTGGATTCGTTTGAAGGAAAAGATACAAGGCTTGCTATTCAATCAATCCTACCTGTGAATAACGGGATATTAGGGAATGAAGTGACAAATGACAAAGTGAAGCAATTTAATAGTATTTTGCAACAGATAGCGAAAGATAAGGGAATTAAGTATATCGATCTGTATTCGAGTTTTATTGATAAAAACGGGCAACTGGATAAGCAGTTCACAGTTGATGGGCTTCATATAAATGGAAAAGGGTATGAAGTTTGGGTCGATAGGCTTCGCTCTAAATAAAATAAATATAAAAAAATGCTGAACCTCAGAGATGAGGTCCAGCATTTTTTTACGTCGGAATAGCTGTCTTTTCTTTCTTGATTGAAAATCCGCCAAGCAGAATCTTCCCGTTAGGTAGCAATTTCTTTATTAAAATTGAAACAATGATAGGAATGAATATCCCAATCGTTGTGTAACCAATAAGCCCGTACGTGAAATAATCATTTAAAATAATATCTGCAAATATATGCAAATACATAATGGAAAGCGAGTGATTTTCTATTTTTTTAAGCCAGTTGAGTGACAGTTTTGCTGCGAGCAACTGGAAGCATCCTACTAATACGACTGTAAATGATAAGGGAATGACCAAATCCAATATAAAATGGTCATACCGTAAGAATTTCATACTCAAATGATAATCGATGATATTGAAGCGATCGAGCAATAACGCCGTCGCACTCAGGAACACAGCTGTACTCATCCATCGTTTTGAAATATCCATCAACAGATCTTTGAAATAATACCCGATTGCAAAATAGACGATTGCCATCAGCACAACATCGATGTTCCAAATCATTGGAATCGATTGCGCTGCTTCGGAGGGCTTGCCGCCGATGACTTTCATAGCGATGATGCTCTCAAAATGTGCGAAAACATAAAAGAGACCTAGGATTATAAACTGTTTCATTCGATTGAAGTAGGTTGTCAACAACATGAATAATAAATACGTGAAGAATAATGTCGTCACAAACCAGAAAACACCATATGCTCCTCGAATAAAACGCCCCCCTATGGCAAGTGTCCATAAGTCATTAAGATACCATTCAAAATTCCAATTGCCAGAAAAAATCTCCATTCCATAACGGACTAGTGTAATACTAGCAAGGAAAAATAGGTAAGGGATGATTAATTGCATGAAACGCTTGTGAATCGTGGGCTTTATATCCTTTTTATCTAAAACCGGCTTAAAGAACAATCCGCTTAATATGAAAAATGCAGGCATATGAAACCAATAAATATATTTCGCGAGTGGAAAGTCGAGCTCTCCTGGATAATGCCCGATAACGACAAGGATCATTAAGAATCCTTTCATAATTTCCACCCACGTTATCCGTTTTTTCTTCATCAATATACACCTCTAAAAAAATATGCTGCTATTATATACCCCCTTTTCGTGTTAATAGCGTTTTGTAACAATATAGATATGTAATTGATAAATAAACGGTAAAATGCGGAGATAAAGGATTCTTGTGGTGTCTATAAAAGAATTCCTAACCACTGAACAGAAGAGATGGTTTCAACTCAGATAATTCTTGCTGAAGAAAATTGCGGCAGGGAGTTCAACAGAAGTTAATATATTCGCCAGTCCTCCTGAAACTAACGGGCGCCGACTGCAATAAAGACGATAAACACCAAAATCATTGAACCTGTTTTCATCTCAGTTGTACGTGTTGGCGGATTGACTTTGACTTCGACCTTTTCACTGAAAACTATAAAGGTTGCATAAAAATGGAGAATATTCCCAATACCTCAGCGAGATTTAGGACAGAATGTGCAATTGATATTTTTATGTAACATAGTGAGATATACTAATAGGTATAAATCATCTAAGGGGTGGTAACGGTGCCCAATTACAATAAATTAGTTCATAATCGGATTCCGGAAATTATCAAGAACAGCGGAAGTGCATATAGCTGTAGAGTCTTGGATGAAATAGATTATAAGGTTGAATTACGAAAGAAACTATCAGAGGAGATAGAAGAATACTTGAACGCTGGTAGTGATGAGGAAGCAATCGAAGAGTTGGCAGACATAGTAGAACTAATTCATTCATTGGGAGGGATACATGTATCTACATTTGATGAGATTGAAAAGGTTCGGTTGGAAAAAGCGAAGAATCGCGGTAGGTTTGAAAAGAAAATCTATCTAGTCGAGGTCTGTGATGAGTTATAAACTACAAGTCGGCGAAATAAAAACTACCTACATGTCAGACAAGGATATTTGGGGACATTTCAATTATATCTTCTCTGCAAAATCCAAGAACTCCACAACGTATAAGTTTGTGTTAATGAAATCCTTAATTGAAAACCTCTACAACGCAAATGGAAAGTTGGAGTTGCATTATGACACGATCTTCTACAGCTTTGCTAAAATCTATTGGAATTTAGTTATCCATCATGGACTAAACCAAATCAATATGGTCTATAAAAAAGCAGAAGTCCAAACTGTACTCATTGGTTTTCAAGAGAAATACCAAATACCGAGCAGCTTAGTATTCGATAGACTCTCGGAAGAAATACAAGTGTCCATTGTTAAAAAGGTAAAGCAAAAGTGTAAGATTAATGTTATGGGTGCAATTTACGGTGACACGCAGGGGACCATCTATGATTTTGATAACAAAAGTGAAATAATTCGGTTCAACCCGTCTTTCTATTCCTTTTTCCAAAGGTACCAAAGAGTACTGAAATACTTATCGAATTATCACCTTGCTGTGTTTTTGGAGAAGTTTAATAACGCAGGTGATACTCAGACACTTCTTACAAAAGTCGAAAACGTTTCGAAACGCTCTTCACTGGATTCCTTCTATCAGATACTCTCATCTTTCTTTGACGGGACTTGTTTTTATTGTGAGCGGGAAATCAGGAAGAAGGAACAATTACATGTTGACCATTTTATTCCTTGGAGTTTTGTTCAATCAGATCAGTTGTGGAACCTGGTAATTTCATGTGCGACATGCAATCTGTTAAAGAGTGATAAACTTGCAGATAAGAATTATTTGGAGATGCTAATCGACCGAAATGGAGTACTTGTTAGTAATAACGCTATAAATAACAGAGTAGATATGAAATATTATACTTTTGATAAATTGAATCAGCTATATTCATATTCCTATGAAAATGGTTATACAGATATTTGGGTGCCAAAAAGGAAATTTGGATAATAATACTTAATTAGAGTACCAGACACCGGCATACGGCACTGACGCGATTCTGAATTGTTTGGTGCCCGGAACTTTATTTAAGATATTAATGGTATACTTAATAACTTCTAATTATAGGTCAAAAGATATACATTCACCAAAAAAGTATTTACTTAGGAGAATGTGAGAAAAGAGGAGGTTGCTATATTTTGAACACAAAATCCAAAACGATAGGGTATTTACTTGCAATCTTTTTGGGCGGACTCGGAATCCATGCATTTTACTACAAAAGGTATATGAGAGGGATCTTGTATCTTGTCTTTTATTGGACTTATATCCCGATTTTTTTAGGGTGGATTGATATATTCTTTATCAAAAAGTGGCATGAGCTACTTTCTAATCGCGAAGGTGCAAACAAAATCAAAAATGTTGTTGAAGCCGAGCAAAGGCAAGAGAAAAAGAAAGAAACTAAAAGAGTAAAAGAGTCGATTCCTCAAAAGAGTGTCTTGAAGAATAATTTGTCGTTTTACATTGAGGATAATATTATACTCCCTGAATATAAACATATTCAAACACCAAAAGACATTTTGGAAAGCATTAACGAAATCAGGAATTTAAAGAAAAAAACGCATTCTGAAAACGGTGTTTTTATGGAACTCACCTTTTCGCATTCAAATTTTGTAAAGGACTCATTGCTCTTTGCGAAAGAGAAAGGACAAGAGTGCCCGGAAATCCCCTTGCATGCTTATTGGACTACGTTTGATCAGTTAAATACTAAACAACGAAAATGGTATTTTTATTGGAGAGAACAAGTATTAAACGGACACTATCCGGATGTAGACTTAAGTTACATCATCTTATTTATTTATGAATTAATGAATTACTCATTCAATCAAAATGCAGCCTTTAATATCAGTATGATGGTTAGATTACATGAGGAATATAAAAAGAGAGTTCCGAAACTAATCAATTATTCTGAGCGATGGATAGCGGATATGTTGTATGAGGTGAAGGAACAAGAATTAGCAAAAGAGTGGATTTCAGAAAGAAAACAGGTCCCTCCCTTGTATCAACAAATGCTGAACAAAGAAAATGACTTGTCTAAAATATCAATTACTTCTTGGAAACCATATGTGAAAAACTATCGAGAAACAGTATTTTTCACCAAGAACAAGAACAAAATTTATAAAGTATTTAAAGACAGCATTCTACTACTTAAACAAATATATGAAAAAGAAGATATACAGTTGATTGACCGTTGGTTTCAATCTAAAGAAGAGCGAGAAATCAGGCATTTATTTGGTTCCGCTGTAATTGACAGAAATTATGATCCGATACATGTTTATACAGAGAGGGTAAAACCGACAGAGGACTTATTTAATGAAGTCACTGCCTTATTCAAGTTATCGGAAAATGTTACTCGATTAATGAATGGTGAAAAACGAGAAGTCAAGGTAGAGAAAGAGTACTTACCCGAAGGGTTAAAAGATATGATGATGGAACTGTTTACAAAAAAAGCGAAAGATGCAAATAAAAGATTCAAGGTGGTCCAACAATCAGAAGCAGTTGAACAGGGTGGAGAAATTCCATCACCCCCACCAGAAGAAAGGCAGGAAGAACCAAAGAAATTCCAAATCGAATTTGATAAAGAAAAGATTTCGAAATTACAATCAGATACCGAAGGGTTGATACAAATCATTAACTCTAGAAGTGAAGCGGAACATGAGGCTGATAATGAACCGTCTAATGAGGAGAATCCGGTAACCGAGAAAGAAGAGGTAGAGAAAACCGATTCGAATCAGAAGATACTTGAAAACCAGTCTTCTCAAGTAGATGTATTTTCTGTACTTGCGGGTACAGATGGTGATGTCGAAGGGGAAGAGGAGTTTTTAGAGGTTCTATCGGATATAGAAAAAGACTTCTTGTTACAGTTTGTAGATGGTCAATTTTCTCAAGAAGAAGCGTATCAATTTGTAAAGAAGCAAGGTATTATGCTCGGAATGTTTTTAAGCGAATTGAATGAAAAAGCTAGTGAATATCTTGGAGATAACCTTCTTGAAAATCAAGAGGATACCATTGTAATTTATGAGGAATATGAAAATGTACTAATATCGATAAAGGAGTATGCATGATGAATATAAAAAAGAGAGATTCCTCTGCAATTCTTAACTCTCTTTCAGGAGGAGTTGTGCCGAGTAGAGGATTACAATATATCATGGTAGGTCGAGCTGATGAAGCAAAACAAATTCTAAATGATTTAGATAACATTAAAAAAGGTTCTTCATTTACAAAACTGTTTATTGGTCCTTTTGGAAGTGGGAAAAGTTTTATTCAAGCTTTGATTCAACAAATCGCTTTTAATGAAAAGTTTGTTGTGGCAAAGGCCGACTTTACCCCGGAGAGACGACTTTATGGAAGCGAAGGAAAAGGAGTTGCCTTATATACAGAGCTGATGAAAAATTTATCAACGTCAACGGTACCGGATGGCGGGGCTTTACCCACTATATTAGATAGGTGGATAGGTGAAGTCCAAATGAAGGTCGTCAAGGATAAGGGGTACGGTGCTGTAGAATTTGATAATCCTGATTTTGTAAAAGATGTAGAGCTAGAGATTACACAAACGGTTTCGAAAATGGATGATCTCATTGGTGGCTATGATTTTGCGCGCATTTTAATTTTATATTTTAAGGGGTTTGTAGAAGATGATAGTGAACGTCAACGTTGTGCGCTTAGGTGGCTAAGGGGTGAATACAAAACCAAAACGGAAGCTCGAGCTGACCTAGGCGTACGAGATATCATTACTGATGACAATTACTATGAATACATTAAAGTTCTTTCCCAGTTCGTAAAACAAATTGGTTATTCAGGACTAGTTATTAACTTAGATGAAGCTATTAATTTATATAAAATAACCCATCCGCAAACAAGAGATAAGAACTATGAAACCATTTTAAAAATTTTCAATGATACGCTTCAAGGTAATATAGAAGGCCTCTATATTACACTTGGGGGCACACCGGAGTTTCTAGAGGATGAGAGACGCGGATTGTTTAGTTATGGGGCATTAAAAAGAAGGTTACAATCCAATCGTTTTGAGACAACTGAATTTCGGGATTTATCACAGCCTGTTATTAATCTAATCCCCTTAAGGTATGACGAAACATTTGTTCTGCTGCAAAAACTGAGGGATATTCACGGAGTTCATTATGGTTATAAAACTAACATCACAGATGATGAAGTGATGCGCTTTATTCAAGAAGAGTATGCTCGACCGGGTGCGGAAGAAAATTTAACGGTGGGGGAAGTCATTAGGAATTTTATTGGTGCATTAAATATACTCCATCAAAACCCAAACTACGATCGCGTCAAGTTGTTTGGAGAGCAAGAAATAGGAGAGGAACGACCAGAATCAAATGTTCACTCTAGATTTTCGAGAACCGAAGGGTAGGGGGTTTTTTCCTTATGAGTTCGTTTCAATTATTATCAAAATCAATGCAAAAAAAAATATGGGATATGAAATGGGATAAGTTTACCACTATTCAAGATAAAACTATACCGATTATTATGAAAACAAACAAAGATGTAATTGTATCATCAGGAACTGCTTCTGGTAAAACGGAAGCAGCTTTTTTGCCAATCATATCTTGTATCGAGAATAACGCAGAAGACCAATTGAAAGTATTGTACATTTCCCCATTAAAAGCCCTCATCAATAATCAATTTGATCGAATTGAACGATTGTGTGAGCATAGCTATATTCCTGTACATAAGTGGCATGGGGATGTCGGTCAAAGTCATAAGAATAAGTTTGTCAAAAAACCTTCTGGGATTCTACAAATTACGCCAGAATCTGTAGAAAGTCTGTTTATCAATCGAACGGAACACATTAGGCATCTATTTAATGGACTGGAATTTATTGTGATTGATGAGATTCATTCGTTTATCAATACAGCCAGAGGTGTACAACTACGTTCGTTGCTCTCTCGCATTGAAGATTATACTAACGAACGAGCAAGAATTGTTGGGTTGTCGGCGACCATCGATAACTTTGAATTGGTAAGAGAATGGGTCAATTACGAAAACGTAGAGAATGTGGAAATCATCGAAGCGAAAGGTAGTGACAAAGAACTTCTTTATCACCTTATGCACTTTGAAAAAGGTGAAGACCGTAAAAAGCCAGTTGAATTGTTTGAAGATATACGAGAATTAACTAAAAATCAAAAAGCCATTATTTTTTGTAATAGTAGAGGAGAAGTAGAAGAAGCGACAGTCTTTTTAAACAGACTAGCAGAGAAAGATAATGTTGGTGAATCGTATTATGCACACCATTCGTCTATTGATAAAAAAGAAAGAGAATATGTAGAAAAAACAATGGTAGATTCAAAGCTGCCGAAAACTGTAATAGCTACTAGTTCTTTAGAACTTGGGATTGATATTGGAGATGTAGATATTGTTATTCAAGTAGATAGTACATTTACGGTTTCCTCTTTAAAACAACGTTTAGGGCGTTCGGGAAGAAAAAGAAACGCTAATCAGATGTTGCAACTTTATTCAACGGAAGATGATAGTTTAGTTCAATCGTTAGCCGTTATGGAGCTTATTTTAGAAAAGTGGATAGAACCTGCGGAAGGGTATCCGAAACCATATGACATCATGTTTCACCAAATCCTATCGATTTGCCAAGAAACAAACGGAATCACGTTTGAAAAATTGGTATCCAAATTAAAAACTAATCATATTTTCCATAATTTAGACGAACTGGGAGTGGAAAAAGTTATTCGCCACATGATTGAAAATGACCACTTAGAGGAGATAAGAGGTAAAAATGAATTAATCGTAGGTATCGAGGGTGAGCGAATTCTTAGAAGCAAAGACTTTTATGCAGTTTTTATGACACCAGAAGAGTTCACGGTTTTAGAAGGATTTCGAAAAATAGGAACCTTGGATAAAACATCGATGTTGAATGTTGGAGATAACATTATCCTTGCAGGGAAACTCTGGACTGTCAAAGACATTGATTTTGATAAAAATAAAGTTTATGTACAAAAAGCTGTTAACGGAAAACCCCCGAAATATTCAGGTGGTGGGGTAAAGATACATAAACGTATTGGAGAGAAAATGATGGAACTTCTCTGTTCCCATGAAGAAATTGGTTACATTGATGAGAATGCAAATATTACATTAGCAGATATGCGGAACATCTATCATTATTACAATGTAAAACCTAAAGAAAGAATCATATGGGAAGAAAAAGGGGAGATGGTGTTTGAAACGTATACAGGTACAACCATCACTCGCAATTTAGTATGGGCTTTACGCTCGCTAGGTGTAGCTGTTAATTCAGTCGATGGGGCAGGGAGAATAAAAATTGATGGAAACATTGATTTGGAAGGACTGTTACAGGAAATGAACAAGATAGAATGGACTCCAGAAACATTCATCAAACATACAACAGACCGGGAATTTTTCTTTTCGAAATTCTCCCCTTACTTACCAAAGGATATACAAAATGAACTGCATATTGCTAGTGAGATAGATATTGATGGAATGAGAGAGTATTTAAAACATTATTCCTTTAGAAAAATAATTTTTTAAGGTTTATAGGGCTAGAACAATAAATACCTTTAAGTGGGTTGTATGATAGCGAGGCAGTTTTACTGATCCTGGATCATCTAGGTTATGAAATGATTGATTCTATTTCAGCTATGCACTTTGAATATACTCACCAGCATCTTTATGTGACGCCCCATACATTCTACACAGATATAAGTAGTTCCATAGCTAAATTTAAGAACGAATTCCGAATAAAGGACTTCGTTCTTTTTTATTGAATCTAACTAACATACATCAATCGAACACAAAGAGAAGGAGTTGAAATATGAAATTACTACTTACTTCTGCCGGCATTAATACGAAAAGCAATCATGATGCGTTGGTTGACATGCTGGGCAAGCCGATTTCCGAGTCTAAAGCTCTCTGCATCCCTACCGCTCTGTATGGACATCCGTGGGTAGGCCCTGGGGATAAAGTTTGAGAGTTTATCACTGGAAAATCTGATTCCATGGTCGGGCTTGGTTGGAAATCAGTCGGTGTGCTGGAGCTTACAGCACTCCCTAGCATCGACGAAAAGCATTGGGTGCTACGTGTCCAAGAGGCAGATGTCCTACTAGTTTCTGGCGGTGACGCACTCTATCTGTGCCACTGGATGTGTCAATCTGGTTTGGCAGATCTCTTGCCGTCGCTGAATGCAGTTTATGTGGGATTGAGTGCAGGGAGCATGGTGATGGGACCTAGCATTGGTGAATTCTTTGTAGGTTGGAAGCCGCCAAACGGTAGTGATGAAACATTGGGTCTTGTCGACTTTGCAATGTTTCCGCATCTGGAACACGAAATGCTGCCATATAACAACAACAATGGCGAATGCAGAGAAGTGGGCAGCCGGAATGCAGGGGCCCGCGTATGCGATTGATGATCAAACTGCCATCAAAGTAATCGATGGAGAGATGCAAGTAATAACCGAAGGGAACTGGAAACTGTTTATACCATAATTCAATATAGGCTGCAAAACAAAAAAGAGTTCAATTAAGAACTCT
>NZ_JAKMHX010000001.1 GCF_022048975.1 Sporosarcina cyprini | reverse complement strand
CGGAGTCCCTGATTTCACACTGCCAAGAAAAGCCTCTAGCGAGGCGGGAGGTGCCCGTACCGCAAACCGACACAGGTAGGCGAGGAGAGAATCCTAAGGTGATCGAGAGAACTCTCGTTAAGGAACTCGGCAAAATGACCCCGTAACTTCGGGAGAAGGGGTGCTCTGGTAGGGTGAATAGCCCGAGAGAGCCGCAGTGAATAGGCCCAGGCGACTGTTTAGCAAAAACACAGGTCTCTGCAAAACCGTAAGGTGACGTATAGGGGCTGACGCCTGCCCGGTGCTGGAAGGTTAAGAGGAGAGGTCAGCGCAAGCGAAGCTTTGAATTGAAGCCCCAGTAAACGGCGGCCGTAACTATAACGGTCCTAAGGTAGCGAAATTCCTTGTCGGGTAAGTTCCGACCCGCACGAAAGGCGTAACGATCTGGGCACTGTCTCAACGAGAGACTCGGTGAAATTATAATATGCGTGAAGATGCGCATTACCCGCGACAGGACGGAAAGACCCCGTGGAGCTTTACTGTAGCCTGATATTGAATTCCGGTGCAGCCTGTACAGGATAGGTAGGAGCCTTGGATCCCGGAGCGCCAGCTTCGGAGGAGGCGTCGGTGGGATACTACCCTGGCTGTATTGGACTTCTAACCCGTGCCCGTAATCCGGGCAGGAGACAGTGTCAGGTGGACAGTTTGACTGGGGCGGTCGCCTCCTAAAGTGTAACGGAGGCGCCCAAAGGTTCCCTCAGAATGGTTGGACATCATTCGTAGAGTGCAAAGGCATAAGGGAGCTTGACTGCGAGACCTACAAGTCGAGCAGGGTCGAAAGACGGGCTTAGTGATCCGGTGGTTCCGCATGGAAGGGCCATCGCTCAACGGATAAAAGCTACCCCGGGGATAACAGGCTTATCTCCCCCAAGAGTCCACATCGACGGGGAGGTTTGGCACCTCGATGTCGGCTCATCGCATCCTGGGGCTGTAGTCGGTCCCAAGGGTTGGGCTGTTCGCCCATTAAAGCGGTACGCGAGCTGGGTTCAGAACGTCGTGAGACAGTTCGGTCCCTATCCGTCGCGGGCGCAGGAAATTTGAGAGGAGCTGTCCTTAGTACGAGAGGACCGGGATGGACATACCGCTGGTGTACCAGTTGTCTTGCCAAAGGCATCGCTGGGTAGCTATGTATGGACGGGATAAATGCTGAAAGCATCTAAGCATGAAGCCCCCCTCGAGATGAGATTTCCCATTACTTCGGTAAGTAAGATCCCTCAAAGATGATGAGGT